>CAWBYT010000001.1:0-5552 GCA_963793175.1 uncultured Actinomycetes bacterium
CCGGGCCCCCCGGGCGGGCGGGTCTGCTGCGCCCAGCCGGAGCGGGCGTCCCCCGGCCGAACAGATTGCCGCACCGATGCCTGCGGGGAGCGGGTGGAACGGGTCATGGCGAGCAGTCCGACGGGAGCCAGGACCAGGGCCCAGGCCGCACTTCCGAGCGCCGCCCCGAGGACCGGGACGCCCGGCGCCGAACCGGCGAAGGCCAGGACCGCAGCCCGCGCCAGCACCACCGAGCCGACCCCGGCGGCGAGCATGGCCATGGCCGCGATGGGTCCGGGCCGGTAGGTCTCGGACACCCTGCCCATCGCGAGCCCGGCGAGCGCGAGGACCAGCATCCAGCCGCCTAGAGGTCCGGCTGCCGGCGGTATGAGGTCGAGGACCAGGCCGGCCCAGGCGCCCAGCAGACCGCCGGCGAGCGGTCCGCGGGCGACGGCGATCGCCAGGACGCCGACCGCCACGAGGTCGGGGACCGCCCATGGCGTCGGCAGGAAGTTCACCAGGCTGACCTGGACGAGGGCCAGCCCCGCGAGGCCCGCGGCGAACCGTGCCCACGCCCCCGCCGACCACGCCTCGGGACTCACGGCCGTACCTCCGACCCCGACGCCACCGGGACGAGCACGAACACGCGGTCGAGCGTCGAGTCGTCCACGGCCGGGGTCACCTCCGCCGCTCGGGTGAGCGCAGCCGACGAGCCGGTCACCGCCGAGATGACCCCCATCGGGAGATCGGCGGGCAGGTCGCCACCGGGGGTCCCCATCGTGACGATGAGGTCACCGGCGGCCATCTTCCCGAGGGGATCGAGCAGCTCGAACCTGCCCCCGCCGCCGGTCCCGGTGAACACCCCGACCTCGCCGGATGGGGCCACCCGTGCCGCGATCCGGGTGCTGGGATCGACCAGGAGTCGCGATGTCGACACCTTCGGCGACACCGAGCTGACGATCCCGGCCAGGCCTCCCACGCCGAGCACGGCGAGGCCGGTGCGTACCTCGTCGCCGGACCCGGCGGTGATCGCCGCAGACCGGGTCGGATCCTGGCCGGAGGACACCGACACGACCCGCCCGGCCACGGCCGCGAATCCCGCGGACGGGGCCAGGGCGGCCAGCTCCCGGGCATCCGACTCGTCGAGAGCCCCCGCGGCTGCGGCACCGGCGGCTGCTCGCGCCTGCGCCAGCTGGGACTCGAGCTCCGCGATCCGGACGTGGTCCTGTGCCGAGCCGCCGAGGCGCTCGTCAGCGCGCACGCGCACCCAGGCCAGGGCACGCTCCGGTGGACCGGCCACCGATCCGGCGAGGCTGCGAAGGACCTGCGTGGGCCCCCCCGCCCCGCGGACGTCGACGAGGATCAGCAGGATCGCGATGGCCACGGCCGCCCCGACGAGCACGCGGGTGCTGCGCCAGGCCATCAGTGCCGCGGCTCCGCGATCAGGACGCGCGACAGCGCATCGAAGGACTCGACGGCACGTCCGACGCCCAGGACGACCGCATGGGTCGGATGCTCGGCGACGGTGACCGGCATCCCGGTCTCGCTGGCCAGTCGACGGTCCATCCCCGCGAGCAGCGCGCCCCCGCCGGTGAGCACGATCCCGCGGGCGAGGACGTCGCCGGCCAGCTCCGGAGGGGTGCGGTCGAGAACCGCCGCCACCGCGTCGACGACCGCCTGGACCGGCTCGTCGAGGGCCCAGCGGATCTCCTCCGCGGTGACGTCGACCGTCTTGGGCAGACCGGTGACCAGGTCGCGTCCACGCAGCTGCGCCCCCGGCTCGTCGGCGGAGGGGAACGCCGACCCGATCGCGATCTTCACGTCCTCTGCCGTGCGCTCCCCGATCAGCAGGGAGTACTCCTTCTTGGCGTAGCTGATGATGGCCTCGTCCAAGCGGTCGCCGCCGACGCGGACCGACATCGCGGTCACGGTTCCACCCAGGGCCAGGACGGCCAGCTCGGTCGTGCCGCCGCCGATGTCCACGACCATCGACCCGGTGGCCTCGTGGACCGGTAGGCCCGCACCGATCGCCGCCGCCATCGGCTCGTCCATCAGGTGCACCTCACGTGCGCCCGCGGCGTAGCAGGCGTCGCGCACCGCCCTGCGCTCAACCCCCGTGATCCCGCTCGGGACGGCCACCACGATCCTCGGGCGCGACCAGAAGCTGCGCTTGTGCACCCGCCCGACGAAATGGCGCAGCATGCGCTCGGCGTTGTCGAAGTCCGCGATCACGCCGTCGCGCAGCGGACGCACGGTCACGATGTGCTCCGGGGTGCGGCCCAGCATGGCTTTGGCGTCGTTACCCACCCCGACCAGGGCGCCCGTGTCGGCGGAGACCGCGACGATCGACGGCTCAGCCAGCGCGATTCCTGCGCCACGGACGTACACCAGCGTCGTGGCGGTTCCGAGGTCGATCGCCAGGTCGCGACCGGCGAACAGGTTCCGGGTCGGGTCTGCCACCGCGCTCTCCCCTCGGGATGTTCGGTCGGTGCTGGTAGCTCGATCCATGTGACCGGCGACGTCCAGGGGCTGGTCGGCCGGTCCGCGGGTCAGCCGAGGCCGGGGAAGAACAGGCCGACCTCGCGGGCGGCCGACTCCGGGGAGTCCGAGCCGTGGGTCACGTTCTCCTGCATGACGGTGGCCAGGTCGCCCCGGATGGTTCCGGGCGCGGCGGTCACCGGGTTGGTGGCACCCATCATCGTGCGCCAGCCCACGACGGCCTCCTCCCCTTCGACGGCGGCGGCCACTAGCGGTCCCGACGTGATGAAGTCGACCAGATCGGAGAAGAAGGGCTTGGCAGCGTGCTCCGCGTAGTGCGACTCAGCTGTCGCCCGGTCGAGGGTGCGCAACTCGAGGGCGACGATGCGCAGGCCTTTGCGCTCGATCCGGGACAGCACATCTCCGATCAGGCCCCTGGCCACGCCGTCCGGCTTGATCAGGACCAGCGTCCGTTGGATCATCCGTGCCTCCTGCGCAGGCGGGCGGAGCCTCCGCCCTCAAGGCGGCCCAGCCTACCGGCCGGCCACGTACGGCCCGGAAGCGCATCGCGGCGCGGTCCGAGCCCTGGGCCCGTGGTCGCGTCGACCCAGCAGCGGAGTCAGGCAGACGCGACCGCAGTGCCGCTCACCCGGCCGACCGAATGTCGGCGCACGGCCAGCCAGGCCGCGATCAGGCCGGCCTCCACGGCCGCGTCGAGCAGGTAGATCGCCCGGATGCGGCCCTTGGCGACGTAGACCACGTCGATGGCGATGAGCGTCCCGGCGGTCCCCAGCCCGATGAGCCGGGCGGCCCGCTGTCCGTCCCGCGAGTCGGCCGAAGACGACGCTTGCACGGCACCGTTGACGACCAGGAGTCCTCCGACGGTCTGCACCAGCCAGTCGTCCTCCTTGGGCCCGGTGACGGCCTCGAAGCTGCCCATGTGCAGCAGCGGCCACACGCCAGTGATCATGTAGTAGGCGCCTTGAGCACGCGCAAGGGTTGCAGTTGTCATGGCACCCATCTGGCTTCCCCGCAGACACTTGCGGCAGAAGGTCGGCCCTACGCCCGAGTGTCTGCGCTCGCTGCCGAGGCGTTCGCCCGCCTCAGGACTGAGCCCCCTGCGCCTCCTTGCGCAACGTCTTCGAGACCTGCTCCTTGCTGGCGCTCGACGGCACGCCGATGTCCGCGTTGCTGGCCTGTTGGAGGAGTTCGGACTTCCGGATGTCGCCGGGCTGCTCGCCCAGATGCTCCTTTCGGCTGGAAAGGAATGCGACGCCCAACTCCTGCAGCCGTGCCGTGGACAGGTTCGCACGCATGTGCGGAAGGACGGTGCTCTCCTCCTCGCCGACATGGTGGGTGATTGCCTCGACCAGCTCGTCGAGCGCGTCTTCGAACTCGGGCGCATCGGCATCCGTGCCCGCGAGTCGGGCGAGCAGCTGGTCGGCGAGGACGTGCTCCTCCTGGCTGTGCGCCACATCATCCGGGTTGCCCGCTTCATCGGCAGCCACCGGGTACACCTCAGCCTCCTCCGCACGGCTGTGCGCGGTCAGCAGGGTGGTGAGGACCGGCACCAGACCGGCTCGCTTCTCTGGTGAGGCCTTCAGCTCTGCGAACAGCCTCTCGACCTCGCGATGGTCCTGCATGATCAAGTCGACGACATCCTGGTCCATGTTTCCTCCTGCTTGCGGTTGGGGGCGCGCGCTTGGTCGCGGGGGCTTGTCAGGGTCCGGACTTCTCCTACCCCACAGGCCCGATGTCATACGGCGAGCGCTCCGGTGTGGTGCGGCCCTACGGCTGGAGCAGGACCTTCACCGCGCCGTCGGTCTTGCGTGCGAAGTCCTTGTAGGCCTGGGGCGCGTCGGTCAGGGGCACGTGGTGAGTGGCGAAGCCCTCCAGACCCAGGGGGTCGGAGTCGTCCAGCGTGAGGGGCAGGATGTCGTCGATCCAGCGCTTGACGTTGGCCTGCCCCATCCGCAGCTGGAGCTGCTTGTCGAACATGGTCAGCATCGGCAACGGATCTGCCGCGCCGCCGTAGACCCCGACGATGGAGATCGTGCCGCCGCGCCTGGCTGCGGCGATCGCGGTGCGAAGCACTGCCAGCTGGTCGACCCCGACGGTGCGCATCATCGCGCGGTTGGCGGCGTCGGGCAGCAGTGTGCTGGCAGCCCGGACCGCCCGGACCAACGGCGAGCCGTGGGCCTCCATCCCGACCGCGTCGATCACGCCGTCGGCGCCGCGGCCGTCGGTCAGGTCGAGGACCGCTTCCACGATCTCGTCCTCGGCGTCCATCTGCAGGACGGTCACGCCCCTGGACTGCACCCGCGACACCCGCTCGGGCACCCGCTCCACCCCGATGACCCGCTCCACCCCCAGCTGCCTGGCCACCCTCGTGCACATGTCGCCGATCGGCCCGAGTCCGAGCACGAGCAACGTCCCATCCGTGGGCACATCGGCGTAGGCGACGGCTTGCCACGCCGTCGGCAGCACGTCGGACAGATAGACGAAGCGGTCATCGGAGCGGGCCATCGGGAACCCTGATCGGCCCGTACTGCGCCTGGGGCACGCGCAGGTACTCCGCCTGTCCGCCCGGCACCTGCCCGTACAGCTTCGTGTAGCCGAACAGCGCCGCTCCTGAGCCTTCGGAGCGGACCTGCGTGGTCTCGCACTGGCTCTGCAGGCCCCGATCGCACATGAAGCAGGCCCCGCACGAGATGTTGAACGGGATCACCACCCGATCCCCGACGGACACGTTCGTGACCTGCGAGCCGACCTCGACCACGCGTCCCATCGCCTCGTGGCCGAGGATGTCCCCGGCATCAAGGAACGCCCCCATCGCCTCGTAGAGGTGCAGGTCGGAGCCGCAGATCCCGGTCGAGGTGACCTCGATGATCACATCGGTGGGTTCCTGGATCACAGGGTCGGCGACCTCCTCGACCGCGACGTGGTGCTCACCCTTCCAGACGACAGCCCGCATCTCGTACCCCTTCGTCGCGATGGGCCGATTGACCGCCCTGGAGGTCGACTACCCGTGCCTGCAGAAGCGATACCAAAGCCTGGGTCCGGGAGCTCGCCGGGCCAGCGGCAGCTCTGCTCGC
>CAWBYT010000002.1:0-35000 GCA_963793175.1 uncultured Actinomycetes bacterium
GTCCCGCTGCGGCCGTCCACAGCGGGCCCATTCGCTGCGATGCGGTCGGCTGCGAGGCCCGCTCGTGGGTCGGACAGCGACCGAGCCCGGGTGGCAGGATTCGACCGTGCGGGACACCGGTTTCACCTGGAACAGCGTGCTCGTCGACGGGAACTGGATCCGCTATCGGGTCGGGGGACCCGTCGATGCGCCGCCGATGATCCACCAGCACGGGTTCGCGATCTCGGGCAGCTACCTGCTGCCCACGGCCGGGCGACTCACCGACTCCTTTCGGGTCTACCTGCCCGGATCTCCCCGGGTTCGGCCGGAGCCCCAAGCCGAAGCACCACATGGGCATCGAGGAGCTCGGGACGTCCCTGAACCACTTCATGGATGCCGTCGGGATCGAGCAGGCGGTCGTCGTCGGCAACTCCCTGGGCTGTGCGATCACCATCGAGCTGATCGCCGAGGCTCCCGAGAAGGTGTCGAAGGCCGTCATGGTCGGGCTGGCCGGCGGACCACACAACCGACCGCTGGGGAAGGCGCTGCTCCAGATGGCTCGCGACGGCCTGGTCGAGCCCCCGGTCGCTGCTCACGGTCGCGCACCGGACTACCTGAGGTTCGGGATGGTACGGGCGCTGCGGCTCTTCGACAGGATGACGAAGTTCCCCGCCTTCGAGCTCTTCACCGCGATGCCGGTCCCGGTGATGGTCGTGATCGGCAGCGAGGATCCCCTGCGACCGCCGTGGTCGCGGATCAGTCGCGCGATGCACGACATCCCGCCGCAGGTGACGATCGTGCTGTTCCAGGGCGCGGCCCACGCCATCAACTTCACGCATCCCCGCGAGCTGGCGTACGCCATCCGGCTCTACGTCGCGGGGGAGGAGGTCCGCATGGAGGCCGACAACCCGGGCGGGGTGCCGGTCCTCCAGCTCAAGCGACCGGTGTGATTCCTGGTGGCTCCTGTGGGTGATTCCCGTGGCGGGCGCTGTCGGCGCGCGTCCCGATTGCGTCGCAATGGGGCGGTTCGCCGGCACTGGGGTCCGGCCGGCGGCGCACGGGGGGGTTGAATAGCCCCCGTGGGGAAGACAGTGATGGTCGTCGAGGACGACGAGGAGATCCGCCTGGTGCTGCGCTATGCCCTGGAGGACGAGGGGTACCGGGTCCTCGAGGCGGCCAACGGCGAGCAGGCCCTCGTCCTCGGCCAGGACGAGGATCCCGACGTGCTCCTCGTCGACCTCCGGCTGCCCGGGATCCACGGGCTGGACGTCGTGCGCAGCGTACGGGCGACCAGCCGGGTGCCGATCATCATCGTGACGGCCCAGGCCGACAGCCACGACGTCGTCTCGGGGCTGGAGGCCGGCGCCGACGACTACGTCACCAAGCCGTTCATCACCAAGGAGCTCCTGGCCCGGATCAGGGCGCAGATCCGGCGCGCGAGCGACGTCGAGGTGGACCACGGCCTCCTCGAGTGCGGCGAGGTCCGGCTGCGTCCGGACACCGCCGAGGTGCAGGTCGGCGAGCGGATGATCCCGCTGAGCCCGACGGAGTACAAGCTGCTCGCGGAGCTGATCGGCGCCCGGGAGCGGGTCGTCAGCCGCGACGACCTCCTGCGCAACGTGTGGGGGTACCGCAACCCCGGTGACGGGCGCGTCGTGGACAACCTGGTGTACCGCCTGCGGGCGAAGATGGAGGCCGATCCAGCGGAGCCGGTGCACCTGATGACCGTGCGGGGCTTCGGCTACCGACTCAAGGCCTGAGCCTCTCGATCTGCGCTTCGGGTTGCGAACCCGGGTCGCCCTGGTCTTCGCGGTGCTGTCGATGGTGGTCGCCGTGCTGGTCGCCAGCGGGATCTACCTGGTCAGCCGCACCTACCTGACCAACCAGCGCCAGTCCGCCGGACTCACGCGCGCCCTGCTCGACGGCCGCTCGGTGGACGCGGCGATCGCCGGCGGGACCCAGCCCGGCGAGGTGCTGAGCCAGCTGCCGGTCGTCGGCGAGTCCCAGGCGCTGATGCGGGTCGGCTCGGTCTGGTACTCGCGGGGCAGCACCGTCGCCCCGTCGGACATCCCCGAATCGCTGATCGACCTGACGCTCACCGAGGGCGGCGCCCAGCAGTCCTTCGCCATCGGCGACGACTACTACTACGCGGTCGCGGTGTACACCCGCTCCGGGCTCTACGTGGAGCTGTTCCCACTGGGCGACCTGCTGGAGACCCTGCGCAACGGCGCGTTGCTGCTCATGGCGCTCACGCGTGGGCGCGTTCGTGGTGGGCGGTGCGATCGGGCGCTACGTGGGGGGCCTGCTGATGCGCCCACTGCGCCGGATGGGGGCAGGTGCGCGCCGCCTGGCCGACGGGGACCTCACGGTCCGCCTGCCGGACACCGGCGACCCGGACCTGGACCCGATCTCGGACTCGTTCAACGAGATGGCGGTCGCGGTCGCCTCGCGGATCGAGCGCGAGCGCCGGTTCGTGGCCAACGTGAGCCATGAGCTGAGGTCTCCGCTGACGACGGTCGTCGCCACCGCCGAGCTGCTCGACGCGCACAACGCGAGCTTCCAGCCGCGCGAGGCTCGCCTGGTCAGGAGCCTGGCGACCCAGTCGCGCCGCCTCTCCAGGATCCTGCTGGACCTCCTGGAGATCTCGAGCGTGACGGCCGCGGCGCCGGTCCAGCGGGACGCCACGGACATCGCGGCCCTGATCGAATCGGTCCTTGCCGCCCGCAACTTCGATGCCGGGCTGCTGCACGGGGATCGGCCCGTCGTGGTCACGGACGCCCGCCGCGTCGAGCGCGTGATGGCGAACCTGATCGACAACGCGACCCGGCACGGCGAGGGCGTTCGGCAGGTGCTCATGGTCGCCGGTGGGGGGCGGGTGCGGATCCACGTCGACGATGCCGGGCCCGGGCCTGGAGCCCGACGACGTCGAGGGCATGTTCGAGCCCTTCGCGCGCGGGCCGGGGGTCTCGGAGAAGAAGATCGAGGGAGCGGGGCTCGGCCTGGCCATCGTCCGCGAGCAGTCCACCGCCATCGGCGCCCGGGTCCTGGTCGGGACGTCCCCGTTCGGCGGGGCCCGGTTCACCCTCGACCTGCCCGCCGAGGTCGTGCCATGACGCGCGCGCGCCCCGCCGTCGCTGCGATCGCCCTCGTCGTGGTCCTCGTGGTCCTGTCCGCTTGCGGGGTGTCGGTCCAGGACCAGGCCCAGCCGCTGCCGAGCGGGGCGCTGCCCCCGGTCGCGGCCACGCCCACCCCGAGCCCGACGACCAAGGAGTCGACCGTCTACTTCGTGTCCGGCCGGGGGCTCGCAGGGTGTGCGCGAGGCGGTCAGCGATCGCTCGGCCGAGGGTATCCTCGCGGCACTCGCCGCCGGACCGCCGATCGAGCACCAGACCGACCTGCGCACCCTCCTGCTCGATCCCCTGACCGGGGAGCCGATGCTCAAGGTCGCCTCGGTGGGCCCCACCAGCCAGGTGGTCCTCGCCAGGACGGACGGCTTCACGCTCCTGCCTGCCAACGACCAGGTGCTCCTCGTGGGCCAGGTGGTGACGAGCATGGACGAGATCGGCCTGACCAGCGTGATCGTGACCGATCCCTCGGGGGTGACGATCCCGCTCGTCCTGCCCGACGGCCGGGTGCTGGAGGGGCCGGCCACGGCTGAGGACTACGCGGCGATGGTGATCTCCTCCCTGACTCAGCGCCCCGGTCGTCACGTAGTCGACCAGCGCCGAGCGCTCGACCTCCAGGTCCGAGATCCGCGCCTTGACGATGTCGCCGATGCTCACGATCCCCACGAGGGCCCCCTCCTCCAGGACGGGCACATGGCGGATCCGCGACGAGGTCATCACCCCCATCACCTCGTCGAGCGACGTCTGCGGCGTGCAGGTCGTGACCTCGCTGGTCATGATCTCGGCGACCGTCACGTGGTCCAGGCGGATGAGGTGCGACTCCATGAAGGAGGGCAGGCCCCCTTCGCTGCGGAAAGCCCGGACGAGGTCGCGCTCGGAGACGATCCCCTCGATGTGGGCCCCGTCGGTGGAGACGATCATGGCGCCGATCCGATGCTCTGCCAGGGCATCGACGAGCTGCGCCAGCGTCGCAGTGGGCGGGATCGTCGCGACGTAGGAGCCCTTCCCTCTGAGCACGTTCCTGATGGTCATCGCTACCTCCTTGGTCCGTCCTGCAGATGGGGCGACAGTAGCCCCGATCGGGCCACCGTAGCCGACGTCCCCGCGGCCTGAGAAGCGTCTCGGCGGCACTGTCACGTCGCATTCCCGTCGCACTCCGGGCGCCCTGGACGCGGGCCACAAACCCCGCCTGAGGGGGAATCGACGTGTCTTAGCCGGGGTGAATGGGGCACGTGGGCCATCATTGGGGTTGACCTCGCGGCTGGATCATGGCCCCACGTGGGGGATACTGGCACGCGTGGAGGACGAGGACTTCGAGGCTGAGCACCGGATCCGCAGGGGTCGGCTCGCCTATGTCACCTGCTCGTTCGTGCTCGCGGTCGCACTTCTGGCGGGGGGCGCGTTCGTGAACGCCCAGGCACCGGTGGCAGTCGCCCTCCAGCCGGTGTCCGCCGCAGCCGGACCCCCCGACCACAGGTCGTGACGCCGCGGCGGCGGCAGTGGCCGAGCGGCTGGCCCGTGTCTCAGGGCGGTCGATGGAGTCGCTGGCCGCCGAGCTGCCCGCTGTGGCGAACCCCTTGGAGGCCGAGGCGCCCACGGTCGCCGGCGCCCAGGCGGCGACCGGCGAGTACGCCGACACCCTCGCGGATCTCGACGAGGCCGAGGCCGCGGCGGCCGAGCAGCTGGCGATGACCGAGGACGACCTGGCCCAGGCACAGAAGGACCGTGCAAAGGCCGCCGAGGACCTGGCCGAGGAGGAGGCCCTCGCAGCGGGGGCGATCGACTCGGCCATCGCCTCGGCCATCTCGGCCGCGGGTGCGCACGCCTACGCGACGCCGACTGGTGACGTCGGTGGCGCGGTCCCCCAGGGCGGGTCGACCAGCACCGCGGAGGTGCTCGAGCTCGTGCGCGCGCATTTCCCCGCCAACCAGGTCGGCAACGCCATGGCCGTCTCACGCTGCGAGTCGGGGCACGCGAACCGGGTCAGCAAGCAGAACACCAACGGCTCCCGGGACTTCGGGGTGTTCCAGATCAACGACGGCGGGACCCTGCAGGCTGCCCTGCGCTCCATCGGCGTGCGTTCCTCGGGAATAGCCGAGGCCCGTCGCAAGGCGTTGGACCCGAGCATCAACGTGCGGATGGCACGGGCCATCTGGGACTCTCGAGGCTGGCAGCCATGGACCTGCGCGGCCAAGCTGAAGGTCGTCTCGGGGCTGTACCAGCGCGCGCCGGGATCGATGGCGGGCAAGTACGACGACTACGGTCGGGCGCTGTAGGCCGCTGGGCCGATCCCGGCCCGGGCTCAGCCCCCGTGCTCGGCCTCCCGGGCTCGTGCTCCGGGTTCCGGCGGCCGCGTCGCCAGCAGGCGTCGCAGGGACTCCAGCCGAGCGGGCCCGGAATCCCCGGCGCCCCCCGTGGCCGCGTACTCGTCCAGGGCGCAGTCCTGGGCCCCCTCGGTGTGCGGGCAGCCTCGCGGGCAGCTCTCCAGGGCGGGGTCGAACTCCGGGAACGCGTGCAGCACGCGGTCGGGAACGACATGGGCCAGCCCGAAGGACCGCACGCCCGGAGTGTCGATCAGCCAGCCACCCCCCGGCAGCGGGATCGCGACCGCCTGGCTGGAGGTGTGCCGGCCCCGGCCCGTGACCGCGTTGACGACCCCGGTCAGGCGGTCCGCGCTCGGGATCAGCGCGTTGACCAGGGTGGACTTGCCCACCCCGGAGTGGCCGACGAAGCACGTGACCCGGTCGGCCAGGTGCCGTTCGAGCTCCACGAGCCCGGGGGAGTCGGGCGCGGTAGGTCCGGGCGCCCCGTCCTCGCCCAGTGCGCACACCACCGCCGGGACGCCGAGGGCCGCGTAGAGGTCCAGGAGGGCCCCGGGGTCGGCCAGATCCGCCTTGGTGAGCACCAGGAGGGGAGCAAGCCCCGCGTCGTAGGCAGCGACGAGGCAGCGGTCGATCAGACCGGGGCTCGGTTCCGGGTTCGCGAGCGAGGCGACGATCGCCAGCTGCTCGGCGTTGGCCACGAGGACCCGCTCGTCGGGGTCCGCGTCGTCGGCGGATCGGCGCAGCACCGTGGTGCGCGCCTCGATGCGGACGACGCGGGCCAGTCGGTCGGGGCCCCCGCGCAGGTCTCCGGTGAGCCAGACGGCGTCCCCGACCACGACGGACTTGCGCCCGAGCTCGCGGGCCTTCACCGCGAAGAGCGGGGAGTCCCCGTCGTCGAGGATCGCGCTGAAGCGACCCCGGT
The DNA here is from genome assembly GCA_963793175.1 of uncultured Actinomycetes bacterium. Lineage (GTDB taxonomy): Bacteria > Actinomycetota > Actinomycetes > S36-B12 > CAIYMF01 > Prado023. The sequence goes on from CAWBYT010000002.1 coordinate 6,351, forward strand.
CGACCGCGACGATGCGCCCCGGCGACCCGGCCGAGTGCTCGGGCCGGTCCTTGCTGCGGGGGCGGGACTTCCCCTTCCTCGGTCGGAATCGGACGTCGTCCTCGTCCAGCTCCCTCACCGGTGGCGCCTCACGACGGCCCGCTGAGCATGTCCTGCCAGAGCGACGTGAACTTCGGAAGCGTCTTGCGCGTGGTGCTCACGTCCACGATCGAGAGACCGGGGACGCGCAGCCCCAGGACGGCTCCGGCCATCGCCATCCGGTGGTCCTCGTAGCTGTTGAAGGTGCTGCCGTGCAGCGCGGCGGGGGCGATCCGCAGCGAGTTCTGCTTGGCCCGCACCTTGCCGCCCATCAGGTTGATCTCGGTGGCCAGCGCCTCGAGCCGGTCGGTCTCGTGCCCGCGCAGGTGACCGATCCCGCGCAGCCGGCTGGGGGAGTCCGCCAGGGCGGCCACGGCGGCCACGACGGGCGTCAGCTCGCCCACGTCGCGCAGGTTGATGTCGACCCCCGCGATCCGGCCAGGCCCGGTCAGGGTGAGCCCGTCGTCGTTCAGGTGCGTGGTGGCGCCCATCCGGCTGAAGATCTCGGGCAGCTGGGCACCGGCCTGGGTCGTCGCGGTCGGCCAGCCCGCGATCGTGACCGTCCCCGCGGTCACCATCGCCGCCGCGAGGAAGGGCGCGGCGTTGGAAAGGTCGGGCTCGATCCTGCGGTCGACCGCCCGGATCGGCCCGGGCGCCACCACCCAGCGCGCTTCCGTCGGGTCCGCGAACGTCGTGCTCACCTCGACGCCGGCCTCGCGGAGCATCTGCGACCGTCATCTCGATGTGCGGCAGGGACGGCAGCGGTCGCCCTTGATGGCGCAGGTCGACCCCCCCGAGGAACCGCGCGGCGCAGAGCAGGATGCCGCTGACGTACTGGCTCGACGCACTGGCATCCATCGTGACGTCGCCGCCCGGGATGCCGCCGACGCCGCGGATCGTGAAGGGCAGACTGTTGCGGCCGTCGTCGGCGACCGTGACACCGAGGGTCTCCAGGGCGGTCAGGATCGATCCCATCGGGCGCATCCGCGCGCGGGGGTCGCCGTCGAAGCGGATATCGCCCTTCGCGAGGCCGGCCACGACCGGCAGGAACCGCATGACCGTGCCCGCCAGCCCGCAGTCCACGTGGGCAGGGCCGGTCAGCCGGCCGGGCTCCACGGTCCAGCTGTCACCACTGGTCGTGATGCCGGTGCCCATGGATCGGAGTCCGGCGATCATCAACTTGGTGTCGCGCGCCTTCAACCCGCCGGCGATCGTGCTGGGACCGTCAGCCAGCGCCCCGAGGATCAGCGCCCGGTTCGTCTGGGACTTGCTGCCGGGGACGGCCACTCGGGCGTGCACCGGTCCGTGGGCCACGGGTGCGGGCCACGGGTCCTCCTGCTCAGGCACGCGCGGCAGCCTACCGGACTGCGCAGGCGGAACTGTGGCAGTCTGAACGCTGTGTGCGGACGGTTCGCGGCTGCCAAGGACACGGCCACGCTGGTCGATGAGTTCCAGATCGAGACGGTCGTAGAGCCGGCCCCCGCCCCCAGCTTCAACGTAGCCCCGACCGACCAGGTGGCTTTCGTCGTCGATCGGCCGGTCGCGGAAGGCGACGAGGCCGAGCGCCTCCAGCGCCAGCTGCGGACCGCACGCTGGGGACTCGTGCCCTCGTGGGCGAAGGACCCCAAGATCGGGTCCCGGATGATCAACGCCCGTTGGGAGAACGCCGCCGAGAAGGCGGCATTCCGTGCAGCCTTCGCCAAGCGTCGCTGCCTCATCCCGGCTGACGGCTACTTCGAGTGGTACACGCCCGAGGGCAGTCCGGCGGGAGGAGCGGGCCCGGCCCCGGGAGCGGGCAAGCCGCGCAAGCAGCCCTACTTCATCCATCGGGCCGACGGGGCCCCGCTGGCGCTCGCCGGCCTGTACGAGTTCTGGCGTCCGTCACCGGAGGGGGAGTGGCTGGTGACGGTGACCGTGCTCACGTGCGCCTCGGCTGGGCCTTTGGCGGCGCTCCATGACCGTATGCCGGTAGTGCTCGACCCGTCCGGGTACTCGACCTGGCTGGACCCGGGCTCCTCCGTGGACGCGAGTTTCGATGCGCGGCTCGCGGTGGACCTGCTGACCCTGTACCCGGTAAGCACGGCGGTGAACTCGGTCCGCAACAACTCCCAGGACCTCCTCGACCCGATCCCGGCGGAGCCCGCCCCGGACTCGCCTTGACCACCCGGCTGGCCGTCGTGAGCGAGAGGGTCGCGGTGACCGACGTCTGGGAGATCGAGACGCCTGTGGGGCTCGCCCGGGCCCATGTGCATCCGGTTCCGCGCGGGCGGCCCAAGGCCTCGTTGGTCCTCGGACATGGGGCCGGCGGCGGCGTGGACGCCGCGGACCTTGCCGCGATCGCCGCAGCCCTGCCGGCCGAGGGGGTCGAGGTCGTACTCGTCGAGCAGCCGTGGCGGGTGGCCGGACGCCGGGTGGCAGGCGCCCCGAGCACGCTCGATCGTGCCTGGGTGGCCTGTGTGGCGCAGCTGCGGGCTCGGGGCATCGGAGCGCGTCGCCTGGTCGTGGGCGGTCGCAGCGCCGGAGCGCGGGTCGCGTGCCGGACCGTCGGGGAGGTGCAGCCTGCGGCCCTGCTCCTGCTCGCCTTTCCGCTACATCCGCCGGGGCAGGGTGGCGCGGAGGGCCGGACCCGCTCCCGGTTGCCGGAGCTGCTGGCAGCCGCCCGTGTCGTGCGGACGGCGGTGGTCCAGGGGACACGCGACAGCTTCGGAACTCCTGCCGACATCTCAAACGGGCTCGTTTCCGCGGCTGTGACGGCTGAGGTCGTGCCGATCCTGGGGGGCGACCACTCGTTCCGGGTGTTGGCCCGGGCCAGCACCACCACGGCAGCCGCTCTGGAACAAGTGGTGGCCGCCGCGCGCTCAACCGTCGGCCTCGTGGTGGGCCCGGCTGAGCGCTAGAGTCGCCGGGAGCGCCTGCCGGGCCACCGCGCGAGAGCGACGCCAACTCCCTGACGGCGAACGATGGTCGGACGTCTGATCACGCGCCACTCCTACTCCTTGATCTCGCGACTCCTGAGCGCGAGTTCTTTGCCTCGAGGGGCCGTACCGCTCACCGGTTCGCTGTCTCGATTGGCATCCGCCCGTGCATCGCCCAGAAACCTGGTCCGGCCGCGCCGAAGCCGACCGACTGCGCGCGCGGCTACGCTTGCCGACATGGGCATCCAGCTGGCACCCAGCCTCCTCGCGGCCGACTTCGCCGACCTGGCGCGGGAATGCGACCGAGTGGCGGGCAGCGCTGACTGGCTGCACGTGGACGTGATGGACAACCACTTCGTCCCGAACCTCACCCTGGGCCTGCCGGTGGTGGAGGCTCTGCTGGCCCGCGTGAGAACCCCCCTGGACTGCCACCTGATGATCGAGGACCCCGACCGCTGGGCGCCCGCCTACGCGGAGGCCGGGGCCGGTAGCGTCACTTTCCACCTCGAGGCCGCCGGTGCCCCCGTGCGCCTGGCTCGCGAGATCCGGAGGCAAGGTGCGCGCGCGGGGGTGGGGATCAAGCCCGCGACCCCCGTGGACGCTCTGGCCGACCTGGTGGACGAGATCGACATGATCCTCATCATGAGCGTGGAGCCCGGATTCGGCGGGCAGCCCTTCCTTGAGCAGGCGGTTCCCAGGATCCGGCAGGCACGCAAGCTGATCGGTGGAGCGGACGTGTGGCTGCAGGTCGACGGCGGCGTGTCGGCCGAGACCATCGAACGGTGCGCCGAGGCGGGAGCCGACGTGTTCGTCGCAGGTTCGGCCGTCTACGGCGCGCAGGATCCGGCGGCCGCCTGCACCGCGCTGCGAGCCGCCGCGGCTGCCGTCTCACCGTTGTGAGCACGGACCGGCTCGACTCGCCGTCGCCAGACGAGCTGACCGCCATGCGCCGCGCACTCGCGCTCGCAGCCACGCCGGGCTTGCCTCGCGGTCCCAACCCGCGGGTCGGCTGCGTCCTGCTGGACCCGAGCGGCGCAACGCTCGCCGAGGGCCACCATCGCGGTGCCGGCAGCCCGCACGCGGAGGTGGCCGCACTCGCCGCGGCCGGGTCGTCGGCGCGCGGCGCTACTGCCGTCGTGACCCTCGAGCCGTGCAACCACACTGGCCGCACCGGTCCTTGCGTCGACGCCCTGTTGGCGGCCGGCGTGCGCAGGGTCGTCTTCGCCCAGGCCGACCCCAACCTGGTCGCGTCCGGGGGCGCGGCGCGTCTGGCTGCCTCGGGCGTCGAGGTCGTCGGAGGTGTTCTCGCCGACGAGGCGGCGACGCTCAACGTGGCGTGGACCTTCGCCGTCACGCACGGACGGCCGATGGTCACCTGGAAGGTCGCAAGCTCCCTGGACGGTCGCGTCGCAGCAGCCGACGGCTCCAGCCGCTGGATCACGGGGGAGGCGGCCCGAGCCGAGGTGCACGAGCTGCGCGCCGAGGTCGACGCGGTTCTGATCGGCACCGGTACCGCCCTGACCGACGACCCCTCGCTCACAGTCCGCGATGAGCAGGGCGCCCCGGCAGCCGCCCAGCCGATCCGCGTCGTGATGGGCCGCCGGGAGATCCCCTCGGGGGCCGCCCTTCGCGACGGGCTCGCCCCTCTGTGGATCTTCCCGGAGCAGTCCCCGCGGGAGGTTCTGGCTGCACTCGCCGCCAAGGAGGTGCACCACGTCCTCCTGGAGGGTGGCCCCACGCTCGCGGCGGCCTTCCTCCGCGCCGGCCTGGTCGACCGGATCGTCTGGTACCTCGCCCCGACGCTCCTCGGCGGGGGACCTGCGGCCGTCGGGGACCTGGGGATCGCCGGGATCGACTCCGCGCTGCGGCTGGAGATCGCTTCGGTCACTCGCGTCGGCCAGGATGTTCGGGTGGACGCCAAGCTCCCTGATGCGGGCGTGCTCCCGGTGGGCAGCCACGGCGCGGACCCGGCGCGGCAGGCGGAGGGGACCCCTGGGGGATAGCACTCCAAACGCCCTTCGCTGCTCCCGGGATCACCCCTGCGTTCGGGATTCCCCGTCGGTGGAATATTGCCGATGGCCGGGACATTGCTTGTGACAGGACAATGGTCACCCGCGGCGGGATCCTGACGGGACAATGGGCCACGGACGGACGGACGCACGCCGGACCGTCCCAGGGTCGTTCGGTCCCTGCGCAGCGAGGAGGTCACCAGCAGTGTTCACCGGGATCATCGAGGAGCTCGGGCGAGTCGTCGACGTGACGCCGCTGCCCGGCGACTCCGCACGCCTCGTAGTGTCCGGACCCCTGGTGACCGCCGACGCTAAGCGGGGGGACAGCATCGCCGTGAACGGCGTCTGCCTGACGGTCGTGACCCTCGAGCGGGGCTCGTTCGGCGCCGATGTGATGGCCGAGACCCTGCGTCGGAGCTCGCTGGGTGCCCTGCGTCCCGGCGACCCGGTCAACCTCGAACGTCCGATGGCCGCGGACGGCCGGTTCGGTGGCCACATCGTGCAGGGCCACGTCGACGGGCTGGGCCGCATCCGGGCCCGCCGGCCGAGCGAGCACTGGGAGGTCGTCGAGGTGGACGTGTCCGCCGAGCTGGCGCGCTTCCTGGTCGAGAAGGGCTCGATCACCGTGGACGGCGTGTCGCTGACGGTCGTCGAGGTCGTAGACGGCGAGCAGCCGTGGTTCTCGGTGTCCCTGATCCCCACCACCCTTGCCGACACCACCCTCGGCGGCCGGGCGGTCGGGGATCCGGTCAACCTGGAGGTGGACGTGATCGCGAAGTACGTCGAGCGCATGGTCGGGGCCCGCGCATGATCCACACCGATCCGCCCCTCGGCCGCGCTGGGATCCCGCTGGACCCGGACCTCTACGCCGAGGACGCCGTCCCTACGACCGGCCCGGAGCACCACCCCGGGCCGACGCCTGCGACGGACCCCACCGCTGCGAAGTCGCCCCGACCGCTGCCCCCTCCGAGCCACCCGGCCGACGCCCCGACCTCGGCGGCCGGCGGAGTCCGGCTGGACGGCATCCCGCAGGCCATCGCGGCGTTCGCCCGCGGCGAGGCCGTCGTCGTCGTCGACGACGAGGACCGCGAGAACGAGGGCGACCTGATCTTCGCCGGCCAGCGCGCCACGCCGGAGCTCACCGCGTTCATGATCCGGCACACGTCGGGCTACATCTGCGTGAGCCTCCCGGGGGCCGACCTCGACCGGCTCGGCCTGCCCCCCATGACGGCCGTGAACGAGGACCGCAAGCAGACCGCCTACGCGGTCTCGGTGGACGCCCGCGACGTGGCTGCGACGGGCATCTCGGCGGCCGACCGGGCGCACACCATCAAGGTCCTGTCCGATTCCGCCACCGAGGCCCACGACCTGACCCGTCCCGGCCACGTCATGCCGCTGCGCGCGGTGCCCGGCGGGGTGCTTCGCCGTGCCGGGCACACCGAGGCGGCCGTCGACCTGGCCACGCTCGCGGGCCTGAGCCCGTCGGGTGCTCTGTGCGAGCTGATGAACGAGGACGGCACGATGATGCGGGCGCCGCAGTGCCGCGCTTTCGCCGACGAGCACGGCCTGGTCATGGTCTCCATCGCCGACCTGATCCGATATCGCCGCGGCCATGAGAGCCAGGTCCGGCTCGTGGCGACCACTGCGCTGCCCACGGCGTTCGGGGAGTTCCGAGCGGTCGGCTACGTCAGCACGCTCGACGGCATCGAGCACGTGGCCCTCCTGGTCGGCGAGATCGGCGACGGCCTGGACGTCCTCGTCCGAGTCCACTCCGAGTGCCTCACCGGCGACGCGTTCGGGTCGCTCCGCTGCGACTGCGGCCCCCAGCTGCAGGCAGCCATGCGGGCGGTGTCCGAGGCGGGCCGCGGCGTCGTGCTCTACATGCGCGGCCACGAGGGCCGCGGGATCGGGCTGGGCTCCAAGCTCTCGGCCTATGCGCTGCAGGACGGCGGCCGCGACACCGTGGACGCCAACCTTGACCTCGGCCTCCCCGCCGATGCCCGGGACTACGGCACGGGCGCCCAGATCCTGACCGACCTCGGCGTGCGCACGATGCGCCTGCTGACGAACAACCCGGCCAAGCTCGCGGGGCTGTCGGGCTACGGCCTGGAGATCGTGGACCGCGTTCCGCTGGAGATCGCGCCGAACCCGTTCAACGCCGCCTACCTGGCGACCAAGCGCGAGCGGATGGGCCACATGGGAGGACATCGATGAGTGGTTCAGGAGCACCCACCGCGGACAGGATCCGGGGTGAGGGCCTCAGGGTGGCGATCGTCGCCTCCTCGTGGCACGAGCAGATCATGGTCGGGCTGCTCGACGGGGCGATGGCCGCCTGCACGCGGGCCGGCGCCGTCAGCGTGACCTACCGGGTCCCCGGGTGCTTCGAGCTCCCGCTGGCCGCCCAGGTCGCCTCGGCCGCGGGCTTCGACGCGGTGATCGCCCTCGGCGTGGTGATCCGCGGGGACACGCCCCACTTCGACTACGTCTGCGACGCCGCCACCTCGGGGCTGCTTCGCGTGTCGCTCGACACCGGCGTGCCGCTCGGGTTCGGGCTGCTCACCTGCGACGACGAGGCCCAGGCGCTCGATCGCGCGGGTCTGAGCGAGTCGCACGAGGACAAGGGCCGTGAGGCGGCCGAGGCCGCACTGACGATGGCCCTCACCCTGCGCACCGTCAAGCGCCCGGGTTCCAGCCTGCCGACGGGCTTCTGACCGGCCGGTAGGCTGCCGCCCGTGAAGACCTTCGACGGGCTGTTCGCAGAGCTCACCGCAAAGGCGGCGGCGGGGGATCCGGCGTCCGGCACGGTCGCGCTGCTCGCAGGTGGGGTGCATGCCGTCGGCAAGAAGGTCGTCGAGGAGGCGGCCGAGGCGTGGATGGCTGCCGAGCATGAGGGCCCGGACCGCGCCGCCGAGGAGATCTCCCAGCTGCTGTACCACGCACAGGTCCTGATGATCGCCGCCGGGCTCCGCCTCGACGACGTCTACCGGCACCTGTAGCCCCCAGTCTCGAGTGAGGACAGACATGCTGCGCATCGCCGTGCCCAACAAGGGCGCACTTGCTGAGCCCGCCCGGGAGATCCTGCGCGAGGCCGGGTACACCGCCGGGACGAGCGCGCGCGACCTGGTCGTCACCGACCAGGCCAACGGGGTCGAGTTCTTCTTCCTGCGCCCCCGCGACATCGCGATCTACGTGGGCTCGGGGACCCTCGACCTGGGCATCACCGGGCTGGACATGCTCCTCGACAGCCGCGCGCCCGCCAAGGAGGTGATGCGCCTCGGGTTCGCCCCCTCGACCTTCCGGCTGGCCGTGCCATCGGGAAGTGCGGCGTCCGTGGCCGACCTCGCCGGCTGGCGGATCGCCACCTCCTACCCGGAGCTGCTGGACGACGTCCTGGCCCAGGCCGGGATCACTGTGACGGTCGTCCGCCTCGACGGTGCGGTCGAGAACGCCGTCCGGCTCGGCGTCGCCGATGCCGTGGCCGACGTCGTGGCCACCGGGGGCACGCTGCGCCAGGCCGGCCTCGTGCCGATCGGGGAGCCGCTGCTAGCAAGCGAGGCCCTGCTCATCCGCCGGGCCGGCGTCGGCCAGGACGGAGAGGTGGCGACATTCGTCCGCCGGATCCAGGGCGTGATCGACGCGCGCACGTACGTGATGGTCGACTACGACATCCCGACGGAGCTGGTCGCCAGGGCGTGCGTGATCACGCCCGGCATCGAGTCGCCGACGGTGTCGCCGCTGGCCAACGACCGCTGGTCGGCTGTGCGCGCCATGGTGTCGCGGGACAAGGTCCACCGCGTGATGGACGAGCTGTACGAGCTCGGCGCGCGCGGCATCATCGTCACCGACATCCACGCCTGCCGGCTCTGAGTGTCACCTTCGATCAACGAGGGATCAGCTGCGCGGTCACCAGCCTGAGACTTCGCGCCCGCTCGCGTCGAACCGCGCCGTCTCCAATCGGATGGCCGCACACCTCGCGGGTGCTCTCGTCGAAAGACCCGTGTCACCCTGGGCGGGAACGACGCAAGCGGGTGCGAAGTTGGTGGTTACACCTGATCGGCCGCGTTGGGAGCGAGCGGTATCGCCGCGAACGGGCGCGAGGTTCCGCCCCACCCTCGCCTCGCAACAGGGAAGGGATCGACGTCCACGCCTCGCACGCATCTGGGGCTACCGACATTCACGCCTGTCGCCTCTGGGGGTGTGGACCACGCCTTTCGCCTGCAAGTCCGGGGACCCGGGTTGGGACCCGCTTCTCCCTCTCGCGATACCGTCTCGGACGTGGACCGGATCTCCGCTCGCGAGGCGATCCTCGCCAGCACCGACGCGGACTCATTCCGCCCCTGGCATGGCACATCCGACGGTTCCGCGTCCCCGCCCGACCGGCCATCCGGAACCGGCGAGGGACCCGGCAGCGGCTCCGAACCGGACGAGGCTGTCCTTGCCGGGGAGGCTCGGGTGGGTGGGGTACGGGTCGCCGTACTCGCCTGGGAGTTCGCCTTCCTCGGTGGCTCGGTCGGAGTGGACTGCGCCACGCGCATCGTCTCCGCGGTGCGCCGCGCGACAGCCGAGGGGCTCCCCCTGGCGGCGCTGCCGCGCTCCGGCGGGACCAGGATGCAGGAGGGTGCCCCCGCCTTCGTCCAGATGGTCGCGATCGCCGCCGCCCTGGCGGAGCATCGGGCCGCCGGGCTCCCGTACCTGGTCCACCTCTGTGGTCCGACCATGGGCGGGGTGCTCGCCACGCTCGGTTCCGCGGGCGACGTCACCTCCGCCGAGCCAGGCGCCCGCGTCGGCTTCCTGGGTCCGCGGGCCTTCGCGGCCATCACCGGCGAGGCCTTCCCGGAGGGCGTCCAGACCGCCGAGAACCTGCTCCGACTGGGGATCATCGACGCGGTGGTCCCGTGGGAGCGGGTGCGCGAGCGCTGGGCGACGATCCTCAGGCTCTGGACCGACCGCCCGCAGGGCGGCCCAGCAGCGACCACGGTCGACCGGATTTGGGGGAGCCAAGCCGCGGCCGCGGCCGACCGGCCGCACGGGGCCCGATCCGCGACCCGGGCCGACCCGGCTGCCCCGGGTGACCGCGCCAGGTCCCGCCCGTCCCGCGGCATGCCGGTGGAGCCGACCGACGCGCCGCGCAACGCCGCCGACCTCTGGGAGTACGTCGAGCTCTCGCGCAAGCCGGACCGGATCGACCCGTCCCAGTTCCTCGCCGAGCACCTCACGGACGTCGTGGCCCTGCCCGGGACAGCCCAGGCCGACCTCGCCCAGGGCGTGACCGTGGCCCTCGGGCGCCTCGGTGGGACCCCCGTGGTCGTGGCGACCACGACCGACCGACGCTCGGAGGAGGCCCTCACGGTCGGGGGGCTGCGGACCATCCGCCGCGGGATCGCCCTGGCCGTGCACTGGGGCCTGCCGGTCCTCACGATCGTCGACACGCTGGGGGCGCAGCTGTCCGTCGAGGGCGAGGAGTCTGGCATCGCGGGTGAGATCTCGCGGGTGATGCTCGACCTCGTGGGCGCCCGCACCCCGACCGTGGCCCTGCTCCTGGGGGCGGGAACGGGTGGGGCCGCGCTGGCACTGCTCGCGACGGACCGGATCGTCGCGGGCTCGCACACGTGGGTCGCGCCGCTGGCGCCGGAGGGTGCGGCGGCGATCCGGCACGGGGGCACGCACGACCCGGCGCAGATCGCCTGGGAGCAGCGGATCGGAGCCCATGCCCTCGCCCAGCTCGGCTTCGTCGACCGCGTGGTCAGCGAGTCCGATCCCGAATGGGTGGAGTCGGTCGCCGCCGAGCTGTCTGCGTGCCTGACCGAGGTCATCGCGGGGCATGACCCCCGGCGGCGGTTCGAGAGGTTCGACGCATGGCTGACCTGAGGGGCACGGCGAGCTTCGAGTCCGACGACGGATCGATGCCGAGGGAGGTGGCCGTCGTCCTTGGCCGCCGGGCGACCGGAGCGGCGACCGTCCGGGAGGTGGTGACCTGCCTGACGCACCACCGGCTGCTCATCCCGCTCCTGGAGGTGGACGCCGACCAGCTCGTCGGGGACGATACCGACCCTTGCGCGGGCTCCGACCGCGCAATGGCTGCGGTCTCCGTCCTGGAGCCCGACGGGATGCCCTTGGGCCTGGCGTTCACAGGGATGCCCCCGATGCTGCGGTGGGATGCCCGAGCCCGGCCGCTGCCCGTGGAGGCGACCAGGGCGGCCGGCGCGGTCCTCGCCGGGGGTGGCCGCGCGATGCTCGTCGACGCCGGCTCCGAGCAGGCCTGCCGCATCGAGGGCGTCGCGCTGGCCCGCCTCGGCTCGGCTGAGACATGGCCCGATCCGTGGGATGACCCTGCCGTGCGTGCCGCGATCGTCAGCGAGCTCGGCCCCGTCCTGGCCAGCGGCGAGCTCCAGGTTCGTCTGCGTCCCTCGTCGCTCGACCCTCAGCCCATGGGCCTGATGCTCGAGTTGCGCTTCCCGGTCAGCCTGCCGGCCGAGGTGGCCGAGTCGCGGGCGGCGGAGGTCGCTAGGAGGATGTCGCTGGCCACGTTGCTGCGGGAGGTCTACGACGGAGTCCTGGCGGTGCGGGTGGGGCCGTAGCCGGTCCCGGAGCGGGGTTCCCGGAGCGGGGCTTGATCCGACCGCCGACCCCGACCGGTCCGGCGTCAGACCACCGAGCCGGTCAGCCTCTCGCCAGGTCCTTGACCGGGCAGGTCGGGGAAGGCCGACGCCTCGCGGAAGGCCAGCTGCAGGGACTTCAGCGCGTCGCGCAGCGGCTTGGCGTGGAACGATCCCAGATCGGGTGCGGAGGTCACGACCAGGCCGGCCAGCGCGTTGATGAGCTTGCGTGCCTCGTCGAGGTCGGTGGCCGCGTCCCCCTCCTCCCCGAGCCCGCACTTGACGGCTGCTGCGCTGAGCAGGTGCAGCGCGACCGTCGTGATCACCTCGACGGCGGGCACCTCGCCGATGTCACGCAGCGCCTGGTCCACGTCGACGTCCCCCGGCAGCCGGGCGTCGGGCGGGAGCGGGCCTCCGGGCTCGTCGGGATTCGTGGGAACCTCAGTCATCCTGGTACCCTGTCATGGACGACCGATCTGCCCCAAACCCGGTGCACGCGCCGATGGGGTGGTTGGCGGACAAGAGGGGTCTCGAGCTCCCACCCGGACAGCCCCAGGGCGGTCGGGTAGCGATCCGGACGGTGACACCCGTCCGGTGCCGGTGCTGCACCGGCGCTTCGAGGCCTGCTCGCCTGCCCGTGAGCGGGCCTCTTCCCATGAGGGGCCCGGCCCGCCTCGAAAGAGGGGGCAGCGGTCGCGCACAACTCCAAGCGACCCAAGGAGGCGCCATCAGCGTCGAGCCCAGGATTAACGATCGGATCCGTGTCCCCGAAGTACGACTCGTCGGTCCGAACGGCGAGCAGGTGGGGATCGTCCGAATCGAGGACGCACTGCGACTTGCTGTCGAATCAGACCTCGACCTGGTCGAGGTGGCCCCGAACAGCAAGCCGCCCGTCTGCAAGCTCATGGACTACGGCAAGTTCAAGTACGAGTCGGCCGTGAAGGCACGTGAGGACCGCAAGAAGCAGGTCAACACGGTCATCAAGGAGATGAAGCTCCGACCCAAGATCGACCCGCACGACTACGAGACCAAGAAGGGTCACGTGGTGCGGTTCCTCAAGCAGGGCGACAAGGTCAAGGTGACGATCATGTTCCGAGGCAGGGAGCAGTCCCGTCCCGAGCTCGGGTACCGCCTGCTGCAGAGGATGGCAGAGGAGATCGCCGAGTACGGGGTCGTCGAGAGCTCGCCCAAGCAGGACGGCCGCAACATGATCATGGTGGTCGCCCCCACCAAGAAGAAGGCGGATGCGCGCGCTGAGCAGCGGGCCGCCCGCCAGGCGGGACCGGACGCCGCGCAGGGGTGAAACTCCCTCGGGCCGAGGATCCGTCCGAAGCCCGAACAAGCACCGGTCGACGGTCCGTCCGGAGCCCGACAAGCACCACGCGAAGGGTGACCGCCGCGGGACGAACCCGCAGCGGCACGCCGCTCGCGGTGAACCTAGGAGAAGCAACGATGCCGAAGATGAAGACGCACAGCGGCACCAAGAAGCGGGTGAAGGTGACCGGCTCGGGCAAGCTCTTGCACGAGCAGGTCAACAAGCGTCACCGCCTCGAAGTGAAGTCGAGCAAGCGCTCGCGCAAGCTGCAGCAGGACTCTGCTGTCTCCGCCGCCGACACCCCGAACGTCAAGCGCCTGCTCGGCATGCGCTGAGCGTCCCCGAACTCGAACACGAAGGAGTGACACGTGGCACGCGTGAAGAGGGCGGTCAACGCCCACAAGAAGCGTCGCGAGGTCCTGGAGAAGGCCAGCGGCTACCGCGGGCAGCGCTCCCGGCTCTACCGCAAGGCGAAGGAGCAGGTCACCCACTCGGGTGTGTATGCCTATGACCACCGCAAGGACCGCAAGGGCGACTTCCGACGCCTGTGGATCCAGCGGATCAACGCGGCGTCCCGCGCCCATGGCATGACCTACAACCGGTTCATCCAGGGCCTGAAGGCCGCCGGTGTCGAGGTCGACCGCCGGATGCTGGCCGAGTTGGCCGTCAACGACGAGGCCGCGTTCGCCTCGCTGGTCGAGACCGCACGCGCGGCCCTGCCGGCGGCAGCCCCGGCCGCCTGACGCACAGGGTCGCCTTCGGGCCCCGTCCTCCTGCGGGAGTGGCGGGGCCCTGGCACGTCCTGACCCGGCCCCGGGTGGAAGCCGCGCCATGCCATGCTGGGCCGGTGACCGCCGAGCGGGACGAACCGGTGCTGACAACGCGGTCCGCGCGGGTCCGCGACGCCCGGCAGCTCACCGTGGGCAAGCACCGCAGGGCCCGGCGCGAGCTTCTGGCCGAGGGTCCGCAGGCGGTTCGAGAGGCCCTCGCCGCCGGGGCGTGCCGCGAGCTGTTCGTCGAGGCCGGCGCCAGCGATCGGCACGCCGAGCTGGTCGGAGCGGCTGTAGCCGAAGGCCTCGGCGTTCACCGGGTCGACGCGGCCGGCCTCGCCAGCCTCAGCGGCTCCCAGTCCCCTCAGGGGGTGGTGGCCCTTTGCGGCTGGGCCCCGGGCAGCCTCGCCGACCTCGCCGATATTGCCGACATCCGTGACGACGGGCAGGTCGTCCTCACCCACGAGATGTCTGATCCAGGCAACGCCGGCGCCCTGATCCGGGTGGCCGACGCTGCGGGGGCCGACGCGGTCGCCCTGTCGGCACGCTCGGTCGACCCGACGAACCCCAAGTGCGTGCGCGCCACGGCCGGGTCCCTGTTCCACCTGCCGGTCGTGGCGGCCGGCGACACTGTCGACGCGATCATGGCACTGCGCTCGGCGGGCCACCGCATCCTCGCCGCCGACCTCACCCCCGAGTCGGTCGACCTGTTCAGCGCCGAGCGCGCCGGGCTCCTGGGCGGCCGGATCTGCTGGGTCTTCGGCAACGAGGCCCACGGCCTGCCCGACGAGGTCCGGGCCGCCGTCGACCAGGTGATCAGCATCCCGATCCACGGCCGCGCCGAGAGCCTCAACCTGGCGACCGCGGCGGCGGTGTGCCTGTACGCCAAGGCGCGGCTCGCGCACTCCGCGTGACCCCGGACCTGGGCGACCGCGGGACGCCGGCGGTCGCCCGAGTCGGGCGTCCGATCACGTCCCGGGCGCCTCGCCCGGGTGCGGGCCGGCAGCGTCCGGGCCGGCAGCCTCCGGGCCGGCAGTGTCCGGGCCGGCAGCGTCCGGGCCGGCAGCGTCCGGGCCGGCAACGGGCGGACTCTTGGGGGCCGAGCTCTCAGGGGCCGGGCTGACAGGTGGCGGGCCGAGGCCGGCCGCCTTCATCCGATCGAGGCAGGCCACCACTGCCGCCTCCACGGTCTCGAAGATGTCGTCCTCGCTCACCAGCTCCTCCAGCACCTGCCCCTCCTCGAGGTCCAGGCGCAGCGACTCGCGCATGGTGGCGAAGACCAGCCCGATGCGGGCGGTGGTCAGACCGCTCTTGAGCTCCAGGAGGGCTGCCTGGGCGGCGGAGTCCGTGTCAGGGACGCCCGCCACGTCGAAGACCAGCCAGTGGACCGGCTTGGGCGCACCCGAGATCGCCGACCAGATCCGGTCGTTGACCCGCTGACAGTTGGCGAAGAAGATCCGGTCGTCGAGGCGGTAGATCACGATGCCGCGGAGCACCTCGGCACCCTCGTTGGACTCGACGTTGCCGAAGCGGTCGATGCTCGGCACGAAGCCTTGAACCGCGTCGTGCGGGTTCGCTACGCGTCTGACCACGTCTGCCATGGACAGGAAGACCGCCACGAACAGCGCCTGCAGCACGCCCACGCTCAGGACGAGGACCATAGTCACGAGCGCGATCACCACTTCGGCACGGCTGCTCCGGCGAAGGGTCACCCACGCCCCCGCCTCGATGATCCCCACTGACGCGACGATGATGATCGCGGCGAGGACGGCGGTGGGCAGGTACTGGATCGGCTCCGTCAGGAACAACAGGATGATGGCCACGGTGATGGCGTTGACCAGCCCACCGACCTGGCTGGTGACGCGCATCGAGTCGTTGACGGCGGTCCGCGATCCGCTGGCGCCGATCGGCATCCCGGCGGTCAGCCCGGCGGAGATGTTGGCGGTCCCGAACGCGAACAGCTCCTGGTTGGCGTCGACCGTCTCCTTGTTCTTGGCGGCGATCGCCCTCGAGATGAGGATCGCGTCGGAGAAGCTGACCAGGAAGATGCCGATGGCGGGCACGATCAGTGACTGCACGTCATCGAGGCTGACCGCCGGAATCTCGAACGCCGGGAGCCCGGCCGGCACCTCGCCCACGAGCGCCACCCCTTCGGCTGCGAGGTCCCAGCCCCATGCGGCGGCGATGCCGAGCACCACCACGATGAGGGCCGACGGCCACATGGGGAGCACTCGGCGCATCACGACGAGGATCGCCATGGCGACCAGCCCGACGGCCAGGGTCGCCGCGTTGGCAGCGGAGAGATTCGTCAGGTAGCCCCAGAGCTCACGAAGGGCGTTGCCATCGGCCGACGGGATCCCGGTCAGCTTCCCGATCTGGCCGATGATGAGCACGATGGCCACGCCCGCGATGTAGCCGACGAGGACGGCCTGGGAGAGGTAGTCGGCCATCCACCCGATCCGGGCCAGGCGTGCGACGAGGAACAGCACCCCCGTGATCACGGCCAGCATCGAGACGAGCAGGACCCACTTGACCGGGTCGCCTCCGGCAAGCGGCGCCACGGCGGCGCCGGTGACGAGCGCGACGGTGCCCTCCGGGCCGACGACCGTCCGCGGAGTGGACGACAGGAAGGCGTAGATGAGCACTGGCGCGATCAGCGTGTAGAGGCCGGTGGTGACCGGCACCCCGGCGACCTCGGCGTAGGCCATCGCGGAGGGCAGGGTCAGTGCGGCGACCGTGAGTCCGGCGAGGGCGTCGATCCGGAACCTGCCCGGTGTGTACCCGTTGATCTGTCCGAGCAGTGGCACCAGCCGGCCCGGACCACGGGTGCGGGCCGGCGGCGCGAATGGCCCCCGCCCCTTGTAGGCCTCGGCGAAAGGGTCCGCGAGCGGTACGGGGTGAGGATCCTCCGCTTCCCGGTTGAACTGCATATGAACGGAGTATGGCGCGAACATGGAGGGAACGCCCGACGATCGGCAGGTGTCCCACGTAGCCTCGTCGTCAGACCCGATCCGGGCGATCTTGGGGGCGACTTCGGGACCGGAGCGACGGGCTTAGGACCCGCCGGCCACCCCGGTAGGATCGGACGCTGTCATCCGCATGAACGTCGATCAGACCCCGGAAGAGGCCATGTTGTCCGCCCCCAACAAGTCCTACGACCCGGTCGAGGTGAGCGCGCTGTCCGACGACGAGGTCGTCGCGGCCCGCGATGCCGCGCTGTCGGCCATCGCCGGTGCCGCCGACCTGGAGGCGCTCAAGGTCGTCCGCCTGGGTCATGCCGGCGACCGCTCGCCGCTGGCGCTGGCCAACCGGGAGATCGGCGCGCTTCCCCCCGCGGCCAAGGCGGAAGCCGGCAAGCGGGTGGGGATGGCTCGCGCTGCGGTCAGGAAGGCCCTCGAAGTGCGCGAGGTCGCCCTCGCGGCCGAGCGTGACGAGCGCGTCCTCGTCGACGAGGCGGTCGATGTCACACTGCCCACGGACCGCCGTCCGCCCGGCGCCCGGCACCCGCTCACGACCCTCATGGAGCGCATCGAGGACGTCTTCGTCGCGATGGGCTATGAGGTGGCCGAAGGCCCCGAGGTCGAGGCCGAGTGGTTCAACTTCGACGCGCTCAACATGGCCCCGGACCATCCGGCCCGAACCATGCAGGACACCTTCTTCGTCGGCACACCCGACAGTGGCGTGGTCCTCCGAACGCATACCTCCCCGGTGCAGGTGCGCACCATGCTCGACCGCGAGCTGCCCATCCACGTCATCTGCCCCGGGCGGGTCTACCGGACCGACGAGCTCGACGCCACGCACACCCCGGTGTTCCACCAGGTCGAAGGTCTTGTGGTCGACGAGGGCATCACGATGGCCGACCTCAAGGGCACCCTGGACCACTTCGCGGCCGCCATGTTCGGTGCCGGCCTGGTGACGCGCCTGCGTCCCAGCTACTTCCCGTTCACTGAGCCCAGCGCCGAGGTCGACCTCCAGTGCTTCGTCTGCCGCGGGGCATCCGTGGGGGATCCGGCCAATCCGTGCCGGACATGCGGTTCCGAGGGCTGGATCGAGTGGGGCGGCTGCGGCATGGTCAACCCGCGCGTCCTGGTCGCCTGCGGCATCGACCCTGGCCGGTACACGGGCTTTGCCTTCGGCATGGGCATCGAGCGGACGCTGATGTTCCGCCACGGCGTGACGGACATGCGCGAGATGGTCGAGGGCGACCTCCGGTTCACCGCGGCATTCGGCTCGGAGGTCTGAGGTCATGCGCGCACCGATGAGCTGGATACGCGACTTCGTCGCCGTTCCCGCCGACCAGACCGGCCGAGACGTCGCCGCCCGCCTGATCGCCGCGGGCCTCGAGGTGGAGACCGTCGACGTGCTCGGCGCGGACGTGACCGGCCCCCTGGTCGTCGGTCGGGTGCGCTCCGTCGAGGAGCTGTCGGAGTTCAAGAAGCCGATCCGGTACTGCCGGGTCGAGGTCGGCCCCGGCAACGGCGAGGACGCCGACGGGGTCGCGACTGACGAGCGCGGGATCATCTGCGGTGCGAGCAACTTCGCCGCCGGCGACCTGGTCGTCGTGGCCCTGCCCGGGGCCGTCCTGCCGGGCGGGTTCGAGATCGCGGCCCGCCCGACGTACGGGCGCGTCTCCGACGGGATGATCACCTCCGAGCGCGAGCTGGGCCTCGGCGACGACCACTCGGGCGTCATCGTGCTGCCCGCGGGGTCCGGCCGCGCCCGGCGACTCCGGCTACGAGCTCCTCGGCCTGGGCGACGAGGTGCTCGACATCGCCGTCACGCCGGACCGCGGCTACGCGCTGAGCATCCGGGGGATCGCCCGCGAGGTCGCCACGGCCTACGGGCTGCCGTTCGCCGACCCTGCGCTCGTGGATCCGGAGTCCCTGCTCCCGGGCCGCCTCGCGGGCAGCCGCCGCACGAGTGCTCGATCACCGACCCGGAGGCGGCCGACAGGTTCGTGCTGCGCTCGATCGCCGGACTGGATCCGAGCGCCCCCAGCCCGCAGTGGATGCGCCGCGCCCTGGTGGCGTGCGGCATGCGCCCCGTGTCGCTGGCCGTCGACGTCACCAACTTCGTGATGCTGGAGCTCGGCCAGCCCCTGCACGCGTTCGACCGGGCGAAGCTCACCGGTCCGCTCACCGTGCGACGGGCGTCCGCGGGGGAGCCGCTGGAGACCCTCGACCATGTCCGGCGCACGCTCAGCGCCGCCGACATCGTCATCGCCGAGCCCCGCGGCCCGTTGGCCCTGGCCGGGACCATGGGCGGGCTGGAGTCCGAGATCGACGAGGGCTCCCACTCTGTGGCGATCGAGGCCGTGCACTTCTCCGCCGACGCGGTTGCTCGGATGTCACGCCGGCACAGGCTGTCCAGCGAGGCGTCGCGCCGCTTCGAGCGCGGCGTCGACCCCGAGCTCCCGGCGGTGGCGTCGGCGCGGGCCGCGGCGCTGCTGATCGAGCTGGGCGGCGCCTCGTACGTGGGGACCACGCGGGTCGATGCGGTCGTCCCGTCGCTGCCCGTCCAGATGCCCGCGGACCTGCCCGAGCGGGTCTCCGGGATGCCGATCTCGGCCGACCGGACCATCGCTCGGCTGGAGTCCGTCGGCGCCACGCTGACCGTGGAGGGCGCCACCCTGGTCGTCACGCCGCCGACCTGGCGACCCGACCTCACCGACCCGGCGGACCTCGTCGAGGAGGTCGTCCGGCTGGAGGGCTACGAGAGCCTGCCGGCGACCCTCCCCCGTACCCGGGCCGGGTACGGGCTCTCCGCTGCGCAGCGCCGGCGCCGCCGGGCCGGTCGCACGCTGGCCGCCTCGGGACTGGTCGAGGTGCTGACCTACCCGTTCGTCAGCCGCGCCGACCTGGATGCGCTGGGCATCACGGCCGACGATCCGCGCTCGGCGGTGGTCGGGCTGGCCAACCCGCTCTCGGACGAGGTGCCGTTCCTGCGCACCACGCTGCTGCCGGGCCTCGCGCGGGCCCTGCGCCGGAACCTCAGCCGGGGTGCCGGCGACGTGGCGCTCTTCGAGGTGGGGCTGGTCTTCCAGGGCTCCGCCTCGGGCACGTCGGCCGACCCGCCCAGGCCGTCGGTGTCGGGCCGGCCGAGTGCCTCGGAGGTGGCGCGGCTGGAGGCTCTCCTGCCGGCACAGCCCAGGCATGCGGGCGGCATCCTGGCCGGCGAGCGCGACCGCTCCGGCTGGTGGGGGGCCGGCCGTCCGGCCGTGTGGTCCGACGGCGTGGGCGTCGTGCGCGACCTCGCCGACGAGCTGGGAGTGGTCATCGAGGTGGCCCCGGCGTCGACGACCCCCTGGCACCCCGGTCGCTGCGCGGCCATCTCCGTCGAGGGTGCGGTGATCGGCCACGCGGGGGAGCTGCATCCGCGGGTCCTGGATGAACTGGGCCTGCCGCCCCGCACGGTCGCGTTCGAGGTCCACCTCGATGCACTGCTGGCCGCCGCCCCGGCAGTGGTTCCCGCGCCCGTGTTCTCCACGATGCCCGTCGCGAAGGAGGACCTCGCGGTCGTCGTCGGCGCCGACGTCGCGGCGGAGTCCGTGCGGGCCGCCATGCTGCGCGGTGGGGGAGCGCTGCTGGAGAGCGTTCGGCTGTTCGACACCTACTCCGGGGAGCAGGTCGGGCAGGGGCGCAGGTCGCTGGCCTTCGCCCTGCGGATGCGCGCCCCCGACCGCACGCTGTCGGCGGCCGAGGTCGCCGAGGTCAGGCAGCGCGCGCTCGCGGCTGCCGAGGCGGAGTGCGGCGCCGAGCTGCGCAGCTGAGCACCGCGCGGCTCGGATCCGGTAGCGGCGGCGAGGTCGCGGCGAGGCTCCGTCCTTTGCCGGCCGCGTGGCCTACTCTGCTCGGCGAAGGGCGTGCTCATCGCAGCCCCAGGAGGGAGGAGCCCAGGTGCCCGACCTCCCCGTCGCCCTGATCACGGGGGCATCCCGAGGGATCGGCCGGGCCCTGGCCGAGGATCTGCTGGCCCGTGGGTGGCGCGTGGCTGCGCTCGGTCGGGATGTCGACCTGCTGACGGCGCTCGCGGCGGCCTCCCCGCCGGACCAGGTCCTCCCACTCGTGGCAGATGTGACCGACGGGACGGCGATGGCCCAGGCGCTGGCAGCGCTGCACGCCATCTGGCGCAGCCCGGACCTCGTGATCGCCAACGCGGGCCTGCTCACGGCGGCCGGTCCCGCCTGGGAGGCGGACCCGGATCTGTGGTGGCGCGACGTGGAGGTCAACGTGCGCGGCGTGCTGATCACGATGCGCGGGGTGATCCCGGCCATGGTCGACCGCGGCAGCGGCCGCATCATCGTCATGTCCTCGGGCATGGGCCGGACGCCCTCGCCGTGGACGTCGGCCTACGGGGCCAGCAAGGCGGCTGTCACGCACCTCGTGTCCTCGGTCGCCGAGGAGCTCGCGGGGGCAGGGGTGTCGGTCTTCGCGATCAGTCCGGGCATGGTGCGTACGGAGATGACGCAGTGGCCCGAAGCCCTCCTGGAGCACCGCCCGGACCTCGCCGACCTGCCCGACTCCGCCTACCTGCCGGTGACTGCCGTGCAGGAACTCGTCGCCGACCTGGCCAGCGGCCGGTTCGACGCCCTCAGCGGTCACTTCATCCATGTCCGCGACGACCGCCAGGCCCTCCTGAACCAAGTCGAACGCCCCTGAACCCAACCCACCAGGCGCCAACTGTCCCGCAACCTCTCGGTACCTCCGCGAGTAGCAGGAGATTCCGTGGCGTCACGGAGATCCTGCGCCTGCGGCGGCTACTGGGCGGTCCGGGTATTCGTATATGCGTATGCTTGGGTTCGTGGCTGCTGTCGTGTCTGTCGCTGGGGCGTCCGGGTATGCGGGCGGTGAGCTGATCCGCCTTGTCGGGGCTCACCCCGGGCTCCGGCTTGGTCCGCTCGCGGCCGGCAGCCGCGCCGGCCAGCCGGTGACCTCCGTGCATCCGCAGCTGGTCTCCCTGACCGGGCAGGACTTCGTTCCTACCGATGCCGACTCCCTGGCCGGAGCGGACCTCGTCCTCGCCGCCCTCCCGCACGGTGAGTCCGCGGCCCTCGTGGCAGCACTTCCCGCCGGCCTACCCGTCGTGGACCTCGGCGCGGACTTCCGACTCGCCGACGGGGGCGCCTGGGACCGGTACTACGGCCGCTCCCCGCACGCGGGCGGCTGGCCCTACGGACTGCCCGAGCTGCCGGGACAGCGCGAGCGGCTGGCAGGCGCGACGCGCGTGGCGAACCCGGGCTGCTACGCGACGGCCGTCGCCCTGGCCCTGGCTCCCCTGCTCGCCGCCGGGCTGGTCGAGCCGGCGGACATCGTCGTCGTCGCGGCCTCCGGGACGTCGGGTGCCGGCCGGAAGGTCGCCGACTCGCTGCAGGCCAGCGAGGTGATGGGCTCCATGAGCCCCTACAAGGTGGGCGGCGCGCACCAGCACACGCCCGAGATGGAGCAGGCGCTGACGATCGCCGCCGGGGAGGACGTCACGATGCTGTTCACCCCGACGCTGGCCCCGATGCCGCGCGGGATCCTGGCGACCTGCACGGCCCGGACCAGCCCCGGCTTCGGCACGGACACCATGCGCGACGCGCTCCACGCGGCCTACGACGACGAGGCGTTCGTCCACGTCCTGCCGGCGGGCACGATGCCCAGCACGGCCGCGACCCTCGGGTCCAACAGCGTGCACCTGCAGGTCGTGGCGGACGCGCACTCGGGTCGCACGACGGTCATCGCGCGCCCTGGACAACCTCGTCAAGGGTGCGGCGGGCCAGGCCATCCAGAACGCCAACCTGATCCTCGGCCTCCCCGAGGGGCTGGGCCTCCCAGTGGACGGAGTCGCACCATGAGCCTGGACCCTCAGGTCGACCGCAGCCCGCACAGCCACGGTGTGTGCGCCGCCGTGGGGTTCCGGGCGGCGGGCGTGGCGGCCGGCCTCAAGGCCTCCGGAGGCCCCGACGTCGCGCTCGTGGTCAACGACGGCCCGAACCACGCGGCAGCAGCGGTGTTCACCTCCAACCGGATCAAGGCGGCACCGGTGCAGTGGACGGCGCAGTGTGCCCTCGACGGCCGGTTCCGGGCGGTGATCCTCAACTCCGGGGGCGCCAACGCGTGCACCGGTCCCGCCGGCTTCGCCGACACCCACCGCACCGCCGAGCACGTCGCGGAGCTGCTGGGCGTGGCCCCGATCGAGGTCGCGGTCTGCTCCACCGGCCTGATCGGCGACCGGCTGCCGATGCCCGCGCTCCTGGCCGGGGCGGACGCGGCCTTCCACGTGCTGGCCCCCGAGGGCGGGCTGGCGGCCGCCGAGGCCATCATGACCACCGACTCGGTGCCGAAGCTCGCCGCCGTTCCGCACCGGCAGGGCTGGACGGTGGGTGGCATGGCCAAGGGTGCGGGCATGCTCGCCCCGGGACTGGCGACGATGCTCGTGGTGCTGACGACCGACGCCGTGGCCGACAGCGCAACGCTCGACACCGTCCTGCGGGCGGCAGCGCGCCTCACGTTCGACCGGATCGACTCCGACGGCTGCATGTCCACCAACGACACCGTCCTGCTGCTGTCCTCGGGGGCGACCGGGGTCACGCCCGGACCCCGACGAGCTGGCCGAGGTGGTCACCGCCGTCTGCGCCGACCTCGCCCGCCAGCTGATCTCCGATGCCGAGGGTGCGTCCAAGGAGATCCGGATCGACGTGGTCAACGCCGCCAGCGAGGACGATGCCCTCACCGCGGCCCGCGCCGTCTCGCGCAGCAACCTGCTCAAGTGCGCGATCCACGGCGAGGATCCCAACTGGGGCCGGATCCTGTCGGCGGTCGGCACGACGGACGCCGTGTTCGAGCCGGACGCGATCGACGTGGCGATCAACGGGGTGCCGGTCTGCCGCGACGGGGCGGCGTTCGGCGACCGGAGCGTCGTCGACATGAGCGGCCGCGAGGTCACGATCGAGATCGACCTGCACGCCGGCACCGCCAGCGCCACGCTCTGGACCAACGACCTGACGGCCATGTACGTCCACGAGAACTCGCGCCTACTCGAACGCTGAGCGCTCAGGCAGGCCCTGACCTGCCGACCCGAGGAGCATCGATGAGCAGGTCCCGACCCGTCCCCACCGCTGACGCGCTGGCCAAGGCCCAGGTCCTTGCCGAGGCCCTGCCCTGGCTGCAGCGGTTCCGCGGGGCCACCGTCGTGGTCAAGTACGGCGGGAACGCCATGACGTCGGCCGACCTGCAGCGCTCGTTCGCCGAGGACGTCGTGTTCCTGCGCCTGGCCGGACTGCGGCCCGTGGTCGTCCACGGCGGCGGCCCCCAGATCAGCGCCATGCTGGCGCGCCTCGGCGTCGTCAGCGAGTTCCGCGCCGGCCTGCGCGTGACGACCCCGGAGGTGATGGAGGTCGTGCGGATGGTCCTGACAGGTCAGGTCCAGCGGGACCTCGTGGGGCTGGTCAACGCCCACGGACCGCTCGCGGTCGGGATCTCGGGGGAGGACGCCCATCTCTTCGCGGCCGAGCAGCGCACCGTCATGTCCGACGGCCAGGAGCTCGACCTGGGGCTGGTCGGGGACGTCACGGCGGTCCGCCCCGACTTCGTCGCCAGCCTGCTCGACGACGGCTTCATCCCCGTCATCTCCACCATCGGCGTGGCGGAGGACGGGCAGGTCCTCAACGTCAACGCGGACACCGCCGCGGCGGCCCTGGCCATCGCTCTCGGCGCCGACAAGCTGGTGGTGCTCACCGACGTCGAGGGGCTGTTCGCCGACTGGCCGGACCGCTCCAGCCTCGTCGCCGAGATCCGGGTGTCCGAGCTGGCCGACCTGCTGCCCCGCCTCGACTCGGGGATGGCGCCCAAGATGGAGGCCTGCCTGCGCGCCGTCGTCGGCGGGCGTCGAGCGCGCACACGTGATCGACGGGCGGGTCGCCGCACAGCCTGCTGCTCGAGGTGTTCACCTCCGAAGGGATCGGAACGATGGTCCTGCCCGACGAGGTGCCAGGTGAGTAGCGCGGCGGATCCCGCGACCAGGCCCGTCGTTGGTGGTCGAACCGGTCGCTCGGATCGACCGGATCGACCACGACGCCGGACCCCGCCGAGCGCTGGGAATCGGTCATGCAGGACAACTACGGCACGCCCCCGCTCACGCTCGTCTCGGGCGCGGGCCCGTGGGTCACCGACGACACCGGCCGGCGCGTACCTGGACCTCCTCGGCGGGATCGCCGTCAACGCGCTCGGCCACGCCCACCCGGCCGTCGTGGCCGCCGTCAGCGACCAGGTGCGGACCCTGGGCCACACGTCGAACCTGGCGATCAACCTCCCCGCGCTCGAGCTGTCGAGCCGCCTGGCCGCGCTCGCGGACCCGAGCGGCGGCGCTCGCGTGTTCCTCTGCAACTCCGGCGCGGAGGCCAACGAGGCCGCGTTCAAGCTCGCGCGGCTCACGGGCCGGACCCGGATGGTCGCGGCGACCATGGGCTTCCACGGCCGCACGATGGGCGCGCTGGCCCTGACCGGTCAGCCCGCCAAGGCCGATCCCTTCCGGCCGCTGCCCGGGGAGGTCGACTTCGTCCCCTACGGCGACGCCGACGCCCTCGGCCGCGGCCGTCGACGCCAGCCACGGCCGCGGTGATCCTGGAGCCCATCCAGGGCGAGGCAGGGGTCGTGGTCCCCCCCGACGGGTACCTCGCGGCCGCCCGTCGGATCACCGGCGAAGCGGGCGCCCTGCTCATCCTCGACGAGGTGCAGACCGGGATCGGGCGCACCGGATGGTGGCTTGCCCACCACGCGCCCCAGCACGAGGGGCTACGTCCCGACATCATCACGCTGGCCAAGGGCCTCGGCGGCGGTCTGCCGATCGGCGCGATGATCCGCCTCGACCATCCCGGCGTGCCGGCCCTCACCCCGGGGTCGCACGGGTCGACCTTCGGCGGCAACCCGATCAGCGCCGCAGCGGCCCTCGCGGTCCTCGACACGATCGTCGGCGAGGGCCTGCTGGCCAATGCGACGCAGCGGGGGGAGCAGATCCGCGCCGCCCTGGCCTCCGTCGAGGGCGTGGTCGAGGTCCGGGGCGCAGGCCTGCTCCTCGGCGTGGTCCTGGATGAGCCGGTCGCGCAAGGCGGTCGAGGCAGCGGCGCGCGAGGCCGGCGTCCTGGTCAACGCGGCCGCACCCGACGTGATCCGGCTGGCCCCGGCCCTGAACCTCACCGCCGAGGAGGCCGCCCATGGCGTCGGGGTGCTGCGCCCGCGATCGGGGCGGCCCGGTCGTCGGAGCACGCGCCATGACCATCCCCAACACCAAGGCCGCCCGGCACCGCAGGATCGTCGAGCTGCTCGATCGCGCGTGCCGGTCGGCTCCCAGGCGTCCCTGGCCCAGCTGCTCGCCGACGACGGGTTCGTCGTCACCCAGGCAACGCTGTCGCGCGACCTCGACGAGCTGGGCGCGGTCAAGGTGGCCACCGGCTCGGGCGAGCAGGTCTACGCCGTGCCCGCGGAGGGCGGCGACACCCGTCCCCAGGCACCCGACACCGACTCGACCGCGCGCCTGGCGAGGGTCGCCCAGGACGTGCTGGTCGGCGTCGACTGCTCGGCGAACATCGTCGTCCTGCGGACGCCCCCGGGGGCTGCCCAGTACCTCGCGTCGGCGATCGACCGCTCCGACTGGGCGGACGTCATCGGCACCGTCGCCGGCGACGACACGGTGATCCTGATCACCAGGGCGCCCGACGGCGGAGAGCGCGTCGCCGCCTCGATCCTCGGCCTGATCGACCCCCGTCGCTGACGGTTGGCGCTTACCCTCGCGTGCCACGATCGCATGTGTATATGCGTATGCTGGTCCAGGACGCGCGGGGCCCCGCGCACAGAACGGACGGAGACACTCATGGCCGACCGCGTCGTGCTCGCCTACTCGGGCGGGCTGGACACCTCCGTGGCGATCGGCTGGATCGCCGAGGAGACCGGCGCCGAGGTGATCGCCGTGCGCGGTCGACGTCGGCCAGGGCGGCGAGGACCTCGAGGTCATCCGCGAGCGCGCGCTGGCCTGCGGCGCGGTCGAGGCCGAGGTGGTCGATGCGCGCGAGGAGTTCGCCGACGACTACTGCCTGCCCGCCCTCAAGGCCGACGCGCTCTACATGGACCGCTACCCGCTGGTCTCGGCGCTCTCGCGGCCGACGATCGTCAAGCATCTGGTGGCCGCGGCCCGCAAGCACGGCGCCACCGTCGTCAGCCACGGCTGCACCGGCAAGGGCAACGACCAGGTCCGCTTCGAGGTCGGCATCACCAACCTCGCCCCGGACCTCACCTGCATCGCCCCGGTCCGCGACCTGCGCGCTGACCCGCGACAAGGCCATCGAGTACGCCGAGGCCCACGACCTGCCGATCGACGTCACCAAGAAGTCGCCGTACTCGATCGACCAGAACGTCTGGGGCCGCGCGGTCGAGACCGGCTTCCTCGAGGACATCTGGAACGGCCCGATCGAGGACATCTACGCCTACACCCAGGACCCGCACGGTCCAGCGCGACGCCGACGAGGTGCTCGTCACCTTCGCCTCCGGCGTCCCGGTCGCCCTCGACGGCAGGCCCGTCACGATGCTCGAGGCGATCAAGGAGCTCAACGCGCGCGCCGGCGCCCAGGGCGTCGGCCGCCTGGACATGGTCGAGGACCGGCTCGTCGGCATCAAGAGCCGCGAGGTGTACGAGGCCCCCGGCGCGCTCGCCCTGATCACCGCCCACCAGGAGCTACTGGCAACGTCACCGTGGAGCGCGACCTCGCCCGCTTCGGGCGCGGCGTGTCCCAGCGCTGGACCGAGCTGGTCTACGACGGCCTGTGGTTCTCGCCCGCTGCGCCGGGCGCTCAGCGGGTTCCTCGACGAGCTCAACGAGACCGTCTCCGGCGACATCCGGATGACCCTGCACGGCGGCCGCGCGACGGTGACCGGCCGCAGGTCACCGGAGTCGCTCTACGACTTCTCGATGGCCACCTACGACACCGGCGACACGTTCGACCAGTCGCTGGCCAAGGGGTTCATCGAGCTGTGGGGCCTGCCCTCGAAGATGGCCGCCGCCCGCGACCTTGGCCTCGGCCGGACCGTCGAGTGACCCAGCCCCCGGATTCCCGCGGTCCGGGAGGGGGCGCGCCGACCGGGCCGACCCGGCTGTGGGGTGCCCGCTTCACCGGGGGCCCGTCCCAGGAGATGGCCGCCCTGAGCCTGTCGGTGCACTTCGACTGGCGGCTGGCGCCCTACGACCTCCTCCAGACCCGTGCGCACGCCGGGGTCCTGCGCAGGGCGGGGCTGCTCGACGACCCCGAGCACGATCGGGTCCTGGCCGCGCTCGACACGCTGGCGGCACGCGTCGCCGACGGCAGCTTCGTGGCCACGCCCGACGGACGAGGACGTCCACACGGCGATCGAGCGCGGCCTCCTCGAGCTGCTCGGCCCGGTCGGCGGGAAGCTGCGCGCCGGGCGCAGCCGCAACGACCAGGTGGCCACCGACCTCCGCCTCTACCTGCGCGACCGGTCCCGGGCCGTCGCGGCGGCCCTCGTCGACCTGATCGTCGCGCTGACCGACCAGGCCGAGGCCCACATCGACAGCCCGGCTCCCGGCTTCACCCACCTGCAGCACGCCCAGCCGGTGTCCTTCGGGCACGAGCTGGCCAAGCACGCGCACGCGTTCGGCCGCGACCTCGACCGTCTCGCCGACTGGGACGTCCGGGCGGCGCTCTCGCCGTTGGGCGCCGGGGCGCTGGCCGGATCCGCCCTTGCGCTCGACCCGCAGGCGGTCGCCGCCGAGCTGGGCTTCACTGGCGCGATCGCCAACTCCATCGACGCGGTCAGCGATCGTGACTTCGTCGCCGAGTTCCTCTTCGTCGCGGCGATGATCGGCGTGCACCTCTCCCGGCTGGGCGAGGAGATCTGCCTGTGGTCCTCGCGGGAGTTCGGCTGGGCCGTGCTCGACGACGCGTGGTCCACCGGCTCGTCGATCATGCCGCAGAAGAAG
>CAWBYT010000002.1:40000-41509 GCA_963793175.1 uncultured Actinomycetes bacterium
GTGCCTACAAGCCGTTGGAGCCTAGGGGTCTTCGGACCTTGGTGACAGCGTGCCTTTTGAAGAATGAGCCTGCGAGTTAGTGGTGTGTGGCAAGGTTAACCCGTGTGGGGAAGCCGTAGCGAAAGCGAGTCCGAACAGGGCGATTCAGTCGCACACTCTAGACCCGAAGCGGAGTGATCTATCCATGGGCAGGGTGAAGCGCGGGTAAGACCGCGTGGAGGCCCGAACCCACCTAGGTTGAAAACTGGGGGGATGACCTGTGGATAGGGGTGAAAGGCCAATCAAACTCCGTGATAGCTGGTTCTCCCCGAAATGCATTTAGGTGCAGCGTCGTGTGTTTCTTGTCGGAGGTAGAGCACTGGATGATCTAGGGGGCCTACAAGCTTACCGAAATCAGCCAAACTCCGAATGCCGACAAGTGAGAGCACGGCAGTGAGACTGCGGGGGATAAGCTCCGTAGTCGAGAGGGAAACAGCCCAGATCACCAACTAAGGCCCCCAAGCGTATGCTAAGTGGGAAAGGATGTGGAGTCGCAGTGACAACCAGGAGGTTGGCTTAGAAGCAGCCACCCTTGAAAGAGTGCGTAATAGCTCACTGGTCAAGTGATTCCGCGCCGACAATGTAGCGGGGCTCAAGCATACCGCCGAAGTTGTGACATTCGTACGAGGCCGGCCTTCGGGTCCAGCTGTACGGATGGGTAGGGGAGCGTCGTGTGGCGAGCGAAGCGGCGGGGTGACCCAGCCGTGGACGCCACACGAGTGAGAATGCAGGCATGAGTAGCGAAAGACGGGTGAGAAACCCGTCCGCCGAATGACCAAGGGTTCCAGGGCCAGGCTAATCCGCCCTGGGTAAGTCGGGACCTAAGACGAGGCCGACAGGCGTAGTCGATGGACAACGGGTTGATATTCCCGTACCCGCTTTAACACGCCCATGCTGACCCCACCGATGCTAAGCGCCTGAAGCGGAGCGGTCTTCGGACCTGCGATGTGGAGCGCGCGAACCTAAGTGGCAGTAGGCAAGCGATGGGGTGACACAGGAGGGCAGCTGATCCCGGGCGATGGTAGTCCCGGGCTAACCGCGTAGGGCGAGGTGTAGGCAAATCCGCACCTCACGTGCCTGAGACGGGACAGGGAGCCGATTAGGCGAAGTCAGTGATCCCATGCTGTCGAGAAAAGCCTCTAGCGAGTGTTATGGCGGCCCGTACCCCAAACCAACACAGGTGGTCAGGTAGAGAATACCAAGGCGATCGAGATAATCATGGTTAAGGAACTCGGCAAAATACCCCCGTAACTTAGGGAGAAGGGGGACCAAGGCTGGTACAGGGATTTACTCCCGAAGCTGGCAGTGGTCGCAGAGACCAGGCGGAAGCGACTGTTTACTAAAAACACAGGTCCATGCAAAGTCGCAAGACGACGTATATGGACTGACGCCTGCCCGGTGCTGGAACGTTAAGGGGACCGGTTAGGCCTTCGGGTCGAAGCTGAGAACTTAAGCGCCAGTAAACGGCGG
>CAWBYT010000003.1:0-193735 GCA_963793175.1 uncultured Actinomycetes bacterium
CCGGCGGGTCGATCGACTTGAGCTCGACGCGGTTGACCCGGATCCCCCACTTGCCGGTGGCCTCGTCGAGCACGCCGCGCAGCTGCGCGTTGATCTCGTCGCGGCTGGTGAGGGTCCGCTCCAGGTCCAGCGCCCGACGACGTTGCGCAGGGTGGTGACGGTCAGCTGCTCCACGCCCTGGATGTAGTTCTGGATCTCGTACGTCGCAGCCTTGGCGTCGGTGACCTGGAAGTAGATGACCGAGTCGATGCTGACGACCAGGTTGTCCTGGGTGATCACCGGCTGCGGCGGGAACGAGACCACCTGCTCGCGCAGGTCGATCAGGGGACGCACCTGTCGATGAACGGGATGATGATGTCAGCCCGGGGTCCAGGGTGCGTTGGTAGCGCCCCAGCCGCTCCACGATGCCCGCCTGCGCCTGCGGCACGATCTTGATCGTCCTGAACAAGACGAGGATCGCGATCAGCGCCAGTACTCCGGCGATGATCAGGCTCTCCACGAGTCCCTCCCTGTTGTCAAGCCACCCGGCGGCTGCCGGCTATCCGACCACTGCGGTGGCCCCGTCGATCTGGAACACCGACACTTTCTCACCCGGCTCGTAGCGGGCATCCTCGTCAAGGGTGCGCGCCGACCAGATCTCCCCGGCGGCTTGATCCGGCCGTCGGCGGCGTGCACGGTCTCGAGGACGACGGCCTGATGCCGATCAGGCGGCTGTCCCCGTGCGCTCCAACGGTGACTGGTACACGTGTCGCTTCGCGACCGGCCGCACGAACGCGAGAGCGCGACGCTGACGCCGGCGAACACCGCCGCCGATCCCACCGTGCCCGCCCCGGCCGCCGAGGC
Organism: uncultured Actinomycetes bacterium; assembly: GCA_963793175.1. Classification (GTDB taxonomy): domain Bacteria; phylum Actinomycetota; class Actinomycetes; order S36-B12; family CAIYMF01; genus Prado023. Next base: position 844 of record CAWBYT010000003.1, read on the forward strand.
AACCGACGCGGCAAGCGCGCCACCGGCGAACATGATCAGCGATAGGCCAGCCGAAGCGGCCTCCGCCCCAGCCAGCACCGCCGCGACAATGAGCCAGACGATCCATGCCTCCACGGCAGAAGTCTATGGTCCCGGGCGCCCGATCCGTCCCATTCCGCCCGAACCGGCTCCTCGACCTCGCGACCTCGCCGGCCGCGCGCGACGGTGTCGGGCGGGACCGCCCGCGCCCAGTACCGGCCGCGCACCCGGCCGCTGCGAAGGCGCGTGCCGAAGGTCTGGCTCAGGGCGCGGCCGGTCAGGGTCTCGTGGATCGGCCGGAGGCCACGACCCGTCCCTCGCGCAGGAGCAGGACGTGGGTGAACCCGGCCGGATCTCCTCCACGTGATGGGTCACCAGGACCTGTACGGGCGCCCAGCGGTCGGTGGCGATCGCCGCGAGCCGCGTCACCAGGTCCTCGCGCGCCCCGAGGTCCAGGCCGGCCGCCGGCTCGTCGAGCAGCAGCAGCTCCGGGTCGGTCATCAGCGCCCGGGCGATCTGCACGCGCTTGCGCTCCCCCTCCGACAGCGTGCCGAACGGCGGTCGGCAGCGCCTCGGCGCCGACGGCACGCAGGACGCTCCGGCCCGGGCCAGGTCGGGGTCCTCGTAGGCCTCGAGACCGCGCCCGGTCACCGACCAGGCCGCGGTCACGACGACGTCGAGGACCCGCTCGTCGCCCGGGATGCGCTCGACCAGCGCGGCGCTGGCCAGGCCGATCCGGGGTCGCGTCGAAGACGTCGACGGCACCCAGCGCCTCGCCAAGCACCTCGACCCGCCCGGACGTCGGGTGGAGCTGGGCCCGGCGAGCTGCAGCAGGGTCGTCTTTCCGGCGCCGTTGGGGCCGAGCACCACCCAGCGCTGGTCCTCGGTGACGGTCCAGTCCAGCTGGTCGACGATCGGGCGGCCGCCGCGCACCACGGTCACCCCGCGGAAGCTGAGCACCTCGACCACGCGGCACACCCTACCCGGGCGTTGCCGGGGCACCGGGCGGCGCGGTGGCCTACCCTCCTGCACGTGAGCCCGGCTCTGATGACCGCCACCGCCGTGTGGCTCGGTGCGTGGATCCGGGGTGCCGCGGCGTCCGACGACCTCCTGGAGGCACTGGAGCGGGCGGCTCCGGACGCACCGGCGGTCGTCCACCTGCATGGCCGCTCCCCCTCCCCCGCGCCGGTGCCGCGAGCTGCTGCGCGCGATCCGGGTCGCCGGCGCCGACTGCGCCTGGCTGCTCCTGCCCCGCCCGGGGCGGACGATCGGCTGGCCGACCGAGGTCCCAGCGCGCCGCGGCCGGCCGTGCTCGTGGGTCGCGCGGATGCGGCGGTCGGGCTGCTGAGCCACGAGGCGTCCGGTTGGCACTGGACGGCGACGACGCGGGACTCTGCCCGACGCGCTGAAGGCCGAGATGCTCACCGCCCGCACGGGCGCGCGCGCACTGGCCGACGCCGTCACGGCGTCCGCGGAGCAGCTCGAGCGGCTCGGTCTCGAACGGCCGGCCCGGGCTGCGGCCGCCCGCACGTGGAAGGACGCCCTCGCACGACTGCCCCGGGGATGGACCCCCAGGTGGCCGCCCTTCTGGACCGGCTCGCCGCCCTGCACGACGCCCTCGACCTCGCTCTGGCCGACGACGGCGCCGCGGTCACAGCCGGAGAGGCACGGGCGCGGGCGGCGGCAATCCGGGGAGTGGTCGGGGACGTCGAGGACGTGCTCGCCGGGCTGGTCGGCGGACTGAACGTGCCCGCGTTCCTCTCCGGCCGTGAGCTGTCGGAATCCGTGCGTCCCGAGGCCGTCGGTCGGCGGCAGCCGCGGCCGTGACGGGCTGGGGCCCGGTGGCCGGCACGGTCGCATGCGATGCGCGCGAACCTCGCGCCTGTTCCGGTCGTTCCGGGGCAAGCGCAGGAGCCGCCGGCCGACCTCGCGCCCGCTTTGGTCGATAGGCCTGCCGTTATGCAAGCCTATCGACCGTAACGAGCGCGAGGTTGCCTCGGCGCCGGACCGGATCCCCCCTTTCGACCGTATCTGGCCGACCGTGAACGGGCGCGAGGCCTTGAGATCGGGGCCCGCCTGGAGACCGGCCGGGTGCCGCGCGCCGTCCCTGCTTCGGCGGGTACCGATAGCGTGCGCCCCATGCCGGAGACTGACCTTCCACGCGACCGTCGTCGGGGTCGACCGACCCGGCGTGACGGCCCGGATGTTCGGCGCGCTGTCCGATGCCACGGTCCTCGACGTGGAGCAGGTCGTGGTGGCCGGGCAGCTGGTCCTGGGCACGGTCCTGCTCGCACCCGAGGGTTCGGAGGGCGAGCTGGAGGATCGCCTGCGCGCCGCGGTGCCCGACTTCGACGTCACCGTCCGCCAGGTCCACGCCGCCGACATCGCGGGGCCGGTCCCGAACGCCACGGTCACCGTCGTCGGCGCGGCCATCACCGGCCGGGACCTCGGCGCACTGGCGGCGAGCATGGCCGCGGGCGGGGCGAACATCGCGCGGATCGACCGGGTCGCCGACTACCCGGTCACAGTCCTCGCCCTCGAAGTCCTCGCACCCGATCCCGCGACGCTGCGCCGGGAGCTGGTGGCGATCTGCCACGACCTGGACGTCGACGTGTCGGTGCAGCCCCGCGGGCTGGCCCGCCGGGGGGTCCACCTGGTCGTCATGGACGTCGACTCGACCCTGATCCAGGACGAGGTGATCGAGGTGCTGGCCCGGTTCGCCGGCCGGGAGGCCGAGGTCCGCCGGGTCACCGAGGCGGCCATGCGCGGCGAGCTCGACTTCGCCGAGTCGCTCCATGCCCGGGTCGCGGAGCTCGCCGGGCTGCCCGAGGACGTGATCGCCCGGGCGCGCGAGCAGATCCGGCTCACCCCGGGCGCGCGCACCCTGTGCCGGACCCTCAAGGGGCTGGGGTACCGGATCGCGCTGGTCAGCGGCGGGTTCATCGAGGTGATCGGGCCGCTGGCCGACGAGCTCGGGGTCGATGCGGTGCGTGCCAACGGCCTGGAGGTCGCACGACGGGCGCCTGACGGGCCGCGTGCACGGACCGGTCGTCGACCGGGCCGCCAAGGAGCGGGCCCTGCGGGAGTTCGCCGAGGAGTTCGGCATCGACCCGGCGCGGACCGTCGCCATCGGCGACGGGGCCAACGACCTGGACATGCTCGCGGCCGCGGGGCACGGGATCGCCTTCAACGCCAAGCCGGTCGTCCAGGCGGCGGCACACTCCGCGATCAACGTGCCCTACCTGGACACGGTGCTCTACCTCATGGGGATCTCCCGGGAGGAGATCGAGGCGGCCGACGCCGCCGCGGGCGTCCTGCCCGAGGGCATGCCCGGCCGGCGGCTCAGTCGCGCGGAGTCGTGAACGCGTCCAGCGTGGCAGATCCCGGCTCGAAGTCGGCCCACGCGCGGTCGGCGGAGAGCAGGGCCACGGCGCAGGTCGGGAACTTGGTGGCGACCCGGTCGCGCAGCCGGGTGTGCTCGCGTGCCCGCCAGCGCGAGCACGAGCTCCGAGACGCCGGGCTCGTGGCCGAGGAGCAGCACGGTGTGCGGCCTCGTCGGGCAGCTCGGAGACCAGCCCGAGCAGGGCGGCCCCCCAGGCCGCGTAGACGCGCGGGTCCTCGACGACCGGCCCGGGGTGCTGCAGGACGCCGTCGATCAGCTCCCAGGTCTGGCGCGTGCGCTCGGCGGGGCTGACGACCGCGAGGTCGATCGAGCCCACCAGCTCCTGGATCCGGTGGCCCATCCTGGGGGCGTCGTGCACGCCGCGCGGGCCCAGCGGACGCGAGCGGTCGGGCACGCCCGGCGGCCAGTCGGACTTGGCGTGCCGCACCACGAGCAGCCGCCTGCGCGCCGCATCCATCCCGGGTCCTCGATTCCGGCGGCCTCGTTCGAGCCGTCCGGCCACTACCCTGCCACAGGTGAGCACCTCGGCACGGGAGTCGCGCGGGCGGCGGCTCATGGCCATCGGCGGCGCCGAGGACAAGCTGGGCAGCGCCCGGATCCTGCGCCGGTTCGTGGCCGAGGCCGGCGGGTCCAGAGCCACGGATCGTGGTGTGCGCCACCGCCTCGGCACTGGGCCCGGAGATCGTCGAGCTGTACGACGCCCTGTTCAGGCGGCTCGGGGTGAGCGACGTCGTCTCCGCCCGCCCGCGTGGTCGCCGGGAGGCCGACCGGCAGCAGCTTCAGCGACTCGGTCGCGCGGGCCACAGGGGTGTTCTTCACCGGCGGCAACCAGATGAAGCTGTCGGCCGCGATCAGGGGAACCCGGTTCGGCGACGCCGTCGTCGCGGCCTACGAGCGCGGTGTCGTCGTCGCCGGCACCTCCGCGGGGGCGTCGGTGGTCAGCGAGCACATGGTGGGCTACGGCACCTCGGGGGCGCACCCGAAGCTCCGGATGGTCTCCGCGGCGCAGGGCCTGGGGCTGCTTCCGGGGGTGATCGTCGACCAGCACTTCGCGCAGCGCGAGCGCTTCGGGCGGCTGATGACCATGGTGGCCTCCTCCCCCGACCTGCTGGGCATCGGCCTGGACGAGGACACCGCGATCGTCGTCACCGACGAGCGCTCCCTGGAGGTCGTCGGACGGGGATCGGTGTTCTGCGTCGACATGCGCTCGGCCCTGACCGACGCCGCGATGGCCCGTGGCACGGCCCCTGTGATGATCTCCGGGGCCACGGTCCACTTCCTGCCCCACGGCGCGCGCTTCGACCTCGCCTCGCGAACCCTGGTGTCCTACCGTGACCACAGCGCCGTCGACCCCGGTGACCTGCCCGAGCCGACGCACGACCTGGCCACCATCTCCAGGCGAGTGGCCGCGGAGGGGGTGGACGACGCGGTGGTGGCGCGCAACGCCGCACGTCGACGCCGCCGCGCCCAGGAGCACAAGGAGTCACCGTGACCCACCGCCCCGCGCCGGCCGGCCCCCCGGCAGGTCCCGCGTCCCCGGACCTCAGGATCCTCGAGACCCGCGTCTACCGCGGGCCGAACGTGTGGTCCTACGCCCCGGCGATCCACCTCGTCGTCGACCTCGGGACGCTCGAGGAGCACCCCACCGACCTGCTGCCCGGCTTCACCGACCGGCTGCTCGACTGGCTGCCCGGAGTCGGGGAGCACTCCTGCTCGCGTGGCCGGAAGGGCGGGTTCGCCGAGCGGCTGCGCGAAGGCACCTGGGTGGGGCACGTCGCCGAGCACCTCGCCCTGCAGCTGCAGAACGAGGTCGGGCACGACACGCGACGCGGAAAGACCCGCAGCACCGGCGATCCCGGGCGCTACCACGTCATCTTCGACTACCAGGACGAGACGGTCGGCCTGGCCGCGGGCCGGCTGGCCGTGCGCATGGTCAACGACCTGGTGGCCCACGACCCCGAGTTCGACTTCCAGGTCGCTTTCGAGGAGTTCCTGCTTCGCGCCGAGCGCACTGCCTTCGGCCCCTCGACACAGGCCCTGATCGACGAGGCGGTCGCCCGCGACATCCCCTGGATGCGGCTCAACAGCGCGTCGCTGGTCCAGCTCGGGCAGGGCCGCTACGCACGGCGGATCCGCGCCACGATGACCTCCAACACCTCCGCGCTCGGGGTGGACATCGCCAGCGACAAGGACATCACCAACAAGCTGCTCGGCGCCGCCGGGCTGCCCGTGCCGAAGAGCGACTCGGTGCGCACCCTGCGCGGGGCCTTGGAGGTCGCCCGGCAGCATCGGCTACCCGGTCGTGATCAAGCCCCTGGACGGCAACCACGGCCGTGGGGTCGTCCTCAACATCACCGACGACGCGGGGCTCGAGGCGGGCTACGACGTGGCCAAGGCGGAGTCGCGCAACGGCTACCTGCAGGTGGAGAGCTTCATCACCGGCAACGACTACCGGTTCCTGGTCGTCGGCGGGCGGATCGCGGCCGTTGCCGAGCGGGTGCCCGCGCACGTGGTGGGCGACGGGCACAGCACGGTGGCCGAGCTGGTCGAGGCGACGAACGCCGACCCGCGCCGCGGCGTCGGCCACGAGAAGGTGCTCACCCGGATCCGCGTCGACGAAGCGGCTGTCGCCTTGGTGGCCGCGCAGGGGCTCGACATGGACGCCGCGCCCGACCGGGGCGTGATGGTCAAGCTCGCGCTGACGGCCAACATGTCCACGGGCGGCATCTCCATCGACCGCACGACCGATGCGCATCCGGACAACATCGAGATCGCCGAGGAGGCCGCGCGCGTGGTGGGCCTCGACGTGGCCGGGATCGACTTCGTCGCCCCGGACATCACCGCCCCGGTCCGCGAGGCCGGCGGCGCCATCTGCGAGGTCAACGCGGCCCCCGGCTTCCGGATGCACACCCATCCCACGATCGGCGAGCCGCAGTACATCGCCAAGCCCGTGATCGACCTGCTGTTCCCCCCGGGCACCCCGAGCCGGGTGCCGATCGTGGCCGTCACCGGCACGAACGGCAAGACCACGACGTCGCGGATGATCGGCCACGTCCTCAAGGGCATGGGGCGCAAGGTCGGGATGACCTCGACCGACGGGGTCGTCATCGACGAGCGTCTGGTGATCCGCGCCGACGCCTCCGGCCCGAAGAGCGCCCGGATGGTGCTGCAGAACCCCCGCGTGGACCTCGCGGTGCTCGAGGTCGCCCGCGGCGGGATCCTGCGCGAGGGTCTCGGCTACGACCGCAACGACGTGGCCGTGGTGCTCAACGTGTCGGCCGACCATCTCGGCATGCGCGGGATCAACACCCTCGACGACCTCGCCGACGTCAAGGGCGTCGTCGTCGAGGCGGTCCCGCGCGGCGGGCATGCCGTCCTCAACGCCGACGACCCGCACGTCGCGGCCATGGCCCGCCGATGCCGCGGCGAGATCCTCTGGTTCACGATGGACGAGCCCGGCTCCGCCCCTCGGGTGATGGTCGACCGGCACTGCCGCGACGGCGGCGTGGCCCTCGTCCTCGACCGCGGGGAGCTCGGCGAGTCGATCGTCCTGCGGCAGGGCAGGCGCTCGATGCAGCTCGCGTTCACCCACCTGCTGCCCGCGACGTTCGGCGGCCGGGCCCGCTTCAACGTCGCCAACGCGATGGCCGCCGCAGGCGCGTGCTTCGCCGCCGGAGCGTCGCTGCACGACATCCGTGCCGGGCTGCGGACCTTCTCGACCAGCTACAGCCTGGCGCCCGGCCGCCTGAACCACATCGACGTGAACGGGGTCAACGTCTTCGTCGACTACGCGCACAACCCGGCCGGCCTGGAGGCGCTGGGCGACTTCGTCTCGTCCTACACCGACGGACTGGACGCCGCCAGCGCCGGGGTGCACAAGCGCCGGCGCATCGGCGTCATCGGCACCGCCGGGGACCGCCGCGACGAGGACATCGTCGAGCTGGGGCGGGTGGGCGCCCGGCACTTCGACCTCTGCGTGGTGAAGGAGGACGCGCGCCTGCGCGGCCGTCAGCCAGGCGAGGTCGCCACCCTGCTGGAGCAGGGCGTCCGGGAGGGCATCTCCGACGGGGCGCGCGCCAAGGAGGTGCGCAGCCTCCCCTTGGAGCCCGACGCGGTGCGCTGGGCCATGGGGCAGGCCACCGCCGGCGACGTCGTGGCCATCTGCGCGGACCAGACGGATGCCGTCGTCGCCCAGCTCGAGGAGCTCGGCCACTCCGCGATGCACGAGTAGCTTTCTTGCGGCAGGTGCCCTTCTCCAGGTTCAGGCTGAGGGTCTCCGGCTGCCGATGGGACTGACTACGAACGATCAGCCTCACGCGCCTTGGCGGCGACCACCTCCCAGGAGTCCTCCGTGGCGCCGGCGTCGGCGAGCAGCGCCTCGCAGGCGGCGCGATCCTGGTGGATCATCATCGCGATCACGTCGCCGTCCCGGACCCGCCCCAGGAGAGCGCGCAGGCCGCTGGGCTCGTCGGGGACCTCCTCGAAGGGCTCCTTGCCCACGCTGCGGACACCCGCGCGCTGCAGGGCGTCGATCTGCTCCTGGGTCCGACCGCGCAGGTAGTGCGACTTCGCCGCGAGCTGCACGGTGTCCGCGGACTCGGCGGCGATCCGGCCGACGTCGCGGATCCCCTGATCGGTCCGGTCCCCGGCGTTGCCGATCGAGGCATGCAGCGCCGCCCCGGGCCGGCGCAGGCCGACACCGACGCGCATCAGGGCCTCGGCGCCCGCCTCGTTGTGGGCGAAGTCGAGGATCACCGTGGCCGAGCCCCCGTCAGCGGTGGGTGCGCTCCAGATGTTCATGCGCCCGGGGCTCGTCGTGCGGTCCGGCAGGAAGGAGCGCAGGCCGGCGGCCACCGCCTGGATGGGCAGCCCCGCGGCGAGGCCCGCGCTCGCCGCGGCCAGGGCGTTGGCGACGTTCTCCCGCGAGAGTCCCGCGATCGTGACGGGGAGGTCGCGCACCGCGCCGAGGTCCAGGACGCCGTCCTCCGCCCAGCCCTCGACCACCAGGCGCCCGGCCCGCACGGTGGTCAGTGGGGCCCCGAGCCGACGGGCCTCGTCAGCGCCCGTGCCGCCGGGGTCGACCGCGAAGAGCCACGGCCGGCCGGGCGTGACCGCGTGCAGCGGGAGCACCAGCGGGTCCTCCGCGTTCAGCACGGCCCAGCCTGTCGGCCGAACGACCTTGACCACCGTGGACTTCGCCCAGGCCAGCATCTCGACGGTCTCGATCCCCTGCAGGCCGAGGTGGTCGGGGCTCACGTTCGTGAACACGGCGACATCCACCGCCGACACGCCCATCCCGCGCAGCATCAGGCCACCGCGTGCGGTCTCCAGGATCGCGAGCCCCACCCCCGGCTCGGCCAGGACCATGCGGGCGCCGCCGGGCCCGGACCAGTCCCCGGCCTCGATGCAGCGCCCCTCGACGAAGACCCCGTCGGTACTGCTCCAGGCCGCCTTCACCCCGGCCTCGGCGGCCATGCGCCCCAGCAGCCGCGTGGTGGTGGTCTTGCCGTTGGTGCCCGTGACGGCCACGGTCGGGATCTCGGGGTCGATCACGCGCGGCGCGTCCCCCGGGTCGGCCCGCCGGACGGCCTCGGCGGCCGCGGCGATCCGCTGGTCGAGGGGTACACCCGGGCCGGCGCGCAGCACCTCGACGAGGGCGTTGCCCAGGGCCACGCCGGTGCCCTCCCGGACCCACGGGAAAGCCACCACCACGGTCCCGTCGGAACCGGTGCGAGTCACCGCCGGGCCGACCTCCACCCCGGCCGCCCGGGCCACGTCGTCGACCACCGCGCAGGGGTCGATCCCCGTCTCCGTCAACGGTGTGAGCGTGACTCGGATCGCGGGTGCTGGCAGGTCCGGATTCGGCCCGAGCAGCACGCGCAACTCGATCAGCATGGCCGCACTCTGCCACGTCGGGGGGCCTCGATCACCCCGGCGCACTACTCTGGCGGCCGTGGGATGGGGACTCCGGGGCCAGTCGGCGCGGGCCGCGATCGAGGCCGATTTCCAGGCCCTCCCGCTGGCCGCCACGGCCCACGCCGCGATCGAGGCGGGAGTGGCACTGGGAGCCGCGCACGTCGACGTGCGCATCTCGCGCCAGCGCACCCGCTCGGCCAGCGCGCGCGACGCACGACCCCTCGGAGTGGTGGCCGACAGCGTCACCGGGCTCGGTGTGCGGGTTCTGGTCGACGGGGTCTGGGGCTTCGCGTCCGGAGGTCTGCTGACCCCCGGCGCGGCGGCCGAGGTCGCCGGCCTGGCCGTCGCGATGGCACGCGTGGCCGCGCCGGTCGCCCGCGAGCGGATCGAGCTGGCGGCCGAGCCCGTGTACGAGGGCCGGGCCTGGGCCAGCCCGGTCGTCGTCGACCCTTTCGAGGTCGCGGACTCCGAGGTGCTGGCAGTGCTGGAGGCCCGCAGCGCCGCGCTGCTGGCCAGCACGCACGTCCAGCGGGTCGACGCCGAGTTCCACGCGTCGCGCGACATCACCTACTACGCCGACAGCGCCGGCACCGACACCCTCCAGCAGCGCACGCGGGTCGCCGGCGGCCTCAACGCCTTCCACGTCACCGACAGCCGGTTCGACGACATGTCCACGTGCGCGCCGCCGGCGGCCCGGGGCTGGGAGTACATCGCGGGCGACGGCGGCTGGGACTGGGACGACGAGCTCGCCCGACTCCCCGAGTGGGTCGCCGAGAAGGCTCAGGCCCCGTCGGTCGAGCCGGGGCGCTACGACCTGGTCCTCGACCCCACCAACCTGTGGCTCACCATCCACGAGAGCGTCGGGCACGCCACCGAGCTGGACCGTGCCCTGGGGTACGAGGCCAACTACGCGGGCACCAGCTTCGCCACCCCCGACGGGCTGGGCACGCTGCGCTACGGGTCGCCGCTGATGAACGTGACCGGGGACCGGACCGCCGCGTTCGGGCTGGCGACAGTGGACTTCGACGACGAGGGGGTAGCCGCCCAGTCCTGGGACCTGGTCCGCGAGGGCACGCTGGCCGGCTATCAGCTGGACCGCCGGATGGCCGCCGAGCACGGCTTCGGCCGGTCCAACGGGTGCGCCTTCGCGGACGCCGCCGAGCACGTCGCGATCCAGCGGATGCCGAACGTGAGCCTGCAGCCCGACCCCGCCGGGCCCGACCTCGACGGGCTGGTCGCGGGCGTGGAGGACGGCCTCTACATCGTGGGCGACAAGTCCTGGTCGATCGACATGCAGCGCTACAACTTCCAGTTCACCGGGCAGCGGTTCCTGCGGATCCGGTCCGGGCGGATCGTCGGACAGGTGCGCGACGTCGCCTACCAGTCGAGCACCCCCGACTTCTGGGCGGGCCTGCGCGCGCTCGGCGGACCGGGCACCTACCTCCTGGGCGGGGCCGTGAACTGCGGGAAGGGTCAGCCGGGCCAGGTCGCGGCGGTCAGCCACGGATGTCCGGTGGCGGTCTTCGAGGGGATCAACGTGCTCAACACCGATCAGGAGGCGCACGCGTGACGCCCCAGGAGCTGGTGGAGCGCGGGCTGGAGCTGCTCAGGCCCGACCGCGGGACGATCCTGGTCGAGAGCACCTCCACCGCGAACCTGCGGTGGGCCAACTCCACACTCACCACCAACGGGATGGCATCCCAGCAGCGGGTCCACGTGGTGGTGCATCCGGTCGTCGCCGGGGGCCTCGGGCTCGGGCAGCACCAGCGCCGTGGTGCGCACGTCAGAGGACCTCGAGGCACTGGTGCGTGCCGCGCGCGCAGAGGCCCAGGACGCCGGGCCGGCCCAGGACGCCGCACCCGAGGTGCCGGCGCGACCCGCGTCGCCCGCATGGGACGCTCCCCCGGACCTCTCGACCCCCGACGAGCTGGCCCCGGTCAGCGCCCTGCTCGGCGACGTCCTCCCGGCGCCGGACATCGATCACTTCGGCTACGCCGAGCACACCGTGACCACCTCCCATCTGGGCACCACCGGGGGCCTTCGCCTGCGCCACGACCAGCCCGCGGCCCGCTTCGAGCTGTGCGGGAAGTCGGCGGGGCGGACACGCTCGGCCTGGGCGGGTCGCTCGGGTCGCCACTTCGGGCGGATGGACCTGGCGAGCACGCCCGCCGAGGTCCGCCGGGGCCTCGCCGTGCAGGCCAGGAGCATCGAGGTGGGGGCCGGGCGCCACCGGGTGCTGCTGTCCCCCTCGGCTGCCGCCGACCTGCTCCTCGACCTGGTCTGGTCGCTGGGTGCCCGCGACGCCGTCGAGGGCCGCAGCGCCTTCAGCCGCCCGGGCGGAGGCACCCGGGTCGGCGAGCGGCTCACCTCCGTCCCGATCTGGCTGCGCTCGGACCCGCACGCGGCGGGTCTGGAGTGCGCCGACCATGAGCAGGCGACGGTGTCGTCGGCCACGTCCAGCGCGTTCGACGCCGGGCTGCCGCTGTCGGCGACCGACTGGGTCGGCGACGGGACCCTGCGGGCGCTCGGGACGACCAGGCAGTCGGCGGCACTTGCCGGCGTGCCTGACACGCCCTTCATCGACAACCTGCTGGCGGGCGTCGATGGCAGCACCGGGACCCTCGACGAGATGGCGGGACGCGTCGGCGACGGGCTGCTCGTGACCTGCCTGTGGTACATCCGAGAGGTCGAGGCGCAGAGCCTGCTGCTCACCGGGCTGACCCGCGACGGCGTCTACGTCGTGCGCGGCGGCGAGGTCGTCGGGGCCGCGGGCAACTTCCGCTTCAACGAGTCCCCCCTCGGGATGCTGGCGCGGATCGTCGACGCCGGGTCCCCGGTCGACTGCCTCCCGCGCGAGTGGGCCGACTGGTTCACCCGCGCCAGGGTCGCTCCCCTGGCCATCGACGGGTTCAACCTGTCGACGCAGAGCGAGGCGGTCTGATCAGGGCGTCGCCCGGCCATTCGGTTGCGATCGATCACGCGTCCTCGAGGCGGAACCCGACCTTCAGCGTGACCTGGAAGTGGTCGACCTCACCGTCGCGGACGTGCCCGCGGATCTCCGCCACCTCGAACCAGTCGATGTGCCTGATGGTCTTGCCGGCGCGGCTCACCCCGTTGCGAATGGCCGCGTCGATGCCCTCGGGGCTGGTGCCCACGATCTCGGTCAGGCGATAGGTCCTGCTCGTCATGGGGGTCTCCTTCTCGATGTCGATGCGCCCACCATGCGCAGGATGCCCCATCCGCGCCCCGGTCGTAGGCTGGGCAGATGAGACGGGATGCCGAGGTCCACAGCATCACCTCGGCGCAGCCCGGCCCGTCCGCGGACTTCGTCCACCGCGAGCGCCAGTACCTCTTCCTGATGGGCACGCGCGCGGTGGCGATCGTGGTCGCGGTCCTGGTTCCCGGCTTCTGGCGGTGGATCGCGGTCGCGCTGGGGATCATGCTCCCCTACATCGCGGTGGTGCTGGTGAACGCGGCGAAGGTTCGCGGCACGCCCGAGGATCCGACCTTCTTCGTACCCGACCCCAAGACCGCGATCTCGGACGCCCCATTCGAGCGCTGACGTCCTGTCGGACATCTCGTCAGTCGAGCTCGTCCAGGGCCGCGGCGAAGAGGTTGCGGGACTCCTCGAGCAGCATCACCATCGTGCGCGAGCCGCCGACCGTGGTCATGAAGTTCGAGTCACCGGGCCACCTCGGCACGATGTGCTGGTGCAGGTGACCGGAGATCCCGGCCCCGGCCACGGCGCCCTGGTTCAGGCCGATGTTGAACCCGGCCGGGTTCGCCGCCGCACGGATCGCGCGCATCATCCGGGCCTGCAGCGTGCTGAGCTCCCCGGACTCCTCGGGCGTGAGGTCCGTGTAGTCCGCTACGTGCCGGTAGGGACAGACCAGGACGTGCCCGGGGTTGTACGGGAACAGGTTCATCACGACGTACGCGTGCTCGCCGCGCACGACGATCAGCTGCTCCTCCTTGTCCTGCGTCCGGCAGAACGGGCAGTGCGGGCCGGCCAGCGTGTCCTTGGGCCGGCTCTCGCCCCGGATGTAGGCGATCCGGTGCGGCGTCCACAGCAGGTCCCACGCTCGCGGTTCCACCGGCACTCCCCCGCTCAGACCTGGCGGTGGTCGGCGACGGCCGCCACGACCTCGGCGACCGCCTCGTCGACCGGGACCCCGTTGCGCTGGGTGCCGTCGCGGTAGCGGAAGCTGACGGCACCGGCGGCCACGTCCTCGTCCCCGGCGATCAGCATGAAGGGGACCTTCTGCCTCTGGGCGGTGCGGATCTTCTTCTGCATGCGGTCGTCGGACGCGTCCACCTCGACCCGTATCCCCGCCGCGCGCAGGGTCGCCGCCACGCCGGCCAGATGCTCCACGTGCCGCTCGGTGATCGGGATGCCGACGACCTGGACCGGGGCGAGCCAGGGCGGGAAGGCGCCTGCGTAGTGCTCGGTCAGCACGCCCATGAACCGCTCCACCGAGCCGAACAGCGCGCGGTGGATCATCACCGGTCGCTGCCGCGTGCCGTCGGAGGCCTGGTACTCCAGCTCGAAGAGCTCGGGGAGGTTGAAGTCGAGCTGGATGGTCGACATCTGCCAAGTACGGCCGATCGCGTCTTTGGACTGCACCGAGATCTTCGGGCCGTAGAAGGCAGCACCGCCCGGGTCGGGCACGAGGGTCAGCCCGGACGCCTCCCCGACCTCGGCAAGGGTGGCCGTGGCCTCGTCCCACAGCTGGTCGGAGCCCACGTACTTGTCGGGGTTGCGGGTGGACAGCTCGAGGTGGAAGTCGTCGAGGCCGTAGTCCTTGAGCAGGCTCAGGACGAAGCCGAGCAGCGACGCCAGCTCCCCGCGCATCTGGTCCTTCGTGCAGTAGATGTGCGCGTCGTCCTGGGTCATGCCGCGCACGCGGGTCAGGCCGTGCACGACCCCGGACTTCTCGTAGCGGTAGACGGACCCGAACTCGAACAGCCGCAGCGGCAGCTCCCGATAGGACCGTCCGCGCGCGCGGTAGATCAGGTTGTGGAAAGGGCAGTTCATGGGTTTCAGGTAGTAGTCCGCGCCGGCGCGGCGGATGTTGCCCTCGGCGTCGCGCTCCTCGTCGACGTGCATGGGCGGGTACATGCCATCGGCGTACCACTCGAGGTGCCCCGAGGTCTCGAACAGGCTCGACTTCGTGATGTGCGGGGTGTACACGAACTCATAGCCCGCAGCCTCGTGCTGGCGCCGCGAGTAGTCCTCCATCGTCCGGCGGATGGTCCCGCCCTTGGGGTGGAACAGGGCCAGCCCCGACCCGACCTCGTCGGGGAAGCTGAACAGATCCAGGTCGATCCCGAGGCGGCGGTGGTCCCGCCGGGCGGCCTCCTCGAGGAAGGCCAGGTGCCCGCGCAGACCGTCCTTGTCCGGCCATGCCGTGCCATAGATGCGCTGCAGCTGCTCGTTGGCCTGGTTGCCCAGCCAGTAGGCCGCCGACGACCGCATCACCTTGAAGGCGTTGGGGGGTATCAGGCGCGTCGTCGGCAGGTGCGGCCCGCGGCACAGGTCGCCCCAGACCCGTTCGCCCGAGCGCAGGTCGACGTTGTCGTAGATCGTGAGCTCGGCGCCGCCCACCTCCATCACGTCGGCGCCGCCCTCGCTGCCGACCAGCCGGCACTTGTAGGGCTCGTCGGCCAGCTCTGTCAGGGCCTCGGACTCGGACACGACCCGGCGCACGAACCGCTGGCCGCGCTTGAGGATCTCGACCATGCGCTTCTCGATGCGTGCCAGCCCCTCGGGGTCGAACGGCTCGGGGACGTCGAACTCGTAGTAGAAGCCGTTCTCGATGGGCGGGCCGATGCCCAGCCGGGCGGCGGGGAAGACGTCCTGGACGGCCTGGGCCATCACGTGGGCGCAGGAGTGGCGCAGCACGCGCAGGCCGTCGGGGTCGGTGACCAGCACCGGCTCGACGGTGGCGCCGGCGAAAGCCGGCTGGTCGAGGTCCACCAGCGCCCCGTCGACCCGGGCCACGGCCACCGACGGCAGGCCGGGCAGGACCGCGCCGAGCACATCGGCCCAGGTCGTGGCGGCGTCGATGGGTCGGACCTGGGACTCCCCGG
Organism: uncultured Actinomycetes bacterium; assembly: GCA_963793175.1. GTDB lineage: Bacteria > Actinomycetota > Actinomycetes > S36-B12 > CAIYMF01 > Prado023. The sequence continues at coordinate 16,271 of CAWBYT010000003.1, forward strand.
CGACGAGGACGGTGACCTGCGCGGGCATGGGACTCCTCGAAGCGTTCCGGTCGGCGACCAGGGGCATGTGTGGGTGCCCAGACTACCCAGTGACGTGGGCGGTCCGGCCTGTCCGGCGCCCGGCTCCCGGTGCCCGAGCCGCGCGGACGCGGTAGCGTCGGGGCCGATGTGGTCCGGTCGTGGACCACGGTGGCGAGGTTGGAGCCTGCGGATGTCGACCGAGGAGTACGCCCTCGTGGTGGCGCTCTACGCGGACACGGAGGAGGCCGTGGCCGACCTGCGCGAGATCACCGAGCCGGGGATCCTCGGCGACGCGGTGGCGGGCGCCGGGGTCCTGCACCGGGGGTGGCAGCGCTCGGTGCTCCAGCAGGGCAGCGGCGGGACCACGGCCTACGGGATCGGCACGGGGGCGGCGGCCGGGATCGTGGTGGGCGTGTTCCTGACGGTGCCCCTCATCGGCGCCGCGGTCGGCGCGGTGGTGGGCGGGCTGATCGGTCGCAGCGCCAGCCGGCGCGAGGTCGACGGGCTCGTGGCCCTGCTCGACGACGCCGTTCCCGTCGGTGGCACCGCACTCCTGGCGGTGGTCGCCGAGGACCGGCTCCTGCACGTCCGCGCTGCGCTCACCCGGGCGCTGCGCAGCTCCGGGCGGGTCCTCGACGAGGGCGAGCTGGCGACCTACGCGCGCGCGTTCGTCCGCGGGAACCCCGAGGTCCTGGAGGCACTGGACCGGCAGCGGGGCCGCGGCACTGAGCCCTGAGGGGCCGCCGGATCCTGGTCGTTCACGCCTTGGGCTCGTTGCGGGGCAGGACTGTCAGGACGCGCACGACGTGGTCGCGGAACTCCGCCATGAAGGCGCGCAGGACCTTCTCCAAGCCCTCGTCGGCGACCGTCCCGTCCGGGCGGTAGGCGTCGGGCTTGAAGGTGATGTACGCCTCGGGGGCCGTCATCTGCCGGGCGTTCACGAAGCTCAGCACACCCCTGAGGCTCTGCTGGGCGACCGCCGTGCCGATCTGCCCCATCGACGCACCGATGACCCCGGCAGGCATGTGGTCGAAGGAGTTCTCTCCCCAGGGCCGCGAGGCCCAGTCCAAGGCGTTCTTCAGCGCGCCCGGGATCGACCTGTTGTACTCCGGAGTCACGAACAGGACGCCGTCGAGGGCCGACAGCGCGACCTTCAGCTCCCGGGCCGCGGGCGGGAAGTCCGCGTCATAGTCGGGGCTGTACAGGGGAAGGTTGCCGATGGGGATCTCGACGAAGTCCAGGTCCTCGGGCGCGACGCCGATGAGCGCCTTCGCGAGGATCCGGTTGATCGACGTCGAGGAGAGGCTCCCGACGAAGTAGCCGATCAGGTACCTGCGCATCGTTGCCTCCCTGGTCGGCGGCTCGCTGCTGTCCGCCCTGTTCGCGGAACCTAGCACCGTGCGCGCGGCAAGGCCATGGCGTGCAAAGGAGTTCCGCCGGAGGGGCCGTCGCCTCCGCGCGCTGTCAGGACGCGACGGCGACGAACCGCAGGCGCCTGTAGTCGGCGATCCAGCCCTCGTCGGTGCGCAGCCCGCGGGCCTGGGCGAGCTCGTCGATCGCCGCGCCGAGGCGTTCATGGAGCGCCTCCGGGACAGCCTCCCAGGCCCGCGCGCGGAAATGCCTCGTCCAGTCCCGCGCCGACGTGCCGGGGGTCAGGGGCGTGGGCCGGGCGAACCACATCGCAAGCTCGACCCGGAAGCCGGCCGCCTCGAGCGCGCTCGCCTCGCCGGCCACGGAGGGGAAGTGGTTGTCCGGGAGGTCGACCGATCCGTAGCCCAGCTGCTCGAGGGCTGCGCGCAGGGACTCGTCGAGGGCGGCGACGTTGCCGGCCCCGCCCAGCTCCGCCACGAACCTTGCCCCGTCGGCCAGGACACCGCGGACGTTGCGCAGGACCCGGTCGTGGGGGGTCATCCAGTGCAGCGCCGCATTGCTGAAGCAGGCGTCGAAGGGCTGCTCCTGTCCCAGGTCGGCCAGGCCGAAGGAGGTAGCGTCCGCCGCGCGGAAGTCGAGGCCGGGGTGGTCCGTGCGGGCCTTCGCGAGCATCTGCTCGTCGAGGTCCATCCCGACGACCAGAGCGCCACGCGCGGCGATCGCGGCGGCGTGCCGGCCGGTCCCGCAGCCCAGGTCGAGCACCCGCTCCCGCGGCCGGGGGTCCAGGAGGTCGAGCAGGTCGTCGCCGTACCGGCTGACGAAGCCGAACTGCGCGTCGTAGGCCTGGGCGTCCCACGGGTTGCCGGTCACAGGCGCCTGGTCTCGAGGAAGTCCGCGATGCGGCCGATGGCGAAGGTGAGGTCCTCGACGCTGGGCAGGGTGACGATGCGGACGTGGTCGGGCCGCGGCCAGTTGAAGCCGGTGCCGTTGGTGATCAGGATGTGCGTCGCCCGCAGCAGGTCGATGACGAACGCCTGGTCGTCATCGATCGGGTAGACCTCGGGGTCGAGCCTGGGGAACAGGTAGAGCGCACCGGCTGGAAGGACGCACGAGACGCCCGGGATCCGGGTCAGCAGGTCGTGGGCGACGTCGCGCTGGGCGACCAGCCGGCCACCGGGCAGCACGAGGTCGTCGATGCTCTGGTGGCCGCCGAGGGCGGTCTGGATGGCGTGCTGCGCCGGCACGTTCGCGCACATGCGCATGTTGGCCAGCAGCGTCAGCCCCTCCAGGAAGTCCGTCGCTCGGTGCCGGGCGCCGGTGACCGCGACCCAGCCGCTGCGGAACCCGGCGACCCGGTAGGCCTTCGATAGCCCGCTGAACGTCAGGCAGAGGATGTCGTCGTGCGTAGGCGGCGGCGTGCACATGCCGGGCACCGTCGTAGAGGATCTTCTCGTAGATCTCGTCGGCCAGCAGGACGAGGTCGTGGCGCGTGGCGATGTCCACGAAGCCCCGGACGATCTCTTCGGAGTACACCGCGCCGGTGGGGTTGTTGGGGTTGATCAGCACCAGCGCCGTCGAGCGGCTGGTGATCCGCGACTCGATGTCGGCGAGGCTCGGGTTCCAGCCGTCGGCCTCGTCGCACAGGTAGTGCACGGCCCGCCCGCCGGCCAGCGTGACCGCCGCGGTCCACAGCGGGTAGTCGGGAGCGGGGATCAGGATCTCGTCGCCGTCGTCGACCAGCGCCTGCAGGGTCATCGAGATCATCTCGCTGACGCCGTTGCCCAGGAAGACGTCGTCGACCGTGACGTCGAGCAGTCCCTCGTCCTGGTAGAACTGCGCGACCGCCGTCCGGGCCTCGTAGATGCCGCGCGAGTCGGAGTACCCCTGGGACACCGGAAGGTGATGGATCATGTGGCGCAGGATCGACTCGGGTGCTGCGAAGCCGAAAGGAGCAGGGTTGCCGATGTTGAGCTTCATGACGGTGTGCCCCTCGTCCTCCAGCCTGTCGGCCTCGACGAGGATGGGGCCGCGGACGTCGTAGCGGACGTTCAACAGCTTGGCGGACTGCGAGATCTGGCGCATCCGACGATCCTCCCAGCCGGGGGCTCAGCTTCCGCGCAGCGCTGCCTCCAATGCCGCGATGTCGGGCTTGGTCATGGTCATCAACGCCCGGGACGCCCGGTCACGGTCAGCAGGATCGGGGTCGGTCAGCCATTCCTGCAGGGAGACGGCACGACCTGCCAGGACAACCCGTACCGGTCGGTGAGGCACCCGCAGACGCCCGGTGCCCCGCCCGCCGAGAGGGCCTCCCACCACGCGTCGAGGGTCCGCTGGCTAGGGCGTGTCTCCCAATAGGCGTAGCCACTGGATGCAGGCGTGGAGGACGGCGGCGGCTCGGTAGGTGATGGCGAGCTTGTCGTAGCGGGTGGCCAGGCCGCGCCACTGCTTGGCCAGGTTGAAGGAGCGCTCGACGACGTTGCGACCCTTGTAGGTCTCGGCGTCGAAACCGGGCGGTCTGCCGCCTGCAGAGCCTTTGCGTTGGCGGGCGGCGATCTCGTTGCTCTTCTGCGGGATGACCGCCTTGATCCCGCGTCCGGCCAGCATGGTTCTGTTGACGCCGCTGGTGTAGGCACGGTCGGCGACCACCGCGTCGGGTCGCGTGCGCGGGCGGCCGGGACCCAGCCTGGAAACCCGGATGTCGGCCAGTACCTCAGCCAGCATCGCACCGTCGTTGCGCTGCCCACCTGTGACCACCACCGCCAGCGGACGTCCCCGACCGTCCACGGCCGCGTGGATCTTGGTGGTCAGCCCACCACGGGAGCGACCCAGGCCGTGACCTGCGGGTTCGCGTTCACCGCCCAGCGGGCTGGAGACGAACCCGGCCGGCAGATTCGTGTAATTCGACCGAGCCCCCCGTGTCCTGCTCGGGGCGGCGCGTGTTCGTCGCGTGCTGGTGGGCCCGGTTGATCGTGGCGTCCACCGACACCGTCCAGTCCAACTTCCCGGCCGCATCCGCCTGCGCCAGCAACTCGGCCAACACCTTGTCCCAGGTCCCGTCCCCGGCATACCGGCGGTGCCGTTTCCACACCGTCTGCCACGGCCCGAACACCTCAGCAGGCAGGTCGCGCCACGCCATCCCGGTCCGGTAGCGGTAGATGATCCCCTCCACCACCCGACGGTTCTGCCTGAACGGGTGACCACGCCGACCCACATTCGAGGGCAGCAACGGCTCGATCCGCTCCCACTCCGCATCCGACAGCGCCTGGAACCTCGAAGAACTCACCCGCTGATACTGCTGCGTGCTCACCCGAGATACCCCTGCAGGACCGTGCCCTGGATGTCGGAGTAGTCCAGCGTCCGACGACGGCGGGTTCGCCAGGATCTGCTGCACGGTGTACGGGTAGGCGCTGGTCAGCTCGAACGCGCCGGGCTGCGCCGACGCGTCGTTGCCCTTGATGTACGCCTGGAACTCGGCGACGTGGTCCTTGACCGGGATAAGCGCCTGCCCGTCGGCCGAGAACGTCGAGGGCGGCGAAGACCGGCCAGGATGTTCACGAACGCCTGGATGTAGACGTCGAAGTCGCCGTCGTAGGTCGTGATGACCGGAGTGCGAACGGGCCTTGCTGTCGGGCGTGGGCCGCAGGCCGGGGCTGAGGCGTCCAGCAGGACGAACCGCGCGAAATGAACGGTCCCGACCTGGGCCAGCGCCCCGTCGATCTGCGGCTTCTGTGCCGTGATGGCCCCGCGAGCTTCTCGACGTCTGCGCCGGGCGCCACCGGGATGACCAGGGTCAGCGGATTTGCCACGTCGAACCACCTCTCGGTTGTCCGGCATCCTTCGGCGAGGGGGGACTCCCCGATCCGCCGGGCAGCCTCGAGGCTAGCCCACGAAGGAGCGCGTCGGCTGGGACTGCTCGACCCGCACGGCCAGGCCCTCCGCGAGCGCATCCTCGATGGAGAGGTCCCGGCCGGTCGACTGGGCGTCCTGCCAGTCGGCTGACCCCATCGACGCGCGCGCGGGCTGGATGAACCTGTCCAGGTGCACCTGGTCGGGCTCCGACCGGCGCAGCCCGGTGTCCTCCCGGTGCCGTAGCGCCGACCCGAGCAGCCTGGCCGCCGTCGGCCCGTCGCCCGATGCGGCCACGACACTGGCCAGGATCTCGACGCACGTCGATGCTCAGCTGCAGGTCGCCCATCGCCACGGCTGGGGCGGCGCACTCCCGCAGCTCCTCCAGGGCCCTCCGTGGCCCTGCGCGTAGAGCAGAGCGAAGGCGAAGTTGGTCCGATCCACCGCGAGGCCCCACTCGTCATCGAGCTCCCGGTCGAGGGACACCGCCGCGCGCGCGACGCCGACGGCCGCCGGGTACTGGCCGAGGTCCATGTGCACGCCGACCAGGTTCGACAGTGCGCTGGCCTGCAGCCGCGGCGCATGCTCGGTACGCGCTATCCGCAGGCTCTTCTCGAGCAGCCGGAGCGCGGACCTCGGATCGCCCGCCAGCCGCCGGGCCACCCCGAGGCTGTTGGACTCGCGGGCCTCGCGGTACGGGTCGCGGAGGCGGTGGGCCATCTCCAGAGCCCGCTCCAGAGCGCTCGCCGGTGGCGATGTCGTGCTCCTCGAGGGCGAGGATCCCCTGGCCGTGCAGGGCGTCGACGATCCTGCGGGCTGTCGGCGCGCGTCGGCGGCCCGCAGCCGGGCCAGCGCGCGCTCGTGCCATTCGCGGCCCTCCGCCGCGTGGCTGAAGCGGTACCAGTAGGGGTACATCTGCTCCAGCAGCGACAGGCCCGACTCCAGCCGTTCGGTGACCCACGGGCCGGAGGAGCCCAGCGTCCACTCCAGCGCCGACGCGGATGTCCTGCTCCAGGGCGTGGAACTGGTCCAGTGCGGCACACCTGCTGGGGCCCGCCCAGCGCCGCGTTCGCCCGCGTCGCCACCGACAGGCACCACAGCGCGTGCTGCGCCCGGGCAGCCTCCAGCTCCCCGGTGTCGCGCAGGCGCTCCCGGGCGAACAGCCGGATGGTCTCCAGGAGCCACACCAGCGGCTCACCGTCCGGGCCCTCACTGGTCTCCGCAAGGCTCAGGTCGACCAGGTGGGCGAGGACGTCGAGGGGTCGCGGTCCTGAGCTGTCGGTGACCCCCGCCACCGCCTCCAGGTCGAACCGCCCGGCGAACACGCCGAGCCTGCGGAACACGGCCTGGTCCTCGGTCTCCAGCAGGTCGTAGCTCCAGGCGATGGTCGCCTCCAGCGTCCGCTGCCGCTCCACCCGGCCGGCGCCGGACACCCCGGTGAGCCGGGCGTGAGGCGGCGCAGGAGGGCGGGCGGGCTGAGCAGGTCCAGGCGTCCGGCCGCCAGCTCGATGGACAGCGGCAGGCCGTCGAGGTGCTGGCACAGCGCGATCACGTCGCCGACGTTGTCCGCGGTCAGGTCGAACCCCGGCTTGACCATCCGGGCGCGCTGCACGAACAGCTCCACCGCCCCGACCTGGGCGTCCTGCGGCTCGCCGCAGCGGCGCGGGGTCGGGGATCGTCAGCGGCGCGCACGGCAGCTGCTGCTCGTCGACCAGGTGCAGCGGCCCGCGGGAGGTCGCCAGCACGCGCACGTGCGGCCGGCGTTGAGCAGCTCCACCACCACGAGGTCCGCGTCGGGGATCTGCTCGAGGTTGTCCAGGACCAGCAGCACCGGTCGCGAGGCCACGAATGCCAGCGCCTGGTCGCGCGTGCCTGCTGCTGCGCCGCGCGGGGAGCGCCCGTGGCCTCGGCGATCCCCGCCCACATGGCCGCCGAGCCCGGTCGCGGTGTGCAGGTCGACGAAGTAGGTGTCGCACTCGAGGCGGACCTGCAGCTCCTTGGCGGCCGCCACCGCGAGCCGGGTCTTGCCGCTGCCGCCGGGACCGGTCAGCGTCACGAGGGGCGCGTTGCCGGCGGTGAACTGCGGCGCAGACCTCGGCCACGTCGCCCGCGCGGCCCACCAGCTCGGTGCTGTAGTTGGGGAGGTTGGCGTGCGTGCCCAGGCTTCGCAACGGCCGGTGGTCGGACGGCAGTCCCTGGGCGACGACCTCGAACAGGTGCTCCGGCTCGGGCAGGTCCTTCAGCCGGTGCCAGCCCAGGTCGACGACCTCGGGCTCGTCGGGCAGGCCGGCCAGGAGGGCCCGGGTCGTCGTCGGAGATGACGACCTGCCCGCCGTTGGCGGTGGCCGCGATCCGGGCGGCCCGGTGCACGTCGAGGCCGATGTATCCCTCGTCGTCGCGCTGGGGCTCGCCGGTGTGCAGCCCCATCCGGACCCGAAGGGTCACCCCCTCGGGCCAGGCGTGGGCGAGCAGGCCGCGCTGCGCGTCGATCGCGGCCAGCACGCGCCTCGTGCGCCGTCGTGAACACGACGAAGAACGAGTCGCCCTCCGTGCCCAGCTCGACGCCGCCGTGCTCGGTGAAGGCGCCGCGGATGATCCGCCGATGCGCCTGCAGCACCTCGCCCCACAGGGCGCGTCCCCAGCGCGCTGAGCAGGGTCGTGGACCCCTCGATGTCGCTGAAGAGGAGCGTCACCGTGCCACCCGGCAACTTACCCATGGGGGTCAGTATCGCCCCGCCGCGGCGGGGAGACGACGAGGGGCCTCGCACTGGAGCCAAGGGGGCTCCGCCACTGCCCGCGGGGCGGCGTATCCTATGGCGCCATTCACGAACCGGAGAACCTCATGTCACGCCTTCGCACCCTCATGTCACTGCCCGCCGCCGCGGCGACCGCCGCGCTCCTGATGAGCGCTGTCCCGGCCAGCGCCGCACCCGTCGCCGCCGCGCCCACGACGGCCGCGGTGTGGATTCACGCCGAGCGCCGTTGCTGGACATCTCCATGGCGGGAAGCTGCGAGACGACGGATCCGGCCGGATCGCGATCGTGGCCATGCAGCGGATCAACTGGATGTGGGCTCCGATCGCGCTGGACGGCCCCAAGGAGGACTGACGCCCCTGGCCAAGGTCCTGATCCCGAACACGATCGACCCGGACGACCCAGGAATGCGCCAGCGGCATGACCTCTTGCCCACCGGGCCCTTGACCGCCCCAGGGCCCAAGCCGCAGAACCCGACCACCTGCACGTTCCACGGGGTGTCTCCGAAGGACGGAGCCCTTCAACGTCATCATCACCGGGACCGTCGTGACCATCCCCAAGTGGCTCGACGCGCTCCAGCCGCCGATCAAGGCGCCGATCCCGCCGCCTAAGTCGGAGCTCTGAGCCCTTCCGCGGTCGTCACGTCCCGCTGAGGACGACGAGCTCCTGGGTCGCGCGCGTCATGGCGACGTAGCGGTCGACCGCTCCCTCGATGCCGGTGCCGAACGACTCCGGGTCGATCAGGACGACGAGGTCGAACTCGAGGCCCTTGGCGAGCTCCGGGGTCAGCGACCGGACGCGGGGCGGTAGGTCGGCGCCGGGTCGGCGGGCCCGGTGCCGATGACGCAGGCGATCCCGTCCTCGTGCTCGGCCAGCCAGTCGCGGAGGATCGCGTCCAGGTCCTCGACGGACCCGTGGCGGACCGGGACCCCGGTGCTGCGCACGGAGGTCGGCACGTTGGCGTCGGGGATGGCGGCCCGGATGACCGGCTCGGCCTCGGCCATGACCTCCTCGGGCGTCCGGTAGTTGATGGTCAGGGAGGCGAGGTGGATGCGGCTGAGGCCGGCCCTGGCGAGCCGTGCCTCCCACGACTCGGTGAACCCGTGCCGGGCCTGGGCGCGATCCCCGACGACGGTGAAGCTGCGGGCGGGGCAGCGCGCCAGCAGCATCCGCCACTGCGCGTCGGTGAGCTCCTGGGCCTCGTCCACCACGACGTGCGCGAACGGACCCGCGAGCACGTCCCGGTCGGCGGCGGGAAGCGCGGAGTCGTCGACCAGCGCCCCACGCAGGTCCTCGCCGCGAAGCATGCTCATCACGAGCATCTCGCTGTCGTCGGAGGCGATGAGGTCCTCGACGACACGGTCCATCTCCGCGCGCGCCGACGCCTCCGCGGCGCGCTGGCGGCGCCGGCGCCTCGAGGCCTCCGGGTCGCCGAGCCGCCGCCGTGCCGCGTCGAGGAGGGGCAGGTCGGACTCCGTCCAGGCCTGGGCGTCGTGGCGCTGCAGCGTCGCCGACCTCCGCGCGGCGTGAGCCACGGAGCGCACATGCGCAGGTAGGCGGGCACGGACCACAGGTCGCCCACGATGTCGGGCGCCTCGAGCAGCGGCCAGGCCTTGCGCAGGGCTGCGTTCAGGTCCTCGTTGCTCGCGAGCTCCCGGCGCAGGACGTCCTGCGGGACGTCGTCGCCGTCGTGCTTGTCCATCAGGATCGCGACCAGGGCATCGAGGATCTGGTCTCGCGCCTCGTTGTGCGGGCAGCCCGGTTCCGGTGCCTGGAACGCCTCGGTCCAGTCACGGGCGCTCAGCCAGACCTCCGACCAGTGGGTCTCGACCGTCATGCCCTCGGTCGGGGGCTCCTCGTAGAGCCGGACAGCCGCCTCGATCGCGTCCACGATCGCCCCGGAGGACTTGAGGCGGGCGACCTCCGGGTCGGCCTCGGCCGCGGCGGCCGCGCCCTCGGGCACGAGATCGCGCAGGGTGCAGGTCTGCACGCCCTCCTCGCCCAGGCTCGGCAGGACGTCGGCGACGTAGGCCAGGTAGGGCTGGTGCGGGCCGACGAAGAGCACGCCGCCCCGGCGATGACCGAGGCGCGGGTCGGAGTAGAGCAGGTAGGCGGTTCGGTGCAGGGCGACGACGGTCTTGCCCGTGCCCGGGCCCCCGTCGACCACGAGGGTGCCGCTGGATCCCGCCCGGATGATGGCGTCCTGGTCGGCCTGGATGGTCGCGAGCACGTCGCGCATCCGGGGCGACCGGCTGCTGCCCAGGCTGGCGATGAACGCCGACTGGTCGTCCAGGGCGGCGTTGCCCACCAGGCCGTCCGCGGTGAACACCTCGTCCCAGTAGTCGGTGATCCGGCCACCGCGTCCAGCGATACCTGCGCCGGCTCGCCAGGCCCATCGGGTTGGCGTGCGTCGCGGCGAAGAACGGCTCGGCCGCGGGCGATCGCCAGTCGACGAGCAGCCGGCGCCCCGCTGCGTCCTTGAGCCCGATCCGGCCGATGTACACGGGGTCGGGATCAGCCGCCCTGACGATGCGACCGAGGCACAGGTCGACGCCGAATCGGCGCAGCAGGCGCAGACGGTTGGTGAGCCGATGGATCTCCTGGTCGCGATCCAGCGCCTGCTGCCCCCTGCCGCCGGGGGCCAGGCGCACCGCGTCCAGCCGGTCGGACAGCTCCGTGATCTGCTCGGCCAGCGCCGTGGCGATCGCCGGGAACTGCTCCTCGTCGCGCGCGATCGACGTCGGGTCGGCCTTGGCGGCGAGCCGGTCGCGCAGGTCGAACGTGGGGCTGGTCGGGGGGGTCACGTCGTCTGCCTCCGTGTGTCGGTCGTCGTGGTCGGGCGCAGCCGTTGCGCTCCGGCTGGCGGCGATTCTGCGCCGGCAGGGGGGCCTGGCCGCAGGACCCCCTGTGCGCTGTACGCAGGTCTAGGCGGGCTGCCCCACGATGCCGGGCAGGTACCTCAACGCGAGGCACGTAACGCTGCCACGAGCGCCAACAGCCCCGCAGCCATGACCGGCAGGCCGATCGAGAAGATGGCGAGGAACCCCAGGAGGAGCAGCAGCGCCCCTGCCACCCCGAGCATGGGCGCGCGGCGGGGCGTGGTTCCGCCGGGCGCCCGCCCCCGCGAGTCCCGCCGCACCGATCAGGACCGCCAGCACCCACCAGGCAGGCGAGTCGTCCCCCTGGGATCGGATCACCGCCACGTACACCACCGCCATCAGGAGTGCGATGAGCGCCGAGAGCGCGGCCAGTGGATCGATGCGGCGGATCGGCGACCTCATGTGAGCAGTGTGCCGTCGTAGGCGGCTTGCGCTCCGGATGGCTGCCGGGATTGGTGGCACGGCGGGAGCCCCTGGGAGCGCGCGAGCCGACCGTCAGGCCGATCGCGGTGTCTCCGGGTTGCCACGAGGACTTGCCCCGAACGGGGAGGCCCCGGAAACCGGGGCCTGACCTGCTACGACGTGCGTGGGCGATACGGGGATCGAACCTGTGACCTCTCGCGTGTGAAGCGAGCGCTCTAACCGCTGAGCTAATCGCCCGGAGGCCGCACTGTACCAACTCCCCCGGCGCGTCCCCAAACGAGCCGCAGGGTCAGGAGAAGAGCCCGGTGAACCAGTCGACGAAGGCGCGTGCCCAGTCGAGAATCGGGTTGAACGTCGCCCCGTAGGTGAGCAGGTACCAGACCACGGCGATGCCGACCAGGACACCGCAGATGGCCGCCAGGATGAGGTTGCGCCTGCGCCGGCGAGGATCCATCGCAGCCTCGGACGCCCGTCGCGCGGCCTCCTTGACGGGCGTGAGCGCACGCTTGGCCCAGGTGAACTCCGAGGCGAGGACCACGAGTCCGAGGATGATCGTCGCGAACCCCGGTCCGGGGATGACGAACATGATGAGCCCGGCCACCAACAGGGTGGCCCCGATGGCGAAGACCATCACCCGCCACGCGGTGTCGAGCCCCCGATTCCGGCGAAGACTCTCGCGGAACCTCCGAAGCCGGCTGGTCACGCTCGGCGGCGTGTGTGCCTCCACCCTGCGCAGGGCGGCCGTGGACGCACCCTTGATCGCATGGCGTCCCCCGCTAGCCGGAGCACCCTGTTCAGGCGTGCCCGAACTGCCGGTATTGGCCGAGTTGTGGCCTTCCTGCGGAGGATCTAGTGACACGACTCACATCTTAATGGCGGTACGCGTGTGCGCCTTCGGGGTACCAACATGGTGTTCCTGAACTTGACATTGAGAGGTGATCCCGTTGGGCGGCAGCCTTCCGACCGCAGTGACAGCCGAGTTGCCGTTGCGCATGGTGGTCGACACCGATCGCACGATCGAGTTGCCCTGCGAGTTCGAGTACCGATCTGACGAGCCTTACGCCGTGCGTGCGACCTTCCGCACCGGGCACCGCGGACATCGAGTGGATGTTCGGCCGGGACCTGATCCTCGAAGGCCTGCAGCGGCCCTCCGGCGAAGGCGACGTCGTCATGTGGCCGGAGAACCACGGGGACGTGCAGATCGTCCTCTTCGCGCTGAGCTCCCCCACCGGGCAGGCCGTCCTGGAGTGCGATCGGGGTCATCTGGAGCACTTCCTCCGGCGCACGTTCGACATCGTGGCCGTCGGCGACGAGAGCGCCGCGATCGACATCGACGCATGCATCAACCTGATCCTCAGAGAGGGCATCAAGGGGGTCTGACGCCTCGCGGGTCGAGCGGTCAGGGGTTCCAGTCCTCCGCCGCCCGTGTCGCGAAGACGTCGGCCGCGACCCGGGTGCGCTCTACCGCGCCGCCCACCCACACGGGTTCCCCGGCCTCGTTGTGGACGGCCGAGACGGGCTGCACGTCGCGCGTGGACGAGGTGATGAAGATCTCCTCCGCGTAGGCGAGGTCGGCCAGCGGGATCGCGCGCTGCTCGATCTCGATGCCGGCCTCCGCACACCACTCGAGGAGCAGCTCCCGGGTGATCCCCGCCAGGCACCCACTGGTCAGCGGGGGCGTCGTGAGCAGTCCCGTCCTGCACCATGAACACATTGGATCCGGTGCCCTCGCACACCTCGCCGGCGAGGTTCCCCAGCAACGCCTCCCCCGCCCCCCGGGACCTCGCTCGCGCCAGCGCGAGCACGTTCTCGGCGTAGGACGTCGACTTGATGCCCACCAGCGGGCTGCGCTCGTTGCGCGGCCATGGGGACAGGGCCAGAGTGGTGGTGGAGGGCCAGGGTGTCGCCGGTGCCGCGGCGACCACGAGCGTCGAGGCGTCCGCGCTCCGGTCCGACCCGAGGGGCCCCTGCCCACTGGTCAGCGTGACCCTCAGCCGTCCCCCCTCCGCCAGCTCCGCGTTGGCCGCACAGACCGCGAGCAGGGCGTCGCGGACTTCGTCCGGGTCCGGCGGCGCGATGCCCATCCCCGCCGCGGAGCGCGACAGCCGGGCGATGTGGCGATCCATCGCGAACGGCACGACGCCCACGGCGGCGCCGGACACGGTCTTGAGGGTCTCGAAGACGCCATCGCCCACCGTGAAGCCGTGATCGAGGACGGCGACCGTCGCCTGCTCAGCCGGTACGAGCCCACCTTCGAGCCAGAACTTCACGGAACCTCCCCCTCACCGGCCACCCGAAGCAGCCGCGCTGCCTTCAACTGCGTCTCGCGCCATTCTGCCTCCGGATCGCTTCCCCACGTTATGCCCGCTCCGGTGCCGAGTGCCAAGCTCGGCCCGGAGGTCGAGTCCTCGCGCCAGAAGGTGCGGATCGCCACCGCGAGCTCGGCCGTGCCCCGGTCGGCGTCGACCCAGCCGAACGCTCCGCAGTAGGGGCCGCGCGGGCCCGCCTCCAGCTCTTCGATGACGCGCAGCGCAGCCAGCTTCGGAGCCCCGGTCACCGAGCCCGGAGGGAACGTCGCCGCGAGGATGTCGGGCCATGTCGTTCCTGGACGCAGCTCGCCGGAGACGGTCGACACCAGGTGCACCAGTCCCGGATGCCGCTCGACCTCCAGCAGCGCCGGCACCGATACCGAGCCCGTCCGGCAGATCCGGCCGAGGTCGTTGCGGACCAGGTCGACGATCATCACGTTCTCCGCCTCGTCCTTGGCCGTGAGGTCGCCGGGACGCACTCCCGTCCCCTTGATGGGCCGCGACGTGACGCGCTGGCCCTCCCTGCGAAGGAACAGCTCGGGTGAGGCGGACGCGATGTGCACGCCATGCTCCGGCAGCCGCAGGGCCCCCGCGTGGGGGGCCGGATTCCCGGCGACCAGCCGGTTGTGCAGGGCCACGATGTCGGACCCGGGTTCCAGGGGGGCGCGCAGGACCCGGCAGATGTTGGCCTGGTAGACCTCGCCCCTGCTGATGTGGCTGCGCACGGCCTCGACGGCGGCGAGATAGGCCTGCTTGTCGAGCGAGGAGGTCCAGGAGTCGGGACCCGGACCGCTCCATTCGCCCACCTGCTGCGGCCCGGGCGGACGTTGCTGCCAGGACCCGAACCGGGCGAGCGTGGCGCTCCCCTCGAAGGTCACCGTCACCGCCCAGCGGCCCCCCCGGTCCAGGTCGGCGGGGTCTCGGCTCACCTCGATCAGGTCGCTGGCGGTCCACCGGCCCAGCACGGCCAGCGGTTCACCGGGAGGCCTGGGCACCTGCCGAGACTATGAGCCCGGCGACTGAGATGCCACGAATCTGAGGTGGTCTGCCCTTTTTGCTCGGGCTGGCCGATGGGCTATCCTTCCGGGGTGCTCGTCAGCGGGCATTGCGGACGTAGCGCAGCTGGTAGCGCATCACCTTGCCAAGGTGAGGGTCGCGGGTTCGAATCCCGTCGTCCGCTCGCAAGGGGTCCGATCGAGGGCTCACGGTGGCGTGGCCGAGAGGCGAGGCAACGGCCTGCAAAGCCGTGTACACGGGTTCAAATCCCGTCGCCACCTCGTATGATCCATAGTCTGGGCGATTGGCGCAGGGGCTAGCGCGCTTCCTTGACACGGAAGAGGTCACAGGTTCGATTCCTGTATCGCCCACCAGCTTCCGCAGCACGCAGCCGGTTTCGCACTCAGCCCCGGAGTCGGCATCACCCCGAGAGACCCTGAACGACTCTCCACCTCGGACGACGACGCTGCCCATAACCCCCGGCCGCTGCAGTCGATGGGATGGAGGGAGCACAGCCATGGCTGCCAAGAGGGTTCCCTGGGTGGGTCCGGTGCCGAATCGGGCAACGGTTACGATTCGCCCCCACGGTTGGTGGAATTGGATGGATGCAGGGATGCAGAGCAGGGGTGGGGCATGCATATCGCTGAATGGATGCGTAGTCGGTTTGGGGTCGCATTGCTGGCCGCGGTCAGCACAGCAGTGGTCACCGGCGGGATCTCGGCAGCTGCGCTGCCCAGCGCAGGAGCGACGATCCACGGCTGTTACAGCTCGACGGACGGGTACCTGCGGGTGGTCGACCCCCAGAATCAGGCGTGCCAGGGGGACGAGACGGCGATCAGCTGGAACCAGGAGGGACAGGTCGGAGCCGCCGGCGATGCTGGCGCTCAGGGCGAGCGTGGCGAACCTGGCCCTGCCGGTGATCCTGGAGTCTTAGCGCTGGCGGGCAAGTCCTGCCCTATCGATGCGAGTGTGACCGGGTTCGACGAATCAGGGAACCTCCTGTGCAGCGACGGCACCACGACCCAACCCGAGGGCGAACCGGAAGGCACGGGCGAGGACGGCGATGGGCTGACCGATGCGGACGACTGCGCCCCCACCGATCCAAACCCACCCGGGGCGGAGGAGTGCTTCGCCCCGGCAAGCGTCTACGACCTGACATCGAAGGCGGTCACCGGCAACGCGCTGATTTCCGAGCTGCTTGTCACCGCAGTCACAAGGAGCGGTTCGGCGGCTTGGGTCGCGGCGCAGCCTGGTGACGACCAGTACCAGGGCGCCGAGGGCTCCGCCATCAAGCTCGTGCTGACCGGCATGGAGAAGCTGCCGTCGGTCGCGATCGGCGACCGCCTGACCGCCTACGGCGCCGTGCGTCAGACCGCCGGGCACGTCGAGCTGGTGGCTGACGGGTTGGAGGTCAGCTCCAGCGGGGAGAACGTGAGCCCCGCCGTTGAGGTGACCGCCGAAGAGCTGGTCGGCAACGTGGGGCTCGACGGCGTCCTGGTCAGCCTCACCGGATGGTCCTTGGGGACCATCGGCGAGGGTGGCTGGGTGACGTCTGCGGGGATCACGCTCGACCGCACGCTGATGGGGGAGTTCCCAATGCACGCAGTGGGCACGACCTTCGCCTCAGTGGTGGGCGTCGCGCAGACCGCCCAGTCGACAGGGACCGCCCTGTTGCTGCCACGTGTGGACGAGGACTTCGTCATCGACGCGAGCTGAGCTCGTCCGCAGGAAAGGACGTACGGAGGACCTCTGCGGGCCGCTTACAATTCTTGGGCCGCCCGATTTGTCGCCTTGGGCTGCCCAATCTCTTGCGGAGCCTGAATGTACCTGTCCCTGCGCACCCGTCCGGTGATCCCGGACGCCCCTGTGCGCCCCGCGCGCGGCAGGGTGCCCAGAACGGTGTGGCTGCTGGGCCTGACGAGCATGCTCACCGACATCTCGTCGGAGATGGTCACCGCGATCCTGCCGATCTTCCTGACCCTCCAGTTGGGACTGTCCCCGGCACAGTTCGGACTGATAGACGGCCTGCACCAGGGCGTCTCAGCGCTCTCACGACTGGGCGCGGGCCTCGTATCGGATCGGCTGGGCAATCCGAAGCTGGTGGCCTCGTTCGGCTACGGGCTCTCGGCCCTGACCAGGCCGCTGCTGCTGCTGGCTGGATCGGTGATGTCCGTTGCTGCGCTCGTGTCGGTGGATCGCATCGGCAAGGGCGTCCGAACCGCGCCCCGCGACGCGATGATCGCGCAGTCCTCGACGCGATCCGACCTGGGCGCCAACTTCGGCGTGCACCGGGCGCTGGACAACCTGGGTGCGATGCTCGGGCCGCTGCTGGCGTTCGGGGTGCTCTTCCTGGCCCCCGTGCGATTCGACACGGTCTTCGTGTTCAGCGCGGCGTTCGCGGTCATCGGCCTTGCGGTGATCGTCTTCCTGGTACCCGGCCCGGAGCGCGGCAAGCACTCCCCCCGCAGCTCTCGGGTCCGACTGACCCGAGCTGACGTGGCAGCCTTGGCGGTCCTGGCACCCTTCCGCCGGCTCGTGGTCGTCGGCGGGTTGTTGACCCTTTTCACGGTGAGCGATGCCTTCCTGTTCCTGACGCTCCTCGAGGGCGACGCAGCTCTGACCCGGTACTTCCCACTTCTGGCCGTGGGTCTGGCCCTGTCCTACGCGGCGCTAGCCATACCGGTCGGACGCCTCGCGGACCGCTGGGGCCGCTCGAAGGTCTACCTCTGGGGCCACCTCCTCCTGCTCGCGATCTACGCGGTCGTCGCCGGTCAGCTGGGAGCCATTCCCGCTGCGCTGGTCACGTTGGGCCTGATGGGGCTCTTCTACGCCTCGACCGACGGTGTCCTCACAGCCTCCATCTCGGCGGAGCTGCCCGAGGTGTCCCGTGCATCCGGCCTGGCCTTGGCCCAGACCGTGATCGCGCTGGCTGCGTTGACCTCCTCGGTGGGCTTCGGTCTCCTGCTGACATTCCTGGAGCCAACGGAGGCCTTCCTCGTGATGGCGACGGGCGAGGCCCTGGCGCTGGTCGCGGCGTACGTCCTGCTCCGACCCGCGCTGGTGCGACCCACTCAGGAGCGGTTGTGAATCCCGACGCGATGGCCCAGATCACCGACCTGGAACGAGCCGAAGCACTGGAAGGGGCCCCCGACGGTCAGCCAGTCGGGAGCTCGATGGGCCGTCGACGGGTCCTGGCCTTCGTGGCGGTGGCCCTGCTGGCCGTCCTCGGCGCGATCGCCTACCTCGTGGGAGCGCGCGCTGAGATCCCCGAGCAGCCGACTCCGCAAGCCGGCCCCGGGCCGATTGCGGGCCTCACCTCGTACGTCGCGTTTCGCGCCTCCACGACCGACGACCAGTTCGGACGGGTGGCAGTCGTCCCCTGGGACCAGCCCGACGCGGACCCGACAGTGACCGGCTTGAGCTGCGAACGGATCCATATGAGCAGGTTCGGAGGCGTCTGCCTGGCGGTGGATAGGGCCGTCGTCACAACGGCCAAGGTTCTCCTGCTTGGCCCGGACATGAGCGTCCGGCACACCCTGTCCACTGCTGGCATCCCGAGCCGGGCCCGCGTCTCCCCGGACGGGCGCTGGGCAGCCACGACGACGTTCGTCTTCGGGCACGCCTACGCCGGAGGCTCCTTCTCCACCCTGACCGAGATCTATGACATGGGAACGGGGCAGTCGCTGGGCAGCGTCGAGGACTTCTCGATCTCCCGCGACGGCCAGCCCTACTCCGCAGCCGACGTGAACGTGTGGGGGGTGACCTTCGCCGATGACGGGCGCACTTTCTACGCAACGGTGATGAGCGATGGCAAGAGACTCCTGACCAAGGGCGACATCCCATCCAGGCACCTCGACATGACCGACATCCCAGCCGAGTGCCCGTCGCTGTCGCCGTCGGGCAAGCTGGTGGCATACAAGAGCGCGACCGGCCCGCAGACCTGGCAGATCAACGTGCGGGCCGTCGATGGCGGCTCTGAGGTCACGGTGTCGGAGACGCGCAGCATCGATGACCAGATCGAATGGCTGGACGAGGAGCACGTCCTCTACGGACTGGACCGTGAGGGTGGCGATGGCGGCGCCCTGACCGACATCTGGATGGCCAGCGCCGACGGCTCCGGCGTCCCCAGCGTGCTGGTACCAGCCGGCTGGTCGCCCGCCGCCGTGCGCCCTGAAGCCTGACCAGCGGCCATCCCGCGGGTCGGTCGACCCGGGCAGTCACAGCGCTCCCCGGGCACGCCCGCCCGACCCTGAACGCCTGCCCACGGCACTGCGGCAGGCCTCCAGGCGTCCCCTCAGGTGTCCCCCAAAAGGGGCTTGGGCCCGTCATTTCGCTGATTAGCATTGCGCCCCTCACCTCGGATGGTGATGCACCTGAAGGCTCCGAAGCAGGGGCCCGCGCCGGGTTCCGGGGCTGGGCAGACCTGCTGAACGTGTACCGCCAGCGGCTGTGCGGGACCGCACGAATGGTCCCCGCAGCGAGCTGGACTGCTCGACCGACACCGGCGGAACTGCCGGTGGCTGACAAGTACCCCCGGGGGTTTCAATGCGCACGTCCCATCGTCGCCGCAGGTCCACAGTCGCCTTGGCGACTGCCATCCTCGTGCTCATCTCGGTGGCCGGGCCCGCCCAGGCATCCCTCCAGCGTCCGTCTGCTCCGGCGGTTGATGGGCTGGCCGCCGGTGGCGGGGCCCAGCAGGCCGCGGCTGCGGAGAAGGCCGCCAAGAAGGACGCCAACGCGGCCACCGCTGTCGCCTACTCGCCCGACGGGGCGACCATGGTGGTCGGTGGGCAGGACGGTTCGGTGTTCGTCTACGCCACGAATTCGGGCAAGCTGACGAGCACGCTGAGCCCCCAGGGCGGCGCTGCGATCAGCAGCCTGGCCTTCAGCCCGATGGGCGACCTGCTGGCCTCGGGAGGCCGGGACAGCACAGTGCGGCTCTGGCGCACCTCGGACTGGTCCGTCGTACATACCCTCACGGGGCATGAGCAGGCGGTCACCGCGGTGGCCTTCACCCCGGATGGCAGCGAACTGGTCAGCGGCGGCGAGGACACCCGGACCCTGGTATGGACGGTCTCCACTGGCAAGCTCGCGGGAGTCCTTGGCGGGGCGACCGGCTTCATCACCTCCGTCGCCGTCAGCCCGGACGGTTCCACCCTGGCCACGGGCACCGGGGACAACCGGATCATCCTTCGCAACGCGAAGACCCGCGCGCGCCTGGCGACCCTTCGCGGGCACGCCGACGCAGTGACCAGCCTCGCTTTCACACCGGACTCCAAGACTCTGGTGTCGGGTAGTGCCGACACCACGGCGAAGCTCTGGAGCGTCGCCACGAGTCGCGAGACCCGAGCGCTCAAGGGCCACACGGGGAAGGTGACTTCGGTCGCCGTCTCCAAGGACGGTAAGAGCGTTGCCACCGGTAGCGCGGACGGGTCGATCCGGGTCTCGAATTTCGCCGACGGCGCCCTGCGCAAGAAGCTGGGGACCTCGACCGAGCCGGTCCTGGGCATCGCCTACTCCCCAGACTCCACGAAGATCGCCGACGCCCGCAGTGATGGGAAGGCGGTCGTGTACGGCGCAGTGGACGGGTCCGTCCAGTTCGAGACCGACTTGCCAGCGACTACGACCAACCCGCCGCCGGCCCCCGCCACGAGCGAGGCGGCCACCGCGAGCCCGGCGATTGCGCCTGACCAGGCCACTGTCCAGACGGCCGCCTTCGCCGCGACGCCCGCGGCGATCGAGCCTGATCCCGGCGGTCCGATCCTGGTGGTCACGACGACCTCGGATCCGTTCAGCTCCTACTACGCCGAGATCCTTCGGGCCGAGGGCCTGAACGCCTTCGCGACAGCTGACCTGGGATCGGTCACGGCGAGCACCTGGCCGGCTACGACGTCGTCCTGCTCGGCGCCGCGGATCTGAGCGCCGCGCAGGTGTCGACGTTCACCAACTGGGTCAACGCCGGCGGGAACCTGATCGCCATGCGCCCCGACGCGAAGCTGGCCGGCCTGCTGGGACTGACCGCTGCCTCGGGCACCACTGGCCGACGCCTACCTGAAGGTCGACACGACCACCAGCCCGGGCAACGGCATCGTCGGCGACACGATCCAGTACCACGGCACCGCCGACCGCTACTCGCTTCAGTCCGGGGCCCGCGCCGTGGCCACGCTGTACAGCAACGCCACTACCGCCACGACCAACCCCGCTGTCACGCTCCGCAGCGTCGGCTCGCCGGCGGTGCACGCCGCGGCGTTCACCTACGACCTCGCCCGGTCGATCGTCTACACCCGGCAGGGCAATCCCGGCTGGGCGGGCCAGGAGCGCGACGGCATCGCACCGATGCGCTCCGACGACCTGTTCTACGGCGACGCCGAGCGGTGACATCAAGCCTGACTGGGTCGACCTGAACAAGGTGGAGATCCCGCAGGCCGACGAGCAGCAGCGGCTGCTGGTCAACCTCATCAACGAGATCAACGCCGACAGGAAGCCGCTGCCGCGGTTCTGGTACCTGCCCGAGGGCCTGAAGGCCGCCGTCGTCATGACCGGCGACGACCACGGCAACGGCGGCACGGCCGGGCGGTTCGACCAGCTCGAGGCCGCAAGCCCGGCGGGCTGCTCGGTCGCGGACTGGGAGTGCTTCCGCGGCACGTCCTACATCTTCCCCGAACACGCCGATGACGAATGCGCAGGCGCGGCGTTCGCGGCCAGGGCTCGAGATCGGTGTGCACCTGAACACCGGCTGCTCGGACTTCACGCCGCGTCGCTGGCCGCAGACACTACGACGACCAGTGGCGACCTGGCAGGCGCAAGTACCCGAGCCTGCCCAAGCCGATCGACCAACCGCACCCACTGCATCGCGTGGAGCGACTGGTCGACCATGGCCTCGGTCGAGCTCGCGCCGAGGGCGTCCGCACTGGACACCAACTACTACTACTGGCCGCCGGCCTGGATCCAGAACCGCCCGGGCTTCTTCACCGGCTCGGGCTGCCGATGCGGTTCACGGACCCGTCCGGCGCGATGCTCGACATCTACCAGGCCGCGTCGCAGATGACCGACGAGTCCGGGCAGAGCTACCCGTACACGATCGACACGCTGCTGGACAACGCCCTCGGGTCGAAGCAGTACTTCGGTGCCTTCACGATCAACGCGCACACGGACGTCGACGAGATCACGGAGTCGACGACGACCGTCGCGTCGGCCAAGGCCCGCAACATCCCGATCATCACCGCCAAGCAGCTGCTCGACTGGACCGATGCCCGCAACGCCTCGACCTTCAAGAACATGTCCTGGGCTGGCAACAAGCTGACGTTCACCGTCGCCTGCCGGCGCGCGCAACCTCACGATGCTGGTGCCTGCCCGGGCCGGTGGCAGGCGATCAACAAGGTCACCCGAGGCAGCCGTGACGTCTCCTACGCCATGCGGACGGTGAAGGGGGTCAACTACGCCTTCGTCACTGCGGACGGCGGGGACCTACGAGGTCACCTACGCGCCGGACACCACCGCCCCGACCGTGTCGGCGATCACCCCTGCCGACGGCGCGACGGGCGTCGGCCCTGGGCACCGCGGTCACCGCCACGTTCAATGAGCCGCTGGATCCGGCGACGGTCATCGACCAGCACCATAGAGCTGCGCACCCGCCCTCCAACGCGCTGGTTCCCGCGACGGTGACCTACGACGCCGCCAGCAACAGGTGGGGATCGTCCCCACCGCTGCTCGAGGGGCGCACCACCTACCGAGTCACGATCAAGGGCGGCGGACCCGACCCAGTGGTCCGGGACGCGGCAGGCAACGCCCTGGCCGCGTCGAAGACCTGGACGTTCACCACGGAGGCAGGACCTGTCCTGCCCGTGCAGCATCTGGCCCAGCACGGCGACGCCGACGACCCAGAACGCGGCCGACCCGAACGCCGTCGAGCTCGGAGTGAAGTTCCAGTCCGAGGTCGCCGGGTACATCACCGGGGTTCGGTTCTACAAGGGCGCGCAGAACACCGGCACCCACACCGGGAGCCTCTGGACCAGCTCCGGGCACGAGCTTGGCCACGGCCACGTTCTCGAACGAGACCGCCGCCGGCTGGCAGCAGGTGACGTTCAGCCAGCCGGTCCAGATCGCGGCGAACACCACCTACGTAGCCTCGTACCACACCACGACCGGCAACTACGCCGCCGACAACGACTACTTCCCGCCCAGGCCGTCGACAACGCCCCCTGCACGGCCTGCAGTCGGGGACGGCCGGCGCCAACGGCGTGTACGCCTACGGCGCACTCGCGGTTCCCGAACCAGTCGTGGGCCGCGACGAACTACTGGGTCGACGTGGTGTTCACGACGGGCACCGGGCCGGACACCACGCCACCGACGGTGTCGGCACGTCAGCCCGGCGGCTGGGGCGACCGGGGTTGCCCCGACGACCTCGATCACCGCCACCTTCAACGAGGCGCTCGATCCGAGCTTCGGTGACCTCCAGCAGCGTCCTCCTCCAGGGCCCCGGTGCCACCGCTGTTCCGGCCGCCGTGTCCTACACCGCCGCCGCCAAGCAGATCGTCGCTGCAGCCGACCGGCCCGCTCCAGGCATCGACGACCTACTCGGCCACGATCAAGGGCGGCTCGGGCGCGGCGGTCAAGGATGCGGCCGGGAATGGCCTGGCTTCCGACGAGGTCTGGACGTTCACGACGGCTGCCGCCGACACCACCGCTCCGACAGTCACCGACATGTCCCCGGCTGCGGACGCAACGGGAGTGGCAGCGGGGTCCAAGGTCACGGCGACCTTCAGCGAGGCGCTCGATCCGACCACTGTGACGACAGGGACCGTCCTGCTCAAGGATCCGAGCGATGCAACGGTGGTCGCGACAGGTGTCCTACGCCGCGGCGTCCAAGCAGGTCGTGACTGCAGCCCGCCAGTCCGCTGACGGCACTGACGAAGTTCACCGCCACCGTGAAGGGTGGTACGGGCACGGCGGTGAAGGACGCGGCAGGCAATCCCCTGGCCGCTGACCGCACGTGGTCCTTCACGACGGCTCAGGCCGTCGCCGGAACCGGCCAAGTACAGCATCTGGCCGACCACAGCGGTGCCGGCCACCCCCAACGACTCCGGACTCCGGCGCGGTCGAGCTCGGCGTCAAGTTCCAGGCGGACACCGCCGGCCAGATCACCGGGATCCGGTTCTACAAGGGGACCCAGAACACGGGCACCCACACCGGCAACCTCTGGTCCACCACCGGCCGAAGCTGGCCTCCGCGGTCTTCACCGGGGAGTCGCCATCCGGCTGGCAGGAGGTCATCTTCGCCGAGCCGTGAGCGTCACAGCGGGCACCACCTACGTGGCCTCGTACCACACCCCTCCGGTCACTACTCCGTCACCGACAACTACTTCGGATCCGCGGTGGACAACAGCCCGCTGCACGCCCCCAGCTCCAGTGCGGCAGGTGGAAATGGCTTGTACGCCTACGGTTCGTCGCGGTTCCCGACGAGCACGTATCAGCAAGCCAACTACTGGGTGGATGTCGTCTTCACCGTGGCCACGGGGCCGGACACGACGCTCCCGTCGTGACGACTGTCTCGCCGGCGCAGGGCGCGACCGGCGTCGCAACCACCTCGTCGGTCAGTGCGACGTTCAATGAGGCGCTGGACCCCGCGACGGTCTCGGACGGCGACCGTTGCGCTTCAGGGTCCTGGCGGGGCCGTCGCGGCCAATGTCTCCTACGTGTCGGCTGCGCGCCAGATCGTGCTGCAGCCGACCAGCCCACTGACTGCCTCAACTGACTACACGGCCACCGTCAAGGGTGGCTCAGGGAGCGGCGGTCAAGGACGTGGCTGGCAATGCCCTGACCGCGGACAGGACCTGGAGCTTCACGACTGCCGGACCCGGCCCGTGCGCCAGCCCGGCGAACGCCATCGTCGCGGAGAACTGCAAGCCGGGCAATCCGGCGTCGGAGTGGGAGCGTCGTCCGGGGCTCGGCGACGCCCAGGCATCCAGGGCTTCGCGACCGACATCAGCGTCAACCAGGGCGGGACGGTCGACTTCAAGATCGACACCACGCGCCTCGGCGTACCGGATCGACATCTACCGGCTCGGGTACTACGGCGGCGACGGGCGCCCGCAAGGTCGCGACCATCACGCCGACGCCGACGCTGCCGCAGCAACCAGCCCGACTGCCTGACACGACGCGAGCACCGGCCTGATCGACTGCGGCAACTGGTCGCGTGTCGGCGTCGTGGGCAGTCCCGGCGACTGCGGTCTCGGGCGTGTACTTCGCGCGCCCGGTGCGCACCGACACCGGCGGCGCGAGCCACATCTCTTCATCGTGCGCAACGACGCCAGCACGTCGGACATGGTCTTCCAGACGTCGGACACCACCTGGCAGGCCTACAACGAGTACGGCGGCAACAGCCTCTACACGGGCTCGCCCGGCGGGCCGCGCGCTACAAGGTCAGCTACAACCGGCCGTTCAACACGCGCGCTGTCGCCGGCGGCCAGGACTGGTTCTTCAACGCCGAGTACCCGATGGTGCGCTTCCTCGAGGGCAACGGCTACGACGTCAGCTACATCTCGGGCGTCGACACCGACCGCGTCGGCGGCACGCTGATCCAGCAAGCACAAGATGTTCCTGTCGTCGGCCACGACGAGTACTGGTCCGGCGCCCAGCGCGCCAACGTGGAGGCGGCGCGGGACGCCGGGCGTGAACCTGGCGTTCTTCTCCGGCAACGAGGTGTTCTGGAAGACGCGATGGGAGAACAGCATCGACGGCTCGGGCACGCCGCACCGCACGCTCGGTCTGCTACAAGGAGACGCACGCCAACGAAGATCGACCCGCACCGCCCAGTGGACCGGCACGTGGCGCGACGCGCGCTTCAGTCCCCCGCCGAGCGGCGGCAAGCCCGAGAACGCGCTGACCGGACGATCTTCATGGTCAACACGGCGCGACACCGCCATCAGGTGCCCGCGGCGGACGGCAAGATGCGGTTCTGGCGCGGTACCACGGTGGCCAGCCCGGGGCAATCCACGCTCCCGCCTGACCTTGGGCTACGAGTGGGACGACGGACCTGCGACAACGGCGCGCAGCCCGGCCGGCCTCGTCCGCATGTCCACGACGACCACGAACGACGGTCTGCAGGACCACGGGATCGACCGGGTCCGGCATCGGTGACGCACGCCCTGACCTTGTACCGGCAGCCGAAAGCGGCGGCCTGGTGTTCGGCGCGGGCACGGTGCAGTGGGCCTGGGGACTGGACGCCGACCACGACGGGACACCGACCCCGCACGAGCACTGCGCATGCAGCAGGCCACGGTGAATCTGCTGGCCGACATGGGCGCGCAGCCGGCGACCCGGATGTCGGGGCTGTCGCTCGCCACGAAGTCCTCGGACACGGCGGCTCCGACCGCCACGATCACGAGCCCGGCCAACGGCGGCACCGTCGCGCCGTCGACCACTGTGACGATCAGCGGTACGGCTACCGACGCGGGTGGCGGGCAGGTCGGCGCCGTCGAGGTCTCCACCGACGGCGGCACCACGTGGCGGACCGCGACGGGTCGGGGCACCTGGACCTACAGCTGGACGACACCGTCGACTCCCGGGAGCGTCAACCTGAAGGCACGTGCTGTCGATGACAGCGCAAACCTCCAGGCCACGTCGGCCTCAGCGACAGTCAATGTCGGCACGACTTCCACCCCCGCCGCCCCGAGCGGTCTGACCGCCACCCAGGCGGCCGGTCCGCAGGTCAGCCTGACGTGGACGGACAACGCGACCACCGAGACCGGCTTCGTGGTCGAGCGCTCCACCAACGGCGGCGCGTTCACCCAGATCGCGACGCCGGGACCACTGGCTGGCACGGGCAGCGTCACCTACGTAGACACCAACGTCGCCGCGGGCACCGCGTACGCCTACCGGGTGGCGGCGGTGAACGCGTCCGGCCCGTCGGGCTTCTCCGGCGCGGCCAACGTAACGCTGCCGAGCGCGCCACCGACTGCGCCAACCGGCCTGTCCACCACGTTGCTGGCCGGTCCACAGGTCCGCCTGACCTGGACCGACAACGCCACCACCGAGACCGGCTTCGTGGTCCAACGGTCCACCGCCGGCGGCGGGTTCGCCGAGATCGCGACGCCGGGGCCGCTGGCTGGCACGGGCAGCGTCACCTACGTCGACACCACGGTCGCATCTGGCACCGTGTACACCTACCGGGTGGCGGCGGTGAGCGCGGCCGGCACCTCCGCGTTCTCGAACACGGCCGACGCGACCGTGCCGGTGGCGGTGCCAGCAACCCCGACCAGCCTGACTCGAACCTTGCAGGCAGGCCCAGCGGGTCCGCAGGTCAGCCTGACCTGGACCGACAACGCCACCACCGAGACCAGCTTCGTGGTCCAGCGTTCCACCGCCGGCGGCGCGTTCACCCAGATCGCGACACCGGGACCCCGCGCCGACACGGGCAGCGTCACCTACGTGGACACGACGGTCGTTCCGGGCACCGCTTACAGGTATCGGGTGGCTGCTGCGAACGCGGGCGGGACGTCTCCCTTCACGGCAGCCAGTACCAGCTTGACCGTGCCCGCGGTGCCAGCCGCTCCGTCCAGCCTGGCCGCCCCCTTGCAGGCAGGCCAGGCGGGTCCGCAGGTCAGCCTGACCTGGACCGACAACGCCACGACCGAGACCGCCTTCGTGGTCCAGCGCTCGACGAATGCGGGCGGGTTCGTCCAGATCGCGGCGCCCGGGGCCCGCAGCAGCACGGGCAGCGTCACCTACGTCGACACCACGGTCGTTGCGGGCAACGCCTACAGCTACCGGGTGGCGGCGGCGAACGCCTCGGGCACGTCGGCGTTCTCGAACACCGTCTCCGTGACCCTGCCCGCGCAGCCGGATGCCCCGTCGCCCCTCACGGCGACCAACGGCGCCAACAGCGGCACCAGCCGATCGGTGGGGCTCACCTGGACCGACGCCTCGAGCAACGAGACCGGGTTCACGGTTCAGCGGGCCACGAACGCCACCTTCACCTCCGGGCTGAACACCGCAAGCGTCGCGGCCGGGGTCACCACCCTGACGCAGACCGGGCTCACCCGGAACCGGCAGTACTGGTATCGGATCCGAGCCATCAACGGGCCGGTCATCTCCAGCGTCTGGGTCAACGCCACCCCGTTCCCGATACTGACAAATCCGTAGGACACCGTACGTCTGCATGGCGGCGGAGACTTGGCATGCTGGCGCCGGTCATCGAATCGGCGGCATGATGCGTGGACGAAGGAGGCGGCATGGCTGAACAGTCGTGGAACGATGGCACACGGATCGACTGGGACCGTGTCCGGGCGACCCGCCCGGGGGATCTGCCGGAGCCGGCAAGGCCTCCGAGGCCGCCAGTGCGCCCGGCGCCTGTGGCCGAGGTATCCGCAAAGGTCACCCGAGTGCACTGCTTGGGCCCCGCGTGCATCCATACGGGGCATGCGTTCGTGCCCGACCCCAACCGGTGGATCGCGGTGCTCGACGGCATTGAGACGCACGCCGTGCTGGGGTGGCGGTACTGCCCTGCGACGGACGATGGGCACCCGGTCGTCGCCACCGTGCGGGGTGTTGGGGTGCTGGATACAAGCGGCCAGCGGTTCGAGCTCCAGCCCCGCTGAATCATCCGGTGATGATCGCCGCTCCACTGCTTCCCCGCTTTCTCGCGGGCATGCGTTCCCGACGCAGCCGGGCGCGGGCGGGGTCGGGCGCTCGGAGCCCGGGAAGTTCCCGCGGTGCTCATCAGCGGCCCGTGGCAGAGAAGTGCTGGTAGTCCTTGGAGTCGGACCAGTCGCCCCCCCACTGCCAGCCGATGCCCTCGAACGCCCGGACGACGACATCGTCCTCCCCGATCACGCCGATGGGGAGGGCACGCCCGGCGGACCGGTCGATGCTGGCGAACGGCCTACCTGCGGGCGGCGCGACCGATGTCCGGTCACGTAGGGATTCTGAACGGGGTTGATGTCGATCGCGGCACCATAGGCGTGCTCCGACCAGGAGGAGCTGCCCGCGACGCGCCGACAGTTGTACCCGGATGTGTTGTTCGCCGCCATGGATCGATCGTCATCGCCCTCGAAGTCGTCGACGAGCCGCACCTGGCGGATGGGCCACCGCGCCTCGTAGAGCTGCTCGAAGGCCTCGGCCACGGCCACGGCGTGGTCGCGATGGATCACCATCTCCCCCATGTGCGCCTCACCGTCGAAGCCGACGAAGCCGAACCGCAGATGGCGCAGCTCTGCCCAGCCGAGCGGACAACCCGGACTGTGGCTGAACCGCATCCGGTCACGGAGCGCCCTCCCGATCGGTTGCACGGATGCCAGGTACGCCGGCAGCTCCTCCTCGTCGGGAGCGGAGGCGCGGGCGGGCCCGGCGGAACGGGACTGCAGTCGCGGTCGCCGTCGGGGTCGATGGCCCCGACTCCACCGATCGGCCGGAAGCGGTCCGCTCGGGGGCCGCGGAGCAGGCAGCAAGCACGAGGATCAGCGCAACGACCGCAGACCACTGTCGTGGCATGCGGTCACAGCCCCTGCGGGCCGGCTAGCTCCGGCGCCTCCGCGAGCCCGGTGCAGCCCCGAAGACGGCGCCAGTCGGCTTCGGCAGCCTCCCGGTCCGCGCCGATGATCGGCACGGGACGTCCGTCCGGCTGGATCTCAGCAGGTGCCCAGGAGCCGTCCCACCACCGCCCCGTCCTCGATCCGGACCTGGAGCACACCGGACTCCGGACGCCGGTCGTGGTACCAGAGGAAGTTCCCGAGGCCGTAGTTGACGTAGGTGTCGCCCAGCCATCCCGACCCCAGCGGGACGTGGGCGTGCGTGCCGACCACGATGTCGGCGCCCGCCTCGGCCAAGCGCCCGCGCGGTGCCCTGCTGCTGGGGGGTCGGGCAGCTCTCCAGCTCCGCCCCCCAGTGCAGGTAGACGACCACCACGTCGTCGGTCTCGCTGGCCGCACGAACCGCGCGCAGGAGGGCCCGGGGACGCTCGGAGTGGGCAGCGGCGACGCCCGGGTTGTCCGGGCCGCGGCCCAGACGTTGCTCGCCCCTTCACGCATGGACCCGTCGGCTGCCAGGAAGGCCACGTCGGTGCCGCGGATGGAGACCCGGTGCGGCGCGAAGGCGGCGTCTCGGTCGGAACCGATTCCGATCACCGGGATCGGGCTGTGATCGATCGCGCGGAGAGTGTCCTCGAGGCCGACCGGGCCGAAGTCGGCACCGTGGTTGTTCGCCATCGTCACCAGATCGATCCCGGCCGCGGCCAGGACGTCCAGCGCGGCAGGGGAGGTGCGGAAGTGGTAGCGCCTGCTGGGAGCCTCGAGCTCCTTCGCCTCCGGCTCACCCCGGCTCGTGATCGCGGACTCGAGGTTGACCATGGTGACGTCTGCTGCCGAGAGGGTCTCGGCGATCGGACCCAGCGCCCCGCGTGGCTCGTCCAGCAGCCTGGCCAGGTGCGCCTCGAAGTGCACGTCCCCCGCGAATGCGAGGACGACCTCTCCCTTGGGCGCATCGTCAGGCGTCGAATCGGGGATGGGGTCGAACGCGATCCCCGGCGCAGGCCCGAGTGTCGGCGCGCCGGAGGTTCGTCGCTCGGTGCAGCCGCTGACGAGCACCTCGAGGAGCGCCACTACCAGCGGCACAACTGAGCAGCACGACCACCCGCGGCCATACCCACGGCGTGGTTCGCCGGCCGTCGGGCCGGCCCCGAGGGTCGATCCGCTGGCGTCCGACGTCTACTCCGACCACCGGCGGACCTCCGGCTGCTGGTGCGCTCCATGCCCGCCCGCAGGGCGCACCAGGAGTGCCCTTCGAACACTACGCGCGCGAAGGTGCACCGGCAAAGGAGTCGCGTCCCCGTGGCGGACATCCGCCGATCGGCCGGGCGGTGAGTCAGATCAGTGCCGTATCCGCGGGAGCGGGGCGTTCTCCGCGCGGCCTCCTGGACGAACCCGATCATCGCGCTGACCACCGCGACCGCCAGGATCACCCAGAAGTCGATCCACTCCCGAGTATGGCCTTGAGCACGGCTGCGGCCAGCAGGATGTAGATGAGGACGTCGTCGAAGTGCTTGAGGACGCGGCGGACCAGCGACTCTCCCGCCGGCTCGGGCACGCGGCCTGTGTCGGGATGCACGCTCGATCACCCTCCTGGATGCGCGCTGGCCTGGGCGGACGGACCTCCGGCGCGACGGCCCCACGGTACCGGCAGAGGCGGTCCGGAGCTGCCGATGGCGACGTGCCGGACCGGGCCTGCGGGGCTCAGGTGAGGGGTGTGAGCTGGTGCACGTCGTCGGTCGGAAGGACGTCCACGGTCGCCAGGACCTCCACCTCGCGGAAGTTGACCATCCCCCCGTACACGCTCAGGAACGCCGTGTCGGAGGCATCACGCCCCGTCGAGATGCGCAGCAGCGAGCCGCGCGGGGCGAGCGTGGTCGCGTCCACCACGTACCAGCTCCCCCCGATGTAGGCCTCGGCGACGGCGTGGAAGTCCATCGGGTCCAGGCCGGGGGCATAGACGGCGACCAGTCGGGCGGGCACGTCCAGGGAGCGCAGGAGGGCCGCGACGAGGTGGGCGAAGTCGCGGCACACGCCCTGTCTCGCGAGCAGGGTGTGGACGGCACCGTCCGTGGGCAGGCTCGAGCCGGGCACGTACTGCAGGCGCGTCCCCACCCAGGAGCTGACCGCCGCAAGCAGGTCCGTCTCCGCGAGGCCGGCGAACTCGGCGCGGGCCGTCGGCGCCAGCGAGTCGGACTCGCAGTACCGGCTGGGACGCAGGTACCTCAGCAGGTCGGCCTCGCTGGTCTCCAGCGGGGCGCTGAACCCGGCGATGCCCGCCGAGTACTGCACCACCATCTCCCCCGGCGTGGCATCGACCACGTGGATCCGCGTGCCGTGCTCGGCCATGACGCAGCGCGGCAGCACCTCCCGCCCTCCGATGGTCACGCTCAGCCACTCGGACACGTCGTGGCCGGCGGCAGGCGCGATCTGGAGGGCGACCGTCGCCGGTTCGACGACGTCCGCGACGATCCGGGCGGCCACATCACGATGCATGGGCTGATTCTGGTGCCCCCACGCGTCGATCCAAAGCCCGGCCCCCTGATGTGGCCGTCCCGGCGGGTTCGGGCCCGGCGCGGACCGCTCAGGAGCGCGAGAATGCCGAGGCCCGGGCCAGTTGGTCGGCGGTGGGCCGCACGCCGGTGTAGAGCACGAACTGCTCTGCCGCCTGCAGCGTGATGACCTCGGTGCCGGTGATGACGGTCTGCTCCCGGGCCCGCGCCCGGCGGACCAGGGGCGTTGCCTCCGGCACCGCCACGACCTCGAAGACGACCCTGGCGGCGTCGGCCACCTCGGTCGGCAGCGGGATGCCCTGGGCGTCCGGGCCACCGGCCATGCCCACGGGCGTCGCGTTGACGACGAGCTCGGGTCGGTCCGAGCCGATCGTGGGCAGCCAGGCGTAGCCGTACTGCTCGGCCAGGCGGCGCCCGGTGACCTCGTTGCGCGCGACGACGCTCCCGGACTCGAAGCCGCAGTCGCGCAGGGCGGCGACCACGGCCTTGGCCATGCCTCCGCTGCCGAGGACCGCGAAGGTCAGCCCCGGATTCGCGACCCGCTCCCGCAGCAGCGCGGCCACGGCGACGTAGTCGGTGTTGTACGCCCGCAGATGACCGTCGGTGTTGACGATCGTGTTCACCGAGTCGATCGCCCGGGCGGAGTCGTCGAGGGAGTCGACCAGCGGGATCACGTCCTCCTTGAAAGGCATCGACACGCCGCAGCCCCGGATCCCCAGGGCCCGGATGCCCGCGACGGCCGCCGGGAGGTCGGTGGTCGTGAACGCCTTGTAGACGAAGTTCAGTCCGAGCTGGTCGTAGAGGTGGTTGTGCAACCGCGTGCCGAGGTTGCTGGGCCTCGATGCCAGCGAGATGCACAGGGTGGTGTCCTTGGTGATCGCCCGGGTGTCCATGGGCATACCTCCTCGTTGGCCCCACGATGTCCCGGGTGGACCGTCTGGTGGTCGATCGTCCCGGTGGTCCCCGCTCGGCCTGGTCACTCGATCGTCTCCGTCGGAGACAGCGCCCCCCGCCGGTCGTGGTGGACCAACGAGGGGCTGACCCGACCGGACGCTAGATGGGCGATCCCGAAGGGCTGGGAACATCATGGCGCGCGGGCGACGGTGATGCCCGTGGCGCACCGCTGCCGGCTTCACCGTCCATGACGAGACCGAACCGCCGCTCGGATGAGCGACACCACCGCCGGCCCTGCGTGCCGCGGAAGGAGCTAGAGACCCAGGCGGCGCAGGGTCTGGGAACCCGGAATCCCGTCTGCCTGGTCACCGCTCCACCCCAGCGAGCGTTGGAAGTCGGCGACCGCCTGCTGGGTCCGGACTCCGAAGTAGCCGGTCTGACCGGCCGGGATCGAGAACCCTCGGCTGATCAGCACGCCCTGCAGGTCGTAGACCAGCCGTGCGTCCTGCGGATCCCAGGATCGATCGCTGCCGCCCTTGGAAGGCGCCTCGACGCGCTCCTTGGCGGGGGCGGCCTCGGAGGTGGCGTCGTTCACGGTCTGGATCTCCGCGGACCTGCCGCGACCGCCGACCGAGCCCGACGATCCGTCGACCCCCAGGCGCCGGAGGGTCTCAGCACCGGCGATCCCGTCCGCCCCGGACCCCGTCCAGCCCTGGGCCCGCTGGAAGGCCGCAACCGCCGCGGTCGTCTGGCCCCCGTAGCGCCCGGTGGCCCCGGCGGGGATCTCGAAGCCCTGCGCGATCAGCGCCTGTTGCAGGCGCCTCGTCTGCTCGGTGCTCAGCGTGACCCCCGAGGCGCCACCTCCCGGCACGGAGACCGAACGCGCGTCGCCGCCCCGCCGAACCAGGCGCTCGTGTCGTTCTCCGCCGCGACTGCCGCCGACTGGCTGTCCTCACGAAGGTTCACGTGCACATGGGTCATGTGCGGGTCACCGGACTGCGCCCGCGGGGCCCACCCGTTGGTCCGGCTCCAGATCTGACCGCCGTGGATCACGTACCACACGCGCGGGTCCCCGATCACGGCACCCAGGAGCGCGGGGACGTCGATCCCTGCGGCCGTGATGTCGATGGCGTGGACGGTCCCGACCGTGCCGACCTGTGGGCCGTTCGCGGATCCCACCGGGTTGTGACTGTTCGTCGACTGCCCGTGGCGGGTGTCGCCGATGACGCCGTCGCTCGCCCTGCTTCGCTGCGGCCAACGCGCGTCGACCTCCTCACGCAGCGCCACGAGCGCGGGTGCGGGAGTCCAGGGCGTCAGCGACAGCGAGCTCATGGTGGCCGGCCCGCCCGGCTGATCGACGGATCCGGGAACCGCTCGGGCCACCTGCGGCAGCCCCCCGCGATCAGGAGCGCGCACCCGACAGCGGTCAGCGCCCGGGTCCGGGCGGCTCGTACATCCCTTGGCAGAACCATCAGATGCCCCTCCCACATCGGCAAACCCCCCGGCATCCCCACGAGGCCGAGGCGGACATGAATTCCACAGATACCGTGGCAGACACGCCGAAGGGATGCAATTGCACCAGAAACCCGGAACCCGCATCTACACTTCGCCGCTCGATCTGGTAGAACCCCCCGGCTGCACGAGGCATCGGCAATTCCCACCGGCTCGGCGGGGCGCCCGCAGGCCTTCCCCCACTAGCCTGATCGCGCGTCGGGGAGAGGATCCGGATGAACGTCGGGCAGTGGTTGGCGGCGCTCATGCCGGTCCTGTCCGTGGCCGTGCTGCTGGTCCTCCTGCGGATGCCGGCCGCCAGGGCGATGCCCCTGGCCCTGGTCATCACGATCGCCCTGGCGATGCTCGCGTGGGGCGTCCCCGCCGTGCAGATCTCGGCATCGGTGATCGAGGGGCTGATCATCGCGGCATCGGTGGTCCTCATCGTCCTGGGCGCCCTGGCCTTCCTCGGGGTCATGCGGGCATCCGGAGCCCTTGCGCTGATCCGGCTGGACGTCCTCAAGGTCAGCCCCGACAGCCGGATCCAGATGCTCTTCGTCGGGTGGTTCCTCGTCTGCTTCATCGAGGGGGCCGCCGGGTTCGGGACGCCCGCCACCGTCGCGGCGCCGCTGCTGATCGCGCTGGGCTTCCCCGCCCTGGCCGCCGTGTGCCTGGCGCTCGTCGCGGACGTCTCGGCGGTCACCTTCGGCGCGGTGGGCACGCCGATCATCGTCGGCCTGACCGAGGGCACCGGCCGGCAGTGGTCCAACCCGGAGGACGCCAGGGCCATGACGGATGTGGCCCTGCAGGCAACGGCGATCGACGTGCTCGCCGGCATGACCATCCCCCTGCTGATGCTGTGGTTCCTGACGAACGTGTTCGCGACGGAGAAGGGGCGCCGGCCGTTCTTCGAGATGATCCCGCTTGCCTTGATCGCCGCTGTGGGGTTCTCCGTCCCGGCCTACCTGTGGACGCTGGCCCTCGGGGTCGAGTTCGGCGGCATCCTGGGTGCGGCCACCGGGATGGCCGTCCTCTTCGGCTTCGTCAGGCTGGGCATCTTCGTGCCGAAGTCCCCGTGGTCCGTGACGGTGGGGTACATCGACCCCGCCGAGCTCAAGGCGATGGTCGACCAGACCGAGGCCGAGGCAGCGGACGCCCACCTGTCGACATTCCGGGTCTGGGCCCCGTACTTCCTGCTCACGGCCCTCCTGCTCCTGACCCGTGTCGTGGACGCGATCAACGCGACGCTGAACTCCTGGACCCTGAGTCTGAACTCGATCCTCGGAACGCAGATCTCGGCCGGGTTCGAGCCCCTCTACTCCCCCGGCGTGATCTTCCTGGTCGTCGCGGCGTTCACCGTGTGGCTGCACCGCCTGCGGGGCCCCAGGATCCTGGAGGCGGTGGACAGCACGCTCCAGGCCGTGCTCGGCTCGGCGGTGGTCCTGATGGCAGCCGTCCCGATCGTTCGGGTCTTCCTCAACTCCGGGGTCAACTCGTCGGGACTCGCCTCGATGCCCCTGGAACTGGCGGGCGCGGCCGCCGACACGGTCGGCGAGAACTGGCCGCTGGCCGCCACCTGGGTCGGCGCCCTGGGCTCGTTCGTCTCCGGCAGCGCGACCTTCAGCCACCTGATGTTCGGAGCCCTCCAGGAGTCCGTCGCGGGCGCGGTCGGGGTGAGCCCCGAGGTCGTCCTCGCCCAACAGGTCGGCGGCGCGAACGCGGGGAACATGGTCTGCGTCACCAATGTCGTGACAGTGGCGGCAGTCGGTGGGCTGCTGGGCCTGGAGGGCCGGATCATCCGGGTGACGGTGATCCCGATGGCCGTCTACGCCGCGGTGTTCACCATCGTCGGGATGCTTCTGGCCTGAGGGCCCGGGGCGAGGCGCGCACGACACATCGGGGGCGTCGGCGATGGGATGCTGTCGGGATGCGTGCCTGGGTGGTGGACCGACCCGGCCCATCGGCGTCCCTTCGGCTGGCCGAGATCCCGAGCCCGTGGCGCAGCGCGACCAGAGCGCGCCGCGACGTCGAGGTGCTCGTCAGGGTGGAGGCCGTCGGGCTCAACCGCGCCGACCGCACCAGCACCGAGCCCGGCGACCCGGCCTGGCACTATCCCCACGTACCGGGCACGGACATCGCCGGCCGGGTCGTGGCGGTGCACGCCGACGCCGCGGCGCGTCGCGAGGTCGGCTGGATGCTGCCCGCCCCCGGCGACCGCGTAGTCCTCTACCACGACGTGCGCGAGTCGGGCGGGTTCGCCCAGTACGTCGCCGTGCCGCCGGAGGCACTGGCCGTCATCCCACCGTCGTTGGATCCGATCGCCGCGGCGAGCCTGCCCACCCCCGGCCTGACGGCCCTGGACGCCGTCGAGCGGAGGCTGCGCCAGCTCTCGGGACACACCGTGCTCGTCAGCGGCGACGTCGGCGGGGTCGCGGGCTTCGCCGTCCAGCTGGCCAAGCTCTTCGGGGCGAAGGTGATCGCAGGCGCCTCTCCCGAGCTCGAGTCCGCAGCCCGGGCGCTCGGCGCACTGCACGTCGTCGACGACCGCGCCGCCGACTTCGCCGAGCAGCTGGCGCTGGTCTCCCCCGGCGGCCTGGACGCGGTCATCGACGCGGTGTCGGCGCGGTCGGCGACCACGGCGCTGTCCCTCCTGCGGCACGCCGGTCACCTGGTGAGCGTCGCCGGTCGCCCGGACTTCGCCACCATCCCGGAGTGCGCCCTCACGCCGACCGTTTCCGAGGTGGCGCTCGGCTCGGCCTACACCCATGGCGGATTCGAGGGCCGCCGCTGGCTGAGCCGGGGACTGGAGCGCCTGATGCGGCTCATCATCGAGGGACACCTGCATCCCCCGGAGATCCGCGTGATCGGCTTCGAGGACATCCCGGACGGCACTGGAGGAGCTTGCCGAGGGCGCCGGCGCCGAACGGCGTCGTGGCCAACCTGCGCTGGCAGTGACCTACTACGGCGCTGCCCATCCGCGACAGATCTGCCCCGGCGGGCAGTACTGCGGGATCGGCTGCGCCATGAAGGCAAGTGCCGCGATGATCACCAGCGATGCGATCGAGCCGATCCACGCGCCCCGGTAGAGGTTCTGGCTGCGCCCCCGGATCCGATCGGAGTACCGGCGCAACCCCAGGGCGATCAGGGCCATGCCGACGGCCAGTCCGACCGCGAGGCCGATCTTCGCACCGCTGGGGCGCGCCAGTCGCTGCCCAATGTCGCGCCGACGCTTGCGAAGGTCGCGAGGACGAAAGTGGCCGGGATCAGGGAGATGCCGCTGAACACCGACGTCATCAGGGTGTCGGTGGCCATCTGGTCGGTATCGGGCTCGTGCTCCGGGACGTACTCGACATGACCGGTGGTCGGCTTCGCCATGGCACCTCCTGCTCGCGACACGCCAACACTCTCACATCCGCCCCCGAACTGGGCATCGGTCGGGCGGGCGATGTCGGACGGGTCTACGTGCGGACGAGCTTGCGTCTCTTCACCGTGTACCCGGGGGGAAGCGTCCCCTCCTTGAGCATGCGGATGGGGCAGCGCGTGCAGCGCGGCTTGTCGGAGCAGCACTTCTTCTTGGGCCTGGGCACGCGCTGCATGCTAGGACATCAGGTAAGGGTCACCTAACTCCGGGTGGCCGCCTCAGTCCGCCCACACCTGTGCGGTGCGCCCGACGTCCGCCAGGACCTCCTTGAGCGTGTCGAAGTCCTCGTGACGCAGGCGCATCCAGGCATTGGCGTGGTAGCCGGCCTCCACGGGCTGGGTGGGCGTCCCGGGCGCCGGGAAGTGCGACGCAGTCACCAGATCCCCGTACCTGTGGTCGACCTCGTCCAGCCCCGAGTACCCGCTGATCACGCCGTCGCGGTTCGGGCGCAGCGCGACCAATCCGCAGGAGTACCGCCGCGTCGGCTGGTGCTTGGGCTGTCCGTACATCAGCGCGTGGGCCCACTCGTAGTGCAGGTCCATCTCGTTGGCCTCGTTGTACATGTCCCACTGGCCGACTCCGGGTGGCCGGGCACCGATCTCGGAGAACCGCAGTCCCTTCGGCCCGAAGAACCACTCCATGTGCGTGGCCGACGTGTCCAGGCCCAGCACCGCGATGACCCGGCGCGCCATCTCGCGGACCTCCTCGTACTCGGGTCCCATGACGCGGTTCGTCGCGATGATCTGCGGGGAGATCCAGCGCGTGCGCATCGCCTCGAGGACGTTCGGGAAGTAGTGCGAGGCGAACTCGTGGGTGACGTGGCCGTTGATCGTGATCGTGTCGAGGAAGCCCTCGTGACCCTCGACGAACTCCTCCAGGGCCAGGGAGCTCCCCGCGTCGACCCCCGACGCGGCGCACGCGGCGGCCAGCTGCCGCGTCATCGCCGACGCGGATCGTCCCGGCAGCGCCGGCGCCGTCGCGGGGCTTGAGGATCAGGGGGTACCCGACGGCGCGCGCGAACTCCAGCGCCTCGTCCGTCGTCCCCACGGCGGTCGAGGCCGCGGTCGGGATGCCCGCCTCGCGCAGGACCTGCTTCATGGTCGGCTTGTCCCGGCAGAGGTACGCGGCGCGCGCCGAGGTTCCCGGGATCCCGCACCGCTCGCGGACCCGGGCCACCGGCATCACGTGCGACTCGATCGAGCACTCCAGCCGGTCGACCCAGGTGTGGTCCTGCGCCTGCCGCACGGCCCACTCCAGGGCGTCCTCGTTGGTGACCGACCCGATGCGCATGTGCCAGTCGATCCAGGACTTCAGCTCGTCGTCGTAGTCGTCGTAGTCGTACTCGCTGACGACCATCACGTAGGCACCGACCGCACGCAGGGCCCTGACGAACCGGCGCTGGGTGTCCGGGAAGCGTGGCTCGACGAAGACGATGTTCACACCCAGAAGGATGCGCCCCGCGCCCCGGCTGCGTCGCGCCGGTCACACGTCCTCGGCGGGCGGGACGAACCAGCCCCGGCGGATCGCCAGGGCACCGTTGAAGGCCGCACCGAGCATCAGCGCCAGGACCGTCACGTAGACCCAGTACATGACGGCCACCGGCGCCGAGATGACGCCGTACACCGACCCCGCCCGGAAGATCCAGGCGAAGTACCAGCGCAGCGCCCAGGAGAGGACGACCCACAGGCACATCGCGACCAGGGCCCCGGGATGTCGGCGGCCCACGCGGTGCGGTGCGGGACCGCCCAGTGGTACAGGGAGACGACCAGGAGCAGGACGACCAGGACCTGGGCGACGATCAGGGCCACTGACAGCGCTCCACCCTGGGCTCCCGGGACGATCCGGGTCAGGAACGTGGGCCCGGCCAGGATCAGCGGGATGGCGACGATCAGGACGCCGAGCCCGACGACGTACACCCCCAGCGAGAGCAGCTTGGTGTGGACGAACGAGCGCAGGCCCTCGCGCTGGTAGACGATCGTCATGGCGTTGACCAGGGCGTCGACCACGCGGGAGCCGGCCCAGACGGCGATCGCCACGCCGACGATGCCCAGCGTCGTCTGACCGCGGCTGAAGATCGTGTCGAGCAGCGGCACCAGCAGGTCGTCGATGGCCTCAGGGGTGAGCACGTTGTCGGCGACCTCGAGCACGGCCGCCCGGAAGTCCTCCACGACGTCCACGCCGAGCAGGCCCTGGATGTGGACGATCCCGGCGACCAGCCCGACGATCAGCCATGGCAGGGCGAACACGGCCCAGAAGGACGCCTCGGCGGCCAGGCCCGTGGAGCGCGTCTGGTAGGCCACGACCAGGCTCTCGCCGACCGTGCTGCCGCCGAACCGTCGCCCAGCCGCCTTCAGCCAGCGCGCCACGCCACACCTCCCGTCCGGCCCCGTGGGCGAATCTAGCCCCCGGGGGCCCGGACCCGACCCGATAGGTTTGGGCCGTGACCCACGAGTGCGACATCCTGATCATCGGTGCCGGCCCGACCGGGCTCTATGCGGCCTACTACGCCGGGTTCCGCGGCTGGTCGGTGGTGGTGATGGACGCCCTGCCGGAGGCGGGCGGGCAGATCACCGCGCTCTATCCGGAGAAGGACATCTTCGACGTCGCCGGGTTCACGTGTCCGTGAAGGGCCGCGTGCTGGTGCACAACCTGGTGGCCGCCGCGGCGCCCTTCTACCCGACCTACCTGCTCGGCGAGCAGGCCATGGACCTCGACGCGCCCCCCGACGGGCCCGGTCACCCTCACGGGCTCCAACGGCAGCGTCGTCGTGGCCAAGGCCTGGTCATCACCGGCGGGATCGGCTCGTTCAAGCCGCGGGCGCTGCCCGCCGCCGACGGCTGGGAGGGCCGCGGGCTCGTCTACTTCGTCCCGCAGATGGCGGAGCACTCGGGCCGGGACGTCGTGATCGTCGGCGGCGGGGACTCGGCCTTCGACTGGGCCAACGCGCTGCATCCCGTCGCCAGCAGCGTGGCGCTCGTGCATCGCCGCGAGCAGTTCCGTGCCCACGGCGCGATGGTCGACCGGGTGCGCGACCTGGGCGTCTCGCTGTTCACACTCCTGCGAGGTCAGCGCGATCCGCGGCGCGCGATCGCCGTCGCCGAGGTGGAGATCACCCACAAGGTGTCGGGAGCGGTGACCGTGCTGCCCGCGCAGACCGTCGTCGCCGCCCTGGGCTTCCTGGCCAACATCGGCCCCATCGCCGACCTGGGGGGTGGAGCTGCTCAAGCGCCACGTGCTGGTCGACACCGCCATGCGCACCAATCGTCCCGAACGTCTTCGCGGCCGGCGACATCGTCATCTATCCCGGGCAAGGTCCCGCTGATCTCCGTCGGGTTCGGCGAGGCGGCCCTCGCGGTCAACAACGCCGCACCGATCGTCGAACCCGGGATGGGCATCTTCCCGGGGCACTCCTCAGGGGGGTCGGCCGAATGAGCAGCGCCGATCCGGGCGACGACACCTCCGCGCTGGCGGGGCACAGCAGCCTCACCCGCACGGGACGCCTCCAGCCGGGGCATCCGCGACGCCAGGCTTCGCCGACGTGGTCTGCCGCCAACGCGCAGTACGCCCAGCATTCACGGGCATGAGCTCGGCGGTCGGGCAGCGCGTGGCCTGGCGGTGATCACCTGCATGGACTCGCGCATCGACCCGCTGGGCGTGCTCGGGATGAAGCCCGGTGACGCCAAGATCCTGCGCAACGCCGGCGCGCGGGTCACCGACGACGTGCTGCGCACGCTGGTGCTGGCCTGCTACCTGCTCGACGTCAACCGGGTGCTGGTGATGCCGCACACCCGGTGCGCGATGACGGCCGGCGAGGAGCCGAGATCCACGCGCAGATCGCCGAGAAGTACGGGGTGGACACGCGGGGCTTCGAGTTCCGCACCTCCTCGGACGTGACGAGCCCACTGCGCGCCGACGTGCAGCGGATCCGCAGCTTCCCGCTGCTCCCGGCGAGGCTGCCGGTCGCCGGGGCGGTCTACAACGTGGACACCGGAGCTCATGAGCCTGATCGACGACCTGAGCCGGGCTCAGGCGTCGATCCGGTCGCGGTCCAGGCCCGCCGAGCCCGCCACGATGAACTCCTTGCGCGGCGCGACCTCGGAACCCATGAGCAGCTCGAAGACCCGGGACGCGGCGTGGGCGTCCTCGACGCGCACCCTGCGCAGGGTGCGGCGGCCCGGCTCCATCGTGGTCTCGCGCAGCTGGCTGGCGTCCATCTCGCCGAGGCCCTTGTACCGCTGCGGGTCCTTCCAGCGGCGCCCGGCTCGGGTCAGCTCGGCCAGGACGGCCTTCAGCTCGGCGTCGGAGTGCGTGTAGCGGACCTCGGCCTTCCGGCCGCCGGACGGCCGGCACCTCGATGCGGTGCAGCGGGGGGACGGCCGAGTAGACCCGGCCCTCGGCGAGCATCTGGGGCATGTAGCGGTGGAAGAGCGTGAGCAGCAGGCAGCGGATGTGCGCACCGTCGACGTCCGCGTCGGCCATCAGGATGACCTTGCTGTAGCGCAGCGCCTCGAGGTCGAAGGTCCGGCCCGGAGCCGGCACCCAGGACCTGGATGATCGCGGCGCACTCGGCGTTCTTGAGCATGTCGGCCAGCGACGCCTTGTGGACGTTGAGGATCTTGCCGCGGATCGGCAGCAGCGCCTGGAACTCCGAGTCGCGCGCCAGCTTGGCGGTGCCCAGGGCGGAGTTGCCCTCCACGATGAACAGCTCGGTGCGCTCGATGTCCCCGCTGCGGCAGTCCACGAGCTTCGCGGGCATCGACGACGACTCCAGGGCGCTCTTGCGCCGCTGCACGTCGCGGTGGGTCCGGGCGGCGACCCGGGCGCGCATGGCGTTGGCCACCTTCTCGGCCACGGCCCGCACGACCTGCCGGTCGCCGCGCGGGGGTTGGTCAGCCACTCCATCAGCTCCCGGCCGACGACCGCCCCGACGATCCGGGTGGCGGCGGGGGTGCCGAGGATCTCCTTGGTCTGGCCCTCGAACTGGGGTTCGGCCAGCCGGACGGTGACCACCGCGGTGGCGCCCTCGAGGGCGTCCTCCTTGGTGATCGGCGCCCTCGCTCGGCGAGCAGCTTGGCGGCGCCGGCGTACTCGTTGAGGGTCTTGACCAGCGCGCGCTCGAAGCCGGCCAGGTGCGTGCCGCCCTTGGGCGTGGCGACGATGTTGACGAACGAGCGGACCTCGGAGTCGTAGTGGTTGCTCCACCGGATCGCCACGTCCACGACGAGCTCGCGCTCGACCTCGGTGGGGACCATGTGGCCGCGCTCGTCGAGCACCGGCACGGTCTCGCGTGAACGTGCCGGCCCCGGCCAGCCGCAGGACGCCGGACACGGGCTCGCCCGTGGACAGGT
Organism: uncultured Actinomycetes bacterium; assembly: GCA_963793175.1. Classification (GTDB taxonomy): domain Bacteria; phylum Actinomycetota; class Actinomycetes; order S36-B12; family CAIYMF01; genus Prado023. The sequence continues at coordinate 59,057 of CAWBYT010000003.1, forward strand.
GCTCGGCGAACTCGGCGATCCCGCCCCGGTGGGCGAACGTGCGCTCCTGCGGCGCCTCCGGCTCGCGCAGGTCGCGCACGACGATCGTCAGCCCGGGCACCAGGAACGTCGTCTGCTGGGCGCGCGCGTGGACCGCGTCGAGGTCGATCGTGGCGTCGGCGGTGAAGACCTGGCGGTCCGGCCAGAAGCGCACCCGGGTGCCGGTCTTCGAGCCGGCGCACGGCCCGGCCACGCGCAGCCCCGACCGCTTGGCGAACGCCGCCTCCGGGCCCTCGCCCGTCGAACGTGCCCGGCACGCCGCGGCGGAAGGAGATCAGGTGGACCTTCGCCTCGCGGTCGACCTCGACGTCCAGCCGCGCGCTGAGCGCGTTGACCACGCTGGCGCCCACGCCGTGCAGCCCGCCGGAGGCCGTGGTAGGACCCGCCGCCGAACTTCCCGCCCGCGTGCAGCCTGGTCATGACGACCTCGACACCGGTCAGCCGCGTCCGCGGCTCCACGTCCACCGGGATCCCCCGGCCGTCGTCGTGGACCTCGATCGACCCGTCCGGGCGCAGGATCACGTCGATCCGCGTGCACCACCCGCCCAGCGCCTCGTCGACGCGAGTTGTCGAGGATCTCCCAGAGGCAGTGCATCAGCCCGCGCGAGTCGGTCGACCCGATGTACATGCCCGGGCGCTTGCGCACCGCCTCGAGGCCCTCGAGCACCGACAGGTGCTTGGCGGAGTACCCGGCGGCCGGCCTGTCGGCACGCCGGGCGGGTCGGCGGCTGGGCTCCACGGGATCGGCGGTCACCAGGCAAGGGTAGTGCGGCGCCTCCGACAACACCGGTTGCGCGGCGGGCGAACGTTTCGGCGGATGTCGGTCCGGGGTGTCACACTTGTCCATGAGGACCGAGGAGGGGACATGGTTGGCACTCTTGAGGTTGAGGTGGCGCTCAGCGCCGCCGACCGGTGCGACAGGTGCGGGGCGCAGGCTGTCGCCCGCGCGACCCTGACATCGGGGACGCATCTGCTGTTCTGCGGTCACCATCTTCGGGCGCACGAGGCTGGCCTGAGGCAGATCTCGGCCAGGATCGAGCGGTCCCCGGGATCGGTGCCGCACGCCGCTACCGAGAGTTGACCAGCGCTGAGTGAACGAGGTCGCGCTCAACCTCCTGGTCACCCTCGCACTGCTCGTCGCGGCGGCCGGGATCGTCGTGCCCGTGCTGCCCGGAACCTTCCTCGCACTGGGTGCGTTCCTGGTGTGGGCGCTGGTCACCGGAGGCGCCGGTGCTTGGGGCGCATTCGCCGTGATCGCGCTGATCCTCGGCGTCGGCCAGGTGTTCAAGTACCTGCTGCCGCACAGGTCGATGACCGCGGCGGGCATCCCGGGACGCTCCATCGTGGTCGGCGGAGTGTGCGCGGTCCCCTGCTACTTCCTCATTCCGGTGGTGGGGCTGGTCGTCGGGTTCGTCGGGGGCATCTTCGTCGCCGAGCAGCTGCGCCTGCGTGATGTGCGGGCGGCTCGTTCGTCCACGTGGCGTTGCGATGAAGGTCACCGGCTTCTCCATCCTCATCGAGCTCGCCGCCCTACTGCTGGCCGCCACCGTGTGGGCGGGCGCGGCGGTCCTGCTGACAACGGGATGACCTGGGGCTGGCCCCGTGCCAGCCCTCAGTCGACCAGCACGACTCCAGCGCCGTGAAGCGTGGCCCTGAGTCGTGTCCACACGCGGCGCTTTGGGTGCAATGGGCGCCTCGGGGCTACGCTATGGGCGGGCGCAATTCCGTGGGAGGGGCAGTGTCGGCAGTGAGCAGGTCAGCTGCAGCAGAGGATCGCTGGCTTCGGCTTGTCCGCAGCCCTGCTCACCGGTGCCCAAGCCCTGCCAGTGGCCGCAGTGCCGGCCTTCCGGGCGGATCCCGACGTCACCTCGCTGCAGGAGACCGCCGAGGAGGCGCTTCGCGCGCAGGCCCGTGCGGCGCGTGCCACTATGCGACCGAGATCGCCGCGGCCCGCGCCCAGCGCGCCAAGGGTCTGGCCGCGCCGAAGGCGATGCGTGCCACCGCCCTCTACGATGCCGACACGAAGGCGGAGCGGCGCCTGGCGCGACGCGTCTACGCCAGGAGCGCGGAGCCGGTCCTCCAGGAGTACCGCACCGCCAAGCAGGCCGCCCTCGCCAAGCGCGACGCCGCCATCGACGGGGCGCTGGCCGAGTACCTCGACCGGACGGGCAAGCCCGAGACCGCCGTCGCGCTGAAGGCCTACCGCGACGCGACCGCCGTCGCCGGCAACACCCTCGAGCTGGCGATGACCTCGGGGCGTGACACCCTGAAGACCGATACGGCCGACGAGCGCGCGCAGCTGGTCGCCGACCTCGAGGACGCGACGACCGAGTCCGAGCGCCAGGACGCCTGGCTGGACTTCCAGGCCGCCTCCGCTGACGACCGGGAGGCCTACGAGCTCTCGGTCAAGAGCGCCACGGGCCACCTATGCCTCGGCCATGTCCGAGGCGCGCAGTGCGTTCAAGGCGACCACCGGGACCTCGATCAAGAAGCTGCTGAAGCTCCCGTTCAAGGTCTGAGCCCGGCCGCGAACCTCTCGATCCGCCGCAGCGACACGGGCATGGCTGTCCGGATGTGCTGGGCGAAGGTGCTCACGCGGTACTCGTCGATCATCGTGCGCGCGGTCCGCGCGGGCTCCCCGGCCGCCATCGGATCGTCCACCGGCCAGTCGGGCAGCCTGTCGGCCATCAGCGCCTCGGCCTGCCCGAACCTCCACGAGCCGGCGGCCGTCGGCGCCCGGATCGTCGGCCAGCTTCGTGGTGCGCCACGCCAGCGCCTGCAGGTAGCGCCGGAGGTCGGGCAGCCGGTCGGCACCGATCCGGCTGACCGGGTGAGGGCCGACGAGCCGGAGCAGCTCGGCACGGACGTCCGCGGCGGAGGCGGTGACCACCGGCGCGTTCAGCCCGTCGACCGCACGCTCGGCCTCCCAGGCCAGGGCCATCGCGTCGACGACCCGCGCCAGCGCGGCGGCGTACCGACGTGGCAGCTCGAGGGTGATCCTGGCCACCGCCGCGGCGAAGGCCTGCTCGTCGCGGACCGGCGGCTCGGCCAGCAGGAGCCCGTCGACGCACGCGTCGGCGGTGTCGGCGAGCAGGGCCTGCGCGCCACCGTGCGGGTAGCGCCCGAGGATGAGCCGAGCCTTCATCTCCAGGCCGGCATGACCGCGGGGCGCGGGGTTCGGCACCGCGAGGGCGACGAGCCTGCGGACACCGCGCACGTGGGTCCGCGCCGCCTCGTCGGGATCGGTTCGGACCTCGAGGTCGACCGACCGGCCACGATCGACCAGCGCGGGGTAAGCGGTGACCGACAGGCCCGACACCTGTCGCTCCACCGACTCCGGGATCTTCCCGAACGTCCAGTCCGTCGCCCCGGTGACCGTCACGTCGGCGGCCGCGCGCGCCAGCATCTCGGCGCGGTCGGGGGCGTGCCGGCGCTGCAGGGCGGCCAGGTCGCGGCCCTCGCCGAGGACCCGGCCGTCCTCGTCGACGATCCGGTAGCGCGGCAGCAGGTGCAACGGGACGCGCGCGAGATCCCAGTCCGCCGTGGAGACCCGGACGGAGGAGAGCCGCGTCACCGCAGCGGCCACCGCCTCCAGCACGGGGAGCTGGGACAGCTCCGGTGCGGCGAGGACGCCCGGCACCAGGTTCGGGGCCGGACCCAGCTGTCGGCGGATCGACTTGGGCGGGCTGCGCAGCAGGGCGGCGACGAGGTCGCCGCGTAGCCCCGGGGCGGCGCCCGGGACCTCCGCCGGGTCGAGGTCGGGCAGGACCGCGAGCGGGACGTCGACGGTCACCCCGTCGGCGGCGTCCCCCGGCTCGAAGGCGTACGAGAGGTTCAGGCTGACCTCCGGTCCGGCGCTCCAGCGCAGCGGGAAGTCTCCGTCGTCGGGCAGGTCCTCCCCCGAGGCCCGCACGTCGGCCGGGGTGAGGGTCAGCAGGTCCGCGTTGCTGCGGGCAGCCCGCTTCCACCAGGAGTCGAAATGCCGCACCGAGGTGACGTCGCCGGGGATCCGCGCGTCGTAGAACGCGAACAGCCCGTCGTCGTCGATCACCAGTCCCCGGCGCCGGCTGCGCGCCTCGAGCTCCTCGGCCGCCCGCAGGGTCTCCTGGTTCGCCGCCCAGAACCTGTGGTGCGTGCGCCAGTCTCCCTCGACCAGGGCGGCCCGGATGAAGAGCTCGCGGCAGAGCAGCCGGGTCGATGCGGCCGTAGTCGACCGGTCGGCCGGTGACCAGCGGGATCCCGTAGAGGGTCACCCGCTCCACCGCCATCGTGGCGCCCCGCTTGGCCGACCAGTGCGGCTCGGAGTAGCTCCGGGACACCAGGTGGGCGGCCGCCTCCTCGATCCACTCCGGCTTGACCACGGCGTTCCTCCGCGCGAACAGCCGCGACGTCTCGACCAGCTCCGAGGACATGACCCACTCGGGGCTGGAGCGCGCCAGCGCGGATCCCGGGAAGATGACGAACCGCGCCCCCCGCGCCCCCAGGTAGTCGCGGCGGAGCGGGTCCCACATCCCCACCTGGGAGAGCATCCCGGTCAGCAGCGCCCGATGGATGCCGTCGTGGTCCTCGCGCCCGCTGCTCCAGGCGATGCCCAGGCCGGCCAGGCGTCTCCCGGATCTGCGCGACCAGATCCTGCCACTCGCGGATCCGCAGGTAGTTCAGGTACTGCTCGCGGCACGCCCGGCGCAGACCGTTCGACGAGGTGCCACTGCGCACCTCCCGGATGTGCTCCCACAGGTTGAGCAGGGTGTCGAAGTCCGAGCGCCTGTCCGCGAACCGGGCGTGCGCGGCGTCGGCCCGGCCCCGCTCCGCCTCGGGTCGCTCCCGCGGGTCCTGGATCGTCAGGCCGGCCACGATGACGACCACCTCGCGCACGCACCCCGTCCCGGCGGCAGCGAGGACCATCCGACCCAGGCGGGGGTCGAGCGGGAGCCGGGCCAGCTGCCGACCCAGCGGGGTGAGCCGGGGAGGTCCACCACCGTCCTTGAGGGCGCCGAGCTCGTGCAGGAGTGCGACGCCGTCGCGGATCTGCCGGGAGTCGGGCGGGTCGAGGAAGGGGAACCGCTCGATCTCCCCCAGCCGCAGCGCCGCCATCTGCAGGATCACCGACGCCAGGTTGGTGCGCAGGATCTCGGGGTCGGTGAACGCCGGACGGTCGAGGAGGTCCTGCTCCGAGTAGAGCCGGATGGCGATGCCGTCCCGGACGCGTCCGCACCGGCCGGCACGCTGGTTGGCCGATGCCTGGGAGATCGGCTCGATCGGCAGCCGCTGCACCTTCAGCCGCTTGCTGTAGCGCGAGATCCGCGCCGTTCCCGGGTCGACGACGTAGCGGATGCCGGGCACCGTGATCGAGGTCTCGGCCACGTTCGTGGCCAGGACCACTCGCCGGCCCCCGCCGGGGGCGAACACCCGGTGCTGCTCGGCCGTGCTCAGCCGCGCGTAGAGCGGCAGGACGGTCGTCACCCGGTCGAGCATCGGGCGCAGCGCGTCGGCAACGTCGTGGATCTCGCGCTGGCCGGACAGGAACACCAGCACGTCGCCGTCGCCGGACGTCAGGCACTCCAGGACCGCACCGCAGACGGCGTCGACGTCGTCGCTGGCGACGTCCTCGGTCGGCCGGTGGCGGATCTCCACCGGGTAGGTCCGGCCGCTCACCTCGATGATCGGCGCGCCACCGAAGTGCGCCGAGAACCGCTCGACGTCGATGGTCGCGCTGGTGACGACCACTCGCAGGTCGGCCCGGCGGGGCAGCAGGCGGACCAGGTAGCCCAGCAGGAAATCGATGTTGAGGCTGCGCTCGTGGGCCTCGTCGATGATGATCGTGTCGTAGCGCCGCAGGTCGCGGTCGCGCTGGAGCTCGGCGAGCAGGATGCCGTCGGTCATCACCTTGACCCTGGTGCCCTTCGCTGTGCGGTCGGTGAACCGGACCGCGAAGCCGACCTCCGCGCCCAGCTCGACGTCGCACTCCTCCGCGATCCGGGCGGCCAGCGTCCGGGCGGCGATGCGTCGGGGCTGCGTGTGGCCGATCATCCCGGCGGTGCCCCGACCCGCTGCGAGCGCGATCTTGGGCAGCTGCGTGGTCTTGCCCGAGCCGGTCTCGCCCGCCACGACGACCACCTGGTGCTGGTGGAGGGCCGCGGTGATCGCCTCTGCGTGGGCGGCGATCGGCAGCTGTTCGGGGATCCCGAGACGGAGGGCCACCGCCGGTCAGGCCTGCCGGGCCTCCACCGCGGCCGCGATGTCGGAAAGGTCCTTGGCGAGAGCCTTGCGGGACGCGCCGAGGAAGAGGCGCCCGACGGTCGCCGCCATGATCCGGCCCCCGGTGCTGGTCGGCTCGCCACGGAACGTCATCGTGAGCGTGCTCGCGGATGCGCCATCCGGCTCCACCGTCAGGGTCGAGTCGTAGCGAGCGCCGTGGCTGGCCGCGACAGCGGAGTACGAGCGACCCGGGTCCACCGCGCTGACCTCCATCTCCTCGGTCGCCGTCTTCCCGAGCATGGTGCGGGTCTCACGCCACCGGGTCCCGACGCCGAACTCGGGAGGCCCGCCGAGGATCTCGACCGTATCGATCCCAGAGATGACCTGCGGGCTGTTTGCCAGGTCGGTGATGACCGCCCAAACCTGCTCGGCGGGTGCTGCGATCCGTTGGCTCACCTCGAGGTTCATGGGTCAAGGCTGCCACACATCGCCACTACCAGGACCGGTCGAGCGGCCGGCCCTCCGCGTAGCCCGCGGCCGACTGCACTCCCAGCAGCGCCCTGGCGTGGAACGCCTGCATCGACGCCGCGCCCGCGTACGTGCAGGCCGAGCGGACCCCCGACGTGATCGAGTCCAGCAGGTCCTCCACGCCGGGGCGCTCGGGGTCGATGTACATCCGCGAGTGCGAGATCCCCTCCTCGAACATGGCCTTCCGGGCGCGGTCCAGGGCCGACTCTTCGGAGGTCCGGCCGCGCACCGCCCGCGCTGACGCCATCCCGAAGCTGACCTTGTAAGCGTTGCCCGAGGGGTCGACCTGCAGGTCACCGGGCGACTCGTAGGTGCCGGCGAACCACGAGCCGATCATCACCGCTCCCGCGCCCGCGGCCAGGGCGATCGCGACGTCACGGGGGTGTCGCACGCCCCCGTCGGCCCAGATCCAGCGACCCTCCTTGCGAGCCGCCGCCGCGCAGTCCACGACGGCCGAGAGCTGGGGACGCCCGACACCGGTCTGCATCCGCGTGGTGCACATCGCGCCGGGGCCGACACCGACCTTGACGATGTCCGCGCCGGCCTCGATCAGGTCGAGGGTCCCGGCGGCGGTCACGACGTTCCCGGCGACCACCGGAACAGAGGCAGCGACGTGGCGCGCCCGGCCGACCGCCACGAGGGCCTCGATCATCTTCTCCTGGTGGCCGTGCGCCGTGTCCACGACGAGGATGTCCACCCCGGCCGCCAGCAGCGCCTCCGTGCGGCCCTGGACGTCGCCGTTCACGCCGATCGCCGCGCCCACCCGCAGCCGGCCATCGGAGTCCACGGCCGGGGTGTAGACCGTCGCCCGGAGCGCGCCGGCCGCGGTCAGGACGCCGACCATCGTCGAGTCCGTGGCCACGACCGGGGCGAACCGGCGCCGCGCGCGATGCAATGCCTCGAAGGCCGCACCGGGCTCGACCCCGTCGGGAAGCGTGAAGACGTCCTCGCTCATCACCTCGGACACGCTGCTGAACCGGTCCGTGTCGGAGCAGTCGGACTCCGTGAGGATGCCGACCGGGACCCCGGCCACCTCCACGATCGCAGCCCCGTGCGCGCGCTTGTGGATCAGCGACAGGGCCGTGCCGATCGTCTCGTCCGGGCTCAGGCGAACGGGCGTGTCGTAGACGGGGTGGCGGCCCTTGACCCAGGAGATCAACCCGGCGACGACGTCCACGGGGATGTCCTGCGGCAGGATCACGAGCCCGCCGCGCCGCGCGACCGTCTCGGCCATCCGCCGTCCCGCCACCGCGGTCATGTTCGCCACGACGATCGGGATGGTGGCCCCGGAGCCGTCGGGCGCGGTGAGGTCCACCGCGAACCTGGAGGCGACCGTCGAGAAGGTGGGGACCAGGAACGCTTCGTCGTAGGTGAGGTCGTGGGCGGGCTCATGCAGGAAGCGCATGCCGTCACGCTATCCCGCCGGACGGGCGACGCCTCGCGTGCTCGCCGACTGGCGCCTGGGCCGGCCGCTGGCCTTGACCCCCTCGGCTCGGCGGCGCGGTCAGTCCAGGTAGTCGCGCAGGACCTGCGACCGGCTCGGGTGCCGCAGCTTGGACATCGTCTTGGACTCGATCTGCCGGATCCGCTCGCGGGTCACCCCGTAGACCTTGCCGATCTCGTCGAGGGTCTTGGGCTGGCCGTCGGTGAGGCCGAAGCGCATCTTGACCACGCCGGCCTCGCGGTCGGACAGCGTGTCCAGGACCCCGTCGAGCTGCTCCTGGAGCAGGGTGAACGACACGGCGTCCGACGGCACGATCGCCTCGGAGTCCTCGATGAGGTCGCCGAACTCGGAGTCGCCGTCCTCGCCGAGCGGGGTGTGCAGGGAGATCGGCTCGCGGCCGTACTTCTGGACCTCGACGACCTTCTCCGGGGTCATGTCGAGCTCCTTGGCCAGCTCCTCCGGGGTGGGCTCGCGGCCCAGGTCCTGGAGCATCTGGCGCTGCACGCGGGCCAGCTTGTTGATGACCTCGACCATGTGCACCGGGATGCGGATCGTGCGCGCCTGGTCGGCCATGGCCCGGGTGATCGCCTGGCGGATCCACCAGGTGGCGTAGGTCGAGAACTTGTAGCCCTTGGTGTAGTCGAACTTCTCGACCGCGCGGATCAGGCCCAGGTTGCCCTCCTGGATCAGGTCCAGGAAGAGCATGCCGCGGCCGGTGTAGCGCTTGGCCAGCGAGACCACGAGGCGCAGGTTGGCCTCCAGCAGGTGGTTCTTGGCCCGCCGGCCGTCCTCGGCGATCCACTCGAGGTCGCGCGCGCAGCTTCGGCTCCAGCGACGTGCCGGAGTTGAGCTTCTCCTCGGCGAAGAGGCCCGCCTCGATCCGCTTGGCCAGCTGCACCTCCTGCTCGGCGTTGAGCAGCGCGACCTTGCCGATCTGCTTGAGGTAGTCCTTGACGGGGTCTGCCGTGGCGCCGGCGACCGTGACCTGCTGCTGCGGCTCGTCCTCGATGTCGGCGTCCGAGATCTCGAACGCCTCGGTCTCGGGGCCCTCGACCACGGTCACGGCGGCGGGTTCGGCCGGCTGGCCGTCCTCGCCCTTGACCGCCTCCAGGTCCTTGGCGAGGTCGACCTCCAGCTCGGCCTCCAGCTCCGCGGCCTTGGCCAGCTCGCTGATGGCGGCCTCGGGGCTCAGCGCGTCGACGTCGAGGTCGACGTCCTCGGCATCGGCGAGGTCCACCGCCGGATCGACCTTCGACGCCGCCTTCGCGTCCTTGGTGCTCGTGGACTGAGCCGCGGCCGCCTTCTTCGCCGGGGACCTGCGGGCTCGCGGGCCGGGGCGGACTCGGCCGGCGCGTCGGCAAGCGCGACCGGAGTCGCCGCGGGTGCGGCCTTCTTCGCGGCGGACGTTCGGGTCGTTGCTGCGGGGGCCTTCTTCGCGGCGCGCCCGGCTGGAGCCTTGGCCGAAGCCACCGGGCCGGTCACGTCGACCTCGCTCGGCTCGATCGACTCGGCCACGACGGATCTCTTGGAACTCACCAGTGCTTGCCTCTCACTTCGACCACTTCGGCGTCCGGGCACGCGATCAGTGCGCCGATCCCGGGAGTGGGGTCCATTCTGTCACGCGTGCGCGCCTGAGCCGCCCACGTCGGTACAACGACGCAGGCGCGGTGATCTGTTCCCCCGTGGGGTGGATGTCAAACACCGGGGATGGCGACGCCGGCCCGGCGTGCCGCGATGCCGGGCCGGCGCAGCCGATTCGTCAGTCGGACTTGGCGGCGCGGAACCCGGCCTCCAGGTCGGCGAGGATGTCGTTGATGTTCTCGATGCCGACCGCCAGACGGACCAGGCCCGGGGTGACGCCCGTGGTGAGCTGCTCCTCCTGGCTCAGCTGCGAGTGGGTCGTCGTGGCCGGGTGGATCACCAGGCTGCGCACGTCCCCGATGTTCGCGACGTGGCTGTGCAGCTCGAGTGCCTCGACGAACGCCCGGCCCGCCTCGACCCCGCCCTTGATCTCGAAGCTGAGCACGCCGCCGGTGCCCAGCGGGGCGTACTTGCGGCCCAGCTCGTACCACGGGCTGCTCGGCAGGGAGGCGTAGTTCACCTTCTCGACCTCGTCACGCCCCTCGAGCCATTCGGCCACGACCTTGGCGTTGGCGACGTGCCGCTCGATGCGCAGGCTCAGGGTCTCCAGGCCCTGGGCGATGAGGAAGGCGTTGAACGGGGCGACGGCGCTGCCCAGGTCACGCAGGAGCTGTACGCGCGCCTTGAGGATGAACGCCAGGTTGGCGCCGAGCGCGCTGCCCACGCCGAGGTCGCGGGCGTAGACCAGGCCGTGGTAGCTCGGATCGGGCAGGTTGAACCCCGGGTAGCGATCCGGGTCCGCGGCGAAGTCGAACGTGCCGCCGTCCACGATCACCCCGGCGATGGCGGTCCCGTGCCCGCCGAGGTACTTGGTGGCGGAGTGCACGACGATGTCCGCGCCGAACTCGATCGGGCGGATCAGGTAGGGCGTGGCGACGGTGTTGTCCACGATCAGCGGCACTCCGGCGGCATGGGCCACCCCGGCCACACCCTCGATGTCGAGGATGTCGTTCTTGGGGTTGGAGATCGTCTCGGCGAAGAACGCCTTCGTGTTCGGCCGGACGGCCGCGCGCCAGCTGTCCAGGTCGTCGGGATCGTCGACGAAGGACACCTCGATGCCCAGCTTCGGGAAGGTGTAGTGGAACAGGTTGTACGTGCCGCCGTACAGGCTCGGGCTGGACACGAGGTGGTCGCCGGCCTGGGCGAGGTTGAGCAGGGCGACGGTCTCCGCCGCCTGGCCGGAGGCCAGCAGGAGCGCGCCCACGCCGCCCTCCAGGGAGGCGAGGCGCTCCTCGACCGCGGCCTGGGTCGGATTCATGATCCGGGTGTAGATGTTGCCGAACTCCTTGAGGGCGAACAGGTCCGCCGCGTGGTCGGTGCTGTTGAAGGTGTAGCTGGTCGTCTGATAGATCGGCAGGGCACGGGCGTTGGTGGTGGAGTCCGGGCTCTGGCCGGCATGGATCTGGCGGGTCTCGAAGGACCAGGCGTTGTTCATCTCGACGTCTCCTCTTGGCGGCCCCAGGGGGCCTTGGCGGGTGTGACGTTGGCCGGGGAGCGACTGCTGATCCCTGACCCCCGTCGGGGTCCGGGCCCTGCGTGCCGCAAGACCCGCGCTTGCTGCGTCCTGCCTCACGGCAGTAGCAACCAGGTCCTCACCTGGGGCACCCCACCGCGGTCGGAGGGTTGCCGCCCAGCCAGCCAGGGCTTGATGCTGGGACTCTTGACCTGCCCGGGACGCTACACGGGAGCCTCCCGGGGGCGCAACCGCGCCGCTCCGGCGTGTCGTGCGGCTGCCCCCGGGTGGCAAGAATCCCGGAATGGGTGCTCGCACGGCGTTCGTCCTCGGCGGCGGGGGTGTCCTCGGTGCCGCCGAGGTGGGGATGCTCCGGGCGCTCGAGGAGGCCGGGATCACGCCCGACCTGATCCTGGGGACCTCGATCGGTGCCATGAACGGCGCCCTCCTGGCCGCCGACCCCACCTCCGCCGGGGTGCGCCGCCTGGAGGCGCTGTGGATCCACGCGGTCACGGACGGTCCGCTCGGGAGGTCGATGCGCCAGCGGGTGGCCGCCATCGCCACCTCGCGCGCCCGCGCCGCATCGAACCCCGGCCCGCTGCACCGGCTGCTGGCCGAGAACCTCCCCGAGCGGATCGAGGACCTCGCGGTGGAGTTCGCCTGCGTGGCCGCGAGCATCGAGCGCGCTGCGGAGCACTGGTTCACCAGCGGGCCTCTGGTGCCCGCCGTCCTGGCCTCCGCCGCATTACCCGGCCTGTACCCGCCGGTCGTCATCGACGGGGAGCACTTCATCGACGGCGGGCTGGTCAACTCGATCCCGCTCGACCGCGCCCGCAAGCTGGGAGCCGAGCGGGCCTTCGTCCTGCAGGTCGGTCGCATCGAGCAGCCCCTCACCGCGCCGCAGAAGCCGTGGGAGGTGCCCATGGTCGCCTTCGAGGTCGCACGGCGGGCCCGCTTCAACGCCTCCCTGGCCCGCTCCCGGGAGCTGATCGAGGTGCACGTCCTGCCCACGGGTGGGCTCGCTCCCGCACCCACCGACCGCGCCAACTTCGACACGTTCGACACCTCGCGCGTCGCTGAGCGGATCCATGCCGCTCACGTCGCGGCGTCGGCGTACCTCGCGGGCCTGGGGGCCACCGGACACGCGACCAGCCCCGCGTGAGCGTCCCCCTGCCGCCCCGATGGATCCGGAGGCTGCTGCTCCAGCCGATCTTCTGGCTCGGCTCCGTCTTCGTGCTCGTGGTCGGACTGCCCTTCCTGCTCGTGGTCATGGCCCTCCTGTCGTTCGCCGTGCCTGCCAAGCTGCGGGCGCTGCGCCTGCTCGGCTTCGCCATCGTGTACCTCACGCTGGAGGTCGTCGCCCTGGTCCTCGCCCTCGGCTCCTGGCTGGCTAGCGGCTTCGGCTGGGGGCTGCGGCGTCCGGCCTTCGTCGAGTTCCACTATCGCGTCGTCACCGGCCTGCTGAGGGTCCTGCACGGGCTCGGGTCGAAGTTCTTCGTCCTGAGCGTCGAACGTCGCGGTCCGGACCTGCCCGGTGACGACGGGGACCCCGAGACGATCGAGCATCCACTGCTGGTCCTGAGCCGCCATGCCGGACCCGGCGACTCGTTCCTCCTCGTCCACGAGCTGCTCACGTGGGAGGGTCGTCGGCCGCGGGTGGTCCTCAAGGAGACCCTCCAATGGGACCCGATGATCGACGTGCTGCTCAACCGACTGCCCATGACCTTCCTGGACCCGACCCCCGGGCAGCAGGACGCGGTCGTCGAGGAGATCGGACGCCTGGCCGCTTCCATGTCCTCGCGCGACGCCCTGCTGATCTTCCCCGAGGGCGGGAACGTCACGGCTGCCCGGCGGACCCGTGCGATCGAGCGCCTGCGTAGATCCCATCGGGAGGCCGCCGCGGTTCGCGCCGAGGGCATCGTGAACCTGCTGCCCCCTCGACCCCGGGGCGTGCGGGCCGCCCTGATCGCCAACCAGGACCTCGAGGTCGTGGTCGTGGCCCATACGGGGCTCGACGAGCTGAACACGGTGCGCGACATCTGGCGGGCGATCCCGGTCGACAAGACGATGCGCCTGCGCTGGCACGCCGTTCCCGCGTCGGAGGTTCCCGACCGACCCCGCCGGGCTCTCGGACTGGTTGTTCACCGAATGGGAGCAGATGGACGCATGGGTCAGCGCCCACCGCCCGGGCGCCCCCGAGGCCATCGGCTGAGGAGGGTTCATCATGGCCCCGCGGCTCAGCGGCGGCCGGGACTGCGGCACTCGGCCTCGGACAGTCCGGTCAGCGACTCCCGCCAGAGCCGCGGGTCGGTGCCCTGACCCATCAGCTGCGAGGCCATCACCGCCAGCCGGTGACCGGGGTCCTCCTCGAGTGCGCGCTGCACGCAGATCGTCGCCAGCGAGCCCTCCCCCACCATCCACGCCACGAGCGCCAGGATCGTCGCGGCCGGCGCGGCCGCGCCGAGCGGGGCGCAGCGCAGCGCGTCGCACAAGGTCTCGATGGTGCCCGCCCAGCAGCCCTGACAGTGGCGCCCCCGCACCACCAGCCGGTGCAGCACGACGTCACGGACCCGGGTGTCGGACAGGCCGCGCAACAGCCGGGCCGCCTTGGCCGTGCTCAACGGCGCTGCCCGGGAGTCGCAGGCGTCGGTCGGCATCAGCAGCTCGGTGAGGAAGCGGATCTGAGCGTCGCACCATCGCAGCGTCGGTCTGGCGGGCCGGGCGCCGCTCATCGCCCGCCCGACCCTGCCCGCCCGCAGGTCGTCGCGAGCGACCCGGTCGCCGAGCTGGTCCCGGCTGGCCAGCGGGGCGTACCCGGCGAAGACGTACTCGGCGCGGACCGCGTCCATGGTCGCCGGCTCGAGTGCCGTGCTCGCCTCCGGGCAGCAGACCGGGTCGGAGCACGAGTGCGACCACCAGACTCGGCCGTTCGTGCTCAGGCTCGCCCCGACCTCGATGCCTGCGAGGCCCAGAGCATCCTCGAGTGCGACGAGGAAGGGCGTGCTTGTGAGCTCATGGCGGGTGGCGCCGTCCTCGTCGGCGACCCAGGCGACGACGTCGATGGCGCACCCGCCGGTGCGCGCGATGCGCAGGGCGATGTCGGCAGCGAAGGACGTCGCCCCGCCGACGGGTGGCAGGTCGACGCGCATGATGACCGGTGAGCGCCTACCGGGGACGCCGTGGATGAAGGCCACGACGCAGTCGGCGGGGACGAAGCCGAGCAGGGGGGCGCACGAGGCCACGAGGCTGCTCGGACAGGTGATCGGCGGGAGGAGCGGTTCGGCGGTCATGGCCGAACGGTGCCCTCGGCCGCTACCTCTGGGAAGGTGTCCGCAGGGATCTGTGGACGGCTGTGCTCAGCTCTGCTCCCCGACCGCAACGACGGTGGCCGTCCAGGTGCTGGCCGGCGCAACGACCTCGCACTCGTCGCCGACGACGTGCCCGAGCAGGGCGCTGGCCAGGGGCGACGTGCTGCTGATCCGCTCCTCGTCGAGGTAGGCCTCGACCGGGTCGACGATCCGCACGACAAGTCGCTGGCCATCGCCGTCGGTGACGGCCACGCGCGACCCGACCCTGATGACCGGCCCGAGCGCATCGATGTCCAGGGTTCCGGACGTGCCGAGGAGGACCACGATCCGGTCGTGCTCGGCCTGTAGTCGTTCGAAGTCCGCCACGACCCGCTCGTCGCGCTCGTCCTCGACCAGCAGCGGTCGCATCGCAGGGAGCTCCTCGCTGGCGATCTCGGCGACCCGCGCCTGCAGGCTCGCCCTGCCCTCTGGCGTGAGCATCACCCGCTTGTCGTGCGTCATGCTCGCTCCCCACCCTCGTTCGTCCATCGCGGCGCGCCCCCGTTCGGTGGGCGTGCAGAGGCTACCTTGTGGGCGGCGATGAGGCGCACGCCCACCGCGATTCGACGTTGATGGGCCCGGACTCCCCACGGCTTCCCCTCCGCAGAGCGCCCGGGCCCTGGACCGTGAACCTACCTGCGGCGTGGGGCCCTCCCGTGCTTCGCCACGCCGGGCCCGACCTGCTGCGAGTCTGCTCAGGCCTCGACCGGTGCGATCGGGCCGCCGGTGAAGTAACGCCACGCGTAGGCGACCGCGATCGCCGTCACCGGCAGGGTCACCAGCAGCCCGACCAGCAGGAGCAGGGCGCCGACCACGTTGACCAGGAAGCACAGGACCGCGAGTCGCAGGAGCGGCCCGACGTTCCCGGCAGCGACCTCGATCGAAGCTCGGAGGGCGCCGCTGGCGCTCGCCTGCGCGGCTGTGGTCACCGAATCCGCCCTGCGGTCGATGATGGCGTAGCCGTAGAACTGCAGGAGGTAGGCCGCCAGGATGCCCGGCAGGACGCAGAGCAGGAGTCCGAGGGTCACGACGGTTGCGACCACCAGCGAGGCCACCACGTATGGCCAGAGGTCCTTCGCGGAGAGCAGGTGGGCCACCGTCGGGTGCTCACCGTCGATGATGGTCAGGGCCGCCCGGATCAAGCCGAGGCCGATGACCAGGGAGATGAACACCGAGGCAAGGGCGGCAGCGACCGTCCCGATAGCGCTGTCCGAGCCACGCGACAGCCAGGTCTCGACCGCGGACACAAGGAGGAGGACCAGGACGATCGCCGCCAGCGGTCCGACATTGGCCCTGACCATGCCCCAGCCGTAGGCGATGGCCCCAGTCGCAGAGAACGGGTCGCGCTGCGGCCGTGGCACGACCGGGGGTTCCGTCACGGTCCGCGTCCTCACCGCCGACCGGGAGGTCGACATGCGGCCAGCGTAGGAGGCCGGCATGCTCGCCCGCAAAGTGCGGCACGGGCGTCGCCGCAGGCCCACAGCCTCGGCCATCCCGCCGCACCGGGCGGCGAGTCGGTAGCATGCGCCGAGGAGCCGCGTCCATCGCAGAAAGCTTCCAGGGGTCTCCTGGGCTGATCGGCTGCGGTGCTTCGACGGCGGAGGAGGTCGAGGATGTCTGCCCAACCTGACTCCCCGGGCGCCCGGCCCGACCTGCGACTGGCTCAGGAGCCTGCCGCCGACGAGTTGCTCTCCAGCGATCCGTTCGCACTTCTGGCCGGCATGCTGCTCGACCAGCAGTTCCCCATGGAGCGGGCGTTCGCCGGCCCGCGCCTGCTCGCCGACCGGCTCGGCGTCGACCGGCTGGACCCGCGCGACATCGCCGCCCTGGACCCGGATGCGTTCGTCGCGCTGGCGAGCGGACCACCGGCCGTCCACCGGTATCCCCGCGCGATGGCAGGGCGCATCCAGACCCTCGCCCAGCACGTGGTCGATCAGTACGCCGGTGACACCGCGGCCCTCTGGACCACGGCCGCGACAGGTGGCGAACTGCTGAGCCGACTTCGTGGGCTGCCGGGGTTCGGCGAGCAGAAGTCGCGCATCTTCGTGGCGTTGCTGGGCAAGCAACTCGGTATTCGTCCGGACGGATGGCGGACGGCAGCCGGTGCGTACGGCGAAGAGGGCTCCCGGCGATCGGTGGCGGACGTGGTCGACAGCTCGACTCTCGCCGAGGTCCGAGCCTTCAAGCAGCAGCAGAAGGCGGCGGCGAAGGGCTGACCTCCTAGCGGACCGAGTCTGGCCGGACACCGGTCCTACGTGAATCGTCTCGATAGCCGCATCTGTCCAGAGAGATCACGACTCGCCCGACGGCCGGTGGAGGGGCTACGACCGAGGCCGATAGCCCCTCCACGCTGGGCTTCACTGGCGTGTGCTACGTCGCCGGGTCCATCAGATGCGAGAGGGCGGGGCTTCAGCTGCATCCGCTCGTGTTGCCGCAGCCCTCGCAGACGTAGCACGAGCCGGCCGGGCGCATCTTCGTTCCGCAGGTGAAGCACAGCGGCGCGTCCGAGGCCTTGCCGTTGATCGCCTCCAGCAGCTCCGCTGACGAGTGGACGTCGCTCAGAGGCCTGGCCCCCCCGCGGCTGCCGGCTGTGAGCTGACCTGTCGGCGTGCCCGGGTGCTCATCGACCGGGACGGACTGGGCAAGGCCCTCGACATCCACCTCGAGCTGGGCGCCGCCGTAGGTGGCCGCGACCTGTGCCGCCCGCTCGTCGGCGGTGAAGATGCCCAGCGCCTCGCGGCTGTCGTAGTCGAGGTAGTCAAGTGCCAGGCGCCGGAAGATGTAGTCCACGATGGACTGCGCCAACCGGATGTCGGGATCGTCGGTCATGCCTGAGGGCTCGAAGCGCATGTTCACGAACTTGGTGACGAAGGCCTCGAGGGGAACGCCGTACTGCAGCGCGATCGACGTGGCGATGGAGAAGGCATCCATCACGCCCGCCAGGGTGGAACCCTGCTTGCCGAGCTTGAGGAACACCTCGCCCAGCCCGTCGTCGGGGTACGACCCCGCAGTCATGTAGCCCTCGGCGCCGCCGACCGCGAAGGAGACGGTGCGGCTGGGTCGCGACTTGGGCAGCCGCTTGCGGATCGGCCGGTACTCCACCTCGATCGTGGGCGCGGGCGTCTCGACCTTCTTCGACCTCGCATCCGAGAGGGGCTGGCCCACCTTGCAGTTGTCGCGATAGATGGCCAGAGCCTTGATCCCCATCTTCCAGGCCTGGAAGTAGATCTCCTCGACATCCTCGACCGTGGCCGTCTCCGGCATGTTCACGGTCTTGGAGATGGCACCGGAGAGGAACGGCTGGCATGCCGCCATCATCCGGACGTGACCCATCGGGGTGATCGCGCGCGCGCCCATCGCGCAGTCGAAGACGGAGTAGTGCTCGGGCTTGAGCGCCGGGGCATCGATGACGTGCCCGTGCTCGGCGATGTACTCGACGATCGCCTCGATCGTCTCCCCGGTGTAGCCCAGGCGCACGAGCGCGCGTGGGACCGTCTGGTTGACGATCTGCATGGAGCCACCGCCGACGAGCTTCTTGAACTTGACCAGCGAGAAGTCCGGCTCGATCCCGGTCGTGTCGCAGTCCATCATGAACCCGATGGTGCCGGTCGGCGCCAGGACAGAGGCCTGGGCGTTGCGCCATCCGTGGACCATCCCGATCTCGACGCCCTCCTGCCAGACCTTCCCGGCCAGCTTGAGGATGTCGCCGTCCAGCGACGACTGGGTGCGCTGCGAGTCGGTGGCCGCGGAGTGCTTGCGCATGACGCGGATGTGGGCGTCCCTGTTGCGGGCGAATCCCTCGTAGGGACCCACGACGGAGGCCAGCTCGGCCGAGCGCCGGTACGCCGTGCCCGTCATGAGGCTGGTGATAGCCGCCGCGAGCGCCCGACCTCCGTCGGAGTCGTAGGCGAGCCCCGTCGCCATCAGCAGGGCGCCCAGGTTCGCGTAGCCGATCCCCAACTGGCGGTACCTGCGAGTGGTGTCCCCGATCGCCTCGGTCGGGAAGTCCGCGAAGCAGATGGAGATGTCCATCGCGGTGATGATGAGCTCGACGGACCGCATGAACAGGGCCGCGTCGAAGGAGTCGTCGTCCTTGAGGAACTTCAGGAGGTTCAGGGACGCGAGGTTGCACGAGGAGTTGTCCAGACTCATGTACTCCGAGCACGGGTTGGACGCAGTGATCCGACCGGACTCGGGGTTGGTGTGCCAGTCGTTGATCGTGTCGTCGTACTGGATGCCCGGATCGGCACATGCCCACGCCGCCTCCGACATGGAGCGGAAGAGCGCCTTCGCATCGACGGTCTCGATGACCTCCCCCGTGCCGCGCGAGTGCAGGCCGAACTCGTGGCCGTCCTCCACCGCGCGCATGAAGTCGTCGGAGACTCGAACGGAGTTGTTCGCGTTCTGGTACTGGACCGAGGTGATGTCCTTGCCGCCGAGGTCCATGTCGAACCCGGCATCGCGCAGCACACGGATCTTCTCCTCCTCGCGCACCTTGGTGGCGATGAACTCCGCGATGTCCGGGTGATCGACGTCGAGCACCACCATCTTGGCCGCGCGCCGCGTTGCGCCCCCGGACTTGATCGTGCCGGCGGAGGCATCCGCGCCGCGCATGAACGACACGGGGCCCGAGGCTGTGCCGCCACTGGAGAGCAGCTCCTTGCTGGAGCGGATCCGCGAGAGGTTCAGTCCGGCGCCGGAGCCCCCCTTGAAGATCCATCCCTCCTCGCGGTACCAGTTGAGGATGGACTCCATCGTGTCGTCGACGGACAGGATGAAGCAGGCGCTGACCTGCTGGGGCGAGGCGGTGCCGACGTTGAACCACACCGGGGAGTTGAACGAGAAGACCTGGTGCAGCAGCATCCAGGTCAGCTCCTGCTCGAAGATCTCGGCGTCCTGCTCCGTCGCGAAGTAGCCGTGCTCCCGACCCGCACGCCCGTAGGTGAGCACGACCCGGTCGATCAGCTGGCGCAGGCTGTGCTCGCGCACGTCGCTGCCGAGGGCGCCCCGGAAGTACTTCGTGGTGACGATGGTGGAGGCGTTGACCGACCAGAAGTCCGGGAACTCCACCGCCCGCTGCTCGAACACGGTCTCGTTGGTCCTCCAGTTGGTCTGCACCACGTCACGGGACTCCCAGGCGACCTCGTCGTAGGGGTGCACTCCCTCGGTCGTATGCACCCGCTGGAACCTGACGCTGGGGACCACCCGGGGCCGCCTCTCGTTGCTCGTGCGAGATTCCGGGGTCTTGTGTGGGTCCGACGATGCTCGGGTCATGCGCTCTCCTGTTCGATCGTCCGCCGACTTTCGCGGTGCCTCCCCGACGACCGGGTGGGCTGGATGGATGGACTGCGTGGAGCTGTGCTGGTGGATCAGGACCTGCCGCTGCGCGACGTGCCGCTGCGGACCGGGACTGCCGACTCGGCGATGCCGGCCGCGGCTCGCAGCAGGGAGATCTCGGCCTCGAAGTCGGCCAGGGACTCGAAGGACCGGTAGACCGAGGCGAACCGCAGGTAGGCCACCTCGTCGAGGATGCGCAGGGGTCCCAGGATGGCCAGGCCGACGTCGTGGGTGGCGATGGCCGCCTGACCGGAGGCCCGCAGGTCGTCCTCGACGCGCTGGGCGAGGAGCGCGAGATCATCCTCAACCACCGGGCGACCCTGGCACGCCTTGCGCACGCCGGCCACGACCTTGTCCCGGCTGAAGGGCTCCACCACGCCCGAGCGCTTCACCACCAGCATGCTCATAGCCTCGACGGTGGTGAAGCGCTGGCTGCACGAGGGACACAGCCGGCGCCTCCGGATGGCCGTTCCGTCCTCAGTCGACCGCGAGTCGACGACTCTGGTCTCAGCCGAGCGGCAGAAGGGGCAGAGCATCGGTCACCTCCAGACGTTCCCCTGGGGACCGCCCTGGGGATTTCCTGTATGTAACTTGTGGATCATCAACCACAACCTGTGGATGACTTACACCGTTGTAACTACTAGATGTAGTGAACGCTAGACCCTCGGGACCCTTGATGCAAGCGTCGTCGCACCTGCGCGCCACAAGGGCCCTCGGGCGTCCAGCCGCCTCACTGCGGAACGGAACTGGGCAGCAGCAGGACTTGACCGGGCTGGATCAGGTTCGACCGCAGGCCGTTCAGCTCGCGGATCCGCACGACCACCTCGCGCGGATCCGAGCCTGGAGCCGCGCGCTGGGCGAACCGCCAGAGCGAGTCGCCCCGTTCAACGACGACGCTCGTGGTCTCGAGCGCGAGCTGGTGGCGCGGCGGATCGGCAGCCGGCGCCCTGCCGTCGCTGAATCCACTGGCCACCTTGAGGGCGAGCAGCAGCATGAGCGTGAGCAGGGCACCGCTCCGGATGAGCCGCCCCCGCCGCGTGAGGCGGATGTCTCCGGCCGCTTCAAGCGAGTCTGCATCGACCGAGCCAGCGTCGAGCGGCCCAGCGTGGGTCGAGCCAGCGCGGATCGAGCCTGCGTGGATCGGGCCTGCGTGGATCGGGCCCGTGGGGCCCCAGACTGCGGCACCTGATGTGGACATCGCGGACTCCCTCCTCGAACTGATGTTCGTTCGAACATCTGTGCTAGTTGTACCACCGCCGACCGACACGCTCAACTCGGAATCGAACAGATGTTTGAAGAAGTCGGTGCTCGGAGGTAGCCTTCGTTGCAGGTGACCGGCATCGATCACCTGCCGACAAGACTCGTGCCGGGGTCTGACAACGCAACGCTGCTGGCGTCACATGGGAGCGATGCGACGCAGCCGGAGGCACGAACTGGAGGGGACCATGGCGACGATCCATCCACTGCCCGATTCCGCTGAGGACCGCGCCGGGCTGACGCTGCGCCAGCGTCGGGTGCTCGAGGTGATCCGCGAGTCCGTCGAGGATCGGGGCTATCCGCCGAGCGTCCGTGAGATCGGGGAGTCCGTCGGCCTCAACTCCCCGTCGAGCGTGGCCCACCAGCTGAAGGTCCTCGAGGCGAAGGGCTACCTGAGACGGGATCCGAACCGCCCGCGGGCGATGGAGGTGCTGGACCCCTACGGCCTCGCCGAGGACTCCGCCGCCGAGCGGGATGCGCGTCCGGAGGCCGTCCTGGTGCCGGTCGTCGGCCAGATCGCCGCCGGCGGGCCGATCCTGGCCGAGCAGGTGGTTGAGACCGTCTTCCCGCTCCCGCGCGAACTCGTCGGGGACGGGGACCTGTTCCTCCTGCGCGTGAAGGGGGACTCCATGGTCGAGGCCGCCATCTGCGACGGCGACTTCGTGGTGATCCGGGCGGGTCAATCCGCCGAGAACGGCGCCATCGTGGCTGCGCTGCTCGAGGACGAGGCCACCGTCAAGACGCTCAGGCGGCGCGACGGACACACCTGGCTCATGCCGCACAACCCGGCGTTCGATCCGATCGACGGCGACAACGCGGTCATCATGGGCACGGTCGTCGCAGTCCTCAGGAAGGTCTGACCCGTTCAGCCCGCCGTGGTCGGCCCCCTGGCCTAGTCTCTGCACGTGCGCTTGACACTGAAGCCGGAGCCCAATGACCGCGTCGAGCAGGGCGCAGCAGCCCGTCGCGCCCTTCCCCGCCAGGATCTGGCGCAATGGGCTCCCGGACCGGAACGACCGGATCCTGTCGACCGCCTGATCGAGCAGGGCAGTGCCCGGATCGCCAGTCTCGTGCCCATCCGCCACGGCCGCATGAGTGCCTCGGTGTTCGCGTTCTACCGTGGGTCGGCGGTGGTGATGGCAGCTGATCTGGCCAGCCAGCCCAACACGGGTCTGACCGTCCAGCTGTGCGGGGACGCGCACATCGCGAACTTCGGCATGTTCGCCTCCCCCGAGCGGACCCTCCTGTTCGACCTCAACGACTTCGACGAGACGCACCCCGGGCCATTCGAGTGGGACGTCAAGCGCATGGCGGCCTCCGCCGTGCTGGCCGCCCGCTCGAACGGGTGGCGCTCGTCGTCGCAGCGGGCGATGGCGCGCACCTCCGTTCGGGCCTACCGCGAGGCGATGCGCACCTTCGCCTCCATGCGCACGCTGGATGTCTGGTACTCCCGGCTCGACGTCTCGGACATCGGCCAACTGGCTAGCAGCATGCCGGCCGAGGCGGCGCTGGCCCGGGTGGAGCGCTCGATCGAGGGCGCGCGCCGACGCACCAACCTCCAGGCGATGGGGAAGCTGACCACGGTCGTCGACGGGCAGCGCAGGTTCGTCGAGGACCCACCGTTGCTCATGCGCGTGGGTGCGGAGCAGGCCGAGCTGCTCGGGCACGACGCCATGCTGGCCTACCGGCACACCCTCGTCTCGGATCGGGCGGCCCTCCTCGACCAGTTCCACGTGGTTGACGTCGCGCGCAAGGTGGTCGGCGTCGGAAGCGTCGGCACGCGGTGCTACGTGCTGCTGATGCAGGGCGTCGACGGCGGCGACCCGCTGATGTTGCAGTTCAAGGAGGCCACCGCCTCCGTCCTGGAGCCCCACACCCAGCCAAGTGAGTTCGACCACCACGGCGCCCGGGTGGTCGCCGGCCAGCGCCTGATGCAGGCCGCCTCCGACATCTTCATCGGGTGGACCTCGGCCACCGACGCGCAGAACGTCGTCCACGACTCCTATGTGCGCCAGCTGCGCGACATGAAGTTCTCCCCCGACCTGTCGGCCCTCGACGAGTCGAGCCTGGCGATGTACCTGCACGCCTGTGGCTGGACGCTGGCGCGGGCGCACGCACGCTCTGGGGACCGGCTGGCGATCAGCGCCTACCTGGGACGCAGTTCGAAGTTCGACGAGGCGATCACGTCGTGGTCCATGGACTACGCCGACCAGGCCGAGACCGATCACGAGGCACTCGCACACGGGATCCGCATGGCTCGGCTCCCGGCGATCACCGGCGTATGAGGGCCGCGAGGATCAGTGCGTCGAGCGCTCCATGTCGAGCAGGGCCAGGACGTACGGCGACCTGACGAGGTCGCTCACGAAGTCCCGGAACGCGGCTTCCAGGGGAGCCGGCACGAGCCCCGGCTGCCAGGGATCGGCGCCACCGGCCGGCGCCGGCAGGCCCACGCGCCGGCTTGCCAGGTCGTAGACGCCCAGAGCCACGGCAAGCGAGCCGCCGAGACTGTCCTGGAACATCCGATGGATGGCGTCGGCAGCCACGGCGCTGTTGATCACCACGCAGGTGTCCACCAGCGCAGCCCGGTAGCCGGCCCGGTGGACCACGTCCGTGGTGTGCTCGAGGCGCAGCGCCCTGGCCGCCCCGCGCACCGCGGGCATGATCGCATCCACGATCGCGCGCAGTGGGAGGTTGGCCGACAGGGCCAGGTAGGTGGTGGGATCGAGGTAGGCGTCGACGGCAGCGCCCACGGCACCGCACCCCGTGTGTCCGACGACCGCCAGCAGCCGGAGGCTGGGAAGGTGGCTGACCGCGTAGTCGAGGCTGCCGACGCACTCGGCGCCCAGGACGTTTCCGGCCACGCGCACAGCGAAGATCGAGTTCGCCGACTGCAGGAAGACCAGCTCGAGGGGTACCCGGGAGTCCGCGCAGCCGAGGATCGCCGCGAACGGCGCCTGTGTCGGTGGCATTCCCGGCACGGCCCCCAGACCCAGGTCGTCGGCACTCACCGGCAGCACATGACGGCTGTCCCCCTCGATGGACGACGTGAGACCGGCGAAGGCCCGATTGCCCGCCCGGAGCCGGTCGGCAGCCTCGTCGGGCGTCGTCGGAACGCGC
Source organism: uncultured Actinomycetes bacterium (assembly GCA_963793175.1). Lineage (GTDB taxonomy): Bacteria > Actinomycetota > Actinomycetes > S36-B12 > CAIYMF01 > Prado023. Next base: position 83,418 of record CAWBYT010000003.1, read on the forward strand.
TCGTCCACCGGCTTGCGAGGGTCGAACCTCCACGTGATCTCGATCATCGAAGCACCGTCCGCTCGCCACGCGGTCGGTCGACGCGGGCACGTCACGCTACTGCCCGACCCGGGCATGGTGCAGGCCGGCCGGATCCCCGAGCGGCCTGCGAGCCGACCGAGCGCCAGCCGGGTCAGCGGGTGTCGGCGGTTGCGACCGTCAGAGAGGCGTCGAGTCGACCGAGGGCGGCCAGGACGGTCGGGAGGTCGGTCGTCCACCACAGCGGGGGCAGGCTCTGCCGCAGCCGGGCCCCATATCCGGTGGTGGCCAGGCGCGAGTCCAGGACCGCCACCACTCCGCGGTCCTCCGGGGACCGGATGAGGCGACCGGCCCCTTGGGCGAGCATGAGGGCGGCCCGGGGAACCGACACGGCTGCGAACCCGCTGCCGCCCCGGCTGTCGATCAGTTCCTGACGAGCTGAGACGACCGGGTCGTCGGGTCGTGGGAAGGGGATCCGGTCGATCACCACCAGCGTGCAGGACGGACCCGGGACGTCGACCCCCTGCCAGAGGGAGAGGGTGCCCAGCAAAGAGGAACGTGGGTCCTCGGCGAACTGCCTGACCAGGCCCGCGACCGCGTCACCACGCCTGGCCACGAGCAGTGGGCGGTCGGGTCGCGATGCCAGCCGCCGGCGCAGGACCTCCTCCGAGCGCTCGACCGACCGCCAGGACGAGAAGAGCGCCAGCGTGCGGCCGCCGGCTGCGTCGATGAGGTCGGCGATCTGCTCGAGGGCCTGCTCGCTGATCCCGTCGCGACCCGGGCGCGGCAGGTCGGCGGCGCAGTAGAGCATCCCCTGGCGGCTGTGGTCGAAGGGCGAGCCGACATCCAGGCCGTGCCAGCCGTCCGGGCACCCCAAGCTGTCGGCAAGCGGGTCGAAGGAACCGCCGGTGGCCAGCGTCGCGCTCGTGAGCACGACGGGCCGACCGGCGAACAGGTTCGCCGAGAGCAGGTCGTGCACGGAGATCGGCGCGAGGTACAGGGTGACCGGTCCACCGGAGCGTCCCCCGACCCACGCGACGGAGTCGGCGTCGAGCCGCAGGGCGTCAGCGGCGACCTCGTGGACGGCCTGGATCCCGGCCCGCGCCGTCGTGCGGTCGGAGGCGGCGTCCTGGGCGTCGGAGCTGTCACCGCGAAGCTTCGTCAGCGCTGCCCGCCCCGCGTCCCGGAGGGCCGTGAGGGCAACGACCAGCTCATCGGGGAGCTCCCGGAGACGCGCCTCGGGCAGGCCCGCGAGGACGTCGCCGAGGAACCCGGCCGCGTCCGTGAGCGGGTCGCCGAGCTCGGGTCCGAGGAACTTGCGGGCGCGCGCCATCGCCCGCTCGACAACCACGGCCGAAAGCTCCCGGGTGAGCGCGGTGGTCATCCGGTCGACCAGCTCGTGCGCCTCGTCGACCACGACCCCGCCGTGCTCGGGCAGCACGGGGACGTCGCCCTGGACGTGGATCGCCAACAGCGCGTGGTTGGTCACGACCAGGTCGGCCTCGCGCGCCCGAGCCTTGGCAGCCTCCGCGAAGCAGTCCTGACCGAAGGCGCAGTTGGTCGCGCCCGGACACTCCCGGGCGGAGATGGACAGACCTGCCCAGACTCGGCCGTCGACAGGCTCGGCGAGGTCGTCACGGTCCCCGGTCGTGGTGGACTGCGCCCACCGCTGGACGCGCGCAGCCTGCTTCCCGAGCCTGCTCGTGGGCGAGTCGAAGAGGGCCGACTCGTCCGGGTCCGGCGACCCGCGGTTCAGGCGGTCCAGGCACACGTAGTTGCTGCGGCCTTTGAGCACGGCGAACGTGACCTCGCGCCCCAGCACCGGGGTCAGTGCGCGGCTGACCACAGGAAGGTCCTTCTCGACCAGCTGGCGCTGCAGGGCGAGGGTGGCCGTGGCGATGACCACGGGCTCATCGCGACCCGTCGCGAACCGTGCCGCCGGGACCAGGTAGGCAAGGGACTTGCCCGTGCCCGTGCCGGCCTGGACCAGCACCGTGCCGGAGCCGGCGTCGAGGCAGGCGCCGATCTCGGTGGCCATCCGATGCTGGCCCGCGCGCACCTGGCCACCGAGCTCCGCGACCGCCAGGTCGAGCAGGTCCGCCACCGGCGGCGGACTGGTGGGTGCCTCCGGAGCACGGGTCGTGGGGGTCACTCGGAGCCGGCCTGGCCCAGGGACCCGCCCACGTCCTCCCCGGCCGCCCGGCCCAGCTCGACGGCGAGCTGCTCCCCCACCACGGCACGCACCTGGGCGCCCTCGTGGGTGTACTGCACGTCGACGTCGCGGCCCTCCTCGTGGACCCTGGAGACGAGATCCCCCCTGTCGAACGGGACGAGCAGCTCGACGAGCTCGGTGGGGCTGGGCAGGTCCACCTCGATCGCGGCCAGCAGCTCCTCGAGGCCATAGCCCGTGGCTGCCGAGACGAGCACGGAGTGCGGCTCCCGGTCGCGCAGGCGACCGACGACCATCGCATCGGCGAGGTCGGACTTGTTGATGACCACGAGCTCGGGGACCTCGGAGGCGCCGATCTGGGCGAGCACCTCGCGCACGGCGGCGATCTGCCCTTCGGGGAACTCGTCGGACCCGTCCACGACGTGCAGGATCAGGTCCGCGTCGGACACCTCCTCCAGCGTGGAGCGGAAGGCCTCGACGAGCTGGTGGGGCAGGTGCCGCACGAACCCGACGGTGTCGGCCAGCGTGAACAGGCGTCCGGACGGTGTCTCGGCCCGCCGGACGGTCGGGTCGAGGGTGGCGAAGAGGGCGTCCTCGACGAGGACCCCGGACCCGGTGATCCGGTTGAGCAGACTGGACTTCCCGGAGTTGGTGTACCCGGCCAGGACCACGGACGGGACGGAGCTGCGCCTCCGGGCCCCGCGCATGGTGCGCCGGGCCGTGGCCATCGCCGCGATCTCCCGCCGCAGCCGCGAGATGCTCTCCCGGACCCGCCGCCGATCGGTCTCGATCTTGGTCTCCCCCGGGCCCCTGGAGCCGATGCCCTGCCCGCCGGCGACGCGACCACCGGCCTGTCGCGAGAGGGATTCGCCCCAGCCGCGCAGCCTCGGCAGCAGGTACTGCATCTGGGCCAGCGACACCTGCGCCCGCCCCTCCCGGCTGCGGGCGTGCTGGGCGAAGATGTCGAGGATCAGCCACGTGCGGTCGACGACCTTGACCTTCACCGACTCCTCCAGGCGCCGCAGCTGCCCCGGGGTCAGCTCCCCGTCGCAGATGACGGTGTCCGCGCCGACCGATCGCACGACCTCGCGCAGCTCGGTCACCTTCCCGGAACCGATGTAGGTTGCCGTGTCCGGCCGGTCGCGGCGCTGGATCAGCCCGTCGCAGACCTCGGAGCCGGCCGTTTCGGCCAGACGCGCGAGCTCGGCCAGCGACCGCTCCGCGTCGCCGAGGGTGCCGGCGGTCCAGACGCCGACGAGTACGACGCGCTCGAGGCGCACCTGCCGGTACTCGACCTCGGTGACGTCCTGAAGTTCCGTGCTCAGTCCGGGCACACGGCGCAATGCCTGGCGGTCGAGCAGGTCAGGGGTCTCAGACATGTGCCTCCCACCATGCGGGCTCCAGGGTGCCGCGGGCCACGACCTGCGTCGGTCCCTGGAGGTGAACGGACCCATCGGGCTCCCACGTGACGACCAGGGTGCCGCCGGGGACGTCGACACGGACGCGTTGGCCCTCGGGGGCGCCGCCGCCACGGCGGATCGTGGCGACCGCCGCGGCGCATGCGCCGGTGCCACAGCTCATCGTCTGGCCGACGCCACGCTCGAACACGCGCATCTCGACGTGGTCCTCGGCCAGGACTCGCACGAACTCGACGTTGACGCCCTCGGGGTAGGCCTCGTCGGGAGTGACGACGGGCGCCACGCTCAGGTCGCCGGCATCCGCGAGGTCGTCCACCCAGGTGACGGCGTGCGGGTTGGGGAGCAGCACCCCCGAGGCAGGCTCCCCGGCTGCCGGCGCGCTCGACCCGTCCACGGCGACCCGGACGTCGTCGCGGTCCAGGAACCGGGCGTGGCCCATGTCGATCCCGATGACGCCCTGGTCGACGACAACCCTGCGGGCGCCCCCGCGAGTAGCGATCGAGAGGTTGTCGGGCTGGGCGAGTCCGGCCTCCAGCAGGTGGGCGACGAACACGCGCGCGCCGTTGCCGCACATCTCCGACACGCTGCCGTCGGCGTTCCGGTAGTCCATGAACCAGGGAGCCACGCCAGCCTGCGTAGCTACCTCGGGATGTCCCTCGGTCCGCGCCACGACCAGGACTCCGTCGGCGCCGACACCGAGGTGGCGATCGCAGAGCGCCCGGACTATGGACGGCGTCACGCTGGCGGCATCGATCTCCGGAAGGATCACGAAGTCGTTGCCGGTCCCATGGCCCTTGATGAAGGGGATGGCGGCAGGACTCATGGCCCAACCTTACGGGGGGATGCAGCCAGCAGGCCCACGATCCGCGAAGCTGTGGAAGACGGCTCGGCGCCCGCGTCGAGCCATGTCGTTCGCGGGTCCCGGTGGAACCAGCGCTGCTGGCGCCGGGCGAGACGCTGGGTTGCGAGGACGACGCCCTCGACAGCCGTGGCCAGGTCGATGCGGCCATCGAGGAGCTCCATTACCTGTGGATAGCCCGTTGCCCGACTCGCCGTGCGCCCGTCGCGCAGGCCCCGGCCGATCAGTTGGCGCACCTCGTCCACGAGTCCCTGCTCGAACATCAGGTCGACGCGCCGGCGGATCCGTTCGTCGAGCTGGTCGCGGGGGAGGTCCAGGCCGACGCTCACGTGGGCCACGAATGGCGGACCATCCACGGGCAGCTGGGCGACGAACCCCGTTCCGGTCAGCTGCCCCACCTCGAGGGCGCGGACGATGCGCCGCCCGTTCGTGGGCAGGATGTGGGCCGCGGCGTCGGGGTCGCGCTCGCGCAGGAGGGCGTGCAGGGCCTGGGGTCCGAGGCAGGCGAGCTGCCGCTCCCAGTGGGCGCGGATCTCCGGATCACTGCCTGGGAACCGGAGGTCGTCGAGGAGCGCGCGCACGTAGAGTCCCGAGCCGCCGACGACGACCGCCGGGACGCCGCGGAGGGCAAGGTCCCCCAGCACGACCCGCCCCAGCCCCTGAAAGCTGGCGACGCTTATGTCCTGCGTGACGTCGAGGATGTCGATCAGGTGGTGGGCCACGGCCGCGCGCTGGGCACGGGACACCTTCGCGGTCCCGATGTCCATCCCTCGGTAGACCTGGAAGGCGTCGGCGTTCACGACCTCGCCGCCGATCAGTCCGGCGAGGTGCACCGCGACGTCGGACTTGCCCGTGGCGGTCGGGCCGACGATGGCCACGCACGCGGGCAGGAGGTGTGGGTCGACCGCCTCAGACAACGTCGGGAACCTCCGCTGCGGTCACCCGGCGACAGGCCGCAATCCGGGCATCCCGAGGGCGACCAGCGCCTTGCCCTGCCCCGCCGCGCCGCTTCGATCGGCCACGGGAGTGCCGCAGGACTCCTGGCCGGACGCCCAGGCGTCACCGGCTCTCGTGCGGCGGACCGCGGTCGCTGTCCCGGTCAGGTGGTGGGGCGCAGCGGACTCGATCGTGACCATGACGCAGTCCCCGGGCCGCGCGCTGGGGGCGCCCGCGAAGTGCACGAGACGGCCGTCCCTTGCCCGCCCGGACATGCGGTGCGTCTGCTCGTCCTTGCGCCCCTCACCCTGGGACACCAGGACCTCGGCGCTGGCGCCCAGCAGCCGGCGGTTCTCCTCCCAGGAGATTCGCTCGAGCGCCTCGACCAGCCGCTCGTAGCGCTCCTGGACGACCGCCTTGGGGACCTGGTCGCCCATGTCGGCCGCCGGCGTGCCGGGTCGTGGCGAGTACTGGAACGAGAAGGCGGAACTGAACCGTGCCGACTCGACCACCTCCAGCGTCTCGACGAAGTCCGCCTCGGTCTCGCCGGGAAAGCCGACGATGATGTCGGTCGTGATCGCCGCCTCGGGGATGGACCGACGGACTTCGGCGAGGATACCGAGATAACGCTCGCGTCGGTAGGAGCGGCGCATGGCGCGCAGGATCCGGTCGCTGCCCGACTGCAGCGGCATGTGCAGGGAGGGCATCACGGCGGGAGTCTCGGCCATGGCCGCGATGACGTCGCGCGTGAAGTCTCGCGGGTGCGGGGAGGTGAAGCGGACGCGCTCGAGGCCCGGAACGGCACCGACCGCGCGAAGGAGCCTGGCAAAGGCGTCCCGCTCGTGGAACTCGGCGCCGTAAGCGTTCACGTTCTGCCCCAGGAGGGTCACCTCGATGACGCCGTCGGCCACCAGCGCCTCGACCTCGGCCAGGATCTCACCCGGTCGGCGATCGCGCTCCCGCCCTCTCAGGCTCGGAACGATGCAGAACGTGCACGAGTTGTTGCACCCCACGCTGATGGCGACCCAAGCCGCGTACGCGGACTCCCGGCGGCTGGGAAGGGTCGAGGGGAAGGTGCGCAGGGACTCCTCGATCTCCACCTGCGCCGCATGGTTGACCGCCGCCCGACGCAGCAGCACAGGCAGTGAGTCGACGTTGTGCGTGCCGAACACCACGTCCACCCAGGGTGCCCGGGCGACGATCCCCTCCCGGTCCTTCTGCGCGAGGCAGCCTCCTACGGCGATCTGCATCCCCGAGTGCGCGCGCTTCACGGAAGCCAGGTGGCCCAGGTTCCCGTAGAGCTTGTTGTCGGCGTTCTCCCGGACAGCACAGGTGTTGAGCACGACGACGTCGGCCGGTCGGCCGTCCCCCGCAGGCACATAGCCGTGGGACTCGAGGAGACCGGCGATCCGCTCGGAGTCGTGCACGTTCATCTGGCAGCCGAAGGTGCGCACCTGGTAGGTGCGGCCTGCGACGAGAGTGGTGTCCATCGGCCCCAAGGGTAGGCGCTGGAGGGCCAAGCCGAGAACTCCTCGCGCCGGGGACGACAGGCGAGGGCGTTCAGGCCCGGAGTCGCAAGGGAGGGGGATCCGCCTGCTCCTGGACCTCGTCCGCGCTCGGCTCGTCGACCCCGAGGACCACCTCGAGGACGACCTGGGAGGTGACCGAGGCTCCGTAGCCCTTTCGGGCGAGGGCGCCGGAGACTCGCCGGATCTGCGTGGCGACGGGGAGTCCGGCCGTGGACCGGGCCTTGCGCGCCGCGATCGCACGCGCCGCCGTCAGCTCGGATTCCGGGTCCAGGGCTGCCAGGGCCTCCGTGATGTGCTGCTCGTCCACTCCCCTGGCTCGAAGCTCCGCGCGCAGGGCCCTGCTCGACAGCCCACGGGTTCGTTGCCGTGACTCGACCCACATCGCTGCGAACAGGCGGTCGTCCACCAGGCCGACCTCTTCGAACCTGTCCAGGACCGCCCCGGCGACGTCGTCAGGGACGTTGCGCTCCCGGAGGGTCGTGGCGAGCTGCGCTCTGGTGCGCGGTGCCACGTCCAGACGTCGGAGCACGATCGTGCGCGCCACCTGCTCGGGATCCGCCGGGGGGTCGTCGCGCTGGTCGCCGGGAGGCTCGCGGGACCAGCGCCCGCCTGCAGACATGGTTCAGACGTCGATCGGTCGAGGTGCCAGGGGCGCCTCAGGGTCCGCCGGTGCATCGACCTGCGGACCGATCCCCAGCTTCTCCTTGATGCGCTTCTCGAGCTCGTCGGCAAGGTCGGGGTTGTCCCGCAGGAAGGCACGGGCGTTCTCCTTGCCCTGACCCAGCTGGTCGCCGTCGTAGGTGTACCAGGCTCCGGACTTGCGGACGAAGCCCTGGTCGACGCCCATGTCGATCAGGCCGCCCTCGCGGGAGATCCCGATGCCGTAGAGGATGTCGAACTCCGCCTGCTTGAACGGCGGGGCCACCTTGTTCTTCACGACCTTGACGCGAGTACGGGAGCCCACCGGCTCGGTACCATCCTTCAACGTCTCGATGCGCCGCACGTCAAGGCGCACCGAGGCGTAGAACTTCAGGGCCTTGCCGCCAGTTGTCGTCTCAGGGCTGCCGAACATCACGCCGATCTTCTCGCGCAGCTGGTTGATGAAGATGGCGGTCGTGTTGGTGTTGCTCAGTGCGCCGGTCATCTTGCGCAGCGCCTGGCTCATCAGCCTCGCCTGCAGCCCCACATGGCTGTCACCCATGTCGCCCTCGATCTCGGCCTTCGGGGTGAGGGCCGCGACGGAGTCGATGACGATCAGGTCGATGGCGCCGGAGCGCACGAGCGTGTCGGCGATCTCGAGGGCCTGCTCCCCGGTGTCGGGCTGGGAGACGTACAGGTCGTCGAGGTTCACGCCCAGCTTCTGCGCGTAGACCGGGTCGAGGGCGTGCTCGGCGTCGATGAAGGCCGCGATGCCGCCCGCCCGCTGCACGCTGGCGACCGCGTGCAGGGCGACGGTCGTCTTCCCGCTGGCCTCCGGGCCGTAGATCTCGACGACGCGCCCTCGTGGGAGCCCGCCGATCCCGAGCGCGACGTCGAGTGCGATCGAGCCCGTAGGGATCACGTCCATCGGCACGATGGGCTGGTCCCCCAGACGCATCACCGTGCCCTTGCCGAACTGCTTCTCGAGTTGCGCCAGCGCCGACTCCAGCGCCCGGTCCCGGTCCTGACCAGCCATGTTCACTCCTAGATCTCGTGGTGCTCGCGGCACTCTCGCTCTGACAGGCCGGACACTAGACCGGGGCTGCGACATCGCGACCCGATCCGCTGAGATCTGTGGATGACCCCTCACCGATCGGCTCGCCTGACCGGATCAGCCTATTGCGAACACGTGTTCGACCATGTGCGACACGCCGCAGTCATCTGAGCTCGCGCGAGACGACGGCGTGAGCACACACCGCGCGCCACACCTCGCGGGTCTCCTCGCCGTCAGCCAGGGCCTGCTCGACGGTGCGCCCGCCCAGGGCCGCCAGGTGCTGCTCCGCAGCCCAGGAGCGGGCGTAGGTCCGCCCGAAGGTCAGCTCCATGCGCTCCCAGAAGTCCGTCAGTCGCACCCGAGGATCGTGCCACCACCAGCGCGCACGTGCGACTGCCTGTGCATCGACCGCACCCGGCGGAGGTCGCGCCACTTCCGGTGTCGGACCCGTGGTCCAAGATTGTCGACATGGATCCGCTGGCCGCATTCTCCGAGCCCACGAGACAGTGGTTCGCCTCCGCGTTCGCGGGTCCGACCGAGATCCAGGCAGCCGCCTGGCCGCGCATCCAGGCGGGGGCGGACGTCCTGGCGGTCGCGCCGACCGGCTCGGGCAAGACCCTAGCGGCATTCCTGTGCGCGATCGACCGATGCCTCACCCCTCGCGCGCAGCCCGGGGTGCGGGTGCTCTACGTCAGCCCCATGAAGGCCTTGGCCGTCGACGTGGAGCGTAACCTCCGGGCGCCTCTGGCCGGGATCGCCACCCGCTGCGAGGTGCTCGGGTTGCCTCGCCCGGGCGTCACCGTGGCGTTGCGCACCGGCGACACGACCACGCAGGAACGGCGTGTGATGGCACGACGGCCACCGGACGTGCTGATCACCACGCCGGAGTCCCTCTTCCTGATGCTCACCTCGGCTACCCGCAGCATCCTGACCTCGGTCGAGTCGGTGATCGTCGACGAGGTGCACGCGATGGCCGGGTCGAAGCGGGGGGCACACCTGGCGGTCAGCCTGGCCCGTCTCGACCATCTCGTGGGCCGGCGGGTCCCGCGGGTGGGCCTGTCGGCGACCGTGCGACCCACCAGTGTCGCCGCGCAGTTCCTCGGAGGCGACCGGCAGGTCGAGGTCCTCGAGCAGGGCAGCACCAAGGAGTGGGAGCTGAGCGTCCAGGTGCCTGTCGAGGACCTCGGTGAGCTGGGCACCGGTGCGGGCCCGGACGGTGCACCGTCTGCTTCGATCTGGCCGCACGTGGAGCAGCGGATCGTCGACCTGATCGAGGCCCACCGCTCCACGATCGTCTTCGCGAACTCTCGGCGCCTGTCCGAGCGGCTGACCGCCCGACTCAACGAGATCCACGCCGAACGCACCGGAGCGGCGGTGGACCTGACGGCAGTGGCGGAACCTCCGGCACAGATCATGGCCCAGTCGGGGGCCTCGCTCGGTGCGCCGTCGGTTCTCGCGCGGGCGCATCACGGCTCGGTGAGCAAGGAGCAGCGCTCCCAGATCGAGGACGACCTGAAGCGCGGTCGGCTGCGGGCCGTGGTGGCCACGTCCAGCCTGGAGCTGGGCATCGATATGGGCGCGGTCGACCTCGTCATCCAGGTCGAGGCACCGCCGTCGGTCGCCTCGGGCCTCCAGCGCGTCGGACGGGCCGGCCACCAGGTGGGCGCGGTGTCCACCGGGGTCGTCCTGCCGAAGTACCGCTCGGACCTGCTCACCTGCGCCGTCGTCGTGCAGCGGATGCGCAGTGGAGCGATCGAGGAGCTGCGGATCCCCGCCAACCCGCTGGACGTGGCGGCCCAGCAGATCGTCGCCTGCGTCGCGCTCGACGACTGGGCGGCGGCCGACCTCCTCGAGCTCCTGCGTCGCACAGCGCCGTTCGCCGGGCTGACCCCGGCTGTCTACGAGGCCGTCTTGGACATGCTGGCCGGACGGTACCCCTCCGACGCCTTCGCCGAGCTGCGACCCCGACTCGTCTGGGACCGGGACACCGGCACCCTGCGCGGACGTCCGGGGGCGCAGCTGCTGGCCGTGACGTCGGGGGGGACCATCCCGGACCGCGGCCTGTTCGGCGTGTTCATCGTCGGCGGGGGACGGGTCGGCGAGCTCGACGAGGAGATGGTCTACGAGTCGCGCGTCGGCGACACCTTCGCCCTGGGCGCTAGCAGCTGGCAGATCGTCGAGATCAGTCACGACCGCGTGAACGTGCTGCCCGCCGCCGGGTCCCCGGGACGGCTGCCGTTCTGGAAGGGCGACAGCCTGGGGCGGCCTGCCGAGCTCGGGCGTGCCATCGGGGAGTTCACCCGTGAGCTGGCGGCCCTCGCGCCCGACGCGGCGGCGGCGCGCCTCAACGACCTGGGACTGGACGAGTGGGCAGGGGAGAACCTGGTCGCCTACCTCGCGGAGCAGGAAGCGGTCAGCCATCTCCCGACCGACCGGGTCATCGTCGTCGAACGGAGCCGCGACGAGCTCGGGGACTGGAGACTCGCGGTCCTGTCGCCGTTCGGGGCTCAGGTCCATGCTCCGTGGGCCCTTGTGGCCCGAGGAGCGACTCGGCCGCCGGTTCGGCGTCGACGCAGCCGTCCTGCACGGTGACGACGGCATCGTCGCCCGGTTGCCCGACCTGCCTGACGACGACTGGCTGGCCGAGGCGACCGCGTGCCTGTTCCCGGATGCCGACGAGATCGAGGCCGACGTCACGCGCCTGGTCGGCGGGTCGGCACTGTTCGCCGCACGGTTCCGGGAGTGCGCCTCGCGCGCCCTGCTTCTGCCCCGACCCCGACCGGGGCGACGGGCACCTCTCTGGCAGCAGCGGCAGCGCTCGGCGCAGCTCCTCCAGATCGCTGCCGAGCACCCCACTTTCCCGATCGTGCTCGAGGCGGTGCGCGAGTGCGTCCGGGATGTCTACGACGTCCCCGCCCTGGTGGCGCTCATGGGCTCTGTGCGCGACCGGCGGATCCGCGTCATCGAGATCACGCCGCCGGCGCCCTCGCCCTTCGCCCGATCCCTGCTCTTCGGCTACGTGTCGCAGTACCTGTACGAGGGAGACTCTCCGCTGGCCGAGCGGCGGGCGGCGGCGCTCACGCTCGACCCTGCCCTTCTGGGCGAGCTGCTGGGCCAGACCGACCTGCGCGACCTGTTGGAGCCCGAGGCGATCAGGCAGGTGGTGGCCCAGGTCCAGCACCTGACCGAGGAGCGGCGCGCCAGGGGGCCGGAGGACGCTGCCGATCTGCTGCGGGTGCTGGGGCCGCTGACCTCCGAGGACGCGCTGCTCCGGGGTGTGCACCGTGAGTGGCTGGAAGGACTCGAGTCGGAGCGTCGCATCCTCCGCACCCGGGTCGCCGGACGCGACGTATGGGCAGTCGTCGAGGACGCCGCACGCCTGCGCGACGGGCTGGGTGCGCCCGTGCCCGCTGGCATCCCGCAGGCACATCTCGTACCCGTCGCGGACCCGGTGGCCGACCTGGTCGCCAGGTACAGCCGGACGCACGGGCCCTTCACCACGAACGAGCTCGCTGTGGACCTCGGCCTCCCCACGAGCGTGGTCAGCCACCGCCTGGCGGCCAGCCGTGCCGCGGGGCGGGTGGTCGAGGGCTGGTTCGTGCCCGAGTCGCCGGGGCCACAATGGTGCCATCCGGACGTGCTGCGCCTGATCAAACGGCGGTCGGTGGCCATGCTCCGGCAGCAGATCGAACCCGTGGCCCAAGCGGCGCTCGCCACCTTCCTGCCACGCTGGCACAACGTCGGGCCGCATGCCGCCACCCGTCTTCGCGGTCCGGACGGTGTGCTACAGGCCATCCGAGCGATGGCGGGGGTCAGCGTGCCGGCATCCGCCCTGGAGCAGTCGATCCTCCCGGCGCGGGTGGCGGACTACTCCCCCCGTCTGCTCGACGAGCTGACGTCGTCGGGAGAGGTGCTCTGGACGGGCAGCTCGGCACTGCCCGGTGGTGACGGCTGGATCGCACTGGCCCCTGCAGAGGCCTGGTTCCTGTTGCCCAGGACGCCCGTCGAGGTCGACCGAGACCGTCGGGCTGCAGCTCCTCGACCTCCTTCGTTCGGGGGGAGGCTGGTTCCTCGCGGACCTGAGCAGGCGCCTGGCCGCCGGCGACGTCGACCCGGAAGCCGTCCGGTCGGCCATGCGCGAGCTGCTGTGGTCGGGCCTGGTGAGCAACGACACGATCGAGCCCGTGCGCGTCATGGTGGACCGATCGCGATCCGGCCGCAGACGAGGTGGCGCGCGTACCACCCAGCGCCCCCGGCACCCACCTCGCGGGCGCTACGCGGACCTGTGGCCGCGGGTGGGCGACCCTCCGGACAGCGGGCGCCCACATGGCGCCACTGCCCTCCCCGGGGACCTGCCCGGCCGGTGGTTCGCGCTGCCGACCGAACAACCACCTGCCGAGGTGGTCGCACTGGCTCGTGCCGAGGCGCACCTGATGCGGCTGGGGATAGTGACCCGGGGAGCTGTCCTGGCATCGGGGGACCCCGGCGGATTCGCGGCGGCGTATCGCACACTGTCCGCGATGGAGGAGCGCGGGCGGGTACATCGCGTTTACGCCGTAGAGGGACTTGGAGCTGCCCAGTTCGCGCTGCCCGGGGTGGTCGACCAGCTCAGGGCGGTCGAGCGTAGCCTCGACGACGCACCCGACGCACTCATGCTCGCGGCTGCCGACCCGGCCAATCCCTACGGAGCAGCGCTGGAGTGGCCCCCTAGCCAGTGGGCTGGAGGTTCCGGGGCGCCACATCGTCCGACACGCGGCGCCGGAGCGCACGTCGTGCTGGTCGGCGGGAGTCCGGTCGTCTACCTCGAGCGCGGGGGACGCAGCCTGCTCACCTTCCCCGTCCACAACGACGAGATCCTGGCAGCGGCGTTCCGAGTCCTCGCCTCAGCGGTCGCGTCCGGGACGGTGGGGCCGGTCATCGTCGCGCGCGTCAATGGGGTTCCGGCGATGGAACCTGGGGCGGGAGGGGAGGTACATGCAGCCTTGGAGGAAGGAGGCTTCACGTTGACGCCGCGGGGCTACCGGGCGACCCGCTGACCGTGACTCAGCGCGGTGCGCTCAGGCCTCGATGGCGCGCCCCTAGGAGCTCGGGGCGATTCCCTCGTGTGCGGGGCGAATGCGTCGGGCGGCCTGTGCGGGTGTGTCGTGGCGGCGGTGCGGCGCGACCTGAGCCCGTGTGCGCTGCGACTAGCGGCCTGCGCGGTGCGACAGGCTGTGGTGCCCGTCGGGAAGCCCTGTGTAGGGCGTTCTGTGTGGCGCGACGGGGTTGCCGTGCGCCTCAGGCTGCCTTGCGTCAGGCGGCCTGGGCGATGCCCGCCTGCCGGGCTTCGGCCACCGCCACGTCGTCGGCGACCGAACGGAGGAGGCTCGACAGGGGCACGTCAAGGGCGGTGCAGATGGCTGCGAGCAACTCGCTGGAGGGTTCTTTCTGGCCACGCTCGATCTCGGACAAGTAGCCGAGGGAGACGCGTGCGGCGGAGCTCACGTCGCGCAAGGTGCGGCCCTGGTGCTGGCGCAGGCGACGCAGCTCGTCGCCCACCACACGCCTAAGGATCACCATGACCGTTCCCTTCTCCACACTGCACAACCATAGCGTGAGACATCCGGCAGGTCGCCCCTGCGTCCACGTGAACGCACTCCCGAGGCTCGTTGTTCCCGCTCACGTCCCCGCCGACGGCTGGGCGGAGCCGGTCGACCGCAGCACCTCACCGAGCAGTCCGAGCGCGCCGGCGGTCGCGAAGGACTGGATCTCGGCACGGGTTCCCTCCGTCTGCAGCAGCCTGGTGGTCGTTCCGAGCGGGCCGGCGACGGCCAAATGCACGAGGCCCACCGGCCTGCCGCTGGCCGACTCAGGGCCGGCCTCGCCCGTGGTCGCAACCCCGTACGTGGCTCCCAACGCATCCCTGGCGCCCCGAGCCATCTGCTCGGCGACCTCCGTGGACACCGGTCCCTGCGCGCCCAGCACGAGGTGATCCACGCCGAGCATGGACTCCTTCGCCTCCGCGCTGTAGGCGACCACGCCTCCCCGGACGGCCGCCGAGGAGCCGGGGACCGAGGTGAGCGCGGCGACGACGCGTCCCCCGGTGACCGACTCACCGGTGCCCACGGTCGCTCCGCGGGCGATCAGGTCGGCGACGAGGTCCACGGCCAGCTCCGCAGCGGCGTCCGGCACGTCCTGCGTCACGCCGACGGGCCCGGTGGCCGCTTCAGGGCAGCGTCCCGGTCGGCCTGGGCCGACTTCGAGTCGCTGCGCGTGCGAATCGCCTTGTTCACGTAGTCGAAGCCGGTCAGAGTCGTGAGCAGCAGCGCAGCGAACATCGTCGCGTTGCGGATCCACCAGAGCAGCCACATGTCCGGCGTGATGGGCAGCAGGAACAGCATGATGCCGACCATCTGAAAGACGGTCTTGGCCTTGCCCCCCCGACTCGCCGCGATCACTCCGTGCTTGAGGACTACGAACCGGATGACCGTCACGCCGACCTCGCGCGCGATGATCAGGATCGTGACCCACCACCAGAGCTCGCCCAGGACCGACAGTCCGATCAGGGCGACGCCCGTGAGCGCCTTGTCGGCCAGGGGATCGGCGATCTTTCCGAACGTGGTGACCAGCCCCTGCCTGCGGGCCAGATACCCGTCGAGCCAGTCGGTGATGGCCGCCACCAGGAAGACCAGGGTGCACACGATGCGGGCGGTCGAGTTCTGCCCGTCCTCGTACATGAGCAGGACCCAGAAGAACGGGATCATCACGATCCGGAGAAGCGTCAGCATGTTGGGCAGGTTCCATAGCTGCGCCCAGCCCGTGACGACGCGTTCCCGGCTCCACATCTCCGGCGTCTCGGGCGCTGCGGCGGCGATCTCGCCAGAAGCCGCAGGCACGTCCTTCGGCTCGTCCAAGGGCTCAGACGCGGACAACGGACACCTCCACGGACTGCAGGTCGACCCCGTCAGCGGACACCACGCGCGAGCGAAGGATCGAGCCGGGCTGCACGCGCCCACGCGGACCGGGCGGCAGCTGAACGGTCGTCGCCCCGTCCTCGGGGCCCTGATGCTCCGCGCGCCCCTCGGCCGATGTCGCCCCCACCTGCTCGACCAGGACCTCGACGACCTGCCCGACGCGCCGCTCGGCTCGCTGGGCCATCACCTCGTCGGCGAATGCGGCCACCTCGGCAACCCGGGCCCGGATCTCGGACTCGTCGAGCTTGCCCCCCATGCCGGCGCCCTCCGTCCCATCCTCGTCGGAGTACCCGAACACGCCTACCGCGTCGAGCTGCGCGGAGCCGAGGAAGCCCATCAGCTCGTCGACGTCGGCCTCGGTCTCCCCCGGGAAGCCCACGATGACGTTGCTGCGAATGCCGGCCTCGGGCGAGTCGGCCCGGATGGAGTCGATGAGTTCGAGGAAGGCTTTCGTCCCGCCGAACCGGCGCATCCGGCGCAGCAGGGGGGCGCTGGCGTGCTGGAAGCTCAGGTCGAAGTAGTCGGCGACCCGAGGGGACTCGATCATCGTCTGCACCAGCCCGGGGCGGACCTCGGCCGGCTGCAGGTAGGACACCCGGATCCGCTCGACGCCAGGCACTCCTGCGAGGTCGCCCAGCAGCTCGTCGAGGGCCCGTGGGCCGCCGAGGTCCTTGCCGTACGAGGTCGAGTTCTCGCTGACGAGCACCAGCTCGCGAACCCCCTGCCCAGCCAGCCAGGCCGCCTCGGCGACGAGGTCCGCGCTCGGGCGCGACACGAACGACCCCCGGAACGACGGGATCGCACAGAAGGCGCACCGCCGGTCGCAACCCGAGGCGATCTTCAGCGACGCGACCGGGCCCGAGGTGATCCGCTGCCGGATCCAGGGCGCCCCGTGCGTGCCACCCGCGAACGCCGCCGACCGCGGCCGGTCGACGGGTGCCACCGGGAGCAAGGTGCGCCGGTCCCGGGGGACGTGGCTCGTGAGCGCTCCTCCGTCAAGGACGACCTGCAAGCGTTGCGCGATGTCGGGGTAGTCGTCGAAACCCAGGACGGCGTCGGCCTCGGGCAGCTCGGCGGCGAGCTCCCGGCCGTACCGCTCGGCCATGCACCCGACGGCCACGACCGACCTGCGCCGACCGTCAGGGGCGGAGCCGCCGACCGACAGCAGCACGTCGACCGACTCGCGCTTGGCGGCCTCGATGAAGCCGCAGGTGTTCACCAGCACCGCGTCGGCCTCCTCGGCGTCGGGGACCAGCTCGAACCCCGCAGCGGACAGCCGCCCCGCCAGCTCCTCCGAGTCGACCTCGTTCCGGGCGCAGCCGAGAGTCACCATGGCGACCCTCGTTGTGCTCATCCCCGAACAGTAGGCCACCGACGCCCTCAGCCGGGGTGCTGCAGGTCGGCCAGCACCGAGTCCAGGTCATCGGATGTCACGAGGACGTCGCGGGCCTTGGACCCCTCGGAGGGTCCGACGACGCCGCGCGACTCCATCAGGTCCATCAGACGACCGGCCTTCGCGAAGCCCACGCGCAGCTTCCGCTGCAGCATCGAGGTGGAGCCGAACTGCGTGGTGACCACCAGCTCGACGGCTGCGACCAGTAGGTCCAGGTCGTCGCCGATGTCGTCGTCGCCCTCGCGCTTCGCCGCCGTCTCGGTCAGCACGTCGTCGCGGTACTGCGCGGACATCTGCTTCTTCACGTGACCGACCACGGCCCGGATCTCGGACTCCGGGACGAACGCCCCCTGGATCCGCATCGGCTTCGAGGATCCCATCGGCAGGAAGAGTCCGTCACCCTGCCCCACCAGCGCCTCGGCGCCGGTCTGGTCGAGGATCACGCGGCTGTCGGTCTGGCTGGACGTCGCGAACGCCAGACGTGAGGGCACGTTGGCCTTGATCAGGCCGGTGACGACGTCGACGCTCGGACGCTGCGTTGCCAGCACCAGGTGGATCCCGGCAGCGCGCGCGAGCTGGGTGATCCGCACGATCGAGTCCTCCACGTCGCGGGGGGCCACCATCATCAGGTCGGCGAGCTCGTCGACGATCACCAGGAGGTACGGGTAGGGAGCGAGCACGCGCTGCGAGTCCGGGGGGACGGCCAGCGAGCCGGACCGGACCGCACGGTTGAAGTCGTCGATGTGCCGGAACCCGAAGTGCGCGAGGTCGTCGTAGCGGGCGTCCATCTCGCGGACCACCCAGGCCAGGGCCTCCGCGGCCTTCTTGGGGTTGGTGATGATCGGGGTGATGAGGTGCGGGATGCCCTCGTACGCGGTGAGCTCGACGCGCTTCGGGTCGATCAGCACCATCCGCACCTCGGCGGGGGTCGCGCGCATGAGGATGCTGGTGACCAGGGCGTTGATGCAGCTGGACTTGCCCGCCCCGGTTGCGCCGGCGACCAGGATGTGGGGCATCTTGGCGAGGTTGGCGCACACGTAGCCGCCCTCGACGTCCTTGCCTAAGCCGACCAGCAGCGGGTGGTGCTCAGCCAGAGCGCTCGGTGCGCGCAGGGTGTCGCCCAGGGAGACCATCTCCCGGTCGGTGTTCGGGATCTCGATGCCGATCGCGCTCTTGCCCGGGATGGGCGAAAGGATGCGGACATCGGCGGTCGCGACCGCGTAGGCGATGTTCTTGGCCAGCGCCGTGACCCGCTCGACCTTGACGCTCTGGCCTAGCTCGACCTCGTAGCGCGTGACCGTCGGCCCGCGCATGTAGCCGGTGACCTGCGCGTCGATCTCGAACTGCGTGAGCACGTCCGTCAACGAGGCGACGATCCGGTCGTTCGACGCGCTGCGGGACTTCGGCGCGGTGCCTGCCTTGAGCACCGACGGCGCGGGCAGCCGGTAGTCCGGCGCACCGGGCAGGCGCAGCTGCTCGGGCCGTGCGATGGCGACCGTGCTCTGCTTGCCCAGTGCGGGGTCGATCCGCGACGTGGACACGCCCGCGACCAGCGAGGCGAGGCCTGGGTCCGCACCCGAGGCGTCGTCCGCCCCGTCGGCATCCTTCGGGTCCGCCACCGCACCCCGGGAGCCGTCAGCCGTTGAAGTCTCCCCGGCCTGCGCACCGCCGTCCGAATCCGGCCCGCCGTCCGGGTCCGCGCCTGCGCCGAAGACGGCGTCGATCAGCGTGACATCGACGCCGACCTCCGGCTGCGGGGACCCGGGCGCGGTCGCGACAGCAGAGACGAAGGCCTCGTCGCCCACCAGTGGTCCGTCGTACACGGGAGTCTCCGGGGCACTCGTCGGTCGGCGAAGCCCACGCGCCCACCCGATCGCCCGGCTCGTGAGCCGGCCGGTCGAGCGCTCCTTGGCCGCGGGCGTCCCACCCGGCTCCACGGCAGGCGGCGGCTCACCGGTGGCCGTCGCCCCCGGCGTCGCACCGTCCGACCCCTCCGCCGTCACATCGGCGCTCGCTTCGGGGGCCAGCGCTGCATCCTTGGCCCGTCCGTCGACGGCCATGTCGCCGCCCGGCGGGTCCGGGCGTGGGGCCGGGTCACCGCGCCGTAGGAGCAGCGCGTCGCGCACCACCCTGAGCCGCACCGGGACCTCGTCGATCCGGGTCGCCGTGACCACCAGGAGGCCGAAGCCGAACACGACCAGCAGCCAGAGATAGGCCAGCCAGATCCCGACCGCCGACACGATCGCGGCGGTCACGAACCAGCCCAGCCAGCCACCGGCCGCCCGCATGGCCTCCGCGCCGGCGCTGGGCGTCGGTGCCCCGTGGACCAGTCCCCACAGACCGCAGGCCGCCGCCAGCAGCAGGACCCACCCGATGGCCAGCCGACCCGTCGTCGCGCCCTCGTCCGGGTGCCGCAGGATCCGCAGCGTCACCCACAGCAGGAGCACCGGTATGACGAGGTCCAGCGCACCCACGAAGCCGGTCACCACCGCGGTCACCGGGCCCGTGAGCCAGCCCTCGATGGAGAACCACGTCACGGCGGAGACGACGATCGTCACGGTGAGCAGCGCCAGCCCGACGCCGTCGCGTCGGTGGGTGGCATCCAGGTCACGGGCGCTCCTGCCCACCGCCCGGGCCAATGCGCCGATGACCGCTGCCAGCAGCAGCCATGCCCGCATGAGCAGGCGGCCCGTGGCCCGCACCAGGCGTGCGACCGGACCCGGTCGGCGGCGCGCGGAGGGCTTGGGGGCGGTGCGCGGCACGGACCGAGTGGGGGCGGATCGGGCGGCACCCGCGCGGGGCCGAGTGCCGGGTCGGGACTGGGCTGCGGACCGGGACTGCCCGGATCGCGTCGAGCCCTGGCGACCGCTCCCCTTCGAGCTGCGGTTCGCACTCGACGAGCGGGCGCGTGCGGGCGACTTGGTGGCCATGGCGCGAGGCTACCGGCGGCCGGGCCCCGCCGGCCCCGTCGGCGAGCCGGTCGGCGTTCGTGTCGCCGGCGGCCGGCGGCTTCCCCGGCGAACGCTCCGGTGAAGCGGGTCAGGCCTCGACGACCACCGGCACGATCATCGGACGCCGTCGGTGTGCCGAGCTGACCCAGCGGCCCACCTGGCGGCGCACCACCTGCTCGAGGGCGTGCACGTCGCTGCCGCCGTGGGCCAGAGCCTCCTCCAGGGCCCGGGTGACCTCCGGCAGCACGTCGTGGAAGATCTCGTCGTCCTCGGCGAACCCTCGTGCGTGGCATTCGGGCCCCGCGACGACGGTGGCCGTCGCGAGGTCGACCACGACGAACACCGAGATGAACCCCTCCTCGCCCAGGATGCGCCGGTCCTTGAGCGAGGCCTCCGTGATGTCGCCGACCGACGCGCCGTCGACGTAGATGTGGCCGCACGCGACTGCGCCCACGATCGCGGCCCGGCCTGCGACGAGGTCGACGACGACGCCATCCTCGGCGATCAGGACCCGATCGGCGGGGATCCCGGTGCGCACCGCCAGCGCGGCGTTGGCCCGCAGGTGGCGCGGCTCGCCGTGCACGGGCATCACGTTGCGCGGGGTGAGCAGGTTGTAGAGGAAGAGCAGCTCGCCGGCGGACGCGTGCCCGGAGACGTGGACCAGCGCGTTGCCCTTGTGCACCACGTCGGCACCCCACCGGGTGAGCCCGTTGATCACCCGGTTGACGGGGTTCTCGTTCCCCGGGATCAGCGAGGAGGCCAGGATCACGGTGTCGCCCGGGCCGACCGTGATGGCGTGGTCGCCGTTGGCGATCCGCGACAGGGCGGCCATCGGCTCCCCCTGGGACCCCGTGCAGATCAGGACCACCTCGTCGTCGGGCAGCGAGGCCAGGTCGTCCGAGCGCACCACCAGCCCGGGGCGGATGGTGAGGTACCCGAGGTCCCGTGCCACCCCCATGTTGCGGACCATGGAGCGACCGACGAAGGCGGCCTTGCGCCCGTGCGCGGCGGCGGCGTCGAGGATCTGCTGGATCCGGTGCACATGGGAGGCGAAGCTGGCGACGATGATCCGGCCCCGGGCCCGATGGAAGACCCGGTCGAGCACGGGGGCGATCTCGACCTCGGCCGGGACGAACCCGGGCACCTCGGCGTTGGTCGAGTCGACCATCGCCAGGTCGATGCCCTCCTCGGCCAGGCGGGCCAGGCCACGCAGGTCGGTGATCCGGCCGTCGAGGGGGAGCTGGTCCATCTTGAAGTCACCGGTGTGCAGGACCGTGCCGGCATCGGTGCGAACACCGACGGCCACGGCGTCGGGGATCGAGTGGTTCACGGCGAAGAACTCGCAGTCGAAGGGCCCGAGCCGCTCGCGCCGACCCTCGCGCACCTCGAGGGTGTAGGCCTTGATCCGGTGCTCGCGCAGCTTGGCCTCGACCATCGCCAGGGTCAGGCGGGTGCCGACGAGCGGGATGTCCGGGCGCAGGCGCAGCAGGAAGGGCACCGCCCCGATGTGGTCCTCGTGGCCGTGGGTGAGGACGATCGCCTCGACGTCGGCCAGCCGGCCGGCGATGTGGGAGAAGTCGGGCAGGACGAGGTCGACCCCGGGCTGGGACTCCTCGGGGAACAGCACGCCGCAGTCGATGATCAGCAGGCGGCCATGGATCTCCAGGACCGCCATGTTGCGCCCGATCTCGCCGATCCCGCCGAGGGCGACGATTCGCAGGGTGCCTGCCGCAAGCGCAGGCGCAGGGGCAAGCTCGGGTTGACCCGGCCTCACGCGCCGAAGCCCGGCACCCCGGCCCTGGCCAGGTCGGCGCGCAGGGTGGCGACCTCCTCGGCGGTGGCGTCCACCAGCGGCAGCCGGACCGGCCCCGCGGGCAGCCCCAGGTCGCGCAGGGCGGCCTTGGTGGTGATGACGCCCTGGGTGCGGAACATCCCCACGTACGCGGGGATCATCGAGGAGTTCAGCTCGGTCGCGCGCGCGACGTCTCCCATCCGGTGCGCGGCCATCATGCGCCGCAGGCGCCCGCTCAGGACGTGCCCGACCACGGAGACCGCTCCGACGGCACCGACCGAGAGCAGGGGGAGCGTCATGGCGTCGTCGCCGGAGTACCAGGCCAGGCCGGTCCTCGAGATCACCGAGGCCGCGCTCGCGACGTCGCCCTTCGCGTCCTTGTTCGCCACGATCCGGGGGTGCTCGGCGATCCTGGCGAACGTGTCGGGCTCGATCGGCACGCCGGTGCGCCCCGGGATGTCGTAGGTCATGATCGGCAGGTCCGTGGCCGCCGCGATGACCAGGAAGTGCGCGGCGATGCCCGCCTGGGGCGGCTTGTTGTAGTACGGCGTCACCAGCAGGAGGCCGTGCGCGCCGGCGTCCTGCGCGGCTCGGGCGATGTCGATCGAGTGCCGGGTGTCGTTGTTGCCCGCCCCGCTGATGATCGTCGCCCGGTCGCCGACTGTTTCGATGACGGTCTCGCAGGACGGCGATCTTCTCCGTGTCCCGCAGGGTCGGGGACTCCCCCGTCGTGCCGTTGACGACCAGCCCGTCGTTGCCCTCGTCGACGAGGTGCGTGGCCAGCCGGGCCACGCCCTCGAAGTCCACCTCCCCGTCGGCGGTGAAGGGGGTGACCATCGCGGTGATCATGTGGCCGAAGGGGGCGGGGCTGGTGGGATCGAATGCCATGGGGGACACGGTATCGGCCCGGCGCCTGTCGCCCGCGCCACCGGGCGGCGAAATGCCGGCGATGCCGCGGCCAGCCGGGGCGGACCGTCAGCCCTCGGCGGTGATCAGGAAGACCGGCGTCAGCTCGTCGCCCTGGCCCATCGGGTTGTCCAGCATGACCTCCCGCGCGTCGGCGACGGACAGGGGCAGGTTCGCGCTGCGTCCGACGATCTCGACGTTGATGTTGTTGCCGTCGATGATGTAGGCCGCGCAGCCGAACTGGCGCGCGAGCGCGTCGCAGATGGCGTCGGGGTCCTTGGACGGCAGCATCGCGTACTGGTCGAACGGGGGCATCGCGTCCGGGTTGAAGCCGTCGATCTCCGAGATGTGGTTGCCGGCGATCCGGTAGAAGTCGCCGTTGCGCCGCAGGACGAACTTGCCGATCCCGCCGCCCACCACCGCGGCCAGCATCCGCGGGTAGCCGACCTCGTCGATGGCCACCTGCATCTTCTTGGGATGGCTGTAGCCGATGTCGCCGTTGTCGTTCTTGGTCACGTACCGGACGATGAGCCTGGCCAGCCACGAGTCCTGCACGTCGCTGATGTGGCGGACGTCGCCACGGCAGATCGAGACGAACTTCTGCGACAGGCACAGCGTCGTCTCCGGGGTGATCCGCTCGGCCGCGTAGAGCGCGATCACGCCGCCGAGGTCCTCCCCGATCCCCACCTTGTGGGTCCTGACGGGCTCCCGCCGGAATCGCCGTCCGCGTACGTCGCGCGTCGAAGTCGCAGTCACGGCGGCAGCCTACGGCGCGACCCGGCCGTTGGCGACGAAGGCCGCGTGCGTCAGCGGCATGAGCGTGGCCCACTCCTGCTCGTAGCGCTCGGCGACCATCTCGATCTCGCGCTGCGGGAAGCTGGGGAACCGGGCCTCGTCGCTGTGCCGTCGCAGCGACAGGAAGTTCATCATCGCGCGGGCGTTCATCGTCACGTAGGCCGTCGAGTAGATGGTCACCGGCAGCACGATCCGCGCGACCTCGCGGGCCACCCCGGCCGCGAGCATGGACTCGTAGGCGGAGTACGCCGCGCGGCAGGCGGCCTCGGTCTCGGCCCGGACCAGCTCGTGCTGCTCGGCGCTGCCGGCGCACGAACTCGTACGCGCCGGGCTTGCCGACCTGCACCAGGCGACGCTCGGGCCCGGGCACGTAGAACGTCGGCTCGAGGACCTTGTAGCGGCCGGACTCCTCGTTGTAGGAGGCGACCCGGTGGCGGAAGTGCTCGCGCCACATGAAGATCGGGGCCTGCACGAAGAAGGTCATCGAGGAGTGCTCGAACGGCGATCCGTGCCGGTCGCGCATCAGGTAGTTGATGAGCCCGGCCGACTTGGCGGGATCGGCCTCGAGCTCGGCCAGGGACTGCTCGCCGCGGGTGGAGACCCGGGCTGCCCAGATGACATCGGCATCGCCGGCGGCGTGCTTGACCAGCTCGACGGAGATGTCGCTGCGGAACCTCAACTCGGGCATCGTCGTCCTCCGGTCATCGGGTCCGCGGGGACGCTGGCGCGCCGCGGCGCCGTCACGCTACCGTCTGCGCGCCTTCGCCCGATGGAGGCTCCCGGTGGCTACGGTGTGGCGCACCACGCCTGACAAGGAGTCCTGCCCATGTGCGGTTGCTTCGTCCTGATGCTCGGCGCCGTCGCCCCCCGGTTCGCGCTGGCGCTGATGGCCCTGTTCAACGACGAGATCACCAGGGCCTTCGACGGCTCCTGGATCATGCCGCTGATCGGCTGGTTCCTGCTGCCCTACACGACGCTGGTGTTCGTGCTCATCTCCTGGTGGACGGTCGGCGGCGTCACCGGTTTCGAATGGTTCTTCGTGGCCCTGGCGTTCTTCGCCGACCTCGCCTCCTACAGCGGCGGATACAGCCGGCGGACGGACTACCACTACCCCACTGCCAGCCACACCTGAGCCGGGTTTCGGCGGTTCACGAAGCGTTCACGCGCTGCCCCTTGGTGCCGCTTCGGCCAGCAGGCGATGCCTCTTGACGGCTAGTACTGTGGTTCGTGCTTGCACAAGCCCCGGTACCCGATGGAAGGGAAACACATGGCAATCAAGGTGGGCATCAACGGATTCGGCCGGATCGGCCGCATGGTGTTCCGTGCTGCCGTCCAGAACTACCCGGACTCGGTCCAGGTGGTCGGAATCAACGACCTGCTCGATCCCGCGTACCTGGCCTACATGCTCAAGTACGACTCGGTCCACGGCCGCTTCAAGGGTGACGTCTCCGTCGACGGCTCGAACCTGATCGTGAACGGCAACACGATCCGCCTGACCGCCGAGCGCGACCCCGCCGCACTGGCGTGGGACGCCGTCGGGGCCGAGGTCGTCGTCGAGTCCACGGGCCTGTTCCTGACCAAGGAGACCGCACAGAAGCACATCGACGCCGGCGCCAAGAAGGTCATCCTGTCCGCCCCCTCCAAGGACGACACCCCGATGTTCGTGTTCGGCGTGAACTCCGACAAGTACGCCGGTGAGGCGATCATCTCCAACGCCTCA
Source organism: uncultured Actinomycetes bacterium (assembly GCA_963793175.1). Taxonomy (GTDB): domain Bacteria; phylum Actinomycetota; class Actinomycetes; order S36-B12; family CAIYMF01; genus Prado023. The sequence continues at coordinate 108,551 of CAWBYT010000003.1, forward strand.
TGCACCACGAACTGCTTGGCGCCCATCGCCAAGGTCATCAACGACAACTTCGGCATCAAGCGTGGGCTCATGACCACCGTGCACGCGGCGACCGCAACTCAGAAGACCGTCGACGGTCCCTCCATGAAGGACTGGCGCGGCGGCCGGGGGATCCTGGAGAACATCATCCCGTCCTCCACCGGCGCGGCCAAGGCGGTCGGCAAGGTCCTGCCCGAGCTCAACGGCAAGCTGACCGGCATGGCGTTCCGCGTTCCGACCTCGGACGTGTCCGTCGTCGACCTCACCGTCGAGCTCGAGAAGCCCGCGTCGTACGACGAGATCAAGGCCGCCGTGAAGGCCGCATCCGAGGGCGCGCTCAAGGGCGTCCTGGGCTACACGGAGGACAAGGTCGTCTCGACCGACTTCGTCGGGGAGTCGCTGACCTCGGTGTTCGACGCAGAGGCGGGAATCGCGCTCGACTCGACGTTCGTGAAGCTCGTGGCCTGGTACGACAACGAGTGGGGCTACAGCAACAAGGTCGTCGACATGATCAACGTCATCGGAGCGGACCTGTCCGACTGACCCGACAGCTCATCAGGATGTGGCCGGCTCCCACGGGGGCCGGCCACATCGTTGTTTCGGGCTACCTCCCGGTCGTCAGAAGAAGCCGATGAACACCATCCCGACCAGGCACACGATGAGCACAAGGGCGATGATCTTGACGATCTGAGGATCCATGGGGAGATCATCGCCCATCGACGGCGGTTCCCACGAGCGTGCCTCGATCTGAGGCTCCTGATGTCAGACTTCTGAGCATGCAGGCCGAGCCGACCTACCGCGTGTACGGGTACCGCTGGGTCGTGCTGGGCGTGTTCACGCTGGTGAACGTCACGATCCAGACGCTGTGGATCGGGTACGCGCCGATCACCGGTCAGGCCGCCGCCTACTACGGGGTCGGCGACACGGCTGTCGGGGCGTTCGCGATGGTGTTCATGCTTGCCTTCATCCCGCTGTCGCTGCCCGCCGCGTGGCTCATCGACACCCGGGGGTTCCGGATGGCGACCGGTCTCGGCGCGGTCGTGATGGGCGCGTGCGGAATCCTGCGCGGACTGGCCGGTGACGACTACCGGCTGGCCATGGCCGCCACGCTGGGCCTGGCCGCCGCCCAGCCGCTGCTGCTCAACGCGTGGACGAAGATGCCGGCGCGCTGGTTCGCCCCTGGGCAGCGGGCCACCGCCGTCGGGGTGGTGACCGTGGGCAACCTGGTGGGCACCGCGGTGGGGATGGTCGCCGGGCCGGTCCTGGTCGAGTCGATGCCCGTCGGCCGGATCCAGCTCGGGTACGGCGTGATCGCCGCGGTGAGCGCCGCGCTGTTCCTGCTGCTGGCCCGCGAGCACCCGCCGACGCCGGCCTGCCCGCCCGGTCAGGAGGAGCGCGCGCTCGTGCTCGACGGGCTCTCGCATGCGGTGCGCGTTCGGGCCTTCTGGTACGTCCTGGCCATCGCCTTCATCGGCCTCGGGATCTTCAACGGCCTCACGACCTGGATCGAGGCGATGCTGCGGCCGCGCGGCTTCTCGCCGGCCGACGCCGGCACGCTGGGTGCCGTCCTGCTGGTCGCGGGCCTGGTGGGAGCGGTGGTGCTCCCGGCGCTCTCCGACCGGCAGCGCCGCCGCCGGCCGTTCCTGGTCCTGGCCTTCGTCGGGGCGATCCCCGGGCTGGTCGGCGTCGCCCTGGCCGGGACGCTGCCCGCCCTCCTGCTGTCGGGGGCGGTGCTCGGCTTCTTCCTGGTCTCCGCGCTGCCCATCGGGTTCCAGTACGCGTCCGAGGTCACCCGGCCCACACCCGAGGGCACGTCCAACGGGCTGATGCAGCTCTTCGGCCAGGGCTCCGTGGTGTTCGTCTATGCCATGTCGGCGCTGCGGACCCCCGACGGCTCGTTCGCGCGGGCGATGGTGGCCGCGCTGGTGATGCTCGTGGTCGGCGTCGTCCTCGCGTCGCGGATGCCGGAGCCGGAGGTCCTGGCCACGCCCGGTCGACTCCCGGCCGGCGCAGCCCGTGCACTGAGCCAGTGGTGCGCTGACGTCCGGTCAGAAGCCGCCGAAGTCGCCGCCCCCGCCGAAGTCGAACCCGCCCCCGCCGCCGACGTCGCCGCTGCCGCTCGCCGCCTCCGTAGTCGCCGCCCCCGCCGGCGTCCCCACCAGAGTCGCCGCCGTCACCGCCGTCACCGCCGGAGTCCTGGCCGCCGTCGGTCCCGAAGTAGTCGTGCCCCGGCGGCAGGTAGAGCGAGTTGAAGAGCAGGGTTCCCATCAGGACGTTGTTCATCATGAACATGCCCGATCCGGCGTACCACCCTCGGGCCCAAGGCGCGTACTCCGGCCCGGCCTGGTAGTACGGCTGCGCGCCGTGCTCCGTCTCGACGAGTCGTGCCTGCGGGTCCAATCCGTCCTTGATCCGCGCGTCGCAGGCGCCACACACCGGAACGTCACGCAGGGCGCCACCCGCGGGGGCCCACTGCGCCTCACCGACCGACAGCCCGTGCCGCTGGTCGAAGAAGCACGGGGGTCGCCGACTGGGCAGCGGACGACCTTCGCGGCGCGCGTCGAGCTTGGCCAGGGCGAACCGACCATCGTCCAGGGACCTCGACACCCACTGGAGGTCGTCGGGGTGGGCGGAGGCCGCCAGCGCCTCCTTCGCGCGCTCGTAGGCCTCCAGCGAGTCGTCGAAGTCCCTGGCCGCCTCCGGGTCCAGCGACTCGGGAACCGGCGTGCCGGCGATCTGCTGCCCCAGGGCGGTGACGTCCTCCTCGGCGACGCGCCGCACGGCTGCCCACCTGCGGTCTGCCAGCTCCTTGTTCGGCTGCCTCTGACCGGACGCGTGCGGGCTTCTGGCGCGACCGCATCAGCAGCACGGCACCAACGATGAGCAATGCGACGATCAACCAGTCCATGGGCCCACGATAGCCCGACTGTCCGGCGCGCCTGCTCTGCTGCCGCGCTGAGTCAGGTCGCCGGGTCGGCGGTGGGATGGTCGGTCGCCGCCTGCTTGGAGTACGAGCGCACGTAGACCACGCGCATCAGCATGGCCTCGTGCAGCGGCAGCGGGTGGGCAGCGCCCAGGGCAGCCCCACCGATCACGGCGCGGGCGGCCTTCTCGACGACCATCGCCACGGCCTCGTAGTCGTCGCCGAGCACGAGGGCGCCTTGGCCAGCGACCAGTACGGCGTCGGATCGCGGGCGCGTGCTGGGCAGCTCCCGGCTGGTGGGCACGTGGCGGCCGGTGAGCTGTGCCAGGTCGTCGAGCACCGGCGGCAGCGGCCTGCGGGACTCTGAGAACCGGAGCGTGAAGGGTGCTGTCGACAGCCACGCCCGCGTGCCGTCCGCCAGGCGCACGGACCGCAACCAGCTCGGATCCCACCTCGCGTCCGCAGCGGCCGGAAGATCCCCGCCCGCGGCGGCTCGCCGCTGCGCGACGTGGTCGGCGCAGGCCCGCTCCAGGGCGATCACGCGATCGAAGGCCTCCGACAGCGAGCCCCCGACCGCGAATGCCCCGTGGTTGGCCATCAGCACCGCGGGCCCCGACCCGAGGGCGTCGACGGTGCCCTTCGTGATGCGCTTCGTTCCCGGCAGCGCGTAGGGCGCGCACGGGACCATCCCGAACGGGGTGGGGACGGCTACCCGTGCGGCTGCGCAGATCGACGCCGCCGACTGATGGGTGTGCACGCCTGCAAGCACGTCCGGACGACGCCGGTAGGTCTCGGCGTGCAGCTTGCGCTCGCCGCTGGGCCGGTAGGGCCCGGACCAGGCGTCGTTGGCGAGGTCGACGCGGACGATCATCGACTCGGTGAGGTCCGGGTAGGCGATCCCACTGGGCGTGATCAGCATGGCGTCCTCGTCGAGCCGGACGCTGAGGTTCCCCCAGGTGCGTGCCACCAGCCCCTCGGCCAGCAGGCGACGCGCCCGCGTCGACGAGGTCCCGGCGGGCGGCCGCCTCGCTCACGGGCGGTCCCCGGGGAGCTGCCTGGCCCCCTCGACCTGCGCGAACACGCGATCGAGTGCGCTCACCGCCTGGTCGATGGTCTGCTCGGTGTGCGCCGCACTGGTGTAGAGGCGCGAACCGGCCAGGGTGACGACTCCCTCGGCCGTGTAGGCGGCGCCCATCTCCTCCATCACGGTCTTGCGGGCCTGGATCTCCTTGAGCTTGCCCGGCACCTCCCAGATGCGGTTGAAGTCGATCGTGAAGTGCAGGGTCCCGACGGTCTGCAGGTGCACGATGGAGCCCTGGTTGTAGGCGACGAACGGCAGGCCGCGCCGCTGGATCGCCGAGCGCAGCCCCGCCGCGAAGCGGTCGCCCATCGCGCCCGCGCGCTGCGGCGCCCCTGCCGCTCCATCTCGACCAGCGTGAAGTACCCCGCCGCCGACGACAGCGGGTTCGCGGCCATGGTGCCCCCGACCAGCGCCTTCTTCGAGCCCGCCTCGAGGCCTGCCGCAAGGAGCTTCATGTGCTCGCGCCGGCCGCCGAGGCCGCCGGCCGACGGGTACCCGCCGGCGACCACCTTGCCGAACACGGTGAGGTCCGGCTCCACGCCGAAGAAGCCCTGCGCGCCGGACAGGCCGATCCGGAACCCGGTCACCACCTCGTCGAACACGAGCAGGGCGCCGAACCTGTCGCACAGCTCGCGCACGCCCGCGTTGAAGTCCAGGGGCAGCGGGCGCGTGCCGCTCTCCGGGCCGAGGGGCTCGATGAGGACGGCCGCGGTGCCGCCCGGGCCCGGTTGAGGCGCAGCGTCCGCTCGAGTGCTTCGAGGTCGCCGGGGAAGAACTCCTGGGTATGGCGGAAGACGTACCTGGGCACCCCCTTCGCCTCGTGGTGGCGGGTGCCGGGCAGCCGCAGGCCGTAGGCCAGCTGGTCGGACCAGCCGTGGTAGGCCCCGCCCATCTTCACCACGTTCCTCCTGCCCGTCGCCAGCCTGGCCACCCGGATCGCGGCCATGCACCCCTCCGTGCCCGAGCCGAGCATCCGGAACATCGGCACGGCGGGCATGTGGTCGGCGATGAACCGGGCGAGCTTCAGCTCGAACTCGTGGAACAGGCCCGTGGACGGCCCGCACGTGCGCAGGACGTCGATCACCTGCTCGAGGACCTCCGGCGGGTTCGACCCAAGGACCGTGGGCCCGCCGGCTTGGAGGAAGTCCAGGTACTGGTTGCCGTCGAGGTCGGTCAGGTGGCACCCGGAGGCCTTCGTGACGACCAGGGGGAAAGGAAGGTTGAACGCGAGGTTGTGCTGCACCCCGCCGGGGATGTAGTGGGCCGCCTCGGCGGTCATCGTCTTCGACGCGGCGCACTTCTGCTCGAAGTGCCCGTCGAGGTAGCCCTGCAGGGCGTCGCGGCGCAGCCGGCGGATCGGCTGGGCGATGAGGGCGTCGAGGTCGGCGATGACCCGCGGCACGTCGGGGTACTCGGTGATCGCGAAGCCGTCACCTCGTGCTTGTCCTGGTCGCTCGGTGAGCTCAGCCACAACACCCTCCCAAGTGCGCACTCCGGCCGCCATCCTCCCACTCCCCCGAGGTCGGCCCAGAATCTCCGCAAGCCCTCGGATCCTCCGGGAGCTCGCGGAGAATCCGAGGAGTCCCGGAGATTCTGCGGGCAGGGGCAGGCGGGTCAGACGGAGTCCAGGAACCGGCGGGTCATCGACACGTACCAGGGCAGGGCCTCCCCGCGCTCGTGGAAGCCGACGTGGCCGCCGTGCCTCGTGATCGCCCGTCGCACGGGCGTCGTGGCCTCCAGCAATCCCCAGTCGATCGCCTCGTACGGCCCCGGGGCGATCATCGGGTCGTCCAGGGAGTGCACGACCAGCGTAGGCACGGTGATCCGCGGGAGGAACTGGGCGCTCGAGTTCAGGGCGTAGTACTCCGCGGCGTCGCGCCAGCCGTTGTGCTTCGCCGTGATCAGGTCGTCGAACTGGGTGAGCGTGCGCACCTTGGCGACCGCCGCCCGCTCCTCGAAGGTCAGGACCAGCCCCGACCGGGCCGTGTCCGCCTTGATCCGGTTGACCAGGAACCGCTCGTAGAGCCCGAACATCCGCGCCCTCAGGTGCTCGTTGCCGATGCTGAGGTCCAGGGGGGCGGACACGGCGACGCCGGCCCGGACAGGGATGTCCTCCAGCGGCTCGCCGAGGAGCTTCAGGGTCACGTTCCCGCCGAGGGAGAAGCCGACGATGGCGACCCCCTCGGAGCCCGGCTCCTCGGCCAGCGCGCGGAGCACGGACCGCAGGTCGCCCGAGCGCCCGCCGTGGTACAGCGTCCGGCAGTGCTCGGTGGAGTCCCCGACACCGCGCAGGTCGACGCGCGCGACCGCATAGCCGGCGCGGAGCAGTCCGAGCGACGTGGCCCGGACGTAAGTGGAGTCGATCGACCCGCCGAGGCCGTGCACTATCAGGACCACAGGCCGGTCCGGCCGGGGACCGATCCGTGGCTCGTGCACCCGCACCGCAAGGGCGTCACCCGACTCGTCGTCCATCCGGACGATCAGCCGCCTCTCGGTGGCGATCCCGGCGAGGTCGTGCGTCCGCGGCGCGATCCGGTCGGCCACCGTCTGCAGGTTGCCCGTCACCCAGGGCCGCCTGGGCATGAACCGTGCGTTGACCAGTTCCGTCACGGCAGTCCCAGGATGCTCTTGATGGTCAGCACCACGCCGTTGGCGGTGTTGCCGGGCGCCCCGTAGCGCGCACGCGCCGCGAGCTCCGGGTGGGCGTTGGCCATCGCGAACGAGTACGTCGCCTCGTCCATCATCTCGAGGTCGTTGAGGAAGTCGCCGAACACCATGGTCTGGTCGCGGGTGATGCCCAGGACCTCCTGGATGTGCCGGATGCCGCTGCCCTTGTTGGCGCGTGGGTCCATCAGGTCGAGCCAGTGCTGGCCCGACACCACGACCTGGTACCGGTCGCGGAAGCGGGCGAAGGCAGGCGCCGAGACCCGCTCGGAGGACTCGAAGTCGTAGACGGCCACCTTCAGGATGTCGTCGTCGACGGCGTCCAGGTCGGCGACCCGCTGCAGCCGGTGGTAGTACTTGTCGACCTCGGCGACGAACGGCGCGTCGGTTCGCTCGATGTAGGCCGACGCCTTGCCGCAGAGCACCACCCCGATGTCGGCACCGCCGGCGCTGACCTCCCGGGAGACGGCGATCATCTCTCGTGCGCCCTGTCGATCGAGGCAGTCCGAGCTCAGCTCCCGGCCCGCGCGCACGACGTAGGTGCCGTTCTCGGCGATGAAGATCACGTCGTCGGCGATCGGCTCGAAGCGCTCGAGCAGGTTGTAGTACTGCCGGCCGGAGGCCGGGCAGAACACGACGCCCCGGGCGTGCAGCTGTTCGATCAGGGGCCAGAAGTCGTCGTGCACGGCGTCGTCGTCGTCGAGCAGTGTTCCGTCCATGTCGGCCGCGATGAGCCGGATGTCCGGGACGTGGTCGAGCTGCAGCGGCAGGACCGGGACGGCGACGGCTGGCGGGTCGGCGCGGGGTCTAGGGGCTCAGGGGGCGGCGTCGGGTCGGTCACGGGTGCATCGTCCCATCCCCGGCAGGTGGGCGCGCAGTGGAAGCCGATGGTGCCACGGGCCTGACGATGGTTTGCACCCAAGGCCTTGAGGGAATCATGTACTCACGCGGCGTCCCCCCGATGGGGCCGCCATGACGTACAAGGGAAGCAATGACCACCTCACCGTTCAACCCCACCCAGCCCATGAAGCCGGAGGACCTCGTCGCCGTCTCCAAGCATTGGGGCGTGCTGCTCAGCTTCGGCCTGATCTTCGCCGGCCTGGGCGCCGCGGTCCTCGCGTGGCCGGACAAGTCCGTGACGGTCGCCGCCGTCCTCATGGCGATCTCCCTGCTGGTCAGCGGGCTCTTCGGGCTCGTCGCCAGCTTCACCCAGCCAGACCGCACCAGCATCTCCCGCGTCCTGATGGCGATCTCCGGGGCCCTCTCGATCGCGCTGGGCCTCGCTGCGTTCCAGGGCGTCACCCAGGCGATCGCGATCCTCGTGCTGATCGTCGGCGTCGGCTGGGTGATGCGCGGGATCATCGACCTGGTGGCCGGCCTTCAGGCCAAGGGCGTGCCGGGCCGTGGCCTGACGATCACCTCTGGTGTGCTGGGCCTCTTCGCCGGCGCAGCGATCCTGGTCTGGCCGGGCATCACGCTGACCGTCCTGTGCTGGATCGTCGGCCTGACCCTTCTGGTCCTCGGGCTCGTCCAGGTCGTCGGGGCCTTCACCCTGCGCTCGACCGGGGCGCGCCTGGCCGAGGAGGCCGCGCTCGGCGCGAGCCTGCCGGCCGAGGAGGTCCTGGTCACCGAGGTCCTGGTCACCGAGGTCGACGCGCGCTGACCCGACCAGCAGCGGGCCGTACCCGCTGACGCCAGACCGGCGCCGTCGTCCCGTTGGGGTGACGGCGCCGGTCGCGTCTCCGGGCTGGTCCGGGGCCGGTCGGCGGGCTGCCCTACCGGGCGTCGGCGTCGTGCAGGGCGATAGCCCGGCGCATGGCACTGCGTGCCCGCTTGCGGTCGCCGGCTGCGTCGTAGGCGGTGGCGAGCTCGAACCAGTGCTCCCAGGCCTGCGGGTCGGCCTCCACCCGGGTTCGTACGGCCTCGAAGCGCTCGTCGGCCGCCGCCCGCTCGGGACGACCCGAGGGTCGCCGCGGAAGGTCGTCGACGGGCAGCTGGCCGCGGGCTGCCAGCTGCCTGCCCAGACGCTCGCTGGCCCCTCCGAACTGCCACTCGCGGAAGAGCGCCCAGAGCCCGATCAGGGGAAGCACCAGGATCGCGATGCCCAGCAGGACGGGGATCACCCCACCGGCTCGGATGAAGTCGACCGCGCGCGACGCGGACAGGAACAGGTAGGCGCCCAGGAGGACGGCCATCACCGCGGCCATGCGCTTGGCGGTCATGTCGGCCCGGTCCCCGCCGTCGCGCGCCGAGTCATCGGGCTCACCCGTCCAGGCCGAGGAAGCCGTCGATCCCCACAGTGAGCCCCGGATGGGCGGCCACGTTGCGCACCGACAGCAGGACCCCCGGCATGAAGCTGGCCCGGTCGAAGGAGTCGTGCCGGATGGTGAGGGTCTCCCCTGGTCCGCCGAGCAGGACCTCCTGGTGGGCGACCAGCCCCTGGAGCCGGACCGCGTGGACATGCACGCCGTCCACGACCGCCCCACGGGCGCCTTCGAGAGCGGTCGTCGTCGCGTCGGGCATGTCGGGGCTTCCAGCCGCCGTCCTCGCGGCGGCCATGAGCTGGGCGGTGCGCGCTGCCGTCCCCGAAGGCGCGTCGGCCTTGCGCGGATGGTGCAGCTCCACGACCTCCACGGACTCGAAGTGCGGTGCGGCAGCAGCCGCGAAGCGCATCATCAGGACCGCGGCCACTCCGAAGTTGGGAGCGATCACCGACCCGACCCCAGGGGATGCGGCGAGCCAGGCGCGCACCTGGTCCAGGCGCTGCGCGTCGAATCCCGTCGTGCCGACCACCGTGTGTATGCCGGCGCCGATCAGGAACTCGAGGCTGGCCATCACGGATTCGGGGTGCGTGAAGTCCACCACGATCGAGCACCCGGAGTCGACGAAGTCCTGGAGCTCGTCGCCCGCGTCGAGGCTGGCGACCAGCTCGAGGTCCGGCGCCTCGTACACCGCCCGTACCACCTCGGAACCCATGCGCCCGCGCGCACCCAGCACACCCACTCGGATCGTCACGGGCGCATTCTTCCACCTGGGACGCACAACGCGCCCCGCTGCGAGAGCCCAGGCCCGAACGCGCGCGGAAGGCACCCTGACGCCCACGTCACCGGGTCCCGGTCCAGCGACCGCGCACGGAAGGGCCGTTCACGGCACCTGCCGGGCGGCCATGCGTGCCTATCGCGCGCGGTGGACCCGGACGCCGGTGAGCACCGCTTCGTATCGGTGCCCTTTCCGCGCGGTCACCCCCCGACGAGGATCCTGCTCAGCCGATCGCGAACGTGCGGGACTCCTCGAAGGGGCCGATGACCGTCAGGGACTTCTGCGCCGAGAGGATCGCCGCAGCCTCGCGCGCGACGTCCTCGAGGTCGACCTCGTCGATCTTGGCCAGGAGCCCGTCGATGCTCGGCAGCTCGCCGGTGGACAGGTCCGCGCTCCCGATCCGGCTCATCCGGGAGCCGGTGTCCTCCAGGCCGAGCACGATGGAGCCCTTGGTCTGGCCCTTGCCCCGCGCGAGCTCCTCGGCGGTCAGGCCGTTGCGGGCGACCTCGTCGAGGCCAGCCAGCGTGAGCTCGAGGACCTGGTCGACCTTGGCCGGCAGGCAGCCCGCGTACGCGCCGAACAGTCCGACGTCGGAGTAGCCGGTGCTGAAGGCGTAGACCGAGTAGGCCAGACCGCGACGCTCGCGGATCTCCTGGAACAGCCGCGAGGAGCTGCCCCCACCCAGGGCGGTGCTCAGGATGCTCAGGATGTAGCGGCGCTCATCGGAACGGCTCACCCCCGGCACTCCGACCACGAGGTTGGCTTGCTCGGTCGGTCGGGTGACGACCCGCACACCCGGCCTGGTGACGACCGGCGCGCCACCTCGTCTGGCGGGCAGCGGTCGGGTCCCTGGTTCGCCCAGGGCTCCGGCGGACCTGAACGCCTGGGTGACGAGCCGCACGACCTCGTCGTGGTCGACGGCACCGGCCGCAGCGACCACCATGGCGTGCGGCTTGTAGCGCTGCCGGTAGAACGAGTGGATCGCGTCGCGGCTGATGCCCGCGATGGTCTCGTGCGTCCCCAGGATCGAGCGGCCGAGGTCGGTGTCCCCGTACATCCCGAGCATGAACTCGTCGTGGACCAGGTCGGAGGGATCGTCGTCGCGCATGGCGATCTCCTCCAGGATCACGCCGCGCTCGGCGTCCACGTCCTCGGCACGCAGAAGGGCGGAGGTCACGATGTCGCTCATGACGTCGATGGCAAGTGGCAGGTCGCGGTCAAGGACGCGCGCGTAGAAGCAGGTGTGCTCCTTGGAGGTGAACGCGTTCATCTCCCCGCCCACGGCGTCGAGCAGGGACGAGATCTCCATCGCCTCGCGCCTGCGCGTGCCCTTGAACAGCAGGTGCTCCAGGTAGTGCGCCGAGCCCATCTGGGCGTGCGACTCGTCACGCGAGCCGACACCGACCCAGATCCCGAACGCCGCCGAGCGCACCCCCGGCACGTGCTCGGTGATGATCCGCAGCCCGCCGGGCAGGACGGTGCGGCGCACAAGCCCACCCTGGTCGGCGGTCAGCAGGGTGACGGTGGAACCCGGCTCCTGGTCGGGATCGATGGACCAGGAGCCGGGCAGCACTGCCGTCATAGGGTCAGGCCCCGCCCTCGGCGGCCGCCGGGACCGGGTCTCCCGCGGCGTCGTCCTCGATCACCGGCATGAGGGACAGCTTGCCGCGGGAGTCGACCTCCTTGATCTCGACCAGGAGCTTCTGGCCGACCTGCACGACGTCCTCGACGCTGTTGATGCGGTTGCGGCCCGGGGCCAGCTTCTTCAGCTCGCTGATGTGCAGCAGCCCGTCCTTGCCCGGCAGCAGCGAGACGAACGCGCCGAAGGTCGTGGTCTTGACCACGGTGCCCAGGTAGCGCTCCCCGACCTCGGGCATCTGCGGGTTGGCGATCGCGTTGATCATCGTGCGCGCCGCCTCGGCCGACTCGCCGTTCGTGGCGCCGATGTAGATGGTGCCGTCGTCGGTGATGGTGATGTCGGCGCCGGTCTCGTCCTGGATGGTATTGATCATCTTGCCCTTGGGGCCGATGACCTCGCCGATCTTGTCCACGGGGATGTTGACCGTGATGATCCGCGGCGCCAGGACGCTCATCTCGTCGGGGACGTCGATGGCCTCGGCCATCACCTCGAGGATCGCCAGGCGGGCGTCGCGGGCCTGCGTCAGGGCTGCGGCGAGCACCGAGGCGGGGATCCCGTCGAGCTTGGTGTCCAGCTGCAGGGCGGTCACGAAGTCCTTGGTGCCGGCGACCTTGAAGTCCATGTCGCCGAAGGCGTCCTCGGCGCCGAGGATGTCGGTGAGCGCGACGTAGCGCGTCTCGCCGTCGACCTCGTCGGAGACCAGGCCCATCGCGATGCCCGCGACCGGGAACTTCAGCGGCACGCCGGCGTTGAGCAGGGACAGCGTCGAGGCGCAGACCGAGCCCATCGAGGTGGAGCCGTTGGAGCCCAGCGCCTCGGAGACCTGCCGGATGGCGTAGGGGAACTCCTCCTTGCTGGGCAGCACCGGGAGCAGCGCACGCTCGGCCAGCGCGCCGTGGCCGATCTCGCGGCGCTTGGGCGAGCCCACGCGACCGGTCTCGCCGGTGCTGTAGGGCGGGAAGTTGTAGTTGTGCATGTAGCGCTTGCGCGTCTCGGGCGAGAGCGTGTCGAGCTGCTGCTCCATCTTGAGCATGTTCAGCGTGGTCACTCCCATGATCTGGGTCTCGCCACGCTCGAACAGCGCGGAGCCGTGCGCCCGCGGGACGACCTCGACCTCGGCGGACAGCGGCCGGATGTCGGTCAGGCCGCGGCCGTCGATACGGACCCGGTCGCGCAGGACGCGCTGGCGCACCAAGCTCTTGGTCACGGAGCGGAAGGCGGCACTGATCTCCTTGTCGCGCCCGGCGAACTGATCGGCGAGGCGCTCGGCGGCCCGGGCCTTGACGGCGTCGATCGCGGACTCGCGCTCCTGCTTGTCGGCGATGACCAGCGCGGCGGACAGCTCGTCGGTGACGGCCGAAGCGACCGCGTCGAACGCGTCAGGCTGGTAGTCGGGGAACACCGGGAACTCGACGGTCTCCTTGGCGGCCCTGGCGGCCAGGGTGGACTGGGCCTCGCACAGTGTCCGGATGAAGCCCTTGGCTGCCTCGAGGCCCTCGGCGACGACCTGCTCGGTCGGGGCCTTCGCTCCGCCGGCGACGAGCTCGACGGTGCTGGAGGTCGCCTCCGCCTCGACCATCATGATCGCGACGTCGTCGCCCACGACCCGGCCGGCGACGACCATGTCGAACACCGCGCCCTCGAGCTGCTCGTGGGTCGGGAAGCCGACCCACTGGCCGCGGATGAGGGCGACGCGCGTGGCTCCGATCGGGCCGGAGAACGGCAGGCCGGACAGCTGCGTCGACATGGACGCGGCGTTGATCGCCACGACGTCGTAGAGGTGCGCGGGGTTCAGGCTCATCACCGTGATGACGACCTGCACCTCGTTTCGCAGGCCCTTGACGAACGTGGGGCGCAGCGGTCGGTCGATGAGCCGGCAGGTGAGGATCGCGTCCTCGCTGGGCCGGCCCTCGCGGCGGAAGAACGAGCCGGGGATGCGCCCGGCGGCGTACATCCGCTCCTCGACGTCGATCGTCAGGGGGAAGAAGTCGAACTGGTCCTTGGGGTGCTTGCCGGCCGTGGTGGCCGACAGCAGCATGGTGTCCTCGTCGAGGTAGGCGACTGCGGCTCCGGCGGCCTGCCGGGCAAGACGCCCGGTCTCGAACCTGATGGTGCGGGTGCCGTGGGCGCCATTGTCGATGACGGCCTCGGACGAGTGGATCTCGGGACCCTCCACGGGTGCCCTCCTTGTGGGTTGGGAGGCCGGCCCGGCGTGGTCCTGGATAGAAGACCTCGGAGTCCGCAGCGCGCCCGACTCCTCGTCGTGCGCCAGCGGCGTCCTCCGGGGACCACCACCGCAAGACCATGCGTGGGGCCGGACCTCAGTGTTGAGTTGTCAGTGCTCGCAGCGAGCGGGGCCGGGTCGGGTTGTAGAGCCCGGACGTGCCGGCGGATCGCTCGCGGGGGTTTCGGCGCTCGGGCGCCGGGGGCGCGCCGGGGTGGGCGCAGCTCCCGCTGCCGCTACCGCCGGATGCCGAGGCGCTCGATCAGCGCGCGGTAGCGGTTGATGTCAGTGGACTGCAGGTACTTGAGCAGGCGCCGACGCCTGCCGACCAGGAGCAGCAGGCCGCGCCGGCTGTGGTGGTCATGCTTGTGCGTCTTCAGGTGCTCTGTGAGGTCCGCGATGCGCTTCGTGAGCATCGCGACCTGGACCTCGGGGCTGCCGGTGTCGCCCTCACTCGTTCCGTACTCGGCGATGATGGACTGCTTGGTTTCCGTGTCGAGAGACATGGGGATGCGTTGTTCCTCTCGGGCGCGTGAGCACCAGCGGCCTACTGCCTGGCTGGTTCGAGTCGCGGTCCGCGGGGCGCCCGCCCCGAGGCCGTCAGGGGTGAGTCTAGCAGAGGTCGCGTTTCTGCCCGTCGGGCCGGCGTTGCTCATGACGGCGACGCGGGCGGCTCGGTCAGCTGTCGAGCAGGTGCCGCGCGTGCTGCACGTCCTCGGTCATCCGCTCGACCAGGTCCTCGACGGAGTCGAAGCGCAGCATGGGCCGGATCCGCTCCACGAACTCCACGTCCGCCCATCGGCCGTAGACGTCGTAGCCGACGGGAGCGTCGATCACGAAGGCCTCGACCCGGCGGGCGTCGCCGCCGAACGTCGGGTTGGTTCCCACCGAGATCGCGGCGGGACGCCAGACGGATGGCTCGGAGTCCACCCGGAACCGTCCCGCATAGACGCCGTCGCCCGGCACGGCCATGCCCTGGGGCACGGCGACGTTGGCAGTCGGGAAGCCGAGCTCCCGACCACGCCGGTCGCCCTCCACGACCGGCCCGGACACCCGGTGGGACCGGCCCAGCCCTCGCGCCGCCGCGGCCACGTCCCCGGCGGCGACCATCGACCTGATCGCGGTCGACGAGACGGCGACGGTCTCCGCCTGCCTGCCGGTCGCGGGGTCGGGGTCACCCAGCGGCTCGAGGTCGACGACCGTGACGTCGAACCCCAGCTCCCTGCCCAGCTCGACCAGGAGCGCCGCGTCGCCGGAGGCCCGGTGCCCGAAGCGGAAGTTGCGGCCCACCACCACGTGCCGCGCGTTCAGGGTGGCTGCCAGCACCCGTGACGTGAAGCGCTCGGCCGACTCGGCGGCCAGGTCGGCGGTGAACTCGAGGACGAGGACGGCGTCCAGCCCGACCGAGGCGAACAGCGCCAGACGCTGGTCCAGCGACGTGAGCAGGAGGGGCGCGAGGTCGGGGCGCAGGACGGCCAGCGGGTGCGGGTCGAAGGTGATGGCGACCGCGGCCCCGTCGGACCCGGACCGCGCCACTGTGCGGTCGAGCAGCCTGCGGTGCCCACGATGCACGCCGTCGAACACGCCGATCGTCACGACGGTCCCAGGGAGGTCGGCGGGTACCTCGTCGCACCCGCGCCACACCTGCATGGCCATACCCTGCCATGACGCCTCGGGCATCGCGGAATCCGTGCTGGCCCCGGTTCCGCTCGGCCGCCGGGACCGCTGAGGGCGGGCCTAGAATCGCCGGGCATGGCAGCCGACGAGATGGGGACCACGCAGGCCGCGGCCGAGCAGGAGGCGGAGGCCGACCTGACGCCGCACGCCGTGCGCAAGCGCCCGCCCATGAGCCAGCACCTCGTGGACTGGCTGCGCAACGACTGGGCCCCCGCCCCACGCATGCCGCACCCGGCGGACGGCTCCGGCGTCTCAACCCACACGGGGGGCCGGCGGGCGGCGCTCTCCGAGCATTTCGCGGGTCAGCTGGTCGTGGTGCCGTCCGGCCAGCTGCGGACCCGCGCCAACGACACCCAGTACCCCTTCCGGGCGGCGTCCGCCTTCGTCTGGCTGACCGGCGAGACGGTCGAGGGCGCGGTGCTCGTCATGGCCCCCCGACCCGGCGGCGCGGGCCACGACGCGACCCTGTTCGTCCGGGAGTACCACCACGCGGGGTCCGAGGGCTACTTCACCGACCACCAGTTCGGGGCGCTCTGGGTCGGCAACGTGCCCACCCCGGACGAGACCGCGGAGGTCCTGGCGCTGGTCTGCCGGCCGCTCGCCGATCTGCCCCAGGAGCTGGCCGCCTGGCGCGACCACGAGTGCGCCCTGCTGGCCGGCCATGACCCGCTCGTGGATCGCCTGCTCCCCGGCGCGTCGGGCGACCGGCTCGCCACGGTCATCGACGAGCTCCGCCTGGCCAAGGACGACTGGGAGATCGCCCGGCTCCAGCACGCCTGCGACGCCACCGCTCGGGGGTTCGCCGACGTGGTCCGCGAGATCCCGCTCGTCCTCGACCGTCCGGTGCGCGGCGAGCGGTGGCTCGAGGGCACTTTCTGGCGCAGGGCGCGGCTCGAGGGCAACGAGGTCGGGTACACCTCGATCATCGGGTCGGGGGCGAACGGCACGACCCTGCACTGGTGGCGCAACCACGGCCAACTCTCGTCGGGCGATCTCCTGCTCGCCGACATGGGCATCGAGACCGACGAGATCCACACCGCCGACGTCACCCGCACGTTCCCGCTGAGCGGCCAGTGGTCTCCCACGCAGCGCAAGGTGTACTCCGCCGTCCTGGAGGCGCAGGAGGCCGGCATCGACGAGTGCCGTGTGGGCAACGACTTCCTGGCCGCTAACCGGGCCAGCGTGCGCGTCCTCGCCGAGCACCTGCACTCGTGGGGCATCCTCGACGTCCCCCCGGACGTCTCCTGCGCGACGGACCCCGAGCGGCCGGGTGCGGGCCATCACCGCCGCTGGACGCTGCACGGCGTCTCCCACAGCCTGGGCCTCGACGTGCACGACTGCGCCACCGCGCGCGACGAGGCCTACATGCACGGCCCCCTGGGCACAAACCATGTGCTCACGGTCGAGCCCGGGCTGTACTTCCAGGTCAACGACCTGTCGGTTCCGTCCGAGTTCCGCGGGATCAGCGTCCGCATCGAGGACGACATCCAGGTGACTGCCACCGGTCCGGTGAGCCTCTCGCGCGCGCTCCCCCGCGACCCCGACGAGATCACGGCCTGGATGCGCGAGTGCCAAGCCGCACCAGCGGAGCTCTAGCGATTCGTACTGAACGTTTCCGACGGCCGATCGGCGGAATCGTCAGCATGTCAGCCGGGGGGCTGGGCGAGGACCGCCAGGTACTGCGTGGAGCCGTCCGGCCCAGGCTGCGCGAGGGCCAGGAGCTCGCCGTCGGGGGCGAACAGGGCGTGCGGCCCCGAGCCGGACCGGGGCGCAGCCGGTTCCGGGCGGTGCCAGGCCATCCCCAGCTCGATCGGGCGGCCGTGTCGCACGGCACGGCTGTCGGCGGCGGTCACGGTGACCGAGGGGAACGCGGCACGAGCGGCGGCCGCGATGGGCACGACCTGCAGGTGCTCGGCCAGCTGCTCCAGGGTTCGGGCCTGCGCCAGGTCGAAGCAGCCGACCCTGGTCCGTCGCAGCGCCGTGAGGTGCCCTCCGACCCCGAGCGCGGCACCCAGGTCACGAGCGAGCGCCCGGACGTACGTGCCGGACGTGCAGGTGAGCACCACGTCGAGGTCCAGGACGCCCGCGCCGGGGTCGCGACGCACCTCGCCGACGGCGAGCTCCCGGACGACCACCGGACGCTCGGCCAGCGTGACGGCCTCCCCGGCCCGCACCCGGTCGTGCGACCGGCGCCCCTCCACCTTGATCGCAGACACGGCCGAGGGCCGCTGCATGATCGGGCCGGTGAGCGAGGCGACGACCCGCAGGACGTCCTCGAGTGGCAGGTCGTCGGCCGCGGACCCGTCCAGGCGCTGCCCCTGCGCGTCGTCGGAGACCGTCGCCCAGCCGAGGCGGATCGTGGCCGCGTAGGACTTGTCGGCCCCGCTGAGGTGGCCCAGGAGGCGCGTCGCCCGGCCGATGCCGACGACGAGCACGCCCGTCGCCATCGGGTCGAGGGTGCCGGCATGCCCGACCCGACGGGTCCCGGCGAGGCGGCGCATGCGTGAGACCACGTCGTGGGACGTCCGGCCCGGCGGCTTGTCGACGACCACGATGCCCTCGGGCCCGCCCAGCCCGTCCCCAGTCCCGGCAACCTGCGCAGCGGACTCGGTCAACTCAGTGGTCGGGCTCGTCGGGGCGTGCGGTCGGCTGTTCGCCGGCTGCCGGACCCGGACCGGCGGCGCCATCAGGCGAACCCGCGAGGTCGCCGGCCGACTCGGCGTCGGCCGAGTCGGCGTCGGAGCCTGGGGCGTGGTCGGAGCCTGGGGCGTCGTCGGCCGAGTCGGCATCCTCGTCGGCACGCGGCGCCCGGTAGGGGTCGCTCTCGCCGGCGTACTCCGCCCCGACCCGTACGGCGGCCAGCGCCGCGTCTGTTGCCGCGGCCTTGGCCAGCAGGTCGTCGATGTGCCGGGCGCTCTCGGGCACGGCGTCGGCGATGAACGTCAGCGACGGTGTGTGCCGCACGCCGGTCTGCCGGCCGACCTCGGTGCGCAGGACCCCCTTGGCGGACTCCAGTGCCGCAGCTGTATCGGCGAGCTCGTCGTCCGAGCCCAGCACCGTGTAGAAGACCGTGGCCTCGCGCAGGTCGTTGGTGACCCGCGCGTCGGTGATCGTCACGAACCCGAGCCGTGGGTCCTTCACCCGGGTCTCCAGCGTCTCGGCCACGATCACCTTCACCCGGTCGGCCAGCCGGCGCACCCGTGCCTCATGGGCTCCCACGTCGCCCACCTCCTCGTCAGGTCGGTCCTCAACACCACCCGTTGCACGGGAGCGGCGGCACCGTCAGGGGACCATCGGGTGCGCCGCTCCCGCCGCTCAGTCGCGGGCCTTCTCGCGCAGCTCGAACGTCTCGATGACGTCGTCGACCTTGATGTCGTGGAACGACCCCAGGCCGATGCCGCACTCGAAGCCCTCGCGGACCTCGGTGACGTCGTCCTTGAAGCGCCGCAGCGAGCCGACCGACAGGTTGTCGGCCACGACGACGCCGTCTCGGACGAGTCGTGCCTTGCTGTTGCGCCTGATCTCGCCGGAGCGCACGAGCGTCCCTGCGATGGTGCCGAACTTGGAGCTCTTGAAGACCTCGCGCACCTCGGCGGTGCCCAGCTGGACCTCCTCGTACTCCGGCTTGAGCATCCCCTTGAGGGCGGCCTCGATGTCGTCGATCGCCGAGTAGATGACGTTGTAGTACCGGATGTCCACGCCCTCACGGTCGGCCACCTCGGTGGCCTTGCCCTGCGGCCGGACGTTGAAGCCGATGATGACGGCCTTCGACGCCGCGGCGAGCATGACGTTGGTCTCGGTGATCGCACCGACGCCGCGGTCGATGATGCGCAGGTTGACCTCCTCGCCGACGTCTATGCCCATCAGCGACTCCTCGAGGGCCTCCACCGAGCCGGACACGTCGCCCTTGAGGATCAGGTTGAGCTCCTGGACCTCGCCGGTCTCCAGCTGCTTGAGGAAGTCCTCCAGCGTCCGCCTGCCCCGCCGCTTGGCCAGCTGCGCGTTGCGCTCCCTTGCCTGCCGGGTCTGGGCGATCTGGCGTGCGACCCGGTCCTCACCGACGACCAGGAAAGAGTCACCGGCACCGGGGACCGAGGTGAGCCCGAGGACCTGGACGGGCCGTGCCGGGGTCGCCTCCTCCACCGGGTCGCCGTGCTCGTCGAGCATGGCGCGCACTCGACCGAAGGCATCCCCGGCCACGATCGAGTCGCCGGGACGCAGCGTGCCACGCTGGACGAGCACCGTGGCCACCGGACCGCGACCGCGGTCCAGGTGTGCCTCGATCGCCACGCCCTGGGCGTCCTGCGTGGGATTGGCCCGCAGGTCGAGGGTCGCATCGGCGGTCAGGACGATCGCCTCGAGCAGCGAGTCGATGTTCAGCCGTCCCTTGGCCGACACGTCGACGAACATCGTGTCGCCGCCGAACTCCTCGGCCAGCAGGCCGTACTCGGTGAGCTGCCCGCGCACCTTGAGGGGGTCGGCGCCCTCCTTGTCGATCTTGTTGACCGCGACGACGATCGGCACACCGGCGGCCTGCGCGTGGTTGAGCGCCTCGACCGTCTGCGGCTTCACGCCGTCGTCGGCCGCGACGACCAGGACGGCGATGTCGGTGACCTGGGCGCCGCGCGCTCGCATCGCCGTGAACGCCTCGTGGCCCGGGGTGTCGATGAAGGTCAGGGTGCGCTCCTGGCCGGCCACCGGGGCGGTGACCTGGTAGGCACCGATGTGCTGGGTGATGCCGCCGGCTTCGCCCTCGACGACCTTCGTCGAGCGGATCGCGTCGAGGAGCTTGGTCTTGCCGTGGTCGACGTGACCCATGACGGTGACGACCGGGGGCCGCACGACCAGGTCGGACTCGTCGCCCTCGTCCTCACCGAACTCCAGGTCGAAGGTGCCCAGCAGCTCGCGGTCCTCGTCCTCGGGCGAGACGACCTGGACGTCGAAGTCCAGCTCCTGGCCGAGCAGGCGCAGCGTGTCGTCGTCCACCGACTGGGTGGCCGTGAGCATCTCGCCCAGCTTGAACATCACCGTGACCAGGTCGGCGGCGGAGCAGTTGATCCGCTCGGCGAAGTCGGTCAGCGAGGCACCCCGAGGGAGCCGCACGACGGCGCCGTTCCCACGCGGCAGCCGGACGCCGCCGATGGCGGGCGCCTGCATGTTCTCGTACTCCTGGCGCTTGGCGCGCTTGGACTTGCGACCCTTCGTGGGGCGCCCGCCTGGACGGCCGAACGCACCCGCGGTGCCACCGCGACCGGGGCCACCCGGCCGGCCGCCGCCACCGGGGCGTCCCGGAGCACCAGCACCCGGACCACCCGGAGTGCCGGGACGGTAGCCGCCGGCACCACCCGGGCCACCGGCGCCGGGCGGCCCACCGGGCCGGAAGGCGCCAGGACCGCCGGGACGGGCGCCACCGGCACCCGGTCCACCCGGACGACCGGGCGCGCCACCGGGGCCGCCGGGGCGGGCGCCGGGACCGCCGGGCCGCGCACCGGGGCCCCCGGGGCGGCCGGGGGCGCTGGGGCGGACGGCCGGACGCGGGGGCATCGAGCCCGGATTGGGACGGGGGCCGCCGGGACCCGCGGGGGTCGCCGGACGAGCCGTCCCCGGTGCTGCCGCCGCGGTCGGGTGCGCGCCGGGAGCCGGGCGGCCCATGCCGGAGCCGGAGAACGGGTTGTTCCCGGGGCGCGGCCCGGGCGTGCCCGCCGGGCGACCCATGCCGGGGCTCCCGTAGGGGTTGTTCCCCGGGCGCGGGCCGGTCGGCGGGCGTGGGCCCTGCCGGGGACGGCGCGCCCGGGGTCGCAGCCGCAGCGGGTGCGGCGGCTGGGGCTGCGGGCGCTGGTGCGACCGGCGCCTGGGCTGCAGGCGCAGCCGGGACCGGCGCCTGGGCGGCTGGTCGGACCGCCGCGGGTGCCGGGGCGGCAGGCGCAGCCTGCGCGGCCGGTGCCACCTGCGCGGCTGCGGCCGGAGGCACAGCCACAGGCCGTGCGCCATCCGGTGCGGGTGCCGTGGCCTGGGCCGGCTCGGCCTTGGCAGCGGGCCTGCCCGCCGGGCCGCTCGGCCTGGCCGCGGCCGGTGCCTCCGCGGCGGGCGGCGCCGCGGCCGGGAAGGCCTCACGCAGCTTGCGCTCGACGGGGGCCTCGATCGTCGACGCCGCCGACCGTACGTACTCGCCGTTCGCGTTCAACCACGTCACGGCGTCCTTGCTGGGAATACCCAGCTCCTTGGCCAGTGTGCTGACCCGGACCTTCGACACTTCTCTCCTCGTCCTGGTCCGCGCCATCTGGTTCTGTCAGGGCATGGACCGCTGGTTCTTGTTGGGCACGCTCATAGCAGCGAGCTCATTGAGTGCTCATTCGCGTTTCGCTCCTCAACCGTTGAGTGCGGTCTTGTCGTGATTCCCCGGACTCCCGTCGATCCACGCGCGCACGGCGGCGGTGTCGAGGGCTCCCGGGACCCGAAGGGCCCTAGGGAACGCCCGGCGCCGCTCCGCAAGGTCCAGGCAACTCACGCTCGGGTGCAGGTACGCACCGCGGCCTGGTTGCCGGGACCGTGGATCCGGGAGGCATGCGCCGTCCCGGGCGGTGACCCGAAGCAGTTCGGACTTGCCTGCTCGTGCTCGGCAGCCCACGCACGTTCGCGTCGGCTCGCCACGCTGGGCAGACAGGTCAGAGTCTAGCGCGGAAGTCACCGCTGGCCCGAATCCGCACTCCCCACGTCGGTCGGCCCGCGTTCCGGCGGCGCGGCGTCGGAACGGATGTCGATCCGCCAACCGGTCAGGCGGGCGGCCAGGCGGGCGTTCTGGCCCTCCTTTCCGATCGCCAGCGACAGCTGGTAGTCGGGCACGATGACGCGGGCTGAGCGGGTGTCGGGGTCCACGACCTCCACGGAGCTGACCCGCGCGGGCGAGAGGGCGTTGCCCACCAGGGTCGCCGGGTCGTCGGACCAGTCCACGATGTCGATCTTCTCGCCTGAGAGCTCGGCCATCACGTTGCGGACCCGCGCACCCATCGGGCCGATGCACGCGCCCTTGGGGTTCAGGCCTGGCCGCAGCGAGCGGACGGCCATCTTCGTGCGATGCCCCGCCTCCCGGGCGAGGGCCACGATCTCCACGGACCCGTCGGCGATCTCGGGGACCTCGAGGGCGAACAGGGCCTTGACCAGGCCCGGGTGCGTCCGTGAGAGAACCACCTGGGTGCCCTTGGGGCCGCGGCGCGTGCCGACGACCAGGGCCTTCATCCGGGAACCGTGCGGGTGGGCCTCCGTGGCGATCGCCTCCTGCGGGGGCAGCACCCCCTCCACCTTGCCCAGGTCGACGAACACCAGGCGCGGGTCCTGGCCCTGCTGGACCACCCCGGAGACCAGGTCGCCGACCTTTCCTGAGAAGTGCCCGTGCGTGACGTCGTCCTCGGCTTCGCGCAGCCGCTGGACGAGGACCTGGCGGGCGGTCGTCGACGCGACCCGGCCGAAGCCCTCCGGCGTGTCGTCGAACTCGCGGGGCGCGAAGCCCGCCTCCTCGCCCTCGGGCACCTCCTCCACGGCCCAGACGGTGACGTGGCCGGTGCTGCGGTCCAGCTGCACCCGGGCCTGGGGGCTGGCGCCCGGCGTGTGGTGGTAGGCGACGAGGAGGGCCTGCTCGATCGAGTCGACGAGCAGGTCCACCGAGATCTCCTTGTCCACGGCGACCGCGCGCAGCGCGGCCATGTCGATGTCCATGTCAGCCCTCCTGTGCGTGGGGGTCGGGGCGTGGGGGTCGGGTCGTGGGGGTCGGGGGCGTCGTCGGGCCGCGTGTCCGGGTCGGCCTCGTCGGGCTCCACCTCGTCGAGCTCAATCTCATCGAGCTCCACGTCGTCGATCCGGGTGAACTCGACCTGGACCACCGCACGGGCCACGTCGGCGAACTCGACGACCCGCGGTTCGCCGGCCACGTCCAGGGTCGCGCGCGTGTCGTCGGCCTCGAGCACGCGGCCCTCCAGCGGTTCGCCCTCGGTCGGCGTGACCAGGACGATCCGCCCGATGGCCCGGTGCCAGTGCCGGGCGGTCCGCAGGGGACGGTCCACGCCGGGCGAGGTGACCTCCAGGACGTAGGGCGCCTGGCCGAGGACCGTGGAGTCGTCGAGCGCGCGCGCGAGGTCGCGGCTGATGCTGGCGACCAGGTCGAGGGTCAGTGCCCCGTCACGGTGGTCGACCACGAGGCGCACCAGCAGCCGCCTGCCGGCCGGGCGGATCACGACGTCCTCGAGGTCGCAGTCCGAGGCGGCCACGATGGGTTCGGCGAGGGCTTGCAGCGCCTTGGCCCGGGATGCCGACATGGCGCGCTCCTCCATGCTGTTGTGGGGATCCTGTTGTGTGCGGTCCAGTTGTGGGTCCCGACGATCCTACCGCCGGGCTCGGCACCCGACCCCGATTCCGGAGGGCTGCCGGCGCGCACGGCGGACCTCGCCCCATCAATGGCCACCACCCCCCGGCTGCTTGGGGGGATGCGAGGATTCGGCGCGTGGAGAGGCGATCGTTCCTGCTGCTCGGCGCGGCCGCCCTCGGCCTGTCGGGCTGCACGTTCGGCGATCCCGACCGGGTGGTCCCCACCGCGGCCGGACCCACGAGCCCGCCGGCCGACGAGGACGTCGGGGTCCGTGCGTCGGTCGCCGCGTCCGAGGCGGCCCTCATCGCCTCCTACCGCGCCGCGATCGAGGGGGCGCCCGAGGAGCTGGCCGGACGCCTCGAGCCGCTGCTCGCCCACCACGTCGCCCATCTGGCCCGCGTCGCGCCCGAGGCTGCGACCCCGAGGGCCACCGCCTCCCCGGAACCTGCCCGACCCGACGAGTCTCCGACCGAACCGGCGGACGCCCCTTCCGACTCTGCCCGGGCGACGGTGGAGGCACTCGCCGAGGCCGAGGCCAAGGCGCAGGCCCAGCGCACCGACGCGTGCGACACCGCGCGGGACGCCGGACTCGCGCGCGACCTCTGCCTGATCGCGGCCAGCGAGGCGCAGCACGCAGAGATCCTGACCCGACTCGCCCGGACCTTCGAGACATGACCAGCACCGGAGCCCCTTACCTCGACGCCCTCCAGGCCGCCCTGGCCGGAGAGCACGCCGCGGTGTGGGCCAGCGGCCGGGCGGCCGGCGAGCTGGCGGGCACCCGCCGCCGGACGGCCAGGCGCGAGCTCGATGCCCACCGGAGTGCCCGTGACGACCTCCACGCGCAGATCACGTCGCTGGGCGGCGATCCCGTCCAGGCCGCACCGGCCTACGTGGAGCCGTTCCCGGTCGACGGAGCCGCCGACGGCCGGAGGCTGATGGCATACGTGAACACCGCCCTCGCCGCCACCTATGCCGACGTGGCGGCCGCGGCCCAGCCGGCCGCCCGGCGGGAGGCGGTCGCGAGCTCGACCCGGGCAGGGGTGCGCGCCGTGGAGTGGGGCGCCTCGGCCGACGCGTTCCCGGGCGAGGGCTGACCCGGCCGGGCGCGACCCGGCCGATCGGCGCGTCGCGGTCAGCCGGTCAGCCCGGCGCCCTCGCGGGCGAGTGCGGCCAGCCGCGACACCGCCCGGAAGTACTTCTTGCGGTAGCCGCCGCGGAGCATGTCGTCGGCGAAGACGTCGTCCAGGGGCACTCCGGAGGCCACGACCGGGATGTCGCGGTCGTACAGCCGGTCGACGAGGACGACCAGCCGCAGGGCGTCCGCCTGGTCGGTCAGCTGCCGGACCCCCGTGAGGTGCACCCGGTCCACGCCGTCGAGCAGGGCGCCGTAGCGGGAGGGATGCACGCGGGAGAGGTGATCCATCAGGTCGGGGAAGGCGTCCAGGGTGCTCGCCGCCTGCCCCGCCTCCCCCACCGCCTGCGCTGCCGCGACGACGTCCTCCTCCGCCAGGGGAGCGGGCGCCTCGGGCAGGCCGCGGTGGCGGTAGTCGGCCCCGTCGATCCGGTAGACGTCGAAGTGGGCGGACAGGCCCTGGATCTCGCGCAGGAAGTCGTCGGCGGCGAACCGGCCCTCCCCCAGCCGGTCCGGCAGGGTGTTGGACGTCGCAGCCAGCCGGACCCCCGCGTCGACCAGCCGGTTGAGCAGGGTCGACATCAGCACCGTGTCGCCCGGGTCGTCGAGCTCGAACTCGTCGATGCACACCAGGCGGTGGGCCGACAGGGCCGCGACCGTGCTGTTGAACCCCAGCGCGCCGACCAGGTGCGTGTACTCGACGAACGTGCCGAACGCCCTCGGCGCGGGGGCCTCGTGCCACAGGGCGGCGAGCAGGTGGGTCTTGCCGACCCCGAAGCCGCCGTCCAGGTAGATGCCGGCACGGCCCTCGGGCGGCGCGACCCGTCGCAGCCGGAAGCGGGGCGCCGGCGTCGGGGCGTTCAGGAGCACCGCGAAGGCACGCAGCCCCGCCACCGCCGCGGACTGCGTGGGCTGGGCCGGGTCGGGCAGGTAGGTCGCGAACGACTCGGCCGCGAATCGCGGCGGCGCCACCAGCTCGGCGATGAGGCGGTCGGGCTCGACCTGCGGCAGGCGGTCGACCAGTCGGAGCATGGTCGAAGCCTGCCAGACCCGAGGCTCGCGCGACGACGGCAGATGCCGCCCGCGGCGGTCGTGGGCGCACGGCGGGGGCGCCCGGTCAGATGCCGCTGCCCAGGACGTCGGACAGGCGGAAGTCGACGGGCCGCTCCAGCTGCTCGTAGGTGCACGACGCCGGGTCGCGGTCCGGCCGCCAGCGCCGGAACTGGGCGGTGTGCCTGAACCGGCTGCCCTGCATGTGGTCATAGGCGACCTCGACCACGAGCTCGGGGCGCAACGCCGTGAACGAGAGGTCCCTGCCCTGGCTCCAACGGCTCTGCGTGCCGGGCACGCGGTCGGGGTTCGCGATCGCCCACTGCTCCCACTCGCTCCACGGGTGGCCCTGCGTGTCGCTCTCCAGCGGCCTGAGCTCGTCGATGAGGGCTGCCCTGCGTGCCGCGGTGAACGAGGCGGACACGCCCACGTGCTGCAGGCGGCCGTCGTCGTAGAGACCCAGCAGGAGGGATCCGAGCAGGGGCCTTGCGGGCGTCGAGGTCTTGTGCAGGCGGTAGCCGGCAACGACGCAGTCGGCGGTGCGCTCATGCTTGATCTTGAACATCGTGCGCTTGTCGGGCTGGTACGTCCCGTCCAGGGGCTTGGCGACGACCCCGTCCATGCCGGCGCCCTCGAACCTCGTGAACCAGCGCTGGGCGGTCGCCAGGTCGGTGGTGCGAGGGGTGAGGAAGACGGAGCCGCCGGGTTCGGACAGCGCGTCCTCCAGGCGCAGGCGGCGCTCGCCGAACGGGCGGGCCATCAGGTCTTCACTGCCCTCGGCGAGGATGTCGAACCCGATGAAGGCGGCCGGGGTCTGCTCGGCCAGGAGCGCCACTCGGCTGGCGGCCGGGTGGATCCGCTGCTGCAGGACCTCGAAGTCGAGTCGATCCTCGGTGACGACCACGATCTCGCCGTCGAGGACGCATCGCTGGGGCGTTCCGAGCCTGATGGCCTCCACCAGCTCCGGGAAGTACCGGGTCATCGGCTTCTCGTTGCGGCTGCCCAGCACCACCTCGTCGCCGTCGCGGAAGACGATCGTGCGGAACCCGTCCCACTTGGGCTCCGTGTGGCCCAGGTCCGGGATCTCGGACACCGACTTGGCGAGCATCGGCGACACGGGCGGCATGACGGGCAGGTCCATGGGCACATCCTCGCGCGCGGTTGCGGGTCGTGTCGGGGTGTGCCGAGCGGGTTCTCAGTGGCGTGCCGAGGCACGCCCGCACAGGCAGCTCGTGCATCTTCGACCACAGCATGTTTGATTCCCCCGCCTGGCAGGGGCAAGGACACCATGACGTGGGCCAGCCGAAGGGCTTCACTTCGGCGCAAGCCATTGCAGGCGGCCAGCGCGAGGCAAGGCCTTTTGCTGGCGCGATTCTTGGTCTGTGGTTGTACATGGTGGAGCGGGCCACATCGGCGGGCATGTCGTCCGGGACATGCTCGCCAGCGGCCGAGACGTCGCGATTCTCGATGACCTCCCAACGCCCAATGCCTGTCCGGACCCGCGGTTCGGGAGGGCGGTGGGCAGTGGCCCGTTGTGCCGAGTCGCGAGCATCGACCGGCGAGGTGACTGGCGGCGTCCCATAGACAACTGGCGGCCCCGCTCAGGCACCTGCCCCGACGCCTGCCCACCCACGGTGCCTTGTGCAGCGCTTCGGTGCCGATCCTTGGGGATGCAGTGATGGATTCGGCCACGGACTGGACTGAGCCACGGGCTCCCTGAACTAAACTGCGCGGGTCGCTTACGCCACATTTCGCGGGGACCAGCCCCGTCCCGTCTGTTGCGTGGACTCAAGCGAGCCGCAACCCGGCGGCAATCTGACCGCGCCAGGAGTTGGATTTGGCACCCAAGGCAGCATCGATCCAGAGCCAGTCATGGGCGATTGCGCTGCTGATTGCTGCGCTCCTGGTGGCGATCGCCACGATCACCGCGGTAGGCATAGGCGTGACCCAGACCCCCACACCCGGTGCTCGCCCCCGACCCCCACACGGGATTGGTCGACCCAGTCCATCGCCGTGCCGGCCTACTTCGACCCCGGATCCACCTGGACCCAGTTGGAGGCCGGTGCGCCGACCGTCGGCCTGGCTATACTCAACCCCCACAACGGCCCTGGGGCCGCCGCTGACTCCAGCTACCGCACCCAGGTGGGATCCAGCCAGGCCAAGGGCATTCTCGTCATCGGGTATGTGCACACCACATACGGCACACGGTCGCTCGCCACGGTCAAGGCCGACATCGACAGACACTATGCGTGGTACGGGGTGAACGGGATCTTCTTCGATGAGGTTTCGAACGATTGCGGGGACCTCGCGTACTACCGCGAGCTCCACGACTATGTCAAGGAAAAGGGCGGAACGGGCACGGTGGTGCTCAACCCCGGGATCACGACCGGCGAGTGCTTCATGGTCGCGGCCGACATCATCGTCACGTTCGAGGATTCGTACGGCAAGTACGTGCGCTGGAAGCCCCGTGGCTGGGAGTCCGCATACGACGCCGGGCGGTTCTGGCACCTGATCATCAACACGGGCCCGGCGGACCTCGCCCATGCCATCGCCCTGGCGAAGGGCCGGAACATCGGCTGGGTGTATGCGACACCCGACGTCGAACCCAATCCCTGGGATACCCTGCCCGATCACTCCTACTGGAACCAGCAGCTCGAGCTGGTAAGGGACCAATAGCCTGCAACCAAGCCGTTCGAGAAGAGCGCAGGCCGCTGTCGGGCAGCAGGGTGCTACCCGCCGACCCGGTTTCCGTCGGCGTCCCAGTGCCCGGCCACCTTCTTCGACGGCTGGACCCGCGGCGGCTCGCCGGGCATCTTCGGGTAGTCCGGGGGGTAGGGCAGGTCGGCCAGGCCCTCATCGCGCTCGTCGCGCTCGTACCACTCCAGGACCGGGGTGAGGTCGTGCGCGACGTCGTCGATGCCCGCGTGCGGGTCGCCCTGCTCGGCCAGTCGCGCCGGGACGCTGCGCAGCGTGAAGTCCAAGGGAGCGACGTCCGGCAGCTCGGCCCACGTGACCGGTGTCGACACGGCAGCCTCCGGCACGGCCCGAAGGGACCACGCCGAGCGGATGGTGCGGTCGCGGGCGTTCTGGTTGTAGTCGACGAAGACGGTCTCCCCGCGCTCCTCCTTCCACCACCTGGTGGTCACGCGTCCGGGCATCCGGCGCTCGAGCTCCCGGCCGATGGCGATGGCGGCGTGGCGCACGTCCGTGAAGGTCCAGCGCGGCTCGAGGCGGACGTAGACGTGCACGCCGCGGCCCGCCCGAGG
This sequence comes from uncultured Actinomycetes bacterium, assembly GCA_963793175.1. GTDB lineage: Bacteria > Actinomycetota > Actinomycetes > S36-B12 > CAIYMF01 > Prado023. The sequence continues at coordinate 137,623 of CAWBYT010000003.1, forward strand.
TCTTCGGGAACCCGATCCAGCCCAGCTCGTCGAGGATCGCGCGCAGCTCCAGGGCGACCAGGACCGAGTCGTCGAAGTCCGTCCCGGGCTGCGGGTCCAGGTCGATGCGCAGCTCGTCGGGGTGCTCGACGTCCCCGGCGCGCACCGGCCAGGGGTGGAACGTGATCGTGCCGAGCTGGGCGGCCCAGGCGATCGTCGCCGGCGTGTGCGGGCAGACCTCGTCGGCGGTGCGACCGGACGGGAATGCGATGCGCGCGGTCCGGACCCATTCAGGGGCGCCCGTCGGCACCCGCTTCTGGTAGAAGGCCTCCCCCTTGAAGCCCTCCCGCGTGCTCAGCTGCGCGCCCGGCACGACGCCGCCGGGCCACCGTTCGAGCGTGGTCGGCCGGTCGCGGAGCGCCCGCAGCATCACCTCGCCGACGGCCACGTAGTAGTCGATCACCTCGAGCTTCGTGATCGCCCCACCGGGCGCGTTCGGGAAGTACGGCTTGTTCGGGTTGCTGACCCTGACGTCGTGGCCGTCGACCTCGCGGATCACCGGGGCCCCGAACGAGTCCTTCGCCATCCCGCGAACGCTAGCGCCCCACGGACGACGGCGCAGGTTCTCCGCGGTGGGAGGGGCGAGCCGGGTGGTGCAGGCGGTCTCCGGCTGCGCTCGCCGGCGTTGGCGCCTACCGTTGTGCGCATGGGTCACCATGTCTCGCCATCACGTCCCGACGGATCCGCCTACCCGGTCGCCCTGACCGAGGACCAGTGGGCCGAGAGGCTCACGCCGGCCGAGCGCTCCGTGCTGCGCGACGGCGGCACCGAGCGAGCCTTCGTCGGCGAGTACACCGACACCAAGCAGGTGGGCGTCTACTCCTGCCGGGCGTGCGGTGCCGAGCTGTTCCGCAGCGCGGAGAAGTTCGACTCGCACTGCGGGTGGCCTTCCTTCTTCTCGCCCCTGGCCGGCGACGCGATCATCGAGATCGAGGACCGCTCGCTGGGGATGAAGCGCACCGAGGTGCGCTGCGCGAACTGCGGCTCCCATCTGGGGCACGTTTTCGCCGGCGAGGGCTACGGCACCCCGACCGACCTGCGCTACTGCATCAACTCGATCAGCCTGCGGCTGGCGCCGGCGGGCTGAGCCCGGCCGCTCGCCGCGGCCGGTCGGCCCGGCCAGAGCGGGCGCGCCCGCCAGGCACCGACCGGGACGACGACCCGGGGCGAGCCGTGCCGCCCGCGCAGCAGCGCGGCTGCGACGTCCACCTCGACCCGTCGGCCGGTGTAGAACGGGATCTCCTCGCGGACGTGCCTGCGGGCGGTCGAGCCGCGCAGATGGCGCATCAGGTCCACGATGCGATGCAGCTCGTCGGCCTCGAAGGCCAGCATCCACTCGTAGTCGCCCAGTGCGAACGCGGCCACCGTGTTCGCCCGCACGTCGGGGTAGTCGCGGCCCATCTGGCCGTGCTCCACGAGCATCGCGCGCCGCTCGGACTCCTCGAGCAGGTACCACTCGTAGGACCGGACGAACGGGTACACGCACACCCAGTCGCGCGCGCGCTCGTCGGCGAGGAAGGCAGGCACATGCGACCGGTTGAACTCCGCCGGGCGGTGCAGCGCCATCTGCGACCACACCGGCGCCAGGCGCTCCCCGGCGACCTGGGCGACGCCCCGGTAGGCCGCCTGCAGCGACTCCGCCGACGGTCCGTGCCACCAGAGCATCAGGTCGGCGTCGGCCCGCAGCCCGCCGACGTCGTAGGCACCCCGCAGGACCACGTCGTCGCGCGCCGCGGCCTCGACGACCGACGCCAGGTCGGCGGACCCGCCGCGGGCGCCCGGCACGAGCCGGTACACCGACCACATCGTGTAGCGGATCTGCTCGTTCAGGTCACGGGCGGCCTTGCCCTGGCCCGGGCGCTTGCCCGAGGGGGTCGGATCAGCCACGTCGCCCTGCCGGGGCCTCGGTCAGCGCGTGGGCCACCCGCCCCGCCGCCTCGTAGGCGGATCCGACGCAGGCGGCCACGCCGACACCGTCGTAGGACGCGCCGCACACGGCCAGGGTCGGCTGCTGGCTCAGGCCGCTGGCGATCCGGCCCATGCGCGCCCGGTGCCCGACCACGTACTGCGGCAGAGCGCCACCCCACCTGGTCACCCGCGTGTCGACCGGGCGTTCCCACGATCCCCAAGAGGTCGGCCAGGTCGATGCCGGCCAGGTCCACGAGCTCCTCGTCCGAGCGCTGCATCAGCTCGGTGTCGCCGTGCCGACCGAGCGAGACGCGCAGGAGGCGCAGGCCCGCGCGCTCGGCGGACTGCCCCAGCCATGCCCACTTGCGGTCGAGATACGTCACGGCCTTGAGCGCCCTGCCCTCCGACCGGCGGGATGAGCAGCCCCGACCCGGTCAGGCGCGTCCTGACGTCCTCGGACCGGAATGCCAGCGCGATGACCGCGACGCTCGCCGCGTCGATCCCCGACAGCTCGATCGCCACGGTCGGGGCGACCTCCGCCAGCAGGCGAGCGGCGGGGGCCGCAGGCGTGGCGAGCACGACCCCGTCGGCATGGAGGAGCTCGGGTGCGGTGGCCGGCCCGATCTCGAGCTCCCAGCCCGTGCTCGTGGCGCTGAGTCGCCGGACGGTCGCGCGCGTGCGGATCTGGACGCCACTGCCCACGAGCGCCGCGGCCATCGCCCCGGGCACCCGTCCGACCCCGCCGACGACGCCCCGGAACGGCAGCCCGCGGCGGGCTCCCGCGGCCTCCATGCCGCCCCCCGCCACACGCCGGGTCGCGTTGAGCAGCGACCGGTCGTGGCGCATCTCGCGGAACAGCGCGGGCATCGTGGCCTGCATCGACAGGGCGTCGGCGCGCCCCGCGTAGACGCCGCCGAGCAGTGGCTCGACCAGGCGGTCCACGACCTCCCGCCCGACCCGCTTGGAGATGAACTCCCCCACCGAGACGTCGTCGCCCACCTGGGTGGTGGGGATGACCCTGTCCAACGGGCACGCGCAGGACGCCTGCCGCCGACAGCACGTCGCTGGCCGCCAGGGACCGCAGGTCGGTGGGGATCCCCATGAACTGGCCGCGCGGCAGGGTCCGGATCCGGCCCCGGCTGAGCACGGAGGCCGCGGACTCCAGGGGCGTGACCAGCTCGGTCTCCATCCCGACCTCGCGAGCCAGGCGCAGGGCCTCGGGCCGACTGGCGACGAACGACTCCGCGCCCTCGTCGATGGCGATCCCCGCCACGTCGCTGACCGAGAGCTTGCCACCCACGTGCGGGGCCGCCTCCAGCACCGTGACGTCGATGTCGTCCTGCGACCGGACCAGGTGCCAGGCCGCGGCCAGCCCCGAGATGCCACCGCCGACGACCACGACGTGCCTGCGGGTGGCGGTCTCCAGGGGTGCAGCGGCCATTCCCCGGGATGTTCCAGTCCTTCGCGGGGTTCGCTTCGAGGTCACGGGACCACTGTGCCACCCCCCACCGGCCGACGGGCGACCCGACCCGCTGGTCAGACCGCCGCCGGGACCGGCCCGTGTGCGTGCACGCGCTCGACGACCGCGGTGAGAACGTCGGGATCGGTGTCGGGCAGCACTCCATGGCCGAGGTTGAAGATGTGGCCGCGGCCGCTGCGCCGCGCCGAGGCGAGCACCGAGTCGACCCGCTCGGCCACCGCCGCCGGGCCGGCCCGGACCACGGCGGGGTCCAGGTTGCCCTGGAGCGCCGCCCCCGGGCGGACCCGGGCCGCCGCCACGTCGAGCGGCACCCGGAAGTCGACGCCCATCACCTCGGATCCGGCGCTGGACATCGTGGCCAGCAGCTCGCCGGTGCCGACCCCGAAGAGGATCCGCGGGACGCCGTGCGCCAGGCACAGGTCGTCGACCGCCGCCAGCACTGTCCGCACGTGCGGCAGCACCAGGGCCTCGTAGTCGGTGGCCGGCAGCGCCCCGGCCCACGAGTCGAACACCTGGACAGCGCTGGCACCGGCCAGCACCTGCATCCGCAGGAAGGCCCCCGCGATCCGGGCGAGCCGGTCGGCCAGGGCGTTCCAGAGGCCGGGATCGGAGTACATCAGGGCCTTGGTCCGGGCGTGGTCACGGCTGGGACCGCCCTCGATCAGGTAGCTGGCCAGCGTGAAGGGGGCCCCGGCGAAGCCGATCAGCGGGGTGCCGCCCAGGGGGCCGGTCGGCCCGGTGAGCACCTGGACGGCCTCGAGCACCGGCGCCACGTCATCCTCGGTCAGGTCGCGCAGCCGCGCGACGCCGGCGGCGTCCCGGATCGGCTCGGCCACGACCGGACCGACCCCGGCCACGATCTCCAGGCCGATGCCGATGGCCTTGAGCGGCACCACGATGTCGGAGAACAGGATCGCGGCGTCCACACCGTGCCTGCGCACGGGCTGGTCGGTGATCTCCACGACCAGGTCCGGGGTGAAGCAGGACGCCAGCATCGAGGTCCCCTCGCGGACCCGCCGGTACTCCGGGAGGGACCGCCCGGCCTGGCGCATGAACCAGACCGGCGTGTGCGCCACCGCGTCCCCCCGGGCGGCGCGCAGCAGCACCGCGTCCGAGGTCCGGCCTCCGGCCAGGGGATGGTCCGGGGGCAGGAGGTCCGTCGCGGCGCCAGGAACCGGGACGTGGCGTGCGGATGTGGGGCTGCGGTCACGTCTGAATGGTCCCATGCACCGCGGGATCCCACCGACGAGCTGCCCACCTGCGATGTGAGCCAGGGGTCGAGCCTGACCCGCCATCAGGGCTCCGCCCCGGGGTCGGCCCACCCCGTCTTGGGGAATCAGCGCTCCCACCATCTCAACACCCGCATGACACGGCAGGTGTTCCAGCGGCTCGGCCCGGGCGGCTCCGGCTGGAACCACTGCCGGCCCGGGTAGGGGGCGTAGACCGGCCATGAGCCATCCGTGCGGCGGGCACGACGTAGGACATCCACAGCATCACCGAGTCGCTCGTCTCGGGGCGCGTCGACGTCGGCGAAGTGTTCCAACCCGCGAAGCACATCGAAATGCCACTCGGGAAGATCGGGAACCGGGTGCCGCCTCGGATCGCGACCTGTCCGGTCCGGTGCGACTGGTACAGGCGATGGCGCAGGAAGAAGTCACGCCCGCGGCGCTGTTCCTCGGTGCTATCGAGGCTCCCGCCGGTCCGGGTGTAGGTGGTCAGCGCCTCCAGCGCCTGGACCGTGGTGTGGAACGAACTGTGCTTGCCCTTGTCTGAGGGTGACGCGTCACAGTTCCACCCACCGTCGGCCAGCTGCTGATCGAGCAGGTGCGTCACGACCTCATCGAGGCGTGGCGATTGATACCCGTGGTAGCTGGTGAGCCGCACGATCATGCTGACGATGCAGGTCTCCGGCACCCGCCACCGCGCCTGCCATCGCCACAGCCCCTCGCACCCCCGCAGCGCGGCCGGATGGCCAGGAGGGAGACCGAGCCACAGCAGATGCAGCAGCGTGTACGTCGTCGAGGTCCACTTCGGGGAGTAGACGCCGCCGCCCCACCCCCCGTCGTCGTCCTGAGCGGCGAGCAGCCGGGCACCCCACCCCTCGGTAGCGACACGTGCCCGCTCACGGGCGACCGCGTCCTTGGATGCGCCGTCGAGGTATTGCAGCACCCGCCACCGGACCGCCGGGTCACCCTCGAGCAGCCAGGCATGGAGCTCGGCCCCATGTCTCTCCACGACGCCATCCTGTGGTCCCTCAACGTCCATGTCGAGCGACCGACCGGACGGCCCTCCCGAGGGTGGCGTAAGGGCGCGCTGCGCCAGGCCAACAGGGGCGTCCTCACGTGGGCGCTGCGCCCCGGGCCCTGAAGCGCGTCGGCGAACGCCTCCCTTCGAGGTCCACGGTGGGACGGATCTCCTAGCCGGCGCTGATGGCGGCCACGCCGGCCAGCGCGAGTCCCACACCCAGGTGCTGGATCGGGCGCAGCCGCTCGTCGTCGATGAAGCGCGCCAGCAGGATGGTGGCCAGCGGGTAGAGCGAGCCGAACACGCTGACCAGCGTCAGCAGGCCCATGGTGCTGGCCAGGCCGAACGTCAGGTTGGCACCGACGTCGAGCAGGCCGACGGCCGCGAACGCCGGCAGCCTCGGCGCGGCTCACCGAGGCAGACCCACCGGCAAGGACCGTCCTGCGCAGCACCAGGAGCGCAACGGCCAGCAGGCTCACCGTGCTCACCCGCATCACCGTCATCGTCATCACGACACTCACCTCGCTGCCCCGGGCGATCGCCACCATCGACAGCCCCAGGAACAGCGCGGCACCCCCGGCCAGGAGAGCCGGGAGCAGTCCGGCGTCGCCGTGGACCTCCGGGCCGCTGGCCGCCACGACGCCGACCAGGGCCAGCACGATCCCGAGCATCTGCAGGGCGCTCGGCTGCTCGCCCTGCGCCAGGCCCACAGCCAACGGCACGAGCACGCCGAGGGCCGCGATGGGCGACACGACCCCCATCGTCCCGATCGCCAGCGCCCGGTAGTACAGCAGGAGGCCGGTGGCTCCGGACAGGCTCGCCAGCACCGCCCAGCCCGCGTAGTCGGGCGCCGCGCCCCAGGAACCGGTCAGCGTCGCCGCCAGGAGCATGGCCAGCAGCCCGATCGCCTGACTCCCGCCCAGGACCACCAGGACGTGGCGTCGTCGCGAGAGCTTCCCGCCGAGGTAGTCGGCACTGCCCCACATCGCGCTGGACAGCAGCGCGAGCAGGGCTGCCACGGTCCCCGAGGCTATATGCACGACTCCGGCGCAGACCTGCCTGGCGAACGCCGGGGCAGGGCGTAGCCTGCGACTCATGGACACGCGGCCCGGGTCGGATCACCGCGGTGACGCGACCGGCGGCGACGAGGCGGCCGACTTCCGAGCCGCGCTGACCTCGCTGCACAGGCTCCGGCTCCGTCCGGAGATCCAGCTCGAGGAGGCGCCCGCCCCGCAACGGCTGGCCCCCTACGCGATCGCGATGACCGCCGAGGTGGTCGTGGACGACGCCGACCTGGGCAGTGGTCGCCTGGTCGTCCTGCACGACCCCGCCGGACAGGAGTCGTGGGGTGGCACGTTCCGCGTCGTCGCCTTCATCAAGGCCACCCTCGAGACGGAGATGGCCGCCGACCCCCTGCTGGCGGAGGTCGGCTGGACCTGGCTCATCGAGGCTCTCGACGCCCACGGCGCCGGGTTCACGAACATCTCGGGCACCGTCACCCGGGTGACCTCCGAGTCGTTCGGCGGGCTGTCGGAGCGTCCCCTCGAGGGTCAGATCGAGGTCCGCGCCTCGTGGACCCCGGACAGCCCCGACCTCGCCCCGCACGCGCATGCCTGGGCCGAGGTCCTGGGCCAGGCCGCCGGCCTGATGCCGCTGCCGCCGGGCGTCGCGCAGCTGCCGCTCCCCCGGGGCTGATGCCGGCACCCAGGGGCTCGCCTCGCGAGTACGGTGGCACCGTGCGCGACTTCCCCGAGGTCAGTGAGGCAGACCCGCCCACGGCCACGAGCCGGGCGACGTCGAGGAGCCGCGCTCGGACGAGGCGCCGATCCCCCTCGAGCCGCTCCGGCTGCGCGACGGCCTCCCGCCGCTGACCGAGTCGCCCGAGGCCCTCGCGCGCGCCGTGACCGCTCTCGCCGGCGGGACCGGCCCGATCGCGCTCGACACCGAGCGGGCCTCCGGCTACCGCTACAGCCAGCGCGCATACCTCATCCAGATCCGCCGCGCCGGGTCCGGCTCGTTCCTCATCGACCCCATCGCAATTCCCGGGGTGCCGGGCCTGGCCGAGGTCCTGGCCGGTCCGGAGTGGATCCTGCACGCGGCCAGCCAGGACCTCCCCTGCCTGGCCGAGCTGCACCTGCACCCGGCCTCCCTGTTCGACACCGAGCTGGCCGGCCGGCTGCTCGGGCTGCCCCGCGTCGGCCTCGGGCCGGTGGTCGCCGACCTGCTCGGGGTGTCCCTGGCCAAGGGGCACGGTGCGGCCGACTGGTCCAAGCGACCCTTCCCGGAGGCGTGGCTGGAGTACGCGGCGCTGGACGTCGAGGTCCTCATCGAGCTCCGCGACGAGCTCGACCGGCGCCTGCTGGCGGCCGGCAAGCGCGAGTGGGCGCGCCAGGAGTTCGACGCGGTCCGCGACGCGCCACCGCCCCCGCCGCGCGTCGACCCGTGGCGGCGCACGTCCGGGCTGCACCGGGTCCGCTCACGGCGCGGCCTGGCGGTGGTGGCGTCCCTGTGGTTGGCCCGGGACCGGATCGCCCAGCAGGTCGACACGGCACCCGGACGGCTCCTGCCCGACGCCTCGATCGTCGCGGCCGGGTACGCCCTCCCCCGCGACGTCGACGCCCTGCGGGCCCTCAAGGACTTCCACGGAAGGGGCGCCTCGCGCTACCAGCGGGCCTGGGGCGACGCGCTGCGCGAGGCCTGGGCGGTGCCCGACGCGGATCTGCCCGACGCCTCCCTGCGGGGCGACGGCCCGCCTCCCCCGAGGATGTGGGCCAGCCGCGACCGGGTTGCGGCCGGACGCCTGGAACGGGCGCGGGCAGCCCTGCAGGTGCGCTCCGAGGCCCTGGCGGTGCCGGTGGAGAACCTGCTGACGCCCGAGGTCGTCCGCAGGCTGATGTGGAACCCACCGCCAGGAGCACTGGACGGCAGCGCGCCGGGCGCCGTCGCCGAGTTCCTTGCCGGCGCCGGCGCCCGGCCCTGGCAGGTCGATCTCACCGCGGACCTGCTGCAGGCCGCGATGCAGCCCGCAGCCGCCCTGTCTGCGGTGGCTACTGGGCCTCGGTCGGGACCCCCGCCCGCTCGATGAGCTCGGCCACCGAGGCCTTGAAGTGCCCGAGGATCCGCTCGGGGTCCGCGGTGATGGCGACGTCGCTGCTGATGGCGAAGTTGACCTCGCCGTTGAGGCTGAAGACGCCCACGCAGAGGTTCATGTTGCCGCCCACACCGCCCATGCCCCAGGCGCCCACGACGTTGGCGCCGGCCAGCGTCAGCGGCGTGACGCGGCCCGGGCACGTTCGTCACGACGCCCGTCGACTGGTCCTGGGTGATCTTGTGGATCAGCCGCTCGACCTCCGGGGTCGTGATGGCCGCGACCGAGACCAGGCCGAAGGAGACGATCGGCAGCTGCGAGGCCTTGATCTCGTCGATCTGCGCCTTGATCGCGCGCACCTGCTCGACCGGGTCCTCGATGCCGACCGGCAGGAGGACGTTGACCAGGCCGAACCGGTTGCCGAGCTCGCGGGGCAGCGGGTCGTCGGCCTTGCGCAGGCTGATCGGGACCGAGACCAGCAGGTCGCTCGACGTCGAGGGCGTCCTTCTCCAGCAGGTACTTGCGCAGCGAGTTGGTCACGGCGCCCATCAGCATGTCGTTGATGGTCGCGCCGAAGGCCTGGCCGGCGTCCTTGATGGGCGGCAGCGGGATCGGGTCGATCCACGGGACCTTCTTCTTGCCCGGACACCTCGCCGTGCAGGATCGTCTTGCCCGGCTTCGGGGAGTTCAGGAAGTCGAGCGCGTCGCCGGCGCCGCCGGTGACGCCGACCGACCGCGTCGGTCACCGGCTTCGAGCTGCTCGGCCACCCGACGCCGCGGCACCTGCGGCACCCGAACTCCAGGAAGCGCCCCGGGTCGGGCACCAGGGACAGCGCCTCGGTCAGCGCGTCGGCGCCCGAGGCCAGCCTGGCGGGGATGCCCGACGGGTTGCGGACCGCGCCGGTGACCGCGTCCGACAGCCGCCGCAGCCGCGTCGGCGACGCTCTCCACCGCACGCTTGCCGAGGTCCACCGCCCGGCTCCAGGACGCCAGGGCGGAGTCGCGCTTGCGCTCCTGCGGCTCCCGGTCGACGACCTCGACGGCGGCGCGTCCGTCGGCCTCGTCGGCCAGCGACATGACCAGGCGGACCAGCGCCCAGCCGTCGGCGATCGCGTGCTGGACCCGGGCGTGGATGGCCGAGGTGCCCTCGTAGCCCTGGATCAGGTGGAAGCGCCACAGCGGACGGCCGTGGTCCAGCATCTTGCTGCGCTGCTCGGAGACCAGCGCCTCGAGCGCGGCCCGGTCGCCGGGCTCGGGCAGCGGTAGCACGTCGACGTGGTAGTCGAGGTCGAAGTCGGGGTCGTCCTCCCAGTGCGGCATGAGCAGCGGGTTGCGCGACGTTGCGGATCCGCTGGCTGAAGGTCGGGTACTGGTCGACCAGCCGCTCCTTGACGATGCTGCGGAACTCTGCCGGGTCGATCTCGCGGTCGAGCCACAGCAGCGCCGAGACGGTCTGATGGTTGCCCTCGAAGTCGCTGTAGAGCCAGCAGGCGTCGGCTGGGGACAGGCGGCGTTCAGTCATCGTTGACCTTCCTGGAGCGTCCCGGTTCGGACAATGTCGAACTCGGCTGTGTGGTCCTCTAGGGATACCCCCTCAGGACCGCCGGTTGCGCGGCCAGACGGGCGCTGCGGCGAATGGGATCACCGTGGACGCTTTGGCGGACCGTGGCGTCAGGGCGCCCCGGCCAGCAGGCGGCGGGCGGCGTCGGCGCAGCCCTGCGCGGTGAGGCCCAGCTGCTCCAGGAGCGCCGGCCGCCCGGACTGGTCCAGGAACTGCTGCGGGATGCCGAGCCGGGCCGAGCGCACGGGCAGCCCGGCGTCGGCGCAGGCGACCGCCAGCGCCGCTCCGACGCCCGCGACGAGCCCGTTGTCCTCGATCGAGACCACGGTGCCGATCTCGCCGGCCAGGTCGACCAGGGCCCCGGGCAGCGGCGTGACCCACAGCGGCGCGGCGGCCACGCACGGCACGCCCTCGGCCGAGAGCTTCTCCGCCGCCTCGCGCGCCGCCCCGGCCAGGCTGCCGATCCCCACGAGCAGGACCCGCGCCTCGGGGTCGGCGTGCAGGAGGTCGACCCCCTCGCGCCGGCCGACCGCCGGCAGCGGCTCGGCCAGGCGGCCCTTCGGGAAGCGCACGACGGTCGGACCGTCGGGCACGTCGACCGCCTCGCGCAGGGCGCGGCGCAGGGTCGCGGCGTCCCGGGGCGCGGCGACCCGGACGCCCGGGACCAGCGACAGCAGCGACAGGTCCCACATGCCGTTGTGCGACGCCCCGTCGTCGCCGGTGAGCCCGGCGCGGTCGAGCACGAAGGTCACCCCGGCGCGGTGCAGCGCCACGTCCAGCAGCACCTGGTCGAACGCCCTGTTCAGGAAGGTCGCGTAGAGGGCCACCACCGGGTGCAGGCCGGCGAAGGCCATGCCCGCGGCGGAGGTGGCCGCGTGCTGCTCGGCGATCCCGACGTCGAAGGTGCGCTCCGGGAACCTCGCGGCGAACCGGTCGAGCCCCGTCGGGCACAGCATCGCCGCGGTGATCGCCACCACGTCGGGCCGGGCGGCGCCGATCTCGACGAGCTCGTCGGCGAACACGCCGGTCCAGGTGGGACCGCCGTCGGTCATCGGCGCGCCCGTGTCCGGGTCGATCACGCCGACGCCGTGGAAGCGATCGGCCTCGTCGTTCTCCGCCGGCGCGTAGCCGCGCCCCTTCTGCGTGATCGCGTGCACGATCACCGGCCCCTGGTAGCCCCGCGCGGCCCGCAGGACGGCCTCCACGGCCCCCACGTCGTGGCCGTCGACCGGCCCGAGGTACTTGATCCCCAGGTCCTCGAACATGCCCTGCGGGGCGACCACGTCCTTGATCCCCTGCTTGACGCCGTGCAGCGCGTCGAACACCGGCGGGCCGACCACGGGCGTGCGACCCAGGACGCCCTTGCCCCAGTCGAGGAAGCGCTCGTAGCCGCTCGTCGTGCGCAGCGTGTCCAGGTGCCGGGCCAGCCCGCCGATCGTCGGCGCGTAGGAGCGCTCGTTGTCGTTGACGACGACGATCACCTGTCGCTGCGAGTCGGCGATGTTGTTCAGCGCCTCCCAGGCCATCCCGCCGGTGAGGGCTCCGTCGCCGACCACCGCCACCACGTGGCGCCGGCCGAGGGTGCCGGCCTGCTCGAACGCCTTGGCGATCCCGTCGGCGTAGGACAGGGCCGTGGATGCGTGCGAGTTCTCGATGACGTCGTGCGGGCTCTCCGCGCGCGACGGGTAGCCCGACAGCCCGTCGCGCTGGCGCAGCTGGTCGAACCTGTCCCGGCGCCCGGTGAGGATCTTGTGCACGTAGGCCTGGTGCCCGGTGTCCCAGAGCAGGACGTCGCGGGGTGAGTCGAACACCCGGTGCATGGCGATCGTGAGCTCGACGACGCCCAGGTTCGGCCCCAGGTGCCCGCCGGTGCGGCTGACCTTCTCGACGAGGAACTCCCTGATCTCGGCGGCGAGCCCGTCGAGCTCCGCGGGGGCCAGGGCGCGCAGGTCCACAGGCGCGTGGATGCGCTGCAGCACGCTCACTGCTCACCCTCCCGTCGCCGCCGGTCGGACCAGTCTAGGAGCGTTGGGCGCCGGGCACCCGGGCAGCCGGCCCGACACGCATGCCGGGGGTTCCGGGCGCCGTAGGATCCCGAGTGACCTCGCCGCCCGGGTGGCCCCGCTCCGTGCCGGATCCCGAGTCCCCGGAGTTCGCCGGCGCGCGCCGTGGGCTGGCTGCTGGAGATCTGCCCGCCGCAGTACCGCGGGCACGACGTGTTCCGGCGCCACCCGGTGATCATCGCGCGGCTGGCCGCCCTGCACGCCGGGGCTCGCTGCAGGCGCCCGGACGGGCTACGCCGGGGCCCGCCGCGACCTCGCCGGCCGGGTGCCTCCCGAGGCCGTCGAGGAGGCCCTGGTCGCCCTGAGCAAGGAGGGCGCGCACCTCGCAGCCCTGGTGCGCGAGGTGGCCTGGTCGAGGAGGCGCTCCAGGGTCGGCGCTGGCGTCCGAAGCTGGAGTGGATCCTCTCTCCGACCTCGCCCCGCCGTGGCGTCGACCGCGGAGTCCTCTGCGAAGAGCGCCGGCAGCAGCCAGCCGAACGCGTAGGCCAGGGCGACCCGAGCAGCGTCTCGGCGATCTGCTCGTCGACCTCGTGCACGAGTCCCGGAGGCAGCACGCCCAGGGCCAGGGGAAGCCCCGCGGCGGGGTCGACGGCCGTGACCAGGCCGGAGGGAAGGGCCAGCACCAGGCCGCGGAGGCCGTCGGACCGGTTCCAGGTCAGGCCCGAGGGGAGCCGGCCGCCCGGGCGGCGCTCCGCCACGCGCTCGTCGTCGGCCATCTCCGCTTTCCCTCGCCGGTTCAGGCGCCCAGCGCGACGAACGCCTCGTAGACCATGAACGCCGGCCAGACCAGGCCCTGCAGCACGGCCAGGACGTACTCCCAGAAGCCGTCGGCCTGCTGCCAGAAGTAGGCCCACGCCCCGAACATGCCCAAGCCGTAGATCGCGCCCCCGCCGGCTGCCGCGCCGTTGCTGTCGCTCAAGATCCCCACCTCCAGCCCCGAGTGTGCCCCGGTGGGCGACGGTTTGGCGCGCGGCGCCCTCAGACCAGGGAGCGCAGGACGTACTGCAGGATCCCGCCGTTGCGGTAGTAGTCGGCCTCTCCGGGGGTGTCGATGCGCAGCACGGCGTCGAACTCGACGACCGTGCCGTCGGTCCGCTGCGCGTGCACCGCCACGGTCCGCGGGGTCGTGCCCTCGTTGAGGGCGGTGACCCCGCTGATGGAGAAGACCTCGGTCCCGTCCAGCCCCAGGGAGGCGGCGTCCTGGCCGGCCGGGTACTGCAGCGGAAGCACGCCCATGCCGATCAGGTTGGAGCGGTGGATCCGCTCGTAGGAGTCCGCGATGACCGCGCGCACGCCCAGCAGGGCGGTGCCCTTGGCCGCCCAGTCGCGCGAGGAGCCGGAGCCGTACTCGGCTCCCGCCAGGACCACCAGCGGGATGCCCGCCGCGGCGTAGGACTGGGCGGCGTCGTAGATCGAGGCCTGCGGCGCGCCCTCGACGGTGAAGTCGCGGGTGAAGCCGCCCTCGACGTCGTCGAGCAGCTGGTTGCGCAGGCGGATGTTCGCGAACGTGCCGCGGATCATCACCTCGTGGTTGCCGCGCCGCGACCCGTAGGAGTTGAAGTCCTTGCGCGCGACGCCGTTGGCCGCCAGGTAGCGACCCGCCGGGCTGTCGGGCTTGATCGAGCCGGCCGGGCTGATGTGGTCGGTGGTCACGGAGTTGCCGAGCTTGGCCAGGACGCGGGCCCCGGCGACGTCGGTGACCGGCTCGGGCTCGGCGCCCATGCCCTCGAAGTACGGGGGCTTGCGCACGTAGGTCGAGTCCGCCTCCCACGCGAACGTGTCACCGGTGGGGGTCGGCAGCGACTGCCAGGCCTCGTCCCCGGCGAACAGGTCGGCGTAGCGCGAGGTGAACATCTCTGCGTCGATGCACGAGTCGATGGTCTCCTGCACCTGCTTCGGCGTGGGCCAGATGTCGCTGAGGTGCACCGCGTTGCCCTCGGGGTCGAAGCCGAGCGGCTCGGTGGTGATGTCGACGTCCATCGACCCGGCGATCGCGTAGGCGACGACCAGCGGCGGCGACGCGAGGTAGTTCATCTTCACTTCGGGGTTGATCCGGCCCTCGAAGTTGCGGTTCCCCGAGAGGACCGAGACCACCGCGAGGTCGGAGGCGTTCACCGCCGCGCTCACCGCCTCGGGCAGCGGCCCGGAGTTGCCGATGCAGGTCGTGCACCCGTAGCCGACGAGGTCGAAGCCCAGCTTCTCCAGGTAGGGGGTGAGCCCGGCCTTGTCGTAGTAGTCGGTGACGACCTTCGAGCCGGGGGCCAGCGTCGTCTTGACCCACGGCTTGCGGGTCAGCCCGCGCTCGACGGCGTTCTTCGCCAGCAGCGCGGCGCCGATCATCACCGAGGGGTTGGAGGTGTTCGTGCACGACGTGATCGCGGCCAGGACCACCGCGCCGTGGTCGATCACGTACGTCGTGCCGTCGTCGAGGACCACCTCGGTCGGCGCCGAGGCCCGGCCGGCCACGACCGCGAGCGGGTGGCCCCGCGGCGGATCCGGCTCTTCGTCCCGGTCGTAGGCGGGCGGGTCGGAGGCCGGGAAGCTCTCCCGGCCGGACTCGTCCACCCCGAGCCGCTCGTCGGACTCGGTGTGATCGACGAAGTCACGCAGGGCCTCGCGGAAGGAGGTCGTGCGCCTCGGTGAGCGCGACGCGGTCCTGCGGGCGCTTGGGGCCGGCCAGGGACGGCACGACGTCGCCCAGGTCCAGCTCGACCACGGACGGTGTAGCGGGCCTCGGCGGACGGGTCGTGCCAGAGGCCCTGCTCCTTGCAGTAGGCCTCGACCAGCGCGACCTGCTCGTCGGTGCGCCCGGTCAGGCGCAGGTAGCGCAGCGTCTCCTCGTCGATGGGGAAGATCGCGGCGGTCGAGCCGTACTCCGGGCTCATGTTGCCGATGGTCGCCCGGTTGGCCAGCGGGACTGCGCCCACGGCTTCGCCGAAGAACTCGACGAACTTGCCCACCACGCCGTGCTTGCGCAGGATCTCGGTGATCGTCAGGACCATGTCGGTCGCGGTCGTGCCCTCGGGGAGCTGCCGGTCAGCTTGAAGCCGATGACCTGCGGGATGAGCATGCTCACCGGCTGGCCGAGCATCGCGGCCTCGGCCTCGATGCCACCCACGCCCCAGCCCAGCACGCCCAGGCCGTTGACCATGGTGGTGTGCGAGTCGGTGCCCACGCAGGTGTCCGGATAGGCCTGGCCGTTGCGGACCATGACGACCCTCGCCAGCGCCTCGATGTTGACCTGGTGCACGATCCCGGTGCTCGGCGGCACGACCCGGAACTGGTCGAAGGCCGACTGCCCCCAGCGCAGGAACTGGTAGCGCTCGCGGTTGCGCTCGTACTCGAGGGCGACGTTGCGGGTCGCGGCGTCGCGGCTGCCGAAGAAGTCGGCGATCACCGAGTGGTCGATGACGAGCTCGGCCGGGGCAAGCGGGTTGATCCGCGCCGGATCCCCGCCGAGCTCCTTCATGGCCTCGCGCATCGTGGCCAGGTCGACGACGCACGGGACCCCGGTGAAGTCCTGCATGATCACCCTCGCGGGCGAGAACTGGATCTCGTCGACCGGCTCGGCGGCCGGGTCCCAGTCCCCCAGCGTGCGGATCTGGTCGGCGGTGACGTTGGCGCCGTCCTCGGTGCGCAGGAGGTTCTCCAGCAGCACCTTGTGCGTGAAGGGCAGGCTGTCGGAGCCGGGGACCGCGGAGATCCGGAATATCTCGTGGGTGCTCCCGCCGACCTCGAACGTCCCTCGTGCCCCGAAGCTGTCCTTGCTCGCCATCGATGACTCCTCCTCCGCAAGGGCTGAAGGCTATCGCGCCTCCAGGGGACCTGCTGTCCCGCCGGAAGTTTATCTTGATATCAAGATATTAGCCAGGGGCGAGCCTCGCGACGCACTCGACATGCTGGGTCGTCGGGAACAGGTCGAGCGCCACGAGCTCCCGAAGCTCCATCCCCTGCTCGCGGAACGTGGCCAGGTCGCGGGCCAGCGCCACAGGGTCGCAGGCCACGTAGGCCACCGCCCGGGGGCGCGCCCGTGCGATCGCCGTCACCACGGCGGCGCCGGCGCCGGTACGGGGCGGGTCGAGCACGACGAGGTCCGTGCCGGTGAGTGCCCCGGGTCGCGACGCCCACCGCGCCACGTCGGAGCGCACGATCCGCGCCGGGCGTCCCCTGGCGTTGACGCCGGCCAGCTCGCAGGCTCGGCGGTCCCCCTCGACGAGGACGAGGTCGAGCCGGCCGGCGACCGCGTCCTGGGCGCTCAGCCCGAACAGCCCGACGCCGGAGTACAGGTCGACGAGCCGCTCCCCGGGTCTCGGCTCGAGCATGCGCAGGACGTCGGCCACCAGGGCGTCGGCGGCCCGCGGGTGCACCTGCCAGAAGCCGTCGGCGGCCACCGACCAGGTCCGGCCCGCGGCCCGCTCGGTGATCGGGTCCGGTGGGGGCGCCGACTCCGGGAAGGCCTGCGGGGGGCCCTCCGCCGGCGCGACGAACCCCAGCCGCCCCGGGGGCCAGCCGCGGGTGAACAGGTCCAGCGCGGCCAGGCGCGGGTCGAGCTGCAGGCACTGTCCGGCCACGACCACTCGGTGCGACCGGTGCGCGAGGAAGCCCGCGCGCCCGCCGGCGTCGATCCCGAGCGCGCCTCGGGTCCGCCAGCCGAGCCCCTCCGGGCCGGACCCGCCGTCGTCGGCCCGAGTCGGGGACTGCACCTCGAACGAGTCGGGCAGCTCGATCCCTGCCAGGCGCGACATCGCCTCCCGGACGACGTCGGCCTTGAGCCGACGTGCCGCCCCGGGCGTCGCGTGCTGCCAGTCGCAGCCCCCGCAGGTGGCCGCCACCGGGCAGGGCGGCTCCCGGCGGTCCGGGCTGGCGACCAGCACCTCCTCGGCGTCGGCACGCACGAAGCGGGCCTTCCGCCCTATCTGGGTGACCCGGACCGCGACCGTCTCCCCGGGCAGGGCGTGGCGCACGAACAGGACCTGACCGGCATGGCGTGCCACGCAATGACCGCCGTGCGCCACGGGACCGACCTCGACCACGAGGCGGTCGCCGACCTCCACCCCCGGCCTCACCGCGCCGACGGCCCGCCACTCATCTCGCCGGCGACGAACGCCTCGGCCGTCTGGGCATCCGGCTCCCCGCGCCGCAGGGCGCCTGGGGCCTGGGCCTCGGGTGCGTCGGCGATCCGCTCGCTGGACAGCAGCTGCCACGGGACGCTGACCACCATGACCCCCGGCGAGAACAGCAGGCGGCTCTTGAGTCGCAGCGCGCTCTGGTTGTGCAGGAACTGCTCCCACCAGTGGCCGACCACGTACTCCGGAACGTAGACGCAGACGAGGTCACGTGGTGAGCTGCGACCCAGGCCGCGGACGTATTCGACCACCGGCCGGGTGATCTCCCGATAGGGCGAGTCCAGCACTTTGAGGGTCACCGGGATGCGGCGGCGGTCCCATTCGCCGACCAGGCGCGCCGTCGAGCCGTCGTGGACGTCGACGGTGAGCGCCTCGAGCACCGTGGGCCGCGTCGCGCGCGCATACGCCAGCGCCCGCAGCGTCGGCTTGTGGATCTTGGAGACGAGCACGATCGCGTGCACCCGGCTGGGCAGCGTCACCGACTCGCCGTCGTCTGCCACCAGCTCGACGGAGACCCGGTCGTAGTGCTTCCTGATCGACACCATGATCAGGCAGAGCACGGGCATGGCCACGCAGACGATCCACGCCCCATGGGTGAACTTCGTCGCCAGGACGATGATCAGGACGGTGCCGGTCATGCAGAAGCCGACGGCGTTCACGAGTCGCTTGCGCTGCATCCGGCCACGCTCGCGGGCATCCATCGGCTCGCGCATGTGCCGGTTCCAGTGCTTGATCATCCCCAGCTGGCTCAGCGTGAAGGAAACGAAGACACCGACGATGTAGAGCTGGATCAGGGCGGAGACGTTGGCTCCGTAGATGTAGATGAGGAGCCCGGCCAGGGCCGCCAGCATGACGATCCCGTTGCTGAAGGCGAGTCGGTCGCCGCGGGTGTGCAGCTGGCGGGGCAGGTACCCGTCGCGCGCGAGGATCGAGCCCAGGACCGGGAACCCGTTGAACGCCGTGTTCGCGGCCAGCACGAGGATCAGGGCGGTCACGACCGAGACGAACACGAACATGGGCGAGAAGTTGGAGAAGACGGCCTGGGCGACCTGGGCGATCACCGTCTTCTGCTCCGCCCCCTCGGGCATCCCGATGAGCAGGTCGTCGGACTCGGCGATCTTCACCTTCGTGGCCACGGCCAGCCAGGTGATCCCGGCGAACATCGACGTCGCGATCAGGCCCAGCAGGAGCAGCGTCGTCGCAGCGTTGTGGCTCTTGGGCTTTCGGAAGGCCGGCACCCCGTTGCTGATGGCCTCGATGCCGGTCAGCGCGGTCGTGCCCGACGAGAAGGCCCGCGCGACGAGGAAGACCAGCGCTGCGCCCGCGTAGGAGCCCTCCGGCACGATCTCCCACCCGGCCGACTCGGCCAGCAGCACCTCCCCGGAGGCCATCCGGACCGCCGCCCAGGCCAGCATCGTGAAGATGGCCACGATGAACGCGTAGGTCGGGATGGCGAACAGGGACCCTGACTCGCGCACGCCCCGCAGGTTCATCAGGGTGAGCAGTACGACCAGGCCGATGGCGATCGACACCGGGTGGTCGCCGATGAAGGGGATCGCCGAGGCCGCATTGGCCACCGCCGACGAGATGGAGACAGCGACGGTCAGGACGTAGTCGACCATCAGCGCACTGGCCACGAACACCCCGGTCCGCGGACCGAGGTTGGTCGAGACCACCTCGTAGTCGCCGCCGCCGGAGGGATAGGCGTGCACGTTCTGGCGGTACGACGCCACCACGACCAGGAAGACGGTGACGACGGCCGCGGCCACCCAGGGCGCGTACTGGAACAGCGCGAAGCCGCCCAGCGACAGCACCAGCAGGATCTCCTGCGTGGCGTACCCGTTGGAGGACAGGGCGTCCGAGGCGAACACGGGCAGGGCGATCCGCTTCGGCAAGCAGCGTCTCGCCGAGCTGGTTGGTGTGAAGGGCCCGACCGAAGAGCACTCGCTTCGTCGCGTCGGAGAAGGTTCCCACGTGGGTGAATGCTACGCACAGCGGACTCCCACGTGACCCGGTGTAGCGTTCGCGGCGTGCACATCGTGATACTCGGGTGCGGCCGCGTGGGCTCCGCGCTCGCCCAGACCATGGATCGCCAGGGCCATTCGGTATCCGTCGTGGACATGGACGTCGAGGCGTTCAGGAAGCTCTCGGCAGACTTCGGGGGCAACACCATCGTCGGGATCGGCTACGACCGCGACACGCTCGTGGAGGCCGGCATCGACCGCGCGCAGGCCTTCGCCGCCTGCAGCAGCGGTGACAACACCAACATCATCGCCGCGCGCGTGGCCCGCGAGACTTTCGGGGTGGGCAACGTCGTGGCCCGGATCTACGACCCCCGCCGCGCCGAGGTCTACCAGCGGCTGGGGATCCCCACGGTGGCCAGCGTCGCCTGGTCCACCGACCAGATGCTGCGCCGGCTCCTGCCCAAGGGGGCCCAGGAGGAGTGGACCGACCCGAGCGGGACGATCGCGCTGGCCGAGATGCCGGCGCACCCCGACTGGGTGGGTCGGCTGGTGTTCGACCTGCAGGACAGCACCGGGGCCCGGATCGCCTTCCTCACGCGGTTCGGCACGGCCCTGCTTCCCAACCGCGACACCGTCCTGCAGGACGGCGACATCGTCCACGTCCTGCTCATGCGCGAGGACGAGGAATCCATCCAGGAGACCTTCCGGGCCGCACCCGAGGTGCACTCATGAGGGTCTGCATCGCAGGAGCGGGCAAGGTCGGACGGGCGATCGCCCGCGAGCTGCTCCACAACGGCCACGAGGTCCTGCTCGTGGACAAGGAGCCGGAGATCGCCCACGTGGGCGTCGTCGAGGGAGCCCACGTCCTGTGCGCGGACGCGTGCGAGGTCTCGGCGCTCGAGGAGGCGCAGCTGCACACATGTCAGGTGGTCGTGGCCGCGACGGGCGACGACAAGGTCAACCTGGTCGTGTCACTGCTGGCGAAGACGGAGTTCGGGGTGCCCCGCGTGGTCGCCCGCGTCAACCACCCGAAGAACGAATGGCTGTTCAACGAGGCCTGGGGGGTCGACGTCGCGGTCTCGACCCCGCGGATGCTCTCCGCCCTCGTGGAGGAGGCGGTCACCGTGGGCGACCTCGTGCGCCTCTTCACGTTCCGTCAGAGCAACGCGAACCTCGTCGAGCTGACCCTGGGCGCCGACTCGCCGGTGGTGGGCACGCGGGTCGGGGACGTCCCGTGGCCACCGGACACCTCCCTGGTGGCCATCCTGCGCAGCCGGCAGGTGATCGCGCCGAGTCCGGACGATCCGCTGGAGAGCGGCGACGAGCTGCTCTTCGTGTCGGTGCCCGACCAGGAGGAGGCGATCCAGGCCCTGCTCTCGCCGTGAGCGGGCTCTCGCCGTGAGGCAGGCGGCCCGGACCGAACCGGGCGATCAGGCGGACTCGGGCTCCAGGCCGGGCGTGGGAGCGGCGCGCTCGGGGTCGGCGGCGCTCTCCCGGTCCACCTGCGCGAGCACGGGGTGGATGATCAGGTAGCTCAGGTAGGCCGTCAGGAGGAACAGCGGCCAGCCCAGCGCCAGCTTGGCCACCCCGAGCATCCCGACCGCGTGGGCGAAGTACATCGGCAGCTGGACGGCCAGACGAAGGCCGAACATGCCCGCCCAGATCCACGAGGCGGTGGCATAGGCCCGGTACTGCCGCGGGTCGGAGCGCCATCCGGTGGCGTCGCCCCGGAGGTAGCCGATGAGGAGCCCGAGCAGCGGCCAGCGCACGACGCACGAGATCACGTAGGCGAACAGGTACGCCACGTTGATCAGGATGCCGATCAGGAAGAAGTTCTCGGCGCGCCCCGTCCGGGTGGCGATGAAGGCGGAGATCGCCACTCCGAAGAACCCGGCGACGACCTGCTGCAGGGACTCGCGCCGGATCAGCCGCAGGACCGCGATCACGGCGCCCGCGGTGAGGGCGGCGATCAGCGCGGGCCGGAGCTGCTGGCCGGTCACCAGGTACACAAGGACGAAGACGGCGGCCGGGACGCCGGAGTCGATCATCCCGCGCCACCCGCCCACGGCCCGGTCGAGCATCTCCCGGTCCACGCCCAGGGGCTGGTCGGTACCCGGCAGGTCGGCGACCGGGCGGTCGACCCGGCCACTGCCTGCCTGCGCGCTCACGCGGGCGCCGATTCCGCGCGGAGCTCGTAGCGGGGGTTGAAGATGGTCGGGTCGGTCTCGTTGCACGTGATCCGGCCGGTCACGACGATGGAGCGCCCGGGGGTGATCCCCAGGATCTGGCGCCGGCCGAGCCAGACGAGCCGGACATTGCCCGAGCCGTCGTAGAGCTCGGCCTCCACGGCGGGCACGTTCTCCCGGGGACGCAGGGTCACCGACCTCAGGACCCCGGAGAGAGTCGTGGCCTCACCGGGCGTGCAACTGCTGATGGGCGTGGCCCCCACGGCGGTGACGGACCCCTGGAGGTCCTCCGCCTGCTGCTCGGCCTTGCTCTTGCCGAGGCTGGCCCCCAGCCGCCTCACCACGCCCTGCTTGGTGCCCTGCTTGGTCGTCGACACACGTCAATCGTACCGGGGTTGCGCCGCAGGGACGACTCGCTGAGCAGCCGCTCCCGAACAAGGTCAGCGGGTCTCGGTGATCTCCGGGCCGCGCTCGAACGGGTCGAGGTCCCCGTACCGCTCGTCGGACCCGTCGGCGTCCGCGTCCTGCCCCTCCGGCGCCGGATCGCCGGCATCGGCGTCTGCATCCTCGACGGTCGCCGCGGGCAGCGTCAGCGGGAGGGGGTCGCGGGGGGCCATCGCGGCACCGCCGCGGACCACGATCGTCTCGCGGACCAGCTGGTGCAGGGCGTCCTCCGGGTCGGGCTCGACCGCCGCCCGGCCGAGGAACACCACTCGCAGGAACCAGCGCGGGCCGTCGACGCCCACGAATCGCACGGCCTGCGTCGACTGCTTGCCGTCGGCCGCCCGCGCCGGAAGCACCCCGCGCAGCTCGGGCCCGAAGTGCCCCTCGCCCTCGGTGACCCGCGCCCCCGCGGTCCCGCCCAGCTCGGCGAGCATCTCGGCCCGGATCTCGTCCCACAGTCCCTCGGACCGCGGCGCGGCGAAGACCTGGAGCTGGACCGCCGCCTGGTCGCCGACCGCGGTGACCGCCCGGACCTCCTGGCTGCCGGGGTCGGCCTCGACCTGGACGCTGATCCCGGACAGGCCCGGGATCCGCAGGGAGCCCAGGTCCAGGCGGGGCAGGTCCGGGTCGGCGGAATCGGCCTCAGCCTCGTCGAACGGCCCGTGCGACCGGTCGAACCCTGAGCCGGCCACGTCCTCGGCGGGGCCGGAGCCGGGCTCGTCCGCCTCGCTGTCGACCTCGTCGTGGAGGTCGTCGCCCGGCCCGCCGCCCCCGACGGGGTCATCGGCACCAGCGGAGGTCGCGCGGCGTCGGAACCTGGCCATCGGAGCCTCCAGTCGGGTGCGGGTGGTGCCCGCCGGGGGCAGTCCCCCGGCTTGTGCGCAGGTCGCCAAGGCTACCGCGCGGCGTGTCCGCCGGTGGACCCGAAGCCGCCCTCGCCGCGCTCGGAGCCCGGCAGCCGCTGGACCTCGTGGAACCGCGCCCGGACCACCGGCTGGATGACCAGCTGGGCGATCCGGTCCCCCCGCCGGAACACCACCTGGGCCATCGGGTCCAGGTTGATCACCGCTACCTTGATCTCCCCCCGGTAACCGGCGTCCACGGTGCCGGGTGCATTGACCAGGGCCACGCCGAACCGGGTGGCCAGGCCGCTTCGGGGGTGGACGAACGCGGCGTAGCCGTCGGGCAGGGCGATCGCGACGCCGGTCGGGAGCAGCGCGCGCTCACCGGGGCGGAGGATGGCGTCGACCGTCGTGACCAGGTCGGCGCCGGCGTCCCCGGGGTGCTCGTAGGACGGGATCGGCACCCCTGGGTCGAGCCGGGTGATCAGGACGTCGGCCGGCATCATGGCCGCGACCCTACCCAGCCTGCGTTGCTTCCCCGGCCGCCGGGGCCCGGGACCGGGTGGGGGCCCGACCACAGGGCAGTGCCAGAGTTGGCCGCATGTCGGCGCCGGGCCCCTCCGTCATACCGCGAGCGCCTGTGGCCCGGCCCGATCGTGTGGATCGGCGCGGCGGGCTGCGTCGGCGCGCTGGCGATCGCCTACGCCGCCGCGCTGGGGGCGTTCGCGGGCTGGGCGGTCGCCGTCGGCGTCGGGTCGGTCGCGGCGTTCCTGATCGCGCGCAGCGCGGCAGTCGTCGCGGTGGAGAGCGAGCGGCTGCGCGCCGGCCGGGCGGGGATCGGCTGGGAGTTCACCGGTCGGGTGCTGGCCCTGGATGCGGCCCAGACACGCTCGGCGCGCGGCCCCGAGGGGGATCCGAGCGCCTACCTGCTGCTGCGGCCGGGGGTCGGGCCTGGTGCGGTCGTCGTCGAGGTCATTGACCCGAGCGACCCGCATCGGACCTGGCTGATCGCCTCGCGCCACCCCCAGCGGATGGCTCGCGCGATCGAGGTGGCCCGTGGGAGGGTAGTGCCATGAGAGCACCTACCGTCCCGGACACGGCCAAGCGACCCCCCCTTCGCAGCGCGACGCCCCTGATCACTCTGGGCGTGACGTGGCTCGTCCGCAAGGCCATGATGAGCACCTACGAGTCCCGCACCGGCAAGCCCGCCCCGGTGATCCACAGTCGCGAGGCGCCCGTCATCTCGAAGGTCCTCTGGTCGGCGGCGCTCGCCACCCTGATCGCGGTCGTCGAGATCGTGGTCTTCGAGGTGCTCGATCGGGTGGACGAGGACGCGCCTGCCTGACGGTCGGTAGCCTGGCTCAGGCCGCGCACTCCCGGCAGATGGGCATTCCGTTGCGCTCGCCGGCGAGCTGGCTGCGGTGATGGACCAGGAAGCAGTTGCCGCAGGTGAACTCGTCGGCCTGCTTCGGCAGCACGCGCACGCTCAGGCTCTCGTCGGAGAGGTCCGCGCCGGGGAGCTCGAGGTTCTCGGCGAGCTCGGTCTCGTCGATGTCGACGGTGGAGGCCGCCTTGTCGATCCGGCGGGCCTTCAGCTCCTCGATGCTGTCCTCGGCAAGGCTGTCGTCCTCGGTCTTGCGCGGCGCGTCGTAGTCGGTGGCCATGGTGGCACTCCCCCCATGATGGGATCGGTTCTCGGGTTCTCGGATCGGTACAACTCCGGGCGCCGGGCGTTTATGCCCGCGCCGCCCGCGCATTGTGCCGCATGATGGAGCCACGAGCAGCGCGACGCGGCCCGCGGGGCCGGACAGGAGGACTTCAGATGGCCCTGTACGCCATCGGGGACCGGACCCCGACGATCCACCCGACCGCGTTCGTCCATCCCGAGGCCGTCATCATCGGGGACGTCACCGTGGGGGCGGAGGCCTCGATCTGGCCGACGGCGGTGCTCCGTGGGGACTCCGGCCGGGTCGTGGTCGGCGCGCAGACCTCCGTCCAGGACGGGTGCGTGGTGCACTGCACGAGCACTCTGGACACGCTGATCGGAGACCGTTGCGTGATCGGTCACAGGGCGCACCTGGAGGGCTGCACGATCGAGGACGACAGCCTCGTCGGCTCCGGTTCGGTCGTGCTGCACCGGGCGATCGTGCGGTCGGGAGCGCTGGTCGCCGCGCAGGCACTGGTGTCGCCGGGGACCGAGGTGCCCAGCGGCGCGGTGGCCATGGGGGTGCCGGCCCGGATCAAGGCCGACGCGGTCCCGGCCGGGATCATCGAGAGCTCGGTGCGGACCTACGTCGACAACGCGCACTGGTACAACGCGCAGCTGCGCCGGATCGGCTGACCCGCTCACCGGGCTGGCCGACCGTGAGCGCCTGCGCGCCCGCCGTTCCCGGCGCGCCCCGGACGCCGGGTCAGTCGCGGTCGGCACCCGCCAGCGCGAGCAGGGCACGGAACTCCTCGGCAAGGTGCCGGGGGGCCACCCATGTCAGCTCGGTGGATGGCTCCCTGCCGGGCGGGCCCCCGGCGACCAGGCCCGCCTCGGTCGCGACCAGCACGCCGGCCGCCAGGTCCCACGGGTTGAGGCCGCGCTCGTAGTAGCAGTCGAGCCGCCCGGCGGCGGCCCAGCACAGGTCGACGGCCGCGGCACCGGCCCGGCGGACGTCGCGCACGGCCGGCAGCACGGTCGTCAGGGTCCTGGCCTGGGCGGCCCGGCGCGCCTGCGCGTAGCCGAAGCCGGTGCCCACGAGGGCCTGCCCGAGGCTGTCGGGCTCCCCGGGCACGAGGCGCTCGACGCCGGTCCCCGTGACCACGAACGACCCCTGGCCACGCACGGCGACGAAGGTCTCGCCGAGCCGCGGCGCGTCCACCACGCCCACCTCGACGGCGCCGTCGACCTCCGCGGCGATGCTCACCGCCCAGCTCGGCAGCCCGTACAGGTAGTTCACGGTCCCGTCGAGCGGGTCCACGATCCAGCGCACGCCGGTGCTGCCCGCACGATCGGCCCCCTCCTCGCCGAGCAGGCCGTCGTCGGGTCGGGCGGCGAGGATCGTGCGCACGACCAGGGCCTCGGCGCCGGTGTCCATCTGGGTCACGACATCGGTCCGCGTGGTCTTCGTCGAGACGGTCAGGGTCTGGTCGCGGCCCGCCATCAGGAAGGCTCCGGCGGCCCGGGCCGCGCGCCAGGCCACGTCCAGCAGCTCGTGGTCGAGGCCGAGGGCAGCCGGCGCCCCGAGGGACGGCTCGGGCCGGTCGGGGCTCATCAGTCCGACCCGCACAGCGCGGGGCGCGGGCCGCGCGGGTTGGGGCAGCAGCCGGCCACGCACGGCACGACGCGCGGACCCAGGGCGCCGTAGGTCGGGGCCGGTTCGCGGGGGTGGCCGTCGGCAGCAGCCCGGGCCTCGTCGAGGAGGTCGGCCACCATCGCGATGAACCTGGCGATCGGTGCCCGCCGTGGCCGCCCGGGCCACCGCGATGCCGGCCTCCCGCGCCTGGGCGGTGGCGACCGTGTCGAGGTCCCACACCACCTCCATGTGGTCGCTGACGAACCCGACGGGGACCATCGCCGCGCCGGCCACCCCCTGCGCCGCCAGGGCCGCGAGGTGGTCTCCGATGTCGGGCTCGAGCCAGGGGACGTGCGGGGCACCCGAGCGCGACTGGAACACGAGGTCCCACTCGTCGGCCCGCCCGAGGGTCCCGGCGATCGACGTGGCCGCGTCGCGGTGCTGCTCCTCGTAGTCGCAGCGCCGGGCATCCGCGCTGGGGATCGAGTGCGTCGTGAAGACCAGCCGGCTGCCCGCGGGCAGGCCGTCGAGACTCGTGCGCGTCGCCTCGGCCACAGACTCGATGAACCCCGGGTGGTTGAAGTACGTGCGCAGCCGGTGGACCTCGGGCGACCAGCCGGGGTCCTCCGCGCGGACCTCGGCCAGGGCGTCGAACAGGTTCTCGCGGTACTGGCGGCACCCGGAGTACGACGAGTACGCGGACGTGAGGAAGGCGAAGATCCGGGTGGCGCCGAGCTCCCGGGCCTCGCGCAGGGCCTGCGCCAGGTAGGGGTCCCAGTTGCGGTTGCCCAGCAGCACCGGGACCTGCTCGCCGCGCTCGGCCAGCTCGGCACGGATCCGCGCGACCATGGTCCGGTTGATCTCGTTGATCGGCGAGACGCCGCCGAACTGCGCGTAGTGCGCGCCCACCTCGACCAGCCGCTCACGGGGGATCCCGCGGCCACGCGTCACGTTGGCCAGGAACGGCACGACGTCGTCGGGTCCCTCAGGGCCGCCGAACGACACGACGAGAAGCACGTCCACGCCCCCGATCCTCCCCGACATGCCCGGTGCCAGCCACCCGGGGCGGCCACGTCGGGCGGTCCTGGGCGTCCCCGGCATCGATGTGGGGCACAATGTGCGCCAGTGCCGACCCGGCAGCTGGAGGAGTGCTATGCGCGAGTTGAGGTTCGATGGGCTGTCCCCCGACGGCACCCGCCTGATCCTGGCCGGCAAGGACGGCCAGAAGTGGTCGGTGGTCATCGACGAGCGCATCGAGGCCGCGGTCCGCCGCGACCGGGCGCGCATCGGCCAGGTCGAGATCGAGCAGGCCGGCGTCCTGCGGCCGCGCGAGATCCAGGCGCGCATCCGTTCGGGTGCCACCGCCGAGGACGTAGCCGCCGCCAGCGGGCTGCCCATCGAGCACGTCCGCAGGTTCGAGGGCCCGGTGCTCACCGAGCGCGCGTGGGTGGCCCAGCAGGCGCAGACCACGGAGGTGCGCCGACCGGGCAGTGACATCGAGCTCGGCGACCTCGTGGCCGAGCGCCTGCTGGCCGAGGGGGTCGACCCCGACGAGATCGGCTGGGACGCATGGCGTCGCGACGACGGCGCCTGGGTCGTGATCGCGACGTTCCCGCTCGGGCCGAACACCCATGTCGCGACCTGGACCTACGACAGCAGCAGCCGCACCATGACGGTCGTCGACGACAACGCCAAGGCCCTCTCGACGATCGATCCCCAGGGTCCGCTGCAGCTGGTGGTCTCCCGGCCGGTGCTGGCCACCGTCGCACCGCTGGTCGACGAGGTCCCGGCCGTCGTCACCTCGGTGCCGGGCTGGCCGCCCTCCCGCGGAGGCCGGGTCGAGGAGCAGGACACCCGCGACTGGGACGACACCCTGGAGGCCGACGAGTCCGAGGTGTCGGACGAGCCCTCATCGGAGGAGCCGGAGCCGGCCGGGGACCCCGAGGATGCGGGCGACCAGGGCGCGACCGACGACGGGGTCGGCTACGACGAGGATCCCGGCGATCCCGAGGCGGACGCCGAGGAGGATGCGGAAGCCGCCGATGCTGCCGAGGCCGATGCGCAGGCCGAGGAGACCGAGGCGGAGGCCGAGTCGCAGGAGGCAGCCGACGAGACCGGCGAGCCCGTCGACGAGGAGGATGCGGGCTCGGGTCCGACGTCCGACGCCCAGGACGTGCCCCTGTTCCCGACGCCACCTCCCCCGACGAGCCGGTCGGCCGGCGGGCGACCCAGCGTGCCCAGCTTCGACGACATCCTGTTCGGCCCCGGCCCGGCGAAGTAGCACCCCGAGCCAGCGGGCGTCAGCCGAGCAGCTGCGCCCCCGCCGCGCGGAGGGGGACCAGCACCTCGGGATCGGTCAGCGCGCCGTGCTGTCCTCGAAGGCCCGACACGCGCGCGTCGACCCGGTCGGACACCAGCGCCCAGTCCTCGCGGGCGATCGCGACCACGTCCCCGATCCGGTCGGCGTACCAGTCGTCGACCGGTCCGAGCAGCTCGAAGACCCCTTCACGCGTGCGCACCTCGGCGCGATCGCCGAGCTCGTCGGCCCAGGTCCGCCGGACGCGCTCGGCCCGGCCCGAGATCGGCGTAGACGTGCCGCACGCGGGGCTCACCGAGGACCGACACGACGTCCCTCCTGAGCGCGGGCGCGGCCTCCAGGTCGAACCGGCGCTCGTCGGGGACGTCCACGATGCCGTGGTCGGCGGTCACGAGCAGCGCCACGTCGTCGGCGGTCAGCGCCAGGAGTCCTGCGACCAGGGAGTCGACGCGCGACAGCTCCGCCCGATAGGCCGCCGAGGCGACGCCGTGGAGGTGCCCGGCCTTGTCGAGGTCCGGCCAGTACACGTAGGTGAGGCTGGCGCCGCCCTCCGTCCGGGCCAGGTGGATGGCACCGGCCGTCACGTCGAGGCGCGCCGGCAGGGTGTCGGCCCCCGCGTACTCGCCGCCGCGCAGGGCCGCACGCGTGAGGCCGCTGCCGGCGTGCGCCGAGGGCGCGACGGTGGTCACCCGGACCCCGGCGGCGGCTGCCCGCTCCAGCACGGTCGGCTCCGGCTGGGTCGCGACCGGGTTCGGGTGGGCGCCCCAGGACAGCGGAGCGAGGACCGAGCCGTCGTCGAGCCGGAACGACGTGCCGACGATGCCGTGCATGCCGGGCGGAAGGCCGGTGCCGAGGCTCGTCAGGGAGACCGCCGTGGTGGAGGGGAACGGCGCCGCCAACGGGCCCAGCTCCGCCATGGCGGCGAGCCGGGGCGCCTGCGCGGCGTGCTCGGCCAGCTGCAGCGCTCCCAGTCCGTCCACCAGCAGGACGACGAGGTGTCGCGGCGCGCCCAGCGCCTTGCCCAGCACGGCTGCGAGGTGGGGATCCGCCGTGGGGGCGCCACGCACGCCGAGCAGGTGAGCGGCCGCCGGTAGCAGCTCGGCCAGCGGCCGTGCGCTCACCGAGCGTGCTGGCTGATCGCCGCAGACAGCGCCCCGGCGAACTCCAGGGTCCGCACGACCGCCTCGGCCCCGTCGCCGGCCTCCGAGACGCGCACCGAGAGGTCGTCGTTCGAGGTGGAGCCGGTGAACCCGTGGTCGGCGGTGCAGTCGGGATCGCCGCAGACGGCCGGCTCCAGGTCCAGGCGGGAGACCGCCCCCCAGCCGATCGTCAGCATCACCTCGCGGACCCCGCCACCGGGCTTGTGCAGCGCCGGGTTGCCGACGATCCGGTTCACGACGACCGAGCGGACGTCGACGAGCCGCACGGCCTCGGAGTTGGCCGAGGCGTAGGGCACCGGACAGGTCTCGTCCGGCGGGAAGTCGTCGATGTGCAGCACCAGCAGGCGCGAGGTGGTCAGCAGGAGCAGGGAGATGTGCCGGCGCAGCTCGTCGCGGTCGAACGTCGCCTCGTGCTGGATGACGTAGCTCAGGGGCTCCTCGCCGCCGAGTGCGGTGGCCATCGTGTCGGCGACGAGCTCCGGGTAGTACCCGGAGGCCGCGATCTCGGAGCGCAGCTGCGACTTGGGGTTCATCAGGGAATCCTCCCACGAGGAGCCTCCCGGGGATGCAGCCATGGCGAAGTCCCCTCAGCCGTCGAGCAGCCGTCGCACGCCCGCGCCCGAGCGGTCCCATGGCCTGCGGACCCGACCGGAGGCCCCCAGCACGGCCGCCCCGGACCCCGAGACGACGATCGGGTTGAGATCGACGGAGGCCAGCGCCGGGACCTCGTCGACGAGGAGCCCCAGGCGGGCGAGGATCTCGCACAGCGCCTCGGCGTCGACCGGGTCGGCCCCGCGGTACCCGCGCAGAAGCGGTGCGGCCTTGGGGGCCGCCACGAGCCGGCGGGCCTCGGCCATGCTCAGCGGCGGGACCCGGTACGCGTGGTCGCCGAGCAGCTCCGAGGCCACTCCGCCGATCCCGAACCTGACCACGGGGCCGAAGAGCGGGTCGTCGGCGGCGCCCGCGAGCGTCGCGACCCCCGGCGGGGCCATCGCCTGCACGACGAGTCGCAGGCCGGCCGCCTCGTCGAGCATGCTCGACCATGGACACGTAGGCCCCCCGGACCGCGCGCTCGGAGTCCAGGTTCAGGCGCACGCTGCCGAGATCCACCCGATGCGCGAGCCAGGGCGCGGTCGTCTTGAGCACGACCGGGTACCCGAGCTGCTCGGCGGCCGCCACGGCCTGCTCGGGCGAGCGGACCTGATGCGCTGGCCACACCCGGATCCCGTAGCACGCGAGGAGCTCAGCGACGCGGTCGGCGTCGAGGTCGATGCCGGCGGCGGTCGGGTCGTCGCGCGGCGGGGTCGCCAGCTGTGGGGGTCGTGCGCGCCGGGGTCGTGCGACTCGTCGGCCGCCACCGCCGTGGATGCCCCCTGCCCCTCAGCCTCGGCCAGCCAGCCGGACACCAGGTCCCGCGCACGCTGCGGGTCCAGGTCGGGG
Source organism: uncultured Actinomycetes bacterium (assembly GCA_963793175.1). GTDB lineage: Bacteria > Actinomycetota > Actinomycetes > S36-B12 > CAIYMF01 > Prado023. The sequence goes on from CAWBYT010000003.1 coordinate 168,766, forward strand.
AAGGTGGGCACCTCGACCTGCTCGGTCGCGCGCCATCGGGCGTACCCGCGCACGAGGGCCAGGGCATGGACCGCCTCCTCGACGCTCGAGAACGTCGGCACGGACCCGGGCTCCGGACGACCCTCCGGCCCGTTCACGGGCAGCAGGCCCATTCCCGCCGGGATCAGCCCCGTCCCGTCGGCTGCCGGCATGACGGCCAGAACGGGCTTGGTCGAGCTCAGGCTGACCCCGGTGACGACGGCGTGGACCTCCGCCTGGTCGGCGCCGACGCTCGGGATGTGCACGAACAGGACGCTGTCGCAGGCCGGATGCTCGCTCGCGGCGCGCAGGGCGGCTCCGATCTCGGCAGCCTCCGCGGACTGGGGCAGGCTGGGGTGCCCCGGTGCCACGGTCATGCGCACCGACTCGATCGCGTCGGCGGCCAGGACCCCCAGGGCGGCCGACGTGCCCACCACCGCAACCCGGTCGCCCCCGGGCAGGGGTTGGTAGGCCAGGATCGCCGCCACGTCGAACAGCTCGCCCAACGAGGACGTCTGGATCACGCCGCTCTGCTCGAAGACCGCGTCGATGGCACGCGGGGGCAGGGTCGTGCGCCGCACGTGCCCGCCCATCGGGAGGGTCTGGGTGTACCGGCCGCTGCGCACCGCGACCACGGGCTTCGTGCGGCTCAGGCGCCGGGCGATCCGGGTGAACTTCCGGGGGTTCCCGACGCTCTCCAGGTAGAGCAGGACCAGACCGGTCGAGGCGTCGGCCTCCCAGTACTGCAGCAGGTCGTTGGCCGAGACGTCGGCGCGGTTGCCGGCCGAGACGAAGCTGCTCAGGCCCAGGCCCCGGCGGGCCACCGTCTCCAGGACAGGCACGCCCAGGGCCCCGGACTGGCAGAAGAGGCCCACGCGACCCCGCGCCGGGACCACCGGTGCCAGGCTCGCGTTGAGGGCCACGCCGGGATCCGTGTTGATGATCCCCAGGCAGTTGGGTCCCACGACGCGCATCCCGTGCCCGCGCGCCGTGCGCACCAGCCGGAGCTGCCGGGCACGGCCCTCGTCCGTCGCGGTGTCCGCGAACCCGGCGGACACGACCACGAGGCCGCTGACCCCGGCCGCGGCGCACTCGGCCACGACCTCCATGACCGCCTCGGCCGGCACCGCCACGACAGCCAGGTCGACCGGCTGCGGCACGTCGGCGATGTGGCGGTAGGCCGGCACCCCGAGGATCGAGTCGGCCTCCGGGTGGATCGCGACGAGGGCTCCCTGGTGGCCGTAGTCGCGCAGGTGGCGCAGCAGCTCGTGGCCGATCCGTCCCGGCGTGCGGGAGGCGCCGATCACGGCCACGCCGGTCGGGTTCAGCAGCCGCTCGACGGAGCGCGCCTCGCTGCGGTGCTCGCGGGCCGCCTGGACGCCGATGACCTGCTCGGTGGGCTCCAGGTCGAAGTGTGAGATGGGACACCCCGTCGGACATCCGCTGCCGGACGACGTACCCGGCCTCACGGAAGGTGGCCATCATCCGGGCGTTGCTGGGCAGCACCTCCGCGGAGAAGCGGCGCAGGCCGCGCTCCCAGGCGGCGGCAGCCAGATGCTCCAGCAGCACCGCCCCGACGCCGCGGCTCTGGTGGTCGTCGCGGACCACGAACGCGACCTCGCCGTCGACGGCATCCAGGCGGTCGAAGCGCGCGACGCCGATGATCTGGCCGCCCTCGGTGGCGACCAGCGCCACCCGGTCGGCGTGGTCGACGTTCACGAACCTGGTCACATCCCGCTCGGAGAGCTCGGGGTAGGGAGCGAAGTACCTCAGGTAGATCGTCTCGGCGGACAGCCGCGCGTGGAACTCCACGATCCGACCGGCGTCGTCGGGACGGATCGGGCGCACGTGGCAGGGCCGCCCGTCCCGGAGCACCACATCGGCCTCCCAGTGGGCCGGGTACTCAGGAGCCACCTCGCCACCCTAGCTCCCCGCCCGGCCCCGAGCGCCCGAATCCGGGACCGCCGGCACGGCGGTCGACCCGGACCGGGCGGGCGTCGGCGACAATGAGGCCAGCCCTGACGCCACCGAGGAGCACCATGGCCCGTCGCCCACCGCCGCCCAGCGAGCCCGTCGCCGACCAGATCGTCGACATCGACATCACCTCCGAGATGCAGGGCTCGTTCCTGGAGTACGCGTACTCGGTCATCTACTCGCGCGCCCTTCCCGACGCCCGCGACGGGCTCAAGCCGGTGCAGCGCCGGATCCTCTACACGATGAACGAGATGGGCCTGCGCCCGGACCGTGCCCACGTCAAGAGCGCGCGCGTCGTCGGTGAGGTGATGGGCAAGCTGCACCCGCACGGGGATGCCGCCATCTACGACGCCCTCGTGCGGATGGCGCAGCCGTTCTCGCTGCGGATGCCGCTGGTGAACGGGCACGGCAACTTCGGCTCGCTGGACGACGGACCGGCCGCCTACCGGTACACGGAGTGCCGGATGGACCCCGCGGCCCTGCCGATGGTCGCCGGCCTCGACGAGGAGGTCGTCGACTTCGCCCCGAACTACGACGGACGCGAGCTCGAGCCCGTCGTGCTGCCGGCGGCCTACCCCAACCTGCTCGTGAACGGGGCGTCCGGCATCGCCGTGGGGATGGCCACCAACATGGCCCCGCACAACCTGGGCGAGGTGATCGCCGCGGCGCGCCACCTCCTGTCCCACCCGGAGGCCACCACCGACGAGCTCATGCGGCTCGTGCCCGGCCCGGACCTGCCGACCGGTGGGCGGATCGTGGGCCTCGACGGCATCCGCGACGCGTACCTCAGCGGCCGCGGGACCTTCCGGATGCGGGCGACGGCCACGGTGGAGCAGGTCACCCCGCGCCGCACCGGCCTGGTCATCACCGAGCTCCCGTGGAACGTCGGCCCGGAGAAGGTCATCGAGCGGATCCGCGAGCTGCACAACGCGAAGCGGATCGCGGGGATCGCCGACGTCACGGACCTCACCGACGGTGAGAAGGGGCTGCACCTGGTCATCGAGCTCAAGAGCGGCTTCGTGCCGGAGGCGGTCCTGGAGCAGCTGTACCGGCTCACCCCCCTGGAGGAGTCCTTCGGGATCAACAACGTGACCCTGGTCGAAGGCCAGCCGCAGACGCTGGGGCTCAAGGCGCTGCTGGAGGTCTACCTGGCCCATCGGCTCGAGGTCGTACGCCGGCGCAGCCTGTTCCGGCGGACGCGGGCCGCCGACCGGCTCCACCTGGTCGACGGGCTCCTCGTGGCGATCCTCGACATCGACGAGGTCATCTCGGTGATCCGCTCCAGCGACGACACGGCCGCTGCCCGGGCCCGCCTGATGAGCGTGTTCGACCTGTCCGAGGTCCAGGCCAACTACATCCTGGAGATGCCGCTGCGCCGGCTGACGAAGTTCAGCCGGATCGAGCTGGAGACCGAGCGCGACGAGCTGCAGCGCTCGATCGCCGAGCTCGACCGGCTGCTGCGCGATCCCGGGGCGCTGCGCGACCTGGTGTCCGCGGAGCTCGCGGAGGTCGCCTCCGCGCACGCGACCCCGCGGCGCACCGTGCTCCTGGAGGGCCCGGCTCCGGTGCGCGGGGCGGCGGCGCCGCTGCCGCCGCCGCCCCGCTCGAGCTCGCCGACGACCCGTGCGAGGTGCTGCTGTCGAGCACCGGGCTGATCGCGCGGCGGGCCGTGCCCGGACGGGGTGGGTCGGAGGCTTCCGACGCTCCGACCGGCCCGCGCGGCACTCACGACGTCGTGGTCGCCCGGGCCCTGGCGACCGTCCGGGGTCAGGTCGGCGTCGTGACCTCGGCGGGACGCGTCATCCGGGCGCACGCCCAGGACCTGCCCGGCCTACCGGACTCGGCCGGTCCTGTGCGCCTGGCCGGGGGTGCCCCGCTGGGCGCCTTCCTGACCCCCCTCGAACCGGGTGAGTCCGTCGTCGGCCTGGCCAGCCTCCTGCCGGGCTCGCCGACGCTGGCTCTGGCGACCGCGGCCGGAGTCGTCAAGCGCGTCAGCGACGAGCCCCCAGCGAACCGCGACGCCTGGGAGGTCATCCGGCTCGCCGATGGGGACACCGTCGTCGGGGTGGCGCCGGTCACCGACGAGGACGAGCTGGTGCTGCTGTCCGACGACGCGCAGCTCCTGCGCTTCCCCGCCGCGTCGGTCCGCCCGCAGGGCAGGGCCGCCGGGGGGATGGCCGGGATCCGCCTGTCCCCCGGCGCGCGGGTCGTCGCGTTCGGTGTCTGGACGCCGGGCAGCGCCGGGGTCGTGATCACCGTCGCCTCGGACTCCGCGGCCCTGCTCGACGCGGGCGGGTCGCTGAAGGTCACGCGCGGACAGCACTACCCGGCGAAGGGCCGGGCCACCGGCGGCGTCCGAGCACACCGCTTCCTCAAGGGCGAGGACGTGCTCAGCCGCGGGTGGATCACCACTTGGCCGGTGGTCGCCGCCAGCAGCAGCGGGGCGCCCGTCGACCTGCCCGAGCCGGATGACCGGCGGGACGGCTCGGGCGCCCCGTGCGCCGAACCGCCGGCAGCAGTGGCCGCGCGGGTGTGAGCGCGGGCCCGGCACGGCGACCCGCCCGGCTGCCCACGCCCGCGGATCCCTGGTGCAGCGAGGTCTCCCGGGACCGCGCCGAGCCGATGGTCGGCACCGCGCCGCGGGCGGACGTCTGGGTCGCCGTCGAGCATCCCTCAGGCTGGGGCGAGGCCCCGCTGGCGCGGGCCGGCAACGGCGTGCGGGTCGTGATGGCCCGAGGCCCGCGAACGGGCGGGCCGGAGGACGCCGGCGCGGGTGGACACCCCGCCTCAGGGCGCGTCTGGGTGGCGTACGCGACCGGGACCCCGGTGCTGCGGGTCGGCACCGTCGACCAGCCCGAGGAGGTCGCCGCCTGGGATCTCGCGGCCGTCGCTGCCGGGTCACTGCGCGACTGGGGGACGGTCGCATCGGACCCGCTCCTGCTGGTCTGCGCCAACGGCCGGCGCGACCGGTGCTGCGGGCACACCGGAGGTCGGCTGGCCGACGAGCTCTGGAGCGGGCCGCACCGGGACCGGGTGCTGACCTGCACGCATCTCGGTGGCCACCGGTTCGCCCCGACCGCGCTGCTGCTGCCCTTCGGTGCCTTGCACGGGCGCCTCGACGCACCGACCGCCGCGAGACTCCTGGCGGACGCTGACGCAGGCCGGATGCGCGCCGTGACGTTGCGCGGAATGAGCACGCTCGCGGAGCCGGCCCAGGTCGCCGAGGCGCACGTGCGCGCTGCGACCGGGTACGCGGGGCTCGCGCCGCTGGCCGGTGGTCGTGGAGCCGGACGGGCCCGACCACCTGCGCGCCCGGGTCCGACTCCCTCCCCGTGCGTGCGCGGGTGCGGCCGCCGACGTCGGGCGGCGGCCAGTCGAGCCCATGGCCGGGACCGAGGTCCGGCACTCGTCGGAACGGCCTCAGCTCCAGATGACGGTCGACCTCGAGGCCATCACCACCCCTGAACTGCTTGCCTGCGGCCGGATCCCCGAGCCGACCCGCCGCTGGGTGGTCACCGGCTGAAGGGCCCGACGACAGCCGATGGATCCGCCATCGCGAGGACTCTCCATCTTCGGTGTCGTTCCCGGCTGTGGGGCAGATCCTCGCGCCCTTTCGCGTCGTTCCCATGCGCTGCCGACCCGCCCGTTCGGGTGCTGCCGCCAGCCTCGCGCTAGGTTGCGTCGTTCCCAGCAGTCGTGACTCGCGTCTTTCGACCGTAACCCCCGCGGAGTGCGCGGTCCTGGCGGGAGGACATGCCTCGTTCGACGTGAGCGGGCGCGAAGTTTCTGCCGCCGCGCACCCCAGCCACCGCTGTCCGGGCGCCTCATCCGCTCGATCTCCGACCGGCGCCGCTGCGGATCCGGCGGATGGTGCTGGGCGACGCCCGCCGACGGTGTGTGGCCGGCGGTGCTGGTCGCGAAGCCCGCTTCGCCAGGAGTCATGCCGGCTCGGCGCGGACGATGACGTTGTCCTCGTAGTGGTCCGTCGCCCGGTTGTATGCGCCGCACGTGATGAGCACGAGTTGGTGGCTGCCGTTCGCGTCGAAGATCGTGGTTGGCGAGAAGTCCACCTTCTTCTCGACTCCACTGAGGTCACCTTGTACTTGAGCTTCTGGTCCTTGGGGCCGAGCAGGGTGATCCGGTCACCCCGCTCTACGGCAACCAACTCCCAGAGCGCGCCATAGCCACGGTCGCGTTGGTAGACGTGTCCGGCGACGACGATGTTTCCCTTGGCCGCGCCTACCCGAGCACTCCCACGCCACCAGCCGAGGAGCTTCGGGTCGTCGGGGATTTCCATCTCACCCTTTGCGTTCGTGCCCGTCGCGATGATCCTGGTCTCGACCCCCAACGAAGGGATGCTGACCCCTCGCGGGTCGAACCCCTTCGGCGATCCGTCGCTCGCCTGGGGCGCCGGGGGTGTTGGCTCGTCGGCGACAAGCAAGGCAGCGATGTCGACCTCTCGCGGGTCGAAGCTCTTCGCCGATCCGTCGGTCGCCTGGGACACCAGGAGCGTCGGATCGTCGGCGACAAGCAACGCAGTGATGCTGAGCCCTCGCGGGTAAACCCCTTTCGCCGATGCGTCGGTCGCCTGGGACACCCGGAGCGTCGGATCGTCGGTGACAAGGACCCGATGGGGGGCGCGAGGTCCGGCCACCGTGACCGCGCTCAGAATGGCTGCGGTGAGCATCAGGATCACGACGACGCCCAGCCAGCGAATGGGATCACGTTCGGAGCGAGCGACGATCGGGAGTCTCAGGGCCGCCATGCGGATGGGGTCCGCCCGAGCCGGATTGACTGAGTCGGACCGCATTCCCATGTCCCTATCGTGCGGTCAGCGCAGGGCTGATGTCACCTCGTGCGCCTGCCCATCAGCAGATACCAGGAGAGCGCCCTGCTGAGCCGAGGGCTGCGATGAAGAGCAGCCAGACACGGCCGACACCTTCGCTCGGGGCGCCGTTGCCAGCAGCAACGGCCGTGGTGGTGTCCTCTGCCTCGCCGCCGGTACCGCCTGAGCCGCCTGAGCCGTTGTCGTCCCCGCCGGAGCCGTTGCCGCCGGTGCCATCTCCACCGTCGGCATCGTCGTCTTCCCCATCCGTGCCGCTTCCGCTGACGGGGCCGCCACTGCTGCTCAGTCCCGGTTGGCGATGGGCTTGCGGACCCGGTCCCCGTCGCTGTTGGCTTGCGGACCCGGTCCCCGTCGCTGTTGGACTTGGGGACCCAGTCCCCGTCGCTGTTGGACTTGGCGACCCAGTCCCCGTTGTTGTTGTTGGACTTGGGGACGTCGGCTTCGGCGACGCGGTGCTGGGGTGACTGTCAAGCGAAGGTCGCGCAGATCGTTGCTGCCCGGCGTGTGTACCACTTCGCGACGTCGAGTCGCCGTGCTCGGGCTCGGCGCGGGGTGACCGCGCCCCAGTGCCAGACGTAGTCTCCGCGGATCCGCAGTCCGGGGGACGGGCCCTACGGGAAGGAGCCGCCGGGCCGAGGCACGTCGGGTGCGCCGCCGGGTGCGAGGTCTCGCCGTTGTTGCCATCACGGCGGCGATCGCGTTGGTGGTCGAGAGCAGTACAGCTCGAGCGGCCGGACGGGGCCCCCCGCGCGGCCCGCGTGGGGGCGTCGGCGGCGATGACCCTGCGGCCGAGCCCCCGGCGGGCCAGAACAGAACAGCCACGAACCCACCAGGGGGCCCGCACCGGCGCGTGCCGTGGGCCCCGCACCTGGGCTGCCGAAGGCCGCATCCGCGGCAGACCGGCTTCGTGCCGCACCGGCTGAGGAGACACGCTATTGGATTCCCAAGATCACACTCGCTCGCAGAAGGCGAGGATGTGACGTGCATCACATTATCGGCGCGCAGGCCCGCTCACGGGTCGGCCAGGTCAGGCAGTCGGCCTCGACGCCGAGGCCGAACTGGGTCCGCGACAGGTCCGCGATAGAGGCCGCCGGCAGACGAGCAGCTCGTCGTGGGAACCCCGCTGGACGACGCGGTGCGTTGATCACGAGACGTGGTCCAGGTTCACTCCCGCTCGTCCGGGCGCCGCATTCGCTTGATCTCCGACCGGCGCCGCTTGCCCGCGATCCGGCGGTCGACGGCACCCCTGGACGGCCGTGTGGGACGCCGCGCGCGCGGCGGAGGTGCGATCGCGGCGGACAGGATCGCGCTCATCCGGCGCTGCGCCTCCTCCCGGTTGCGCAGCTGGGAACGATGCTCCGAGGCCGTGACCGACAGGACGCCGTCGGTCAGCCGGACGCCCAGCCGGGCGCGGGCGCGGGCCGACAGTGCCTCGTCCAGCGCCCTGGTCGAGGACAGGTCGAAGCGAAGCTCCACGCGGGAGTCCGTGGTGTTCACGCCCTGTCCCCCGGGCCCCGAGGATCGGGAGAACCGCCATTCCAGCTCGGACTCGGGTATCACGACTCCGCCGCGAAGCATCAGCGGTCCGGGCATCGGATCCCCCTCTCGCTCCGGAGCCCGCCTAGGCGGAGGGTCCTCAGGAGTAGGCCAGCTCGGCGGTGTCCGGATCGACGTCTAGGCCGAACTGGGTGCGCGAGAGGTCCGCGTAGAGGCCACCGGCGGCGAGCAGCTCCTCGTGCGTGCCCCGCTGGACAACGCGCCCGCCGTCGACCACCAGGATCTGGTCGGCCGCCCGGATGGTGGACAGCCGGTGGGCCACGACCAGCGAGGTCCGGCCCGCCAGCGCCGTGGCCAGTGCCCGCTGGACGGCCACCTCGTTCTCGGAGTCCAGGTGCGCGGTGGCCTCGTCGAGCACCACCACCGCCGGGGCCTTGAGCAGCAGCCGCGCGATGGCAAGCCGCTGCTTCTCGCCGCCCGACAGCCGGTAGCCACGATCCCCCACCACCGTGTCCAGCCCGTCGGGCAGGACCGGCCACCAGGTCGCCGATCTGAGCGTCGCGGCACGCCGCCAGGAGCTCCTCGTCGGTGGCACCGGGGCGGGCGTAGGTGAGGTTTCCCCGGATCGAGTCGTGGAACATGTGCGCGTCCTGCGTCACGACCCCGATCGTGTTCGACAGGCTCTCGAGGGTCGCCTCGCGGGCGTCGACCCCACCGACGAGGACCTCGCCGGAGGTCGGGTCGTACAGCCGCGTCACGAGGCTCGTGATCGTCGACTTGCCCGCGCCGGACGGGCCGACCAGGGCGACCATCTGCCCCGGCTCGATGCGCAGGTCGACGCCGGTCAGGACCGGTTCGCCGCGGCCCCGGGAGTCCGGCCGGGCCACCGACTCCAGTGAGGCCAACGAGACCTCGTCGGCGCCCGGATACGTGAAGTGCACGTCGCGCAGCTCGACCGCGGTCGGCCCTGCGGGGATGGGCCGTGCGTCCGGCGCCTCGGAGACCAGCGGCTGGAGGTCCAGGACCTCGAAGACCCGCTCGAAGGAGACCAGGGCGGTCATGATGTCGACCCGGACGTTGCTCAGGGCGGTCAGCGGGCCGTACAGCCGCGCCAGCAGCGCGGTGATCGCCAGAAGGGTCCCGATCGTGAGCGTGCCGTCGATGACCAGGTTGCCGCCCACGCCGTAGGCGATCGCGGTCGCCACGGACGCCACGAGCGTGAGCGCGGTGAAGAAGTAGCGGTTGGACATCGCGAGCTCGACCCCGATGTCGCGCACCCGGCTGGCCTTGGCCGCGAAGACCGTCGCCTCCTCCTCCGGGCGGCCGAAGAGCTTGACCAGCAGGGCCCCCGAGACGTTGAAGCGCTCGGTCATCATCGAGCTCATGTCGGCGTTGAGCTGCATCTGCTCGCGGGTCTGCGCCTGCAGCCTCCGGCCCATCCAGCGGGCGGGGAGGAGGAAGAGGGGCAGCAGGATCAGGCTGATCACCGTGATCGGCCACGAGAGCGCGAACATCGCGATGAGGATCACGGTGAGGGTGATCACGTTGCCGACGACCCCGCCCAGGGTGGAGGTGAACGCCTGCTGCGCGCCGATGACGTCGGAGTTCAGCCGTGAGATCAGGGCACCGGTCTGGGTGCGGGTGAAGAAGGCCAGGGGCTGGCTCTCGACGTGCTGGAACACCTGGGTCCGCAGGTCGAAGATCAGCCCTTCGCCGATCCGCGACGAGAACCAGCGGCCCACGAGGCCGGCCCCGGCGTCGACGAGGGCGAGCACCAGGACGAGGACCGCGCACGTCGTCACCACGGTCGAGTTCCCGGCGGTGATGCCCTGATCCACCAGACGGCGGAAGAGCAGGGGCTGGGCGACGACCAGCAGCGAGGAGAACACCAAGGTGACCAGGAACCAGACGATCTCCCGGCGGTACGGGCGGGCGAACCCCATGATCCGCTTGAACGTGCCCCGCGTGATCCTCTCGGCGGCGACCGACCTATCCCGGGTGAACGAGCGGTAGGTCTGCCAGGGACTGCCGCCCCCCATCATCATCGACATCTCTCACAACCCTCCGAGGGCCCAACACCGCCGCCGGGCACGATGTTCCCGCGTCGGCGGCCGGCCGGCGATCCTAGCGACCCGCACTGGTGGGGCGCGGGCGCCGCGGCGAGGCGTCAGCGACTCGCGAGCATGCCCGCCAGCTCGCGGATCCGCTCGCCCTGCGCCCCCCGCTCGGCCGCCAGCTGGGCGTCGTGCGCAGCCGCCCATCCCTGCCGGTGCCGCGCATCCAGGAGCAGGGCCTTCGTCGCGGACACCGCGCCCGGCATGGCGCCGGCACAGCCCAGCGCGACCTCTCGGGCGGCCGCCTCGAGGTCGTCGCGCGGGACCGCCCGAAGTGCCAGGCCGATGCGGACCGCCTCCTCGGCGCCCACCCGGCGACCGCTGACCACCAGCTCGAGGGCGCGCGAGTAGCCCACGGCCTCCACCAGGGGCAGGGTCCCCCCGAGGTCCGGGACCAGCCCGAGGCTCGGCTCCTTCATCGCGAGCTGCACGTCGTCGGCCACGACCATCACGTCGCAGGCCAGCGCCAGCTGGAAGCCGGCGCCGATCGCATGGCCTCCCACGGCGGCGACGGTCACCACTGGGCTGCGTCGCCACCAGGAGAAGGCCTGCTGGTAGGTGGCGATCCGCGCGTCGAGGTCGGCAGGCGTCATGGCGCCGAACTGCAGCAGGGATCCCTCACCGGGGATGCCCTCCGGCGTGAGCATCCGACGATCCAGCCCCGCCGAGAAGGACGGCCCGTCCGCGCAGAGGACGACCGCGCGGACGCGGGGGTCCAGGTCGGCACCGATCGACGCGAGCTCCCGCCAGAGGCTGGGGTCCTGGGCATTGCGGGTCGCCGGCCGGGTCAGCCGGACAGTCAGCACTCCGTCGGTCAGGTCCTGTGCGATCGAGTCGGTCATGCCCGCAGTCAACCAGCAGGCAGCCGCGCGCTCCGATCGCGGGTGGCGCCGCCGCGTCCGCGCAGCTGCACACCGTGGTCGGTCAGGATCCGGTGGACGAACCCGTAGGACCGGCCGCTGGTGGCCGACAGCTCGCGGATGCTGGCACCCTCGTCGTACTTGACGGCAAGCGAGCGCGCCAGCTCCTCGCGCTCGTCGCCTGTGACCCGCGTAGGGCGCACCTTTCCCATCGTCGCTCCCCCTTCGTCCGGCGTGGATCACCGGATGCAGGGTCACTATGGCGACCCGTTTTCAAGATCGCATCCCGTGGGAGAGGAGCGTGTGACCAATCTCACACCCGACTCGCCGCGCAAAGCGGCCGCCGACGCGTCCGGCCCGGCGGGGTCAGGCGAGCGCGACGAGGTCCAGGTAGTCCTCGCGCCAGAGATCCTCGACGGCATCGGGCAGAAGGAGCACCTTCTCGGGGGCCAGGGCCTGGACCGCACCCTCGTCGTGGGTCACCAGGACGACCGCTCCGCTGTAGGTCGCCAGCGCGCCGAGGACCTCCTTGCGGCTTGCCGGGTCGAGGTTGTTCGTGGGCTCGTCGAGGAGCAGCACGTTCGCGCCGGAGACCACCAGCGTCGCCAGGGCGAGGCGGGTCTTCTCGCCGCCGGACAGCACGTGGGCGGGCTTGTCCACGTCGTCGCCGGTGAACAGGAACTGCCCCAGGACGCTGCGGCACTCGGTGGTGTTCAGGTCGCCGGCCGCATGCACCATGTTGGCCAGGACGGAGGCCTGCGGATCGAGCGTGTCGTGCTCCTGCGCGTAGTAGCCCAGCCGCAGGCCGTGGCCCGGGCGCACCTCGCCGGTGTCGGGCTGCTCCACCCCCGCCAGGATGCGCAGCAGCGTGGTCTTGCCGGCGCCGTTCAGGCCGAGGATGACGACCCGGGCGCCCCGGTCGATCGGCCAGCTCCACGTCGACGAAGACCTCCAGGGACCCGTAGCGACTTGCTCAGCTCGCTGGCCGTCAGCGGGGTCCGGCCGCACGGCACCGGCTGGGGGAACCGCAGCTTGGCCACGCGGTCGCCGGCGCGCTGCTCCTCCAGCCCGGACAGCAGCCGCTCGGCACGCTTGTCCATGGACTGCGCCGCCCGGGCCTTCGTGGCCTTGGCCCGCATCCGGTCGGCCTGGCTCTGGAGCGCCGCTGCCTGCTTCTCCGCGTTCGACCGCTCCCGGTGCCGGCGCCGCTCGTCGGTCTCGCGCTGCTTGAGGTAGGTGCCCCACCCGACGTTGTAGACGTCGATGACGCACCGGTTGGCGTCCAGGTGGAAGACCCTGTTGACGACCGTGTCGAGCAGGCCGACGTCGTGGCTGATGACGACCAGACCGCCCTTGTGCGTCGCGAGGTAGCCGCGCAGCCAGAGGATCGAGTCGGCGTCGAGGTGGTTGGTGGGCTCGTCCAGGAGCAGGGTGCCTGCCTCGCCGAAGAGGATCCGGGCCAGCTCGACGCGCCTGCGCTGGCCACCGGACAGCGTGCGCAGCGGGCTGGCCCAGGTTGCGCTCGGTCAGCCCGAGGCCCGCGGCCACCGACGCCGCCTGGGCCTCCGCGGCGTACCCGTCGAGGGCCAGGAACTCGCTCTGGGCCCGGTCGTAGCGGCGCATGGCGTCGGCGCGGACGTCGGGGTCGTCCTCGGCCATCGCGGCCTCCGCACGATGCAGCCGACGCAGCCACGTCGCGCAGCCCGCGGGCGTCGAGGATGCGCTCCCGCGCGGTCTGGTCGAGGTCGCCGGTGCGCGGGTCCTGGGAGAGGTAGCCGATGCTGCCCCCGCGGGTGACCGCGCCCCGCCTCGGCCGACGGTCTCGCCGGCGAGGATCCGCATCAGGGTGGTCTTGCCCGCGCCGTTGCGTCCGACCAGCCCGACCCGGTCGCCGGCACCGATCCTGATCGACACGCCCGACATGAGCAGGCGGGCACCGGCGCGCACCTCGAGAGCGTTGGTCGCGATCACTTCCCGAGGGTACCCGGCTGCCGGAGCCGCCCCGGCCACGCTCTCCACGGCCCCGGTCGCCAGGCCGCGGGCGTTCGGGGTGCCGCGCACACCATAGGCTGGCCCCACCGACAGCGAGGGAGTCACGATGACACTGGTCCGCGAGGGCGGCTCGCCCCTGATCGACACGATCTCCAGCATGACCCGCACCTCACGCGACAACGCGCACCTGCCCGACCGTGAGGTGATGCTGATCCGGCTCGCGTGCCTCATCGCCTCCGGACGCCTCGGAGGCCTCCTACCTGTACAACCTCGCCGGCAAGGCCGGACCGGCGCCTGACCGCCGCCGAGGTGGAGGCGGTGCTGGTGGCGGCCGCTCCCCTGACGGGAACGGCGCGGGTCGTGATGGCCGCCGAGCGGATCTCGTCGGCCATGGACTACCCGATCTCGGTCCACGACCTCTTCCTGGCCGACACCGGCCTCGCCTGAGCCCTCCCCGGCGACGCGAGATCTCCCGGAACCCGCGGAGACTCCGGAACTCCGGAGAATCCGGGCGGTCGGGAGATCCGCAGCAGGCGGGGCGGGCTCAGACGTTGAAGCCGAGGGCGCGCAGCATCTCCCGGCCGTCGTCGGTGATCTTGTCCGGGCCCCACGGGGGCATCCACACCCAGTTCAGCCGGAAGTCCTCGACGATGCCGTCGAGCGCGGCCCCGGTCTGGTCCTCGATCACGTCGGTCAGCGGGCAGGCCGCGGACGTCAGCGTCATGTCGAGGACCGCCACGTTGTCGTCGTCGACGTGGATCCCGTAGATCAGTCCGAGGTCCACGACGTTGATGCCGAGCTCGGGGTCGACCACGTCGTGCATGGCCTCCAGGACGTCCTCGTCGGTGGCTGTGCTCATCGGCGTACCTCTGCGGGGGTCAGGGCCTGGGTGACGGCGTCCTTCCAGGCCATCCAGGACAACAACGCGCACTTCACCCGTGCCGGGTACTTCGCCACCCCGCTGAACGCGAGGGCGTCGCCGAGGACGTCCTCGTCGGGGTCGCGAGGCGTCGTCCGTGGCCGACTTCATGAGCGCCGAGGAACGCCTCCTGCGTGCCCATCGCCTCCGCCACCGTGTGCCCGACCAGCAGCTCGTGCATGACGCTGGCGCTGGCCTGCGAGATCGAGCAGCCCTGGCTCTCGTAGGAGATGTCGGCCACCGTGGCCGACTCCCCGGCGCCCTCCAGGTGGACGCGCAGGGTGATCTCGTCGCCGCACGTCGGGTTGACGTGGTGCACCTGCGCCTCGAACGGCTCGCGCAGCCCGCGGCCGACCGGGTGGCGGTAGTGGTCGAGGATGATCTCCTGGTAGAGGTCGTCCATCAGGCGACCCCGAAGAACCGCTGGGCCCGGCGGATGCCGACCACGCAGCAGGTCGACCTCGAACGGCTGGTTGTAGAGCCCGAAGCTGGCCCGGGTCGTCGCCGGGACGTCGAAGCGACGGCACGTCGGCCAGGCGCAGTGGTGCCCGACGCGAACGGCGATCCCCTCGTCGTCGAGCACCTGTCCGACGTCGTGGGGGTGCAGGCCGTCGACGGTGAACGACACCGCGCCCCCGCGTCCCGTGGCGGTCGTCGGGCCGATGATCCGCACGCCGGGCGCCTCGGCCAGCGCGGCCAGCGCATACTCGGTCAGGACGTGCTCGTGGGCGGCGACGGCCGGCATCCCGACGCGCTCCAGGTACTGCACAGCGGCCGCCAGCCCAACGGCCTGGGCGACGTTCGGCGAGCCCGCCTCGAAGCGCTGCGGCGGGTCGGCGAAGGTCGTGCGCTCCATCGTGACGATGCGCGATCATCGAGCCGCCCGTGTTGAACGGCGGCATCGCGGCCAGCACCTCCGCGCGGCCCCAGAGGCAGCCGACCCCGGTCGGCCCGAGCATCTTGTGCCCGGAGAACGCCAGGAGGTCGACCCCGAGGGTGCGCACGTCGACCGGCATGTGCGGCACGGACTGGCAGGCGTCGAGGACGACCAGGGCGCCGACCTCGCGGGCGCGCGCTGCGATCGGGGCGACCTCGTTGACGGTTCCCAGGAGGTTCGACTGATGGACGAACGACACCACCCGGGTCCGCTCGGTGATGACCTCGTCGAGGTCGGTCAGGTCCAGGCGGCCCTCGTCGGTCAGGCCGATCCAGCGCAGGACGGCCCCGGTCTTGTCGCAGAGCTCCTGCCACGGCACCAGGTTCGCGTGGTGCTCCATCTCGGTGACGACGATCTCGTCGCCGGGCGCGAGCACGAACCGCTCGGCACCGTCGGGCAGCGGGGCGCCGTGCTCCTTCTTGGCGGTCGCGGAGCTGAACGCGTGGGCGACCAGGTTGATCGACTCGGTGGCGTTGCGGGTGAAGACCAGCTCCTCGGCACGGCCGCCGATGAACGCCGGCGATCACCGCGCGCGAGGCCTCGAACGCGTCGGTGGCCTGCTCGGCCAGGAAGTGCGCCCCGCGGTGGACGGCGGCGTTGCGCTGCTCGTAGAACTCCCGCTCGGCGTCCAGGACGGCGACCGGCTTCTGCGAGGTGGCCGCCGTGTCGAGGTACACCAGCGGCTGGCCGCCGCGCACCGTTCGCGCGAGGATCGGGAAGTCGGCCCGCAGCGCCGGGTCGAGCAGGGTGCGGCCCTGGCCAGCGCCCAGGGCTACCGTGGTCATGTCGACGCCGCTGCCGGCGTGTAGCTCGCGTAGCCGTCGGCCTCGATCGCGTCCGCGAGCGCGGGTCCGCCCTCGTCCACGATCCGCCCGTCGAGGAAGACGTGGACGTAGTCGGGCCGCACGTAGCGCAGGATCCGGGTGAAGTGCGTGATGAGCAGGATGCCGGTCTCGCCGGAGGCCTGCACCCGGTTGATGCCCTCGGAGACGACCCGCAGCGCGTCGACGTCCAGTCCGGAGTCGGTCTCGTCGAGGATCGCCACCTTGGGCGCGAGCAGCTCGAGCTGGAGGATCTCGGCGCGCTTGCGCTCGCCGCCGGAGAAGCCCTCGTTGACGTTGCGCTGGGCGAACGACGGGTCGATCGCCAGGCGCTCCATGGCCGTCTTCATCTCCTTGAGCCAGGGCCGCAGCTTCGGCGCCTCACCGCGGATGGCGGTCGCCGAGGTGCGCAGGAAGTTCGACACCGACACCCCCGGGACCTCGACCGGGTGCTGCATGGCCAGGAAGAGCCCGGCGCGGGCACGCGTGTCGACCGTCATCGCGAGCACGTCCGCGCCGTCGAGGGTGACCGTCCCCGACGGAGATCGTGTACTTCGGGTGGCCGGCGACGGCGTAGGCCAGCGTGGACTTGCCCGAGCCGTTGGGTCCCATCAGGGCGTGGGTCTCCCCCGCGTTCACGGTGAGGTTGACGCCGGTCAGGATCTCCTTGGCGCCGCCGTCGACCTCCACGGTCACGTGCAGGTCGCGGATCTCAAGGGTGGACATTCGGACTTCTCCAGTTCTCGCCGGTCAGGCGACGGTCACGAAGACGGTGTCGCCTTCGACGGAAATGGGGTAGATCGGGATGGGGATGGTGGCCGGCGGGCCGCTCGGGCGCCCGGTGCGCAGGTCGAAGCGCGAGCCGTGCAGCCAGCACTCCAGCGTGCGGCCGTCCACCTCGCCCTCGGACAGGGAGATCTCGGCGTGCGAGCAGATGTCGGAGACCGCGAACCACTCGCCCTCGGTGTGGACGACGGCGATCGGCAGTCCGTCGAGCACCACGCGGTGCGCGGTGCCCTCGGGGACCTCGGCCACGCCGCAGGCAGGCTGTGCGGTCACGCGGCACCACCGGTCGCCTCGGGGTCGGTGCTCACCCTCTCCGGCGACGCGGGCGTCGTCGCGGAGGCGCCGTCGACGGAGTCGGCGTAGTCGTAGAGCGGGTCGACGGAGCCCAGCTCCGCGTCCACCGCGGCCAGGAGCCGCTCGGCGACCTCGCGGACGCCGATCCGGTTGATCGCGTCGGCGAAGAACCCGCGCACCACCAGCCGGCGGGCGATCGACTCCGGGATGCCGCGGCTCATCAGGTAGAACAGCTGCTCGTCGTCGAAGCGCCCGGTGGCGCTGGCATGCCCTGCCCCGGCGATCTCGCCGGTCTCGATCTCGAGGTTCGGCACGGAGTCCGCGCGCGCGCCCTCGGTGAGCACGAGGTTGCGGTTGAGCTCGAACGTGCGCGTGCCGGTGGCTGCGGCACGGATCAGCACGTCGCCGATCCAGACCGAGTGCGCGGACTCGCCCTGCAGCGCGCCCTTGTAGATGACGTCGCTGCGGCAGTCGGGCACCGAGTGGTCCACGAACAGCCGGTGCTCGAGATGCTGGCCGGCATCGGCGAAGTACACCCCGACGAGGTCGGCGTCGCCGCCCCGTCCGCGGTACTCGACCGAGGCCGAGTGCCGCACGACCGCGCCCCCGAGGGTCACGACCACCGAGCGCAGCGTCGCGTCGGCCTCCAGCACCGCGTGCTGGTGGGCCACATGCACGACCTCGTCGTTCCACAGCTGGCTGCTGACCAGGGTCAGGGTCGCGCCCTGGCCGACGTGCACCTCGACGTTGGTGGCCACGGCGCCCGGCGCGCTGGTGTGCTCCAGCTCGACCACGGCGTGGGCGTTCGCGCCCACCTCGATCAGCACGTGCCCGAAGAGGGCGCGCTGGTCGTCGACCGGGCTGGCGAGGGTCACCCACGCCGAGGCCTGCTCGGCCTCCGGGGCGACCTCGACGACCACGGCGCGGGTGCTCGACGCGAAGGCCTCGGCCGAGATGCGGTCGGTCGGCGTGAACCAGGCACCGACCCGGGGATCGGCATGCCCCACCACCTCGACGCTGGCCGCGCCCATGGTCGACCAGGTGCAGTCCAGGTCCCCGGACGCACCGGCCGCCGCGGTGCCGTCGTGCAGCCCCCGCAGGCGCGCCAGGGGCGTGAACCGCCACTGCTCCTCCCGGCCCGTCGGCACGGCGAAGTCGCCGGGGTCCCGGGACACCATCCGCGGGCCAAGGTCATGCGCCGGAGCGGCGAGCGTGACCTCGCGCTCCTCGATCACGGACGTCATCAGCCGACGGCCCCTTCCATCTGCAGCTCGATCAGTCGGTTCAGCTCGAGGGCGTACTCCATCGGCAGCTCCCGGGCGATGGGCTCGATGAACCCGCGCACGATCATCGCCATCGCCTCCTCCTCGGTCATCCCGCGGCTCATCAGGTAGAACAGCTGGTCCTCGGAGACCTTGCTCACGGTCGCCTCGTGGCCCATGGAGACGTCGTCGACGCGGACGTCGACGTACGGGTAGGTGTCCGAGCGGGAGATGGAGTCGACCAGCAGCGCGTCGCAGCGCACCGTCGACTTGGAGTGGTGGGCCTGCTCATGGATCTGCACCAGTCCGCGGTAGGAGGTGCGGCCGCCACCGCGGGCCACGGACTTCGACACGATCGCCGAGGACGTGTAGGGCGCCGCGTGCACCATCTTGGAGCCGGCGTCCTGGTGCTGGCCCTCGCCCGCGAACGCGACCGACAGGGTCTCGCCCTTCGCGTGCTCCCCCATCAGCCAGACGGCCGGGTACTTCATCGTGACCTTCGAGCCGATGTTGCCGTCGATCCACTCCATCGTGGCGCCCTCCTGGGCGACGGCCCGCTTGGTCACCAGGTTGTACACGTTGTTCGACCAGTTCTGGATGGTCGTGTAGCGGCAGCGCGCACCCTTCTTCACGATGATCTCCACGACCGCGGAGTGCAGCGAGTCGCTGGAGTAGATCGGGGCCGTGCAGCCCTCGACGTAGTGCACGTAGGCGCCCTCGTCGACGATGATCAGCGTCCGCTCGAACTGGCCCATGTTCTCCGTGTTGATCCGGAAGTAGGCCTGCAGCGGGATCTCGACCTGCACCCCCGGGGGCACGTAGATGAACGACCCGCCCGACCAGACGGCCGTGTTGAGCGCGGAGAACTTGTTGTCCCCGACCGGGATCACCGTTCCGAAGTACTGCTTGAACAGCTCCTCGTGCTCGCGCAGCCCGGAGTCGGTGTCCAGGAAGATGACGCCCTGCTCCTCGAGGTCCTCGCGGATCTTGTGGTACACCACCTCGGATTCGTACTGCGCGGCCACGCCGGCGACCAGTCGCTGCTTCTCAGCCTCCGGGATGCCCAGCCGGTCGTAGGTGTTCTTGATGTCGTCCGGGAGCTCCTCCCAGCTGGTGGCCTGCTTCTCGGTGGACCGGACGAAGTACTTGATGTTGTCGAAGTCGATGCCCGACAGGTCCGCGCCGAACGACGGCATCGGCTTGCGGCCGAAGAGCCGCAGCCCCTTGAGGCGCAGGTCGAGCATCCACTGGGGCTCGGACTTCTTGGCGGAGATGTCGCGCACGACGGCCTCGGACAGCCCGCGCTTGGCCGTGGCGCCGGCGGAGTCGGAGTCCGACCATCCGTACTCGTACGTGCCGAGGCCCTCGAGCTGCTCGGTGTTGACCGTCATCGGGTCGTCCTTCCCTCGGTATGGTTCTCGGCGCGGGCCGCACCCTGCGGTGCTGCCGCGTTCGGCCCGATCGCGGTCGGGATGTGGGTCGTGCAGACGCCGTCGCCGTGCGCGAGCGTCGCCAAGCGCATCACGTGGGTGCCCAGGATGCGGCCGAACGCCTCGGTCTCGGCCTCGCAGAACTGCGGGAACTCGGCGGACACGTGGGCGACCGGGCAGTTGTGCTGGCAGAGCTGGATCCCCTTCGCTGTGGGGACCGCGACCGCCGCGTAGCCCTCGGACGCCAGCGCGTCGGCCAGGACCTCCACGCGAACCTGCATCGGCTCGGTCAGGTCCAGGATGTCGCTGTAGCGCCGCTCGAACTCGGCCACCCGCCGGCGGGCGAACTCCATCACGGCGTCCTCCCCGCCGGTCTCGGCCACGAAGCGCAGGGCACCGACCGCGACGTCCTCGTAGGAGTTGCCGAAGCTGTCGCGCCCGGGCTGCGTGAGGTGGAAGACCCGTGCCGGGCGCCCGCGTCCGCGGGGACGGTTGTCCGGCCCGTAGGACGGCCGGTCGGAGGCCGCGGCCATGCCCGCGTCGACCAGGTCGTCGAGGTGCTTGCGCACGGCCGCGCCGCTGAGCTCGAGCCGTTCGGCCAGCTCCGTCGCGGTGGCCTGACCCATGTCGAGCAGGGCTCGCGCGACGCGCGCAGGTGCCCCAGTCAGGATTTCCACAAGACCATTGTTGCGTATTTCTCCCGAACCGCAACAAGCGCCCCGTACCACCCGCGAAGCTGCCAGCGCCCGCGGAGCGCGACCCGCGCATCACCAAGCGGGAGGGGCAGCCCCCGATCGGACCTACAATCCTGTCGTGCCCGCAGCCGCAGTCGAGATCGACGGCCTGACGATGCGCTACTCCGGGCGGACAGTCGTGGACGACCTGTCGCTGACCGCCCCCACCGCCGCGATCACCGTCGTGCTCGGCCCGAACGGCGCGGGCAAGACGACCACGATCGAGACCGCCGAGGGCTTCCGGGCGCCGCAGGCCGGCACGGTCCGGGTCCTGGGCCTGGACCCGCGTGGCCAGCGCGCTCGGCTGGCACCGCGCGTCGGCGTCATGCTGCAGTCCGGCGGCGTGTGGCCCGCGGTGCGCGCCGCCGAGATGCTCACCCACGTCTCCCGGCTCTACGCCCACCCGCTGCCGGTGGGGCGGCTGATGGATCGCCTGGAGCTGACGCATGTCGCGCACACCCCTTACCGTCGGCTCTCCGGGGGTGAGCAGCAGAAGCTGGCGCTGGCATGCGCGCTGGTCGGACGGCCGGAGGTGGTCTTCCTCGACGAGCCCACGACGGGGCTGGATCCCGAGTCCCGGGTCGGCGTCTGGAGGCTGCTGGCCGACCTGCGCGACAGCGGTGTCGGCATCGTGATGAGCACCCATCTGCTCGACGAGGCACAGATGCTCGCCGACCACGTGATCGTCATCGACCGGGGCCGGTTGGCGGCCGCCGGGTCGGTCGCCGAGCTGACCGGGGCTGCCGCGGGCATGCGGTTCCGGGCCCGAGCCGGACTGGCCATCGCGGGACTCCTCGAGCGCCTGCCGGCGGGTCTGGTCGCCATGGAGTCTGCACCAGGGCAGTACCGGGTCGACGGCGAGATCACCCCGACGATCGTGGCCGAGGTCACGTCCTGGTGCGCCGATCTGGGAGCCATGCCCGAGGAGCTGACAACGGGGGGAGGCACCTTGTCCGAGGCGTACTTCGAGATCACGGCGCGCAGCGGCGCCGCGGCCGCGGCGTCGGCCGCAGAGGGCAGGTCCAGACGATGACCACGCCCCTGGACGCCCCTGCCCTCGACCTGACTCCGGCCCCGGCGGCCGCTCCCGCACTGGCGCGGTGGTGGGCGCAGGCACGCGTCGAGTGGCGCCTGCTGATGACCAACGGCGAGCAGATCCTGCTCACCCTCGTGATACCGGTCGCGGTCCTGGTCGGGGTCACCCGGCTCGACGTCGCGACGATCGACGAGGTGACCCCCGGTGTCATGGCCCTGGCGATCCTGTCGACCGCGTTCACCGCGACCGCCATCTCCACGGGCTTCGAGCGGCGCTCCGGCGTGCTGAAGCTCCTCGGGGCCACCCCGCTGGGCCGCTCGGGACTCCTGGTCGGCAAGACCGCGGCCACGCTGGCGATCATCGTGGTCCAGCTCGTGCTGATCGCCGCCGTCGCCCTCGCGCTGGGTTGGGACCCCGAGGTCAGCAGCGCACTCCTGCTGGTGGGGGCCGTCATCGTCGGAACCCTCGCGCTCGGCGCCTGGGGCTTCGCCCTGGCCGGGCTGCTGCGCGCCGAGGCCACCCTGGCCGTCGCGAACGGCATCTTCCTGCTGCTGCTCGTCGCCGGCGGGACCGTGCTGCCCGCCGAGCACCTGCCCGGCGGGCTGGGGACGGTGGTGCAGATCCTGCCCAGCGCCGCGCTCGGGGATGCCCTGCGCAGCCTCCTCGGTGCCCCGGATGTCTCTTCCGGGCTGCCCGTCGGGGCCCTGGCGGTACTGATCGCTTGGGCGGCGGCGGGCACGGCGCTGTCCGTGCGCACCTTCCGCTGGGAGTAGCAGGCTCCCTTCGCGCGGGCAAAAAGGGGCCCTGTGTGATGGATCGACTGCTGGGCTGTGCGGCCCCCGTGGCGGCTCGCGGCGTCCTCGTCGGTCGACGCACCCTCCAGGTGCGCCTCCCTCCTCCTTGCGACCACCTGCCACGGAACCGCTCGCTGCCAGCGGCCCATCAGACAGGCCCTAGCCTTGGGGCGTGCTCGCCCCTGACTTCCCCCAGCGAACCGAGGCCGCCCCGCCCGCCGCACCTGTGTCCCCCGGCGTCCGCGGCGTCTTCGCGGCCAACCTCGTCGCACAGGTCGCGATCGTCGTCAGCGGTGGGCTGGTCCGGCTGACGGGCTCGGGGCTCGGCTGCCCGACCTGGCCCGAGTGCGTCGAGGGGTCGCTGGTACCCGTCGAGGGACAGGCCGAGGCCCTCCACAAATACATCGAGTTCGGCAACCGCACCCTGACCTTCGTGCTCGGAGCCCTGGCGATCGCGGCGGTCGTCGGGGCCCTGCGGATGCGCGCCGCGTGGCGAGCCGAGGGCGCGCAGCCGCGGCGGCCGATCCTCCTGCTGGCCACGATCCCGCTGCTGGGGACGATGGCCCAGGCACTCCTCGGCGGCGCCACCGTCCTGACCGGCCTGCACCCGCTGATCGTCGGCGCGCACTTCCTGCTGTCGGTGGCCGTCATCGCCGGCTGCGTGGTACTGGTGCGCCGCGCCGGCGAGCCGGGGGACGAGCCGCTCGTCCGCCTGGTGCGCCCGGAGATCCGTGCACTGTCCCTGCGTGCTGGTGGCGACGTGTGCCGCGGTGATCACGCTCGGAACCCTGGTGACCGGGGCGGGGCCACACTCCGGGGACAGCGACGTGACCCACCGCGTGGACGTCGACCTGCGCACGGTCGCCTGGCTGCACGCCGACGTCGTCCTGCTGTTCATCGGGCTGATCGTGGCCATGTGGCTGGCGCTGCGGCTGACCGACGGTCCCCCCGCGGCCCGGCGCTGGACGCGGGCGCTCATCGTCCTGGCCCTCGTCCAGGGGGTGGTGGGCTACACGCAGTGGTTTTCAGGGGTCCCCTGGGCGCTCGTGGCGA
This sequence comes from uncultured Actinomycetes bacterium, assembly GCA_963793175.1. Classification (GTDB taxonomy): domain Bacteria; phylum Actinomycetota; class Actinomycetes; order S36-B12; family CAIYMF01; genus Prado023. The sequence goes on from CAWBYT010000003.1 coordinate 192,133, forward strand.
CGCACATGCTCCTGGCCTGCCTGGTCTGGGTTGCGGTCCTGAACAATCACCTGAGCCTCCGGGCGCGCGGGTGACGCGGCCATCCGAGGATCGGGGCTGACCCTGGTGGCGTCCGGAGCTGCGGGTATCCGGGGCTGCGGGTCTCGGGGGCCTAGGCCTCCGGGCTGACGGGCTCGGGACCCGACGAGTCAGGGACTGACGCTCGCCGCGGGGCTGGTCGTGGGTTCAGCGCTGCCAGGATCCGGGCTCGGTGACGTCTCGTCTTGAGTCGGGTCCGGCGTGGGCAGCGTCGGGCTCGACGTGGGGCTCTGGGTCCCGGTGGGCGGCGCCGACGGGTCGGGCGTCGGGGTCGGCGGCACCGTGGGGTCGGTCGTCGGCGGGATCGTCGGGTCGGTGGGCGGCACCGTCGGGTCGGTCGGTGGAGCGGTCGGGTCCGTGGGCGGCACCGTCGGGTCGGTCGGTGGAACGGTCGGGTCCGTGGGCGGCACCGTCGGGTCGGTCGGTGGAACGGTCGGGTCCGTGGGCGGCACCGTCGGATCCGTCGGATCGGTCGGGGTAAGCGTCGGATCGGTCGGGAGGAGCGTCGGATCGGTCGGCGGCGCTGGGGGCAGCGACGGCCCGGCCACTCCCCCGGCGTCAGCGACGGTCACGGGTGCCGACGGCGCTCCCGTGCCCGTGGCAGCAACCCGGGAGGTGTCGGACTCGTCGTCGGACGTCACCGGGACGCCCGTGGCACCCAGGAGCACGGTCGAGCCGCGCGCCGGTCCGGCAGATGCCCGGTCGGCCACCGACCGGCTGCCCCTCGGTCGCACGACGACCGACTCGGGTCGCTCGGGCTCGAGCGGGGATGCGGCGAGGATGGCGATCGGGGCGAGCTCGGACTCCGGCTCGGCGAGCAGACGTTCCACGTCAGCGGCCGTGAGGACACGCACCGGGGCGTCGGCGACCACGTCCCGAACCGCCGAGACCGCGGCCAGACCCACCGCCGCCGCCCCCGCGGCCATCACGGCCCAGGCCGCGACCGACACCCAGCGATAGCTCATGGCACCAAGTGTGCCCCCTCGCCGGGATAACGCCGGCCTAACGTGTCGCAAACCGCAGGCGCGCCACCCACGACGCCCCCGCGCCGAACGGTCGCGCGGGCGGAACTCAGGTCGCCGGCGCCGGTCGCTGGCCGGATCCCCGGCGCCGAGCGTCTACGGTGGGCCCATGTCACGAGTGTTGGTGGTGGAGGACGACCCAGGCATCCGCTCGGCACTCATTCACGCCCTGACCGACCGGGGGCACGCCGTCGAGTCGGCCCCGAACGCGATGACCGGGCTGCAGGCGGCGATCAGCGGCGAGCCGGACGTCGTCGTCCTCGACCTCGGGCTGCCCGATCTCGACGGCGTCGAGCTGCTGCGCATGCTGCGCGCGGTGAGCAAGACGCCCGTGATCGTAGCCACCGCGCGCGACGACGAGAGCAGGTGGTCCGCGCCCTGGACTGCGGCGCCGACGACTACATGATCAAGCCGTTCTCGGCCGACACCCTCGACGCCCGGATCCGCGCAGTGCTCAGGCGCACGGCCAGCAACGCCCCGAGCACGGTGCTGGTGGTAAGGCT
>CAWBYT010000004.1:0-16603 GCA_963793175.1 uncultured Actinomycetes bacterium
TCATCACCTCGAGCCACAACCCGCCCGAGTGGAACGGGATGAAGGTGTTCCGTGCCGACGGCTCGCTGCCCCTGGACGAGGAGACCGACCGCTACCAGGACGAGGCGAACGCGATGACGGTCGACGACGTGATCACCCTGGACATCGCCCTGGCCAGAAGCCGGGCATGGTCGTGGAGCACCCGCTGACCAGCCCTACGTGGATGCGATCGAGGAGATCGTCGACGTGGATTTCGCCGCGCATCCGACCTGCACTGATCGTGGACCCGATGTACGGCACCAGCGAACGACGCTGGGGACGACCGAACGACATGCGGGTGCGCACGGAGTTCATCCACGCCGCCCACAACCCGTTGTTCGGCGGGATCGCGCCCGCGCCCGACCTGGAGCGGCTGTCGTCGCTGATCCGGATGATCACGCAGGGCAAGGGCCGCTACGACCTCGGCCTGGCCACCGACGGGGACTCCGACCGGATCGGGATCGTGGACGAGCAGGGGGAGTACGTCACCAGGAACGACCTGCTGCTCCTCCTCTACTGGTACCTGCACGAGGTCCGGGGCGAGAACGGCCGCTGGTCCGAACCTGGCACCACCCACCTGCTCGACCGGCTCGCGGCCCACTTCGGCGAAGGTCCTTCGAGCCGGGTGGGCTTCAAGTACGTGACTGCCAGGATGGACCAGATCGGGGCGGTGCTCGGCGGGGAGTCCTCCGGCGGCCTGACGATCCGCGGCTGGATCAAGGGCAAGGACGGCATCTTCGCGTGCGCCCTGGTCGTGGAGATGCTGGCCCGGACCGGCAAGCGGATCAGCGAGCTGCGCGCGATGGTCTACGAGATCACCGGGCGGCTGTACTCGCTGGACACGAGCGTCGCCGCCACCCCCGAGATGCGCATCGAGGTGCCCCGCCGGCTCGAGGCCGAGCCGCTGACCCACATCGGCCCGTACCCGGTCGTCAGCGTCTCCCACCTCGACGGCACGAAGATCCTGCTGGCCGACGACAACTGGGCGCTGCTGCGCTTCTCCGGCACCGAGCCTGCGCTGCGCCTGTTCGTCGAGGCGGACACCCCCGAGAAGGCCGAGGAGCTGCTCGCCTGGCTGCGCGGCTTCGTGACCGCCGGATGATCGCCCCCGCACGGGGACCTGACCCACCGCCCCGACCGACCGACCAAGGACCCCCTATGCGCTACGGGCATTTCGACCCCGCCAACGACGAGTACGTCATCGACCGGCCGGATGTGCCCGTGTCGTTCACGAACTACCTGGGCACCAAGGACTACTGCGTGGTCCTGTCGCACAACGCGCGGCGGGTACTGGTACTACCGCTCGCCGCAGTACGGACGGGTCACGCGGTTCCGCCCGAACGGCGTCCCCCTGGACCGCCCCGGGCACTACGTCTACCTGCGCGACGACGCGGACGGCGACGTGTGGTCTGTCTCCTGGCAGCCGGTGGGCAAGCCGCTGGCCGCCGACGGGGTCGAGGGCGGTGCTAAGTACACGGCCGCGCACGGCATGGGCTACTCCCGGTTCGAGTCCGCGTACCGGGGCATCGAGGCCAGCCAGACGATCTTCGTCCCCCTCGACGACGCCGCCGAGGTCTGGGACGTCCGCGTCACCAACACGGGATCCACCGAGCGCGCACTGACCTCGCGACGTATGTGGAGTTCAGCTTCCACACCATCACGATCGACAACCAGAACCTGCAGATGTCGCTGTACGCGTCCGGCTCGTCGTACGCCGACGGGATCATCGAGTACGACTTCTTCTACGAGCCCTGGACCGCGCACTTCTTCGCCTCCTCCGAGCAGCCGGACTCCTACGACTCCCTGCGCGACAGCTTCATCGGTCCCTACCGGACCGAGACGAACCCGGTCGCGGTCGAGCGGGGCCACGGCTCCGACCAGAGCGCGACCACGCAGAACCACTGCGGGTCGCTGTTCCACAAGGTGACGCTGGCCCCGGGGGAGACGAAACGGCTGGTCTACGTCCTGGGCCACGGCACGCGCGAGAGGTCGGCCGAAGAATGCAGGCCAAGTACTCCGACCTCGCCACGGCCGACGCCGAGTTCGAGCGGCTGGGCGCACACTGGCGGGCCAAGCAGGACGCCCTGCGCATCCGCACGCCCCACGAGGGCATGAACACCATGATCAACACGTGGACGCTGCTACAGGCCGAGACGTGCGTGCAGTGGTCGCGGTTCGCGTCGTTCGTCGAGGTCGGCGGGCGCACCGGCCTCGGCTACCGCGACACCGCCCAGGACGTCATGAGCGTCATCCATTCGAACCCGACCAAGACCCGCTCACGGATCATGGAGCTGCTGCGCGCCCAGACTGAAGCCGGCTACGGACTGCACCTGTTCGACCCTAAGGCCTTCGACCCGGATGCGGAGCCGCTGCCCGACATCCCCTCGCCGACGATCGTTCCCAGCCGTGTCAGGCGCGTCGCTGATCCACGGGCTGGAGGACACGTCCTCGGACTCGCACCTGTGGCTCGTGCCCTCCATCGTGGAGTACGTCAAGGAGACCGGGGACGTCGCGTTCCTCGATCTAGAGGTGCCTTTCGCCGAGGGCACCTCGGGCACGGTGTACGACCACCTGCGGGCCGCGCTGGACTTCTCCTCCGCACAGATCGGCGCCAACGGCGTCGCGCTCGGACTGCGTGCGGACTGGAACGACTGCCTCAACCTTGGCGGTGGCGAGACGTCCCTCGTCACGTTCCTGCACGCGTGGGCGATCCGCGCGTTCCTCGAGGTGGCCGAGCCGCTGGGCCGGGCCGACGACGTGGCGCGCTACACGGCCGAGCTGGAGCGGATCACCAGCGTCGCCGAGGGACAGCTCTGGGACGGCGACTGGTGGATCCGCGGGTACACCCGCGACGGGGTCAAGATCGGGTCGCATGAGAACGAGGAGGGCAAGATCTTCCTGGAGCACCAGGCATGGCCGGTCATCGCCGGGATCACGAGTCGGGAGCGCGGGCTGAAGTCGATGGACTCCGTGCGTTAGCTGCTCGGCTCGGAGTACGGCACGCACCTGAACTGGCCGGCGTTCACCAAGGTCGACGACACGGTCGGGTTCGTCACCCGGGTCTACCCGGGCATCAAGGAGAACGCCGCGATCTTCAGCCACCCCAACGCCTGGCCGATCATCGCCGAGGCGATCCTCGGCCGCGGCGACGAGGCGGTGGCCTTCTACGACTCGATCCTGCCCTACAACCAGAACAACAACGTGGACCTCCGAGGCGCCGAGCCGTACGCGTACGTCCAGTTCATCTACGGCCGCGACCACGAGTGGTTCGGCAAGGCCCAGAACCCCTGGCTCACCGGCACGGCCGGCTGGATGTACACGGCGGTCACGAAGTGGATCCTCGGCGTGCGCCTCAGCCTCGACGGGCTGGTGGTCGACCCGTGCATCCCGCGCGCCTGGGACGGCTTCGAGGTTCGCCGGGAGTGGCGTGGCGCGGTGTACCTGATCGAGGTGGTCAACCCCGACCATGTCTCGCGAGGGGTGGCCGCCCTGACCGTCGACGGGGTCGAGGTCGACCCGACCGCCCCGATCCCCGCGCGCCCGGCGGGAGCCGAGGTGCGGGTCAGGGTGACCCTCGGGTAGGCGCCTTCCTGGCGCCGCACGGTCCTGGCCGGTCAGGGGAGGCACCAGTCGACCGGCGGCCCGCCCTGCTCGCGAGTGCGGCGTTGGCCCGGCTGAAGGGCCGCGAGCCGAAGAACCCACGGTCCGCCGACATCGGGCTGGGGTGCGCGGAGGCGATCCTGGGGATGTCGCCAAGCATGGGCGCCAGGCCCTGCGCGTCGCGGCCCCACAGGATCGCCACGAGCGGCCCGCCTCGCGCGACCAGCGCCTGGATCGCGGCACCGGTGACCTCCTCCCAGCCCCTGCCGCGGTGCGACCCCGGGACGCCCGGGGGCCACCGTGAGCACCCGGTTGAGCAGGAGCACGCCCTGCTCGGCCCATGGTGTGAGGTCGCCGGACGTGGGCGCCGGGCAGCCGAGGTCGTCGTGCAGCTCGCGGTAGATGTTCGCCAGGCTCCGCGGGATCGGGCGCACGTCCGGGGCGACGGAGAACGACAGCCCGACGGCATGCCCCGGGGTCGGGTACGGGTCCTGCCCGACGATCAGGACCCGAACGTCGGCCATCGGACGGGCGAACGCCCGAAGGACGTTCTGCCCGGCGGGCAGGTATGGCGACCGGCCGCGAGCTCGGCGCGCAGGAAGTCACCCATCGCGGCGATCCGCCCGGCCTGCGGGGCGAGCGCCTCGGCCCAGTCCGCGGCCACGAGCTCGGCCAGCGGCCGCCGCTCGGGGGAGGGGGTGATGCCCACGCCCGGCAGCGTAGCCGTCCGGCTCCAGCGGAGGGTGCGTGGATTGCTGCGATCGGCCAACGCGCGCCCCTGATCCGGCCAAATGTGGCCGGATCGCGCCCAAGATCACGGGCCTCGGGAGGCGATGGCCGGATCGCCTGCACCACGTACCTGGGGCGATCCACCAGGTCGGACCAGGTGAAGCGCAGGACGGTCCACCCGGCTGCCACGAGATCGTTCTGCCGGTGTCTGTCCCGCTGGAAGGACTTCGCGTCGCTGTGGAACGCACGTCCATCGATCTCCACCGCGAGCAGTTGCGCGGGGAAGGCGAGGTCCAGCTCGTACCACCTCGATCCCGCTCGGACCCGGTGATTCGCGATCCACCCTGCGATCCCCGAATCGCGCAGAAGGGCGATCGCGCGCCGCTCAGCCTCGGAGTGCGCTCCGTCGGCAAGGTCCCTGATGACTTCGCGGAGCTGGCGAGCCCCGCCGTGTCGGGTGAGCCTCGAATGTGCCATCACGAGGTGAGGGAGCGTGATCGTTCCCCGGACCAGGCCCCGATGGGCGACCTCGAGGGCGTCGGCGGGCGACCAGAACCGAATGAGGTCGACAAGGGCGTCTGCAGGTCTGCTGACCGCGATCCCTCCGGCCCGCACGACGCCGACTCCGGGATGGACCACGATGCGGGCCTTGACCGCGCGTGTTCTAGGGCAGATCAGCCACGGTTCGGAGCCCCAATCGAAGCGGTCCCAAGGCCCACCGCCCAGGAAGGTGGCCGCAGACGGGCCGGTTGGGATGGCGTCGGGGTGGACCAGAAGGGCGGCCCGTGTCATCGTGCGCAGGTCCAGGGCGGCGCCCGGAAGGGCCAGGACCTGGGAGTTGACCCTGACGAGCATGCCCTCGGCCACCCGTCGGTGCAGCGTCCGATCGGGAATGCCCCACTCTCGGAGCTGGCGACGCGTCGCCAAACCGTGGTTCTGCCGCATCGCACGGATGCTCGCCGCCCATGCCCCCGTGGTCACCCGAGCAGGGTGCCGCATCCCCCCAGGTCCGTCCACGACTCCTCCACAGGCGGCCCTCGTGATCTTGGGCTCGGATCGGCCACATGTGGCCGTTCCGGGGCGCGGGTTGGCCGTCTGGCGACTCAGGGCACAACTCGACCACCGGGTGCGCCACGATGGGCGCATGCCGGTGACTGTCGAGGCGATCCGGGCGGCGCGTGACCTGCTCGTCGGCGTGGCGCGGGTCACCCCGGTCGCCCCGGCGAGCTATCTCGCCGGTCGGGTCGGCGGGCCGGTCTGGCTCAAGTGCGAGAACCTGCAGGTGGCCGGCTCCTTCAAGGTCCGCGGGGCCCACGTCCGGCTGGCCGGGCTCAGCGCGGACGCAGCGCGCGGCCGGCGTGGTGGCGGCCAGTGCCGGCAACCACGCCCAGGGCGTGGCCAGGGCGGCCCGTGGCCTGGGCATCGCGACGACCGTCTTCATGCCCGTCGGCGCGCCGCTGCCGAAGCTGGCAGCCACGCGTGCCTACGGCGCCGAGATCGTCACGGTCGGCAGCACCATCGACGAGGCGCTTGGCGGCTGCAGGCGAGTTCGCCGACCGCACCGGTGCGGTCCTGATCCACCCGTTCGACCACGACGACATCGTCGCGGGCCAGGGGACGATCGGCCTGGAGATCCTCGACCAGGTGCCCGACGTGCGCGACCGTCGTGGTCGGCACCGGCGGCGGCGGGCTGGTGGCCGGGGTCGCCACCGTCATGGGCGCGCTGGCCCCGCACGTCCGGGTGATCGGGGTCCAGGCGGCCCAGGCCGCCGCCTACCCGGCATCGCTGGCCGCGGGCCACCCGGTGGCCCTCGATCGGATGCGAACCATGGCTGACGGAATCGCCGTGGGATGCCCGGGCGGGGTGCCCCTGGCGATCATCGCCGAGCGCGGCGTCGAGATCCGCACAGTGTCCGAGGAGTCGCTGTCCCGCGGGCTGCTGCTCGTCCTGGAGCGCTCGAAGCTGCTGGTGGAGCCCGCCGGCGCGGCCGGAGTCGCGGCCCTCCTGGAGGACCCCTCTGGCATCGAGCCGCCCGTCGTCGTGGTGCTGTCCGGGGGCAACATCGATCCCCTGCTGCTGGCTCGCGTGCTCGAGCACGGACTGGTCGCGGCCGGACGCCACCTGGAGCTGCGCGTGCGCATCCCCGACCGGCCCGGCGGCCTCGCCGAGCTCCTGGCGGACGTGGCCCGCCTCGCGGCGAACGTCATCTCGGTCGAGCACCTGCGCTCGAGCATGGGGCTCGCGGTCGGCGAGGTCGACCTGGCGCTGCAGCTCGAGACCCGGGGCACGGAGCACTGCGAGGAGGTGACCGCGGCCTTGCAGGCCAGCGGGTTCCGGGTGCGCCGGGAGGAGTGAGGGAGCAGACTCAGCCGGCGTAGGGCGCCACGGCCTTGATCCGGGCCGTCACGTCCTTGCCCGCCGGGGTCTGGTAGGTCGACCTCGTCGCCGACCCTGGCGCCGTCGACCGCCGCGCCCATCGGCGATGAGGGCGAGATCACATCCACGCTGACGTGGGCGACCTCCTCCCGCGAGCCGAGCAGGAAGGTGAGCTCCCGGCCGCTGGCCACCAGCTCGACTGTGACGACCATCCCGTGCGCGGCCTGGCCCTCCTCGGAGGGCGGCGACCCGATCTGCGCGTTCTCCAGGATCTGGCGCAGCTGGCGGATCCGGGCCTCGTTCTTGCCCTGCTCGTCCTTGGCGGCGTGGTAGCCGCCGTTCTCCTTGAGGTCGCCCTCCTCGCGCGCGGCCGCGATCCGCGCGGTGATCTCGGTGCGCCGCACGGTCTGGCGCTCCTCGAACTCGGCCGCGAGGCGGTCGTGGGCCTCCTGGGTCAGCCAGGTGGTCTGCGGGCTCTCGGACACGCCGGTCTCCTGAGTGGGGGATCGTCCCGGACGGGACGGGCGGACGGCTGCTCGGTCACCGAGGCTAACACCGGGTGCAGCTCGTCAGGGCGCCGTCGGCGTCCACGGCTGGTCGGGCGGGAGCACGCCGGGGCGGAACTGCGCGGCCGGGACGCCGGCCGGCGGCCCGTCGGGCCCGCAGCCGAGGAGCTCGCCGACGACGCCCGCGGTAGGCGGTGCGCAGCTCGAAGACGTGCTGGGTCCGACCCGAGTCGGTCGGCAGCGCGACCACTGCGTAGCCCACGTCGAAGCCGTCCTGCCCCCGCGCCCGCAGCACGCAGGTGACGGGAGTGGAGGCCCGCCGCTGGACCTCGAACCCGATCGTCATCCGCTCGTCGGAGACGGCCTGGTAGCTCAGGACGCCGGCGTCGACGGCCGGGTTCGACAGCCTCCATCCGACCACCGTGACCAGGGCCAGGAACAGCAGTCCGGCGGCGACCAGCGCGACGGTCGCCCACGGCGAGCGGTCCCGCACGCCGTAGCGCTCGCGGATGTGCGGCGGCCACTGGGCGGGGTGACCGGCCGTGCGTACGGACGCCATGATGCTGAGACACTAGTCCCCGGCGAACGCGTGCTCGGATCGGGAGGCTGACATGCACGGAGTGCTGGCTGCGGTGCTCGCTGCGGCCGAGGTCGACCCCGATGCGATGCGGCCCAGCCCGCTGACCTCGGTGGTCGTCGGCTTCCTCCTGGTCGCCACCGCCCTGCTGATCTGGTCGTTCCTGCGGCACCTGCGCCGAGCCCAGGCCAACCTCGGCCCAGCGCGCCCCACGACCGCCGATCCCGCCGACGCAGACACCGACCCCGTCACGGACACCGACCCCGACGCCGAATCCCCCTGATGCCCGAGCGTGGTGGTGCCAGGTCCGAGCCCCGGCGGCTCGGCTTCCACGTCCTGACCGTCCTGGCAGTGCTGGTCTGCGTGGCTGCCGCCCGGTGGCAGTGGGAGCGCGCCAGCCGCACCGAGGCCGACGCGGTCCCCGAGGGCTCCGTGGTCGAGCTGGAGCACCTCGATCCCGCCACGTCGTTCAGCGGCATGCGGGTGCGGCTGACGGGCGGGTTCGACGTCGACCACGAGGTGCTCGTCGCCCCGCGTGAGCGCGACGGCCAGGAGGGCTCGTGGGTGCTGACCCCGCTGCGGCCCGGGGGACCGTCGGGCGCGTCGGCTGACCCCGCGGCCGCCGCGGTGGCGGTCGTGCGTGGCTGGGTGCCGTCGCGGGGAGTCGCCCGCGCCCCCGCCGGCGGGGGAGGTCGAGGTCGTCGGCGTCCTGGTGGCCGATGCCCGCCGGCCCGGCGCCGCGGTCGCAGGCGACCCCCCGACGATGACGACGCGTGGACACCGGCGCCCTGGCCGCGCATGCCGGCTACCCGCTGCGCTCGGGGTGGATCGCCCTCGACGACCTGCAGCCGCCGGGCGCGGGACAGCCCGTACCGCTGCGGGTGACAGAATTGCCCGGAGCCGAGGTGGGCCTGAACTGGCGGAACGCGGCCTACGCGATCCAGTGGGTCGTGTTCGCCGGCTTCGTCATCCTCTTCTGGAACCACGTCCGGCGCGACCAGGTGGATCGACCCGTCGAGCAGGAGACCCCCCGATGACCACGAACACCGCCGTCGCCCCCGCCGCCGAGAAGATCCTGCGGTCGGGGGCGTACAAGCGCTACCAGGTGATGGCGTGGGTGACCGGCCTGCTCCTGGCCTTCATGACCGTCGTCGGCCTGCCGTGGAAGTACGTGCTCGGCCATGAGGAGTCCCTCTGGTACGCCATCGGCTGGCAGCTCCACGGGTTCCTCTACATGATCTACCTCGTGACCGTCCTCGACGTCGCCATCCGCGCCCGCTGGACCCCGGGGCGCACCGTGCTCGTGGCGCTGGCCGGCACGATCCCGTTCCTGTCCTTCGTGCTCGAGCGCCGGATCACCCACCAGCTGCGGGCCGAGGTGGCGCCGTGACGCTGTCCGAGATCCCGCCCGACGACGGCGTCGCCCCGCTGGGGGCCGCCGGGAAGGTCGCTCATCTCCGACGCGGACCGCGCGCGGATGGCCGACGTGATCGGTGACGCCTTCGCCGAGGGCCGCCTGACGCACGAGGAGTACGAGGATCGGCTGTCCTCGACGATGGCGGCGCGTACGGCCGCCGACCTCGTGCCGGTCCTCGACGGACTTCCTCCGGCGACGGTCGCCGCCGCCCTGGCTCCGCTGACGGGGATGGCGCTGGCCGCTGCCGGGCCGCGTCGACCTCCCCGGACAGGCCCGGTGGCTGGCATCCGCCCGCCGGGAGTCGAATCCTTCGTCCAGCACGGTCGTCGCGATCTTCGGGGGAGCCACCCGCAAGGGCGAGTGGGTCGTGCCCGCGCAGCTCACGGCCTTCGCGCTGTTCGGCGGGGTGGAGCTGGACCTGACCCGCGCCACCTTCGCCCAGGACGAGGTCGAGCTCCTCGCCATCGCCGTGATGGGTGGCGTGGAGATCACCGTCCCCGACGGCTTGACGGTGCAGGTCGACGGGATGGGCATCTTCGGTGGGTTCGACCAGCGGGCGGAGGGTCCCGGCCTCCCGGGGGCTCCGCTCCTGCGGGTCAAGGGCGCCGCGGTCTTCGGCGGCGTGGAGGTGAAGCGCAAGCCACGCCGGAAGGCCATCGGCGGCAAGGAGCGGCCCCGCCTCCCCGAGGCCTGATCGGGCCGGGGTGCCGACGAATCCGCCCTGTGCGGATCGCCACCTGGAACGTCAACTCCCTGCCCGCCCGGCTCCCCAGGCTCCTGGGCTGGCTGGCCAGCGTCGAGCCGGACGTCGTCGTGCTGCAGGAGACGAAGATCGCCCAGGAGGCCTTCCCGAGCGCCGAGCTGGCAGCCGCCGGCTACGAGTCGGTGCACCGCGGCCAGGGCAGGTGGAACGGGGTGGCCGTGCTCTCGCGGGTGGGCATCGACGACGTGGAGACCGACCTGCCGGGCGCGCCGGGCTTCCCCGAGGCGCACGGACCCGCCGGAGGCCCGCTACATCGCGGCGACGTGCGGCGGGGTGCGGGTGGCCGGGGTCTACGTGCCCAACGGCCGGACCCCGCTGGACCCGCACTACGCGTACAAGCTCGCCTGGCTCGCACGCGCTGGCCGGCCATCTGGCGCCGGCCGCCGGCGCCGCGACGCCGTTCGCGGTCCTCGGCGACTTCAACGTCGCCCCCGCCGACGACGACGTCTGGGACATCGCGGCGTTCGCCGGGAGCACGCACGTGACGCCCGCCGAGCGTGCCGCGCTCGCCGAGCTGCGGGCGCTGGGCCTGGTCGACGTGATGCCCACCATCAGCAAGGGGCCGCATCCCTACACCTACTGGGACTACCGGGCCGGGATCGTTCCACAAGGCCATGGGGATGCGCATCGACCTCGTCCTGGCGAATGCGGCGTTCGCCGATCGGGTGACGCGGCGCCGTCGTCGACCGGGACGCCCGCAAGCCCGGGGTGAAGGGAACCCCGGCGCCCAGCGACCACGCCCCGGTCATCGTGGACCTGCTCTGATGCACCGCCGCCGACCGGCGGCTGGTCCGCGCGCCTTGCCTGCCGGCCCGCAGGCTGCTCTACTTCGCACATGACTCCCGCTGAGTCCCTGCGGGGCAGCTACCTGGCCGCCAAGCCGGTGCTGCGCGGGTGGCTGCACCTGGTCGCCGCGCCCATCGCCGGGGTGGCGGCCGTCCTGCTGGCCGTCGTCGCCCCGGCTCACCTGCGCCTGTCCGTGCTGGTGTTCGCCCTCACGACCATCCTGCTGTTCTCGGTGTCGGCCGTATACCACCGTGGCCGGTTCTCTCCCCGGATCACCGGGCTGCTCCAGCGGTGGGACCACGCCAACATCTTCCTGGTCATCGCCGGCAGCGCCACGCCGTTCGCCGTCGCCCTGCTCGGCCCCGGCCCGGCGCGCTCGCTGCTGGCGGTCCTCTGGCTCGGCGCGGTCGGCGGCGCGGTGATCCGGATGGCCTGGGTCCGGGCGCCGCGATGGCTGTTCGTGCCCATGTACCTGGCGCTGGGCTGGGCCTCGGTGATGTTCCTGCCGGCGTTCCTGCGCTCCGAGACGCTCTGACCGATGCCCGGCACGCCTGGGTCCTGGGCCTGGTCGCCCTCGGGGGGGTCCTCTACACGCTGGGCGCCGGGGTGTTCGCGACCGAGCTGGCCGAACCCGTCGCCGAAGTGGTTCGGATTCCACGAGGTGTTCCACTCCTTCACCCTCGGGGGCTGGACCACCCACTTCGTCGCCGCCACCCTGGTCGTCACCGCGGTGCGATAGCCTCCAGCGGTTGGCTGCGTCGCGGCCGCACCGGGTGAGCACGTCACGTCGGTGCCCTCGACCAGATCGAGAAGTCGTCGGCTCGGGAGGCACGGATGGGTCTGGACGACCTCGTCTACGGGCTCTACGAGCGTCGCCTGGCCCACGACCTCGGCCAGCAGGACATCCCCCGGCACGTCGGCGTGATCCTCGACGGGAACCGCCGGTGGGCCACCGAGCAGGGGTCCAGCAGCGCCGCCGGGCACCGTGCGGGCGCGGCCCGGATCGCGGAGTTCCTGGACTGGTGCGACGAGGTCGGCGTGGAGATCGTCACGCTCTGGCTGCTGTCGCACCGACAACCTCAGCCGCCCGAGCGCCGAGCTCGACCCGCTGCTGCGGATCATCGAGGGGTCGGTCGAGCAGCTGGCCAGCTCGGGCAAGTGGGTGATCCGGCACGTGGGCGCCAAGGAGCCGCTGCCGGCGCGCACCCAGCAGGTGCTGGCCAACGCCGAGCTCACCACGTCCGGGGCCGACGGGATGACCGTCAACGTGGCCGTCGGGTACGGCGGACGCCAGGAGCTCGTCGACGCCGTGCGGGCCCTGCTCCAGGAGGAGTCGGCGGCGGGCAAGTCGCTGGCGGACCTCGCGGCGGTGCTCGACGTCGAGCACATCGCCGCGCATCTCTACACCAAGGGCCAGCCCGACCCCGACCTGGTCATCCGCACCTCCGGCGAGCAGCGGCTCTCGGGCTTCCTGCTCTGGCAGAGCGCCCACTCCGAGTTCTGGTTCTGCGAGGCCTACTGGCCCGACTTCCGCCGGGTCGACTTCCTGCGCGCCCTGCGGGACTACGCGGCGCGCGAGCGTCGCTACGGGTCCTGAGCGCGCCCCGCACCCCGCCGGCGGCGTGTCGGGGTCGCGCGTGGTTCGGGGCGGGCCTAGATTCGGAGCGTCGGGCGCACCCCGAGCGCCCGACCCGAGGCAGTGGAGGCGCGCGTGCCGAACGCGACGGAGCCCCGGTCCAGCCGATCTCGAACGCAGGCGCGAGCACGTCGCTGCTACGTGCTCGACACCTCGGTCCTGCTGTCCGACCCGCGGGCGGTCTTCCGCTTCGACGAGCACGAGGTGGTCCTGCCGCTCGTCGTGATCATCGAGCTGGAGGCCAAGCGCACGCATCCCGAGCTCGGCTACTTCGCGCGCGCCGCCCTGCGGATGCTCGACGACTTCCGCGTCGACTTCGGCCGCCTCGACGAGCGCATCCCGCTCAACGACGAGGGTGGCACGCTGCGGGTCGAGCTCAACCACTCGGACCTGTCCCGGCTGCCCACCGGCATGCAGCTCGGGGACAACGACACGCCGGATCCTGGCGGTGGCCCGCAACCTCGCCGCCGAGGGCCGCGACGTCGTGGTGGTCAGCAAGGACCTGCCGCTGCGCGTCAAGGCCTCGACCCTCGGGCTGCAGGCCGAGGAGTACCGCGCCGAGCTGGTCGTGACGACCGGGTGGACCGGCATCGAGGAGATCGAGGTGGGCTCCGCGCTGGTCAACGAGCTCTACGAGAGCGAGCGGGTCGACTGCGACGCGGCCCGGGACCTGCCGTGCAACACCGGGGTCGTGCTGGTCTCGGAGCGGGGCTCGGCGCTCGCCCGGGTCACCGCGGACAAGCGGCTGCGGCTGGTGCGCGGCGACCGGGAGGCGTTCGGGCTGCACGGCCGGTCCGCGGAGCAGCGGATCGCCCTGGACCTCCTGCTGGACCCCGAGATCGGGATCGTGAGCCTGGGTGGCCGCGCCGGCACCGGCAAGAGCGCGCTGGCCCTGTGCGCCGGGCTGGAGGCCGTGCTCGAGCGCCGGCAGCACCGCAAGGTCATCGTGTTCAGGCCGCTGTTCGCCGTCGGTGGGCAGGATCTCGGCTACCTGCCGGGCAGCGAGAACGAGAAGATGTCGCCCTGGGGGCAGGCCGTGTTCGACACCCTCGGGGCGATCACCACGTCCGAGGTGGTCGACGAGGTCCTCGATCGCGGGATGCTCGAGGTCCTGCCCCTCACGCACATCCGCGGCCGTTCGCTGCACGACGCCTTCGTCATCGTCGACGAGGCGCAGTCGCTGGAGCGCAACGTGCTGCTGACCGTCCTCTCGCGGATCGGCAAGGACTCCCGGGTCGTGCTGACCCATGACGTGGCCCAGCGCGACAACCTCCGGGTCGGCCGTTACGACGGGGTGGTCGCCGTGGTCGAGAAGCTCAAGGGACACCCGCTGTTCGCCCACGTCACCCTGACCCGCAGCGAGCGCTCGCCGATCGCCGCCCTGGTGACCGAGATGCTCGAGGACCTGCCGGTCTGACCGACCCGTGCCCCCTGACGCGGGCCGGGCGATTGATCCCACGGTGCCCGGTTCGGCGCCCAGGGATGGAGATGTGACATGCATCACATTCAACCGCGTCATCCCTGGGGTGTAAGTCCGGCAATGACCGATTGGTCCGGCGCTTGTGTGGCGAAGATCATATGTCCCGACTGAAACGTCGACAAACCCGGCTGGTGTCCCCCGGCGTCCGGCTGGCACGCTGCAGTGCTCATGAGCCCTTCCCCGCCGGCCCCAGCGGCGCTCAGAGCCGGTTCGACTCCGCTCGCGCGGCGCTTCACGCCTGCGCTCATCGGGCTCCTGCTGATCCTCGGGTTGGAAGCGACGGGCGCGGCTTCCCCAGCGCGCGCGGACGAGGCTGCGGCTCCTGGCCAGGTCGCTGCGCCTGCGGCGGTCGTCCCCCGGCGCCGGCGGCTGCTGTGCCCGCGCCGGTACCCGTGGTCCCGCGCCCGAGCCCGTGGTGCCCGCGCCTGCCGAGGCGGCGGTCCCTCCCGTGGCCGCGGTCGAGCTCGGGTCGCGCACACTTCGGCTGGGCGATAGCGGTCCCGACGTTGCCGCCCTCCAGGCGCTTGTCTCCGTGGAGCAGACCTCGACGTTCGACGCAGCCACGCGCAAGGCGGTCCGGAAGCTCCAGCGAGCGGCCGGGATCAAGGCAAACGGGGTCGTGACGGCCAGGGCGCTCAAGCGGATCCAGCAGGAGATCGCGGACCCGTCCAGGTCGGCGCGCGCCGGCAGGTCGTCCCGCGGGGCCCTGCCCAAGGCGGGCGCGCCGGCGGCCAGCAAGCGCTACGCGGCGGCCTACATCGAACGCAAGTACGGCTGGGGCGCGACGCAGATGGGGTGCCTCTCGGTGATGTGGGAGCGGGAGAGCAACTGGCGGCACTGGGTCAGCAACCCGAACGGCATCTACCACGGGATCCCGCAGACGTCTCAGTCGCGAATGGTCCAAGGACGGCTTCTCGACGGCCGAGTACATGAAGAACGCCGACGTCCAGATCAGGGTGGGCGCCCGCTACATCAAGGCCCGGTACGGCACTCCGTGCGACGCCTGGGCGTTCTGGCGCTCACACCACTGGTACTGACGAGTCTCAGGCCGGCGGCGGGCCCACGGGCACGTGCGTGATCGTCGGCCTGGCCGTCTCGGCGAAGAAGTCGTTGCCCTTGTCGTCGACCACGACGAAGGCCGGGAAGTCCTCGACCTCGATCCGCCAGACGGCCTCCATCCCGAGCTCGGGGAAGTCCAGGACCTCCACCGCGCGGATGTTGTCCTTGGCCAGCCGGGCGGCCGGTCCGCCGATCGAGCCCAGGTAGAAGCCGCCGTGCTCGCGGCATGCCTTCGGTCACGGCCGCCGACGGTTCCCCTTGGCGAGCATCACCATCGAGCCGCCGGCCCTCTGGAACTGGTCGACGTAGGCGTCCATCCGGCCGGCCGTGGTCGGACCGAACGACCCCGAGGCGTATCCCGCCGGGGTCTTGGCGGGCCCGGCGTAGTAGACGGCGTGGTCGCGCAGGTAGGCCGGCATCGGCTCGCCGCGGTCGAGCATCTCCTTGATCCGCGCGTGCGCGATGTCTCGGGCGACGACCAGCGGGCCGGTCAGCGAGACCCGGGTCTTCACGGGCAGCTTCGACAGCTGCGCGCGGACCTCGTCCATCGGCTGGGACAGGTCGATCCGGACCGCGTCGCCGTCGAGGTGGTCGTCGGTGACCTCGGGCAGGTAGTGCGCGGGGTCGCGCTCCAGCTGCTCCAGGAAGACGCCCTCGGCGGTGATCTTGGCCAGGGCCTGACGGTCGGCCGAGCAGGAGACGGCGATGGCGACCGGGCAGCTCGCGCCGTGCCGGGGCAGGCGGATCACCCGCACGTCGTGGCAGAAGTACTTGCCGCCGAACTGCGCGCCGATGCCGAACTGCTGCGTCAGCGTCAGCACCTCGGCCTCCAGCTCGAGGTCGCGGAACGCGTGCCGCCCTCGCTGCCCACCGTGGGCAGGCTGTCGAGGTACTTGGCGGAGGCGTACTTGGCGGTCTTCAGCGCGTACTCGGCGCTGGTGCCGCCGACCACGATGGCCAGGTGGTACGGGGGGCAGGCGGCGGTCCCGAGGCCGCGCAGCTTCTCGTCGAGGAACCTGGTCATCGAGGCGGGGTTGAGCAGCGCCTTGGTCTCCTGGAACAGGAACGACTTGTTGGCGCTGCCGCCGCCCTTGGCCATGAACAGGAACTTGTACGGCGGCTCGTGACCCGGCTCGGTGTCGGCGTAGATCTCGATCTGGGCGGGCAGGTTCGTGCCGGTGTTGCGCTCCTCCCACATCGTCAGCGGGGCGAGCTGCGAGTAGCGCAGGTTCAGTTCTGGATAGGCGTCGAAGATCCCGCGGGACAGCGCCGCCTCGTCGCGGACCGTCGGTGAGCACCTGCTGGCCGCGCTTGCCCATGACGATCGCCGTCCCGGTGTCCTGGCACATCGGCAGGACGCCGCCGGCGGAGATGTTGGCGTTCTTCAGCAGATCCAGGGCGACGAAACGGTCGTTCGGGCTGGCCTCGGGGTCGTCGAGGATGCCGCGCAGCTGGGCAAGGTGGGCCGGGCGCAGCAGGTGCGAGATGTCGTGGATCGCCTCGTAGGCCAGCAGGCGCAGCGCCTCGGGGGCGACCTGCAGGAAGCGTGCGACCCGCAGCCGAGACGGTGCTCACGCCCTCGGCGGTGAGCAGGCGGTGCGGGACCTCATCATCGCCGAGCGGCAGCAGGTCGCGGCAGTCAATCGGCGATACAG
>CAWBYT010000005.1:0-236738 GCA_963793175.1 uncultured Actinomycetes bacterium
ACATCTCTTTGAATCCGCGGATAACGGCAGCACCTTTGCCCTGATTCGGCTTTTGTTCGAAGATCCGCATCTCTGGATATTGCAGAGCGAGTTCCCGAAGAATTTCGAGGCTACCGTCACTCGAAGAGTCGTCGACAAAAATCCATTCCCGCTCGATTGGGCACGAAGCCGTCATCAAATAATGCACGACCTTTCGGAGGTGTCTTTCCTCGTTGAAAACGGGGATGACGAGTGAAAGTTTTGACATCCCCTTGGGGTATCTGACCCCAGGAGGGCAGGCAAGGGGTTTATGCCCCGATGAGCGCCGCTTTGAGCTGTTCGGAGGCGTATTCGATCTGACCTTCGGTCAGCTCGGCGAACATGGGCAATGAAAGGGTTTCCGCGCAGATCTTTTCGGCGACCGGGAACTGGCCGCGTTTCCGCCCAGATTCGCAAACGCGCCATGGAGATGCATCGGCGTCGGGTAGTGGACGCCGGATTCGACGCCTCTCGTCTTGAGCTGGTTGCGGAGCCCTTCGCGGTTGGGCGCCTGGATCGTGTAGAGGTGAAAAACGTGGTCGCGATCGGCGTGGATTTTCGGAGTGCTGATTCCGGCGACGTTTTTAAGGAGCGAGTTGTACTTTTCGCCATTCCGGCGCCGAGCGGCGTTCCAGTCTCGAAGGTGCGGGAGTTTCACGTTCAGCACATGCGCCTGGAGTGAATCCAGCCGGCTGTTTCGTCCGACGAGCTTGTGGTTATAGCGATCGTTTGCGGGTGCGCCGAGATTGCGCAGCATTCGCAGCTTTTCGGCCAGGCCTGGATCCGCCGTCGTCACCGCGCCGCCGTCGCCGTAGGCGCCCAGGTTTTTACCGGGATAAAAGCTATAGCAGGCGATCTGGCCGTAGCTTCCGCTCATGCGGCTCTGCACGCGCGCGCCGTGGGACTGGGCGCAGTCTTCGATAATGGCGAGTTGACGCTTTGCCGCGATTGCGGTGATTGCTTTCATGTCGGCCGGCTGGCCATAGAGGTGCACCGGCATCAAGGCGCGAGTCCGAGAGGTAATTGCGGCTTCGATCTTGGACGGGTCGATCAGCGAGTCGGGGCCCACGTCGACAAATACGGGCTTCGCGCCGGCGAGCGCGACCGCCGCGCCCGTTGCATAGAAGGTGAGGGCTGGAACGATTACTTCGTCGCCTGGGCCGATATCGAGCGCCCGGACGGCGAGTTCGAGCGCATCGGTTCCGTTGGCGACCCCGACCGCGTGAGGGACTTCGCAGAACGCGGCGAAGTTTTTCTCAAAGGTTTCGACCGCGGGGCCGAGGATGAAGCTCGACTGCCCGCAGATTTCCTCCAGTCCCGGCATGATCCCGTCACGGAGACTGCGAAATTGGGCTTTCAGATCGACGAAAGGGACTTTTTCCATTCGGTTTAGGATAGCACGCTGCGGCGATTGCGCCAGGACCGGAGGGCGGCGCATCTGAAGGTGAATTTCCTCTTGCTCAGCGTCATAGGGCTATGGTCCATTGTCCCCTTCTATGGAACTTCGGGCCGAAATCCTCGCCAAAAGTCGCGAATTCTTCGAGCAGTCGAACCGGCCCAAGCCGTTCGTGCCGGGCCAGACCTATATTCCGGTCACGACCAAGGTCATGGACGCCGACGATCATGGCGCATGCTGATCGATGCGTCGCTCGACATGTGGCTGACCGCCGGCCGATTCTCGCGCGAGTTCGAGGCGAAGCTCCCGAAGTACTTCGGCCGCAAGACGCGTCCGCGCTGCTGGTCAACAGCGGCTCGAGCGCCAACCTCGTCGCCGTCAGCGCGCTCGGCGCGCCGATGCTGAAGGATCTGAAGCTGAAGCCGCTCGAAAAGGGCGACGAGGTCATCACCGTCGCCGCGGGCTTTCCGACGACCGTCAACCCGATCGTCCAGAACGGCTGGGTGCCGGTTTTCGTCGACGTGGATCTCACAGACGTCTGAACGCGACTCCCGAAGCCGATCATGGCCGCGCGCACGCCGAAGACCCGCGCCGTCGTGCTCGCGCACACGCTGGGCAATCCCTACCGCTCCGACATCGCTCGCCGAGTGGTGCAAGAAGGAAGGCCTCTACCTCGTCGAAGACTGCTGCGACGCCTTGGGCGCGCACAGATCGGACGGCGCGCCCGTCGGCTCGTTCGGCGATTTCGCGACTGTGAGCTTTTATCCCGCCCACCACATCACGATGGGCGAGGGCGGCGCCGTCGATGCCCGCGAACGGCCGCTGGAAGCGCGTGGCCGAGAGCATGCGCGACTGGGGCCGCGACTGCTGGTGCGAGCCGGGCAAGGACAACACCTGCGGCAAGCGCTTCGGCTGGACCAGCTGGGCGAGCTGCCTTGCGGCTACGACCACAAGTACACGTACTCGAACATCGGCTATAACCTGAAGGCCACCGACATGCAGGCCGCGGTCGGCCTCTCGCAGCTCAAGAAGCTCGAGCGCTTCGTCGCCGCGCGCCGCGCGAACTGGAAGAAGCTCTACGACGGCGTCGCAGCGCTCGCCGGTGCTGCGCGAGCGCCTCGATCCCGTCGAGCCGACGCCGAGGCACCGACCCGAGCTGGTTCGGCTTCCCGATGCACTGCGCGCCGGGCATCGACCGCGAGAAGCTCGTCGCGTATCCTCGAGGAACACAAGGTCGGCACCCGCCTGCTCTTCGCCGGCAATCTCACGCGCCAGCCCGCCTACAAGGACGTCGAGTTCCGCGTGCACGGCGAGCTCAACGGCGACCGATCAGATCATGAACCGCACGTTCTGGATCGGCGTGCATCCGGCGCTCGATGACGCGCGGATCAGCTACATGCTCGAGACAGCTCGAGAGTGGAACGCGCTGGACGTCGCCGTAATCGGCGGCGGGATCGTAGGACTCGCGACGGCGCTTCAGGCTGACCGAGCGTTTTCCCGGCAGGCGAGTTGTCGAACTCAAAAAGAATCCGAGGTCGGCCGTCACCAGACGGGAAATAATTCCGGCGACATTCATCGCGGGCTCTACTACAAGCCGGAAACTCAAGGCTCAAAACTGCGTCGAAGGCCGGCGGGCGCTCCTGAATTTTGCGACGACCATGGGCTGAAGTACGAAATCTGCGGAAAATCGTCGTCGCGGCTCGAAGAGTGCGGAAATGCCTCGGCTACAGACGCTCTACGAGCGAGGCGTCGCGAACGGACTTCAGGGGCTGGAGTGGCTCACGCCCGAAGGATCCGTGCGGTCGAAAACGTTCCATCCGCGGCGTGCGCGGGCTGCGCGTTCCCGAGACCGGGATCGTCAATTACAGAGCGGTGACGCGAAAATATGCCGAGATTTCCGGTCGCGAGGCGGCGAGGTGCGGACTCGCTGCGCGCTGACTCGGCGTGCGCGTAGGACACGAGCCGGCTCAGCGATTAGAGACCTCAGGCCGGTGAAATCGACGCGGATTTCGTCGGTGAACTGCGCCGGGCCTGCATTCGGATCGCGTCGCGCGCCTATTCGGCGTCGCCTGCCGCCCGGATCGTTCCGTTTCGCGGCGAGTACTATGATTTCGCGCCCGCTTTGCTTAGCGCTCCGGCACCTCGTCTATCCCTGGTGCCCGTTCCGGCGTTCCCGTTTCTCGGCGTCCACTTTACTCGCATGATCGGCGGGGAATCGAGTGCGGCCCGAACGCCGTCTTGGCTTAAAGCGCGAAGGCTATGGCCGAACGGCCATTAGCGCCGGCGATACTGTCCGAGAGGCTCGCATTCCCGGGCCTGCGGCGGGTGATGGGCCGGCACTGGCGGATGGGGATGGGCGAGACTTCATCGTTCCTGGTCCAAAGCCGCTTTCGTCCGCGCGCTTCGGAGGCTGATGCCGGATCTCGGTCGGAGTAGATCGTGCGGGCGGGCGCGGGCGTTCGCGCGCAGGCCGTTCGGGCGGACGGACCCTCGTGGACGACTTTGTCATCGAGCGTTCGCCTCGGGCGGTACACGTTTTAAATGCGCCTTCGCCGGGGCGACGGCTTCGTTGGCGATTGGGCGCAGATCGCTGCCATGGTCGAGGTCGGGTAGTCCGCTTTCGGGACTGAAGTCCGGATTTACGACATCGATCTCTCCTATAGCGCCGAGCAAACGGCGGTCTTTTTGCTTATCCCTCGTGTCATTTCGCGTATTTGCCATATGGCAGTAATTGCTATATACTTGGGGGTGAGTTCTTGGCGTGGTCTGTCGTTGTTCATAGGAATGTGGAAAAAAAATTAGCGGATTTGCCTGAAATTGTACGACTGCGTTTCAGAATTCTAATGCAGGAGATCAAGACGCTCGGTCCAGTTCGAGGAAATTGGAAAAACTATTCGAAGCTGGGTCCGAATCGTCATCACTGCCATTTGAAGAGCGGGCGCCCTACCTATGTGGCGTGCTGGGAAGTGCAAAATAACGTCGTCAAACTTGTGGAGGTTTTTTATGTCGGCACCCATGAAAACGCCCCGTATTAGGGGTACGGAAATCGTCATCAGAGATGGCGGAAAAGACGAGAAGTTCATTGTCCCGAGATACCAAGCTCAGGGCTTGGTCGTTTTGCTTCATGACTATCGGGTCGGAATCAAAAAAGGTGACGAGTGGGTCGATGCCGATGAGCTATTCAAGGATCTCGATGAAAAGTATACTCGTCCAGGCGCCGTTCTTCAGGGCGCACGCCTAAAAGAAGATATGACCCAGGCCGAGCTCGCCAAGAAGCTCGGCATCACTCAAGGCGACCTTTCGAAGATGGAGCACGGCAAGCGGCCAATCGGAAAGGCCATGGCGAAGCGGCTCGCCAAAGTTTTAAACGTCGGCTATCAAGTATTTCTCTAATGGCAAAAACGGGTTTGATCATCCTGGGACCGGGACGGTGTGCTGAATCGGACGATTCTTCGTCCGGACGGCACAAGCGACAGTCCGATGCATGAGGGAGAAGTCGAGATCTTGCCGGGCGTTCCGGAAGCCGTTTTCGAGCTACAAAACGGGGCGACCGGTCCGCGATCGCGACCAACCAACCCGCGGCGGCCAAAGGCAAAACGACGATTGAGCTACTCCAAATCGCCCATAAGAAGGTCCTGACGCTTGTTCAGGCCAAGGGGGGCGTGATTTTAAGCTCCCATATCTGCTTTCATCGCTCGGAGGACGGCTGCGAATGCCGAAAACCCAAGCCGGGCCTCCTGCTTGAGGCGCTCAAGGCTCATCCGGCCTACGACCGAGGCCGTTCCTGGATGGTGGGGGATCGGGTAGTGGACCTCCAGGCGGGGATCGCGGCGGGCGTCGCGGTCGCTTTCATTGGAACCGAAGCCCCTAGCGTAACCGCGAAGTTTTGGGGTAAGGACCTCTCACAGTTCGTTCAATATCTCGTCCAAAGCGAAGGAGCCTGACCATGGCGGAAAAATCCCCGTACACCGGCAAAGTTAAGATTTATTCTGACGGCGCGGACAAAGCGACCATGGTCGAAATGGCGAACAATCCCCTGATCCAAGGGGTGACTACTCAACCCACTCTGATGAAGATCCGTCCGCGCAGCCACCGTTCTGGTGATCTGCTCGTTCGACTCGGCAACGTGCAGTGGGGCAACACCACGCTGGACATGCCCGCGCTGGGCATGGACTGGCACGAGCGGTTCACGGTGACGCGACCAGATCACCGGTGCGACGTACGAGTGGGGTCAGCACAACGCGGTCCGGATCGACCCCTACGTCGAGCCGGCGCACGTGTTCATGGTGCACCGCGCGTGACCGAGTGACAGTACCTGCGGGTGGGGTAGGTGGAGTCTGATGGACCTGACGAGCGACTCGAGCGGTCGAGCACGATCCCGCGGAGGGCAGCCACGTCGAGGACGGCGTGGTCGAGCACCCCACCGCCGACGACTTCGGCCATGCCCGGGCGCTGCCCGCCGACCGCACCTGGTTCCAGCGCGCCGTCTTCTACGAGGTGCTGGTCCGGGCGTTCTACGACTCCAACGCCGACGGCTCCGGCGACCTGCGCGGCCTGATCGAGCAGCTGGACTATCTGCAGTGGCTCGGCGTCGACTGCCTCTGGCTGCCGCCGTTCTACGACTCGCCGCTGCGCGACGGCGGCTACGACATCCGCGACTACTACCAGGTGCTGCCCGAGTTCGGCACGGTCGACGACTTCGTGGCGCTGCTCGACGCGGCGCACAAGCGCGGCATCCGGGTCATCACCGACCTGGTGATGAACCACACCTCCGACTCGCACCCGTGGTTCCAGGAGTCGCGGCACGACCCCGACGGGCCCGTACGGCGACTACTACGTGTGGAGCGACACCGACGACCGAGTACGCCGACGCGCGGGTCATCTTCGTCGACACCGAGGAGTCGAACTGGACGTTCGACCCGGTGCGCCGGCAGTTCTACTGGCACCGGTTCTTCTCCCACCAGCCGGACCTCAACTACGACAACCCGGCCGTGCAGGAGGCGATGCTCGACGTCCTGCGGTTCTGGCTGGACCTGGGCATCGACGGGTTCCGGCTGGACGCGGTGCCGTACCTGTTCGAGCGCGAGGGCACCAACTGCGAGAACCTGCCGGAGACGCACGCGTTCCTCAAGCAGCTGCCGCAAGGTGATCGACGACGAGTTCCCGGGCCGGGTGCTGCTGGCCGAGGCGAACCAGTGGCCGGCCGACGTGGTCGAGTACTTCGGCGACGCCGACAGCCGGCGGCGACGAGTGCCACATGGCGTTCCACTTCCCGCTGATGCCGCGCATCTTCATGGCGGTACGGCGCGAGTCGCGCTTCCCGATCTCGGAGATCCTGGCGCAGACGCCGGCGATCCCGGACAACTGCCAGTGGGGCATCTTCCTGCGCAACCACGACGAGCTGACCCTGGAGATGGTCACCGACGAGGAGCGCGACTACATGTACGCCGAGTACGCCAAGGACCCGCGGATGCGGGCCAACGTCGGCATCCGCCGCCGGCTGGCCCCGCTGCTGGAGAACGACCGCAACCAGATCGAGCTGTTCACCGCGCTGCTGCTGTCGCTGCCCGGCTCGCCGGTGCTGTACTACGGCGACGAGATCGGCATGGGCGACAACATCTGGCTCGGCGACCGCGACGGCGTGCGCACCCCGATGCAGTGGACGCCCGACCGCAACGCCGGCTTCTCCACGGCCAACCCGGGCCGGCTCTACCTGCCGGTCAACCAGGACTCGGTGTACGGGTACCAGGCGGTCAACGTCGAGGCGCCAGCAGCGACAGCTCGACCTCGCTGCTGCAACTGGACCCGGCACGATGCTGGCGGTGCGCCGCCGGCACGAGGCGTTCGCCGTCGGCACGTTCCGCGAGCTGGGCGGCTCCAACCCGTCGGTGCTGGCGTTCCTGCGCGAGCACGGCGACGACGTGGTGCTGTGCGTCAACAACCTGTCGCGCTTCCCGCAGCCGATCGAGCTGAACCTGCAGCACTGGACCGGGTACACCCCGGTCGAGCTGACCGGGCACGTGCAACTTCCCGCGCATCGGCCAGCTGCCGTACCTGCTGACCCTGCCCGGGCACGGCTTCTACTGGTTCCAGCTGTGCGGGTCCGGAGGAGAAGCATGATGACGCTGCCGTTCGCCGACTGGCTGCCGCAGCAACGCTGGTACGCGGGCCGCACCGCACCCTCGCCGTCGGTCAAGCCGGCCGTCGGTCACGCCGCTGCGCGACGACCTCGACCATGGTGCTGCTCGACGTCGCCTACACCGACGGCGGCTCCGAGCGCTACCAGGTGCTCGTCGGCCTGGGACTCACGCGCCGATCGCCGAGTACAGCGCGGTGGCCACGATCGGCACCGACGGCGACCGCACCGGCTACGACGCGCTCTACGACGCGGACGCCGCCCAGCACCTGCTCGCGCTGATCGACCGCCGGCGCGACCGTCGGCGACGCTGCGCTTCGTGCCGGAGCCCGGCGCCGACGCTGCCGCTCGACGCGCCGGCCCGGGTCTTCGACGCCGAGCAGAGCAACACCAGCGTGATCTTCGAGCAGGGCGGCGATCCTCAAGGTCTTCCGCCGGGTCGACCGCCGGGCATCAACCCGGACCTCGAGCTCAACCGGGTGCTCGGCCGGGCCGGCAACCCGCACGTGGCCCGGCTGCTCGGCGTCGTTCGAGACGCACCGAGCGACGGCGAGCCGTGCCCGCTGGGCATGGTCACCGCGTACGCGGCGAACTCCGCCGAGGGCTGGGCGATGGCCACCGCCAGCGCCCGCGACCTGTTCGCCGACGCGCGAGCTGCGCGCCGACGAGGTCGGCGGCGACTTCGCCGGCGAGT
Organism: uncultured Actinomycetes bacterium; assembly: GCA_963793175.1. Taxonomy (GTDB): domain Bacteria; phylum Actinomycetota; class Actinomycetes; order S36-B12; family CAIYMF01; genus Prado023. Next base: position 8,245 of record CAWBYT010000005.1, read on the forward strand.
CGTACCGGCTCGGCGAGGCGGTCGCCGTCGGTGCACCAGACCCTCGCCGAGGAGCTGGGCACCGGCCACGGCGCCGTTCCCGGTCGACGCGATGCTGGCCCGGCTGCGCCGCGGCCGCCGACGCGGTGCCCGAGCTGGCGCAGTACGTGCCGGCGCATCGAGCGAGCGGTTCCGCAAGCTCGGCCGGCGAGCAGGTGACCGTCCAGCGGGTGCACGGCGACCTGCACCTCGGCCAGGTGCTGCGCACCCCGGAGGCCTGGCTGCTGATCGACTTCGAGGGCGAGCCGGGCCAGCCGCTGGACGAGCGCCGGCGGCCCGACTCGCCGCTGCGCGACGTCGCCGGCATGCTGCGCTCCTACGAGTACGCGGCCTACCAGCTGCTGGTCGGACCAGGACGACGACGAGCACCTGGCCGCCCGGGCCCGGGAGTGGGTCGACCGCAACCGGGCCGCGTTCTGCGACGGGTACGCCGCACGCGGCCGGCATCGACCCGCGCGAGCAGCGGCGCGCTGCTGGCGGCGTACGAGCTGGACAAGGCGGTCTACGAGGCCGCGTACGAGGCCCGGCACCGGCCCGGACTGGCTGCGGATCCCGCTGCGGTCGATCGCCCGGCTCGTCGGCTGAACCCCGGAGGATGCCGATGATCGGGCACACCACCTCGCGGCTCGCCGCCGACGCAGCGCGCCATGAACAGCGTGATCGCCGGCGACACCCACGACCCGCACGCCGTCCTCGGCGCCCACCCGGCACGGCGGGCGACACGGTCATCCGGACGCTGCGCCGGGGCGCCGACGACGGTCGCCGTCGTCGTCGACGGCGAGCGGCACCCGATGACGCGGGTGCACGACGACGGCATCTTCGAGGCCGAGCGTGCCCGGCACCGTGCTCGACTACCGGCTCGACGTCGACGGCATGGTCGCGCGACGACCCGTACCGGCACCTGCCGACCCTCGGCGAGCTCGACCTGCACCTGATCGGCGAGGGCCGGCACGAGCGGCTGTGGACGGTGCTCGGCGCGCAGGCCGCGCGGCGAGCGGCGTGGCGTTCGCGGTGTGGGCGCCCGAACGCCCGCGGCGTGCGGGTGGTCGGCGACTTCACCGGCTGGGGCCCGCACGACGGCTGGCCGATGCGCTCGCTGGGCAGCAGCGGCGTCTGGGAGCTGCTACGTGCCCGGCGCGCACGGCCGGGCAGCGGTACAAGTTCCGGATCCTCGGCCGGGACGGCGTGTGGCGCGAGAAGGCCGACCCGCTGGCCCAGCACACCGAGGTGCCGCCGGCCACCGCGTCGGTGGTCTACGAGTCCGACGTACGAGTGGCAGCGACGCGCGACTGGCTGCGCCGAGCGGGCCGGCAGCGCCGCCGCACCAGGAGCCGATGAGCGTCTACGAGGTGCACCTCGGCTCGTGGCGGCCCGGGCTGTCCTATCGTGGAGCTGGCCGACCAGCTGACCGACGTACGTCGTCGAGACTGGGCTTCACCCACGTCGAGTTCATGCCGGTGATGGAGCACCCGTTCGGCGGCTCCTGGGGCTACCAGGTCACCGGCTACTACGCGCCGACGTCCCGGTTCGGCGACCCGGACGAGTTCCGGCTACCTGGTCGACCGGCTGCACCAGGCCGGCATCGGCGTGCATCCTCGACTGGGTGCCCGCGCACTTCCCCAAGGACGAGTGGGCGCTGGCCCGCTTCGACGGCACCCCGCTCTACGAGCACGGCGACTCGCGGCGCGGCGAGCACCCCGACTGGGGCACGTACGTCTTCGACTTCGGCCGCCGCGAGGTGCGCAACTTCCTGGTCGCCAACGCGCTCTACTGGTGCGAGGAGTTCCACGTCGACGGCCTGCGGGTCGACGCGGTCGCCTCGATGCTCTACCTGGACTACTCCCGCAAGGACGGCGAGTGGACGCCCGAACCAGTACGGCGGCCGGGAGAACCTCGACGCGATCAGCTTCCTGCAGGAGATGAACGCGACCGTCTACAAGCACCACCCCGGCGTCATGACGATCGCCGAGGAGTCGACCGCGTGGCCGGGCGTCACCCGGCCCACCCACCTGCGGCGGCCTGGGCTTCGGCTTCAAGTGGAACATGGGCTGGATGCACGACACCCTCGCCTACATCGAGCAAGGAGCCGATCCACCGGCAGTGGCACCACCACCAGATGACCTTCGCCACGGTGTACGCGTGGAGCGAGAACTACGTGCTGCCGATCAGCCACGACGAGGTCGTGCACGGCAAGGGCTCGCTGGCCGGCAAGATGCCCGGCGACCTGTGGCAGAAGCTGGCCAACACCCGCGCGCTGCTCGGCTTCATGTGGGCGTTCCCCGGCAAGCAGCTGCTCTTCATGGGCTGCGAGCTGGCCGACGAGCGGGAGTGGAGCGAGGAGCGCGGCCTGGACTGGGGCCTGCTGCGACGACCCGGCGCGCGCCGGCGTGCAGCGGCTGGTCGCGCGACCTCAACCGCGGTCTACCGGCGACACCCCGGCGCTGTGGACGCAGGACACCACGCCGGACGGCTTCCGCTGGATCACCGGCGAGGACTCGCAGCACAACACGTTCTCGTTCCTGCGCTTCGGCGCCGACGGCGACGCCGCTGGTCTGCGTGGTCAACTTCGCCGCGCATCCCGCACGAGGGCTACCGCATCGGCCTGCCCCGCGCCGGCACGCTGGCGCGAGGTCATCAACACCGACGCCGAGCTCTACGGCGGCTCCGGCGTCGGCAACCTGGGCGCGGTCGAGGCCGAGGACGTGCCGTGGCACGGCTTCGCCGCCTCGGCGGCGCTGCGGGTGCCGCCCGCTCGGCGCGCTCTGGCTCAGCGAGGGCTGATCGATCGGGGGCGTGAACCCCGCGCCCGGCACCGCCATGCTCCAGTCGACTCGCCGTGCCCGGCAGCAGCTCAGGTCCCAGCGGGTCGCGGGCCAGCCACTCGGGGGCGAGCAGGCCGAAGAGCAGGTCGTCGGTCCACTCGCCCTTGATGAAGGTCTGCTGCCGCAGCAGACCCTCCCGCTGGAAGCCCAGCCGCTCCATCAGCGCCGCCGACGCCGCGTTCCGGGCGTCGCACTCCCCCGTCACCTTGTGCAGCCCCTGCACGGCGGAAGAGCCGGTCCAGGACCGCGCTCACCGCCTCGGACGGCAAAACCCTTCTTCTGGTACGCCGTGGCCAGCGTGAACCCGATCTCGGCCTGCTGCAGGTTGTCGTGCAGCCGCACCGTCGACGTCCCCGATCAGCGCCCGTTCCGCGGTGTGCTCGATCGCGTACTGAAACCGGCCCGCCTCGTCCGGTGAACTCGCCGGCGAAGTTGCGCACCGCGACTCCGCCCGCCAGCGGGAACGGCGCGTCCCAGGACTGGTACCGCGCCACGTCCGGATCCGACCGGTACTCCGCGAGCGGCGCCGCGTCCGACGCCCGGAAGCGCCGCAGGGTCAGCCGTTCCGTCGCCATCAGCACCGGCGGAGAGGATAGCGGCCGGCAAAACGTCCGGCTGGGCCCGGGCCTCGGCTCGCCCTCAGTAGGATGCCAAAGTATGACCGTCGAGCTCAGCCATCAGTGTCCCGCGATGATGTCGCGGCCTATTTGCAACGCCGGGCAAGCCTCAGCAGCGGTGACCGACGCCGTCCGCCGCGGTGCTCTGCCCGAAGCCCGGCGCGCCCGCCAGCGTGCTGGTCGCGCAGCGAATACGGCTGGGCTCTGCGCAGCCGCCCGCCGAGCAGGTCGAGGCAGATCGGCGCTCTTCGTCGACGAGCAGACTAACGACGATCGCCGTTGCGTGGCACCGAGTGGTGAAACGGGCGCCAGATCTCGCGACTCTGCTCCGCAGCGCGGCGCCAACACCGGGTGCTGATCGTCGGCGACGACGAGTACAACGCCGTCTGAGGAACTGGCTTCCTGGCACGCTGTCCGTGGTGCGCGAGTCGCCCAGGCATGCCGGACCGACCTCGCCATGCCCCTGCGCCGCAGGGAGATGCCTGCTCGCCCCAGGCGCCTCGCGGTCCGGCTTCATGGCGTGGTGCACCGACGCCCGACGACCGCCGACGTGGCGCTCCGCGGTCGTACCCAGGAGCACGCCAGTCCAGCTGTCCGGCACGCCACCGCAGCCTCGCGACGCGCCAGCCACGGTCCGCACGCACCGACCCAGCTCTGCGCCCGACTCGAGCATCCGTGCGCCGTCAGCCACGTCCACCCAGCCCACCGTGTGCCCTCGACCCGCTTCGGCGACGAAGCGGTATTGATCCGCCGGCTCCGCGTGCGCGAGAAAGGCAAGTCGACGGGTCAGGATCTCGACGACGTCGGCGACGATCACGGTGACGTTGTCGGGGGCGCCGTTCTCCAGGGTGCGGTGGACCAGCTCGGCCGCGCAGTCTTGCGGTCGGGTTCGTCGCGCAGGGTCTGGGCGATCACCGCGTCCTCGACGTAGTCGGAGAGGCCGTCGCTGCACAGCAGGTAACCGGTCGCCGACCCGGGCCGGGATCATCCGGCCGGCCGGGCGGAACGGGCCGCCCTGCACGGCCTGGGTGACCAGCGCCCGCTGCGGGTGCCGCCGGGCGTCGTCCGGGGTCAGCACGCCCTGGTCGACCAGCGCCTGCACGTACGTGTCGTCCCGGGTGAGCTGGGTCAACTCGCCGTCGCGGAGCAGGTAGCAGCGGGAGTCGCCGACGTTCAGGGCGGCCAGCCGGTCGCCGGAGAGCAGCAGCGCGGTCACCGTGGTGCCCATGCCGTCGCGGGCGTCGTCGTCGGCGACCGCCGCCTCGATCCGCTCGTTGGCGGTCTGCAGCGCCGCGATCAGGTCCTGCAGCGGCTCGCCGGTGTCCGGCATCTCGTCGACGCTCGCCGAGCGCCTGCACCAGGATGTCGCTGGCCAGCTCACCGGCGGGCAGCCCGCCCATGCCGTCCGCGACCACGAAGAGGCGATTACCGACGAAGACCGCGTCTTCGTTGTTGGACCGGACCAGGCCCTGATCAGTGGCGGCGACCGCCCGGACAGCAAGCGTCATGTGACAAGAGTGCCAAAGGCCGGAAGCGGTTGTCTCTAGTAACCGTCCACCAGTGTCCGACGCTTGCGACGTCCGCCGGGTCACAACGGCGATACGCCATCGTTTCGCAGGCTCGCGGCCGGGGTTCACCCGCGCCGGGCGGCTCCAGCCCGGACATCGGAGCCGTGAGATCGGGCCGGGCAGCGTCTCCGGCGGTGCACGCACGAGCCGCTCCCGAGGGTGCATCATCGCGAGTTCCGCGGTGGCGTGACGTGCGGGGCGGCGCGACAACGCCCGCCGGCCTCGGTAACAATCGTCGACGTGACGACAGCGATCCATCAGCGCATCGCCGACGAGCTCGGCGTCCGCGAGGGGCAGGTGACCGCGGCGGTCGAGCTGCTCGACGGCGGCGCGACCGTGCCGTTCATCGCCCGCTACCGCAAGGAGGTCACCGGCACGCTCGACGACGCCCAGCTGCGCACGCTCGAGGAGCGGCTGCGCTACCTGCGCGAGCTGGAGGAGCGGCGGGCCGCGATCCTCGAGTCGATCCGCGTCGCAGGGCAAGCTCGACGACGCGCTCGAGGCGCAGATCATGGCGGCCGACTCCAAGGCCCGGCTGGAGGACATCTACCTGCCGTACAAGCCGAAGCGCCGCACCAAGGCGCAGATCGCCCGCGAGGCCGGGCTGGAGCCGCTGGCCGACGCTGCTGCTCGGCGACCCGACCGCTCGACCCGCAGGCCGCGGCCGCCGGCGTACGTCGACGCCGACAAGGGCGTCGCCGACGCCGCCGCCGCGCTGGACGGCGCCCGGGCGATCCTGGTCGAGCGCTTCGCCGAGGACGCCGACCTGATCGGCGACGCTGCGCGAGCGGATGTGGACGCGCGGGCCGGCTGGTCGTCCAAGGTGCGCGACGGCAAGGAGGAGCGACGGCGCGAAGTTCTCCGACTACTTCGACTTCGCCGAGCCGTTCACCAAGCTGCCCTCGCACCGGATCCTGGCGATGTTCCGCGGCGAGAAGGAGGAGGTCCTCGACCTCACGCATGGAGCCCGGAGGCCGCCGAGGACGAGCCGGCGGGCCCGACGCGCTACGAGGCGCGCGATCGCCGGCCGGTTCGGCATCGCCGACCGGGGCCGCGCCGGCCGACCAGTGGCTGCTCGACACCGTGCGCTGGGCCTGGCGCACCCGGATCCTCGTCCACCTCGGCATCGACCTGCGGATGCGGCTGTGGCAGGCGGCCGAGGACGAGGCGGTCCGGGTCTTCGCCGCCAACCTGCGCGACCTGCTGCTGGCCGCGCCGGCCGGCACCCGCGCCACGATGGGCCTCGACCCGGGCTTCCGCACCGGCGTGAAGGTCGCCGTGGTCGACGCCACCGGCAAGGTGGTCGCCACCGACACGATCTACCCGCACGTGCCGCAGCAGCCAGTGGGACGAGTCGCTCGCCACGCTGGCCGCGCTGGCCGCGGCAGCACAACGTCGAGCTGATCGCGATCGGCAACGGCACCGCCTCGCGGGAGACCGACAAGCTGGCCGCCGACCTGATCAAGCCGCACCCGGAGCTCGAAGCTGACCAAGGTCGTGGTCTCCGAGGCCGGCGCGTCGGTCTACTCCGCCTCGGCGTACGCCTCGCAGGAGCTGCCCGGGCATGGACGTCTCGCTGCGCGGCGCGGTCTCCATCGCCCGCCGCCTGCAGGACCCGCTGGCCGAGCTGGTGAAGATCGACCCGAAGTCGATCGGCGTCGGCCAGTACCAGCACGACCTCGTCCGAGATCGAAGCTGTCCCGCTCGCTCGACGCGGTGGTCGAGGACTGCGTGAACGCCGTCGGCGTCGACGTCAACACCGCCTCGGCGCCGCTGCTGACCCGGGTCTCCGGCATCGGCGCGGGCCTGGCCGAGAACATCGTCGCTGCACCGCGACGCCAACGGCCCGTTCCGCACCCGCACGGCGCTCAAGGAGGTGGCGCGGCTCGGCCCGAAGGCGTTCGAGCAGTGCGCCGGCTTCCTGCGCATCCCCGGCGGCGACGACCCGCTCGACGCCTCCAGCGTGCACCCCGAGGCGTACCCGGTGGTGCGGCGCATCCTCGACCGCGCGCCGGCGCCGACATGCACGACGCTGATCGGCAACAGCCCGCTGCTGCGCGCGCTGCAAGCCCGAGCGAGTTCGTCGACGACACGTTCGGCCTGCCGACCGTCACCGACATCCTCGCGGAGCTGGAGAAGCCGGGCCGCGACCCGCGCCCGGCGTTCAAGACCGCGACCTTCGCCGAGGGCGTCGAGAAGCTCGCCGACCTGCAAGCCCGGCATGGTGCTGGAGGGCGTGGTCACCAACGTGGCCGCGTTCGGCGCGTTCGTCGACATCGGCGTGCACCAGGACGGCCTGGTGCACGTCTCGGCGCTGTCGCAACACCTTCGTCAAGGACCCGCGCGAGGTGGTCAAGTCCGGCGACGTCGTCCGGGTCAAGGTGCTCGACGTCGACGTCCCGCGCAAGCGCATCTCGCTGACCCTGCGCCTGCGACGACGAGGCGGCCGCCGGCCGGCGGCCGCGCGCCAGGGCGGCGGCGGCCAGCGGCGGCGGCGGCCAGCGCGGCGGCCAGCGGCGGCGGCGGCGGTGGCGGCGGCCAGCGCGGCGGCGGCGGCGGCGGCGGCCAGCGCGGCGGCCAGGGCGGCGGCGGCGGCGCGGCAGCGGCGGCCAGCGCGGCGGGCAGCCGCGCCAGCAGCGCAGCGAGCCGGTCGGCAACAGCGCCATGGCCGACGCCCTGCGCCGCGCCGGCCTGCGCCAGGACTGACCCGGTCAGACGTGGCGAGGGCGTCCCCGGCGCCGCCCGCCACGCAATACCAGATCTTGACGTCGGTGAAGGCGACCTCGTACGGCCCGGTCTCGACGGAGCCTCCTGTCGTTGTAGACCCCGAGCACCACGCGCGGGCACTGCCGGTGCCGTTCTCTCGATCTCCGCGTCGGCCAGCTCGCCCAGGCCCGCCTGCGCGCCGTCGCGGAAGATCTGCAGCACGCCGCCCTGGGCGATCAGCCCGATCCGGGTGGTGGCGCTCAGCTCGATCGGCCGGCCCTCGAGCGCGCAGCGACTCCTACGACCGGCCAGCCGCAAGCCTGAGGTGTCCTTCGGGACATCGCTGCTCGAAGATCTGCGCCGGCGGGACTTCACGATCAACGCGATGGCCGTGCGGCTTCCGCAGGTCGACTTCGTCGACCCGTTCGACGGGCTGGCCGACCTCGCCGCGCGGCGGCTGCGCACTCCGGCGACGCCGGAGGAGTCCTTCGCCGACGACCCGCTTCGAATGATGCGAGCGGCGCGGTTCACCGCCCAGCTCGGGGTGTCCGTCGCCCCCGAGGTCGCGGAGGCGATGACCGAGATGGCGGACCGGATCACGCTGGTGTCGGCCGAGCGGGTCCGCGACGAGCTGACCAAGCTGCTGCTGGCCCAGGGCCCCGGGCAGGGCTGGAGTCGCTGGTCGACACCGGGCTGGCCGCCCACGTCCTGCCCGAGCTGCCTGCACTGCGGCTGGAGATGGACGAGCACCACCGGCACAAGGACGTCTACGAGCACTCCCTGATCGTGCTGGAGCAGGCCATCGACCTGGAGGGCTCGCACGACCCGCGCGAGCGCGCCCGACCTGGTCCTGCGCCTGGCCGCCCTCCTGCACGACATCGGCAAGCCGCGGACCCGGCGGTTCGAGAGGGTGGTCGCGTCAGCTTCCACCACCACGAGGTCGTCGGGGCGAAGATGGCGCGCGAGGCGGCTGACCGCGCTGCGGTACCCCAACGCGGTCGTCAACGACGTGTCCAGCCTCGTCGAGCTGCACCTGCGGTTCCATGGGTACGGCCGGGCGGGCTGGACGGACTCGGCGGTGCGCCGGTACGTCCGCGATGCCGGCGACCTGCTGTGCGGCTGCACAAGCTGACGCGGGCCGACTGCACGACCCGCAACGCGCGCAAGGCCGCGGCGCTGCGCCGGACCTACGACGACCTGGAGCGCGCATCGCCGAGCTGGCCGAGGCCGAGGAGCTGGCCGCGATCCGGCCGGACCTGGACGGCAACCAGATCATGGCGGTCCTGGGCATCGGGCCGGGCCGGGAGGTCGGCCAGGCCTACCGCTGGCTGCTGGAGCGCCGCTTGGACGAGGGGCCGCTGGGCGCGCAGAGCGCGCCGAGCGGGAGCTGCGGCATGGTGGCGCGGCGCGTTCCGGCTGAGGCGACCTCCGTGTCGGCGTTCCGGCCCCGGGCTGAGCAGGGCGCGACGCCTCCGCCGACGCCGACGGCTGCCGGCCCTGACCTCCCGGGCAGTGTCGTCGGGGTGCGGTTCATGTGGTCCACGCACCTCGGCAGGGTCGATCCGGAGCTTGCCAGGAAGGAACCGCCGTGTCCGGGACACTCACCCGGCAGCGCCGGCATCAGTCCGGGTCCGGCGCTGCCGCACATCGTGGGTCTCGACGGCCTGCGCGCCGTCGCGGTCGTCGCAGTCGTGCTCTACCACGCGGCGTCGAGTGGCTCCCGGGCGGCTTCCTCGGCGTCGACGTCTTCTTCGTGCTGTCCGGGTTCCTCATCACGTCGCTGCTCCTGATCGAGCTGGATCGCACCGGGGGCATCGACTTCAAGAGCTTCTACCGCGACGCGCGCGCCGGCTGCTGCCCGCGCTGTTCGCCGTCCTCGTGGTCACCGCCCTGCTGGTCGCCACGGTCGCCTACGACGTCGCCGCCGGCTTCCGCCGCGACCTGCCCGGCGCGCTGCTTCTACTACTCCAACTGGCTGGGCATCGTCACGCAGACCTCCTACTTCGAGCTCATCGGCCGGCCGCCGATGCTCAAGCACCTGTGGTCCCTGGCGGTGGAGGAGCAGTTCTACATCTTCTGGCCCGCGATCGCGCTGCTGTCCTACCGCCTGCGCGGGGCTGCAGCGGTCGGGCTGGTGGCCCTGGCCGGCGCGCTGCTGTCCACCGTGGCGATGATCGTCGGGTCATTCGTCGGCGACATGCCCGGAGCCGCCGACCCCAGCCGGCTCTACTTCGGCACCGACACGCACGCGATGGGCGTCTGCGTCGGGGCGGCATTGGCCGTCGTCTGGCGTCCGGGCCGCACGGCGCCGGTGCTCGCACGCCAGGCACAGGCGGTCATCACCGCGGCGGGCGCTGGTCGGCCTCCTGCTGCTCGGGATCATGTTCGTCACCTGGGGAGTACTCGACGTTCCTCTACCGCGGGGGTTTCCTCGTGGTGGCGGTCTGCTCGGCGCTGGTCGTCGCGGCGGCCAGCCACCGGGGCGTGCCGTTCGGTCACTGGCTCGGGATCAGGCCGATGCGCTGGATCGGGGAGCGCTCCTACGGGATCTACCTGTGGCACTGGCCGCTGTTCCTCGTCACGCGACCGGGCGTCGACCTCCCCCTCGACGGACTTCCCGCGCTGGTCGTGCGGCTCACGCTGCCTCCTGGGGGTCGCCGAGCTGAGCTACCGCTACCTGGAGCTGCCGGTGCGCAGGGGAGCGCTGGTCCGCGGATGGGAGCGGTTCCGAGCCGGCGGGCTCCCGCAGCCGACTCGTCCCCAGCTGGCCGCGGTGGCAGGGGTCGTTGCGGTCAGTCTGTTCACGGGGTTCCGCGTGGTCACCGCGCCGGCCCCGGCACTCGCCGCCGGCGAGCTGACCCAGGAGCAGCTGTCAGCGTTCACCCCCGCGCGGGCTCCCCTGGAGCGTGACTTCACCCGGCAGGCCGAGTACGACGACCAGGATCCGCGCACCAAGGTCACGGCCTTCGGCGACTCGGTGCTGCTGGGGGCCAGCGGGGCCTTGGAGCACGACACGTTCAGGATGGACCTGAACGCGAAGGTCGCGACGCAGGCGGCCGACGTCCAGGCGGCGATAGCCGACCATGTGGCCGGCGGCGACGTCCGCGACACCGTCCTGCTGCACGTGGGCAACAACGGGATCGTCACTGAGGACCAGCTGCGCGGGATGCTCTCCAAGCTGTCCGGCGTGCAGAAGGTGGTCCTCGTCAACGTCCGGGTCCCCCGCCCGTGGATGAAGCCCAACAATGCACTGATCAGCTCGGTCGCCGGCGACTATCCGAACGTGGTCGTGGCCGACTGGGCGAAGGCCTCCGAGGGTCACCGGGAGTACATGGTCAAGGATGGCGTGCATCTGACCGGCGCGGGCGCGGCCGTCTTCACCGCACTCATCGCACACGCGGCAGGGGTCCAGCCCTCCTGACGGGCCACAGCTGTTCGTGCCCGGGCACCTCCTTGCGGGCACTTGGCTGCGATTTGGCCCGGGACAGTCGACGCCACTACGATTGCGGACGCATTCGTCCACCTCGGTGGATGCGCGCGCGAGTGGCGGAATAGGCAGACGCGCACGGTTCAGGTCCGTGTACTCGAAAGGGTGTGGGGGTTCAACTCCCCCCTCGCGCACCAACGGCCAGCCCCTGATCTTGGTTCTCAAGGTCAGGGGCTTCGTCACGGAGTCACCGCGGACCGGGGCTACTTGTCAGTCCCGGGGGGTCGTCGACTCGAGCACTCGGCGAGCTCGGCGGCCCAGGTCGTGGAGGTCGACCCGGCCGGCGTCGGCGGCGGCGGCCAGTCGCATGGCCAGGTCGAGGGCCTCCTCCAACAATGCGGGTGCCGCGTACTCCTCGCCCATGTCGTTCAGGATGGTGCGTTCCGTCCGGGAGGCGACCAGCGGCTGTGCGATCCCCTCGACCCACACCAGCGTGCGGCGCCGCTCGCTGCGCTCCTCGCCGCGCACCGGCTGTAGAGCCACCACGCGGTCGGCACGCACGTAGGTGCCGAACCCGAGCGGCACCATCTGATTCTCCGGCACGCTCCCATGGTCGCACTGCGCACTGACATCGCTCGACTCGTGACGAGTCGCCATGGGCGACCACCCGGCGTCGACCGGCCGTTCCCCGACTGGTTGGCTCCGGGGTGAACCTGGCGTGTCGGTTGCGTGACTCATAGGTGTCGGGTACATTCGCGGATGTATCAACTCGATACATCCGGCCGAGACACTGCGTGGCTCGGATGACAGTGCACACAAGTAGGCAGGCCGGCTCAACGGCCGAGCAGAACAGTCAGCACCACGGGTCCGGGCAGGCAAGCGGGAGGACGGTACTTCGCGATGGCAGCAACTCGACGCAGTGCGGTGCTCGACTTCGCGATCCTGGGCCTGCTGCAGGACGCCCCCATGCACGGCTACGAGCTGCGCAAGCGGCTCAACGCGGTGATGGGATCGTTGCGGGCCATCTCCTACGGCTCGCTCTACCCCGCGCTGCGGGACCTGCTCGACCGGGGTCTCATCGCGGAGGCGGGTGCCGCCGACGCCAGCGCTCCGGTCCTCTCGGGCCGTCGCGCGAAGATCGTCTACAAGCTCACCGCCGACGGCAAGGACCGGTTCGCCGAGCTCGTCTCGCGCACCGGTCCCGAGGCCTGGGAGGACGAGGCGTTCGGGGTGCACATGGCCTTCTTCGGCAGGACCCCGACCGAGGTGCGCCTTCGGATCCTAGAGGGCCGGCGAAGCCGGATGGAGGAGCGTCGCAGCAACCTCGCTGCCTCGACCGCGCGCAACCGCGAACGACGCGACACCTACACGCAGGCCCTGCAGCGACACGGCCTCGAAGGGGTCGAGCGTGAGGTGCGCTGGCTCAACGAGTTGATCGAGAACGAGAACCAAATCAGGCGCGACGGATCCGCCGACGTGCCCGCCAACCAATCCGGAGATACCGGGGCCGGGCCGCGTCGCCCGCGAACCCGCGGGTGAGAAAGGAACAACAGATGGGTGCCATTCGTGTGGCCATCGTGGGCGTGGGCAATTGCGCCTCCTCCCTCGTGCAGGGTGTGGAGTACTACAAGGACGCGAATCCGAATGATCGCGTCCCCGGTCTCATGCACGTCCAGTTCGGCGACTACCACGTCCGCGACATCGAGTTCGTGGCCGCATTCGACGTCGATGCCAAGAAGGTCGGTCAGGACCTCTCGCATGCGATCTTCGCCAGCGAGAACAACACCATCAAGATCAGCGACGTCCCGCCGACCGGCGTGACGGTCGCCCGCGGCCACACCCTCGACGGTCTGGGGAAGTACTACCGCGAGATGGTCACCGAGTCGGACGAGGAGCCGGTGGACGTCGTCGCGACCCTTCGCGAGAAGAAGGTCGACGTCCTGATCTGCTACCTGCCCGTGGGCTCCGAGGCGGCGGCGAAGTACTACGCGCAGTGCGCCATCGACGCCAAGGTCGGGTTCGTCAACGCACTGCCGGTGTTCATCGCCGGCACGCCCGAGTGGGCGAAGAAGTTCGCCGACGCCGGGGTGCCGATCGTGGGCGACGACATCAAGAGCCAGGTGGGCGCCACCATCACGCATCGCGTGCTGACCAAGCTCTTCGAGGACCGGGGCGTCACCGTCGACCGCACCTACCAGCTCAACGTCGGCGGCAACATGGACTTCATGAACATGCTCGAGCGTGAGCGCCTGGAGTCCAAGAAGATCTCCAAGACCCAGTCGGTCACCTCGCAGATGACCCGCGACATCGGCGCGCGCAACGTGCACATCGGCCCGTCGGACTACGTCGCGTGGCTCGACGACCGCAAGTGGGCGTTCATCCGCCTCGAGGGCCGCGCGTTCGGCGACGTTCCGCTCACGCTGGAGTACAAGCTCGAGGTCTGGGACTCCCCGAACTCGGCAGGTGTGATCATCGACGCGCTGCGCGCAGCGAAGATCGCCATGGACCGCGGCATCGGCGGCCCGCTGCTGAGTGCGTCGAGCTACTTCATGAAGTCCCCGCCCGAGCAGTACGCCGACGATGTGTGTCGCACCAAGGTGGAGCAGTTCATCGCCGGCGAGATCGACTGCTGAGTCCGCTCGACTCGACAGCTCGAACCGAGGGCTCCGGGCGCACGTCCGGGGCCCTTCGCCGTCAGTGCCTCCTCGTGGGCTCCTCCTCAGGTCACACGGCGCGTGGAGCCAGCAGCGGGCGCCCGTGCGTGGCTAAGATCGGGCTGGCGCCGGTGCCGTCCGTCTGGGCGGGCCCCTCGGTGCTCGGGCCGAGGGAGGTGTCTGGTGGGGATGCTCGACAACTTCGAGAAGAAGTTGGACCGAATGGTCAACGGCGCCTTCGCCAAGGCCTTCAGGTCCGAGGTGCAGCCCGTGGAGATCGCCGCGGGCCTTCAGCGCGAGCTCGACGATCGCGCTGCGATCGTCAGCCGGTCGCGTACCGTCGTGCCGAACATCTTCACCGTCGAGCTTGCGCCCGCGGACTTCGAACGGCTGTCGGCGTTCGAGGCGACCGTCAACGACGAGCTGGGCAGCCTCGTGCGCGAGTACGCCCACCAGCAGCGCTACTCGTTCGTCGGCGCCGCTGACGTGACCCTGGCTGAGGACACCTCGCTGGGCACTGGCGTGTTCCGGATCCGCTCCGAGGTCCGTCCGGGCCCACAGGACGAGGTCGTGGTTCCGGTGGACGTGAGCGGCGAGCCGCATCTCGAGGTGGATGGCATCACCTACCCACTGCACTCCGTGACCCGGCTGGGTCGCGGGACCGACGTCGAGATCCGCATCGACGACCCCGGGGTGTCGCGTCAGCATGCCGAGATCACCCTCGGCACCGAGGTGATCCTGCGCGACCTCGGCTCGACCAACGGGACGCTCGTGAACGGACGTCTGGTCGCCAGTGCGGTGCTCTACGAGGGCGCCCAGATCCAGCTCGGCACCACCACGCTGACCTATCGGGCCAGGTGACGGGTGTCCGAGTTCGCGATCACCATGATGCGGTTCGGCTTCCTGGCCGCGCTCTGGTTCGCGGTGTTCGCGATCATCCTGGTGCTCCGTCGTGACCTGGCAGCTCCGAAGGAGGCCCGGCCGCAGCCGGCCAGCCGTCCACGCCCCGGGCCTTCCCACGCCCAGTGCCCCACCCGTGCCCCCACAGCCCAAGGCACGCGGCTCCTCGCGCGGCTCCACCACCCCACGCAGGCTCGCCGTCGTCGAGGGCGAGCTGGCCGGGACGGTGGTGCCGCTGGGCGCCTCGCCCATCACCGTGGGTCGAGCGGCCGACTCCACCCTCGTCCTGCAGGACGACTACTCGTCGAGCAGGCACGCCCGCTTCTTCCCCTCCGACGGCCAATGGATCGTCGAGGACCTCGGCTCGACGAACGGCACGTGGATCGATCGCACGCGGATCACCGGACCCACCGTCCTGCGTGTGGGTGCCAAGGTGCGCGTCGGTCGCACGACTCTGCAGCTGCAGCGGTAGGGCCGGGCCATGACCCAGTTCCTGCGGTATGCGGCGAAGTCCGACGTGGGCATGGTCCGTCGCGAGAACGAGGACTCCGGGTACGCGGGCAGCACGCTGCTGGTGGTCGCCGACGGGATGGGCGGCCACGCGGCCGGCGAGCTGGCGAGCTCGACAGCGGTGGCCACCCTCGCCGAGCTCGACTCCGAGGAGTTCTCCGCCGGCGACGTCCTGACCGCCCTCAACGACGCGATGCTGACCTCCGCCGAGCGGATCGCCCAGTTCATCGAGGCCGACCGGTCGCGCTCGGGGATGGGCACCACGCTCACCGCCGTGCTCTGGCGAGGAGGGCGGATCGCGCTCATCCACGTGGGGGACTCCCGTGCGTACCTCCTGCGTGACGGCGAGCTGAGCCAGATCACCCACGACCACACCTACGTCCAGACGCTGATCGACTCCGGCCGGATCACCGAGGCCGAGGCGCGCACGCACCCCAAGCGCAACCTCCTCATGCGCGCGATCGACGGGACCGGACTGCCCGAGGGGGAGACGTCCATCCGCGAGGCGCGCGTCGGCGACCGCTATCTGCTGTGCAGCGACGGGCTCTCCGGGGTGGTCGCCGACCCGGACATCGCGGCGGTGCTGGTGGGCGTCAGCGACCCGACCGCTGCCGTCACCGAGCTGGTGGAGCTCGCCCTGTCGGCCGGTGCCCCGGACAACGTGACCGCGGTGATCGCCGACGTCATCGAGGTCGCCGACGCCGACCACGACCTCGCGTCGGCATTCGGCCTTCCCGTGGTCGTCGGCGCCGCCGGGGATCGGCGCAACCGCGCGGCCCTTCCCGGGCTCCAGTTCCCGGACGACGTCGGACCGGGCGGATATGGGACCGACCCGGGAACCGGGGGCCCGGCGGTGGCCGGGGGGTTGGCCAGCCGCAACCAGCCCACAGCTCGAACCGAGGTTGCCGGGGATCCGGAGGCTGTCGACCGGTTCGAAGGCGGCGAGGAGGCCGGCCCCGGGCAGCCAGGTGGCCTCGGGCCCGCGGTGGGCGTCGCGGCCGGCCGCCCAGCGGCGAACGGGTCGATCGGGGAGGCCGCCGAGTCCGGCGCTCTGCCAATGGCCGCAGCCGGCACCTCCACGGCCACCGCCACCGCGGAGCCGGGCGACGCGCAGCGCGGCTGGGCACGTCGACACTGGCGGGGCCTGGCCGTGCTCGCAGCGTTCGGCGGAACGCTGCTGATCGGTGCCCTCGGCTTCCTATGGTGGCTGAGCTCGCAATGGTTCGTGGGCTCGAGCTCCGGGTACGTCGCGATCTATCAGGGCATCCCACAGCAGTTCGTGGGCCTGCCCCTGAACCGGGTCACGACCCACACGGCCCTCCCGGTCGGCTCGCTGCCGTACTACGACCAGGCCCAGATCGAGGGCACCATCGACGCGGCCACCGAGGCCGAGGCGCAGAGGATCGTCGCCGACCTCGCGGCCAAGGGTGCGGCGTGCGACTCCGAGGACGCCCCGCTCGGCTGCCCGCCCCTGGTCGACTCCGACCCCGGGCTGGGAGAGGGCCTGCTGCCCAGCGCCGAGCCCTCGGCACTGGCGGCCGCCGCGCGACAGCGGGGGGTGGCTCGTGACCGCCACCGTGATCCCGTCGTCGGTTGACGCGACCCCGGCCGTCGACCCAGCCGACCCGGCGCAACACCGAGCTCGCGCTGCTGGTCCTCGTGTGGCTGGTGGGCATGCTGGCGCTGGTCCTGGCCAGCGAGAGCGCTGCCGGCGAGATCGTCGACTCGGTCCGTCGGATCGCGCTCATCGAGGGGGTGTGCCTGCTGGGCATCCACCTCGTCGTGCGCTGGACGGCGCCGTACGCCGACCCGATCATGCTGCCGGCCGCCGCCGCCCTGAACGTCCTGGGGATCGCCATGATCGGCCGCCTGGACATCGCGGAGGCAGGGAAGTCCTCGGATCAGGGCGCGGAGATGCCCGACTCGGTCGCCGTCCAGCAGGCGACCTGGCTGGCGGTCGGGGTGATCGCCTGTGCCGTGGTGCTGCTGCTGGTGCGCGACCACCGCAGCCTGCGTCGCTACACCTATCTCATCGGCCTGGCCGGGCTCGTCCTGCTGCTGCTCCCGCTGGTCCCCGGCCTGGGCCTGACGATCCGGGGGGCCACCCTGTGGATCCAGGTCGGCTCCCTGACCTTCCAGCCCGCCGAGCTGGCCAAGGTGGTGCTGACCATCTTCTTCGCCTCCTACCTGGTCCTCACGCGGGAGTCGCTCTCGCTCGTCCGGCGCAAGGTGCTCGGGCTGGGGATCCCGCGGGGCCGGGATCTCGGGCCGATCCTCGTGGCGTGGGCGATCGCGATGGGCATCGTGGTCTTCCAGAACGACCTGGGCACCGCGGCGATGTTCTTCGGCCTCTTCGTGGGTCTGCTCTACGTCGCCACCGGCCGGCGCTCGTGGGTCGTGCTGGGCTTCCTGCTGACGGTCTTCGGCGCGACTGGTCGCCTACCTCGCGTTCAGCCACGTCCAGATCCGCGTCAAGGTCTGGCTCGACCCCTTCGCCTACGCCAACGACGAGGGCTACCAGATCGTGCAGGCCCTGTTCGGCTTCGCGAGCGGCGGGATGATGGGCACGGGATGGGGTGCCGGGCTATCCGCAGCTGGTGCCCTTCGCGGAGAGCGACTTCATCTTCGCGGCCCTCGGCGAGGAGATCGGGATGGTCGGCGGCTTCGCGGTCATCGTCCTGTTCGCGATCCTCATCCAGCGCGCGCTGCGGGTCGCGCACGCCAGCCGTGACCCGTTCGGCACCCTGCTGGTGACCGGCTACGCGATCGTGCTCGGACTGCAGACGTTCATCGTCCTCGGCGGGGTCACCAAGCTGATCCCGCACACCGGCCTCACGACGCCGTTCATGTCCGCGGGCGGTTCCTCCCTGCTTGCGAACTGGATCATCCTCGGGCTGCTGCTGCGGGTGTCGGACCACGTCCGCCGCCCCGACCCGGTGATCATCCGGCCCGACGACGCGACCACCGAGGTGGTGCGCCAGCAGTGACCAGACCCCTGAACCGGCTGGCGCTCGGGCTGCTCGTGCTGATGGTCGCCCTGCTCGTCCAGCTGACCCGAATCCAGGTCATCAACCGCGACGAGCTCAACGCCATGCCGGGCAACCAGCGGACGCTGCTCACCGAGTACTCGCGCGAGCGCGGACCGATCCTCGTCGACCGGGCGCCCATCGCCGAGTCGGTCGCCACCGACGACGAGCTGAAGTACCGGCGTGTCTATCCCAGCGGTCCCATGTTCGCCTCGGCCACGGGCTTCTACTCGATCGTGTACGGGGCCACCGGGCTGGAGAAGACCGAGAACGCGATCCTGTCGGGAGAGGACCCCCGGCTGTGGGTGGACCGGATGCAGCAGCTGTTCGCCGGTCGTCAGGTGCAGGGCGGGGCGGTGACCACGACCCTTGACGGGGCCGCCCAGCAGGCCGCGTGGGACGGCATGAACGACTACGTCGGATCGGTCCTGGCCATCGAGCCGAGTACGGGGCGCATCCTGGCCCAGGTCCAGAGCCCGTCCTTCGACCCCACTGAGCTGAGCTCGCACAACTCCAAGGACGTCAACGCCTACTACGAGGGACTCGAGGCCGACCCGGACAAGCCCCTGCTCAACCGGCCCATCGCCAAGACGATCCCGCCCGGGTCGACCTTCAAGGTGGTGACGGCTGCGGCGGCACTGGAGTCCGGGCGCTTCGAGCCCGACAGCGTCCTGCCCGGCCCGGCGACCTACACGCCCCCCGGCACGAGCGTCGCGATCCCGAACTACTTCGACGGGGAGTGCGGCCCCGGCGGCGAGGTGACCCTGGCCGACGCCCTGGCCATCTCCTGCAACACGGCGTTCGCGTGGCTCGGCGTCGAGCTGGGCGACGACGCCCTGCGCGACCAGGCCCAGAAGTTCGGGTTCGAGGAGTCCTTCGAGACGCCGCTGCGCGCCGCGGCGTCGAGGTTCCCGACCGATCCTGACGAGGCGCAGACCGCGCAGTCGGCCATCGGGCAGTTCGACGTCCGGGCCACCGCGATGCAGATGGCCATGGTCGCGGCGTCCGTCGGCAACAGCGCCGCCACGATGCGACCGGGGCTCGTCGCCCAGTCGGCGACCCCCGACCTGCAGCCCCTGGAGACCTTCCACCCGACGGAGTTCGCCAAGGCGATGAGCGCGGAGAACGCCGCGAAGCTCACGGACATGATGGTCGGAGTGGTCAACGAGGGAACGGGGTCGAACGCGCGGATCCCCGGAGTCGAGGTGGCCGGCAAGACCGGGACCGCCGAGACGGGCGAGGGCCGGCCAAACATCGCGTGGTTCATCGCGTTCGCCCCCGCGACGAACCCGAAGGTGGCGGTGGCCGTAGCGGTCGAGGATGCCGGCGGCGGCGAGGTCAGCGGCAACCAGCTGGCCGCGCCGATCGCACGTGCGGTGATGGAGGCGGTTCTCTCCGACTGAGGGCGGCTGGCCGACTGCTCACCCGACGGCAACACCGATGCACTGGGGGCCACCCGCGGGGTCGCCCGAGCGCCGGCCGAGCGACCGACGGAGGGCCGACTGGCGCGGGGTTGACCGGCTGGTCAGCCTGTCGACGCTAGATTGGGCGCAGTGGGGCAGGCAGGGGCACGGGCGTGCGACCCGGTCAGGGGAGCTGACCGGGGAGCAGGCACACGCTGGTGACAGGCACACGCGGGTGATGGGACAGGAGAGCGGATGAGCGACGTGCGCCGGCTGGGCGATCGGTACCAGGTGGGCGATCTCCTCGGCCGCGGCGGGATGGCGGAGGTGCACGAGGGCCGTGACCTGCGCCTCGGGCGGCGCGTGGCCATCAAGATCCTCAAGCCCGAGCTGGCCCGCGACCCGGCGTTCCTGTCGCGATTCCGCAGGGAGGCGCAGAGTGCGGCGTCGCTGAACCATCCCAACGTCGTGGCCGTGTACGACACCGGCGAGGACATCCTCGGCGAGCCCCCGAACGCCGAGACCGTGCCGTTCATCGTGATGGAGCTCGTCGAGGGGATCACTCTCAAGGAGCTGCTCCACTCCGGCAACAAGCTGGTCCCCGAGCGTGCGCTGGAGATCACCTCCGGGGTGCTCGCGGCGCTGGACTACTCCCACCGGCACGGCATCGTGCACCGCGACATCAAGCCGGGCAACGTGATGCTCACCACGACCGGCGCCGTCAAGGTCATGGACTTCGGCATCGCCCGGGCCACCGCGGACGCGGGCCTGACCGGGACGAGCACGTCGAGCGTCCTGGGGACGGCCGCCTACCTGTCGCCCGAGCAGGCCCAGGGCCTGAGCGTGGACTCGCGCAGCGACCTGTACTCCGCCGGCGTGGTCCTCTTCGAGCTGCTCACCCGACGGCCCCCGTTCATGGCCGACGCACCGGTCGCCGTGGCCTTCGCCCACGTCAACGAGCCGCCGCCCTCGCCGAGCGCGATGGATCCCAGCGTGCCCCCCGAGCTCGACCCGATCGTGGCCAGGGCGCTGGCCAAGGATCCGGCCCAGCGCTACCAGACCGCCGTCGAGTTCCGGGCCGACGTGGAGCGTGCCATCGCCGGAGTGCCGGTGACCCGGGTCGTGCCGGTCACGCCTGCCGGACCCGATTCCCAGGCGACCAGCCGTCATGGGTGGGGTGGACCCGTATGCCACGGCCGCGATCACCGCGGCGGGCGTGGCGGCCACAGGCGCGATGTCCCCGGTCATCCCCGGTGGTGCCGGGGATCCGTACGTGGCCACGGCTGCGGCGGCCGCTGCCGACCCGGGGAAGGGCGGTGCCGGCAAGGGGATCGGGATCGCCGCCCTGGTGATCGGACTGGTCCTGGCCGGGATCTGGCTGGGCATGCGACTCCTGGGCGACAACACCGACACCGTGACGGTGCCGCGGCTCGAGGGCCTCACGGCCTCCGAGGCCGAGACCGAGCTGCGCGACGTCGGCCTGCGGCTCGGCGGACCGGAGTTCACCGCCTCCGACCTTCCCAAGGACACCGTCATCAGCCAGGACCCGAGCCAGGGGGAGATGGTCGAGTCGGGAAGCATCGTCGACGTCGTGGTCTCGGCCGGCGCGGAGCAGGTGCAGGTCCCCGACCTCATCGACTTCCGCTCCGTCGAGGATGCCCGCAAGGCCCTGGCCGAGGCCGACCTCGGCCTGGGCAAGGTGACCGAGGAGGACTCCGACCAGCCGTTGGAGACCGTGCTGCGCCAGGCCCCCGAGCCCTACGAGACCGTCGACGCCGGATCCACGGTCGACATCTGGGTCTCCAACGCCCAGGTGGAGGTCCCCGACGTCGTCGGCCGCAGCCAGGCTCAGGCCCGGACCGACCTGTTCAACGAGGGCTTCGAGGTCGCCTTCGGACCCGAGCTGGAGACCTCCGAGTTCGCGCCCGGGACGGTCGTGGAGCAGACCCCGGAAGGCGGCACGAAGGCGGCGAAGGGCTCCCTGGTCACACTGACGCTGGCCAAGGAGCCGGAGCCCACGCCGAGTCCGCCGGCCGTCCCGACCCCGGAGGCGAGCGGGCTGGCCGGTGGGGGAGTCGACGGTCAGGGCCGCGGTGGTCCGGCAGCCAACGCGCTGGAGGGCACGAACGACGCCGACGACAACCCCGGGCTGTCGGCGGAGCCGGTGCCGTAGGACAGCTCGCGTCGTGCGCACGACGCGCTTGCGACCACGAAGCCCCGGACCTCGCCGTCCGGGACGCGCCGGTCTCGGACTAAGCCGTCCCGGACGACCCGGCCTCCCGGGCTCGACGGGCCTGCCAGGCCTCCCAGGCGGAGTCGGTGATGTCGTCGAGCGAGCGCCGCGCGTGCCACCCCAGCAGCGCGCCGGCCAGCTCGGGCTCGGCGACGAGGGCCGGCGGGTCGCCCGGCCGGCGGCTGACGACGTCGACGGCGAACTCGTCGCCCATCGAGCTGCGCAGGGCGGTGATCACCTCGAAGACGGAGTACCCGGTGCCGGTCCCGATGTTGATCGCCACATGGTCCTTGAGGCGCGGGACGTCGTCGACGCCCGCGACCCGGGTGACGATCGAGCCGAGCTGAGCGGCCAGCTCCGCGGCCAGCTCCCCGGCCTGCCCGCGGACCCCGCTCGTGCCGCTCGTCGCGCGGATCACCCCGGGGATGCGCTGGGCGGCCAGCTCGATGGCCCGGGCAGCCGCGGGCATCCGCTCGATGGCGACGGCCGGCACGTGGGCAGCGGCCTCGACGGCCGCCGAGGCGCCGGGAAGGATCGCGGCGGCCTCCTCCGCGCGCAGCGCAGCCTCCTGGACGCGGTCGCCGGCGGCTCGAAGCACGTCAGCCTGGTGGGAGATCTCCACGACCCGCGCGGCTGCCACATGTGCGGCCGAGAGGTCGGCGACGTGGATGTAGTCGCGGATGCAGGTTCCGTCCTCGGTCGGGTAGTCGTCGCCGAAGACCTTGGGCCGGCGCCCCTCCTCCAAGGCCTCGAGGACCATCGGGATGAGGTTCAGCGCGGCCGGGTCGCCCAGCTCGGGACTCGCGGCTCCGGCCACGTTGAAGTAGCGGAGGCTGATCGCGTGCCACCGGTGGGCGTGCGCGGTGGCGGAGACCATGTGCTCGCCGGCCAGCTTCGTAGCGCCGTAGGGGCTCATCGGCGCGCAGGGGCCGGACTCGGTGATGCGCCCGGCGCGGGAGACCCCGGGAGCGCCGGGCGAGAGGTCGGGCTGGCCGTAGACGGCCGCGGACGAGGAGAAGACCATCTGGGTCTTGCCGGCCTCCACCATCTCCTCGAGCAGGACCTGAAGCCCGCCGACGTTCTGGGACCAGTAGTACAGGGGCCGCTCGACGGACTCGCCGACCTGCTTGCGCGCGGCGAAATGCATCACCCCGGTGATCGGATGCTGAGTGAGGGCCCGCCTGACAGCCCGGCGGTTTCCGACGTCGCCCTTCACCAGCGGGACCCCGGGGGGAAGTCGATCTGCCCGTCCGGTGGACAGGTCATCGAGGACGACGACTTCGCGGCCACTGGCCACCATGTCATGCACGACATGGGCTCCGATGTAGCCGGCTCCCCCAGTGATCAACCACGCCATGGGTCAAGGATAGCCTCCCCCGGTGCCCGGATCGGTCACTCCGATCCGGGCACCGACTGCCTGTGGGGCCGATTCGCCGGCCGACCAGCCGCCGGTCCGGCCCCCGGGTCCAGCCCCCCGCCCTTCTGCACCGGCTCGCCCGGCCTGCGCCTACTTCAGCAGCCGGCTCATCCGGCGGTCGGCCAGGGGCTTGCCCCCGGTCTGGCAGGTCGGGCAGTACTGCAGGCTCGAGTCGGCGAAGCTGACTTCACGCACCGTGTCCCCGCAGACCGGACAGGGCAGCCCGGTTCGCCCGTGCACGGCCATTCCGGCCTTCTTCTCCGCCTTGAGGCTCGTGGGGTCCGTGGCGCGCGCGACCGCCACTGCGTCGCCCAAGGTGTCGCGCATGGCGGCGTAGAGCCGCGCCTCGACGTCCGGGGCCTGCGTCCCGGCCGGGGCGAACGGGCTCAGCCGGGCGGCGTGCAGGATCTCGTCGGAGTAGGCGTTGCCGATCCCGGCGATGCGCGACTGGTCGCGCAGCACCCCCTTGACCTGCGCCCGGCCCGCCGCGACCAGGATCTCGTGGAAGACCTCGCCGGTGAGCTCCTCGAGCGGGTCCGGGCCCAGCCTGGCCACGGCGGGGACCTCTTCGGGGTCGCGCACGATGTGGACCGCCAGCCGCTTCTGGGTGCCCGCCTCGGTCACGTCCAGGGCGCCGACAGGGGTCCCCGGGGTGGCCTCGCCGCCACCCGCATCACCCGTGGTCGCGAACACCAGCCGAACCGCGAGCGCGGAGCCTGCCCCCCGCCCTCCACCGCGCCGGCCGAACGGCGCAGGTGCCGCGGGCGGGTCGTCGCGCCAGCGTGCCCAGCCGGCACGCGACAGGTGGATGACGACGTACAGCGGCTCACCCTCGGGATCCACGAGCTCCAGCACCAGGTGCTTGCCCCGGCGCGAGAATCCCAGCACGTCGCAGCCCGCCACCGCGCTCACCGGTGGGTCGAAGGTCTTCAGCGCACTGATCGCCGCGACCTCCACCCGGGCCACGCGCAGGCCGGCCGTGCGGACTGTCAGGGCCTCGGCCAGCGCGGTGACCTCGGGAAGCTCGGGCACGCCCCGAGGGTGGCAGCCCCGAGAACCTCGCGCCAGTCGGACGCCGTGCTACTCGGAGGCCCTGCCCCGACCCCCGGTCCGAGGCCGGCCGTCGCCGAGGGTGAAGGCGATCACCACGTGGTTCCACGAGCAGTGCCGGCAGACCTCGACGATGTACACCCGGAACCGGCCATGCTCGTGGGCCATCCCCGTGAGCTGCGCCTGGGCGCGGGCCGAGCCGCTCAACGCGCCGAGCTGGGCGCCGTACACCCAGGTCACCTCGACCAGGTCGGCCCGCCGGCAGACCGGACAGCTCCGGTCGGCGGCCTCGCCGTGGTGCTTGGCGGCGCGCAGCAGGCCGGGGTCGGCGTCGCAGTAGTCGCTGTTGAACGCGCCGCCACGACGCATCGCCTCGAGCGCGGAGCGCCGTGCAAGGGCGAACGAGACGACGTCGCGAGGGGCCTCGGGGTCCTCGACGTCCTCGGGCGCGAACTCGTCGGGGCGTGAGGCGGGCGCCTTGGTCGGCATCGACGTGCGGGAGCCTCGGATCGTCGAGGAGCGCGGCACGGCCATCGAACAAGGGTAGGGCTCGCGCGACGGAAGTGCGCGGGACGACGTGGGCGGGACGCCGGAATCAGAGGCCGGTGGCGGCTCGTGTTCCACTACGGTACTGAGCGTGAAGATCAAGACTCCGAAGGTCGACTATCCGCGGGAGGGCCGCGACGACTGGCGGCGGTACGTCCCTTCGTGGCGGCTCGTGGCCGGGTCCATCGGGGCACTCATCGGGGCAGCGGTCGTGTTCTTCGGCGTGCTGTTCGTGGTGACCTACATCTTCACCGACATCCCCGAGGTCAACGAGGTGGCGGAGGCGCAGACCTCGATCGTCTACTGGAGCGACGGTGAGTCGGAGATCGCCCGGCTCGGTGACACGAACCGGATCTCGGTCCCCCTCAGCCAGGTCCCCGAAGACGTGCGCTACGCGGTGCTGGCGGCCGAGGACCGCCGCTTCTACGAGCACTCGGGCTTCGACGTCATCGGGATCATGCGGGCGATGTGGAACAACCTGACGTCGGACAGCACATCCGGCGGCTCCACGATCACACAGCAGCTGGCGAAGAACGCGTTCCTGAGCAGCGAGCAGACCTACATCCGCAAGTTCAAGGAAGCGGTCCTGACAGTGAAGCTCGAGGTCGAGCTGAGCAAGGACGAGATCCTCGAGCACTACTTCAACGTCATCTTCTACGGCCGCAGCGCATACGGGGTCCAGACGGCCGCTGAGGCGTACTTCGGGGTCGAGTCGAAGGACCTCACGCTCGAGCAGGGCGCGGTGCTCGCGTCGGTCATCAACGCCCCTGGCCGCTACAACCCGGACGATCCGGAGGGCCTTGCCAATCTGGAGGACCGCTACGTCTACGTGCTCAATGGGATGGTCGAGGAGGAATGGCTGACGGCCGCGGAGCGCGACGAGGCCCTCGGGAGCTTCCCGGAGTTCGCCGAGCGCAAGCAGGACCAGCGGTACGAGGGACCCGACGGCTACCTCCTGCGAGCCGTCCAGGACGAGCTGGAGGCGAAGGGCTTCACACAGGAGGAGATCGAGGCCGGCGGTCTGCGCATCGTCAGCACGTTCACCGAGCAGGCTCAGGACGCCGCCCTCGCCGCTGTCGAGGCCGAGGGGCCGACCAGCGAGACCGACGGACTGCGGATCGGCTTGGCAGCGGTGACTCCTGGGACCGGCGAGGTCGTGGCGATGTACGGCGGAGCGGACTATCTGGCGAACAGCCTGAACAACGCCACGCAGGCCATCCAGCAGGCAGGATCGACCTTCAAGCCGTTCGGCCTGGCCGCGGCCACCGAGGATGGGATCGGCCTGGACTCGCAATGGCCCGGCAACAACGGGACGGTCGTGGCCGGCTATACGGTCAACAACTACGCGGGCAACTCCTATGGAAGCCTGGTGTCGCTGCTCACCGGAACCGAGCAGTCGATCAACACCGTGTACGTGTCGGTCGAGAACGAGACGGGAGTCGAACCGGTCCAGCAGGCCGCAGTGCGTGCGGGCATCCCGGAGGACACCGTCGGGATGAACCTGGAGAACCCGGACCTCACCTTCGTCCTTGGCACCGCGTCACCGCACACCATCGACATCGCAAGCTCCTACGCGACGTTCGCCGCCCGGGGCGAGCGAGCTGCCACGACGACCGTCCGGAGCGTGCGCACTTCGGACGGAAGCCTGCGCTACGAGCATGCCAGTGAGCTGCAGCGGACCTTCGACGAGAACACCGCCGACGTCGTGAACTACGCCCTGCGGAGGGTGGTCACGAATGGGACCGGCGGCCCCGCCCAGGGCCTTGGGCGGCCGGCGGCGGGCAAGACCGGATCCACCGACGAGTACATGTCCGCGTGGTTCGCCGGCTACGTGCCGCAGCTGGCAACGGCAGTCAGCTTCAGCAAGGACGACGCCGACGGCAACCCCGTATCACTGTCCGGGACGGGCGGTCAGCAGCAGTTCTTCGGCAGCGGCTACCCGGCGCGGATCTGGACGGCCTTCATGCAGGGCGCGCTCGAGGGCACCGACGTGGTCGACTTCGTCGAGCCTGCGGAGCTGCCCTCGGGCGGTGGCGTGGACTCGGGGAGCGCCGGGCCCACAGCCCCGGACCGGCCGGCGGCGTCGGACACGCCGGAACCCACTTCTGAGCCGGAGCCGACGGAGGAACCGGAGGAGACCGAGGAGCCGGAGCCACCGGCGGAGAGTGCGGAGCCGCCCGCATCCGAGGCGGCGCCCTAGCAGCGTGCCGCAACGGCGGCCACCAACGCCAGGTCCCGGCCAACGCATAGGCTCGGGCGTCGTGACGGACTCCACAGCGGACATCGGAGCGGACGAGCGTCCGCCGCCGCGTCCGCTCGTGGTCCTCAAGCCGAGCCCCCTCGTCGTCCCGAAGAGCCTCCACGCGGGCCCTACGCCGAGTCCCTACGTGCTCCCCACCTGGGGCGACCCTGTGGCGCGAACCGCGCTGCCGCTCCTCGGCGGACCGGTCGGTCGGCACGCTGGCCTGGGGCGGTCGTGGTGGACGCCCATCAGGGTGTCGATCGTCGCGGGTCTGCTGGTCTACGCCGTCGGCTGGCTGTCGAAGGGCTACTGCCTGGCACACGGCTACGGCGCCCCCCAGCGCTACATGTACCTCTGCTACTCCGACATACCGATCCTCTACTCGGCCCGTGGGCTGGACACCGGCGCATTCCCTTACCTCGCGGACGCTGCGCGCGGCGAGGAGGCGCTCGAGTACCCGGTGCTGACCGGCGTCCTGCTGTATGTGACCGCCTGGGTCACGCGACTGCTCGGCGGCGGCTACCAGACCTTCTTCGGCGTGAACGTCGTCGCCCTCTCGGCTCTGCTGGCCTGGACCATCGCGAGCGTCGGGCGGACCGTACGCCGGCGCCCGTGGGATGCCCTCATGGTGGCGCTGGCCCCGGTCGTGGCGCTCGCCGGTTTCGTGAACTGGGACCTGCTGGCGATCGCCCTGACGGCCGCGGCGCTGGCGGCCTGGTCGCGCCGAAGACCGGCCGTCGCCGGGATGTGGCTCGGACTGGCCATCGCGGCGAAGTTCTACCCGATCGTCCTGATCGGCCCGATCGCCCTGCTGTGCCTCCGGCGACGGCAGGGGCGCGCGCTCGGCGGGTTCCTGGCCGCGGCGCTGGCCGCGTGGTTGGCGGTCAACCTGCCCGTGATGGTCGCCGACCTCGACGGCTGGTCGAGGTTCTACACGTTCTCCCGAGAGCGCGGGATGGACTTCGGGTCTGTCTGGTATGCGCTTTCGCTGGCGGGTGTTCCGATGCCCCCGGGCGCGATGAACCGGCTGGCCGTGGGCTCGTTCGTCGTCGCCTGCGCAGCCATCGCCTGGCTCGCGCTGCGCGCGCCCCGGCCCCCGCGCCTGGCTGCCCTGGCCTTCCTGACCGTCGGGGCATTCGTCCTGACCAACAAGGTCTACTCGCCGCAGTACGTGCTCTGGGTCCTGCCCCTGGCCGTGCTGGCGAGGCCGCGGTGGCGGGACCTGCTGGTCTGGCAGGCCGCCGAGGCGGCCTACTTCGTGGCGATCTGGTGGTACCTGGTCGGGTACGGGACCGAGGACAAGGGCCTGCACGAGGGCTGGTACGTGGCCGCGGTCGCCGCTCACTGGCTCACCACGGCCTGGCTGATGGCACTGGTGGCCCGGGACGCCTGGTTGCCCTGGTACGACCCGGTGCGGACCGACGGCTTCCCCGAGGATGCCGACGACCCGGGCGGGGGGGTGCTCGACACACTGGACACCGACCGCCTCGTCGACGATCACGGCACCGGCCTCGACACCGGGGTCGGCCTCGACACCGGCGAGGGCCTCGACACAGGCGTCGGCCTCGACACGGGGGTCAGCCGATGATCGCGTCCGGAGCCACGGTCGTGAATCGGACGTCGCACTCCAGGCGCTCGCCGACCGGCGGCGGGATCGTGCCTTTGGGGATCCGCAGCATGGAGACGTGCATGTGCGGCGGCTCCAGGAACCACGCATGCCCGCCGGAGGGCAGGTGGAACGGGGACCGGAAGCGACCGGCAGCCTCCAGGGCACCCTCACCCGCCGCCGCCGCCCGCTGACGGGCGTTGCGTGCGGGCCGCGGCGCGGTCAGGGCGACCCCGTGCGACGTCCCGCCGCTGATCACGACCACGTACCCGTCGCGCGGCCCCCGTCGCTGGTGGTAGCCGGCGGCCTGGCCGTTCGGGGTCGCGTGCACGGCCAGCACGGTCCCGCTGGCCCGCAGGGCCAACCGGTCGCCGAGCCAGAGCCTGGTTCCGACCCGAACGCGCAGCGGGACGTCCGGCAGGGCCTGCTTCACGTCCACGCACTCGCGGTCGTCGAGGTGGCTCACCCAGAGCGATCCGGCATCGGACAGACCGGCGAGGTCGGCCAGCAGGCCCGGCCACAGCAGGCCCCACGCCACCACCTCGTGGACCCGTGCGGACCCGACCACTACCGGCTGCTGACTTGTCTCATCGGAGGACAGCATGGCCATCGACCCGATGCGCGGCTCTTCGGGGGTGGCGATCGGCAGATGCAGGGCCACGCCTTCGAGGCGGATCGCGCCGGATGCGAGGTGGGGGGCCAGGGTCGTGATCGCCGCGGCGACCTCGTCCTCGGTCATGCCGAACCGGCGCATCGAGGTCAGGCCCTCGAGGACCACCCGTCTGGGCGCGGTGGGCGAGGCCAGCGCGGCGATACTTGCTGCTGCCTCCGGGCTCGCCACCGTGTGGATCACCCGACCGGCGCCGGGCCGCTCGGCCAGCGCGCGCCAGGCCTCGACGACCACGTCTCCGCGCGTGGTGAAGGGCTCGAGGACCAGGACGTCGATGTCTGACTCCGCGCCCAGGACGGCGGGGGCCTCATGGGCCGTGCCGACCGCGACGCAGTCGGCGCCCAGCAGCCGCGCCTCGCCGGCCAGGCGGACGTTGCCAACCCCGTAGCCGTTGCCCTTGGCCACCGGGACCAGAGTGGCACCCGTGGCTGCGATCGCGTCGCTGACCCCTGCCTGGTGCGCCCGCCAGCGGGGCGTGTCGATGGTGATGACGAAGCTCATGTGACCTCATGTCCGGTGGTGCCGTGGTGTTGTCAGCGCCTGCTCATATAGGCCTCGAAAGCCCGGGTGAGCGCCGGCCGGATCGCATAGTCCCATTCCCCGACGTACTCCTGGGCGAAGCCCCCGGTCCCCACCTTGAACTGGAGCAGGCCGAACAGGTGGTCGTCAGGGTCCAGCGTGTCGGTGATCCCGCGCATGTCGTAGGTGTCGGCGCCGGAGGCCAGTGCCTCGCGGATCATCTGCCACTGGATCGCGTTGCTGGGTCGCAGGTCGCGCCCGGCCGTTGTCGAGGCGCCGTAGGAGTACCAGACGTGGCGGTTGACGCGCACGCAGATCGTGGCGGCGTGGCAGGTCCCCTCGTGCTCGGCCAGGTAGAGCCGGATGCGTCCCGGATCCTCGCTGCGCAGTGCGGCCCACATCCGCTGGAAGTAGGCCAGCCCGCGGGGGGTGAACCGGTCGCGCTCGGCCGTCTCCACGTAGATCCGGTGGAACGTCGGGAGGTCGGAGGCGGCTCCCTGGCGAAGCGTGACCCCGGACCGGGTGGCCTTCTTGATGTTGCGTCGCCACAGCTGGTTGAAGCTCTTGAGCAGCTCGGCCTCGGTCCGCCCGGCCAGGGGGAGCTGGAACACGTAGCGGGGCTGCACGTCGCCGAACCCGGCCCCGGTCGACGGCTTCTGGGTCCAGCCGACGGTCTCCAGGATGTCGGCGGCGGCCAGGGCGCGGCCGTCGGTCTCGTCCGCGGCGATCTCGCGCAGTCCGGTAGCGGCACCGGAGGCGATGGCCGTCTTGAGGGTGCCTGCGCCCCACCGACGGGTCCACACCGGTGGTCCGATCTTGGCCGCGAACGCCCCGGCGGAGCGCAGGTGGGCGAGCATCGGGTCGAGCCATTCGGGCAGCGGGTGGAGGACCTCCGGTGCCCCGGTGATGCCGCGGGCGGCGGGTCCCTCGCCGAGCCAGTCGATGTCCGGCCCCTCGGGCAGGTAGGCCAGGTACCGCGGAAGTCGAGGGATCTGGCGGTAGAGGACCAGCCCGGCGCCCACGAGGGCCTGCCCGTCGAACCAGCCGATCGACTCGTGTCGCCACTCGGATTTCACCGCGCCCCAGCTCGGCACCTGCAGGGCGCTGACCAGCCCCGACCCGCTCGCACGGGACGCGATGTGGGCCAGATGCTGCTCGGCGGGGATCCGACGGACGGTCAGGGGCATGCGGCTGAGGCTACTCAGTCGGGGCGGCCAAACCGGCGCCGAGGACGTGCCAGGCGGCACCTGCCCCGAGCGGCACGATTTCGCGACCGCAGCACGACGGGCTACCCTGTGGGGGTCGCTGGGCACGTCGTGGCTGTGGATGGCCACTGGCGAATGTCGGACCCCACAGCAATCCTTTGGCCGGGGGACGCTCGACGCCCGGGGCGCTGCAACCCTCCTGCCGCGGATGGACCGTGGCCGCCTGAGTCCGAAGGAGGTGGGTTCTTGAGCACGCGCCACTACGAGATCATGGTCATCCTCGACCCCGAGCTGGACGAGCGCACTGTCTCTCCCAGCCTGGACACGTTCCTCAACGTCATCCGTCAGGATGGTGGCACCGTCGCGTCCGTGGACGTGTGGGGCCGTCGTCGCCTGGCCTACGACATCAAGAAGAAGTCCGAGGGCATCTACGCGATCCTCGACGTCACCTGCTCGCCGTCCGCGGTCTCCGAGCTCGACCGTCAGCTGGGGCTGAACGAGTCGGTCCTGCGGACCAAGGTCATGCGACCCGAGATCAGGTAGGGGCGGACATGGCTGCAGGGGACATCCCGATCACCGTCGTGGGCAACCTCACGGGCGATCCCGAGCTTCGCTTCACGCCCTCCGGGCAGGCGGTCGCCAACTTCACCGTTGCGTCCACCAACCGGATGCTGGACAAGAACACGAACGAGTGGAAGGACGGCGACACCGTCTTCATCCGCTGCAGCGTCTGGCGGCAGTACGCCGAGAACGTGGCCGAGTCCCTGACCAAGGGCACCCGGGTCGTCGTCACCGGTCGGCTGAAGGTCCGCCAGTACGAGACCCGCGAGGGAGGCAAGGGCACGAGCGTCGAATGCGACGTCGACGAGGTCGGCCCCGCGCTGCGCTACGCCACTGCCAAGGTCAACCGGGTCGGCCGAACCGAAGGGTTCGGCGGCGGCCAGGGCGGCGGCGGGTTCGGCGCAGTCCGGTTCGGGGGTGGCTCCCAGGGCGGCGGCTTCGGCGGCCGGCCCGACGACGCCTGGTCCACCCCGTCCGGGGGCTTCGGCGACGACCAGCCCCCGCCCTTCTGAACCGGCACCCGCCCGACCCCTGAGCGAGATCACCCTGATCCCGTTCGGGACTCCGGTTCAGGACTGATTCCACTTCAGGACCGGATCCCGTGTCGGGCACAAGCCAGTTCACAAAGAGGCGCTCGTGTCGGCCCCCGCCGACCCGGCCCGCCATACCACCACAAGGACCATCCCGGCCCAGGCCGGGCATCCGAAGAATCGGAGCACCACGATGGCAAAGCCCGTGATCAAGAAGTTCAAGAAGAAGCCGTGCGCGTTCTGCAAGGAGGGTGCGGCCCCCGTCGACTACAAGGACGTGCCGACGCTGCGCAAGTACATCTCCGACCGCGGCAAGATCCGCGCCCGGCGGGTGTCGGGCAACTGCACCCGGCACCAGCGCGACATCGCGATGGCCGTGAAGAACGCCCGCGAGGTGGCCCTGCTGCCCTACACGTCGACCGCCCGCTGATCGAGGAAGGAGAGGCGACGATGAAGCTCATCCTCACATCCGACGTCCTCGGCCTGGGCGCCCCCGGCGACGTGGTCGAGGTCAAGGACGGCTACGGCCGCAACTACCTGCTGCCCCGCGGCCTGGCTGTCGCCTGGACCAAGGGCGGCGAGAAGCAGGTCGTACAGATCAAGCGGGCGCGTTCCACCCGCGAGGTGCGCGACCTCGACCACGCCCGGGAGATCAAGGCCGCCCTGGAGGCCAAGCCCGTGCGGCTTGTGTCGAAGGCCGGTGGCGGCGGTCGCCTGTTCGGCTCGATCGGCGGCGCCGACGTCGCCCTGGCCGTGCGCGACGCGGGCGGCCCGACGCTGGACAAGCGCAAGGTCACCCTGACCGCGCCGATCAAGTCCGTAGGCACCCATACCGCCACCGTCATGCTGCATCCCGACGTCTCGGCAACAGTGACGCTCGAGGTGGTCGCCGCGGGCTGACGCGCCTGCGGCGTCGCCCGGCGGGGTCTGTCCAACGGTGTCCGGCACGACCTGTCCGACGTGGCGATCGCATC
The DNA here is from genome assembly GCA_963793175.1 of uncultured Actinomycetes bacterium. GTDB lineage: Bacteria > Actinomycetota > Actinomycetes > S36-B12 > CAIYMF01 > Prado023. The sequence goes on from CAWBYT010000005.1 coordinate 41,470, forward strand.
TCTGGGCCCTGCTCCGCGGCCAGCCAGCCACGGCGGCGGGCCGGAGGGGTGCACCCCCCCTTGGCCCGCTGCCTTCGCCCGCAGGCTCGCGCCGACGGGGCGCTCTCTCGCGTCTGCGAGGGTCCACCGGCTCGCGTTGACGGGGTGCACGGACGTGCCTACTCTCGGTTCATGGTGCCCTCCTCCCCACCGGGTCGCACCGTCCTCGGGGAGATGACGGGCCTGCTCGCAGTGGCCCTCGTGGCATTGGCCATGATCGCCGGCGCGCTGCTGGGCACGGCGGCCCCGGCGTCCGCGGTCACCGGCGGTCCTCCCGTCGCGAATCCCGACGCAGCGGCGGTGGTGTCCGGACAGGCCGTGACGGTCAGCCCGCTGGCCAACGACTCCGATCCGAACCCAGGCACCACGCTCGTGCTCGCGTCCCTGGTGGTAGCGACGCCCGCAGGGGGTGTGGCGACACCCGTGGGCAACGACGTCGTGATCACCACTGTCGCCGGGTTCGTCGGCCAGTTCGTGGTGGCCTACACGGTCTCCGACGGCGCGCTGACCGCCAACGGCAGCATCGTCGTCAACGTCGTGCCGCCCAACCGTCCGCCGGTCGCCGTTGCCGATGTCGGGCACATGCCCCCGGGGGGCGTGCTGCGCGTGGACCCGCGAGGTAACGACTCCGATCCTGACGGCGAGCCCCTGACCGTGGCGTCAGCGGTGGTCAGCTCCGGCGCCGGGACGGTGGCACTGGAGGGCTCCGTGCTCGTGATCGGATCGACCGCGGGCGTCGTGGGCCCCCTGCTGATCACCTACGTCGTGACCGATCCCCGCGGCGGGCAGGCGCAGTCCACGGTCACGATCGACGTGGTCCCGAATCGGGCGCCGGTGGTCGGCCCCGACAAGGTGACCGTGCGCGTGCGAGAGACGACCCCCATCCCTGTCCTGGCCAATGACTCCGATCCCGACGGCGATCCGGTCGCGCTGGTCGGGGTGGGCAGGGCCAAGCACGGGAAGGCGACGTTATCCGGCTCGGAGATCGTGTACCAGGCGCCCAGGTCGTGGACCGGCAAGGTCCGGATCCGCTACGCCGTCGCGGATCCCAGTGGAACCGTGACCAAAGGCACGCTGACCGTGCGAGTCTTGCGGCGGGCGGGGGCCGCTCCGCCCGCTGCCCCGCCGGCCGCCGAGCCCCCGCCCGCCGCCGAGCCCCCACCCCCGGGCGGCGGGGCCAGGAGCACGCGTCGGGAGGTCGAGTCGGCGCTCGCGCGCCTGGGCCTGCCCACGGGCACCGTGGATGGCAGGTACGACGCGCAGAGCCGGCGGGCCGTGTGTGCGTGGCGGGTCGTCACCGGCCGCGGCGCCTCGCGGCGACTGCCCTCGGGATCGGAGGTCCGGGCGATCGTCTCCACCGGGACCCTGCCCTCCGCCACCGGCTCGATGGTCACGGGAGTGAACGTCTCTGTGACCTGTCAGGCCGCCTTCTGGGTGAGCTCGAACAACGAGTACCGCCGGATCATGCGGGCCACGACCGGCAAGGTGGGGTTCCGGACCCGGCTGGGGGTCCATCGGGTCTTCCTCACCTATCACGTGTGGCGCTACTCGACGATCTACCCGGAGGCCCGCATGTACAAGCCGATGCAGTTCTCCGGCGGCCAGGCGATGCACGGCTCCGCGACGGATCGACTGGTCAAGACCTACCCCGCCTCCCACGGCTGCGTCCGGATGCTGCACAGGGACGTCGACGCGATGCAGGCCGGTGGCGTGGGGAACGGCACGCTGGTTCGGGTCTTCGGCACCTGGTGAGGGTGGCATGGGCGGCTCAGGTCGCCGTGCGCCCGGCATCCAGGGTTCGCAGGTGCTCCATCAGGGCCGGCATCGACCGTTCCGCGATCGTGCGGACCAGCCGATAGACGTCGAGCGTGTCGTAGTAGGGGTCGGGCACGTCTCCCGGACCCGTGGGGTCGAAGTCGCGGAAGGCGACGATGTGCTCGTCGGAGACGCCCTGCCGCGCGGCCAGTGACTGCAGCTCGCTCAGGTGCCCGGAGTCCATCGCCAGGATGAGGTCGCGTCCCTGGATCCAGGCGGGGTCGACGCGTCGGGCCGTGTGGTTGGTGGCGTAGCCCTTCTCGGCCAGGATCTGGCGGGCGCGCCCGTCGGCGTCCTCGCCCACGTGGTAGTCGTGCGTGCCGGCGGAGTCGACGACGACGCGGCCGGCGAGGTCGCTGTCGGAGACCGTCGCCCGCAGGATGGCCTCGGCCATCGGGGAGCGACAGATGTTGCCGGTGCAGACCATCATGACGCGGATCGGATCAGCTGTGGAAAACTCCCTGTCCAACGCGCCCATGACCCCCATTCTGGTGTACAGGAGCGGTTCAGTCGCGCGTCCGGGGCCGCACGAGGGGTTCCCCAAATACTTTCCGGGAATCTTCCATGCACAGGCTGGGGATCGCATCACAGCAGGTCAGAGCGCATTTTGTGCGTCCCGGTGGGTCGGCGATGCCCAGGTTGTCCACAGGTTTGTTTCGAGCGTGTGCCGCGTGTCACACAATTTGTCCACAACCTTGTGCACAGGGGGGGCTTTCGGGGGTGCTGCCCAGGGCCTAGGTTCACCCGGGGACCAGCCGAGCATCGTCGTCCACGACCTTCCTGCGATGTCGGACCCCAGGTGTAGACCGACAGCGTGGAAGGGGTGGGATGAGCGTCGCGGAGCTTGAGCTGTCGGTCACGGATGGAGGGGCACCGTTCGATCGGACGCCGCCGGCCGACATGGCGGCGGAGGCGGCGGTGCTCGGGGCGATGCTGCTGAGCAAGGATGCCATCGCCGACGTGGTGGAGTCGTTGAAGGTGGACGACTTCTACCGACCGGCGCACGCGACGGTGTACTCGGCGATCCTGGACCTGTACGGGAAGGGTGAGCCGGCCGACGCGGTGATGGTGGCCGGCGAGCTGACGAAGTCCGGGGAGATCGCGCGGATCGGTGGGGCGTCCTACCTGCACACGCTGGTGTCGATGGTCCCGACGGCGGCGAACGCGTCGTACTACGCGCAGATCGTCTCGGAGCGGGCGGTGCTGCGGCGGATGGTGACCGCCGGGACCCGGATCGTGCAGATGGGGTACGCGGCCGAGGGTGACGTGTACGACCTGGTGGATCGTGCGCAGGCCGAGGTGTACGACCTGACCAGCGGGCGGACGAGCGAGGACTACCTGCCGCTGCGCGATGTGTTCGACGGGACCCTCAACGAGATCGAGGCGATCGCCTCGCACGGCGGTCAGATGGTGGGGGTGCCGACCGGGTTCGCCGGTCTGGACGCGCTGACCAACGGGCTGCACGGCGGGCAGCTGGTGATCATCGCGGCGCGCCCGGCGATCGGGAAGTCGACCCTGGGCCTGGACCTGGCGCGGTCGGCCAGCATCCGCAACGGGCTGACGAGTGTGATCTTCTCCCTGGAGATGGCGCGCAACGAGATCGTGATGCGGTTGATGAGCGCCGAGGCGCAGGTCCCGTTGGCGCACATGCGGTCGGGGTCGATGTCGGATGCGGACTGGCAGAAGCTGGCGCGCAAGTCGGGGTCGATCGTGGAGGCGCCGATGTTCATCGACGACTCGCCGAACATGTCGATGATGGAGATCCGGGCGAAGTGTCGGCGGCTGAAGCAGAAGCACGACCTGCGGCTGGTGGTCGTGGACTACCTGCAGCTGATGAGCTCGGGCAAGAAGGTCGAGTCCCGCCAGCAGGAGGTGGCCGAGTTCTCCCGGGCCCTGAAGCTGCTGGCCAAGGAGCTCGAGCTGCCGGTGGTGGCGATCTGGCAGCTGAACCGTGGGCCGGAGCAGCGCCAGGACAAGAAGCCGATGATGAGCGACCTGCGCGAGTCGGGGTCCCTGGAGCAGGACGCCGACGTCGTGATCCTGCTCAACCGGGAGGACGCCTACGAGAAGGAGTCCCCCCGCGCCGGGGAGGCCGACTTCATCGTCGCCAAGCACCGCAACGGCCCCACCGCCACGATCACGGTCGCCTTCCAGGGCCACTACAGCCGGTTCGTGGACATGGCCACGACGTAGCCTCGGTGTCGGATCCGCGAGTCGTCGCCGGGTAGTGCTGTGGACGGTCGCGTGGCCACGAGGGTGGTCCGGCACAGGCTGGCGCGGTGGCTGGAGAGGGGACATCATGGCGGTCATGGTCGGCGAAAGGCTGCTCACGCACGCAGAGTTGGATCGCCTGCCGGAGGACAACCTGCGCCACGAGCTCATCGACGGGTCCTTCGTCATGACCCCAGCGCCTGGTCGGGCCCATCAGCGGATGGTCGTGGCGCTGTGCCGGCTGCTTTGGAATGCGTCGCGGGCAACGGATCTCGCCGTCGATCACAGTCCTAGCCCTGGTGGATGGCGCCTATGTGGTGCGCGCCGAGGTCCGAGGCGCTCAGTCCGTCAGCCTGACCGAGCCGTTCCCGGTGGATCTGGCCCCGGCTGACCTCGCACAGGGCTGACGGATTTCCCCCAGCGGGCGCGGCTGCGACCCCTCGTCCGTCCGGCGTGCGCCCAGGGCCGAGTCACGCCATGCTGTTTGCGTGGTCGAGCGCAACGTCCTCGGGGGCGAGCTGGAGCTGTGCGGCACCGACCCCCTGACCGGCTTCTTCCGCGACGGCAGCTGCTGCACGGGGCCGGAGGATGTGGGCAGCCACACCATCTGCGCCGTGGTGACCGCCGACTTCCTCGACCAGCAGCGCCGGATCGGCAACGACCTGTCGACACCACGGCCGGAGTACGAGTTCCCCGGCCTCGTCCCGGGTGACCGTTGGTGCGTCACGGCGATCAACTGGGCTCGCGCCTATCGCGATGGTGTGGCGGCACCGGTCGTCCTGGCCTCGACCAATGCCGCGGTGCTGCAGATCGTGCCGCTCTCCGTGCTGCAGGAGAACGCAGTGGACGTCCCGGGTGACGTGAGCTCGCTGGAGAGCTAGCCGGGGACCGAGGTCGCCCGGAACATCAAGGTGTGCCCCTGGGTATGAGACCGACACAGGCTCGCTTGACATTGACGTCACGTCAACTTCTACCCTGGAATGACTCGGCCGGCGAAGGGCCGAGTCATCGTCGAGGTGCTGAGGGCGGGAGGTGCAAGGGATGCGGGACAACTCGGTGCACTCTGTGGACTCGGTCGACCTGGTCGACCTGGACGAGCAGTCCGAGCTGGCGGAGACCACCGAGTACGGGATCGCCGAGGTCGCACGCCTGGCGGGCACCACGAGCCGGACACTGCGGCACTACGGCGACGTCGGGCTGCTGGAGCCGTCCCGGATCGGTGCCAACGGCTACCGCTACTACGACTTCGCGGCGCTGACCCGACTGCAGCGGATCCTCATGCTGCGCAGGCTGGGACTGGGCGTCGCGGTCATCGCCGACGTCATCGACGCCGCCGACGACACCTCCGCGCTGCGGACCCACCTCGAGTGGCTTCGCGCGGAGTCCGAACGGCTCGACCGGCAGATCGCCAGTGTCGAGCGCACGATCATGAGCATCGAGAAGGAGGAACCGATCATGGCAGACGAGATGTTCGACGGGTTCGACCATACGCAGTACAAGGAGGAGGTCGAGCAGCGCTGGGGCGCCAAGGCCTACGCCGACAGTGATCGCTGGTGGCGCGGGCTCGGCGCCGAGGGGCAGAAGGGCTTCGTCGACGAGCACGTGGCGATCGCCGCGCAGTGGGCCGAGCTGCGGGCTGCTGGGGCACCGATCGACGGCCCGCAGGCGCAGTCCCTCGCCCGGCGCCACCACGCCTGGATCGCGGCCGGGTGGGGCGGCACCGCACCCGACGCCGACCAGCTCGCGGGGCTGGCGGACATGTACGTGGCCGACGAGCGGTTCGCCGCCAACTACGGAGGCCCCGAGGGCGCTGCCTACGTCCGGGACGCGCTGACGCACTTCGCGGCGGCCGAGCTCGCCTGAGAAGGCCCCTCCCGGACCCGCACGCGCACGGACAGTCGAGCTCACGTCGTTCGACGAGGCACAGCACGTGCGGGTCCCAGTCCCCCCAACTCCGCGGCGGTGGTGCCAGCCCATGCGGAGCTCTCAGGTTCGCATCCGCGCTCGGGTTCCCACGTGGGGTGGAGCGGCGCTACCCTCACGGCTTGTGGACGCCGCGCGGCTGGGCGGCCGGGGGGTGGGAAGCGTCCTCCCCCCGGCGCGCCCGCATGCGCGTCGAAGGGTCCTCGCGACCCGGGTGTCGACCACGCTCCTGGCCTCCGTCCTGCTGCTGACGACCGGCCCTCTCGGCGCCGTTCCCCCCAGCGCCGGGCGCCCGGCCCCGGAACGCGAGGGCCGTGCCACCGCCGGGTCGGTAGCCCCGTGGGCGCTCGTGGCGCTGCAGATCCAGGCCAAGGGCAGTGATGCGGCGTCCTCTGCCCAGCGCCTCGAGAAGCTCGTGGCACGCCAGGCCGTCGTCCAGGCCGACTTCGACGCGGCCGAGTCGGAGCGGGCCTCCCTCGCAGCCCGGGAGACCCAGCTCGGCGAGGAGATCCCCGCCGCCCGTGCTCGTCGCTCGGCGGGCATCGACGCGTTGAAGGCGGCCAAGGAGCAGGTGTCGACCACCGGCGCCGAGCTGAAGGCGGCGAAGTCCGCGCAGGACGCGGCCACGGCGGCCTTCACGCAGGCGACGGCCGACTCCGACGCCGCCGCCCAGGCCGATGCCACTGCGCGTGCGCGGCTCGAGGCTGTGACCAGCGAGGCCGACGGCGCCAGGTCCGCTGTGAAGAAGGCGACCACGAAGGCCGAGAAGTCCCAGAGCAAGGCCTATGCGCAGGCCTTCACAGCCTGGCAGCTGGCCGCGATCGCCGACCGCCTCGGCCATGCCCGCCTGACCCACTCGAAGGTGCTCGCGTCCGATGCGGCGAAGGTTGCCACGTCCGCCGCGGAGGCGCTGGCCGTCGCAACCGACGCCCATGCCAAGGCCGATGACCGGTTCGCCCAGGCGACCTCCGGGGACCAGGCAGCGAGTGCGGCGCTGACGGCTGCCAAGGAGGAGCTGTCCGCGGCCAGGAAGCAGCTGGCGGCTCTCAAGGATGAGCGGCCCCAGGTGAAGGCGGCGCTGGCCAGGGCCACCTCTCGGGCCGCCCGGTTCCGCGGCGAGCTGGCGGTGGTGACCAAGCGGGTGGAGAGGGCCAGGGCCCGGGCCACTGTGGCCGTGGCGGCCACGCCTGCGGCGGCAGCTCCCGGCGCGGCGACACCAGGCGCGGCGACTCAGGGGGCTGCGACTCGGACGGTGACACGGTGAGGCGCATGGTCGCGGTCGCCCTCGCCGCGGTGCTTGTGCTGGCGGCGATCCGGTCCGCCGAGGCGCGCACCGGAAAGGAGCAGTGGCGCGAGTCGGGAGTCGTCGCCGTCGTGATCGACGGGGACACGTTCGACATGACCACGCGAGACCGGCCTGGCGCGGGTCCGGGTGGTCGGGATCCAGGCGCCCGAATCCTCCTGGTGCGGCGGCCAGGAGGCCAAGGCCGCCCTCAAGGAGGTCCTGCCCGAGGGGACCGAGGTCCGGCTGGCCAGCAAGAAGGAGGCCTCCGGCAACGCACCCACCGGGGTCTGGCGACTCAAGCGAACCGTCCACAAGGAGGTCGATGGTGAGTGGGTCGACATCGCCCCCGGCCTGCTCTCCGCCGGCCTTGTCTTCCCGTTCCCCTTCATCGGCGAGGACGTCCACAACGAGGAGTACCTGGACCTGGCCCTCGTGGCGTCGAAGAACCAGGTGGGCGTGTACGACCCGGCGGCGTGCGGGTCGAGCGGGTCTGCGGCCGACGGGGAGCACCTGTCCCTGGAGGTCGTGCCGGACGGGCCGGGGCACGGGGCCGACTCCGAGTTCGTGATGATCTACAACGGCTCCGACCACGCCATCGACCTGCGAGGCTGGATGGTGCAGGACACCTCACCCCTCAACGCCTACTTCTTCCCCAAGGGCTCGGTCGTGCGCCCCGACGACTACGTCGCGGTGTTCTCGAGCGCAGGGCGAGGTGGGGGTCGCCCCGGACGGCACCAAGGACGACCGCTTCTTCTATGCGGGCACGGGTGCGCGCTGGAACAACGACACCACCGACATCGCCTTCCTCTTCGACGACGCCGGTGACGACCGGACGGGCAACCTGCGCGACTGGCTGCTCATCACGCCCGAGGACAGGGCCTGCTGATGATCGACTCTGGCTGCGCGTCCTGGGGCCTCCCCCCCCCCCCCCCCCCTCCCCCCCCGGGGACCGGTCCACGTGTTCGAGGTCGTCCTGTTCGCGCCGCGCATCCCGCCGAACACGGGCAACGTGATCCGGCTCTGCGCGAACACGGGCTGCCGACTGCACCTGGTCGAACCTCTGGGCTTCGAGCTCGACGAGGCGCGTGTGCGCCGGGCCGGGCTGGACTACCACGACATGGCCGTGGTCACGGTCCACCCGAGTCTCGCGGCGGCACGTGCCGCCCTGGCCGACCGGCGCTGGTTCGCCACGACGGCTCGCGCCGGCGTCGCACCCCACGACGTGGACCTGGCGCCGGGGGACGCCTTCCTGTTCGGGCCGGAGCCGACCGGCCTGCCCGACACCGTGCTCGCCGCGTTCGGTCCGCAGCGCCGGCTCCGGCTTCCGATGCTCCCGGGCAACCGCTCCCTGAACCTCTCCAACGCGGTCGCCGTCACGGTCTACGAGGCCTGGCGGCAGAACGGGTTCGCCGGGGCCGAATAGCACTGGGTGTCGGACTCAGCGGGGCGGTCGGCGGGTCCGCTTCGGATCCAGTCGCAGGGCGACGAGGGTGACGTCGTCGCGCCCGAGATCGAGGGCGCGCTCGCGCACGGTGGCGAGCACTTGGGCGATCACCTCGTCGGGCGCCTGCACCTGGGCGGCGACGGTGCGCAGCAGCGCGTCGAGCTCCGCGTCGCCGAGCTCCGTGCCTTCGCGGTCGCGGCTCTCCAAGATGCCGTCGGTGAGGGCCAGGACCACGTCGGCCGGCCCCAGCGCGATCGTGCCCACCGACCAGGAGCCGGCCAGCCAGCTCACCATGGGACCGGTCGGCTCGAGGCGGACCAGCGTCCCGTCGGCGCGGATGATCCGGGGCGCGGGGTGTCCCGCATTGACCCATTGCAGCCGTCCGGTGCCCACGTCGGCGACCAGGATGACCGCGGTCGCGAAGCGCCCTGGGTCCTCCAGCATGGGGGCGCACGCCCGGTAGAGGATCTGCGGCGGATCCTGGCCGCCGACCAGGCCCAGGGTGATCGACGTCTTGAGGCGCATCGCGACGATCCCCGCGTGCGGCCCGTGACCGGAGACGTCGCAGATCACGGCCGCCGTCCGCCCGTCGGCCATCTGGACGCAGTCCCAGAAGTCACCCGCGAGAACGCCCCTGGCCGGTCGCAGGATCCCGGAGATGACCACTCCCGGTGGGTTCAGCGACGTCCGTGCGGTCAGCTCGCCACGGATCGCGTCCACGACCGGGCCCTCCTGCTCCAGGGCCTCGCGAGCGGCGGTGGCCTGGTCGATCTCATGCAGGAGTGCGCGGCGCAGCGCCTCGGCGTCGGCGCCCAGGTCACGCAGCTCGGGGGGACCCACCGGGACGATGACCGCCTCGTGACGGCCCGGAGTGGCGGCCTCCCGCAGCTGCGCGCGCAGTGAGCCGATGGGCGCCAGGACATGCCGTCGGACGGCGACGTAGCCGGCGACCGGCAGCAGCAGGAGGACGACCAGGGCAGCACCGAGGGTCCACGCCAGCCGGCTGGCGTGGCCCGCGAGGTCGTCGAGGGCCGCGTTCTGCTGCTCGGTCAGCAGCGAGCTCAGCCGGAACGTGTCGGCGGCGAGCTGGACGTAGGTCGACTGGGAGTCGGCGGAGTCCAGGATGGCCTGTGCCGCCGCCTGCTCGCCGTCGTCCATGGCCGAGGTGACCGGGACCCCGACGGTTGCCTGCCATGCCGCCAGGTCGGCCTCGACGTCGGCCACCAGTGAGCTTGCAGCCTCACGGTCGGCGAGCAGGGAGTGCAGCTCCCCGAGGTTCTCCTCGGCGGACAGGACCGCAGCCTCGTAGAGCAGTCCCATCCCGATCGACTCCGAGGACACGTAGATGCGCAGGCGGCGCTCCATGTTGTTGATGTCGGCGTTGAGCTCGGCCACCGCCGTGCTCGCCGGGACGAGGGTGTCGACGACCTCGGACATGCTGCGCTGGGTGTCGGCATAGCGCAGGACGAGTTGCGCGCCCAGGACGCCGATGATCGCCAGTGCCGCCAGGGCGACGGCGATCACGCGGTGCCGCAGCGTCATGGGTTTCAGGCTAGTGGGAACAGCTGGTGGGAAACAGGCACGCATCCGTGGCAGGCTCACGCCATGGCGGACCCCATCTCAGACAGGCGCATCGCTGACCAGCACGTCCACCCGATCGGGCTGGGGGTCATGCAGCTGTCCGATCCGTCGATGCTCTCCGAACGGCCGCGCGCGATGGCCACCGTGCACGCCGCCCTCGACAGCGGTGTCAACCTGCTGGACACGGCCAACATCTACGCCCCCGATGGCGCGAGGTTCGGGCACAACGAGGAGGTCCTCGGCGAGGCCCTGCGCACCTGGGGCGGGTCACCGGCGGACCGTGCGCGGGTCGTGGTCGTGACCAAGGGCGGGATCACGCGCGCCCCAGGACCCGACGGGGACGTCTGGGGCCGCGCCGGCTCGCCGGAGGCCATCGGGGCCGCCGCGCGCGCGTCGGTCCGGCGACTCGGCGTCGATGTGATCGACCTGTACTTCTTCCACCGGCTGGACCCGACGATCCACTTCGACGAGCAGATCGGGGGGCTGGCGCAGGTGCGAGCCGACGGGATCGCCCGGCACATCGGCCTGTCCAACGTCACCCTGGCGATGCTCGACCGCGCCCTCGAGCTCGTAGGCGGCCCGGACGAGGGCGGGATCGTCGCAGTGCAGAACGAGCTCTCGCCGCGGTTCCGGCGCGACACCGACGTGCTCGAGCGCTGCATCGAGCGCGGGATCGCCTTCCTGCCCTGGTCGCCGCTGGGCGGCGCTTCCGAGGCCCGGGACCTCGGGTCGAGGTACGCCGCCTTCGCCGAGATCGCCGACGAGCGCGGCGTCAGCCCGCAGCAGGTCGCACTCGCCTGGCTCCTGGCCCTGGGTCCGCAGGTCATCCCCATCCCGGGCTCGTCGCGGCCCGCAACGGCCAGGGCGTCGGCAGCCGCTGCTGGGATCGAGCTGACCGCCGAGGAGCTCGCGCGCCTGTCGGCGACCGTCCCGGAGGACATCTCGGCCTTCCCGAGCGACGACTGGCCGGCGCCGCCGATGTAGACGCTGGCTCTGCTGGACCCGTTCGCTGTGGGAACAGCCCGGATGAAGGAACTCGGGAGGACGCATGCCGGGATACGTTCGTGCCGACGTACGCCGCGAGCAGCTGCTCGCCGCGGCGCGCGAGGTCCTCGTCCGCGACGGCCTGGAGAGCCTGACGCTGCGCGGCGTGGCCGGCCAGGCCGGTGTGCGGCTGAGCACGCTGCAGTACATCTTCGCGAGCCGGGCCGACCTCGTGCGGGCACTGGCCGAGCGGACCCTGCAGGACGCGGGGCTCGGGCAGTTCCAGGTCGGCCCGGGAGGGCTCGACGCGGAGCTGCGCCGCCGCGTCGACTGGTTCGCGACCAGGTTCCTGGCCGATCCGGCCATCGTCGAGCTAGTTCGCCACGAGTTCGTGGCGCAGGCCAACCGGCGTGATCTCGAGGAGGGGATCGAGTACCCGCTCGGCCGCCCGATCCTGAGCGAGGCGGCCCCCCCGTTCTTCGCGGAGATCCAGGACCGGGGCGGTGAGCAGTACGCGATCCCTACCGCGGACCTCGTCCGGATGTGGATGTTGGCGCAGATGGGACTGCTGTTCGCCTTCTTCCAGGAACGCGACCTGGACCGGTATCACCACGATGCCCTGACCTTCGTCGACCAGATCGTGGGGGTCGCCGAGGCCCGACCGAGCCGGGCGCGCCCAGGCAGCCAACATTCGGCCGACGAGCATGCGGCGGGCAGCGACTCCTGACGGGACGGCATCACCCGGCGGTTCCGTCCCATCGCGAGGATCTGGTGGCACCATTCAGCGGGCCCTCCAGCAGCCCAGCCTGAGCTCACGCGCGCGATGGGTACTCGTCAGCCCATGGCCGGGCGGGCAGGACGCGGTTGGCCGCGCCCGAAAGGTACCGTCGAAGGTACCGTCAGCCTGCCGCCGAGCGCGGCCATGTGGCCCTTCCCCCGGGCCCCTCGCGCGGCGCCAGGGGGCACCTCGAGACGGTCCCCTTCGTGCGCGGTCGTGCCGGCGTTGGCAGCCGCTGAGCCTCAGCTCGTGATGTCCTTGTTGGCGAACCGCGCCCACGCGAGCCCGAGGAAGACCACGACGTAGGCGAGGTCCACGACGAGGCCTGTGCGCATCACGTCCCAGAACACGGGTTCGCGGAAGAGATCGACGAACGCCTGCCATCGGTGCACCAGCAGCCAGGGAGCGAGCCAGTCGAGCTGAGGGATCCCGTCGACGATCCACATGGCGCTCGAGATGATCGTGAGCGTGATCATCGCGGCGATCGGCTGCTCCGTGAGGCAGGACACGAACAGCCCGATGGCCGCGAGTCCCGCCAGGCCGGCGGTCACGTACAGCACGGCGATCGCCAGCCGGGCGAGTGCGGCGACCAGTGGGATCTGGTTCCCCGACAGGAGGGTGGTGGGGCCGAGTCCGAGCAGGACTCCACCGACGGCGATGCCCGTGCCGGTCACCACGAGCACCCCGATGAGGGCGCCGACCACCAGTGACGCGTACTTCACGGCCAGCAGGCGCGTGCGCCCGACCGGCACGGTGAGCAGGTAGCGCAGAGTGCCGAGGTTCGCCTCGCCCGCGATCGTGTCGCCGGCGAGGACCGCCACCGCCAACGGCAGGAACAGGGCGAGCTCGATGGCGAGGGCAGCCAGTGCCACGAACACGCCGTTCGACGTGGCTGCGGAGATCAGGTCCGGTCCGTCGTCGTCGGGACCGGCGCCGGGCCCGTCGGCGGAGAGATTCAGCGCCACCGAGAGAAGCACCGGTACAGCAGCGAGGACGAGGATCCCGGCCCGGTTCCGCCGACGCCCGAGGATCAGGCGCAGCTCCGAGCGCAGCAGCCGCCACGAGGCGCGTGCGGGACCCATCGGAGTCCTGTCCTCCGCCGGCGTCATGGTCCGGGCGACCGTACCCGCGCCGGGCAGGTCGCCAGCTCCTGGGCCACGCACGGCTTCACTGGCTGACATCGAAGCCCTCCCCGGTCAACGAGACGAAGAGATCCTCCAGGCTCGGGGCCGTGACAGCGAAGCCGCGCACCCCGACCCCCGCGCCGACCAGGGCCGCGACGATGGACTCGGGCGGCATCTCCCCGGGCGGGACCGCGACCCCGGATGCGGTCGTCACGACTCCGGTCAGCCCGAGGTCTCGCAGCGTCTGGGCCGCGAGCTCCGGGCTGGCCGGTGGTCACCTCGGCGATGGCCTGCGCACCACTGCCCCGGACCTCGGCAACGGTGCCCTGCGCCACCAGTCGGCCGGCACGCATCACCCCGACGTGCGAGCACATCTGCTCGACCTCCGAAAGCAGGTGGCTTGACACCAGTACGGTCGCGCCGTCGCCAGCCAAGGACGCCACGAGGTGGCGGACCTCGCGGGTGCCCTGGGGGTCCAGGCCGTTGGTCGGCTCGTCGAGGATGAGCAGGTCGCGGGGCGCCAGCAGCGCGGCGGCGATGGCCAGCCGTTGGCGCATGCCCAGGGAGTACGCGCGGTAGCGCTTCGAGGCCGCTGCGCGGAGCCCCACCCGGTCGAGTGCGGCGTCGATCCGTCGCGGGGGCGGAGCGAGGGTCGGCGCACCGGTCGGCGGCGTCCAGGCGGGCCAGGTTCGCCCGGCCGGACAGGTACGGGTGGAAGGCCGGGCCCTCCACCAGCGACCCCACGCGCGGCAGGACCGCCTCGGCCCCCGCGGGCATCGACGCCCCGAGCAGCTCGATCTGCCCATGGGTCGGGCGGACCAGGCCGAGCAGCATCCGGATCGTGGTCGTCTTCCCCGAGCCGTTCGGCCCGAGGAACCCGTACACAGCGCCCGGGGGGACCTCCAGGCCGATCGCATCCACCACCGTCTGGGCACCGTATCGCTTCGTGAGCCCCGCGCTCGAGACTGCCGCCGTCGCTCCGGTCGGGTGGCCGGCGGCGGTCGGCCCCTCCCTCACCGGCCGACCGTCACTGGGCCGCCAGCGCCGCGCCGAGCGTCTCGGGCGCGACGGCACCGGCTGCCACCCGGCCGTCGTCGGTCAGGATCGCTGAGAACAGGGTCCCGCGGAGCACACGGCCGGTCCCCCAGGCGCCAGACTCCACGGGCAGCGCGCCGATCAGTGCCAGGGCGGCCCCGGCCGGGGTCCCGTCAGCGGTCGCCGACCCGTCTGCGTCGCTGCCCGAGGCAAGGGCGGGCAGGGCGTCGGCCGGCAGGTCCGCGATCAGCACGGTGCTCCAACCGTCGCCCACGACCGTCGGCTCCGTTGCCGGTGGCCGCTCCGGACCCGTGCGCGGGACCCACGGCCGGGTCGTCGGACGCCGGATGATCGGTCACCGTCGCGCCCGGCGGCGGCGTGAACTCGAACAGGCCGGCGTCGGGGGTGGCGAAGTCGACCGTGCTGAAGCCCACTTCCAGGGCGGGATCGGGGATCGTCGTCGAGTAGACGCGCACGCGCAGCGGAACGCTGGTCTCGGCGTCCATCGCGAGGGTCACGCGAGCCACGAGGGTCGCCGGGTCGCGCGGGGTGAGGACCAGCTCGTAGGCGTCCCGCCCGGCGACCCTCGCCACTCCGGATGTGGTCACCTCGGTGGTTGGGTCGATCGCCTCGAGCGCCATGGCCGCTGCCTCCTGGGGCGTGCTGGGCAGCTGCGCGCCGGGGGGCAGCTCAGAAGCGTGCTCGTGCCCCTGGGACTCCCCGTCGTGCTCCGGAAGGGTGTAGCGGTCGGCGGTCGCGTCAGCGCTCGACCACACCCAGGCCTCTCGGCCGTTGCGGACGATCGTGGTCTCGGCGGCCTGCTCGATCATGGCGACCCGCTGGCGCCGCGGGCCGTCGGTCCAGACGCGCAGGGTGCTCTCGCCGCTGGCCAGAGCCAAGGCCCCCGACGACGGCCCCACGCCCATCGGCAGGTCGGGGAGCCCGAGATCGGCGCGGGTGACAACGGTCCCGGAGACGGCGGCGGCAGTCGGCTGCTGGAGTGCCACCAGCAGATCCTCGGCGGTGCGCGGCGCCAGTCCAGAGCCGGCGGTGGCGACCATCGGGGCCAGGGCCGCCCCACCGACGAGGACGATGGCGGCGCCGGCGGGGACGGCCCAACGCAGACCGGGTCGCCGATCGAAGATGGTCATGACCCCATGATGCGCCTGGCCCGGCGCATCGTCACATCTCCCCTGCGAATCGTCACATCCGCCCAGCGAATCGTCACATCC
Source organism: uncultured Actinomycetes bacterium (assembly GCA_963793175.1). Lineage (GTDB taxonomy): Bacteria > Actinomycetota > Actinomycetes > S36-B12 > CAIYMF01 > Prado023. The sequence continues at coordinate 56,921 of CAWBYT010000005.1, forward strand.
CGCCAGCGGCTCGTCACATCCCACGGTCGCCCGTCACTGTCCCAACTCGTGGGCGAGGTCCGCCAGCTCAGCACCCCCTGCCATGGCCCCGACCAGCTCGTCCAGTGCAACCTCGTCCTTGAGCCACCGGTTGGTCATCCTGCCGCGCTTGAGCAGGACGAACTCGTCGCCGACCATGTACGCGTGGTGCGGGTTGTGCGTGATCAGCACGACGCCGATCCCGCGGTCGCGTGCGTCCCGGACGAACTTCAGCACCTTGCCCGACTGCTTCACGCCCAGCGCGGAGGTGGGCTCGTCGAGGATCACGACCTCGGCCCCGAAGTAGACCGCGCGCGCGATCGCGACCGCCTGGCGCTCGCCGCCGGACAGCGTGCCGATCGGCTGGTCGGGGTCCCTCAGGTCGATGCCGAACATCGTGAGCTCACGCCGGGCGATCTCCTGGCCCGCCTGGATGTCCATCCGCCGCAGCGGGCCCCACCCCTTGACCGGTTCCCGGCCGAGCACGAAGTTGCGCCACACGCTCATCAGCGGAATCGTCGCGAGGTCCTGGAACACGGTCGCGATGCCCGCGTCCCGGGCGTCCTTGGGCGAGCCGAACACAGTGGGCGCACCGGCGACGTACATCGTCCCCGAGCTGTTCTGGTGGACCCCGCTGAGGATCTTGATCAGCGTCGACTTGCCGGCGCCGTTGTCGCCGAGCACGCACGTCACGCGGCCGTGGTTGACGTCCATCGACACGCCGTCGAGGGCGACCACGCTGCCGAACGTCTTGCCGACGTCCGCCAGGCGCAGGTACATGTCCTTCGACGCGGCTGTCACCGGCACGCTCGGCGGCAGCCCGGCGGTCTGCCGCCCGGTCGGCGGCACGTCCGAGTGCGGCACGCTCGACTGGCGGTCGGGACCCGGGTCGGTCATCGCGCCCCACCTCCGGCCCGGTCCCTGACCCACATGTTGAGCATCACCGCACCGAAGAGGATCAGCCCGAAGAACGTGAACCGCCAGGTGGAGTCCCAGCCGGCGTACTGGATGCCCAGCGTGGTCATGCCCAGGATGAGCGCCCCCAGGCTCGCCCCGATGACGGAGCCGGCGCCGCCGGTCATCAGGGTGCCGCCGACGACCGCGGCGATGATGTAGTAGAACTCGTAGCCGGTGCCCTGCCCCGCGCTCACGGACGTGAGCTCGACCGCGTTGATCGTGCCGACCAGCGCCGCTGCGAGCGAGACCGTCACGAACATGCTCACCTTGGTCCGGCGAACGGGCACGCCCACGTTGCGCGCGGCGTTCTGGTCACCGCCGACCGCATAGATCCAGTTGCCCTGCCTCGTGCGCTGCAGGACCCACGTGCCCAGGACGATCACCAGCAGCCACCAGCCCACCGCCACCGTGAAGGGCCAGCTCGAGTCGAGTCGTGAGCCGAACACCCACTGGGCGGCGGAATAGCCCGTCGCCTCGTCGATCCCGCCCACGCGCACCTGGCCGGTGATCGCCTGGGTGACCCCGGAGTTCGCGCCGAGGAGGACGAACATGGTCGCCAGCGTCACGATGAAGCTGGGCAGCCTCGTCCACGTGACGAGCATGCCGTTGATCAGCCCGATGCCGACCGCGAAGGCAAGCACGATGGCCAGTGCCGGCCAGAAGCCCATCCCTGCCTCGGAGATCAGCAGTCCTAGCAGGAGGCCGGTCGAGCCCGTCATGACGCCGCTGGACAGGTCCACCTCACCACTGATCATCAGCAGGCAGACGGCGCAGGCCATGATCCCGTAGGAGGCCGACACCGACATCCACGAGGTGACGCCCGACGGCGAGCTGAAGGTGCCGGTCTGGTCGGCGAGCGTGAAGAAGCCGAAGACCACGATCGCCGCGATGAGCGCCCCCACCGACGGGCGCACCAGGATCTTGCGCCACAACGGCGTGTGCCGGATGCGCTCGTCGGGCTTGGCGGGCGGCGCGGGGGCGGTGGTGGCCATCGACTACCTCGTTCCCTGGTCGGCCAGCGCGGCGATCGATGCCGCGTTCTCCTGCGTGACGAAGCTGGGGCCGGTCGCCACGATCGAGTTCGCGCCGACCTCGTTGCGGTTGCGGACCGCCAGCTCGAGGAACGTCACCGGGAGGTAGCCCTGCAGGTAGGGCTGCTGGTCCACGGCGAACCCGATGGTTCCCGCGGAGATCTCGTCGAGGACGTCGGGGCTGAGGTCGAAGGTCGCCAGGGTGGCAGCCCGGGAGGTGACCTCCTTGAGCGCGGCCATCGCGATGTCGGGGTCCAAGGTGAGCACCGCGTCCGGGGAGTAGGCGTCCATCGCCGCGCCGATCTCCCGGGCGGTGCTGCCGGGGTCCGCCTTTCCGGTCACCTGCAGGTTGACGACCTCGCCGCCCGTCCCGGTCAGGCCGTCCTGCGCCCCCTCGCAGCGACCCTGCAGGCCGATGTTGTTCGCCTCGTGAAGCACGCAGAGCACCTTCTGCGCGCCACCCTCTCCGAGCCGCTCGCCGGCCGCGACCCCGGCCACCTCCTCGCTCTGCCCGACATGGGTGATCACATTGGGCATCTCCTCGAGCAGGTCCGAGCCCGAGTTCAGGGTGATGATCGGGATTCCGGCCGCCTGCGCCTCGGCCAATGCGCTGGAGATGGCCCCGATGTCCGGGGCGGAGACGGCCAGGGCGTCGGCCCCCTGGTTCAGCGCCGCCTTGATCATGTCCGACTGGGTCTTGGCGTCCCCGGCCGACCCCTGGTAGTCCAGGGTCACGTCGGGCAGCGTTGCGGCAGCGTCCTCGGCGCCCCGCCGCACGATCGACCAGAACCCCCCGTTGTCCCCGTGGGTGATCATCGCGATTCGCATCGGTCCGGTGTGCACCTCGGGCTCGGCAGACCCGCTGGCGCGGTTCACGGGGTCGACGGTGCATGCGCCCAGCAGGGGCAGCGCGACCGCGGCGGCGAGCAGGAACCCCAGGGAGCGGCCACGCGCCCGAGCCGGAGCCGCTGCCCGGCTCGGCAACGGCGTGCGGGAGTGCTGCATCGTGGCGCCTTCCGGGTCGAGGCCTTCCGGTCGAGGGGCCTGCTGGTTCGAGCTGCTGGCTGGAGCACGGGTGGGGCGGTCCAACTCTGGCAGAAGCGCGCCTGAGTGCGCGCCCGGACGGCGTGCGGCACGCTGCCCGGGGTTGTGCTCTCGCGATGCGGACGTGGGTGCTTCGGCCCTTGGCCATGGTGCGGCGTTCGGCGGGTGGGCTTCGTTGGTACGGTCATGGCCACCGTGAGCCCCTTCGAGGCACCGGCGGGGTCGGCCCCACGCACGCTTGTCCACGATGTGGACGCTTTGTGGATCGGAGTTTGCGCTCCACGAGAGGCCGACTTAGCCTGACGCCAACCTCACAAAATGACCTATACCACAGGTTCATACCGCCGGGAGCACCGTGTCCGCAGTCGTCGCATCCACGCCCATGTGGGCACCGGATGCGACCGGCGGGTGCGGGACGTATGCATGTCCTGTGACGCTCAGCCGTGGGGCGACGCTCGGCGATGGGGCGACCGCATGACCCTGCTCGTCGTGGGCGTCAACCACCGCTCGGCTCCCGGGCGGCTGCTGGACCAGGTGGGGCTGACCGAGGACGAGGCCGAGGGACTGGCCGCGGACCTGGCCGCCCATGCCGTGGTCTCCGAGGCGATCGTGCTCGCGACCTGCAACCGGGTCGAGGTCTACGCCGACGTCACCCGGTTCCACCCCGCATTGACCTCGGTCACCGACCTGATGGCGAAGTGGACCGGCTGCGAGCGCGGCACCCTCATCGAGCACAGCTACGTGCATTTCGACTCAGCGGCCGTCGCGCACCTGTTCTCAGTGGCGGCGGGGCTGGACTCGATGGTCGTGGGGGAGGCGCAGATCCTCGGGCAGGTCCGGGCCAGCCTCGGCCGCGGGCAGGAGTCGGGCACCGCGGGCCGCGCGCTCAACGGGGTCGGCCAGCGTGCGCTGCGCGTGGGCAAGCGCGTTCATGCCGAGACCGGGATCGACCGGTCCGGGGCCTCGGTCGTGTCGGTCGCCCTCGACCTCGCAGCCGACGCCCTGGGAGACCTGGCCGCCCGTCGCGTGCTCGTCGTGGGAGCCGGCTCGATGGGTGCCCTGTCCGTGGCCACGCTGGCGGCGCGCGGGACGGCGAGCATCCTGGTGGCCAACCGCACGAGGGACGTCGCCGACCGCGTGGCGGCCGGCATCCCGGGCGGGCGGGCGATCGACCTCGCGGACCTGCCCGGAGCACTGGGCCAGGTGGATCTGGTGGTCTGCGCGACCGGCTCGCAGGACTGTGTGATCGACCTCGCCATCGCGCGCGCCGCCCGGGCGGCGTCCCCTGCCGGCCAGCCCCTGGTGCTCGTCGACCTCGCCCTTCCACACGACGTCGATCCGGCGGTCGCGGAGCTGCCGGGGGTGACCCGGATCGACCTCGGTTCGCTGGCGGCGCTTCCGGGAACCGCCGCCTCGGAGTCCGATGTCCGGGCCGCGCGCGCGATCGTGGCCGAGGAGGTCGCGGTCCACCTCGCCGACATCGCCGGCCAGCAGGTCGAGCCGGTGCTGGTATCGCTGCGCACCCACGTCGGCGAGGTCCTCGACGCGGAGATGGCGCGGCTGCGCCTGCGGCTGGCCGGGCTCGACAGCGCGACCATGGCCGAGGTCGAACGGGCCATGCGCCGGGCGATGGCAAGGCTTCTGCACCAGCCGACCGTCCGGATGAAGCAGCTGGCGGCCGAGCCCGGAGGCGACCGCTACGCACAGGCGCTGTCCGCCCTGTTCGACCTCGACCCGGCGCTGCCCGCTTCGGTCCTGGATCCAACGCTGGATCTCGACGCGGCCATCGAGGCGGTCGCGGACGCCGCTGCGGATGCTGCCGCGGACGTGGCGGCGCAGACCCGCACGACCATCGAGGCCGCCGCCGGGCCGGTGCTGCTGGAGGGTGCACTGGAGGCAGCCAGCGAGCCGGCCCCCGTCCGGACCGCTGCCGCCGACGGAACCCCTGCCGCCGACGGAACCCCTGTCACCGACGGAACGCCTGTCACCGACGGAACGCCTGCACACCCTGGCTCGGTCCGCGTCATGGACCCCGCCCACGCATCGGGACGCCGGCGATGAGCGCACCGGCTCCGCTGCGCCTTGCCACCCGGCGTTCCGCGCTTGCGATGGCCCAGTCCCGGTTGGTCGGCGAGCAGTTGTCGGCCATGACCGGACGACCCCTCGTGCTGGTCGAGGTGACCACCCAGGGCGACGTGGACGACGGTCCGCTGGCCCAGATCGGCGGGACAGGCGTGTTCGTCGTCGCGGTCCGGCAGGCGCTTCTTGACGGGCGGGCCGACGTGGCCGTCCATTCCTTGAAGGATCTGCCGACCACGCCTGACCGGCGCCTCCGACTGGCCTCGGTCCCGCGCCGCGAGGACCCGCGTGACGCCCTCGTGGCCCGCGACGGTGCGACCCTGCGCACCCTCGTGAGCGGTGCCCGGGTCGGTACCGGCTCGCCCCGGCGGCGCGCCCAGCTGGCTGCCGCACGCCCCGACCTCGAGCTGGTGGACCTCCGGGGCAACATCGACACCCGCATGGCTCGCGTGGCCGGCGCCTCCCGTGTGTCCGGGGCCGGCCGGGAGTCCGACGACCTCGACGCCGTCGTGCTGGCCTGCGCCGGGCTCGTCAGGCTGGGTCGCCAGGCGCGCATCAGTGAGCTGTTCGATCCGGAGGTCATGATGCCGGCGCCCGGTCAGGGGGCGCTCGCGATCGAGGTCCGCTCCGAGGGGTCCAATGACTTGGCGTCGGGGCTGGTTCAGGGGCAGGTCGACGGGCACGGCAACGAGCAGGTCGGCGGCGGGGCCCAGGCGCTCGACGCCGCGCTACGGGCGCTCGACGACCCGCACACGCGAGCAGCCGTCGTCGCCGAGCGGTCCCTGTTGGCCACCCTGGAGGCCGGTTGCTCCGCCCCCGTCGGAGCTCTGGCTGTGATCGTCGACGGAGACTCACCCACGATCCTCCTGCGCGCCGTGCTGGCCGCCCCGGACGGCTCGCTGCTGCGGGTGTCCGACACCGGCCCCCTGGAACAGGCCGAGCTGCTCGGTCGGCGCCTCGCCGACCAGCTGCTGATCCGCGCGGAGGAGCCGACCGGCAGCCCCCCGTCGTGGCCCGGGCTGGCGGGTCCCGGCACCGGCCCGAGCCCAGCCTCACGCACTGACTCAGGAACAGCTTCGAGTGCGTGCGGAGCACGGCTTCTGGGTCTGGCCCGAGCATTGCTGATTCAGGCGCGGGTCCGAGCACGGGTCGGGTCCGGATTCCAAGCACGGCAACAAGCACAGCGGGTCGCATGGCTGCACCCCCCGGTGCGGATCCCAGCCCCGCAAGAACCATCCCAACCTCAGCCACCGGCTCGAACCGAGCCACCGGCCCGACCTCCACCCACAGAGGGAGCACCGCATGAATGCGTCATCGAGGACCACCCAGGTGTCACTTGTGGCAGCCGGCCCGGGCGATCCGGGCCTGCTCACGGTGTGCGCGGTCGGCCTGCTGCACGACGCCGACGTCGTGGTCACCGACCTCGAGTGCGAGCAGCTGGCCCGGGCCAACGTCCGTGCGGATGCCAGTGTCGTGGTGGCCGTCGACACGGAGGGGAACGTCGCGGACCATTCCGAGCGCGTCCAGCTCGTGATCGAGCCCGCCCTGGCCGGACTGCACGTCGTGCGGCTCATGGCCGGGGATCCGGTCCTGGACGGGTCGCTGGCACTCGAGGCGGCTGCCCTCGCCCAGCGGGGCATCGCGTACGACATCGCGCCCGGGGTGTCCACGGTCACCGGGTCGGCGGCCTATGCCGGCTTCTCCCTGACCGGCGGCCGGGCCCGCGAGGTCCGCGTGGTGGACGCCCATGATCCCGAGGTCGACTGGCCGAGCCTCGCGGACCCGCACGCGACCGTCGTGGTCCTCGACGGTGCCGAGCAGGCCCTGGACATCTGTCGCGTCCTGACCATCGCCGGACGCGACCCGCGCACCCCGGTGGCCATCACGCGCAACTGCACGACCGTGGACCAGCGCTCGATCGTGACCACCCTCGGCGAGGTGTCGGCCGCGGTCAAGGCCGCCAAGGGCGATGTCGGCCCCGGGGTGCTGGTGATCGGCGAGGTCGTCAGCCAGTGCGCCGAGCTCGCCTGGTTCGAGAACAAGCCTCTGTTCGGGTGGCGCGTGCTCGTCCCGCGGACCAAGGAGCAGGCCGGCGCGCTGTCCGAGCAGCTGCGGCGCTACGGTGCCGTGCCCGTCGAGGTCCCCACGATCTCGGTCGAGCCGCCGCGCACGCCCCAGCAGATGGAACGAGCCGTGCATGGACTGGTCTCGGGGCGCTACCAGTGGGTCGCGTTCACCTCCGCCAACGCCGTCCGCGCCGTGAAGGAGCGCTTCGACCTCTACGGGCTGGACTCGCGCAGCTTCGCGGGCCTGAAGGTCGCGGCGGTGGGCGAGCAGACCGCCGAGCTCCTGCGCTCGTTCGGGATCGTGCCGGACCTCGTTCCCTCCGGTGAGCAGTCGACCGCCGGACTGCTGGAGGAGTGGCCGGAGTTCGACGAGGCGTTCGACCCGATCAACCGGGTGTTCCTCCCGCGCGCGGACATCGCCACCGAGACGCTGGCGGCCGGCCTGGCCGCGCTCGGGTGGGAGGTCGACGATGTGACCGCCTACCGGACCGTCCGGGCGGCTCCCCCCGCGGCCGAGATCCGCGAGGCCATCAAGGGTGGCGGCTTCGACGCCGTGCTGTTCACCTCGTCGAGCACCGTGCGCAACTTGGTCGGGATCGCCGGAAAGCCGCACGCCTCGACCGTCGTGGCCGTCATCGGGCCACAGACGGCCAAGACCGCCGAGGAGAACGGCCTGCGGGTCGACGTGATGGCCGAGGTGCCCAGCGTCGCCGGCCTGGCAGCCGCGCTGGCAGCCCACGGCGAGGCGCTGCGCCGACATGCCATCGAGCATGGCGAGACCGCGTGGCGCCCGGGTCGTCGTCGGAGCAGCTCGCGGCGCCGGGCGACCTGAGGTGGGGCGCTCCCCTGATGTGGGCCTTGCCGGAGCGGGCCTTGGCCAGCCGGGCCCGGCCGGGGGAGGCTTCCCGAGTGCTGGCTTCCACGGGACCGGTTCCCCTGGGGCAGGTTTCCCGGGGGCACGGCCGCGGCGCCTGCGCGGCACACCCGCCCTGCGCCGGCTGACCACGGAGACCCGGCTGCATCCAGGCGAGCTCGTCCTTCCGCTGTTCGTCCGCGAGGGGGTGTCGGAGCCGGTGCCTATCGCGTCGATGCCGGGCGTCGTGAACCACACCCGTGACACCCTGCGCGCGGCCGCCGAGCAGGCGGCGCGAGCAGGGATCGGTGGCGTCATGCTGTTCGGCGTCCCATCGACGAAGGACGCCGTCGGGTCGGGGGCCACTGACCCGGCCGGAATCCTGAACGTGGCGGTCCGCGACGTCGTGGCCGAGGTCGGCGGGGACCTGGTCGTCATGGCCGACCTCTGCCTCGACGAGTTCACCGACCACGGCCACTGCGGGGTCCTGGTCACCGACGGACCGGCGGCGGGATTCGCCGACCAGGTCACCGTGGACAACGACGCCACCCTGCTGCGCTACGCGGACATGGCCGAGGCTCTGGCGGCGGCAGGTGCCCACGTCGTGGGGACCTCGGGGATGATGGACGGCCAGGTCGGCGCCGTGCGCGCGGCCCTCGACGCCGCGGGGCACGCCGACACCGTGATCCTCGCCTACGCGGCCAAGTACGCGTCGGCGCTCTACGGACCCTTCCGCGAGGCCGTCGACTCGAGCCTGGTCGGCGACCGGCGCACCTACCAGCAGGACCCCGCGAACCACCGCGAGTCCCTGCGCGAGGTGGCTCTCGACGTGGCCGAAGGGGCAGACATCGTGATGGTGAAGCCGGCCGGGACCAGCCTCGACGTGATCGCGGACGTCGCCGCCTCGGTGGACATCCCGGTGGCCGCCTACCAGGTCTCCGGGGAGTTCGCCATGCTGGAGGCCGCGGCCGCGCAGGGCTGGATCGACCGCGAGCGCGCGATCCTCGAGACCTTGACGGTGATCCGCAGAGCGGGGGCGGACATCGTCCTGACCTACTGGGCCGACGAGGTCGCGGGCTGGCTGGCCGACGGCCGCGACGACGTCCTGGCAGGGCACCGGGTCGGGGGTGCCCGATGACCCGCCGGTCAGGTCCGGGCTACGCGCTGGCGCTCGACGTTCCTATCGTCGGTTTCGTCAGCAGCGGCGCGGCTTCCGATGGGCCGCCAGCGTGACCACCTCGCCGCCCGGCCTCTCCCAGGCCTGGTTCGACCGGGCGCTCGCGGTCGCCCCGGGCGGCGTGAACTCGCCGGTGCGGGCCTTCCGCGCCGTGGGGGGCACCCCCCGCTTCATCGCGTCCGGCCGCGGGCCCTACCTCACGGACGTGGACGGCGTCGAGTACGTGGATCTGGTCTGCTCGTGGGGGCCGATGATCCTGGGCCATGCGCATCCGGCCGTCGTGTCGGCCGTCGGTGCGGCGATCGCGCAGGGCTTCTCGTTCGGCGCACCGGGTCCGGCCGAGGTCGAGCTCGCGGAGGAGATCGTGCGGCGAGTCGCTCCGGTGGAGATGGTGCGCCTCGTGTCGTCGGGCACGGAGGCGACGATGTCGGCCATCCGCCTGGCACGCGGATTCACCGGGCGCCCGCTGGTGGTGAAGTTCGCCGGGTGCTACCACGGCCATGTCGACTCCCTGCTGGTGTCGGCCGGTTCCGGCATCGCCACACTGGGCCTGCCGGACTCACCCGGCGTGACCGCGGCCCAGGCCAGCGAGACGGTGGTGCTGCCCTACAACGACCTGCCCGCCCTCGAGGCCCTGTTCGCCGAGCGCGGCGGTCAGGTCGCGGCGGTGATCACGGAGGCCGCGGCGGCCAACATGGGCGTCGTGCCGCCAGATCCCGGCTTCAATGCCGCGATCTCCCGGCTGTGCTCGGCGCATGGCGCCCTGTTCGTCTACGACGAGGTGATGACCGGGTTCCGGGTCGGTCCGGCGGGGCACTGGGGGCTCAGCGGTGCGCTGGAGGGCTGGGTCCCCGACCTCTTCACGTTCGGCAAGGTCATGGGCGGTGGGCTGCCCGCAGCGGCGTTCGGCGGCCGGGCTGACGTCATGGGCATGCTCGCCCCCGCCGGGCCGGTGTACCAGGCCGGGACGCTGGCCGGGAACCCCATCGCCGCGACCTGCGGACTGGCCACCCTGCGCGCCTGTGACGACGGCGTGTACGAGCACGTCGACAACGCCGCGGCGAGGCTGTCCGAGCAGCTGGGCCAGGCTCTCACGGCAGCCGGGAGTGGCGCACCGGGTGCAGGCAGCGGGCAGCCTGTTCAGCGTCTTCTTCACCGACGGGCCGGTGCGCGACTACGCCGGGGCGGCGGCCCAGCAGGCGTGGCGCTATCGGGCCTTCTTCCACTCGATGCTCGACGCGGGGGTGTACCTGCCGCCCTCGGCGTTCGAGGCCTGGTTCGTCTCGGCGGCGCACGACGACACCGCCCTCGACCGGGTCGTGGCCGCGCTTCCCGCAGCCGCCCGAGCAGCCGCCGAGGCCGACCCACCGTGACCCCGCGCCACCGCCCACCCCACCGGCAGAATCTCCGGAACCGTGCGGAATCTCCGCGACGTTGCGGAGATTCCGTCACATCGGGGAGATTCTGCGGATGGTCGGTGGGGTTGGGGGATGGGTGAGAATGGGCCCGCGGAGGACACCCACCCAGCGACACCTGACCCAGCGACACCTGACTTGAGGGAGCTGCCATGAGCGAGCGCACGACCGTCCACCTGCTGCGCCACGGGGAGGTGCACAACCCGGGGGGCGTGCTCTACGGGCGCCTGCCGGAGTACCACCTGTCCGACCTGGGACGGGAGATGGCCGAGCGGGCGGCCGAGGCGCTGGCCGGTCGCGACATCACCGTCGTGACCGCCTCCCCGCTGGAGAGGGCGCAGCAGACGGCTGCCCCGACCGCCGCCGCCTTCGGCCTGCCGATCGGGACCGACGACGACATCATCGAGGCGGGCAACATCTTCGAGGGCAAGGTCGTCGGCGTGGGTGACGGCATCCTGAAGCAGCCCAAGTCATGGCGGTACCTGTGGAACCCGGTGCGGCCCTCGTGGGGCGAGCCCTACACCGAGATCGCCGCCCGGATGCGACTCGCGGTGCGTCGCGCCCGCGACGAGGCCCGCGGCCACGAGGCCCTCCTGGTGAGCCACCAGCTGCCGATCTGGGTCTGTCGCCTCGACTCCGAGGACCGCAGCTTCGTCCACGACCCTCGCAAGCGGCAGTGCGGACTCGCCTCGCTGACCTCCTTCACGTTCGACGGCGACCGCTTCGTCGCGGTGACCTACTCCGAGCCGGCCGCGGACCTGGCGGCCCGGGCATCGAAGGCCAAGGGGGCCTGATGCCCCGGCGCCCCCGCCTGCCGCGCGCGGTCGCCCTCGGGCTGGTCGTGGCGCTGGCGGCGGGGTGCGCCCAGCAGGTGGACGCGGGCGAGCCGGTCGGCGGCGACGTCGCGGAGCAGGGCTATGTGTCCGGGGACGGCACCACCACGATCGTCGCCGAGTCGGAGCGCGTCGCGGCCCCGGACCTCACGGGCACCACCCTCGACGGCGACCAGTTCGCCCTGTCCGACCACCTCGGCGAGGTCGTCGTGCTCAACGTGTGGGCGTCCTGGTGCGCCCCCTGCCGTGCCGAGGCCGACGATCTCGAGCAGGTCTGGACCGACGTGCAGGCCGACGGCGTCCAGCTGGTCGGGCTGAACACCCGCGACTCCCAGGCCGCCGCGGCCGCCTTCGTGGACCGGTTCGAGGTGACCTACCCCAGCGTGGTCGACACCGACGGCAGCCGCCAGCTGCTGTTCCACGAGACCCTGCCCCCGGCGGCCATCCCCTCGACCATCGTGATCGACCGGCAGGGGCGCGTCGCGGGCCGCGCGATCGGCGAGGTGGACCGGTCCCGGCTGCTCGGGCATCATCGAACCGATCCTGGCCGAGGAGACCACTTGACCCCGGCGGCCGGCGTTCCCGCCGCCGGCCTGGAGACCGCCGCGGTGGTGTCAGCCGGTGTGGGCGAGGTCGTCACCTCGGGCTCCCTGCTGCTGGCGATCCCGCTGGCGGTCCTCGCCGGGCTCGTGAGCTTCGCCAGCCCGTGCGTGCTGCCCCTGGTCCCGGGCTACCTGTCCTACGTCACCGGTCTGACCGGCTCGGAGCTGGCCGAGGCCCGGGCGGCCCGGGCCGAAAGTCCCAGCAGGTGCCGCAGCAGCCGCCGGCGACCGCAGCGGCACCATCCGTCCCGGCAGCAGTCCCACGACCAGTTCCACGACAACCGGATCCCCGATCGCCACGGGCCCGGCCACCGACGCGGCACCCCGGCTGGTCCGGGGCCGGGTCGCGCTGGGCACGCTCGGCTTCGTCCTCGGGTTCAGCGCCGTCTTCGTCTCCTACGGGGCCATCTTCGGCAGCCTCGGAGCCCAGCTGCTCACACATCAGGACGCGATCACCCGGGTCCTCGGAATGGTCGTGATCGTCCTGGGTCTCGGCTTCCTGGGCCTCGTGCCCAGCCTGCAGCGGGAGGCTCGGCTGCACCGTCGGCCCGCCCGCGGGATCTGGGGTGCCCCGCTGCTCGGCGCGCTCTTCGGGCTGGGCTGGACGCCCTGCATCGGCCCGACCCTGGCCGCCGTGCAGAGCCTGGCGTTCACGGAGGGATCGGCCCTGCGCGGGGCGCTGCTGTCCTTCGCGTACTGCCTCGGCCTGGGCCTGCCCTTCCTCGCCCTGGGCCTGGCGATGGAGCGCGGGCTGGGTGCTCTGGCCTGGGCCCGCCGGAACAGCCGGGCCATCCAGCTGGTCGGCGGAGTCAGCCTGATCGTCCTCGGCACCGTCATGGTCACCGGGCTGTGGGGATCGCTGACGATCGGCCTGCGCGGGTGGATCGCCGGCTTCGGGGTGCCGTTGTGAGCACCGACCGGGGGGTGGTGCCCGATCAGACCGTCCCCGATCAGGCCGTCCCTGACCAGGGCGTCGACGGCTCGACCCTCGACGAGCAGCTGGCCCTGACCGCGGACTGGGGCTCCTCCCGGCGCCGGCGGTCGAGCGGACCGCGGCTGGGCCCGGTGGGGTGGGCGCGCTGGGTGTGGCGCCAGCTCACGAGCATGCGTACCGCGCTGTTCCTGCTGCTGCTCCTCGCTCTGGGCGCGATTCCGGGCAGTGTCCTACCCCAGCGGCCCACCGACCCTCTTGCGGTCAACGGCTGGATCGCAGCACATCCGGGGGCGGCCCCGGTGCTCGAGCAGCTGGGCCTGTTCGACGTGTTCGGATCTGCCTGGTTCGCGGCGATCTACATCCTGCTCTTCCTGTCCCTGATCGGCTGCGTCCTGCCGCGGACCGCTGCGCACTGGCGCTCCATGCGCGCCCCGACCCCGCCGGCGCCTCGTCGCCTCGATCGGCTCCCGGCATCGCGGAGCTGGATCACGGACGACCCGTCGGTCCTCGCGTCGGCGGCTGCGGAGCTCCGCGCGCAACGGTGGCGGGTCACGCCCGGTGAGGGCTCGCTGGCCGCCGAGAAGGGGTTCACGCGGGAGACCGGCAACCTGCTGTTCCACGTCGCCCTGCTCCTCGTCCTGGTCGGCGTGGCACTTGGTGCCCTGTTCGGCTGGAAGGGCACGGTCATCGTGCGGGAGGGCAACGGCTTCGCCAACACCCTCACCCAGTACGACTCCTTCTCGCCCGGCCGGCTGGCCGACCCCGACCGCCTGCCCGCGTTCGGCTTCACGATGTCGGACTTCGGTGCGACGTTCGAGCGCACTGGCTCCCAGCGCGGCGCGCCCCGGTCGTTCGCGGCGACGTTGCAGTACCGCTCGGCACCCGGAGCGGCTGTGGAGGAGCGGGTGGTGTCGGTCAACGCACCGCTGCGGGTGGACGGCGCCAAGGTCTTCCTGGTCGGACACGGCTACGCCCCGCACCTGCGGCTGACGGACTCGTCCGGGCGGGTCGTGTTCGACGACACCGTGGTGTTCCTGCCACAGGACGGCAACTTCACCTCCACCGGTGTCGTGAAGGCCCCGGACGCCCAGCCGCAGCTCGGTCTGACCGCCCTGTTCGCGCCGACGGCCGCGCTCGATGCGGTTCAGGGTCCGCACTCCACCTTCCCCGCCCCGGACGACCCGGCAGTGTTCCTCTCGGCGTGGTCGGGTGACCTCGGGCTGGACTCCGGTACCCCGAGCAACGTGTTCCGCCTGGACACCGAGGATCTCGAGCAGCTCGGCCTGGCGGCGCTGCGGCCCGGGGAGTCCTGGGAGCTCCCCGAGGGCCAGGGGACGGTCGAGTTCGTCGGGCTCGAGCGGTGGGCGTCGTTCACCATCTCCCGCGACCCCGGCAAGGCGCTGGCCCTGGCTGGTGCCATCAGCGCGATCATCGGCCTGAGCCTGTCGCTGTTCGTCCGGCGCCGGCGGATCTGGGTGCGCGTGGAGCCGGTCGCCGTGTCGGAGGCGAGCGATACCCTGGGGGCCTTCCGCGTCCAGGTCGCCGGCCTGACCCGCTCGGACTCGGCAGACGTGAGTCGCGAGGTCGAGCACCTGGTGGTCCGGATCGGCGGGCCCGACGAAGTGGAGGAGCGCACATGACGCTCGCGCAGTGGAGCAACCTGTTCGTCTACGCCTCGATCGCGATGTACGCCATGGCGATGGTCGCGTTCGCGGCGTCGTTCGCCGCGGCGCGGGTGGGTTCCATGCCTGCCGCCGACCGGCGAACCCACTGATGCGGGAGGCCCGGACGCGGAACTCACTGACGCACGAAGCGAGTCCCTGGCGCGACGCGCTGGTGCGCGCGCCGGTGCCGTCCGTAGCGCGACGGCCACTGGCCCTGCACCTGCCGGCGCCGGTCTGCCGGCTCGTCCGCGGACGGGGCCCGGTGCCGGAGCGCCGCCGGAGGACGGGCCGCTGCCCCCCGGCCGGCGTGCGGGCAACATCGGCATGTCGCTCACCTGGTTCGCGTTCGGGCTGCTGCTGCTCGCCCTCGTGACGCGCGCCGCCTGGGCGGAACGGGCCCCCTGGGGCAACATGTACGAGTTCGCGCTGGCCTCCGCGGCGGCCATGACCGGCGTGTTCCTGATCGTGTCCCTGCGCCGGGACGTCCGCTGGCTCGGGCTCCTGGTGACCATGGCCATCCTCGTCACACTGGGTGTGGCGGTCCTGCTCCTCTACAACGACAGCCCGCAGCTGGTGCCGGCGCTCAAGTCGTACTGGCTGGTCATCCACGTCTCGGCCGCCATCATCGCCGGCGGGGCCTTCACGGTCGGAGCCAGCGCCACCGCTCTCTACCTCGCAGCCGACCGCGCCGAGCGCGACGCTGCAGGCACCGGACCCCGCCCCCTCGCGGGCGTGCGTGGCAGCCTTCGCTCGGCGAACTCGGCGGCAGCCGCCTGGGTGGCGCAGCGGGTGCCCGACTCGCGGACCCTCGACGCCATGGCCTATCGGGTCAACGCGTTCGTGTTCCCGCTCTGGACGTTCGCCGTCATCGCGGGGGCCATCTGGGCCGAGGACGCCTGGGGCAGGTACTGGGGCTGGGACCCCAAGGAGACCTGGGCCTTCATCACCTGGCTGGTCTACGCCGGCTACCTGCACGCCCGGGCCACGGCCGGTTGGCGCGGGCGCAAGGCTGCGACACTCGGCTTGGTCGGTTTCGCCTGCTTCCTGATCAACTTCTTCGGTGTCAACCTCTTCGCCAGCGGGCTGCACTCGTACGCGGGGGTCTGACCCAGCGGTGACCGGCCATGTGCCTGGCGGTGTGCTCGGGCGGTGTGCCCAGGCGGGCTGTCGGGGTGGCCCGCGGGCACATCTCTGGTGGCCTGAACAGGCACCTCGGGCTAGCCTTGGTGTCGGCATCCGGAAGGGGATCTGGTGGCTCGGTTCGTGCTCGCGATCGCGGTCCTGACGCTCTACATCTATGTGTTCCTCGACCTCGCCCGGTCCCCTTCGCGGGACGTCCGGCTGCTCCCCAAGTGGTTGTGGGCCGTGGTCGTCCTGGTCGTCCTCCTCCTGGGCCCGATCCTCTGGCTGCTGCTCGGTCGTCCCCTCGTCGGGCACCCGCCCGCAGGGGGCGAGGGCGGGGGCAGCTCCGGCGGGCGCGGACCGGGGCCGCGAGGGCCGATCGCCCCGGACGACGACCCGGAGTTCCTCAAGCGCCTCGACGAGCAGTCATGGTCAGCCCGCATGGAGCGGCTGCGTCGGGAGCGCGACAACGGCTGAGGCACGCAGCGGCCAGTGGGCGGGGCACAACAATGTTGTGTACGATGCATCTATGACCGATGCCACTGAGACCACCCCCACCGACGCGACAGCCGGTGACCCCACGATCTACGACCTCTCCGCGACCTCCAACCGGGGCGAGGACTTCGACTTCGCCCAGTTCGACGGCCGCCCGATGCTGATCGTGAACACCGCGAGCAAGTGCGGATTCACATCCCAGTACGACGGCCTCCAGTCGCTGCACGAGACCTACGGCCCCCAGGGCCTTGTCGTCCTCGGCTTCCCCTGCGACCAGTTCGCCAACCAGGAGCCTGGTGACGACGACGAGATCGAGGAGTTCTGCCGCCTGAACTTCGGCGTCACCTTCCCCCTCATGACCAAGGTCAAGGTCAACGGGAGCGACGAGGACCCGGTGTACTCGTTCCTCAAGGACCGCGCCAGCGGCATGTTCGGATCGGCGATCAAGTGGAACTTCACGAAGTTCCTGGTCGCTGCCGACGGTCAGACCGTGAAGCGCTACTCGCCCAAGACCGATCCCGCCGACCTGGCCCA
Organism: uncultured Actinomycetes bacterium; assembly: GCA_963793175.1. Classification (GTDB taxonomy): domain Bacteria; phylum Actinomycetota; class Actinomycetes; order S36-B12; family CAIYMF01; genus Prado023. The sequence continues at coordinate 73,745 of CAWBYT010000005.1, forward strand.
GGACATCGAGGCATTCCTGGCGGAGGCCGAGGCGGAGGCGTGACCTGCGCATGACAGCGACCAGCGGATGACACTGCCCCAGCTGCGGTTGGACAACCAGCTGTGCTTCCTGTTCCACCGGATCAGCCGGGAGCTGACCGCGGTCTACCGTCCGCTGCTCGGTGACCTGGGACTGACCTACCCCCAGTACCTGGTGATGCTGGTCCTCTGGGAGGACGACGGCCTCGGCGTGGGCGAGATCGGCGACCGCCTTGCCCTCGACTCGGGCACCCTCTCCCCGCTCCTGCGCCGGCTGGAGTCGGCCGGGTTCGTGCAGCGCAGGCGGGAGTCCGCCGACGAACGGCGCGTCACGATCCACCTGACGGCCAAGGGCCGGGAGCTGGAGCGGCGCGCGGCGCACATCCCGGCCGCGGTGGCCGCCAGCATGGCCGACGACCTGGCGCAGTACGAGCAGGCGAAGGCGTCGCTCCGCGCCCTCGCCGAGCGCCTGGCATCAGCGCACCCGCCAGCCGCGCACGATCAGGGGTTCATCGTCCACGCGCCGTCATAGGCCAGCACCTCGTCGACGAACGCGGCCTCGGCCGCAGCGGGCAGGACGGGTCGGGCGATCAGGGCGAGGGCTCCGGCCTGCTGCCCCGGGCTGGCCGAGGGCTGGCCGTGCAGGGCCACGGCGAACTCCGAGACGTCCTGTACGAAGACGGCGAAGATCCGGTCGAGATGCGCCTCCGTGAGGTCCGAGAGGTCCGACACCGACCCCGGTCGCACGCCCTGAGGGTCGTCCGAGAGCGCGAGTCCGGCGGCCTCGGCGACCAGCTGGGCATAGACGACCTGGGTGAACAGCTGACCCAGGGTCATCAGGAGGTCCAGATCCTCGGCCTGCTCGCTGGTCGGGGGCGACGTCATCAGCATCGCGCCCAGAGCCTGCATCTGGCGGACGAACGTAGCCACGTTCGGCAGGTGGACGAAGCGCTCGAACGCCCGCCGCGGGTCGTGGAACTCGATCCTCCCCAGTCCGGATGCAGGCCCCTGGGCGAACAGGTGGGCGTCGTCTGCCGCCTCGTTGCGGACGCCGACCGGGTCGTAGGTCCCCCCGGCACCCGCGGCGGCCATCATGTACTTGGGCAGGAACTTCAGGACGAGTGCGAGATTGACGTGCACGGTGCCCTCGAGCTTGGGCAGCGCCCGGATGTCGCGGACGGCGGTCTCGAAGTACGTGTCCTTCTCGAAGCCCCGGGCGGCGATGACCTCCCAGAGCAGGTCGACGACCCGCTCGCCCTCGCTGGTGACCTTCAGCTTGGTGACGGGGTTGAACAGCAGGAATCGGCGGTCCTGTGGTCCCGCCGCCCGGAGGTAGTCGGCCGAGCGGGCGGCGTACATCTTCATGGCCAGCAGGCGGGCGTACGAGTCTGCCAGCATCCGCCGGACGTGCGGGAAGGTCGTGACGCGCTTGCCATAGAGGATCCGGTTGTGGGCATGCGCGACGGCCTCGTGGAAGGCGTGCTCGCAGATGCCGATCGAGGCCCAGCCCAGGTTGACCTTGCCCACGTTGACCGTCGCCAGGGCTGCGTCCCAGGCCTGCTTCCCGACGTGGAGCACGTCCGCGGCCATCACCGGGTAGTCGTTCAGGACGAACTCCGAGACGTACATCTGGGCCTCGACGGTGTTCTTCACCAGCTCGTAGGCGGGGTGCCTGGTGTCGACCAGGAAGAACACGTACTCGCCGGGGTGCTCCGGGTCGTCGTCGGCGAACCGGCCGAACACGCTGAGCCGAGCCGCCTCATTGCCGTTGCCGATGTAGTACTTGCCGCCGTTGGCAACCCACCCCGCGCCGGAACCGCCGGACCCGGCGGTGGAAGCAGCATCCGACCTGGTGCCCGCTTCGGCGCCGGAGCGCGTGAGGATCATGTCGGTCGAGTAGATGTCGGCCCCGTGGGCGCGCTCGGAGAGCCCGAAGCCGAAGATGCCGCCCTCGGCCAGCAGCTCGCCGACGAGCCTTCGCGCCTCCTCGTTGGAGCTGGTCCAGACCGGCCCCAGGCCCAGGACGCTCACCTGCCACGCGTACCAGTGGTCCAGGGAGTAGAAGCCGAGGATCTCGTTGAGCTCGTTGATCCGGGCGGTGTCCCACCGAGTCTGCGACCCGCCGAGCAGGAGCGCCCCGACGCTCGCGGGGGTCGCCACGCCGGCGAACAGCCCACGTTCGGCGTTGAAGTCCAGGAAGTCCTTGTACCAGGAGCCGGCGTGGTACTCCGCCTTCATCTCGGCCAGGCCCTTCGCCTCGAAGAACGCGACGAGGTCCTTCATGGTCGATCGGCTGTCGTCGTCGAGGAATGTCGGGTCGTACGAGGCGGGGTCGAAGAGCAGCATCAGGGCCTCCAGGCGTTGGATCGGACGGAACGAGGCGGGCACAGGACCGAACAGGCCGGACGGGGCCGAGGCTAGACCGGGGCCTCGAGTCGCGCGCAGCCAGGGCCGAGTTTGCCGACAGGATCGGCGAAAGCCTGCCGCCGCGGTCTTCACTCCAGGAAAGCGCCGACCCCGATCCCCATGGCGAGCAGGACCCCGTAGACGAGCAGCAGCCGCCCGGTCGCCACCAGGACGCTCACGAGCTGGGGCCCTCGCGCACCCGCGCGAACGGTCCGCACGGGCGCGACCGCAACAGGAGCGGCCCCCAACCCGAGGAGCGCGGCCGCCGGCCACGTCGGGGTCAGGATTCCGACGACCCCGACGATCGCCGGGATGGCGAGGGCGGCGGCGACGAGAGCGGCGTAGAAGCGCCGCGTAGCCGGGTCGCCGATCCGCACCGCCAGGGTGCGCTTCCCCGCCACGGTGTCCCCGGGGATGTCGCGCAGGTTGTTGACCACGAGGATCGCGCAGGAGAGGGCGCCCACCCCCACCCCACAGGTCCAGGCCAGGGAACTGGCGTGCCCGACCTGGACCGCAGCGGTCCCGGCGACGGCCACCAGCCCGAAGAAGACGAAGACGAACACCTCACCGAGCCCCGCATATCCGTAGGGTCGGGGTCCGCCCGTGTAGGTCCAGGCTGCTGCGATCGCCGCCGCACCGACGAGCAGGAGCCACCAGAGCCCGCTTGCCACCACCAGTGCCAGCCCGGCGAACGCCGCGACCGCGAACGAGAGCAGCGCAGCGCGTTTGACCGCCGCCGGCTCAGCCAGACCCTGTCCGACGAGGCGGACCGGCCCGACCCGCTCGGCGTCCGTGCCACGGATCCCGTCGCTGTAGTCGTTGGCGTAGTTCACCCCCACCTGCAGGGCCAGCGCGACGACCAGTGCGAGCGCCGCCCTGGCCCAGATCGCCGCGCCGTCCCACATCGCCACCGAGGTGCCGACGAGGACGGGGGCGACGGCCGCGGGCAGCGTCCTGGGACGCGCCCCGGCGATCCACTGCCCGGTCGTGGTCATCGGCTGCTGCCGTCGAGGTCGCGCGCCCAAGCCAGGAGCGCCGTTCGGTCGACCTTCCCGGACTCCAGGAGCGGCAGGGCGGGCACGGCGTGGATCACCCGCGGTCGGGCTGCACGGCCAAGCGCCCGACCGACGACGCCGCCCAGCTCGCTGAGGTCGCTGAGCTGGCCCGGGTCGCCCAGATGTCCCAGGTCGCCCGGGTCGCTCAGGGCACCAGGGTCGCCCACAGCCCCGGCCCTGACCTCGCGCCGGGCGGGCACGATGATCGCTACCAGCACGGCTTCCCCACCGCGGGTCGGGCACGGCGACCAGCTCGGCGGCCTGCACCCGGGGGTCGCCCACGAGGACGTCCCGGACCGCCGCCAGGGACACCGAGGCACCTGCGACCTGCACCACGTCGTCGGTGCGGCCGGTGACGGTGACAAGTCCGTCAGCCCCCACGCGCCCCAGGTCGTCCGTGCGGAAGCGGCGGCGCCCATCGGCGGCGGTCGACCAGCGATCGGACTCGCGACCGTCCCGGTACCCCAGGGCCACCTGCTCCCCGGTGATCCCGAGATGGCCGTCCGACTCGGTGTCGACGGTCACCCCGGTCAAGCGGGGTGGAGTTGAACACGGCCCCGCCGCAGGTCTCGGTCATCCCGTAGGAGGTGAAGATGCGCACCCCGGCCTGGCGCAGTCGATCGACCAGCGCCGCGGGCGCGGCGGCGCCTCCGACGAGGACCGCGTCGTACCCGGCCAAGAGGTCCACCCCGCGCGCGCCCGCGGCGTCGAGCAGGCTGAGCATCGCGGGGACCAGGGACACGGCCAGCGGTCTGCCGTCCGCGGCGCCGAGCGCCTGCGCCCGGGCAGTCGCCGCCGCGAACGCCTCGACCGAGAAGGGCTGCGCGCCGCCGAGGCTGGCCAGGGCGATCGGCTCCGTCCCGGCCACCACGGATCGGACGGCCACCATGAGCCCACCGGCATGGTGGAGCGGCAGTGCCGCGACCCAGCGATGCCCGTCCGGTCGCCCGGCGCACCGGGCGAACCCGACGGCCGCCGCTCTCAGCGCGGACCCGGGCAGCAGGACCCCCGCGGGGTTCCCGGTGGAGCCGGAGGTCGCTGCCACAACCGCCACCTCGCTCGGAACCGGCTCGCCGGGGAGCACCGCCGCGCGCAGCTTCGAGCGGTACTCCGCGGACCCGGAGGCCGGGAGCAGGGCCAGCGCCGGACCGCTGCCGGCCAGCGCCGCAGCCAGCGGTGGCATCAGGGCCTCGAGGCCCGCCGGCCCGGCAGGGATCTCGAACCCCGTGCACGGGCGTTGCCGCAGAGTGGTGATGGTGTCGTCGAGTGGGGTCCATGTCGAGGACAGGGTAGGCGGCCGACAGGATGCGGCCGCCAGTGCCGGCCCGCGACCCCTAGGTGCGGTGGAACAGCGCTTCGACGTTCGGCAGGTCCACGAATCGGGAGAACGTGCCGGTGTCGGCGATCTCCTGGGCGGCCGTCAGGAATCCGCTCCACGCCGTTCGTGCGAGCGTGCCCCCGACACTTATCCGACGCACTCCCGAGGTCGGCGGCCTCGGCGACGTTGATGAACGGGGCGTTGATCAGCAGGTTCACCGGCTTGGGAGCGACCGCCTCGACGATGGCGACGATGGCTTCGACCGAGTCGATCCGCGGGGCATAGAGGCAGTCCGCGCCGGCTTCGGCGTAGGCGCTGAGCCGGCGAACAGTCTCGTCGAGGTCGGGCCGCCCCACGACGAACCCCTCCGACCTCGCAGTGAGAACGACGCCTGTGCCACTTCTGTCGATCGCCTCTCGGGCGGCCCGGATGCGCTCGACAGCGAGGTCGAACCCGTGCAGCGGTTCGTCCAGGTCGCCCGTGGAGTCCTCGATGGACAGCCCGGCGACTCCCGTGGCCGAGGCGCGGGTCACGTTCACCGCGACCTGCTCGGGATCGGTGGCGAAGCCACCCTGGAAATCCGCGTTGACCGGCACCCGAACGTAGGCGCTGATCGTACGCAGGTGATCCAGGGCCGCCTCCAGGGACACTTCATTGTCCGCGCGGCCCGAGGACCAGGCGAACCCGGCACTCGTCGTGGCCAGCGCCTTGAAGCCGAGCTGTTCCAGGACTCGCGCAGTGCCGAGATCCCAGGGGTTGGGCATCACGAAGCAGCCAGCAGCATGCAGCCGGTGGAACTCAGCGATCCGATCGTCATGGAAGCTCATGGCACCGCCCATCGTGTCGAGCCGGATGGCCGCAACACTAGTTCGATCGGCCGGACGAGTCGATGGGCCCGTCAGGCGAGGGAGCCCTCGGACCTCACGATCAGATACTCGAAGATGCCCACGGCAGCAAGGGTCGCGGCGCACACAGCAAGCCCAACGGCCATCACGAGGCCAGTGCTGGAGCCGACGGCAACCATCGCCAGCGTGCCGAGCACTGCAAACCCGAGCATCACCCAGGCGAGGGCCTCAAGCCATCCACTGGTGCTTCCCGCGTCTCGTTGAGGATCTACGGCGTACATGGTGTTCTCCATCCTTGGGGGGTGCTGGCGGTAGCCCATGGGGGCTCCGCATCTCGGTGATACATGCCCTTGGTCACCTGACCTGAAACGTGGTGCCGGCCACCCGGACACCTTGGGCCTGCAGTGCGAGGGCCTCAACTCCGAGGAGCGGCCTGCTCCTGGACACCGGGCTGCGATCGAGCGTGTGGACAACGCCCGCCCCGACGCTTGGACACGCGGTCCCGGTCACACCGACAATCCGGGGGTGTCAGGGGCCTCCGAGATCGATCCGTCCGTCCCGCCCAGTGGAACCGGGTGCCTGGAGTGCCTGGCAGGCGACGGCCAGGGCTGGTGGCTGCACCTGCGTCGTTGCGCGCAGTGCGGCCACATCGGGTGCTGCGACGCCTCGCCGAGTCAGCACGCGTCGAAGCATGCGGCGGCCGTCGGGCACCCTGTGATCACCAGCTTCGAGCCTGGTGAGAGCTGGTTCTACTCGTTCGAGACCGACGACCTCGTCGACGGCCTCGACCTGGCGCCGCCGCTGCATCGCCCCCTGGACCAACCCATGCCGGGTCCTGCCGGGAAGGTGCCCGCGGACTGGCTGGACCACCTGCACGAGCCGGACTAGCCCGCCAGCCGGGCGGCGACGGTCTCCCGAACGAGCCCCATCAGTGCTGCCTCGCCGATGCGGTCGGGAACCGACGCCACGACGACCCGCACGCCGCCCCCAGCCAGCGCACGCCCGACCGCATCGACGAGCTGGGTGCCCGTGCGCGCACGCTCGGCGGGCACGCCGGCTGCCGCGGCGACCGCCACGAGATCGCGTCCGAGCGGGGTGCCGAAGATCCGTTCGAAGGATCCCTCGTACGCGGGCGCCCCCTGCTCGAGCTGGTGGAAGATCCCGCCCCCGTCGTTGTCGGTGACCACGATCAGCAGGTCGGGCCGAGGCTCGTCGGCGCCGACCAGCAGGCCATTGTGGTCGTGGAGGAAGGCCAGGTCGCCCAGCAGGGCGAGGGCCGGCCCGCCGCCGGCCGCCTGATGCGCGAGGGCAGCACCCCACGCGGTCGAGACCAGACCGTCGATGCCGTTCGCGCCACGGTTGCCGACCACGCGAGCTCCCGTGCGGCGTCCGGCGAAGGCCTCGAGCTGGCGGGCAGGCCACGAGGCGGCCACCAGGAGCAGCGAGTCCGCCGGGGCCAGCGCCCAGACCCGGGCGGCCACCTCGGCACCAGTCAGTGCCCCCGCGGGTGCCCCGCTCCGGTCGGGCATCCCCAGCACCAGCTCACTCACCACCTCGGCGGCGATGCGGTCGGCGCTCTCCCAGGCCGCCAACCACCCCGGGTCCGGCCGGGGATCGGACGGGGGCAGCGGGATGCCGCCGAGCACCTGCTGGGCCGTGCGCAGGGGATCGCAGACCTCCCGACCGACGGATGGCAGCTCGATCGCGACGTGCCGGCGGGCCCGGCGCAGCAGCTCCAACGTGGGTCGCGAGAGCCCGAACGTCCCAGCCGTGAGCACGAGGTCGGGCTCGTGTGCCGCCAGGAAGCCCTCGGCGCCGAGCACGAGGACCCCATGGCCCAGCGCTGTCGGGGCGTCGTGCAGGTTCGCCGACGGCTCGGCGACGATCGGCCACCCGCACTCCGTCGCAAGCTCGGAGAGCCACTGGTGGTGCCCGCGCAGCGAGGTGCTCGGCAGGTCGCCGACCAGCAGGACCCCACGGGTGGGAACGTCGCCGAGGACCTCGCCGATCTCCCGGATGTCGCAGCCGGCCAGGGGCGGGCGCCGAGGTCGCGGCGGGCTCGCCGGTGCGTGGCCGGGGTCGCCACCGCTCCCCGCGGTAGTCGTCGCCGGCGGTCTCCCCGCCGGCCGTCCACGCCGCCGCGTCGGGCACGAGCGGGAGCCGGAACCCGACGTTCAGGTGCACCGGGCCGCTGTGGGCGAACCCCAGGGCGCCGGGAGGCAGCCCAGCGGACCCTCCACGGGGAACCCCGAACGCCGCTGCCAGGGCCATCCCGGCCGAGGCCCGCGCCGCGCGCTGGGCGGCGAGCGGGTCGTCCGGGTCGGTCTGGCGGCTCGCCCCGACATCGGCGAAGAAGCGCACCATCTCGCCGAAGAACTGCACCTGGTCGATCGTCTGGGGAGCACCGACACCGCGGGCCTCGACGGGCCGGTCCGCGGTGACGACCACCAGCGGGATGGCGCTGTAGGAGGCCTCCACGACCGCCGGGGCGAGGTTCGCCACCGCGGTGCCCGACGTGCAGATGACCGCCACGGGAGATCCGCTGACCTTGGCCAGCCCGAGGGCCAGGAAACCGGCCGAGCGCTCGTCGACCCGGACATGCAGGCGGACGCGGCCGGCGCGTTCCAGGCGGAGCGCCTCGAACGCCAGCGGCGCCGACCGCGAGCCAGGGGCCAGGACGACCTCGCGGACCCCTTGGTGCACCAGCTCGGCCAGCAGGGCGCTGCGCCAGGGCGGTCGAGGGGTTCATCTCGCGCCGGTCACGCGGGCCGACGGCCTGTCTGATGGGTCCGCTCGCCCAGCAGTCGATCCATCAGACAGGCCCCTAGATCACCGACAGCAGGCGTGCGCACCGCGCCAGACGCTCGCGCCACCACATGGTCCGCTCGCCGCCGAGGGCGTCGGCTGCCCGCCCGAGAGCCTGCTCGTCGGGCAGCCGGCGGGTGACGGCCATGTGGCCGTCGCGCGGGATCAGCGTGCCGGCGCTGACGTCGGCGCCGAGCAGGAGGCCGGTGCCCAGGCCCGCCGCCCCCGCGAGGTCCGGCACGGCAGCCGCCAGAGCAAGTCCCGCGCACAGCCCGACGGACGTGTTCATCTCGCCGGACACCACGACGGGCAGGCCGATCTCCTCGATGAGCGCAAGTGCCCGCGTGACCCCGCCGACCGGGGCCACCTTGACGATGAGCACGTCGCCCGCCGAGCGCAGCGAGCTGGCGAGGTTGTCGGCGTACAGGTCCCGCGCGCGGCGCAGGCCCTCGTCGACGGCGACCCGCACCCGGACCTCGTCGTCGACCAGGCGGTAGCGCAGCTCGGCCAGCTCGGTGGTGGTGCGGCAGGGCTGCTCGAAGTAGTCGAGCACGGGGCCGAACTCCGCGTCGAACATCCGGGCCGCCCGGCGTGCCTCGGTCACGGTCCACGCACCGTTGGCGTCGAGGCGGATCAGCGGGTCACGCACGCCTGCCTCGGACAGGGCGGCGCGAACGGTGGCGACCCTCGCGAGGTCGTCGGCCAGCGCCGACCCCGGCCCGCCCACCTTCACCTTGAAGGTCGTCGCCCCGGTCTGGGCCACCGCATCGGTGACGTACCCGGCGACGTCCCCGACGGGAAGGGCCGGCACCACGACGTTGACCGGGACGTGGCTGCGAACCGGCTCGGGCCAAGTGCCCCACGCAGCCTCCACCGCGGCGGCCAGCCAGCGGGCGGCCTCCCAGTCGTCGTACTCCGGGAAGGGTGCCCACTCGCCCCACCCCGACGGTCCGCAGAACAGCATGCCCTCGCGGTGCTCGACCCCTCGGAAGAGGCGGTTGAGGGGCACGCGGAACGGCACCGCCACGGCTGCCAGCGTCGACGGGCTGAGCTCGGGCAGCGCGGGGCGGGTGGGCCGGTCCGACCGCGCGTCGGGCACACCGAGGTCCGGCCCCGCCGGACCAGAGGGCGCGGTGCCCGGCCGGGCGGGGACGATGGTGGTCGCCGTGCTCGTGCCCTCGGTGCCCGCGGGCAGTGGGCCCGGATTCGGGCCGGACAGGGGGCTGGTGGTGGCGGCGCCGGTCGGGTCCGAGGTCACAGGGTCACGGCCTCTTCGGGAACCGGGCGAAGTCCGGGGTGCGCTTGCCGGTGTAGGCGTCGCGGCCCTCCTGGGCCTCCTCGGTCATGTAGAACAACAGCGTGGCGTCGCCGGCCAGCTGCTGGATGCCGGCCAGGCCGTCGTCGGCGGCGTTCAGCGAGGCCTTGAGCATCCGCAGCGCCAGCGGGGACATCGTGAGCATCTCGCGCGCCCAGGCCATGGTCTCCTCCTCGAGGTCCACCAGCGGGACGACCTGGTTCACCAGCCCCCAGTCGTAGGCCTGCTCGGCGCCGTACTGGCGGCAGAGGAACCAGACCTCGCGGGCGCGCTTCTGCCCGATCTGGCGGGCCAGCAGGCCCGAGCCGTAGCCGCCGTCGAAGGAGCCGACCTTGGGACCGGTCTGGCCGAAGCGGGCGTTGTCGGCGGCGATCGTCAGGTCGCAGCAGATGTGCAGGACGTGCCCGCCGCCGATCGCGTACCCGGCGACCATCGCGACCACCGGCTTGGGCAGGCGGCGGATCTGGATCTGCAGGTCCAGCACGTTGAGCCGGCCGATGCCCTTGTGCGCGACCTCGTCGTCGCCGATGTAGCCGTCGTTGCCGCGGATGCGCTGGTCGCCCCCGGAGCAGAACGCCCAGTCGCCCTGGCCGGTCAGGATGATGACGCCGACCCGGTCGTCGTCGCGGGCGAGGCTGAACGCGTGCTGAAGCTCGAAGAGGGTCTGCGGGCGGAACGCGTTGCGCACCTCCGGGCGATTGATCGTGATCTTGGCCACGCCGTCGCCGGAGAGCTCGTAGCGGATGTCGCTCCACTCGCCCGCGGGCACCCACTCGGCGGCCGGGCGGATCGTCGAGACGGACGGGTCGGAGTGGGCCGGACTGGCCTGTGTCACGACGGGCATCGAGGAATAGCGGTCGCGGGTGTCCACGGTCGACAGGGTAGGGCACGGTGGACATGGCGGACGCGAACCCAGCCGACCTGGTCGATCCACCCCTCCCACGCGGCTCGGTCGTCGCCAGGCCGGGGTCATCGGTGACAATGCCCGTGTGAACCAGCCACGCAGCAGCGCCGACTCCGCGGTGGTCGTCGACCGGCTCAGCGTGGTCCGGGGCAGCACGACGGCGCTCAGGGACGTCCGGTTCACACTCGAGCCGGGCACTCTGACGGGTCTGCTGGGTCCCTCCGGCGCAGGGAAGACGACGCTCATGCGGGCGATCGTCGGTGTGCAGATCATCACCTCGGGCTCCGTGACGGTGCTCGGGCGACCGGCCGGCTCGGCCCCTCTGCGCAGCCGTGTCGGCTACGTCACCCAGAACCCGAGCGTCTACCCGGACCTGACGGTCGGCGAGAACCTGCGGTACTTCGCCCGGATCCTCGGGGCCCCAGCCTCCGACGTCGACCGCGTCGTCGAGGAGGTCCAGCTTCGGGGTCAGGCCGAGCAGGTGGTGTCGACTTTGTCCGGCGGCGAGCGGTCGCGGGTCTCGCTGGCCACTGCGCTTCTCGGCCGGCCCGAGCTGCTGGTGCTCGACGAGCCCACGGTGGGCCTCGATCCGGTGCTGCGCCGGGACCTGTGGGAGCTCTTCGGCCGCCTGGCGGAGCGGGGCGTCACCCTTCTCGTCTCCAGCCACGTCATGGATGAGGCCACCCGCTGCCACCGGCTGCTCCTGCTGCGCCAGGCGGAGCTGCTCGCGGACGGCTCGCTGGCCGAGCTCCAGCGCCTCACCGGACAGTCGGAGCCCGAGCAGGTGTTCCTGCATCTCATCGACAACGATCCTCAGGGCCAAGGCCCCAATGGCGACGGTGACCCGGCCGACGGGCGGGGCGCGGCATGAACCCCCGACTGACGCTGGCCACCGCGCGCCGGGTGCTCGCCCAGATCCGCCACGACCACCGGACCATGGGGCTGCTTGTCGGCGTTCCCTCCCTGCTGATGACCCTGTTGTGGTGGATCTACGACGGCGGGCGGATCTTCGACCAGATCGGCGCTCCACTGCTCGGCATCTTCCCCTTGGTGATCATGTTCCTGATCACGTCCGTGACCACACTGCGCGAGCGAACGTCAGGCACGTTGGAGCGGCTGATGACCATGCCGATCCGGCGCGCGGACTTCGTCCTGGGATACGCGATCGCCCTCGGGTTCGCGGCGCTCGTGCAGACCACCATCGTCGCCACCTACGCGATCGTCGTGCTCGACCTGCAGGTGGCCGGCCCTGAGTGGATGCTGGTCGGCATCTCGGTGCTCTCGGCGGTCCTGGGCGTCGTGATGGGCCTGGCGGCCAGCTCGTTGGCCCGCACCGAGTTCCAGGCCGTGCAGTTCATGCCGGCGCTGATCCTCCCGCAGCTCCTGCTGTGCGGGCTGCTCGTACCCCGCGAGCTGATGCCGCCCGTGGCGGAGGCCATCTCCGACTTCCTGCCCCTGAGCTATGCGGTGGATGCGGTCAAGGAGGTCGCCCGGTCACCGGACCCGACGATCGCCTTCCAGGTCGGGATCATCTGGGTGTTCATCCTGGGGCTGCTGCTGCTCGGGATCGGCACCCTGCGCCGGCGCAGTGCCTAGGCCTGTCCGATGGGTCCGCTGGCAGCGAGCGGGGACGCGCAGCCCAGCAGTTGATCCATCAGACAGGCCGTAGCCTTTCGGATCCGGTGTGTGGGCGCAGCGAACATCTGCCGCTCACGAGCCGCCCGCTGCGCCATGTGCTCGTAGTCCCCCGTACGGATCAGCCCAGCGCCCGGCGCACAGCGTCGAGCTTGGCCTCCGACTCGGCGATCTCACCCTCCGGTGTGGAGCCGGCCACGATCCCGCACCCGGCGAAGAGCCGCAGCCGGGTCGCCGGACCGCGCGCGGTGTCCTCGACCGCCGCGCAGCGCAGCGCGATCCCGAACTCGCCGTCGCCGCGGGCGTCGATCCAGCCGACGGGTCCGGCGTAACGACCCCGGTCCATCCCCTCGAGCTCGCGGATCACGGCCGCGGCCCGCTCCGGAGGCGTGCCGCAGACGGCCGCCGTCGGGTGCAGCGAGGCCGCCAGCGCCAGGGCCGGGGCCCCGTCGGCCAGCAGCCCGGTGACGTCCGTGGCCAGGTGCTGGACGTTGGCCAGGGAGAGCACGTGCGGCGTGGAGGGCACGTCGAGGTCGGTGCAGTGCGCGGCGAGCGCCTCGGCCACCGAGTGCACGGCGTACTCGTGCTCCTCGAGGTCCTTGTCCGAGTCGAGCAGTGCCGCGGCCGAGGCTGCGTCGACGTGGTCGTCCCCACGCCGGCGCACGGTCCCGGCCAGTACGCGTGAGGTGACATGGTCGCCGTCGCGGCGCACGAGCAGCTCGGGCGTGGCTCCCAGCATCCCGTCGACGCTGAAGGTCCAGCACTCGGGGAATGCCGCCGCCAGGCGGGCGAGCAGCGCCGCGAGGTCCAGCGGTGCGGACAGCTCGGCCACGACGTCGCGGGCGAGTACCACCTTGTCGAGCTCGCCGGAGGTGATCCGGCCGATCGCCTCCGCCACCGCCGCGGCCCAGTGCCCGAGCGGGCCGGGTCCCCGGCGACCAGTGCAGGGCGGTGGATGGCGGCCGCTGCGGCTCGACCACCGGCACCGCAGCGACGCCGTCGAGCTCCACGGTCGTCAGCCAGGTCCGTCCTTCCCGGTGGCCGATGACGACCGAGGGAACGATGACGACCGAGTCCTGCGGCCCCGAGTCGAACGTGAACGAGGCGAATGCGACCGGTCCGGAGCCCCGGATGCCGACCTGGTCCTCCACGTGCGCCGACTCGCACCAGCCGGTCCACCAGCGCTGCGCCCGGCTGAACCGCTCGGGCCCGGAGACCGTGAACCTCGCCGCCTCGCCCCAGCCGACGAAGCCGCCGCCGCCGCGTACCCACGCGTGGCCGCCGGCGGCCGGCAGGAGACCGAGAAGATCCTCGTCTATCCCGTCGAGAGTCACGGTGCGCACGACCCGGCCGTGGGTCGTCGTCCGCAGCTCGGTCACACCGGAATCCTAACCGGGATCGGCGACCCCGCCGCCGGACTCGGCCTCCGCAGGACCTGCCGTCGCGCGGTGCAGCGCCACGATCCCACCGGAGAGGTTGCGCCACGCCGGCTCGGTCCATCCCGCCGCGCGCGATCTGGGCCGCGAGCTCGGGCTGGGTGGGCCACGCGCGGATCGACTCGGCGAGGTAGACGTAGGCGTCCGGCGAGCTGGACACCCGCGTGGCCACGGCGGGCAGGGCCTTCATCAGGTACTCCACGTAGACCGTGCGGAAGGGCGCCCAGGTGGGATGGCTGAACTCGCAGACGACGAGTCGGCCGCCCTGCTTGGTGACGCGCAGCATCTCCGCGAGCGCGGCGTCGACGTCCACCACGTTGCGCAGGCCGAAGGAGATCGTGACGGCGTCGAAGGTGCCGTCGGCGAACGGCAGGGCGGTGGCGTCCCCGCCGACCAGGGGCAGCTCCGGGTTGCGCCGCCTGCCTTCGGCGAGCATCCCCATGGAGAAGTCGCTGGAGACGACGGCCGCGCCGGCCCTGGCGAACGGCAGTGAGCTCGTTCCGGTGCCGGCGGCGAGGTCGAGGACCCGCTGTCCGGGCCTGGCGGCGACGGCGCGGACGACCGCGCGGCGCCAGTAGCGGTCCTGGCCCATGGACAGCACGTCGTTGGTCAGGTCGTACCTGGCGGCGACGTTGTCGAACATCGACTGCACGTCGCGCGGGTCCTTGTCGAGGCTGGCGCGGGTCACCGGGCAATCATGGTCGGTGACCGCAGTCGCGCCCCAGCCGGGCGCCGGCTCAAGCCCGGCCAGCGCTGCCGGGTCCGGTCGCCTCAGGCGAGGGCGTACAGGCCGCGGTCTTGGAAGATGGCCACCGCCTGCTCGACCGACTCCCGGGTCGGCGGCGGGGTGCCCTCGAGCGGATAGGCCCGCCCCAGTGCCGCGTACTTCTCGACGCCGAGCCGGTGGTAGGGCAGCACCTCCACCCGCTCGACGATGGTCGCGATCTCCGCCGACAGGTCGGCCACCTCGGCGATGTCGTCCGGGGCATCGGTCAGGCCCGGGACGAGGACGAACCGGATCCACACCTTCACCTGGTGCTCCATCAGGCGAGCAGCGAAGTCGCGGACGTCGCTGAGGCGTCCGGTCCCGGTCACCTTCTCGTAGAGGGCGGCGTTGCCCGCCTTGATGTCGAGCAGGACCAGGTCGGTGTTCGCCAGGAGTCGGTCGCTGGCCCGGTGGCCGCCGCTGGCCGACGTGTCCAGGGCGGTGTGCAGCCCGTACGCCTCCTTGACCCCGACGAACAGCGCCTCGACGAAGGCCGCCTGCAGCAGCGGTTCCCCGCCGGTGACCGTCAGGCCGCCGCCGCGTGAGATGAAGGCCTTGTAGCGCCCCGCCTCCTCGATCACGCGCAGGGCTGTCGTCCGCTCACCCAGGCGCATCCCCTGGGTGTCGGGGTTCTGGCAGTACTGGCAGCGCAGGGGGCATCCCGAGAGCCAGACCGTGTAGCGCAGCCCGGGACCGTTCACCGCGGAGGTCGTCTCCGCCGAGTGCACGAAGCCGATCCGTGAGCCGTCGGCAACGTCCGGCCGGATCTCGTCCGCGGAGGTGTCCCGAGTGACGGAGCTGCTCGCAGCACCGCTCATCGCCCTCTCCTCCTCGTCGCCGGGGCCTCATCATCGCCCACCCGACGGGCCGGGCGCGAGCCGGCTCCCGACCGGACGGCAGGTCAGCTGCCGGTTGGGTCCGTGCTGGTTCGGCCATACTCTGAACATGGACCGGAACGACAGGGTCGAGGCATCCCTGCGCTCAGCTGGGGCCGCCTTCGCCCTGGTCTACGGCTCGCAGGCCCGTGGGACCGCCCGCCCTGGCAGCGATCTCGACGTGGCCGCGTTCTGGCTCGAGAACCCGCCCGCGATCTGGGATGTGGACCTCCCTGCAGGGGTCGACCTGCTCATCCTGAACGAGGCCCCTCTGGAGCTTGCTGGCACGGTTGCCCTCGAGGGCAAGGTGCTGTTCGAGGACGATGTCGTCGCCAGGGTTCGATGGGTCGCGACCACCCGCCGGATCTGGCTCGACGAGCGCCCCCGCTTCGAGCGCGCCCATCGCGAGTTCCTGGAGGCCGTCCGTGGTCGATGAGATGCGGGTGCACCGGCTGTTGCGCCAGGCCAGTGATGTCGTCGAGTTCCTCGACGCCGAGGCGGCGGTCGACGGGGCGACTCGGGCGCATCGCCGGTGGATCGACTCGGTCAAGTACAACTTCGTCGTCGCCATCGAGTGCTGCGTGGATGTCGGTCAGCACCTTTGTGCCGTGCAGGGGTGGGGCCCGCCTTCCACGAACGCGGATACGTTCCGCCTGCTCGGCGACCACGGGGTGCTGCCTGGCGACCTCGCAGAGCGCATGGCGCGCGCCAGCGGCTTCCGCAATGTGCTGGTTCATGAGTACGTCGATGTCCGCGACGACCTGGTCCTGGCGAACCTCGGCCGGACGGCCGACATCCGGCAGTTCGTCTCGGCCATCGCGGACTGGCTCGTCTGAGCCTGGGCCACGGCGGTCCCGAGCCCCGTGGGATCGCGCTCAGACGCTCATATGGAATGTGCGGTCGATGACGTCCTTCTGCTGCTCGCGGGTCAGCCGGACGAAGTTCACCGCGTAGCCCGAGACGCGGATGGTCAGCTGCGGGTAGTTGAGCGGGTTCTCCATGGCATCCATCAGCATGTCGCGGTTCAGGACGTTGACGTTCATGTGGAAGCCGCGGCTCTCCACGTAGCCGTCGAGCACGCCGATCAGGTTGTCGACACGCTCCTGGTCGGTCTTGCCCAGGCCCGAGGGGACCACCGAGGCGGTCATCGAGATGCCGTCCTGCGCGTCGGCGTAGGGCAGGTGCGCCACGGAGAGCGCCGCCGGGATGAGGCCCCGGTGGTCGCGGCCGTGCATCGGGTTCGCGCCCGGCGCGAAAGGCTCGCCGCGCTTGCGCCCGTCGGGGCGTCGACCCGGTGTTGGCGCCGTAGACCACGTTCGAGGTGATGGTGAGCACCGACTGGGTGTGGACCGCGCCCCGGTAGGCGGGGTAGGAGCGCACCTTGTCCATGAACACGGTCACGATGTGCGCGGCGATGTCGTCGACGCGCGCGTCGTTGTTGCCGAACGCCGGGTACTCCCCGTCCAGCTCGAACTCGGTGATCAGGCCGGTCTCGTCGCGCACCGGGTGGACCCCGGCGTACTTGATCGCCGAGAGCGAGTCGGCCACGATCGACAGCCCGGCGATGCCGCACGCCAGGGTGCGCTCCGGGTCGTAGTCGTGCAGCGCCATCTCCAGGCGCTCGTAGGCGTACTTGTCGTGCATGTAGTGGATGATGTTCAGGGCGTTGACGTAGATGTCGGCCAGCCACGTCATGGCGTTGTCGAAGCGCTGCCAGACGTCGTCGAAGTCCAGCGTGTCGCCGGCGACCGGCTCGCCGAGGTCGATGACCCGGGCTCCCGAGATCTCGTCGCGCCCGCCGTTGATGGCGTACAGCAGCGTCTTGGCCAGGTTCACCCGCGCGCCGAAGAACTGCATCCGCTTGCCGACGGGCATGCTCGACACGCAGCAGGCGATCGCGCAGTCGTCGCCGCCCTCGTTGAACTCGCGCAGCAGGTCGTCGGACTCGTACTGGATCGCCGAGGTGTCGATCGAGACCTTCGCGCAGAACTCCTTGAACCCCACCGGCAGCGCCGGGGACCACAGCACGGTCAGGTTGGGCTCGGGTGCCGGGCCGAGGTTGTAGAGGGTCTGCAGGAAGCGGAACGAGGAGCGGGAGACCAGCGGCCGGCCGTCGTAGCCCATGCCGCCGATGGCCTCGGTCACCCACGTGGGGTCCCCGGAGAAGAGCGCGTCGTACTCCGGCGTGCGCAGGAAGCGCACCATGCGCAGCTTGATCACGAAGTCGTCCACGAGCTCCTGCGCGCCCTGCTCGGTCAGCGTCCCGGCGTCGATGTCGCGCTGCAGGTACACGTCGAGGAAGGTCGACACGCGGCCCAGGCTCATGGCCGCGCCGTTCTGCTCCTTGATGGCCCCCAGGTAGGCCATGTACAGCCACTGGATCGCCTCGTGCGCGGTCACCGCCGGGCGGCGCAGGTCCAGGCCGTGCATGTCGCCCAGCTCGACCAGCTCGCCGAGCGCGCGGAGCTGCTCGTTGAGCTCCTCCCGGTCGCGGATGATCTCGTCGCTGCTCAGGCGACCGTCGAGCCTCGCCAGCTCGGCGCGCTTGGCGACCACCAGCCGGTCGACGCCGTACAGGGCCACGCGGCGGTAGTCGCCGATGATGCGGCCGCGGCCGTACGCGTCGGGCAGGCCGGTGATGATGTGGGACTTGCGGGCCGCCCGGATCGCCGGCGTGTAGGCGTCGAACACGCCCTGGTTGTGGGTCTTGCGGTACTTGGTGAAGATCTCGCCCACCCGGGGGTCTGGCTCGTAGCCGTAGGCGGTCAACCCGTTGACGACCATCCGGTACCCGCCGTTGGGCATGATCGCGCGCTTCAGGGGCGCATCGGTCTGCAGCCCGACGATGAGCTCGGGGATGTCGGTCGTGATCCGGCCGGGCGCGTGCGAGGTGATGGTGCTCGGCGTGTGCTGGTCGACGTCGAGGATGCCGCGCTCGCGCTCGACGACCATGAGGCCGGCCACGAACCGCCAGAGCGCCTCGGTGCGCTCGGTCGGCCCGGTCAGGAACTCCGCATCGCCGGTGTAGGGGGTGTAGTTGCCGCGGATGAACGCGGCGACATCGACGCCCTCGCGCCACGAGCCGTCATCGAAGCCGTGCCACGGGTCGACAGTGGTCGTCGGTCGGTCTGCTGTGGTCGTCACGTCGTGCTCCTCGCGTCGATGCCGGCGCTGGCTCGGACCTCGGGGAGGACCCGAGCCGGCGGGGATCCCCCGGTGGCATCCCCTGTCCTGTCGCATTCTCCACCGGCCCCCCGGGCGAGTCATGTCCGAGTGCGTCCCGGCAGCCCGGGACCTCGGTCGCGACGTCCCTGACCGCATCCCGTCGCGATTCCCCGCGCCCGTGCGCGGCTGGTGCGGGCTGGCACGGACCGGCGGCCACTCCACCGGCTCGGATAGACTCCAGCCCGATCCCGAGCGAACCCCGAGGTGCCCCGAGATGTCCGATCCCGCCCGCGACGCCGAGGGCGCGGATGCCGAGGGTCTGGAGGGCATGGACGCCGAGGTGATCGTCGTCGGCGCCGGGCCGGCCGGGTCGGCCACCGCCCATCGCCTGGCCACCGCCGGGCGCGACGTGCTCCTCCTGGAGCGCGCGAGGTTCCCCCGCGACAAGGTCTGCGGCGACGGCCTGACGCCCCGGGCGGTCCGCTCCCTGCTGGAGATGGGCGTGGACACGTCCCCGGAGAAGGGCTGGGCCCGCAACAACGGTCTGCGGATCGTCGCCAACGGCCGGACCTACGAGCTGCCCTGGCCCGAGCTGGAGCGCTTCCCGAGCTACGGGCTGGTCCGGGCGCGGATGGAGCTCGACGAGATCCTCGCCCGGCACGCGGCGGCGGCCGGTGCCCGGCTCGTGGAGCGCACGAAGGTCCTGGCGCCGACGCGCGACGAGCGCACCGGCCGGGTGACCGGCGTCGTCGCGCAGCCGGTGGACGACCGGGGCCGGGCGGCCGGGCCCCGGGTCGCCCACCGGGCACAGGTCGTGGTCGCCGCCGACGGCGTGAGCTCGCGGATGGCCGTGGCCATGGGCATCCCGCGGCGCGAGGACCGGCCGATGGGGGTCGCGGTGCGCGCGTACGCCCCGAGCCCGCGGGCCGCGGAGCCCTGGATGGAGTCGCACCTCGAGCTGCGCTCCCAGGGCGCGCTCCTGCCGGGCTACGGCTGGGTGTTCGGCCTCGCCGACGGAACCATCAACATCGGCCTGGGCATCCTCAACACCTCCCAGGCGTTCCAGAACGTCGACTACCGCGACCACCTGCGCCGCTGGATGCGCGAGACGCCGGAGCACTGGGCGCTGCGCGAGCACGCCGACTCCGTGCGGATCGGCGGCATGGCCCTGCCCATGGGGTTCAGCCGGCAGCCGCACTACGCCCGGGGGATGCTCCTGGTCGGCGACGCCGGCGGGATGGTCAACCCGTTCAACGGCGAGGGCATCGACTACGCCCTGGAGGCCGGCGCGCTGGCCGGCGACCGGATCGACGCCGCACTCGCCCAGCCGCGGGCCGCGGGCCGCGAGGGCCAGCTGCACGCGTACGCCGCGGACCTCAAGGCGCACTACGGCGGGTACTACACGCTCGGCCGCTGGTTCGTGCGAGCCATCGGCCACCCCGGTGTGATGAAGATCGCAACCTCGTACGGGATGCCCGTCCCGGTGCTGCGCGAGCTCGCTCTGAAGCTGATGGCCAACCTCACGGACACCGCCGATCCGGACCCCATGGACCGGCTGATCAACATGCTGTCGCGGGTGACACCGGCAGCCTGAGTTGACCTTGAGCGAGTCGAGTTCCGTCGGCGCCTAGGATGTGATCGCCTGAGCCGCGCGGGAAGGGCCAGTTCGATGGGAGGACAGGTGGGGCTGCCGTGAACGTCTACACACCGATCCTCATCCTCGGACTGCTCGCCTTCGCGTTCGCCCTGTTCTCGGTCACGATCGCCGGCATCACCGGGCCCAAGCGCTACAACCGCGCACGCCTGGACGCCTACGAGTGCGGCATCCAGCCCACGCCCATGCGCATCGGGGGCGGGCGGTTCCCGGTGAAGTACTACCTGACCGCGATGCTGTTCATCGTCTTCGACATCGAGATCGTCTTCCTCTACCCGTGGGCCGTCACCTTCGACCTGCTCGGCATCTTCGGCCTGGTGGAGATGCTGCTGTTCATCGCAACCCTGCTGGCCGCCTACGTCTACGTCTGGCGGCGCGACGGACTGGAGTGGGACTGACATGGGACTCGAGGAGCAGCTCCCGTCCGGGATCCTGCTGACCAGCGTCGAGAAGCTGGCCGGGTACGCGCGCAAGAGCTCGATGTGGCCGGCGACCTTCGGCCTGGCCTGCTGCGCGATCGAGATGATGGCCACCGGCGCGGGCCGCTACGACCTGGCCCGGTTCGGCATGGAGGTCTTCCGCGGCTCCCCGCGCCAGGCGGACCTGATGATCGTGGCCGGCCGCGTCAGCAACAAGATGGCACCGGTCCTGCGCCAGGTCTACGACCAGATGCCCGGTCCGAAGTGGGTCATCGCCATGGGGGTCTGCGCCTCCAGCGGCGGCATGTTCAACAACTACGCGATCGTCCAGGGCGTGGACCACATCGTCCCGGTCGACATCTACCTCCCCGGCTGCCCGCCGCGCCCGGAGATGCTCATGGACGCCATCCTCACGCTGCACGAGCAGGTCATGGACGCCAAGCTCGGCGCGCACCGGACCCGCGAGATCGCCGAGCTCGAGGCGGTGGCCCTGAGCACCCCGGCGACCAGCGAGATGCGGGGGCTGCTGCGATGAGCGAGGCGAACGGAGCCGCCCAGCGCGACGAGACCGCCACGCAGGCCTCTGAGGTCGTCCCGCTCGGTGCCGTGGACCTCGGTCTGGATCCGGTCGTGGACACCGTGGGGGTCCGGCAGGGCTCCTTCGGAGCATCGGGATCCGGGGACACCAGCGGGTTCGGCGGCCTCGTGCGCCCGATCGAGATGCCCGGGCCGAGCCCGCGGCCCTACGGCGGCTGGTTCGACGAGGCGACCGAGGAGCTCGAGCTGGCCCTGGCCGACGCGGGAGTGCCCGCGGAGTCGGCGATCGAGAAGGTGGTGGTCGACCGCGGCGAGGTCACGCTCTACGTGCGCCGCGAGCACCTCCTGGCGGTCGCCGCCGAGCTGCGCGACGAGCCGGGACTGCGCTTCGAGGTCTGCCACTCCGTCTCCGGGGTGCACTACCCGGCCGACCCCGGTCGCGAGCTGCACGCCGTCCTGCACCTGCTGTCGATGACCCACCGGCGGCGCATCCGCGTCGAGGTCACCTGCCCGGAGACCGACCGGCACATCCCGTCGGTCACCGGCGTGTGGCCGTCGGCGGACTGGCACGAGCGCGAGACGTGGGACATGTTCGGGATCCACTTCGACGGCCACCCCGCCCTGACCCGGATCCTCATGCCCGACGACTGGCCGGGGCATCCGCAGCGCAAGGACTACCCGCTCGGCGGGATCCCCGTGGAGTACAAGGGGGCCACGATCCCGGCGCCCGACCAGCGGAGGTCGTACAACTGATGTCCACGACGTACGAGTCCGGAGGGGACTTCGAGCCGGCCGGCGACCCAGCTGCGGAAACAGCCGCACGGCCCGCACGCCGGTCCCGACGAGGCGCCCGGCTACGACACGACCGAGGGCCGCGTCTTCACGGTCTCCGGCGGCGACTGGGACACCATCACGATCGACCCGAGCGTGGCCAACGAGCGGATCGTGGTCAACATGGGCCCGCAGCACCCGTCGACCCACGGCGTGCTCCGGCTGATCCTCGAGCTGGAGGGCGAGAGCGTCCAGGAGGCCCGCTGCGGCATCGGGTACCTGCACACCGGCATCGAGAAGAACCTCGAGTACCGCACCTGGACGCAGGGCCCGACCTTCGTGACCCGCATGGACTACCTGTCCAGCTTCTTCAACGAGACCGCGTACAGCCTGGCGGTCGAGAGGCTGCTGGGCATCACCGACGACATCCCGCACCGTGCGACCGTCATCCGCGTGATGCTCATGGAGCTCAACCGGGTCAGCTCGCACCTGGTCTGCCTGGCCACCGGCGCCCTCGAGCTCGGTGCCCTGACCGCGATGACGTTCGGCTTCCGCGAGCGCGAGCTGATCCTGGACGTCTTCGAGCTGGTCACCGGTCTGCGCATGAACCACGCGTTCATCCGCCCGGGCGGCCTCGCCCAGGACATGCCGGCGACCGACGACCAGGGCCAGGACATGAAGACCCGGATCCAGTGGACGGTCGACAAGCTGCGCTCCCGGTTCAAGGACACCGCGAACCTCCTCGTGGACAACTCCATCTGGATGGGCCGCACCTCGGGCATCGGGTACCTGGACCTGACCGGCTGCGTGGCCCTGGGTGTCACCGGCCCGATCCTGCGGGCGACGGGCTACCCGTGGGACGCGCGCAAGGACATGCCGTACTGCGGCTACGAGCACTACGAGTTCGAGGTCCCGACCCAGACCACGTGCGACGCCTACGGGCGGTTCCTGATCCGGCTGGCGGAGATGGAGCAGAGCCTGGACATCGTCGAGCAGGCCCTGGAGTACCTGCGCCCCGGTCCGGTCATGGTCGACGACCCCAAGATCGCCTGGCCCGCGCAGCTGGCCATCGGCAGCGACGGCATGGGCAACTCCCTGGCCCACATCCGCAAGATCATGGGAACGTCGATGGAGGCGCTGATCCACCACTTCAAGCTGGTGACGGAGGGCTACACCGTGCCGGTGGGGCAGGTCTACCAGGTCGATCGAGGCACCGCGCGGCGAGCTCGGCGTGCACGTCGTGTCGCACGGCGGCACCAAGCCCTACCGGGTGCACTTCCGCGACCCGAGCTTCAACAACCTGCAGGCGGTTGCGGCGATGTGCGAGGGCGGCCAGGTGGCCGACGTCGTGGCCGCGGTCGCCAGCATCGACCCCGTGATGGGAGGCGTGGACCGCTGATGGCCATCTCAGAGAGCACTCGCGCCGAGCTGGCCGAGCTTGCCGGCCGCTATCCGCAGGCGCGCTCGGCACTGCTGCCGATGCTGCACCTGGTCCAGTCCGAGGAGGGCTACGTCACCCCGGACGGCATCGCGGCCTGCGCCCGGACCCTCGGGCTGAGCACAGCCGAGGTCGCCGCGGTGGCGACCTTCTACACGATGTACAAGCGTCGCCCCACCGGCACCCACCACATCGGCGTCTGCACCAACACGATGTGCGCCCTGCTCGGCGGCGACGCGGTCTGGGAGGCGGTCAGCGAGCACGTCGGCGTGGGCCACGACGAGGTCAGCGCGGACGGCATGTTCGACCTGGAGCGCATCGAGTGCCAGGCGGCCTGCACGCACGCGCCGGTGATGACCGTCGACTGGGAGTTCTTCGACCGGATGACCCCGGCCGACGCGGTCGCCGTGCTCGAGATGCTCGCCGAGGGCGACGAGGTCGAGTCGACCAGGGGCCCGGTCGTCCGCGGGTTCCGGGCCGCCGAGCGCACGATCTCCGGGATCGACGACGACGGCCTGACCGCCGCGGGCGGCGCCGCCGACGAGCTGATGGTGGCCACCACCACCGCCGCGGCCGCGCGCGGGGTCCCCGTCGCGGACGGGGGGCGCTGACATGACGCTCACACCGGTCCTGACCGCCCACTGGGACGAGGACGACTCCTTCACGATCGAGGCCTACCGTCGCCACGGCGGCTACGAGCAGGTGGCGCAGGGCCTGGCGATGGACCCGGACGCCCTGATCGAGCTCGTGAAGGACTCGGGCCTGCGCGGCCGGGGTGGTGCCGGCTTCCCGACCGGGCTCAAGTGGGGGTTCGTCCCCCAGGGCGACGCCAGGCCGCACTACCTCGTGGTCAACGCCGACGAGTCCGAGCCGGGGGCCTGCAAGGACATCCCGCTGATGCTGGCCAACCCGCACGCGCTGGTCGAGGGCTGCATCCTCACCTCCTACGCCATCCGCGCCCACCATGCCTTCATCTACATCCGTGGCGAGGTGCCCCACGTGCACCGCCGCATGCGCGCCGCGGTGCGCGAGGCCTATGCCGCGGGGTTCCTCGGCTCCAACATCCAGGGCAGCGGCTTCGACCTGGACCTGATCGTCCATGCCGGGGCGGGTGCGTACATCTGCGGCGAGGAGACCGCCCTGCTCGACTCGCTGGAGGGCCGCCGCGGCCAGCCGCGCCTCAAGCCGCCGTTCCCGGCCGTGGCCGGCCTCTACGCCTCCCCGACGGTCGTGAACAACGTCGAGACCATCGCCAACATCCCCTTCATCGTGCGCAACGGCGCCGACTGGCTGCGCCAGTGGGGCACCGAGAAGTCCCCCGGGTTCAAGCTCATGAGCGTCTCGGGTCACGTGAAGGCACCGGGCGTCTACGAGGTCGCCCTGGGCACGACGATGCGACAGCTGCTGGACTACGCCGGCGGGATGCGCAACGGCGGTCAGCCGAAGTTCTGGCTGCCCGGCGGATCCAGCGTGCCGATGCTGACCGCCGAGCACCTCGACCTGCCGCTGACCTACGAGGACATGGCCGCGGCGGGCACCATGCTGGGGACCGCGACCCCGATGGTCTTCGACGACACCGTCTCGGTGGTCAAGGCGGTGACCCGCTGGCTTGAGTTCTACGCGCACGAGTCGTGCGGCAAGTGCACCCCCTGCCGGGAAGGCACCGGCTGGATCGCGGGAACCCTGAAGAAGTTCGAGGCCGGCCAGGGCACCAAGGCGGAGCTGGGGATGCTCGAGGACGTCTGCGGGCAGATCCTGGGCCGATCCTTCTGCGCCCTCGGTGACGCGGCGGCCACGCCTTTCCCGGCAGCCCTCAAGCACTTCCCGGACGAGTTCCTCGCGGGCACGTACATGGCGGCGGACTCGGCCTTCCACTCGCACGCCGCGACGGTCCTGCCGGCGGGAGCCCTGCTATGACGCTGACGATGAACCAGCCAGCCGTGCCCAGCCCCCCGGCAGACCTCGTCACGGTCGCGATCGACGGCATCGAGGTCGTCGTGCCCAAGGGCACGCTGATCATCCGCGCGGCCGAGCAGGTCGGCATCGAGATCCCCCGCTTCTGCGACCACCCGCTGCTGGACCCGGTGGCTGCCTGCCGGGCCTGCCTCATCGAGATCGAGGGGCAGCCCAAGCCGCAGCCGGCATGCGCGATCCCGGTCACCGACGGCATGCGCGTGCGCACGTCCGGCACCTCCCCCGTGGCCGCCACCGCCCAGCGCGGGGTCATGGAGTTCCTGCTCATCAACCACCCGCTGGACTGCCCGGTCTGTGACAAGGGCGGCGAGTGCCCGCTGCAGAACCAGGCCATGACGCACGGCCGCGGCGAGTCGCGCTTCACCGGCACCAAGCGCACCTTCCCGAAGCCGGTGGCGCTGAGCACGCAGATCCTGATCGACCGGGAGCGCTGCGTCTCCTGCGCGCGGTGCACGCGGTTCGCCGACGAGATCGCCGGCGACCCGTTCATCTCGCTGCAGCAGCGCGGGGGCCGCCAGATCGTGGGGATCGCCGCGGACACCCCGTTCAACTCCTACTTCTCGGGCAACACCGTGCAGATCTGCCCGGTCGGCGCCCTGACCAGCTCGGCCTACCGCTTCCGCGCCCGCCCGTTCGACCTGGTCTCCACGCCCACGGTGTGCGAGCACTGTGCCAGCGGCTGCTCCCTGCGGACCGACGTCCGCCGCTCGACCGTCATGCGCCGGCTGGCGTGGGACGAGCCGGCGATCAACTCGGAGTGGAACTGCGACAAGGGACGGTTCGCGATCCCGTACCTGAGCTCCGACCGCCTCGACACGCCGCTCGTGCGCGACGAGGGCGGGCTCGTCGAGGCGGCCTGGCCGCAGGCCGTGCGCCGCGCGGCGGCCGCGCTGACCGGGTCGGGCGGCCGCACGGCCGTGCTCCTGGGCGGCCGGCTCACCCTCGAGGACAGCTACGCCTACGCCAAGTTCGCGCGCGCGGTGCTGGGCACCGACAGCATCGACTTCCGGATCCGCCGATCGAGTGCGGCGGAGGCCGACTTCCTGCGCACTGTCGTCGCCGGGTCCGGGGTGGGCGTCACCTACGCCGACCTCGACGCCGCGCCCACGGTCCTGCTCGTCGGGCTCGAGCCCGAGGAGGAGTCGCCGATCATCTTCCTGCGGCTGCGGACGGCCACCCGTCGGCGTGCGGGGCTCAAGGTGCTGACCGTTGCCCCGTTCGCGTCACCCGGCTCCGCGAAGCTGGCGGCCCATGTCCTGGCCGCCGCACCGGGCCAGGAGGCGACGGTCCTGCGGGCGCTGTCCACCGGCGACGGAGACGCAGCCGCCGCGATCGGAGCCGCAGGGTCGATCATCCTGGTCGGTGAGCGGGCCGCGCAGTCGCCACGGGACGCTCTCGGCGGCGGTCGCGCTGGCCAGGGCCACCGGCGCCCGCCTGGCCTGGGTGCCGCGCCGGGCGGGGGAGCGCGGTGCGCTGGAGGCCGGCGCCCTGCCGGGCCTGCTGCCCTGGGGACGCCCGCTGGCGGACCCCGACGCCCGCGCCCAGGTGGCGTTCGCGTGGGGCATCGACGTCGACGACCTGCCCGCCGAGGCGGGGCTGGACCTGCCCGGGGTGGTCGCCGCGGCCGCGGCCGACCACGTGGCGGCCCGGGCGGCCGCCGACGAGCAGGCGTGGCACGCCGCCGCCGTCGAGCAGGGCTCCGGGACACCCGCCCCGCCCGACCCGCCGGCCCGGGAGATCGGCGCCATCGTCGTGGCGGGCGTGGAGGCGGCCGATACCCCCGACCCGGCAGCCTTCCTGGCCGCCCTCGCGGCCGTTCCCTTCGTGCTCGCCCTGGAGACCCGGCCCACCGAGGTGACCGCCCTGGCCGACGTCGTCCTGCCCGTGGGCGTGATCACCGAGAAGTCCGGGACACTGCTCGACTGGGAAGGCCGTGCCCGTCCGTTCGGCCAGGTGCTACTGGAGTCGACCGCCATCACCGACGCCCGCGCGCTGTCCCTGGTCGCCGGTGCGATGGGCCGTTCCCTGGGCTCGATCGAGGTTGCCGACCTGCGTGCGGAGCTGGCCGGGATGGGCCGCTGGCAGGGCTCCCGCCCCTCCGCCGCGCCCGAGGACCCGCCCACGGCACCCGCGCGCTCCGAGGGCGAGGTCGTCCTGGCCAGCTGGCGGCATCTGCTCGACGAGGGCATCCTCCAGCGCGGGGAGCCGGCGCTGGCAGGAACCGCCCGCCCGGCCCTCGCCCGGGTCTCGCCGGCCACGGCGGCCGAGCACGGGCTCGCCGAGGGTCAGCCGGTCACGGTGAGCTCCGAGCACGGCTCGATCACCCTGCCGGTGGCCGTCACCGAGATGGTCGACGGCGTGGTGTGGGTGCCTGGCAACTCCATGGGCAGCACCGTCAATGCCACGCTCCGGGTCGCACCGGGGGCATCGGTGGCCCTGCGCGCAGGAGGTGTCGAGTGACCGGGACGTCCGTGCTGGCCGCCACCGAGTTCCCGCCCTTCGGGCAGGATCCCTGGTGGCTGGTCATCCTCAAGGTTCTGGCGATCTTCGTCGGCGTGGTCGTCGTCGTGCTGCTCACGATCTGGGGCGAGCGCCGCGTCGTGGCGCGGATGAACATGCGCATCGGGCCCAACCGGGTCGGACCGTTCGGCGTCCTCCAGGGCCTGATGGACGGCATCAAGCTCGCCCTGAAGGAGGACATCATGCCCACGGCGGCCGACAAGGCCGTCTTCTTCGTCGCGCCGATCGTCTCCTGCGTGCCTGCGTTCCTCGCCCTGGCAGTGATCCCGTTCGGGCCGGAGGTCTCGATCTTCGGGGTACGGACCCCGCTGCAGCTCACGGACTTCCCGGTGGCCGTGCTCTACGTCCTGGCGGTCGCCTCCATCGGCATCTACGGAATCGTGTTCGCCGGCTGGTCGTCGGGCTCCACCTACCCGCTGCTGGGCTCGCTGCGGTCGTCGGCCCAGATGATCTCCTACGAGATCGCCATGGGGCTGGCCTTCGTCGCGGTGTTCCTCTACGCCGGGTCGATGTCGACCTCGCAGATCGTCGCCGAGCAGCAGCCGATCTGGTACGCGCTGATCCTGCTGCCGTCGTTCATCATCTACGTGACCGCCATGGTCGGGGAGACCAACCGCGCGCCCTTCGACCTCCCCGAGGCCGAGAGCGAGCTCGTGGCCGGCTTCCACACCGAGTACTCGTCGCTGAAGTTCGCGCTGTTCTTCCTCGCCGAGTACGTCAACATGGTCACGGTCTCGGCGCTGGCGACCACGCTGTTCCTCGGTGGCTGGCAGGCCCCGTGGCCCATCTCCGCGATCGGCGACGGGATGCTCAACCAGAGCTGGTGGGGCCTGCTGTGGTTCATGGCCAAGGTCTGCATCTTCCTGTTCCTGTTCATCTGGCTGCGCGGGACGCTGCCGCGCTTCCGCTACGACCAGTTCATGAAGTTCGGCTGGAAGGTCCTGATCCCGGCGTCGCTGGCCTGGATCGTGCTCGTGTCGACCTTCCGCGCCCTGGGCGACGACATCCCGAACAACACGATGACCATCGCGGTGATCGCCATCACCACGCTCGTCGTCGTGTTCGCCGGCTCGTTCCTGATCGAGGGCTCCCGCGAGCGCCGCAGGGCCCGGGTCGAGGACCAGGCGGCGGCCGAGGCAGCCGAGCTGGCCAGCCAGCCGGGCAGGCACCCCGTGCCGCCGATGCCCGGGGAGACCTTCGAGTACACGCCGCGGGCGCGTCAGACCGTGCCCAGCGCCGTGGCCGTCGCCGACTCCCAGGAGGCCCCCCTTGCCTGAGCTCCCCCAGCCCGTCCGGGGCTTCGGGACCACCTTCCTGACCATGTTCAAGAAGGTGAACACCGAGCAGTACCCGGAGGAGAAGGACAAGTACCCCCCCAAGCCGCGCTTCCACGGCAGGCACCAGCTCAACCGGCATCCCGACGGTCTCGAGAAGTGCATCGGCTGCGAGCTGTGCGCCTGGGCCTGCCCGGCCGACGCGATCTACGTCGAGGGCGCCTCCAACACGGAGGAGGAACGGTACTCACCCGGTGAGCGCTACGGGCGCCGTCTACCAGATCAACTACCTGCGCTGCATCCTCTGCGGGCTGTGCATCGAGGCCTGCCCGACGCGCGCCCTGACCATGACCAACGAGTACGAGCTGGCCGACACCTCCCGCGCGTCCCTGATCTACGAGAAGTCCGACCTGCTCGGTCCGCTCCTGCCCGGGATGGCCGCGCCGCCGCACGCCATGGTCGAGGGCGCCGACGAGGGCACGTACTACCGTGGCGACGTGACCGGCGCCAGCGCGGCCCAGGTCGCCGAGGTGGCCGCCCGCGAGGCCGCTGCCGAGGCGGGGCCGGGCGTCCCTGCCGGGACGGAGGGGTCGTGAGCGCGCTGGCCCTCGTCGAGTCCATGGCGGGCGCCTCAGGGGGTCTCGTCGGGGACGTGGTGGCCGAGGGGCCGGTCGGAGTCACCCAGAACGCCGGGGAGCAGATCACCTTCTGGATCTGCGCGACGCTGGCCGTCATCGGTGCCGGGGGCACGGTCCTCTCGCGCAAGGCCGTGCACAGCGCCCTGTGCATCGCCCTGACCATGATCAACCTGGCGATCCTCTACCTCGCCCAGGACGCGCCCTTCCTCGGCATGGTGCAGATCATCGTCTACACGGGCGCGGTGATGATGCTCTTCGTCTTCGTGCTGATGGTCGTGGGCGTCGACGCCTCCGACAGCCTGGTCGAGACCATCAAGGGCCAGCGCGTCTGGGCCGGCATCGCGTTCGTGGGCTTCCTCGGCCTGCTGCTGGCCGGGATCACCGACTCATTGTCGGGGACCACCGTGACCGGGCTCGACGCCGCGAACGCCACCTATGGCGGCAACGTGCAGGGCATCGGCGTGGCGATCTTCACCCGGTACCTGCTGGCCTTCGAGGTCACCTCCGCGCTGCTGATCACCGCGGCCGTCGGGGCGATGGTGCTGACCCACCGTGAGCGCGTCGAGCCGCGCAAGACCCAGGCGCAGCTGTCCACCGAGCGGTTCGCACCCGACCGGCACCCCGTCAGCAAGCCGAGCCCCGGGGTCTACGCGCGCAACAACGCCGTGGACATGCCGGCGCTGCTGCCCGACGGCACGGTCGCCGAGGACTCCGTGCCGGGGCCGCTGCGGCTCGAGGGCTACGTTCGGGAGGCCGACGGGCTGGCCCTCGAGGAGGCCGAGCACCTGCTGGCCCACGAGTCGGTCATCGTGACCGCCGCCAGCTCCGGTGCGCCCCGCCCTGGAACCAGCGGCCCAGGCACCGGCGGCTCCGACGCGGCTGCCACCGCCGACTCCGTGCCCGCCGGCTCCGGCGCGTCGGAGCGCGATGCGGGGGGCCCGGCGTGAACCCGACGAACTACCTGGTGCTCTCGGCCGTCCTGTTCTCGATCGGGTCGGCGGGGGTGCTCGTCCGGCGCAACGCGATCGTCGTCTTCATGTGCATCGAGCTGATGCTCAACGCCTCCAACCTGGCCTTCGTCACGTTCGCCCGCACCAACGGGACCCTCGACGGGCAGGTCGTGGCCTTCTTCGTGATGGTCGTGGCCGCCGCCGAGGTGGTCATCGGCCTGGCGATCATCGTGACCATCTTCCGCACCCGCAACTCGGCCTCGGTCGACGAACCCAACCTGCTGAAGCTGTGAGGGGCCGACCTTGAACACCACCCTTGCGGTCGTCGCCGCCGGCGAGCCCTACGCCGGTGAGATCGTGGCCGCCACGGGCGTCTTCACCCTGACGCGCCCTGCTCCTGGCGATCCCGGCCGCCGGCGCGGCGCTCCTGCTGCTGGCCGGCCGGCGTGCCGACCGGTGGGGCCACTGGGTCGGCGCGCGCGACGGTGGTGGCCTCCTTCGTCGTGGCGCTGGTGCTGTTCGTCGCTCTGCTCGCGGAGCCCGAGAGCGCCCGCACGATCAACCAGCACCTCTGGGACTGGATCGACGTCGGCATGTTCACCGCACCGTTCACGCTGCAGGTGGACCCGCTGAGCATCTGCTTCGTCCTGCTGATCACCGGTGTCGGCTCGCTGATCCACATCTACTCGATCGGCTACATGGAGCACGACCCGGATCGGCGCAGGTTCTTCGCGTACCTGAACCTCTTCATCGCCGCGATGCTGCTGCTGGTCCTGGCCAACAACTACCTCCTGCTCTACGTCGGCTGGGAGGGCGTGGGCCTCGCCTCGTACCTGCTGATCGGCTTCTGGTTCACGAAGCCGTCGGCGGCGACGGCCGCCAAGAAGGCCTTCGTCGTCAACCGCGTCGGCGACCTGGGCCTGAGCATCGCGATCATGATGATGTTCGCGACCCTGGGCACCTTCTCCTTCGACGGGGTGGACGCCGCGATCGGTGCGGCCGACCCGACCACCGTCACCTGGATGGGCCTCGCCCTGCTGCTGGCCGCCTGCGGCAAGTCGGCCCAGTTCCCGCTGCAGTCCTGGCTCCTGGACGCCATGGAGGGCCCGACCCCGGTGTCCGCCCTGATCCACGCGGCCACCATGGTCACCGCCGGCGTGTACCTGATCGTGCGCTCGCACGCGATCTTCGACCTCAGCCAGACCGCGAGCCTGGCGGTCGTCGCGGTCGGCGACCATCACCCTGCTGATGGGCGCGATCATCGGGTGCGCCAAGGACGACATCAAGAAGGGTCTGGCCGGCTCGACGATGAGCCAGATCGGCTACATGATCCTGGCGGCCGGGCTCGGGCCGGTGGGCTACGTCTTCGCGATCTTCCACCTGCTCACGCACGGCATCTTCAAGGCCCTGCTGTTCCTCGGCGCCGGCTCGGTCATGCACGGGATGGACGACGACGTGAACATGCGCCACTACGGCGCGCTGCGCAAGGCGATGATGCTCACCTGGGCGGTGTTCGGCATCGGCTACCTGTCGATCATCGGGGTACCGCCGTTCGCCGGGTTCTGGAGCAAGGACGAGATCATCCACGCGGCCTGGGCCGAGCACCCGGTGTCGGGCGTCGCGGCACTCGTGGGCGCCGGCGTGACCGCCTTCTACATGACCCGCATGATGGCGATGACCTTCTACGGCAAGGCGCGCTGGGAGGACGGGGTGCACCCGCACGAGTCGCCGCGCTGGATGACGGTGCCGATGATCATCCTGGCGATCGGCGCCGTCGACGCCGGCTTCGCTGCTGCTCTACGTCGGCGACATCGAGGGCTGGCTGGCCCCGGTGGTCGGCTTCGAGGAGGTCCACGGCGGCCTGAGCACGGGGGCGATGCTGGCGATGACACTGGGGGTCGTGGCGGTCGGAGTGCTCATCGGCTGGCGCCAGTACGCCGTTCGTGAGGTGCCGCTGACCGCCCCGGTGCAGGTCTCGGCGCTGACCCGCGCGGCCCGCAACGACCTGTACGGCGACGCGGTCAACGAGGCGCTGTTCATGCGCCCCGGCCAGTACGCGACACGACTGCTGGTCTGGACCGACAACAAGGTCGTCGACGGGGCCGTGAACGGCGCCGCCGCGGGGATCGGCGGGCTCAGCGCCCGGATGCGCCGCTGGCAGACCGGCTACGTGCGCTCCTACGCGCTGACCATGCTGCTCGGCGTGGTGACGTTCGGCACCGTCCTGGCCCTGGGGAGCGTCCTGTGACCGCGGAGAACTACCTCGTCGCGATGGTTGCCCTGCCGATCCTCGGCGGCCTGGTCGTCGCGCTGCTGCCCCCCGGGAGCCCCGGGCTCGCCAAGCGCACGGCCCTGGGCGTCTCGCTGCTCGTCCTGGTGCTCGGCGCGGCCGCGGGGCTCGCCTACGACGCGGGTGCCGCCCAGACCTTCCAGCTCGCGTCCGCCTGGGAGTGGATCCCGGCCTGGGGGGTGCGACTCGCCTTCGGGGTCGACGGCATCTCGCTGGTCCTGATCCTCATGACCGCCGTCCTCGTCCCGATCTGCATCCTGGCCGGCTGGGGCGACGCGGACGGCACCTTCGGCTCGGTGCGCGGATACTTCGCGTGGATCCTCGTCCTGGAGGGCCTGGTCCTCGGCGTGTTCGCCGCGACCGACGTGTTCCTGTTCTACGTCCTGTTCGAGGCGATGCTCATCCCGATGTACTTCCTGATCGGCCGCTACGGCGGGGAGCAGCGCCAGTACGCGGCGGTGAAGTTCTTCCTGTACTCGCTGGCCGGCGGCCTGCTGATGCTGGCCGCGCTCGTCGGCGTCTACGTCCAGTCCGCCCAGCAGCTCGGCGCGGGCACCTTCGACTACTCGGCGCTCGTCGGCCTGGACATCAGCCCCGAGACGCAGAAGTGGCTGTTCCTGGGGTTCTTCATCGCGTTCGCGATCAAGGCCCCGATGTGGCCGCTGCACACCTGGCTGCCGGACGCGGCCGCGGAGGCGCCGCCGAGCTCCTCGGTGCTGCTGGTCGGCGTGCTGGACAAGGTCGGCACGTTCGGGATGCTGCGCCTGTGCCTGCCGCTGTTCCCGGACGCGTCGCGGTACTTCGCCCCCGGGATCATCCTGCTGGCGCTGGTGGGGGTGGTGTACGGCGCTCTGGTGGCCATCGGCCAGACGGACCTCAAGCGGCTGATCGCCTACACCTCCGTGAGCCACTTCGGCTTCATCGTCATGGGCATCTTCGCGATGACCTCCCAGGGGCAGAGCGGATCCACGCTCTACATGGTCAACCACGGCTTCTCGATCGCCGCCCTGTTCCTGCTCGTCGGCTTCATGGCCACGCGCCGCGGCTCGCGGATGATCCTCGACTTCGGGGGCGTGCAGAAGGTCGCCCCGGTGCTCGCCGGCCTCTTCCTGGTCGCCGGCCTGTCGTCGCTGGCGATGCCGGGACTCAGCTCGTTCGTCTCGGAGTTCCTGGTGCTGGCCGGCACGTACACCCGGTATCCGGCGGCGGCGGTCGTCGCCACGGTGGGCATCGTCCTGGCCGCCCTCTACATCCTGCTGATGTACCAGCGCACGATGACCGGGCCGGTCCGCCCGGAGGTCGCTGGCTTCCCCGATCTGCGGCTTCGCGAGGTCGTGGCGATCGCCCCCGCCATCGCCATCCTCATCGCGCTCGGGTTCTTCCCCAACGCGGCGCTGGACATCATCAACCCGTCCGTCGACCAGACGATGACCCTCGTCGGCAGCACCGATCCGGTGCCGGCCGTCGCCGAGTCGGAGAGGTGAGGCGGCGATGATCGCCACCGCGATCCGGACGGCCGAGGCGCTGACGATCCCGTCCTTCCAGTACCGGGCGATGGCGCCGGTGCTCATCGTCCTCGTCGCCGGCGTCGTGTCGGTGGTGGTCGAGGCGATCTTCCCGCGGGCGGCCCGCCGGGCGCTCCAGCTGGTCCTCGTCATGGCCAGCCTCGTGGCGGCGCTGATCCTCACGATCACGATGCCCCCTTCGGCGGAGGGGGTGGTCGCCGCCGGATCGCTGGCCGTCGACGGGCCGACGCTCTTCCTGTGGATGGCGATCCTGGTGGTCGCCCTGCTCGCCGCGCTGGTCATGGCCGAGAAGCGGGTCGATCCCGCCGGTGACGCGTTCGCCCCGCGCGCCGCGTCGCTGGTCGGGTCGGCCGAGGAGCAGGAGCTGACCCGGCGGGGCTGGGACCAGTCCGAGGTCTGGGCGCTGTTCCTGTTCGCGGTGTCGGGCATGCTGCTGTTCCCCGCCGCCAACGACCTGCTCATGCTGTTCGTGGCCCTGGAGGTCATGAGCCTGCCGCTCTACCTCCTCGCGGGGATGGCCAGGCGCAGGCGACTGCTCTCGCAGGAGGCCGCGCTCAAGTACTTCCTGCTCGGCGCGTTCGCCTCCGCCCTCATGCTCTACGGCTCGGCGATGCTGTTCGGGTACGCCGGGGCGCTGGACTTCGCCTCGATCTCCGAGGCCTTCACGAACAACCCGGGCGCGCGGGGTCTCCAGCTGATCGGGATCGCGCTGGTCAGCATCGGCCTGCTCTTCAAGGTCGCCGCGGTGCCGTTCCACATGTGGACCCCGGACGTGTACCAGGGGTCGCCCACGCCGGTGACCGCGTTCATGGCCGCGGCGGTGAAGGTGGCCGGTTTCGGCGCGCTGCTGCGCGTCATGTACGTGGCCCTCGGCGGGGCGTGGTGGGACTGGCGGCCCGTCATGTGGGTGGTGGCCATCCTCACGATGCTCGTCGGCGTCATGCTGGCCGTGACCAGCTCGGACATCAAGCGGATGCTGGCCTACTCGTCGGTCGGGCACGCCGGCTTCCTGCTCCTGGGCGTCATCGCGTTCTCCACCGCGGGGCTGGCGGCCACGATGTTCTACCTGCTGGCCTACGGGCTGACGACCGTCGGCTGCTTCGCCATCGTCATGCTCGTGCGCGGTCCGACCGGCGAGGCAGGTCACCTGTCGGCCTGGGCCGGCCTGGGCCGGACGCTCCCCTCTGGTCGCCGGGGTCTTCGCGTTCCTGCTCCTGGCGCTGGCAGGCATCCCGCTGACCAGCGGGTTCACCGCGAAGTTCGGCGTGTTCTCCGCCGCCATCGCCAGCGGCGCGGTCCTGCCGGTCATCGCCGCAGTGCTGGCCTCCGCGATCTCGGCGTTCTTCTACCTGCGGATCATCGTGCTGATGTACTTCGCCAAGCCGGCCGCCGAGGGTGCCCCCGCCGTCGTGATGCCCAGCGTGCTGACGCAGACGGCCATCGCCGTGGCGGTCGCCGGCACCCTGGTGCTGGGGGTCTTCCCGCAGGCCGTCCTGAACCTCGTGAACGAGTCCGCGACCTTCGTTCGCTGACCCCGTCCGACCCGCGGAATCTCCGCATCCCGACGGAATCTCCGCTGTTCCCGGAGACTCCGGCACGGTGCGGAGTCCTGCGGTGCAGTGCTGCGGGCGGCGGGGGCCGATTCGGCGCAAGGGGCAGAGGTGATACAGACTTGCGCCTGTGCCGTCCCTGACCTCGAGCCGCCCTGAGGGCCTGTTCCTGCCCGACCCCGGGCTCGACGCGCGCATCGGCGTCGGGCTGGCCTCCGTGGAGCAGCTCCTGCGCGAGTCCGTGGTCAGCAAGTACCCGTTCGTCACGGATGCCGCGCGGCACCTCGTCGACGCCGGGGGCAAGCGGTTCAGGCCGCTGCTCGTGCTGCTCGCCGCCCAGTTCGGCGATCCGGGGCGGTCGGGCGTGGTCCCCGCCGCCGTGGTCGTCGAGCTCACGCACCTGGCGACGCTGTACCACGACGACGTCATGGACGAGGCGCCGCTGCGTCGCGGGGCGGCCTCGGCCAACGCCCGCTGGGACAACACCGTGGCCATCCTCACCGGCGACTTCCTCTTCGCCCGCGCCTCCGACCTGCTGGCCGACCTCGGTCCCGAAGCGGTGCGCATCCAGGCGCGCACCTTCGAGCGGCTGTGCACCGGCCAGATCCGCGAGACCATCGGGCCCGATCCCGACGACGACCCGATCGCCCACCATGTCGGCGTCCTGGCCGACAAGACCGGCTCCCTGATCGCCACGGCGGGGCGCTTCGGCGCCATGATGTC
Organism: uncultured Actinomycetes bacterium; assembly: GCA_963793175.1. Classification (GTDB taxonomy): domain Bacteria; phylum Actinomycetota; class Actinomycetes; order S36-B12; family CAIYMF01; genus Prado023. The sequence goes on from CAWBYT010000005.1 coordinate 110,552, forward strand.
CGGCGCCGGGGACGAGGTGGTCGAGACGATGGCCCGGTTCGGCGAGCGCATCGGCGTGGCCTTCCAGCTCGCCGACGACCTCGTCGACATCGGCAGCGAAGGGTCCCAGTCCGGCAAGACGCCCGGGACCGACCTGCGCGAGGGCGTGGCGACGCTGGCCGTCCTCTTCGCCCGGATGTCCGTGGACCCGGCCGACGCCCGGCTCGTCGAGCTCACGTCCGGGCCCATCCACGACGACGCCGAGCACGCCGAGGCGCTGGCCCTGTTGCGCGCCCACCCCGCCACGGCGCGTGCGCGCGAGGAGGCGCGCAGGTGGGCCGACGACGCCCGCCAGGAGCTCGCCACCCTGCCCGTCGGCCCAGCGCGCGACGCTCTCGAGAAGCTGAGCGACTACGTGGTCGAACGGACCGGTTGATGGATCCGGGCGACTCCAGCGGCCGAAGGGCCGGGGTCGCGGCCGGCCTGATCGCCTTCGTCCTGTGGGGGCTGTTCCCGCTCTACTGGGGCTACCTCGAACCGGCGAGCCCGACCGAGGTGCTGGCCGCCCGCGTCGTCTTCTCACTCGTCTCGCTGGCCCTGTTGGTCACGGCGGTGGGTCAGTGGGGGACCGTCGGGGCGGTGCTCGCCGAGCCGCGGCGCCGGCGGATCCTCGCGGTGGCCGCCGCCATCGTCTCGGTGAACTGGGGGGTGTTCATCTGGGCGGTGGACAACGACCACGTCGTCGATGCCTCGCTCGGCTACTTCATCAACCCGCTGGTCTCGATCGCGCTGGGCGTGCTCGTCCTGCGCGAGCGACTGCGCCGGCTCCAGTGGGTCGCCGTCGGGATCGCGGCGATCGCCGTGGTCTACGCCACCGCCTCGACCGGTCGGCTGCCCTGGGTCGCGCTCCTGCTCGCCTTCTCGTTCGGCTTCTACGGGCTGGCCAAGAAGCTGGCCGGGGTGGACGCGATCGCGAGCCTGACCGTCGAGATGATCGTCCTCACGCCCTTCGCGCTGGCCTACCTCGCGTGGCTCCTGGCGCGCGACGACCTCGTGCTCGGCTCCCAGGGCTGGACCCATGCGCTGCTCATGATGGGCGCCGGCCCGGTGACCGCCCTGCCGCTGCTGTTCTTCGGCTTCGCCGCCCACCGGGTGCCGCTGTCGGTCATCGGTCCCCTGCAGTACATCGCCCCCACCCTGCAGCTGATCATCGGCGTGTGGCTGTTCGACGAGCCGATGTCGCCGCAACGGTGGCTGGCCTTCGCCGGGGTCTGGGTGGCGCTGGGGGTGTTCACCCTCGACGCACTGGTGCATGCGCGCCAGCGCCAGCCGGAGGTCGTGTCGGGACTCTAGGCCCGGCGCCGTGCACGTCTGCTGGTCCGGGATCGCCCACCGGGGCGCGCGTAGACTCACGTCGGCCGCGGGTGCCGCGGCGCAGACCGCCGAGTGGGATGACCTGATGACCGTCGAGTTCTACCGGATCCCGGCCCTCCAGCTCACCCTGGCCGACTTCGTCTGGGACGAGAGCCCTGGGCAACAGGGGTGGCTGGGCATCGTCGGACTCACCCGGGATGCCGAGCAGGTCGTGGTCACCTGTGCCGGCATCGACGGCGTCCTGCGACTTCCGGTGGCGGGGCTCGTGCGGGTGCGTCGCGTCGGGCCGGCGGCGCCGCGCGGTGTCGACGACCCGGAGCTGACCGACCAGATCGCCGGGTACTACCCGGGCGACATCGGCTCGGCCCGTGCCGCCTTCGCCGCCCACAGCCAGGTCTCCCCGGCATCGGCTGCCTCGACCCTGCCCTACCCCGCGGCGCACTACGAGGGCCTGTACGGCGGAGGCCTCGACCACGTGGTCGACGCGGTGGGCGGCCCGCCCGGCGAGTCCGACGACCTGCGCCAGGCAGCGATGCGGCGGCGGATGGCCGACTCCCGCGACGAGCCCACGGCGGCTCCGCCGGCGGCGGAGACCGAGGAGGAGCTCGCCGAGCGGCTGTCCGGCTGGTACTCCGGGGACCTCGGTCACGTCATCGACAGCCAGGAGCCCTAGGTGCCCGACGCGGCCACGTCGGCTCCCGGGCCCCTGTCCGGTGTGCGCTTCGTGGAGCTGGGCGGGATCGGCCCGGTCCCGCACGCGGGCATGCTCCTGGCCGACCTCGGCGCGTCCGGGGTCCGGATCGAGCGGCCCGGTGGCCAGGCCCTCGGTCAGCCGCTGGGAGGGGATCCGCTCCACCGCGGGCGCGCCACCCGACGTCGTCGACCTCCGATCCGACCTCGGGCGCGCCGAGGCGCTGCGCCTCGTCGAGGACGCGGACCTGCTCATCGAGGGGTTCCGGCCCGGGGCGGCCGAACGACTCGGCCTCGGGCCGCAGGACTGCTGGGCGGTCAGCCCGCGCCTGGTGTACGGCCGCATGACCGGCTGGGGCCAGACCGGTCCGCTGGTCGGCGCGGGCCGGCCACGACATCAACTACAGCGCCATCGCCGGCCCGCTGCGCCACACCGCGCGGGCGGGGGAGCGACCCGTCGTGGCGCTCAACCTGGTGGCCGACCACGGGGGTGGCTCGACCTACCTGGTCATGGGGGTTCTCGCCGCCCTGGTCGAGGTCGCCCGGACGGGGCGGGGCGTGGTGGTCGATGCGGCGATGGTGGACGGGGCCGCCAACCTCATGAGCCTCGTCCACGGCCTGCGCGCCCGGGGGCTGTGGCCGAACCCACCGGGCGGCAACACCCTCGACGGGGGCTGCCCGTTCTACGACACCTACACCTGCGCGGACGGGCGCTTCGTCGCGGTGGGGGCCCTGGAGCCAGCCTTCTACGCCGAGCTCCTGGCCGGGCCTCGGCCTGGACGCCGCCGCCCTGCCCGACCAGTGGGACCGCGCCGGCTGGCCGGGCCTGCGACGAGAGCTCACCCGCGTCCTGGCGACCCGGACCCGCGACGAGTGGGCCGCGCACTTCGCGGACACCGACGCGTGCGTGACCCCGGTCCTGGACATGACCGAGGCACCCGACCATCCGCAACTGGCCGCGCGGGGGACGTTCGTCGAGGATGCGATCACCCGGGCCCGGGTGCCCGGCCCGGCACCCCGGTTCGGTCCCACGGAACATCGAGTAGCGCACGCGATGTCCGCGGTCCGCGCGCGATCCCGTCAGCCGAGGATCGTCCAGGTGTCGCGCCCGGCGAGCAGGGAGGCCAGATCGCCGCGGCCGTCCATCGTCGACCGGTCGAGCTGGTCGGCAAGGAGGCGGTCGTACACGGGTCGGGAGACGTCGCGGAAGATGCCGATGGCGGTGTCGGCCAGGGTGACCGGGTCGGCCAGCCGGGACAGGGCGAAGGCCGTCGAGGGCTCTGGGGCGTGGGCGTCGTGGACCCACAGGTCCTCGTCGGCCGGGTCGTCCTCCACGACGTGCAGCAGGCCGTCGGCGCGCCTGGCCACTCCCTTGCGGCCGTCGATTCCGAAGCGGATCGGCTCGCCGTGCACAAGGCGGATCAGGTAGTCGTCACGGATGCTCGAGTCCTTCAGCGGCTCGAAGGCCCCGTCGTTGAAGATGTTGCAGTTCTGGTAGATCTCGACCAGGGCCGAGCCCTCGTGCGCGGCCGCCGCGCGGAGGACCTCGGTGAGGTGCTTGCGGTCGGAGTCGATCGTCCGTGCCACGAACGACGCCTCGGCACCCAGCGCCACCGAGATCGGGTTGAACGGGTGGTCGATCGAGCCCATGGGCGTGGACTTGGTGACCTTGCCGGCCTCGCTCGTCGGCGAGTACTGGCCCTTCGTCAGGCCGTAGATCCGGTTGTTGAACAGCAGGATCTTGATGTTGACGTTGCGGCGCAGCGCGTGCAGGAAGTGGTTGGTCCCGATGCTCAGGGCATCGCCGTCCCCGGTGACCACCCACACCGACAGGTCCGGGCGCGAGGTCGACAGGCCGGTGGCGATGGCCGGCGCGCGTCCGTGGATCGAGTGCATCCCGTACGTGTCGACGTAGTAGGGGAAGCGCGACGAGCAGCCGATGCCGGAGATGAACACGATGTTCTCCCGGCGCACGCCCAGCTCGGGGAGGAACGACTGGACCGCCGCGAGGATCGCGTAGTCCCCGCACCCGGGGCACCAGCGGACCTCCTGGTCGGTCTTGAAGTCCTTGGCGGTCTGCGGCCCGTCGGCCTTGGGCACCAGGCGCAGGGCGTCGCCCACGGCTCCGCCCGGGACCTTGGGAGCGTCGGCGGGCCCCCGCCCGGGACCTTGGGACTGTCGGTGGTGGTGAGGGTCAGGTCGATGCTCACAGGAGCTCCCGGATCTGGTCGGCCAGCTCGGTCGCCTTGAACGGCAGGCCGCGGACCTGGTTGTAGCCCTGGGCGTCGACCAGGTACTTGGCGCGGACCAGCATCCGCAGCTGCCCCAGGTTCATCTCCGGGACGAGCACGCGGTCGTAGGCCCGCAGGACCTCCCCGGTGTTGGCCGGGAAGGGGTTGAGGTGGCGCAGGTGGGCACGAGCCACGCTGCCGCCCTCGGAGCGGATGATCCCGCACGCGGCGCGGATCGGTCCGTGGGTCGACCCCCAGCCGAGGACGAGCACGCTCGCGTCACCGTCGGGGTCGTCGACCTCCAACGGGGCGATCGTGGCCGCGATCCCGTCGACCTTCGCCTGGCGCATGCGGACCATGTAGTCGTGGTTGTCGGGGTCGTAGCTGATCACCCCCGAGCCGTCGGCCTTCTCGATCCCCCCGATCCGGTGCTCGAGGCCGGGTGTGCCCGGGATCGCCCACGGCCGGGCCAGGGTCTGCGGGTCGCGCTTGAACGGCCAGAAGACGTCGGTGCCGTCGTCGAGGGTGTGGTTGGTCTCGGTCGCGAACTCGACGGGGATGGGGGGCAGGTCCGCCACGTCGGGGACCTGCCAGGGCTCGGAGCCATTGGCCAGGTAGCCGTCGGAGAGCAGCATGACCGGGGTGCGGTAGGTCAGCGCGATCCGGGCGGCCTCGAGGGCGGCGTCGAAGCAGTCGCTGGGCGATCGGGGGGCGACGATCGGAACCGGGGCCTCGCCGTTGCGGCCGAACATCGCTTGCAGGAGGTCGGCCTGCTCGGTCTTCGTGGGAAGCCCGGTCGAGGGCCCTCCGCGCTGGACGTCGATGACGATCAGGGGCAGCTCGATCGCGACGCCCAGCCCGATCGTCTCGGACTTCAGGGCGATCCCCGGACCCGAGGTGGTGGTGACGGCCAGCGACCCGCCGTACGCGGCGCCCAGGGCGGCCCCGACGCCGGCGATCTCGTCCTCGAGCTGCAGCGTCCGGACCCCGAACTCCTTGTGCCGGCTCAGCTCGTGGAGGATGTCGCTCGCGGGCGTGATCGGGTACGAGCCGAGGAACAGCGGCAGCCCGGAGAGCTCCGACGCGGCGATCAGGCCGTAGGACAGCGCCATGTTGCCGGTGATGTTGCGGTACACCCCGGGCGGCATGACCGCGGGGTGCACCTCGTACTGGACCGCGAAGTCCTCCGTCGTCTCGCCGAACGCCCAGCCCGCGTCGAAGGCCGCGAGGTTCGCCGCGAGGATCTCCGGCTTCCGGCCGAACTTGGACTTGAGGAACGCGCGGGTGCCCTCGGTCCCCCGCGCGTACAGCCAGCTCAGCAGGCCGAGGGCGAACATGTTCTTCGCCCGCTCGGCCTCCTTCTTGGTGATGTCGAAGCCCTTGAGCGCCTCGACGGTCAGCGTGGTCAGGCTCACCGGGTGCAGCGCGTAGGACTCGAGGGTGTGGTCGGTCAGCGGGTCGCTGGTGTAGCCGACCTTCGCCAGGGCCCGCTTGGTGAACTCGTCGCTGTTGATGATCAGGTGCCCGCCGCGGCGCACGTGCTGCAGGTTGCTGCGCAGGGCAGCGGGGTTCATCGCGACCAGCACGTCCGCGGCGTCCCCGGGCGTCTGGATCGAGTGGTCGGCGAACTGGAGCTGGAAGGCGCTGACCCCATGGATCGTCCCGGCCGGGGCGCGGATCTCCGCGGGGAAGTCGGGCAGGGTGGACAGGTCATTGCCGAAGGCCGCGGTCTCGTGCGTGAAGCGGTCCCCGGTGAGCTGCATGCCGTCCCCCGAGTCGCCGGCGAAGCGGATGACTACCTTCTCGAGCTGAACAACCTGCTTGCTCACGGGGCCGTGCCTTTCGCGTCCTTCTCTCGGACCTCACCACTGGTGAGGGTTGCCTTCGTGCCATCATTCTCGCCCATGATCGTGGGTGCTGCGTCGTTGTTGTCCGGGCGTTTCCCCAGCGGTTCGTCTCCGTAGGCCCGATGACCCGGCACACAAGCCCTAGCCTTGGACTCATGCAGGCCGCTGTCGCGCAAGGCGTCTGGGTGCGCGTGGGTGCCCGGACCGTCGCGCTGCACGTCGTGGAGCTGGGGCTCGCCTGCTGCGGGGTGGAGGTCCGGGAGGCCCGGCGCACCGCCGAGCTGCTGGGCTCCCTCGGCGATTCGAGCGGTCCTTCGGGGCCCGGATCACCGGCTGCCGGGGCTCCCGCGGACCTGAACGTGCTGGTCGTGGCGGGGACCGTGACCACGCGGCTGGCCCCCGAGCTCGCGGCGGCCTTCGAAGCGCTGCCCGAGCCTCGGGCTGTCCTGGCGTTCGGCGCCTGCGCGTCCACCGGGGGACCGTACTGGGACTCGTACTGCGTCGTGCCCGGGGCGCACGAGGTGGTCCCGGTCGACGTGTGGGTGCCCGGCTGCCCCCCGCGTCCCGAGGATCTCGTCGCCGGCCTGGCGGAGGTGCTGCATGGACGTGCGTGAGCACCGGGTGGCCGCCGAGCAGTGGCTGGCGCTGTGCTCCGGCCTGGCCGGGTCCGGAGCGCGCATGCTCGACCTGCTCACGGCCGTGGACGACCCGGACCATGGCCGCATCGAGGTGGTGGCGCACCTCGTGGACGTCGCGCGCCGGCAGCGCCACCTCGTGTGGACCGAGGTGGACCGCGACGACCCGGTGCTCGCCTCCGTGGTCGGGGTGTACCCCGGTGCCGCGTGGCACGAGCGCGAGGTGCACGAGATGTTCGGGGTCGTCTTCGAGGGCAACGCGGACCTGCGCCCGCTGCTCACCACCGGCGACGCCGGGCACCCGCTTGCGCCGGACGTCCCCGCTGCCCACCCGGATGGCCACGGCGTGGCCGGGGTGGACGGAACCCGCCGACCGGCCGGCCGGTGGACGCGCGGCGGCCCGGCCGCGCTCCCGCCCGGACCCCCCCGGCGTGCCCAGGGAGTGGCGGCCCGCGGACGGGGCGGGCCAGTGAGCGGACACGCGCGGATCGCACTGGTCGCCGAGAGCTGCACCTCCTGCATGCTGTGCGTGCGCGAGTGCCCGACCTGGTGCATCTCCCTGGCGGCCCACCAGGAGTCCGTCGGCGACCCCGGCGCGCGCAGGCCGCGCACCGTCAACGTGCTCGACGAGTTCACCATCGACTGGGGCCTGTGCATGTACTGCGGCATCTGCGTGGAGGTGTGCCCGTTCGACGCGCTGGCCTGGCGTCCCCGACGCGGTTGCTCCCACGTCGACCCCGGGAGACCTCAGGCACGGGATCGGTGAGCTGGAGGCCTGAGGCCGCGCCTGGCCTGCCTGGCCGTCCCGGGGTTCGAACCGGCCGGGGTCAGCGGTAGTTGACGAACTGGATCGCGAAGTCGAGGTCGGCATCCCGGACGAGCTGCTGAACTGCCTGCAGGTCGTCGCGGCTCTTGGACGTCACCCGCAGCTCCTCGCCCATCACCTGGGACTTGATGCCCTTGGGCCCCGAGTCGCGGATGAGCTTGTTCAGCTTGCTCGGCCTGCTCCTTGGAGATGCCCGGCCTTGAGCGCGCAGAGGATCTTCGTCTCCTTGCCCGACGGTCGGGGATCGCCGGCGTCGAGGGCCTTGAGCGAGACGTGGCGCTTGACCAGCTTGTCCTTGAGCACGTCGAGGGCTGCTCTGCAGCGCTCCTCCGTGCTGGACGTGAGCTCGATGCCGTCCTCGCCGCGCCACGCGATCGAGGTGCCCGTGTTCTTGAAGTCGAACCTCTGCGCCAGCTCCTTGGCGGCCTGGTTCAGGGCGTTGTCGACCTCCTGGTGGTCGACCTTGCTGACGATGTCGAAGCTGCTGTCTGCCATGGGAAGCAGGTTAGCCGCCGCAGCCGCGCCGGCGGCGCCCGCCTCGTGGCTCTGGTTTGTCGGCCGCCACCGGGCACCGGTACCATCGTCGCGCTACGGCGGGTTGCCCGAGCGGCCAAAGGGAGCAGACTGTAAATCTGCCGGCTCAGCCTACGTTGGTTCGAACCCAACACCCGCCACGCACGTCCGAGGCGCCTTCCGCGATAGTCCGCAGGGGGCGCCTCGGCCGTTGGGCACAACGGTGCGCGACCCGCCGACCCGCGCGATCACCGCCCCGGTGGGAGGATCGGCACCATGACCTGGACCCCCGCCGACATCCCCAGCCAGCAGGGCCGCTCGGTGCTCATCACGGGCGCCAACTCGGGCATCGGCTTCGAGGCGGCGCAGGCGCTGGCCGCCCACGGTGCGGCGGTGACGCTGGCCGTCCGTGACGAGGGGCGTGGCGCTGCTGCGGCCAGGGCCATCGAGGCTGCCGTGCCTGGGGCCAGGATCGAGGTGGCCCGTCTGGACCTGGCCGACCTGGCCAGCGTGCACGACCTGGCCGCCGCGTGGACCGCGGCCCACCCCGAGGGCCTCGACGTCCTGGTCAACAACGGCGGGGTGATGGCCATCCCTCGGCGCGAGTCCAAGGACGGGTACGAGCTGCAGCTGGCCACCAACCACCTCGGCCACTTCGCGCTCACCGGCCTGTTGCTCGGCTCGCTGCGACCGGGCGGCCGGGTGGTCACGGTCTCCAGCAACGTCCACCGGATCGGCCGGATCGACTTCGACGACCTCCAGTCCCGGCGGGGCTACCAGAAGTGGCGCGCCTACAGCCAGAGCAAGCTGGCCAACCTCCTGTTCGCCCTGGAGCTGCACCGCCGCGCCGAGTCCGCGGGTGCGGACCTGCGCTCGATCGCGGTCCACCCGGGCTGGGCGGCGACCAACCTCCAGCAGGCAGGCCCGCGGATGTCGGGCAGCCGGGTCGGCGTGGCGTGGATGGCGGTGCTCAACCGCGTGGTCGCCCAGTCCGCCGAGGCCGGGGCGTGGCCGACCCTGATGGCGGCCACCGACCCCGGGGCCGCGAGCGGCACGTACATCGGCCCGACCGGATGGCGCGGCCAGCGTGGCACGCCGGGCTTGGAGACCCCGTCGCAGGCGGCTCGCGACGTCGATTCCGCCCGCCGGCTCTGGGATGCGAGCACCGCCCTGACGGGCGTCTCGTACCCCTGGTGAGCACAGTGGGAGGGGTCGTCGGCGATTTCGTCTATGACCGGCGGTTCCGGTAGCCTTGGCGCGCGTTGCCCCTTTAGCTCAGTCGGCAGAGCGTCTCCATGGTAAGGAGAAGGTCTACGGTTCGATTCCGTAAAGGGGCTCGGAAGGGCCGGTCCGACAGGGCCGAAACCTGCACGGCGGAGTAGCTCAGCCTGGCAGAGCAAGCGGCTCATAATCGCTGTGTCGCCGGTTCAAGTCCGGCCTCCGCTACCAGACCCGGACCCGGCAGGGTCCAGCACGAGGCGCCCATCGCGGCGCGAAGCAGGAAGGCAGTCCCGTGGGGAAGACCACCGACATCAGGCCCAAGATCACCTTGGCGTGCCAGGAGTGCAAGCACCGCAACTACATCACGAAGAAGAACCGGCGCAACGACCCCGACCGCCTCGAGATCAAGAAGTACTGCGCCAACTGCAACCAGCACACGGCGCACAAGGAGACTCGCTGATCCCGGCGAGCCCCGCCGCCCGGCACCTCCCCGGCCCCTCGGTCAACCGGCCAACGGCTGTGGTCCGTAACTAGGATTCCAGCCAAACTCCGGTGGACCGACACCGGTGAGAAGGGCCAGCATGGAGACCCACAAGCTGTTCCCAGGCAAGTACTTCATCTCCTCGATCCTCGAGATGCTCGAGTACAAGGCCGAGATGACCGGCATGATGAAGCGCCGCTACACTCATGCGCGCAGGGATGGCCGGCGTCATCGTGGGGCTGCTCTACATCGGCAACTACACGATCCAGGCCGGCTTCGAGTCCGTGGGCGTGAGCGCGGAGCAGCCTGAAGGACTGCTGGCGATCGGCAAGCTCCTGGGTTGCGCGTTCTTCGGATTCGCCCTGGTGTTCATCTACTACTCGAAGTCCGAGCTGTTGACCTCGAACATGATGATCGTCTCCATCGGGTTCTACTTCGGGCGGATCACCAAGACGCGCATCGTGCGGGTGCTGTCCCTGTGCTACGCGGGCAACTTCCTCGGGGGGCTCTTCGTGGCGCTCCTGGTCGTGGGCTCGTCGATCATCAGTCCGCCGGCCATGGAGCTCATGGTGCACTCCGCGGACGCGAAGCTGGCGTTCGTCACCGATGGTGCGGTCGGATGGATGGACCTCATCGTCCGCGCGATCCTCTGCAACTTCTTCATCAACCTCGCCATGCTGCTGGTGTACAACGGCGCCATCAAGGACGACCTGATGAAGTCGGTGGCGATGATCGTCAGCGTGTTCGTCTTCGCCTACCTGGGGTTCGAGCACTCCGTGGCGAACACGGTCCTCTTCCTGATCGTCGGGCTGTCCGAGGGGATCGCGGTCGTGCCGGCAGTCATGAACGTCATCATCTGCCTCATCGGGAACTTCATCGGCGGGGGCATCCTGATCGGCATCTACTACGCATACCTCAACGACGAGGCGCGCTACATGCGCAAGCATCCGGAGCTCCTCGACCCGCCGGGGCAGCCTGAACGCGGGGCATGATCCGGCGGAGCCGCCAGTGGCGACGGGGGACGACCAGCCGACCAGCACGCCGACCCTCCCCGTCCCGGTCGGCGACGGGGACCGGGTCGAAGCCTCGCGGGGATGACGACCCTGCGGGTGGGCGGCCCTGCCAGCAGAGTGCTGACGACCAGCTCATCCGAGGACCTGGTGGCCGAGGTCGTCGCCGCCGACGCCGCCGGCGAGGCACTGCTGCTGGTCGGCGGCGGATCGAACCTGCTCGTCGCGGACGCGGGCTTCGCCGGCACCGTCGTGCGGATCCGACACGCGTGGGATCGACGTCGAGCCGGCCGGGGACCGTGCTGTCCGGGTGCAGGTCGCCGCCGGGGAGCCGTGGGACTCGTTCGTCGCAGACCGCCGTCGACCAGGGCTGGTCGGGGATCGAGGCGCTGTCCGGGATCCCCGGACGCACCGGCGCGACCCCGATCCAGAACGTGGGCGCCTACGGCGCGGAGGTCGCCCAGGTCATCGAGTCACTGACGGTGCTCGACCGGCGCACCGGTGCGGTCAGCCGGATGCCCGGTGCGCAGGCCGGCTTCGGGTATCGCAGCTCGCAGCTCAAGCGGACCCCGGGACGGTGGGTCGTGCTCGCGGTGACCTTCGTGCTCGGCACCGATCCGCTGGGGTCCCCGGTGCGCTACGCGGAGCTGGCCGGCGTCCTCGGGGTCGACCTGGGCGACCGGCCACCCGCCCGTTCGGTACGCGAGGCGGTCCTCGAGCTCCGGCGGGGCAAGGGCATGGTGCTCGACGCGTCGGATCCCGACACCTGGAGTGCGGGCTCCTTCTTCACCAACCCGATCATCCCGGCGGCCCGGGCAGACGCACTGCCGGAGGGTGCACCCCGGTTCGCCCAGCCGGACGGCAGCGTGAAGACGTCGGCCGCCTGGCTGATCTCGCGACGCGGGGTTCCAGCGCGGCTTCGGGCTGCGCCCCGGGGCCCGCGCGACGCTGTCCACCAAGCACGTCCTGGCGCTGACGAACCGCGGGGGCGCCACCGCCGAGGACCTCCTCGAGCTGGCGCGGGCCGTCCGGGAGGGGGTGGCCGATCGGTTCGGCATCGTCCTGGAGAACGAGCCGGTCCTGGTGGGCTGCGCGCTGTAGCGGCACCTTCGAACGGGGCTCAGCCAGCGGGCGGACGGTTCCGCCCAGCGTCGTCGGGATCGTCAGCACGCGAACCGGGCTCAGCCGAGCAGCTCGGCCAGGCGGCCGATCCCCTCCTCGAGGTCGGCGTCGCCCAACGCGTAGGACAGCCGCAGGAAGCCCGGGGTCCCGAACGCCTCCCCCGGGACCACGGCCACCTCGACCTCGTCGAGGATCAGCGCCGCCAGCTCCGCGGACGTCGCCGGTCGGCGTCCCCGGATCTCCCTGCCGAGCAGGTCCTCGACCGACGGGTACACGTAGAAGGCGCCCTCCGGCTCGGGGCACCGCACGCCCGGGATGGCCCGCAGGAGCGCGACGATCCGGCGCCGGCGCCGGTCGAAGGCCACCTTCATCTCCTCGACGGCCGCCAGGTCGCCGGAGACGGCGGCCAGTGCCGCGATCTGCGACACGTTGGCCACGTTGGAGGTCGCGTGCGACTGGAGGTTGGTCGCGGCCTTCACGATGTCCGCGGGCCCGATCAGCCAGCCCACGCGCCAACCGGTCATCGCGTAGGTCTTGGCCACGCCGTTGACGACGATGCAGCGCTCGGCCAGCTCGGGCACCTGCACCGGCATCGAGGAGAACTCGGCGTCGCCGTAGACCAGGTGCTCGTAGATCTCGTCGGTGACGACCCAGAGCCCGTGCTCGTCAGCCCAGCGGCCGATCGCGGCGACGTCCTCGGGGGAGTACACGGCGCCGGTGGGGTTCGAGGGGGAGACGAAGACGAGGGCCTTGGTCGCCGGTGTCCTGGCCGCCTCGAGCTGCTCGATGGTGGCCCGGTAGCCGCTCTCCGGGGAGGTGGGGACCACCACGGTGGTCCCCCCCGGCGAGGGCGATGGACTCCGGGTAGGTCGTCCAGTAGGGCGCGGGCAGCAGGACCTCGTCGCCGGGGTCCAGCAGGGAGGCGAACGCGTTGTAGAGGGCCTGCTTGCCGCCGTTGCTGATCAGGACCTGGCTCGGCGCCACCACGAGCCCGGAGTCCCGCTGGGTCTTGGCGGCGACGGCCTCCTTGAGCTCGGGCAGGCCGCCAGCCGGGGTGTACCGGTGCCAGCGCGGATCCCGGCACGCCGCGGCCGCCGCCTCCACGATGTAGTCCGGCGTGGGGAAGTCCGGCTCGCCGGCCCCGAACCCGATCACCGGTCGACCGGCGGCCTTGAGCGCCTTGGCCCGGGCGTCCACGGCCAGGGTCGCGGACTCGGCGATGGCACCGATTCGGGCAGAGACGCGGGGTTGGTCGACCATGGGCACATCGTAGTGAGCCGGTCGGAGGCGGATCGATCCCGTCCGCGGCCCGGCCGCCGCGGCCGGCGCGGATCGCATTTGGACCGCACTGGGGGTCGCCCCGTACACTGGGGCACCCGGGTCGGTGGACCCCAGCGGTAGCCTGCCCGGGGTCATGGAGCCAGCGTCATGAACTGGCTGTCATGGGTCCCATCCCAGTGCCAAGTCATGAAGTCCAAAGGGTCGTAGCTCAATTGGTAGAGCACCGGTCTCCAAAACCGGCGGTTGCGGGTTCAAGTCCCTCCGGCCCTGCGAGGCGGGACGTTCGCGTTCCGCGTCCAACACCCGTGGGTGCCCGTCGCCCACCTCGGAGGATCTGTGAGTGAGAGCAGCAAGACCACCGACCGTGGCTCGTCCGGCGACGAGAAGCCTGCGTGGCAAGCCCGGCCGCTGGGCGCGGCTCACGCTGTTCATGCGCCAGATGGTCGCCGAGCTGCGCAAGGTCATCTGGCCCACGCGCAGGGAGCTGATCACCTACACCTGGGTGGTGATCATCTTCGTGGGGGTCGTCACCGCGATCGTCGCGACCTACGACTTTGTGTTCACACGTCTGGTGCTGGAGCTGTTCGGATGAGCGGCGCCGCACCCCGTACGAGATCTGCGAGGACGACTGTGTCTGGATCGACCGACGAGTTCGACGCCCCCGACGGCGAGGCCGCCGAGTTCGACTGGTCGGCCGCCCCGGAGGACGCCGCGACCGACGGGTCCGCCGACGCGCCCGACGACGGGGCTGCCGGCCCCGATGAGTCCGCGGACGGCGCCTCCGGACCCGACGAGCCGGCGGCCGTCGACCCGGTCGAGGCCTTCCGCCAGGAGATGTCGGCCGCCCCTGGCGACTGGTACGTGATCCACTCCTACGCCGGCTACGAGAACAAGGTGCGCGCCAACCTGCTCACCCGGGCCTCCTCGTTGAACATGGAGGACTACATCTTCCAGGTCGAGGTCCCCATCGAGGACGTCGTCGAGATCAAGAACGGGCAGAAGAAGCAGGTCAAGCGCAACAAGTTCCCCGGCTACGTGCTGGTCCGCATGGAGCTCACCGACGAGTCCTGGGGCACGGTGCGCCACACGCCGGGGGTCACGGGCTTCGTCGGGCACGCCCACCAGCCCCTGCCCCTGAGCCTCGACGAGGTCGTGGCCATCCTGGCCCCCGAGCCGGAGGCCGTGGTCGAGCCGATCGCCGCCGGGGCCGGCGGGCGGGCGGGTCCCGGGCGGCGGGCAAGCAGGCGAAGGTCGTGGAGATCGACCTCTCCCCCGGGGACTCGGTCACCGTCATCGACGGTGCGTTCGCGACGCTGCACGCCACCGTCTCGGAGATCAACATCGAGGGCCAGAAGATCACCGGACTCGTGGAGATCTTCGGCCGCGAGACCCCGGTCGAGCTCCGGTTCGACCAGATCGAGAAGAACTAGCCCGTCAGCAGCCGCGAGCCACAGATTCCCGCGGTGAACGCGCCGCGGGTGCACCCACACGAAGGACCTGAGGAATGCCACCCAAGAAGAAGAAGGTCACCGGGCTGATCAAGCTCCAGATCACGGCCGGCCAGGCCAACCCGGCGCCGCCCGTCGGCCCGGCCCTGGGCCAGCACGGCGTGAACATCATGGAGTTCTGCAAGGCCTACAACGCGGCGACCGAGGCCCAGCGCGGCCAGGTCATCCCGGTCGAGATCACCGTGTACGAGGACCGCTCGTTCGACTTCGTGCTCAAGACCCCGCCGGCCGCCAAGCTGATCCTGAAGGCCGCAGGGGTCGACAAGGGCTCCGGCGTCCCGCAGAAGGACAAGGTCGGCTCGATCACCAGGGCCCAGGTGAAGGAGATCGCCGAGGACAAGATGCCCGACCTGAACGCCAACGACGTCGATGCCGCGATGAAGATCATCGAGGGCACCGCCCGCCAGATGGGGATCACCGTCTCCGAGTGAGGCGCGCCCGACAGACACGCAACGCGTGGTAGGGCCAGCGCGGCCCGCAGACACCACCAACGGAGAGGAATCCGTCCATGAAGCGCAGCAAGGGCTACCGCACGGCGGCCGACAAGGTCGACAGCTCCACGTTGCACTCGCCGCTGGGCGCGGTGCGACTGGCCAAGGAGACCAGCCCCACCAAGTTCGACGCGACCGTCGAGGTCGCCATGCGGCTCGGCGTCGACCCCCGCAAGGCCGACCAGATGGTCCGCGGCACCGTCAACCTGCCCCACGGCACCGGCAAGACCGCCCGGGTCCTGGTCTTCGCCAACGCCGCGAAGGCTGAGGAGGCGCGCGCCGCCGGCGCCGACTTCGTCGGCTCCGACGACATGATCGAGAAGGTCGCGGCCGGCTGGACCGACTTCGACGCCGCCGTCGCGACCCCCGACCTGATGGGCAAGGTCGGACGCCTCGGCAAGGTCCTGGGCCCGCGCGGCCTGATGCCCAACCCGAAGACGGGCACCGTGACGCATGGACGTCGACCAAGGCGGTCACCGACATCAAGGGCGGCAAGATCGAGTTCCGCGCCGACAAGCACGCGAACCTGAACTTCCCGATCGGCAAGGTGTCCTTCACCGAGGCGCAGCTGGTCGAGAACTACGCGGCCGCCCTCGACGAGATCACCCGGCTCAAGCCGTCGGCAGCCAAGGGCCGCTACATCAGGAAGACGACCATCGCCACGACGATGGGCCCGGGCATCCCGGTCGACCCGCAGCGCACGCGTGACCTGCTCGCCGAGGACGAGCGCCGACGAGCCGGACCTCGACCGCGACGCGACGGGCCCGCGCGCTGCTTTGAGGCGCCGCCGCGGGCCGTCGCCGCGTCCGCCCGGATTGCCGCGTCAGCCCGGCTGGTCTACTCTGAGGCACCGAAGACCGTCGGTCGTCCCACCCGTGCTGCACGGGAGGGGCTGAAGGTCCCGCAGAGCGGGCGGCCCAGCGCAGGTGAGAGCAGAGGATCGGCACGGACGGCGGAGCACCGCCTGCTCAGCGCCCACGCCCCGCGCCTGCGCCGGGGCGTTCGTCATGTCGGGCCCGCGCCCGCGAGCGACCGCTCGAAGGAGAACATGGCGCGGGCCTGACAAGTCCGCCGCCGTCGAAGAGATCGCCGAGGAGTTCCGCTCCTCCGACGGCGCGGTGCTGACCGAGTACCGCGGCCTGACCGTGGCCCAGCTCAAGGAGCTGCGCCGCTCCCTGGGCGACAACGCCACCTACGCGGTGGTGAAGAACACCCTGACCAAGATCGCGGCCGCGCGACGCCGGGGTCGACGGCCTCGACGACCTGCTCGTCGGCCCGACGCGCGATCGCGTTCATCAAGGGCGACCCGGTCGAGGCGGCCAAGGGCCTGCGCGACTTCGCCAAGGCGCAACCCGCTGCTGGTCATCAAGGGCGGCGTACCTCGACGGCAGGGTCGCTGTCCGCTGCCGAGGTCGCGAAGCTGGCCGACCTCGAGTCCCGCGAGGTGCTGCTGGCCAAGCTGGCCGGTGCGATGAGGGCCTCGCTGAGCAGGCCGCGGCGCTGTTCGCCGCGCCGCTGGCGCAGGCGGCGCGCACGATCGAGGCGCTGCGAGCGACGGCCGAGGCAGGACCCGTCGCGTCCTCGCCGGCGGCGCCGGCGCCGCCGCGGCTCGCCGACGCAGGCTCCGAGGACGCCGGCTCCGAGGCAGGCCGAGGTCGCCGCGCAGGCCGACCGAGCTCCGGCCGAGGCCACCCGGACCGAGACCGAGGCTCCGGCGAGGCCACCCGTCGAGCCGAGGCTCCGGCCGAGGCCGACCCGGCTGAGGCACCCGCCGAGCCGCCACCGACGCTGCGGCCGCGCCGAGGAGATCGCCGAGGGCTGATCGCCTTCGCAGTCAGCCCTACCCGGCACCGACCGAGGACAGAAGGAACGCCATCATGGCGAAGCTGAGCACCGAGGACCTGCTCGACGCGTTCAAGGAGATGACGCTGATCGAGCTCTCCGAGTTCGTCAAGC
The DNA here is from genome assembly GCA_963793175.1 of uncultured Actinomycetes bacterium. Classification (GTDB taxonomy): domain Bacteria; phylum Actinomycetota; class Actinomycetes; order S36-B12; family CAIYMF01; genus Prado023. Next base: position 127,717 of record CAWBYT010000005.1, read on the forward strand.
AGTTCGAGGACACCTTCGAGCGTCACCGCCGCCGCCCCGGTCGCCGTGGCGGCCGCCGGCCGCCGGCGCGCGCCGCGAGGCCGAGGCCGTCGAGGAGCAGGACGAGTTCGACGTCATCCTCGAGGAGGCCGGCGACAAGAAGATCCAGGTCATCAAGGAGGTCCGCGCGCTGACCAGCCTGGGCCTGAAGGAGGCCAAGGACCTCGTCGAGGCCGCCCCCAAGGCCGGTCCTCGAGAAGGTCAACAAGGAGGCCGCCGAGAAGGCGAAGGCGGCCCTCGAGGCCGCCGGCGCCAAGGTGACCGTCAAGTAGTCGCCTGACAACGCGCTCCACGCCGCTGGGCGCACCTCCGCATGGGGGTGCGCCCAGCTGCGTTCCCGGACCGGAAATGTGTGCCGGGAACCGCTCGGGGACTTGACTCAGCGCGAGCGGCGGGGCACCCTGAGTCCGACGCATTGCGTCCAGGCATGCTGGTGGCCCTCAGGGGTCACGCCGAGCGGACGGTTCGAGGGGTGCGTGCAGGGTCCCGTCACCCGCTGTCGAGCGGCGCGGACCAGGTACGCGAACGAGGAGCCGTTCTGTGACGGTGGGCACGCTTGGAGTCGACAGCGGCTGCCCAATCGGGTAGGCTGCCGTTTTGCGCTGTCCACCTCCCCCAGCATGTCGCCCATGAATGCGTCCGCGTGTCCTGCGTCAGGCTCGCGACGCGGCAGGTCGGCGGGGCCGTGGCCGGCGTGCCGACCGCAGTGAATCGTCCTGGAAGGACCTGTCTTGGCCTCCGCCCGCAAGACCGCAACGCCCCCCCCGCCCCCCGGACTGAACCGGGTCTCATTCGCAAGATCCGTGAGCCGCTGGAGGTCCCGGACCTCCTGGCGCTGCAGACGGACTCGTTCGACTGGCTGCTCGGAAACGACTCTTGGCGGGCCCGCGTGGCCGCCGCGGTCGAGTCCGGCGCCAGCGTCCCGACCAAGTCGGGCCTGGAGGAGATCTTCACCGAGATCTCCCCGATCGAGGACTTCTCCCGGACCATGTCGCTGAGCTTCCGCGACCACCGGTTCGAGCCCCCGAAGTACACCGTGGAGCAGTGCCGCGAGAAGGACATGACCTTCTCGCAGCCGCATGTTCGTCACGGCCGAGTTCACGAACAACGAGACCGGCGAGATCAAGAGTCAGACGGTCTTCATGGGCGACTTCCCGCTGATGACCGACAAGGGCACGTTCATCATCAACGGGACCGAGCGCGTCGTCGTGTCGCAGCTGGTCCGCTCGCCCGGCGTGTACTTCGAGCGCCAGGAGGACAAGACCTCGGACAAGGACATCTTCGTCGCGAAGATCATCCCCAGCCGCGGGTGCCTGGCTCGAGTTCGAGATCGACAAGAAGGACATGGTCGGCGTCCGCGTCGACCGCAAGCGCAAGCAGCCCGTCTCGGTGCTGCTCAAGGCGCTGGGCCGCTCCGAGGCGCAGATCCGTGAGCGCTTCGCCGCGTGGCCGTCGATGGAGGCCACCCTGGAGAAGGATCCGGTCGGCACGAGCAACCCGGACAAGACCCAGGACGAGGCCCTGCTCGACATCTACCGCAAGCTGCGCCCGGGCGAGCCGCCGACGATCGAGGCCGGTCGCACCCTGCTGGACAACTTCTACTTCAACCCGAAGCGCTACGACCTGGCCAAGGTCGGGCGCTACAAGGTGAACAAGAAGCTCGGGCTCGACCTCCGAGCTCGGCCAGAGCACGCTGCAGATCGAGGACATCGAGGCCACGATCGAGTACCTGTGCCGGCTGCACGCCGGCGAGGTCTCCTTCGAGACCGCGCAGGGGACCAAGCAGGTCGAGCGCGACGACATCGACCACTTCGGCAACCGCCGCCTGCGCACCGTCGGCGAGCTGATCCAGAACCAGCTGCGCACCGGGCTGTCCCGGATGGAGCGCGTGGTCCGCGAGCGGATGACCACCCAGGACGTCGAGGCGATCACGCCGCAGACCCTGATCAACATCCGGCCGGTGGTCGCCTCCATCAAGGAGTTCTTCGGCACCTCGCAGCTCTCCCAGTTCCTCGACCAGACCAACCCGGTGTCCGGCCTGACGCACAAGCGCCGCCTGTCCGCGCTCGGCCCCGGCGGCCTGTCCCGCGAGCGGGCCGGCTTCGAGGTCCGCGACGTGCACCCGTCGCACTACGGCCGGATGTGCCCGATCGAGACCCCCGAGGGTCCGAACATCGGCCTGATCGGCTCGCTGTCCACCTATGCGCGGGTCAACGCGTTCGGGTTCATCGAGACGCCGTACCGCAAGGTCGACGACGAGGGCCACGTCAGCGACGAGGTGCACTACCTCACCGCCGACGAGGAGGACCTGCACGTCATCGCGCAGGCCAACGCGCCGCTGACGTCCGACGGGTTCTTCGCCGAGCAGCGCGTCCTGGTCCGCACCAAGGGCGGCGAGGTCGACTACATCGCCCCGGTCCGACGTGGACTACATGGACGTCTCGCCGCGCCAGATGGTGTCGGTGGCCACGGCAATGATCCCGTTCCTCGAGCACGACGACGCCAACCGAGCCCTCATGGGCGCGAACATGCAGCGTCAGGCGGTCCCGCTGCTGCGCAGCGAGGCCCCGCTCGTCGGCACCGGCATGGAGTACCGCGCGGCGGTCGATGCAGGCGACGTGATCGTGGCGAAGCAGGGCGGGGTGGTCTCCGACGTCTCGGCCGACCACGTCACCATCGCCAACGACGACGCCACGTACGAGACCTACCGCCTGCGCAAGTTCGACCGCTCCAACCAGGGCACGTGCTTCAACCAGCGCACGATCGTCGACGAGGGCCAGCGGGTCGAGGAGGGCCAGGTCATCGCCGACGGCCCGTGCACCGACACCGCCGAGATGGCGCTCGGACGCAACCTGCTCGTGGCGTTCATGCCGTGGGAGGGCCACAACTACGAGGACGCGATCATCCTGTCGCAGCGCCTCGTGCAGGACGACGTGCTCTCCTCGATCCACATCGAGGAGCACGAGGTCGACGCGCGCGACACGAAGCTGGGACCCGAGGAGATCACCCGGGACATCCCGAACGTGGCCGAGGAGGTGCTGGCCGACCTCGACGACCGCGGCGTGATCCGCGTGGGCGCCGACGTCGTCACCGGCGACATCCTGGTCGGCAAGGTCACGCCCAAGGGGGAGACCGAGCTGACCCCGGAGGAGCGCCTGCTGCGCGCCATCTTCGGCGAGAAGGCCCGGGAGGTCCGCGACACCTCGATGAAGGTGCCGCACGGCGAGTCCGGCAAGGTCATCGCCGTCCGGGTGTTCGACCGTGAGGAGGGCGACGAGCTGCCTCCGGGCGTCAACCGCCTCGTCCGGGTCTACGTGGCCCAGAAGCGCAAGATCACCACCGGCGACAAGCTGGCCGGCCGGCACGGGAACAAGGGCGTCATCGCCAAGATCCTGCCCGTCGAGGACATGCCGTTCCTTGAGGACGGGACGCCCGTCGACGTGGTCCTCAACCCCCTGGGGGTTCCCGGGCGCATGAACGTCGGGCAGGTGATGGAGACGCACCTCGGGTGGGTCGCCAAGACCGGGTGGGAGGCGCCCGCGGGTGCAGCCTGGGCCGAGCGCCTCGACGAGTCCGCGCGCGCGTCGGCACCGAACACCCGGGTCGCCACGCCGGTGTTCGACGGCGCCAAGGAGGACGAGCTCTCGGGCCTGCTGGCCAACACCATCCCGACCGCCGACGGCGTGCGCCTCGTCGGTCCGGACGGCAAGGCCAGCCTGTTCGACGGCCGCTCCGGCGAGCCGTTCCCCGAGCCCGTCGCGGTCGGCTACATCTACATCCTGAAGCTGCTGCACCTTGTCGACGACAAGATGCACGCACGCTCCACCGGCCCGTACTCGATGATCACCCAGCAGCCGCTGGGCGGCAAGGCGCAGTTCGGTGGCCAGCGCTTCGGCGAGATGGAGGTCTGGGCCATGGAGGCCTATGGCGCCGCCTACGCCCTGCAGGAGCTGCTCACCATCAAGTCCGACGACGTCCTCGGCCGGGTGAAGGTCTACGAGGCCATCGTCAAGGGCGAGAACATCCCGGAGCCGGGGATCCCGGAGTCGTTCAAGGTGCTCATCAAGGAGATGCAGTCCCTGTGCCTGAACGTCGAGGTCCTGTCCAGCGACGGGCAGTCCATCGAGATGCGTGAATCCGACGACGACATCTTCCGTGCTGCGGAGGAACTGGGCATCGACCTGTCCCGGCGTGAGCCGAGCAGCGTCGAAGAGGTCTGACCGGCGGGTTCCGGACCGGCGCCCGCCAGTCCGGAACCGCGCCGACACCGCGTGACGACGACGAACCGAATACGAACCTAAGGAACACACCTTGCTCGACGTCAACTACTTCGACGAGATGCGCATCGGACTTGCCACCGCCGACAACATCCGCACCTGGTCCCACGGTGAGGTCAAGAAGCCCGAGACGATCAACTACCGCACGCTCAAGCCCGAGAAGGATGGGCTGTTCTGCGAGAAGATCTTCGGCCCGACCCGGGACTGGGAGTGCTACTGCGGCAAGTACAAGCGCGTCCGCTTCAAGGGGATCATCTGTGAGCGCTGCGGCGTCGAGGTGACCCGCGCGAAGGTTCGCCGCGAGCGCATGGGCCACATCGAGCTGGCCGCGCCCGTGACCCACATCTGGTACTTCAAGGGCGTCCCGTCGCGCCTGGGGTACCTGCTGGACCTCGCCCCGAAGGACCTGGAGAAGGTCATCTACTTCGCCGCCTACATGATCACGTCGGTGGATGTGGACGCCCGGCACCGTGACCTGCCCTCGATCGAGGCCCGGATCGGCGTGGAGCGCAAGCAGCTCACGGACAAGACCGAGGCGGACCTGGCCAAGCGCGCCGAGAAGCTCGAGGCCGACCTCGCCGAGCTGGAGGCCGAGGGCGCGAAGGCCGACGTGAAGCGCAAGGTCCGCGAGGGCGCTGAGCGCGAGCTCAACGCGATCCGCCGTGCCGGCGAGAAGAGGGTCGACAGCCTCGACCGGGTGTTCGACCGGTTCCGCACCCTGAAGGTCCAGGACCTCGAGGGCGACGAGCTGCTCTACCGCGAGATGCGCGACCGCTTCGGCATGTACTTCTCCGGTGGCATGGGCGCCGCGGCGATCCAGGCGCGCCTGACCAGCTTCGACCTCGAGGCCGAGGCCGAGATCCTGCGGGAGGTCGTCCGCTCGGGCAAGGGTCAGCGCAAGACCCGTGCCCTCAAGCGGCTCAAGGTCGTCACGGCCTTCATGACCACGACCAACGACCCGAAGGGCATGGTCCTGGACTGCGTCCCGGTGATCCCGCCGGACCTGCGCCCGATGGTGCAGCTCGACGGCGGCCGGTTCGCCACCTCGGACCTCAACGACCTGTACCGCCGGGTGATCAACCGCAACAACCGGCTCAAGCGCCTGCTCGACCTCGGGGCGCCGGAGATCATCGTCAACAACGAGAAGCGGATGCTCCAGGAGGCCGTCGACGCGCTGTTCGACAACGGCCGCCGTGGGCGCCCGGTGACCGGTCCGGGCAACCGGCCGCTGAAGTCGCTGTCGGACATGCTCAAGGGCAAGCAGGGCCGGTTCCGCCAGAACCTGCTCGGCAAGCGCGTGGACTACTCCGGCCGCTCGGTCATCGTGGTCGGCCCCAACCTCAAGCTGCACCAGTGCGGCCTGCCCAAGGGGATGGCCCTCGAGCTGTTCAAGCCGTTCGTGATGAAGCGCCTGGTGGACCTCAACCACGCGCAGAACATCAAGAGCGCCAAGCGCATGGTCGAGCGGTCCCGCTCGGTCGTCTGGGACGTCCTGGAGGAGGTCATCTCCGAGCACCCGGTGATGCTCAACCGGGCGCCCACGCTGCACCGGCTGGGCATCCAGGCGTTCGAGCCGCAGCTGATCGAGGGCAAGGCCATCCAGATCCACCCGCTGGTCTGCACCGCGTTCAACGCGGACTTCGACGGCGACCAGATGGCCGTCCACGTGCCGCTGAGCGCCGAGGCCCAGGCCGAGGCCCGGATCCTGATGCTGAGCTCGAACAACATCCTGAGCCCGGCCAACGGTCGCCCGATCACCACGCCGACCCAGGACATGGTGCTGGGCATCTACGCCCTGACCGCCCTGCGCGAGGGTCTCAAGGGCGAGGGCCAGGCCTACTCGTCGCTGGCCGAGGCGTTCATGGCCTATGACGCCGGGGCCCTGTCCCTGCAGTCGATGATCACCCTGCGGCTGCGTGGGATCGTGCCGCCCGACGGCTTCGAGGTGCCCGAGGGCTGGCAGGCCGGGGATCCGCTGTCCCTGCAGACCACCCTCGGCCGTGCCCTGTTCAACGAGGCACTCCCGGCCGACTACGAGTTCGTCAACAGCGACATCGACAAGAAGCGCCTCGGTGGGCTCGTGAACGACCTGGCCGAGCGGTACACGAAGACCAACGTGGCCAACACCCTCGACGAGCTCAAGGATCTGGGCTTCCGGTGGGCGACCCGCTCCGGCGTGACGATCTCCTTCGACGACGTCGTGGCGCCGCCGCGCAAGGCCGAGCTGTTGGAGGAGGCCGAGAAGCGCGCTGCCGCGGTCCAGGACCAGTACGACGACGGTCTGATCACCGACTCGGAGCGCCGCCAGGAGCTGATCGAGATCTGGACGCGCACCACCGACGAGGTGGCCGAGGCGATGAAGGAGCACTTCCCGGCGACGAACCCGGTGTTCATGATGGTGAACTCCGGCGCGCGCGGGAACTGGATGCAGGTCCGTCAGATCGCGGGCATGCGCGGCCTCGTCGCCAACCCGAAGGGCGAGATCATCCCGCGGCCGATCAAGAGCAACTACCGCGAGGGCCTGTCCGTGCTGGAGTACTTCATCGCCACGCACGGTGCCCGCAAGGGCCTTGCCGACACCGCGCTGCGCACGGCGGACTCGGGTTACCTGACCCGCCGGCTGGTGGACGTGTCCCAGGACGTGATCATCCGCGAGGAGGACTGCGGCACCGACCGGGGTCTGCCGATGCTGATCGGCAACCGGGGCGAGGACGGCGTCGTGACGCCCGACGAGCACGTCGACACCTCCGCGGTCTCGCGGATCCTGTCCGAGGACGTCGCCCTGGAGGGGGAGGTGCTCGCGCAGGCCGGCGAGGAGCTGTCGATCACCCTGGTCGACCGGCTGTGCGAGGCGGGGGTCGAGAAGGTCCGGCTGCGCTCGGTGCTGACCTGCGACTCGAAGGTCGTCACGTGCGCGACGTGCTACGGCCGCTCACTGGCGACCGGCAAGCTCGTCGACGTCGGGGAGGCCATCGGGATCATCGCCGCCCAGTCGATCGGCGAGCCCGGCACGCAGCTGACCATGCGCACGTTCCACACCGGTGGCGTCGCGGGTGAGGACATCACCCACGGCCTGCCCAGGATCGTGGAGCTGTTCGAGGCGCGCACCCCCAAGGGTGTGGCCCCGATCAGCGAGTCGGCGGGCCGGGTCCGCATCGAGGAGTCCGACCGCGCGAAGAAGATCGTGATCGTCCCCGACGACGGGTCCGCGGAGGAGGAGCACCCGATCTCCCGGCGCGTCCCGGCTGAAGGTGTCCGAGGGCGACCATGTCGAGGTCGGTCAGCAGCTGACCGTCGGTGCGGTCGACCCGAAGACGGTCCTGCGGGTCATGGGCCAGCGCCAGGTGCAGCTGCACCTGGTCGACCAGGTGCAGGAGGTCTACCGCTCGCAGGGCGTGTCGATCCACGACAAGCACATCGAGGTGATCGTCCGCCAGATGCTCAAGCGGGTGACGATCATCGAGAGCGGCGACGCCGACTTCCTGACCGGTCAGCTCGTCGAGCGTGGCCTGTTCGAGTCGGGCAACCGTGCGGTGGTGGCCGAGGGCGGCACCCCGGCCTCCGCGCGCCCGGAGCTGATGGGCATCACGAAGGCCTCGCTGGCCACCGAGTCGTGGCTGTCGGCGGCGTCCTTCCAGGAGACCACCCGGGTCCTCACCGAGGCTGCGATCGAGGCCAAGAGTGACCCGCTGCTGGGCCTGAAGGAGAACGTCATCATCGGCAAGCTCATCCCGGCCGGCACCGGCCTGCCGCGGTACCGCAACATCAGGGTCGAGCCGACCGAGGAGGCCAAGTCGGCCATGTACGCCTCGTTCAGCGGCTACGACGACTCGCTGTACACCGGTGGCTTCGGGTCGTCGGACTCCGGCGCGGTCCCGCTCGAGGACTACGACTACCGCGACTACAGCAGCTGAGCTGGCACGCCCGCGGGGGCGGTGCGGACTTCCGGGTCCACACCGCCCCTGCGGCCTGTCCGGGCAGGTGAGTGCGTGTGGGGGAGCCCTGTCCTGTGCTCGGGACTAGAATCCGGCCATGTCCCTGCAGCCAGGTCCCCAGGATCCGACCGACGATCCGAACGCCGGGGGTGCGCTGACCCCGAGCGTCCCGGACATCCCGGAAACGGGCGATCAGCCCGCGGACACCCCTGAGCACGGGCCGGCCGACGCGGACGGCGGCGAGTCGGCCGTGCCTGCCGCCCCGAGCCCGGATGCTCCCAGCGAGACTGCGCCCGGCGAGAGCGCTGCGCCCAGCGAGACCGCGGCCGGCGAGAGCCCCTCCAGCCGGACTGCGCCCGCCGAGGGCGACGCGCCGCCCCCGCCTGCCTGGGGAGCCCCGCAAGCGCCGGAGGGCCAATGGCCGGCACCACCGCCGCCCGCACCCGCCGGCTGGTCATCGCAGCCAGCCGGCTCCCTTCCGCCGGAAGGCGACGCCGGGCAGTACCCACCCCAAACGAGCGGGCCCCAAACGAGCGGGCAGTGGGCCCCGCCGCCTCCCGCCGGCAGCGCGCCCTGGGCAGCATCGCCTCCGCCGCCCGGTGGCACCTGGAGCTCGCCGGCGCCCCCGCCGCCCGGTCATGGCTATGCCCCGCCGCCCTCGGCGGGATACGGCGGCCCACCGCCGACCTATCCGCCGGCGGGCTACCCCCCGCCGGGCTACCAGGCCGTCGGGCTATCCGGTGGCTGGCCAGACGGACAGCAAGGCCGTGGTCGGCCTCATCCTGGCGATCTCCGGGTGGCTGGTGTGCCCGTTCTTCGCCTCGGTGATCGCACTCGTGATCGCCGGGCAGTCCAACCGCGCGATCGCCGCATCCGGCGGGCAGCTCGAGGGCAGGTCGCTGAACACCGCGACCAAGGTGGTCGCCTGGGTCAACATCGCGCTCTGCGTGCTGGCGCTCATCGCGTTGGTGGTGCTGTTCGTTGTGATCGCCGCCACGGACTCCAGCGTCTTCACGGAGCTCGACGACCCCTCCACCCAGTTCTGACCAAGGCGCTGCCCGGGTCCGAGGGGCGCTCGCCAGCCCCAGGCGGCTCGCAGCGCGGACCGAGGTCCGTGTGCGACGGGGACCACGCACCGGCCCGGCGGGTCCTCCACGGGGGACACGTGGATTTGGCCTGCCTGCCCCGTTCACGCTACCCTTGTGGACTGTGCCTGGGAACATCCGGGCGCCGCATGGATGCACTGCGTGCTTCCCCGCACCCGACAGTGGCCAGGACGTCCGAGAGGACGGCCGGCCGGCGGGTCCGCAGCCCTCTCGGGCAGTGGTGGGAGACAACGGCGGATCCAACCCCTTGGTTCGGGAACGAGCGTAACCGCGAGACGGTTACGACACGCCCGACCGCGTGGGCGCGGCGGATCGGGTCGACCGGGCACACGACCACGACTTCCTCTACGCACCGGAGTACAAGTGCCCACGATCCAGCAGTTGGTCCGCAAGGGCCGACAGGACAAGGTCGCGAAGAACAAGACGCCTGCCCTCAAGGGCAGCCCGCAGCGTCGGGGCGTCTGCACGCGCGTCTACACGACCACGCCGAAGAAGCCGAACTCGGCCCTGCGCAAGGTCGCACGCGTCCGCCTGAGCAGTGGCATCGAGGTGACGGCCTACATCCCGGGCGTCGGCCACAACCTCCAGGAGCACTCCATCGTGCTCGTGCGTGGCGGCCGTGTGAAGGACCTGCCCGGTGTGCGCTACAAGGTCGTGCGCGGCTCCCTCGACGCCCAGGGCGTCAAGAACCGCAAGCAGGCCCGAAGCCGCTACGGCGCGAAGAAGGAGAAGAGCTGATGCCTCGCAAGGGCCCCGCTGACAAGCGTCCAGTGATCGTCGATCCCGTCTACGGGTCGCCGGTCGTCACGCAGCTGGTCAACAAGATCCTGCTGGACGGCAAGAAGTCCACCGCCGAGCGCATCGTCTACGGCGCGCTCGAGGGCTGCCGCGAGAAGAACGGCACCGACCCGGTGATCACCCTCAAGCGCGCGCTGGACAACGTCCGTCCGACCCTCGAGGTGAAGAGCCGCCGCGTCGGTGGCGCCACCTACCAGGTGCCGGTCGAGGTGAAGCCCGCCCGGGCGCACACCCTGGCCCTGCGCTGGCTGGTCGGCTACTCCCGCGCCCGCCGCGAGAAGACGATGACCGACCGCCTCATGAACGAGATCCTGGATGCCTCCAACGGCCTGGGCGCCTCGGTCAAGAAGCGCGAGGACACCCACAAGATGGCCGAGGCCAACAAGGCCTTCGCCCACTACCGCTGGTAGTCCCCACCCACTCACCTCCAGATTCGGAGTTCGATCGTGTCCAGCCCCACCGTGACTGACCTCGCGATGGTCCGCAACATCGGGATCATGGCGCATATCGACGCGGGCAAGACGACCACGACCGAGCGGATCCTCTACTACACCGGCATCAACTACAAGATCGGTGAGGTCCACGAGGGTGGCGCCACGATGGACTGGATGGAGCAGGAGCAGGAGCGCGGCATCACGATCACGTCCGCCGCGACGACCTGCCACTGGCGCGACCACCAGATCAACATCATCGACACCCCCGGTCACGTCGACTTCACGGTCGAGGTGGAGCGCTCGCTGCGCGTCCTCGACGGTGCGGTCGCGGTGTTCGACGGCGTCGCCGGCGTCGAGCCGCAGTCCGAGACGGTCTGGCGCCAGGCCGACCGCTACGGCGTGCCGCGCATCTGCTTCGTGAACAAGATGGACCGGGTCGGCGCCGAGTTCCACCGGTGCGTGGAGATGATCGAGTCTCGCCTGGGCGCGGTCCCGCTCGTGATGCAGATCCCGATCGGCTCCGAGGGTGACTTCCGCGGGGTGATCGACCTCGTGGCGATGAAGGCCCTCGTCTGGCCGGTCGACACGAAGCTCGGGGAGTCGTACGACACCGAGGAGATCCCCTCGACTCATGTGGAGGCCGCCCGGGAATGGCGGGATCGACTGGTCGAGACGGTCGCCGAGGGCGACGACGACATCATGATGATGTACCTCGAGGGCGAGGAGCCCGCGATCGACGACCTGAAGGCCGCGATCCGCCGGGGCACCCTGGACGGCAAGTTCACCCCGGTCCTGACCGGCACCGCGTTCAAGAACAAGGGCGTCCAGCCCATGCTCGACGCGGTCGTGGAGTACCTCCCCTCGCCGCAGGACGTGGAGGGTGTCGAGGGGCACAAGCCCGGCGACGAGTCGGTGGCGATCATGCGCCGCCCGGCCGACGACGAGCCGCTGTCCGCGCTCGCCTTCAAGATCATGAGCGATCCGCACCTGGGCAAGCTGACCTACGTCCGCATCTACTCCGGCGTGATGAACACCGGCAGCCAGGTGCTCAACAGCTCGAAGGGGCGCAAGGAGCGCATCGGCAAGATCTACCGGATGCACGCCAACAAGCGTGAGGAGATCTCGTCGGTGGGCGCCGGGGACATCGTCGCCGTGATGGGCCTCAAGGACACCACCACCGGTCACACCCTCTGCGACCCGGCCAAGCCGGTCGTGCTGGAGTCGATGACGTTCCCCGCGCCGGTGATCCACGTGGCGATCGAGCCGAAGACCAAGAGCGACCAGGAGAAGCTGGGCACCGCGATCCAGCGCCTCGCCGAGGAGGACCCGACCTTCCAGGTCCGCAGCGACGAGGAGACCGGGCAGACGATCATCGCCGGCATGGGCGAGCTGCACCTGGAGATCCTGGTCGACCGCATGCGCCGCGAGTTCAAGGTCGAGGCCAACGTCGGCAAGCCCCAGGTGGCCTACCGGGAGACCCTCACGAAGCCCGTGCTGAAGGTCGGCTACACCCACAAGAAGCAGACCGGTGGGTCGGGCCAGTACGCCAAGGTGCTCATCGACGTGGAGCCGACCGGCGGCGCCGACGGCGGCTACGAGTTCGTCAACTCGGTCACCGGCGGGCGCATCCCCAAGGAGTACATCCCGTCGGTGGATGCAGGCGTCCAGGACGCCATGGAGTACGGCATCCTCGCCGGCTACCCCATGGTGGACGTCAAGGTCACGCTCCAGGACGGCGCCTACCACGACGTCGACTCCTCGGAGCTCGCCTTCAAGATCGCCGGCTCGATGGCGTTCAAGGAGGCCGCGCGCGGGGCCGGACCGGTCCTGCTCGAGCCCATGATGTCCGTGGAGGTCACCACCCCCGACGACTTCATGGGAGAGGTGATCGGCGACCTCAACTCCCGCCGCGGGCAGATCCAGGCGATGGACGAGCGCGCGGGCTCACGGATCGTCCGGGCCCTCGTCCCGCTGTCGGAGATGTTCGGCTACGTCGGGGACCTGCGCAGCAAGACGCAGGGTCGCGCGAGCTACTCCATGCAGTTCGACTCGTACGCGCAGGTGCCCGGCAACGTCGCGCTGGAGATCATCGCGAAGGCGAGGGCGAGTGAGCGAATGACGAGTTCTGAGCCGAGCCCGGAACAGCGAGGGCGAGTGAGCACGACAGCAAGGCACGACAGCAGTACCCCATGAACCACCGGGGTGAGTGACCTCTCAGTCTGAGGGAGCCCACCACGGGGCAAGACAGCAAGACTGACCACAAGTAGAAGCGGACCTCGTCACCGGACGGGTCCAACCCGTCCTGAGGAGGGACCCCAGTGGCGAAGGCCAAGTTCGAGCGGACCAAGCCGCACGTCAACATCGGCACCATCGGGCACATCGACCACGGTAAGACGACCCTTACCGCGGCGATCACCAAGGTGCTCCACGACAAGTACCCGGACGTGAACCCGTTCACTCCGTTCGACCAGATCGACAAGGCTCCCGAGGAGCGCCAGCGCGGCATCACGATCTCGATCGCGCACGTCGAGTACCAGACCGAGGCGCGCCACTACGCGCACGTCGACTGCCCTGGTCACGCGGACTACATCAAGAACATGATCACCGGCGCTGCCCAGATGGACGGCGCGATCCTGGTGGTCGCCGCGACCGACGGCCCGATGCCGCAGACCAAGGAGCACGTGCTCCTGGCGCGCCAGGTGGGCGTGCCGGCGATCGTCGTCGCGCTCAACAAGTGCGACATGGTCGACGACGAGGAGATCCTCGAGCTGGTGGACATGGAGGTGCGCGAGCTGCTCGACACCTACGAGTTCCCGGGCGACGACACCCCGATCATCCGCGTGGCAGCCGTTCCGGCCCTGGCCGGCGACGCCAAGTGGGGCGAGTCGATCATCGAGCTGATGGATGCGGTGGACTCGTTCATCCAGACCCCCGAGCGCGAGATCGACAAGCCGTTCCTCATGCCCGTCGAGGACGTCTTCACGATCACCGGTCGCGGCACGGTCGTGACCGGTCGCATCGAGCGCGGCATCGTCAAGGTCAACGAGGAGGTCCTGATCGTCGGGATCCGCCCCGAGACCACCAAGACCACCGTCACCGGTGTCGAGATGTTCCGCAAGCTGCTCGACGAGGGACGGGCCGGCGAGAACGTGGGCCTGCTCCTGCGTGGGATCAAGCGCGAGGACGTCGAGCGCGGCCAGGTCGTCTGCAAGGCCGGGTCCGTGACGCCGCACACCGAGTTCGAGGCGTCGGTCTACATCCTCAGCAAGGACGAGGGCGGCCGGCACACGCCGTTCTTCAACAACTACCGTCCGCAGTTCTACTTCCGGACGACCGACGTGACCGGCGTCGTGACCCTCCCCGAGGGGACCGAGATGGTCATGCCCGGTGACAACACCACGATGAAGGTCGACATGATCCAGCCGATCGCGATGGAGGAGGGCCTGCGCTTCGCCATCCGCGAGGGCGGCCGCACCGTCGGCGCCGGCCGGGTCACCAAGATCATCAAGTAGCAACACCCGCGTCGATGGGGCGCGACGGCAACGCTGCCGGCGCGCCCCATCGACCGGACCCAGGCTCCCCGAGCAATGCAGGTCGGTCATCCGGCCACTGGCGAAGAGAAGGACAGGCGAAGCCACCATGGCGGGACAGAAGATCCGCATCAGGCTCAAGGCATACGACCATGAGGTCATCGACACCTCGGCGCGCAAGATCGTCGAGACGGTGACGCGGACTGGTGCGCAGGTTGCCGGCCCGGTGCCGCTGCCGACGGAGAAGAACGTCTACTGCGTCATCCGTTCGCCACACAAGTACAAGGACAGCCGCGAGCACTTCGAGATGCGCACGCACAAGCGGCTGATCGACATCATCGACCCCACCCCGAAGACGGTCGACTCGCTCATGCGACTCGACCTGCCGGCTGGTGTCGACATCGAGATCAAGCTGTAAAGGACGTTTCGCAGATGGGTACCAACGTCAAGGGGATACTGGGCGAGAAGCTCGGCATGACCCAGGTGTGGGACGCCGCCAACCGCGTCGTGCCCGTCACCGTGGTCAAGGCCGGGCCGTGCGTCGTCACCCAGGTGCGCACCCCGGAGGCCGACGGCTACGAGGCAGTGCAGATCGCCTACGGGGCCGTCGACCCGCGCAGGGTGACCAAGCCGCAGTCGGGGCACTTCGAGAAGGCCGGGGTCACTCCGCGCCGCCACCTCGTGGAGATCCGCACCGAGGACGCCGCCACGTACACCCTGGGCCAGGAGCTCAGTGCCGAGCTGTTCGAGGCGGGCCAGACGATCGACGTCGTCGGGACCACCAAGGGCAAGGGCTTCGCCGGGGTCATGAAGCGCCACGGGTTCCACGGCGTGGGTGCCAGCCACGGTGCGCACCGCAACCACCGCAAGCCCGGCTCCATCGGGGCCTGCGCGACGCCCGGACGCGTCTTCAAGGGCGTGCGCATGGCCGGCCGCATGGGCGGCGTGCGCCAGACCACCCAGGGCCTGACCGTCCAAGCCGTGGACGCTGAGAACGGCCTCATCCTCATCAAGGGCGCGGTGCCCGGCCCCAAGGGCGGCCTGGTCTTCGTCCGCACCGCTGCGAAGGGGGCATGACGATGACGAGCATCGACGTGCGGACCCCCGCGGGCGCCGCCACCGGATCGGTGGAGCTGCCCGCCGAGGTCTTCGACGTGCAGGTCAACGTGCCGCTCATCCACCAGGTGGTCGTCGGGCAGCTGGCTGCCGCCCGGCAGGGGACGCACTCCACCAAGGGCCGTGGCGAGGTTCGCGGCGGTGGCCGCAAGCCCTACAAGCAGAAGGGCACCGGCCGCGCCCGTCAGGGCTCGACCCGCGCTCCCCAGTTCACCGGTGGTGGCGTGGTGCACGGCCCGACGCCGCGCGACTACGAGCAGCGCACGCCCAAGAAGATGAAGGCGGCCGCGCTGCGCGGAGCACTGTCCGACCGGGCCCGGAACGGCCGTGTCCACGTCGTCAGCGCGATCGTGGACGGTGAGCTCCCCTCGTCGCGGGCTGCTGCGGCCACGATCGCCGCGATCTCCGATCGCCGCAACGTCCTGGTCGTCCTCGAGCGTGCGGACGTCATCGGGTGGAAGAGCCTGCGCAACGTGGTGGGCGTGCACCTGCTGGTCGCCGACCAGCTCAACACCTACGACGTGCTGTGCAGCGACGACGTCATCTTCACCGTCGGGGCGCTGGAGGCCTTCCTGGCCGGTCCCACGCGGGGCGGCGGCGCGAAGGTGGTCACCACCTCGACGGAAGTGAGCGCCCCCGTGGCGGTCACCTCGACCGAGGCCGACGCCGACACCGACGCCGAGGCCCAGGTCGAGCCCGAAGCTGCGGAAGACACCGAGGCCGGCCCGACACGAAGCTCGGAGCCGACCAGGCCGACACCAAGGCCCAGGCTGAGACCGACAAGGACCAGGAGGCGTCCGCATGAGGGTCACCGACCACCGGGACGTGCTGATCGCCCCGGTCATCTCCGAGAAGAGCTACGGACTGCTCGACGAGAACAAGTACACGTTCATCGTCGACCCCGACGCCAACAAGACCGAGATCAAGATCGCCGTGGAGAAGGTCTTCGGCGTCAAGGTCGTGTCCGTCAACACCCAGAACCGCGTGGGCAAGCGCGTGCGGACCCGCAGGGGCTTCGGACGCAGGGTGAGCACCAAGCGCGCCATCGTCTCCGTGGTCGCTGGCGACCGCATCGACATCTTCGGAGGCCCGGTCTCCTAGGCCGGACCAGGACGAGAACGAGGAACCTCATGGGAATCCGCAAGTACAAGCCGACAACGCCGGGCCGTCGTGGCTCGTCGGTTGCCGACTTCGTGGAGATCACCCGGTCCGCGCCGGAGAAGTCGCTGGTCGAGCCGCTGCCCAGGAAGGGCGGGCGGAACAACTCGGGGCGGATCACGACGCGCCACCAGGGCGGCGGGCACAAGCGCGCCTACCGCGTCGTCGACTTCCGGCGCGCGGACAAGGACGGAGTGCCGGCCACGGTCGCCCACATCGAGTACGACCCGAACCGGACCGCACGCATCGCGCTGCTGCACTTCGCCGACGGCGAGAAGCGCTACATCGTGGCCCCGAACAAGCTCAAGCAGGGCGACCGGGTCGAGACGGGTCCCTCGGCCGACATCAAGCCGGGCAACAACCTCCCGTTGCGCAACATCCCGGTCGGAACGGTCATCCACGCCGTGGAGCTGCGTCCGGGCGGCGGGGCGAAGATCGCCCGCTCGGCCGGCTCCAGCGTCCAGCTGGTGGCCAAGGACGGCCCGTACGCCCAGCTGCGGATGCCCTCGGGCGAGATCCGCAACGTGGACGTGCGTTGCCGGGGCACCATCGGCGAGGTCGGCAACGCCGAGCAGTCGAACATCAACTGGGGCAAGGCCGGCCGCATGCGCTGGAAGGGCAAGCGCCCGACCGTGCGCGGTGTGGCCATGAACCCCGTTGACCACCCGCACGGCGGTGGCGAGGGCAAGACGTCCGGTGGGCGTCACCCGGTCAACCCGAACGGCAAGCCCGAGGGCCGCACCCGCAAGGCGCACAAGGCCTCCGACAAGTTCATCGTCCGCCGTCGCAAGACCGGCAAGAAGCGCTGAGGTAACCAGAGATGCCACGCAGTTTGAAGAAGGGCCCCTTCGTCGACGACCACCTGGCAAGGAAGGTGGACGTCCAGAACGACAAGGGGACCAAGAACGTGATCAAGACCTGGTCGCGCCGCTCGATGATCGTCCCGGCCATGCTGGGGCACACCATCGCCGTGCACGACGGGCGCAAGCACGTCCCGGTGTTCGTGACCGAGAACATGGTCGGCCACAAGCTGGGCGAGTTCGCACCCACCCGCACGTTCCGGGGCCACGTCAAGGACGACCGCAAGGCCAAGCGCCGATAGGCCGTCGTAGCTGGCGCGAGGCGAAGCCGAGCGGCCAGCGAAGACAGCCAAATCGTCGTAGCGCGTCCGAATATCAGAACGACTCGATCAAGACAGAGCAAGGGGAAAGCGATGGAAGCCAGGGCCCAGGCACGGTTCGTCCGTGTCACGCCCATGAAGGCCCGCCGTGTGGTGGACCTCATTCGTGGACTGCCGGCGACACAGGCGCAGGCCGTGCTGCAGTTCGCCCCGCAGGGGGCGAGCGAGCCGGTCGGCAAGGTGCTCGACAGCGCCATCGCCAACGCCGTCAGCAATCACCAGCACACCGAGGTGTCCAGCCTGTACGTCTCGGCCGCGTACGTCGACGAGGGCCCGACCATGAAGCGGTTCCGCCCGCGGGCCCAGGGTCGCGCGTATCGGATCAAGAAGCGCACGAGCCACATCACCGTCGTCGTCGCAGAGCGTCCTGCGACTGGGAAGAAGGGCTGACCCCATGGGCCAGAAAGTGAACCCGCACGGGTTCCGACTCGGGATCACCACGGACTTCGCCAGCCGTTGGTTCGCAGACTCCACCAAGGCCGGTCAGCGCTACCGCGACTACGTCGCCGAGGATGTCGCCATCCGCAAGCTGCTGACCAAGGGCATGGAGCGCGCCGGCATCAGCCACGTGGACATCGAGCGCACCCGCGACCGGGTCCGCGTCGACATCCACACCGCCCGCCCGGGCATCGTCATCGGCCGGCGCGGCCAGGAGGCCGAGCGGATCCGCGGCGACCTCGAGAAGCTGACCGGCAAGCAGGTCCAGCTCAACATCCTCGAGGTGAAGAACCCCGAGCTCGACGCGCAGCTGGTCGCGCAGGGCATCGCCGAGCAGCTGTCCAGCCGTGTGTCGTTCCGCCGTGCCATGCGCAAGGGGATGCAGTCGACGATGAAGGCCGGCGCCAAGGGCATCCGGGTGCAGTGCTCGGGGCGCCTGGGCGGCGCGGAGATGTCGCGCTCGGAGTTCTACCGCGAGGGCCGGGTCCCGCTCCACACGCTGCGTGCGGACATCGACTACGGCTTCTACGAGGCCCGCACCACGTTCGGGCGGATCGGCGTGAAGGTCTGGATCTACAAGGGCGACGTCACGGGCACCCGGGCCGAGCGCGAGGCCGCCGCGGCCGCCAGCCGGCTGGGCGGGCCCCGTCGCGGGGCGGGCTCGCGCCCGGCGCGACACGAGGGCGCGGTGGCTGCGGCTGCACCGGCGGCAGGATCGGAGGCCTGAGCATGCTCATCCCACGCAGGGTCAAGCACCGCAAGCAGCACCGGCCCGACCGACACGGCCAGGCCACCGGCGGCACGCAGGTGACCTTCGGCCAGTACGGCCTGATGGCTCTCGAGCACTCGTACGTCACCAACCGGCAGATCGAGAGCGCACGTATCGCGATCACCCGCCACATCAAGCGTGGTGGCCGCGTGTGGATCAACATCTACCCGGACCGCCCGCTGACCAAGAAGCCCGCGGAGACCCGCATGGGCTCCGGCAAGGGCTCGCCGGAGTGGTGGGTGGCGAACGTGAAGCCGGGTCGCGTGATGTTCGAGCTGAGCTATCCGGACGAGGTCGTCGCTCGGGAGGCGCTTCTGCGCGCAGCGCACAAGATGCCGATGAAGTGCCGGATCGTCCGGCGAGAAGTGGGTGAGGACTGATGGCTGCTACCACCGCAGGCGAGCTGCGCAACGTCGACTCCGTCGACCTGGTGACCAGGCTGCACGAGGCGAAGGAGGAGCTGTTCAACCTCCGCTTCCAGTCCGCCACCGGCCAGTTGGAGAGCCATGGCCGGCTGCGCGCCGTCAAGAAGGACATCGCCCGGATCTACACCGTGATGCGCGAGCGCGAGCTCGGGATCACCCAGGAGCCCGAGGCGGAGACCACCGCATGAACACGAAGGACCAATCTGTGAGCTCGAACACGCCCGGTGACGTCGAGTCGACCCGTGGCTACCGCAAGACCCGTGAGGGGTACGTCGTCAGCGACAAGATGGACAAGACCGTCGTCGTCGCCGTCGAGGACCGCTTCACCCACCGCATCTACGGCAAGGTGGTGCGCCGCACCTCCAAGCTCAAGGCCCATGACGAGGCCAACGCCGCCGGCGTCGGCGATCGTGTTCTGGTGATGGAGACCCGTCCCACCTCGGCGACCAAGCGCTGGCGTGTGGTGGAGATCCTCGAGAAGGCCAAGTAGCAGTTCGGCCAGGCTCGCGGGAGACCCTCGTGAGAACCGGCACGACGATCAGGAGAAGAACGTGATTCAGCAGGAGTCGCGACTGCGTGTCGCCGACAACACGGGTGCCAAGGAGATCTTGTGCATCCGCGTCCTCGGCGGCTCGGGTCGGCGCTACGCAGGCATCGGCGATGTCATCGTGGCCACTGTCAAGGACGCCATCCCCGGCGGCAACGTCAAGAAGGGCGAGGTCGTCAAGGCCGTGATCGTGCGCACCCGAAAGGAGCGTCGTCGCCCCGACGGGTCGTACATCAAGTTCGACGAGAACGCCGCGGTCATCCTCAAGGCCGATGGCGAGCCGCGTGGCACCCGCATCTTCGGACCGGTCGGCCGGGAGCTGCGCGAGAAGAAGTACATGAAGATCATCTCGCTCGCTCCGGAGGTGTTGTGATGGCGCGGATCAAGAAGGGCGACACCGTCCAGGTGATCACCGGCAAGGACCGGGGCCTCACGGGCACCGTCCTGGTCGTCGTACCCCGACCGCGACAAGGTCCTCGTCGAGGGCGTGAACCGGGTCAAGAAGCACACGAAGGTCGGCCAGTCCGCGCGCGGCGGCAAGACCGGCGGGATCGTGACCCAGGAGGCCGCGATCCACATCTCCAACGTGATGCTCGTGGACCCGGAGTCCAAGAAGCCGACCCGTGTCGGGTTCCGCAAGCAGACGGTCGACAAGACCCGGTCCGACGGCACGACGTACGCGGCCGAGCGCAACGTCCGGGTCGCCAAGCGCTCCGGTGAGGACATCTGATGAGCACCGCCACCACTGACACTGTCACCCGGACGACGATCCCGCGCCTGAAGGCCCGGTACCGCTCCGAGGTCATGCCCGAGCTGCGCGAGCGGTTCGAGTACGCCAACGTCATGCAGGTCCCCGGTCTGGTCAAGATCGTGGTCAACATGGGCGTCGGCGAGGCCGCGCGCGACTCGAAGCTGATCGAGGGGGCCATCCGGGACCTCACCGCCATCACCGGGCAGAAGCCGCAGGTCACCAAGGCGCGCAAGTCGATCGCCCAGTTCAAGCTGCGCGAGGGCATGCCCATCGGCTGCCACGTCACGCTGCGTGGGGACCGCATGTGGGAGTTCCTCGACCGCCTGCTCAGCACGGCGCTGCCCCGCATCCGTGACTTCCGGGGGCTGAACCCCGGGCAGTTCGACGGGAACGGCAACTACACGTTCGGCCTGAACGAGCAGTCGATGTTCCACGAGATCGACCAGGACGCCATCGACCGCGTGCGCGGCATGGACATCACCGTGGTCACCACCGCCAAGACCGACGATGAGGGTCGTGCGCTGCTCAAGGCGCTCGGCTTCCCCTACAAGGAGAAGTGACCACGTGGCGAAGAAGGCCCTGATCAACAAGCAGGCCCGCAAGCCGAAGTTCGCGGTGCGCGGCTACACCCGCTGCAACCGGTGCGGCCGCCCGCACTCGGTGTACCGCAAGTTCGGCCTGTGCCGGGTGTGCGTCCGGGAGATGGCCCACCGCGGCGAGCTCCCCGGCGTGACCAAGTCGAGCTGGTAGCCATCAGCAAGCAGCCCACCACCCCCCATACCCACCCGACGCCGAAGGTCCCTTCGGAAACCACGGCGAGAAAGGCCAGACGGCCATGACAATGACAGACCCGATCGCGGACATGCTCACACGCATCCGCAACGGGAACACGGCCTACCACGAGACCGTGTCCATGCCACTCTCGAAGATCAAGGTCGGGATCGCCGAGATCCTCAAGGCGCAGGGCTACATCGCCGACTTCTCGGCGCAGGACGCCCCCGTCGGGCAGACGCTGGTGATCACGCTCAAGTACGGCCCCAGCCGCGAGCGGTCGATCGCGGGTCTGCGGCGGGTGAGCAAGCCCGGCCTGCGGGTCTACGCCAAGAGCACCGGCATGCCCCGCGTGCTCGGTGGGCTGGGCATCGCCATCATCTCCACATCCACCGGACTGCTGACTGATCGGCAGGCCCAGGCCAAGGGAGTGGGCGGGGAAGTCCTCGCCTACGTCTGGTAAGGGAGCGCCACCATGTCCCGCATCGGACGACTTCCGATCACAGTCCCCGCCGGCGTCGACGTCACCATCGAAGGTGCCGACGTCACCGTCAAGGGCCCCAAGGGCACGCTGAGCCACAGCGTCGCCACTCCCATCTCGATCGCCAGGGCGGACGACGGCAGCCTGACGGTCAGCCGCCCCGACGACGAGCGCGCCTCCCGGTCGCTGCACGGCCTGACCCGCACCCTGGTGGCCAACATGGTCAGCGGGGTGACCGAGGGCTACACCAAGCGGATGGAGATCGTGGGCACCGGCTACCGCGTCGTCGCGAAGGGCACGACCCTGGAGTTCGCGCTCGGCTTCAGCCACCCGGTGATCATCCCGGCTCCCGAGGGCATCACCTTCGCAGTCGAGACGCCGACCCGGTTCTCGGTCTCCGGGATCGACAAGCAGCAGGTCGGCGAGGTCGCCGCCAAGCTCCGCAAGCTGCGCAGGCCAGACCCCTACAAGGGCAAGGGCGTGCGCTACGAGGGCGAAGTCATTCGCCGCAAGGCCGGAAAGGCAGGTCGATAGCCATGGCTGTCGCACCCAAGATCGGCTCGGGGAGCCGTACCCGGGTGGCGCGCTCCCGCCGCCACCTGCGGGTCCGCAAGAAGGTCGCCGGCACGGCCCAGCGTCCGCGCATGGTCGTCAACCGCTCGACGCGCCACCTGTTCGTCCAGGTCGTCGACGACAGCACCGGCACGACGCTGGCGTGGGCCTCCACCATGGAGGCCGACCTGCGATCGACCTCCGGGGACAAGACCGAGAAGGCCCGCAAGGTCGGCGAGACCGTCGCCGGGCGGGCACGGTCGGCGGGCATCGAGACGGTCGTCTTCGACCGTGGCGGCAACAAGTACCACGGTCGCGTTGCGGCCCTGGCCGACGGCGCACGCGACGCCGGCCTGGCCTTCTGACGAGGAAGAGGACGTATACCAATGCCTGGAGTTCAGCGCCGAACCAGTGGCCCCGGTGAGGGCAGCAGCGGCAGCAGCGATCGTCGCGGCCGCCGTGACGACCGCGGTCCCCGCGAGGAGAAGTCCACGTTCGTCGAGCGCGTCGTGGCGATCAACCGTGTGTCGAAGGTCGTCAAGGGCGGTCGCCGGTTCAGCTTCACCGCGCTGGTCGTGGTGGGTGACGGCGACGGTCACGTCGGAGTCGGCTACGGCAAGGCCAAGGAGGTGCCCGCCGCCATCGCCAAGGGCGTCGAGGAGGCCAAGAAGCACTTCTTCGAGGTGCCCCGCGTCCAGGGGACGATTCCCCACCCGGTGACCGGCGAGGCCGCCGCCGGCGTGGTCATGCTGCGCCCGGCCTCGCCCGGTACCGGCGTCATCGCCGGTGGCCCGGTGCGTGCCGTGCTGGAGTGCGCCGGCGTCCACGACGTGCTCAGCAAGTCGATGGGCTCGTCGAACGCCATCAACATCGTGCACGCCACGGTGGCGGCGCTCAAGATGCTGGAGCGGCCCGAGGCCGTGGCAGCCCGGCGTGGCCTGGCGCTCGAGGACGTCGCCCCGGCGGCCCTCATCCGCTCGATGAACGCCGGGAAGCCCACGGAGGTCGCAGTCTGATGGCCGCCAAGCTCAAGATCACGCAGGTCCGCGGACTGGTCGGCTGCACGCAGGTGCAGAAGGACAGCGTCCGCTCCCTGGGCCTCAAGCGGATCAACGATGTCGTTGTCAAGGAGAACCGTCCCGAGATCCTCGGGATGGCCAGGGCGGTCCCACACCTGGTGACCGTCGAGGAGGTCGACTGATATGACCCTCAAGGTCCATCACCTGCGCCCGGCGCCGGGGGCCAAGACAGCCAAGACCCGCGTGGGTCGCGGCGAGGCCGGCAAGCGCGGCAAGACCGCGGGTCGCGGCACCAAGGGCACCAAGGCCCGCTACCAGGTCCCCGCCAGCTTCGAGGGCGGGCAGATGCCGCTGCACATGCGGCTGCCCAAGCTCAAGGGGTTCAAGAACAACAACAAGGTCGCCTTCCAGGTGGTCAACGTGGCGACCCTCGCCTCGCTCTACCCCTCCGGTGGGGAGGTACCGTCGAGGACCTGGTCGCCAAGGGCGCGGTCCGCGGGGGCGAGCCGGTGAAGGTCCTGGGCAACGGCGACCTGGCCGTGGCCCTGACGATCACCGTGGACGCGGCCTCGGCCGCGGCCCGGTCCAAGATCGAGGCAGCAGGCGGGTCGGTCACCACCTCCTGACCCATGCAGGCTCCAAGGAATCTCCGCGAGCTCGAACCATCTCCCGAGCGCGCGGAGATTCCGTCATGTCCGGGAGAATCTGGGGGACTCCGAGGAGTTCGGCCGGTTTCTGACCACTGTTAGGCTTTGGCGTCTGGCGCACGCTCCCAGCGCCCTCAGGAGGAATCCCGTGCACCTGTCCGCGTTCGCCTCTGCGTTCCGCACGCCGGACCTGCGCAACAAGCTGCTGTTCACCCTCGGCATCCTTGCGATCTACCGGCTCGGCGCCGTGACGCCCACCCCGGGCATCGACTACACGGCCGTCCAGTCGTGCATCGCATCGGTCGAGGGGAACTCGCTCTACGGGATGATCAACCTGTTCAGTGGTGGCGCCTTGCTGCAGCTGTCGATCTTCGCGCTGGGGATCATGCCCTACATCACGGCCAGCATCATCCTGCAGCTGATGACGGTGGTGATCCCGAGGCTGGAGGCCCTGAAGAAGGAGGGCCAGTCCGGACAGGCCCAGATCACCCAGTACACCCGCTACCTGACCGTCGCCCTGGCGATCCTGCAGTCGACCGGGATCGTGGCCCTGGCACGCACTCCCGGCCAGCTCTTCCAGGGGTGCAGCGCACAGCTGATCCCCGACGACTCCATCTTCACCGTCTTCGTCATGATCATGACGATGACCGCGGGGACCGCCGTGATCATGTGGCTCGGGGAGCTCATCACCGATCGTGGGGTCGGCAACGGGATGTCGCTGCTGATCTTCACCTCCATCATCTCGTCGTTCCCGTCCCAGATCGCCAGCATCTTCGCCACCCGCGGCCCGCTGATCACCGCCCTGGTCTTCGTGGTCGGGTTCTTCATCATCATGGCGGTCGTCTTCGTCGAGCAGGGCCAGCGGCGGATCCCGGTGCAGTACGCCAAGCGGATGGTCGGCCGCAAGATGTACGGCGGGACGTCGACCTACATCCCTCTGAAGGTCAACATGGCCGGGGTCATCCCCGTCATCTTCGCCTCGTCCCTGCTGTTCCTGCCGGTCCTCTTCCTGCAGTTCGCCGACCAGGAGGGAGCGTTCGCGCAGTTCGTCGCCCGGAACTTCCAGAGCGGGACCGAGCCGCTCTACCTGTTCACGTTCGCCCTGCTGATCATCTTCTTCACCTACTTCTACGTGGCGATCACTTTCAACACCACCGAGGTCGCGGACAACATGAAGAAGTACGGCGGCTTCATCCCCGGCATCCGCGCCGGGCGGCCGACGGCCGAGTACCTCTCCTACGTGGTCAGCCGTCTGACGCTGCCGGGGTCCAGCTACCTGGCGCTGATCGCGATCATCCCCCTCTTCGCCTTCAACGGGCTGGGCGTCTCGTCGAACTTCGTCTTCGGAGGGACCAGCCTGCTGATCATGGTGGGAGTCGGCCTGGACACCGTCAAGCAGATCGAGAGCCAGCTTCAGCAGCGAAACTACGAAGGGTTCCTCCGCTGATGCGGATCGTGCTCATGGGGCCGCCCGGGGCAGGCAAGGGGACACAGGCGGTGGTCGTCGCGGCGAAGCTGGGCATCCCGCACATCTCGACGGGCGAGATCTTCCGCGCCCACATGGCCCAGGGCACGCCGCTGGGGATCGCTGCCGGGATGTACATGGATCGCGGAAACTACGTGCCCGACCGGATCACGAACGCCATGGTCCGCAACCGCCTCGCCCAGCCCGACTCCGCGGCAGGCTTCCTCCTCGACGGCTACCCGCGGACACTCGACCAGGTCGCCGTCCTCGACGAGATGCTCGCCGACGTCGGGCTCACCCTCGACCACGTCGTAGAGCTCACGGTGGACACCGAGGAGGTCATCGGGCGGCTGCTCAAGCGAGCCGCCGAGCAGGGCCGGGCCGACGACACCGAGGAGGTCATCCGCCGGCGGATGGAGGTCTACTCCGAGCAGACTGAGCCACTCACCGAGGTCTATGCCGAGAAAGGCGTCCTCGTCCAGGCCGATGGGATGGGCTCGATCGAGGACGTCCGCGACCGCGTCCTGGCTGCGATCCAGGGCTGACGTGCTGGGCCGCCGACCGCGCATCGAGCTCAAGACCGCCGAGCAGCTGCGCGACATGCGCGCCGCGGGACTCGTCGTCTCGGGAGCGCTCGAGCGCGTCGCCGGACTGGTGGCCCCCGGGGTCACGACCGGCGAGCTCGACGCGGCGGCAGCAGAGTTCATCGCTGACGCGGGCGCGCGCTCGAACTTCAAGGGCTACCACGGGTTCCCGGGCGTGATCTGCACGTCGGTCAACGACGAGGTGGTGCACGGGATCCCCGGCGAGCGGGTGCTGCGCGACGGGCGACCTGCTGAGCATCGACTGCGGAGCGATCGTGGCGGGCTGGCACGGGGACGCCGCGATCACGGTTCCGGTCGGCGACGTGGCTCCCGAGCTCTCGGCGCTCTCGGCCGCCACCCGACGCGCGCTGTGGGCCGGCATCGCCCGGGCCCTGGTCGGTGGTCGGCTCACGGACATCGGGGCGGCGTGCGAGGAGTCGATCGGGGGCCGCTACGGGATCGTGACGGACTACGTGGGGCACGGGATCGGATCGTCGATGCACATGGACCCCTCGGTCGCCCACGTCGGCCCGGCGGGGCGGGGTCCGCACCTGCGCGCGGGGATGGCGCTGGCGATCGAGCCGATGGTCACTGCCGGCTCCCCAGAGGTCACGGTGCTGGCCGACGACTGGACGGTGGTCACCATCGACGGATCGCCGGCGGCGCACTGGGAGCACTCGGTGGCGCTGACCGACTCGGGCCCGGTCGTGCTGACCGCCGAGGACGGCGGCGCGGCCGACCTGGCCGAATGGGGGGTCCAGGTCGGTTCCCTGGATTGACCCGGCAACGTTGACAGGCGGTCGGGGCTCGGGGAGGCTCAGCCCCAGGGCCGGGACACCCGGCGGGGGCGGGGAGTTGCGTCCTGATCGACCAGGAGTGGAGGGATCGGACCTTGGCCGCCGACGCCGTGCAAGCTGCGTCCCTTCGTGCCGAGGGAGCCCCTGACCCTCGGGGAGGCCGGGCTGCACGCAGAGCGAGGTCGAAGGCTTGGCCCTGAAGTTCTTGGCGGCCCGCGGGGACGCCACGGGATGGGCCCTGGCCGATCAGCTGCGCCTGCCCTACGGCCTCGTGGTCGACTGCCTGAACCAGCTCAAGGATGCCCGGCTGATCGCCTATCGCGGCTCTGCCACCCGCGGGACCTCCTGCTGCACGTGCTGAACGAGGCCAGGTACCTCGATGCGGCTCCCGTCCTGTCGGTCGAGACCGTCGACCGGGCCGTGGACGCCTACTTCTCGGTCATCTGAGCCCGATCGGGGCCCGGGCCGGGGCCCCGCCGCGAGCTGCTTCGTTTTGTCCACAGGCTGGGCAGGACGTAGACTTGAGCAGCGTTGCGTCCGCGTGTCGCCGTACGTCTGCCCCTCGGGCACGGTGCGGAGCGCGTCGGAGCGCCGTTCGAACCCGGAGCACCGGACGCAGTCGGAGCACAGCACCGCCCTCGCGTCATGGCTCCGAGTTCGAAGCACAGCAAGGAATCGACCGACCAGGAACCCTCGAACGACCAGGAACTCGAACGACCGGACCGCGGCCGCCCGAGCCCGACCCGACGACGGACCCGACTAGAGAAACGGTGTGGACCAGCAGCTCATGGCCAAGAAAGAGGGTGCCATCGAACTCGAGGGCACGATCCGCGAGTCGCTCCCGAACGCCATGTTCCGGGTCGAGCTCGACAACGGCCACAAGGTCTTGGCCCACATCAGCGGCAAGATGCGCCAGCACTACATCCGCATCCTGCCCGATGACCGCGTGGTGGTGGAGCTCTCGCCCTACGACCTGACCCGCGGACGGATCGTCTACCGGTACAAGTGACACATGCCCTCCGGGTACCACCGGCGGTGAAGGCTGCGAGGAAAAGAGCGATGAAGGTCAAGCCCAGCGTCAAGAAGATCTGCGACAACTGCAAGGTGATCCGCCGTCACGGCCGCGTGATGGTGATCTGCGACAACCCCCGGCACAAGCAGCGCCAGGGCTGAGGAACGGTGCCGGCCCCGGTCGGCACCTGGCACGACAGATCGGCACGACGGCAGCGCCGCCAGGCGCGTCCCACCCGGCAGCCCGGGACGGGGCCGGAACAACTCAAGATGCGTGATCCCGTCTTCCCGACTCCGGGCCCCAGCCAGGGCCCTCGGGGACGTCACCCCCGGCCCGGAGGCTGGGGACCCACCAACAAAGGGCGGTGGGAATGGTCACGCACCGAAACCTCCGGGAACCAACAGGAAGAAGGATCCGCCCGATGGCACGTCTCGTCGGCGTCGACCTCCCGCGCGACAAGCGCGTCGAGGTGGCGCTCACCTACATCTATGGCATTGGCCGTTCCCGGGCCGCCGAGATCCTCGCCGCAACCGGGGTCGACCCCGACCTGCGCGTGAAGGACCTCACGGACAACGAGCTGGTCCCGCTTCGCGACTACATCGAGGGCAGCCTCAAGGTCGAGGGTGACCTGCGTCGTGAGGTGGCCGCCGACATCCGCCGCAAGGTGGAGATCGGCTGCTACCAGGGCATCCGGCATCGCCGGGGTCTGCCGGTCCGCGGGCAGCGCACGCACACCAACGCACGCACCCGCAAGGGTCCGCGCAAGACGGTCGCCGGCAAGAAGAAGGCCGGCAAGTAGCAGTCCGACTGGTCCGGGTGGGCACCTGCCCACCGCGGACGCCGGGTCCCGAGGGGCCGCGGCGCCGGCCAGCGGACCATGACCAGAGCAGAGGAACGCAATGCCCCCCAAGACTCGTCAGAGCACGGCCAAGACCAAGGGCCGTCGCAAGGAGAAGAAGAACGTGGCCCATGGCCACGCGCACATCAAGTCGACGTTCAACAACACGATCGTGTCGATCACCGATCCCACGGGCGCGGTGATCGCCTGGGCGTCCAGCGGCCAGGTCGGGTTCAAGGGCTCGCGCAAGTCGACCCCGTACGCCGCGCAGATGGTGGCCGAGGCCGCCGCCCGCCGGGCCATGGAGCACGGCATGAAGAAGGTCGACGTCTTCGTCAAGGGTCCCGGCTCCGGCCGGGAGACCGCGATCCGGTCGCTCCAGGCGACCGGCCTGGAGGTCGGCTCGATCTCCGACGTCACCCCGATGGCACACAACGGCTGCCGCCCGCCCAAGCGCCGGCGCGTGTAGAGGAGTAGAGGAACCATGGCTCGTTACACCGGACCGGTGTCGCGCATCTCGCGACGCCTCAAGGTCGACCTGGTGGGTGGTGACAGCTCGTTCGAGCGTCGCCCGTACCCGCCCGGTCAGCACGGTCGCAACCGCATCAAGGAGAGCGAGTACCTCCTCCAGCTGCAGGAGAAGCAGAAGGCGAAGTACACCTACGGGGTGTTGGAGAAGCAGTTCCGGCGCTACTACGAGGAGGCAGTGCGTCGCCAGGGCAAGACGGGCGACAACCTGCTGCAGATCCTCGAGACCCGTCTGGACAACGTCGTCTACCGTGCCGGCCTGGCACGCACCCGGCGTCAGTCCCGCCAGCTGGTCAGCCACGGCCACTTCGTGGTCAACGGCCAGAAGGTCGACGTGCCCAGCTACCGCGTCAGCCCGTACGACATCATCGACGTGAAGCCCAAGTCACTCGAGACCACGCCCTTCATCATCGCCCGAGAGACCCTGGGTGATCGCCCGGTGCCCGCGTGGCTGAAGGTCGTGCCCGGCCAGATGCGGATCCTGATCCACCAGCTGCCCGAGCGTGCCCAGATCGACATCCCGCTGCAGGAGCAGCTGATCGTCGAGCTCTACTCGAAGTGACCCCTGTCGGATGGTGCCCGCTGCCATCCGACCCAGCCTTGCAGCACGTGGCGTCAAATAGTGGGCGCCGCGGGAAGGAACGGTAACCAGTGCTCATCGCCCAGCGTCCGACCCTCACCGAGGAGCCAGTCAGCGAACACCGCTCGCGGTTCGTCCTGGAGCCCCTCGAGCCGGGTTTCGGCTACACCTTGGGGAACTCGCTTCGCCGCACGCTCCTGTCGAGCATCCCCGGCGCGGCGGTCACCAGCATCCGGATCGAGGACGTGCTCCACGAGTTCACGACGATCCCGGGTGTCAAGGAGGACGTCACCGAGATCATCCTCAACCTCAAGGAGCTCGTCGTCTCCTCCGAGCACGACGAGCCCGTCGTGATGTACCTGCGCAAGCAGGGCCCCGGTGTCGTCACGGCGGCGGACATCGCGCCGCCGGCCGGTGTGGAGGTGCACAACCCCGACCTGCACCTGGCCACCGTGAACTCCAAGGGCAAGCTCGAGATCGAGCTGGTCGTGGAGCGTGGCCGCGGCTACGTCACCTCGGCGGCGAACAAGCTGCCCGGCCAGGAGATCGGCCGGATCCCGGTCGACTCGATCTACTCGCCGGTGCTGAAGGTGACCTACAAGGTCGAGGCGACCCGCGTCGAGCAGCGCACCGACTTCGACAAGCTGATCCTCGACGTCGAGACCAAGCCATGCATGAGCCCTTCGGACGCCGTCGCCTCGGCGGGCAAGACGCTGGTCGAGCTCTTCGGTCTGGCCCACGAGCTCAACGTCGACGCCGAGGGGATCGACGTCGGACCGTCGCCGCGTGACGAGCTCGTCGCCGAGCAGCTGTCGACGCCGATCGACTCCCTCGAGCTCACCGTGCGCAGCTTCAACTGCCTCAAGCGCGAGGGCATCCACACGGTGGGTGAGCTGATCAGCCGTAGTGAGGCGGACCTGATGGACATCCGCAACTTCGGCAGCAAGTCGATCGAGGAGGTCAAGGACAAGCTGGCCTCCCTGGGCCTCGCGCTCAAGGACAGCCCTGCCGGGTTCGTGCCCGCGTACGTCGAGGAAGAGGACGTGGACTTCGCCGAGGACGAGCAGCTCTGAGAAGCCACCGCCCGCGTCGAACCTGTCTCAAACAGTAGGAGTCAGCTATGCCCACGCCCAGCAAGGGCCCCCGCCTGGCCAGCACCCCCGCCCACGAGCGGCACCTGCTGGCCAACCTGGCCACCGCGCTCTTCGAGCACGGAGCGATCACCACGACCGAGGCGCGCGCCAAGCGCGTCCGGCCGCTGGCCGAGCGGATGATCACGTTCGCCAAGCGGGGTGACCTGCACGCCCGTCGCCAGGTCATGACCGTCATCCGCGACAAGTCCGTCGTGCACGTGCTGTTCGACGAGATCGGGCCGCGCTACGCGACCCGTCCCGGCGGCTACACCCGCATCACCAAGATCGGGCCGCGCAAGGGCGACAACGCCCCTATGGCCGTGATCGAGCTGTGCGAGCCGCTGGCCGAGCGCGCCGTCGCCGAGGCCACGTCAGCAACCAAGCGGGCCGCCGCCGGGACGACCGCCGCAACCGTGCGGTCCGCAGCCGACGCGGTCGAGGCCGAGAGGGTAGCGGCCGAGGTGGCTGAGGCGGTCGATGCAGACGCTGTCGACGCGGTCGAGGCAGAGGCGCCCGACGCTGAGGCGCCTGAGGCGGATGCCGTCCAGGTCGCGCCGACCGAGGCGCAGGACGCGGAGCAATCCACTGAGGCTGCCCCTGAGGACGACGCCAAGGCGTGACGCCGCCAGTCGTCGAGCCCGCTGGGAGGCCGGAGGAATCCGGCCCCGGCGGGCTCGTCGGCGTCCCGGACCCCGGGAGTTCGACCGTCAGGCTTCGCCTCGGGGTCGCCTACGACGGCTCCGAGTTCTGCGGGTGGGCCCGACAGCCCGGGCTGCGCTCGGTCCAGGGCGAGCTCGAATCCGCGCTCCGGTTGGTGCTGCGCATCGACCCGGCCGTGCCCGTGCGGGTCGCGGCCGCGGGGCGCACGGATGCGGGCGTGCACGCCGTCGGACAGGTATGTCACTGCGACATCCCCACCGGTTCGTGGGAGGCGGCCGTCGGCGCCAGGCGCCCGGGCGCTCCCGAGGCCGACGTCCGAGCGAGCCGACGCAGCCGGCGCGGCGGCCGGGGGTGTCCTCCGGCGGCGCCTGAACGGGCTGCTGCCCGCCGACCTGCGCGTGCGGGCAGTGGGCGTCGCCCCGCCGGGATTCGACGCGCGCTGGTCGGCGCTGTGGCGGTCCTACTCCTACCTGGTCGCCGATGACGCGGCCGGCCAGGATCCGCGGACCCGTGGCCACGTCCTGTGGCACTCCCGGCAGCTGGACGTCGAGGCGATGAACGCAGCCGCCGCACCGTTCGTCGGGGAGCACGACTTCGCCGCCTACTGCCGGGCGCGCGCGGGTTCCTCCAGCGTCCGCACGATCCACGGGCTCGGCTGGCGGCGGGTCGGCGGGAGTGCCGGAGCCGCCTCGCCCCTGGAGTTCTCCGTCCGCGCCGACGCCTTCTGCCACTCCATGGTCCGAGCCCTCGTCGGGGCGTTCATCGCCGTCGGGGACGGGCGCTGGCCCCCCGGGCGCCCCGCCGACCTCCTCGCGGCGGCTCGGCGCGTTCCGGCGATCGTCACTGCCCCGGCACACCCACTGACCCTCGTGGAGGTCGGCTACCCGCTGGACATCGCCCTCGCGGCCCAGGCCGAGGGTGCCCGGCGCTGGCGCGGCCGCTGAGGCTCGGCCTCGCCTGCTCGTGCCAGGCGCCGAAGACCGGGTCCGCGGGCCGCGGACCGACCGCCCCCCTGGGTAGAGGCACGGGCCCCAGGCTGAGTGCGACTTGGTGTCACGCCCGGCCAGTGACCCACCGGTAGCGCTCAAGGTCGACGCTGGGAGCGCCCGGCCCAGGCTGGACCACGACTCCCTCGGCCCGCAGGCGCTCGGCGGCCGCCAGCTCGTGCCCGGTCGGCAGGCCGCCCCCCGCCCGCACGACGCGCCACCACGGAACGCCACCGCCGAACCGGGCCAGCGTGTTACCCACCGCGCGTGGCGCTCGGGATCCCAGGTGGCGCGCGACGTCGCCATAGGTCAGGACGCGACCTGCAGGGATCGTCGCGACCAGGTCGAGCACCCGCTCGGCGAACGGCGTGGGCAGCACCCGACCAGTGTGCGCCACGGCGCGACGAGCAGGAACGCTCCCGTGCACGATTTGGTGCGCCCGCCTTCACCCCGGTACCCTGGGGCGAGCATTGCGCGGGTTCGCCCTGCGCGTGTTGAACGGTCCCGGAGCGCGATCGACGGGTCGCGCGAGCGGCTACCGCTGGTTCCCGAGCCGTTCGACCACCACACGGACACGAACGAAGGCTCTCACAGTGCGCACGTACAGCCCGAAGGCCGGCGAGATCACCCGCCAGTGGCATGTCATCGACGCGACCGACGTCGTCCTCGGCCGGCTTGCCTCCCAGACCGCCGTCCTCCTGCGTGGGAAGCACAAGCCGACCTTCGCCCCGCACGTCGACGGCGGCGACTTCGTCATCATCATCAACGCGGAGAAGGTCGCCCTCTCGGGCGCCAAGCGCGAGCAGAAGATGGACTACCGGCACTCGGGGTACCCGGGCGGCCTGCGTGCCACCTCGTACGGCGACCTGCTCGAGACCAACCCGCGCCGGGCGGTGGAGAAGGCCGTCAAGGGCATGCTGCCGCACAACAAGCTCGGCCGTGCGCAGTCGTCCAAGCTCAAGGTCTACGCCGGACCCGAGCACCCGCACGCGGCCCAGCAGCCCGTGCCGTTCACCATCTCCCAGGTCGCGCAGTAAGCGCCACGGCGAATCCCGTCAAACGAAAGGAACCCGTGGCTGTGAGCACCGAGACCACGCAGGCCGTCGATGAGGTCATCGAGGGCGACTACTCCACCGAGACGCCTGCCAGCGCTGGCGCTGCGGCACCGCGCCCTGTCATGACGGCTCCTGGCCAGGCCACCGGCCGGCGCAAGGAGGCGGTCGCCCGCGTCCGGATCGTGCCGGGCTCCGGCGTCTGGACGATCAACGGGCGCACGCTGGAGAACTACTTCCCGAACAAGGTCCACCAGCAGCTCGTCAACGAGCCGTTCCGCACCCTCGACCTCGACGGCGCCTACGACGTGATCGCGCGCATCGACGGCGGCGGCGTCACGGGCCAGGCCGGCGCGCTGCGCCTGGGCATCGCCCGCTGCCTCAACGAGATCGACGAGGAGGCCAACCGCCCCGCGCTCAAGAAGGCCGGCTTCCTGACCCGCGACGCCCGCATCAAGGAGCGCAAGAAGTACGGCCTCAAGAAGGCCCGCAAGGCACCGCAGTACTCCAAGCGCTGAGCGGGCCTGCGTGACAGGCCTGAGTCGGCCACGTGACGCACGAGAAGAGCGCCTGGGCGCCGCCGCGGCACTGTGGCGACGGCAGGCGATGAGTGGCGGAGCCTGACGGGAGGCACACAGTGGGAAGGCTGTTCGGCACGGATGGTGTTCGCGGGCTGGCGAACCGGGACCTGACGGCCGATCTCGCCCTGGACCTCGCGGGGGCGGCCGCGCACGTCCTGGGTGAGCTCGGCGAGCTGCGCGCGGGGCGTCCGGGTGCCCGGCCCAGGGCGATCGTCGGACGCGATCCGCGCGCCAGCGGCGAGTTCCTGGAGGCCGCCACGGTCGCCGGTCTGGCCAGCGCCGGCATGGACGTCCTCGTGCTCGGCGTCCTGCCGACCCCGGGCGTGGCCCATCTGACCGCCGAGCTGGGCGCGGACCTCGGCGTGATGATCTCCGCCTCGCACAACCCGATGCCCGACAACGGGATCAAGTTCTTCGCCCGGGGCGGGCACAAGCTGCCCGACGAGGTCGAGGCCCAGATCGAGGCCCGCCTCGACGAGGGCTGGCCCCGCCCGATCGGTGCGGATGTCGGCCGGGTCGTGCGCTACGACGACGCCCTGGGCGAGTACGTCGAGCACCTGCTGTCGTGCACGCCCAACCGCCTGAACGGGCTGCGCGTGGTCGTCGACACCGGCAACGGTGCGGCGTCGGCAGCATCGCCGCGAGCGCTGCGGCGCATGGGCGCGGAGGTCCTGGCCATCCACTCCAGCCCGGACGGCTACAACATCAACGAGGGCTGCGGGTCGACGCACATGGCCGACCTCCGGGCGGCCGTCGTCGAGCACGGCTACGACGTCGGGATCGCGCACGACGGGGACGCCGACCGGTGCCTGGCCGTCGATGCCGAGGGCAATGACGTCGACGGGGACCAGATCATGGCGATCCTCGCCCTGGCCATGAAGGCCCAGGGAAAGCTCTCCCAGGACACGGTCGTCGCCACGGTGATGAGCAACCTGGGCTTCAAGCTCGCGATGCGCGACGTGGGGATCACCACGGTCGAGACCGGCGTGGGTGACCGGTACGTCCTGGAGGCGATGCGGGCCAACAGCTTCACGCTGGGCGGGGAGCAGAGCGGGCACGTGGTCCTGCTGGACTACGGCACCACCGGCGACGGGACGCTGACGGCGCTGCACCTGCTGGCCCGGATGGCCGACACGCGAAGGTCGCTGGCCGACCTGGCCTCGGCCATGACCAAGCTGCCCCAGGTCCTGATCAACGTTCGCGGCGTGGACCGGACAGCCGGTCGGCACCGCTGCCGGGGCTCACGGCCGCCGTCGAGGCCGCCCAGGCCAGGCTCGGCGACACCGGGCGGGTCCTGCTGCGCCCGTCGGGCACCGAGCCGGTCGTCCGGGTGATGGTCGAGGCGCCCACCGATGCGGAGGCCAGGTCGGCGGCCGAGGCACTGGCTGGCGTGGTCGCCCGGGAGATCCCGCTGTCGTCATAGCCCCTGGCGCTGCCGCTGGGAGTCGGCGAAGCGTGCTGGACCGCTCCAGAGTCCGACTACTATGTACGGTATGTGCGGAATCGTGGGCTATGCAGGCCATCAGGAGGCTGTCGACGTCGTGGTCGCCGGGCTGAAGCGACTGGAGTACCGGGGCTATGACTCGGCGGGTGTGGCTGTCGTGGCGGACTCCGCCCTCGACGTCCGCAAGAAGGCCGGCAAGCTGGCCAACCTCCAGGCGCTGCTCGCGCACCGATCCGATGGCCGCGTCCACGACCGGCATCGGGCACACGCGCTGGGCGACGCACGGCGGGCCGACCGACATCAACGCCCACCCGCACGTCTCGTCGGGCGGCCGGGTGGCCGTCATCCACAACGGCATCATCGAGAACTTCGCCGAGCTCACCGCCGAGCTCGCCGAGGGCGGCATCGTCATGGCCTCGGAGACCGACACCGAGGTGGTGGCCCACCTGCTGGAGTCCACGCTGGCCGACACCGGGGACCTCGCCGACGCGATGCGCGCAGCCTGCCGGCGGCTGTCCGGGGCCTTCACCCTGGTCGCGGTGAGTGCCGACGAGCCCGGCCGGCTGGTGGCCGCGCGTCGGAACTCCCCGCTGGTGGTCGGCATCGGCGAGGGGGAGAACTTCCTGGCCTCCGACGTCTCGGCCTTCATCGCCTTCACGCGCAACGCCATCGAGCTCGGCCAGGACCAGGTGGTCGACCTGACCGCCGACAAGGTCATCGTCACGGACTTCGCCGGAGCAGCAGGTGGACGTCACCCCGTTCACCGTCACCTGGGACGCCTCGGCGGCGGAGAAGGGCGGCTTCGACCTGTTCATGCTCAAGGAGATCGCCGAGCAGCCCAAGGCCGTGGCGGACACGCTCCTGGGCCGGATCGCCCCGGACGGGCTGCTCCGCCTCGACGAGATCCGGCTCCCCCTGGCTGAGCTGCGCGAGATCGACAAGATCGTCATCGTCGCCTGCGGCACCGCCTACCACGCCGGGCTGGTGGCCAAGTACGCGATCGAGCACTGGTGCCGCATCCCGACCGAGGTCGAGCTGGCCAGCGAGTTCCGCTACCGCGACCCCATCATGACCCGCCGGATCCTGGTCATCGCCATCAGCCAGTCCGGGGAGACCATGGACACCCTGATGGCCGTGCGCCACGCGCGCGAGCAGGGTGCCCGGGTGCTGGCGATCTGCAACACGAACGGCTCGACGATCCCGCGCGAGTCCGATGCGGTGCTCTACACGCAGGCCGGGTCCGGAGGTCGCGGTCGCCTCCACCAAGGCGTTCCTCACGCAGATCGTCGCCGTGTTCCTCGTGGCCCTGTACCTGGCACAGGTCCGCGGCAACAAGTTCGGCGACGAGGTCGCTGCGATCGTCGGGCAGCTGGCCACGATGCCGCAGAAGGTCGACCTGGTGCTGGACACCGTGGAAGGTGTCCGGGCCCTTGCCCGGAAGTTCGCCGACGCGCGCTCGGTGCTGTTCATCGGTCGGCACGTCGGCTATCCCGGTCGCCCTCGAGGGCGCGCTGAAGCTCAAGGAGCTCGCCTACATGCACGCGGAGGGGTTCGCCGCGGGCGAGCTCAAGCACGGCCCGATCGCCCTGATCGAGGAGGGCGTGCCCGTGATCGTCGTGGTTCCCTCGCCGCACGGCCGCGGCGTGGTGCACGAGAAGATCATCTCCAACATCCAGGAGGTCCGGGCCCGTGGCGCGGTGACGATCGTCATCGCCGAGGAGGGCGACGACGTGGTCACGCCGTACGCCGACCACATCATCCGGATCCCGGCCTGCCCGACCCTGATGCAGCCCCTGGTCTCCACCGTGCCGCTGCAGGTGTTCGCCTGTGAGCTGGCCACCGCCAAGGGCCACGACGTCGACCAGCCCCGCAACCTCGCCAAGTCCGTGACGGTGGAGTAGCTCGGTTGCGCGCGATCTGCACGGCGGCCGCCGTCCGCGAGGCGGAGGCCGCGGCCGGCGTGCCCGAGCCGGCGCTGATGCAGCGAGCGTCGCACGCGCTGGCCGGTGCCTGCCTGGAGCTGCTGCGGACCCGCCGCCCGGGCGTTCGCGGAGCGCGGGTGCTCGCGCTGGTCGGGTCCGGCAACAACGGCGGGGACGCCCTGTGGGCGCTGTCCGTCCTGGCCGCCAGGGGCATCGCGACCATCGCCGTCGGCGACCCGCAGCGCCTCCACCCCGCCGGGCTGGCGGCTGCCAGGGGCAGCGGCGCGATCGTCGTGGCCTGGGACGATCCCGGTGTCCCCGCGCTGATCGCGGGGGCCGACCTGGTGCTCGACGCCATCGTGGGGATCGGTGGGGTCGGCGGCCTGCGCGAGCCGATGGCGGGGGTCGCTCGGGCGGTCCTCGTCGGCCGGCGTGCCGGTCGTAGCGGTCGACGTGCCCAGCGGCGTCGACACCGACACCGGGGAGGTCGCCGGCGTCGCGCTCAAGGCCGACGTCACGGTCTGCTTCGGAGCTCTCAAGCCCGCTCACGTGGTCGCCCCCGCACGCCTGCTCGCGGGCTCGGTCACGGTCGTGGACATCGGGCTGCGGCCCGGTGACCTGGAGGCGACGGCGTGGGCGCTGTCGCTGACGGACCTGCACGTGGCCCCTCCGGCGCCCGATGCGCACAAGTACTCCCGCGGCGTGGTCGGCGTCACCGCCGGCAGCGACCGGTACCCGGGGGCGGCACTCCTCGCGGTCGGCGGGGCCCGGCTCGCGGGGGCCGGGATGGTGGCCTTCACGACCATCGGCGCGCTGGCCGGGTCGGGGCAGGCCGACCCCGGGCCGGGACGTCGACCCGAACCCG
The DNA here is from genome assembly GCA_963793175.1 of uncultured Actinomycetes bacterium. Lineage (GTDB taxonomy): Bacteria > Actinomycetota > Actinomycetes > S36-B12 > CAIYMF01 > Prado023. The sequence continues at coordinate 166,137 of CAWBYT010000005.1, forward strand.
CACCCGGCCGGTCAGGTCCGGCCCGCCGGGCTCGACCAGGTCTCGGCGATGGTGGTCGCCCGAGTACCCCGATGTCGTCCTCGCCCCCGACCGGGCCGTGGACGCGCGGTGCATCGGCCCCGGGATCGGCGACGGTCGCGACGCGGTGGAAAGCGTCCTGGTGGCCATGGCCGACCCCGCGCCCCTGGTCCTGGACGCCTCGGCCCTTGCGATCGTGGCCGGTCCGGAGGGTCGACGCGCGCTCGCCGACCGGTCGGCCGCCGGATGGGTCAGCGTCCTGACACCGCATGCCGGGGAGTTCGCCCGGATGGGCTTCGATGTCTCCGGCGGACCACTGGTCGCAGCTCGCCGCGCCGCGCGCGAGACGGGTGCGGTGGTGGTGCTCAAGGGTGCCGGCACGGTGATCGCCGCCCCGGGGAGCGCGTACGTCGACACGTTCGGGGACGCGTCCCTGGCGACCGCGGGCTCCGGAGACGTGCTGGCCGGTCTGCTCGCCGGCCTTCTCGCCGGGTCGGCACGGGCCGGCGCGCTCGACCCCGAAGGCGCGGCCCTCGTGGCCGCCCGGGCCGTCGGCCTGCACGGGCTCGCCGGGCGCCTCGCCGCGGCGCAGGGCGGTCCGGTGACGGCCGTCGAGGTCCTGGCGCACCTGCGCCGAGCGCACGCCGCCGCCGCACCGTCGGGGATCTGACACGCACGGGGCCGCCCCGTGCGGCAGGATGGGCCCGTGGTTGCGCGCGCCGTGTGCGAGGTCGATCTCGATGCGATCTCGGCCAATGTCGAGGTGCTTCGCGGCCATGCGCCCTCGGCCGCGCTCCTGGCCGTGGTGAAGGCCGACGGGTACGGACACGGACTGGTCCAGTGCGCCCGGGCCGCGATCGCAGGCGGTGCGGACTGGTTGGGCACGGCCCTGCTGAGCGAGGCCGCCGAGCTGCGCCAGCACGGGATCAACGCCCCCCTGCTGGCCTGGCTGTGGTGCCCGGGCGACGAGGACCTGGTCGCCTGCGTCCGCGACGAGGTCCACGTCACCGCCAGCTCGCTCTGGCAGCTCGACGCTCTGACGGCCGCCTCGCATGCCACGGGCGTGCGCGCCCGGGTCCAGCTCAAGGTGGACACGGGCCTGGGGCGCAACGGGGCGACCGCCGACGACTGGCCCGAGCTGGTGGCGCGGGCGGCGTCGCTGCAGCAGACGCGGGACGCTGGTGGTGACCGGCGTCTGGTCGCACTTCGCCGTGGCCGACGCGCCCAGCAGTGCCACGAACGCCGAACAGCTGGTGGCCTTCGACGCGGCGCTGGAGGTCGTGGCAGCCGCCGGCCTGACCCCCCAGGTGCGCCACATCGCGAACTCCGCGGCCACCCTGGTCGCGCCACAGGCCCACTACGACCTGGTGCGCCCCGGGATCGCGGTCTACGGCGTCTCGCCCGGCGGTGAGCTGGGACCCCCGGAGGAGTACGGGCTGGCCCCCGCGATGACGCTGCGGGCGCGCCTGGCTGCCGTCAAGCGGGTCGGCGCGGGTCAGGGCGTCTCCTACGGCCACGAGTACGTCACCGGCCGGCCGACCACCCTGGGGCTCGTGCCCCTGGGCTACGCCGACGGGATCCCGCGGGCGGCGGGCGGGCGCGGTCCCGTCCTGGCCGCCGGCCGCGTGCGCACGATCGCCGGCCGGGTGTGCATGGACCAGTTCGTCCTCGACCTGGGCGACGACCCGGCCGAGGCCGGCGCCGAGGTCGTGCTCTTCGGCAGCTCGCTGCGCGGCGAGCCGACGGCCGAGGACTGGGCGGTCGCGGCAGGGACCATCGGCTACGAGATCGTCACCCGGCTGGGCCCGCGGATCGCGCGGACGACGCGGGGGGTGGCGGGGTGAGCCCGCCGGGCCTCGCGGGCACCGCCCGGGCCGTCGGCGTCGCCGTCGGACTGCTGGCCGTCGGTGCCGCCGCAGGCGTGGTCGCCGAGCGGGCAGTGGTGGCCAAGGCCGGCCGCGCCGACCGGGAGGGCGACGAGCCGTTCGGGAAGCTGCGCGGGAACCCGGTGGTGGTCACCGACCCCGACGGGATCGTCCTCCACGTCGAGCTCGAGCCCTGCACCCGGGCGAACCCCGAGCGGATCACCGTGGTCTTCTGCCACGGGTACGCGCTGAACCAGGACTGCTGGCACTACCAGCGCCGGGACCTGCGGGCGATCGGCGACCTGGTCTTCTGGGACCAGCGCAGCCACGGCCGCTCCGGTCGGTCGGTCGCGGAGACCAACACCATCGAGCAGCTCGGCGTCGACCTCCTGACGGTCCTGGACAAGGTCGTGCCCGACGGACCCGTCGTCCTCGTGGGGCACTCCATGGGCGGCATGACGATCATGCAGCTGGCCCTCGACCACCCGGAGCTGTTCGGCTCCCGCATCCGCGGGGTCGCGCTGCTGTCGACGTCCCCCGGGGGGCTGCGCGACGTGTCCCTCGGCCTGCCCGCCGTCGCCGCGAAGCCCCTGCACCGGATGCTCCCGGTCACCGCGGCGCTCCTGGTCCGCAACGCCGACCTCGTGGAGATGGGACGCTCGCGAGTCAACGACCTGAGCCTGCTGTTCACGCGGCTGTACTCCTTCGGGTCCTCGGCCTCCCCGGCCGTCGCCGACTTCACCCACCGCATGCTCGGCGAGACGTCCATCGACGTGGTCGCGGAGTTCCTGCCGACCATCCAGCAGCACCAGCGCCAGGAGGCGCTGCAGACACTGGCTGGCGTCCCTTCCCTGGTGATGGTCGGCCAGGAGGACCGGATGACCCCGGCGGGGCACTCGCTGGACATGGCGCGTCGACTGCCCCGCTCGGAGCTGGAGATCATGCCCGACTCGGGGCACATGATGATCCTCGAGCACTACCCGCAGGTGAACCACCAGCTGCGACTTCTCGTCGCCCGGGTGCGCCAGGACCTGGCCGACGAGGCCCGCCCGCCGGATGGTCCCGGACCGGGGAGGGCCCCGACCGCCGGGCGCCGCCGGTGACCGGGGTCGTCGTTGTCCCTGAGTCGTCGGTGACCGGTGGTCGTCGGTGACCGGGTGGGTCCACGACGGCCAGGCCTGGTGCGCCCCCGCCGACTCCGCGGAGCAGATGCGGGAACGCGGGGCGGAGGTGGCCGCCCTGCTCCGCGCCGGCGACGTGCTGATCCTCGACGGGCCCCTCGGGGCGGGCAAGACGACCTTCACCCAGGGGATCGGAACGGCACTGTCCGTCCGGGGGCAGGTCACGAGTCCGACGTTCGTGATCGCCCGCAGCCACCCCCCGCTGATGCTGCCGACCCCCGAGGCGGGCGCCGAGCCGGCTCCCTGGCTGGTGCACGTCGACGCCTATCGGCTGGGCGGCGCCGTCGAGGTCGAGGACCTCGACCTCGAGGCTGACCTCGAGCGGGCAGTCACCGTCGTCGAGTGGGGCGCGGGCAAGGTCGAGGGTCTGGCCCCCCACCGGCTGGAGGTCCTGATCCGGCGCGACGTCGGCTCGCCGCTCGGCCCGGGGGACCCGCCGGGGGTGCGCGCACCGTGCGCGTCCGGGGGGTCGGTCCGCGCTGGGCAGGGCTCCTCCTAGGGCCTGTCTGATGGATCGGCTGCTGGGCTGCGCGTCCGCCGTGAGGGCGCTCGCGGTGTCGTCACCCAGCGGGCCCAGTCCGGATCACGGCTCGTCAGTCGACGCACCCTGCAGGTGCGTCTCCCTCGTTTGGCAGCCGGCCTGCTCCTCTTTGCGACCACCTCCCACGGGAATAGCTCGCTCCCAGCGGACCCCTCAGACAGGCCCTCGCCTCGCAGTAGGTTGATCCCGTGCTCATCCTCGCCCTGGACACCGCGACGCCGGCGGTCGGCGCGGCCGTGCTCGATGCGGCGCGCGACGTGGTCCTGGGACGTGCCGAGTTCCTCGGCCCGCTGGCGCATGGCGAGCAGCTGGCCCCTGTGGTCGCGCGGGCCATGGACCTGGCAGGGGCCGGACCCGGGGACCTGGGAGCCATCGCGGTCGGGCGCGGCCCGGGCCCGTTCACAGGGCTGCGGGTAGGCCTGGTCCACGCCGCGGTGATGGGCTGGGCCCTCGGCCTCCCCGTGCACGGGGCGTGCTCCCTCGACGTGCTGGCGGCGCAGGCGATCGCCGAGGGTGTCCGGGGGCCGTTCCTCGTGGCGACCGACGCGCGCCGCCGGGAGGTGTACTGGGCCCGCTACGACGCCGGCGGCATCCGGGTCGAGGGCCCGAGCGTCGGCCCGGCGGCCGGAATCCCCGATCGCAGCCTCCCGGCCGTCGGCGCGGGTGCCCGGGCCTACGCCGAGGAGCTCCCGGCGCACCGCGGGCCCCTGCATCCGGACCCCGCAGCCCTCGCCCGGATCGCCGCACTGCTGATCCGCACCGGGACGCCTGCCGACGTGACCCCGATGTACCTGCGCCGGCCGGACGCGACGGTCAGCGTCGCGCGCAAGCGGGTGACCCCCGCATGACCGCCCTGCGGTCCGGGCACCTGCCGGGCGCCGCGGTCGAGCCGCTCGTCGTCGACCGCATGCGCTGGTGGGACCTCGAGGAGGTCCAGGCCGTCGAGCGCTCCCTGTTCGCCGAGGACCCGTGGACCGCCGGCCAGTTCTGGTCCGAGCTGGCCCGCGTCCCGGAGTCCCGGTGGTACGTGGTGGCCAGGCGCGGCTCGCAGGTCGTCGGGTACGCGGGCATCTTCGTGGTGGTGCCCGAGGCCGACATCCAGACCGTGGCCGTGGCCCGGGCGGAGCAGGGCCGGGGCATCGGCCAGGCGCTCGTGTCGGCGCTCTTCGACCGGGCCCGGTCGCTGGGGGTCTCGGTCGTGCAGCTGGAGGTGCGGGCCGACAACGCCGCGGCGCTGGCACTCTACGGGGGGCTCGGCTTCACGGCGGACGGTCGCCGCCGGGACTACTACGGCCGGGGCCGCGATGCCCTGCTGATGTCCGCGCGGCTCCCGCCACCCGACGCGCGCGAGCCGGGCGAGCCTCCCGGGGGGACGAGCACGTGAGCGCCGACGAGCCGCTGGTGCTGGGCATCGAGACGTCCTGCGACGAGACCGGTGTGGGCATCGTCCGGGGGACCACCCTGCTCTCGGACGTCGTCGCCTCCAGCGTCGAGGAGCACGCGCGGTTCGGCGGGGTCGTCCCGGAGGTGGCCAGCCGGGCTCACCTCGAGGCGATGGTCCCCACGCTCGAGACAGCCTGCCGGCGTGCGGGGGTGCGCCTGGCCGAGATCGACGCGGTGGCCGTCACCGCGGGCCCGGGCCTGGCCGGGGCACTGCTCGTGGGAGTCGCCGCGGCCAAGGCGCTCTCGATCGCCCTGGGCGTACCCCTGCACGGCGTGAACCATCTCGCCGCCCACGTGGCGGTCGACGTCCTGGAGCATGGGCCGCTGGCCGAGCCGACGATGGCCCTGCTCGTCTCGGGGGGCACTCCTCCCTGCTCCTGGTGGCCGACGTGACAGGGGACGTGCGGCCGCTGGGCTCGACCATCGACGACGCGGCCGGGGAGGCGTTCGACAAGGTGGCGCGGGTGCTCGGCCTGCCATTCCCGGGCGGACCGCACATCGACCGTGTCGCGGCCGGTGGAGACCGGGACCTCGTCGCCTTCCCGCGCGGGCTGACCTCCGGCAGGGACGTCGAGCGCCATCGCTTCGACTTCTCGTTCTCCGGCCTCAAGACCGCGGTCGCCCGCTGGGTCGAGGCCAAGGAGGCCGCGGGCGAGGCCGTGCCGGTGGCCGACGTCGCCGCGGCGTTCCAGGAGGCGGTCGTCGACGTGCTGACCCGCAAGGCGATCGATGCCTGCCGGGAGCACGGGGTCACCGACCTGCAGATCGGCGGTGGCGTCGCCGCGAACTCGCGGCTGCGGGCGCTGGCGTCCGCGCGCTGCGAGTCCGCGGGAATCCGGCTGCGCGCTCCGAGCCCCCGGCTGTGCACCGACAACGGGGCGATGGTGGCCGCCCTGGGTGCCCAGGTCGTGCTCCGTGGCCTGCCGGCGTCGGCGTTGGACCTGTCGGCCGACTCCTCCCTGCCTGTGGACGTGGTGCGACTGTGACCGAGATCCAGACACCGGCGGGGCCTCCCGTTCCGATCCCCCCGGTCCCGATCCCACCGCAGCGCAGCGTCGCCTCCGTCGCCTCCGACGGTGTGACGTTCCTGGTCTACTGGATGGTCATCCTGCTGCTCCTCGGCCAGGCGGTCACCTCCGTCCTGCGGCCACCCGAGGGGGAGATCGCGGCGGGACTGGCGTCGGCCCTGGTGTGCCTGGTCTGGGGGACCTTCTGCCTGGTCATGGGAGTCCTTCGGGTGGAGGGCCCCGAAGGAGCCCAGTCCCCGCCTCCCGGGTGGCTCGTCGTGGTCACGAGCGCGGGCTGCCTGATCAGCCTCGTGTTCCTGCGCACCAGCATGGGGATGGTCGGTGTCTGGTCCGCGGAGACCACGGCCGCCGGCCTGCTCGTGGCCTCCTTGACGGTCTGGCGCGGTCCCCTGGTCGGGGGGATCTCGGGAGTGGTGCTCGCCGCCGCGATGATGATCGCGCCCCTCAGCGGCGAGCCCCAGGGCGAGCATCTGCTCACGAGCCCTCTGGCGGAGTCGATACCTGCCATCGCAGTCCTCGCCGCCGGCTTCTGCGCCGCTCTGGCCCTCGGCGCGCTGGGCCGCACAGCGCAGACGCTGCAGCGCTCGCTGGACGAGCGCGACGAGGCACTGGTGCGCGAGCAGGGAGTGCGGGCGGCCGCGCAGGTCGCCGCCGAGGTGGAGCGCTCGCTGCACGACACAGCGCTGAACACGCTGGAGACCATCGCCTCGCACGGCGACCACCTCGACCCGGCAGCCGTCGTGGAGCGCTGCCGATCGGACGTGTTTCGGCTGGCGTCCTGGCGTTCCGAGGCGGTGATCCACAGCCTCTCGGAGGTGCTCGCCGGGCTCGAGGCGCACGGCCGTCGGCTCGGCCTGGTCGTCGAGCCCACGCTCGTGGGCGGCCGGCCAGCCGACCCGGCGACCACAGGCACGCCAGCCGCGGCGGACGTGCCGCAGCCGGTCCTCGCTGCGATGGCCCGAGCCGGGGCCGAGGCGCTCACCAACGTCGCCAAGCATGCGCACGTCACCCACGCGACCGTTCTCGTCAGCCAGGACTCCGATGGCGTGCAGGTCTTCGTGGCCGACGACGGCGTCGGCTCGGGTGCCACCTCCGACGGGTTCGGGGTCTCGCGCTCGATCCGGGAGCGGATGGGTGCGGTTGGCGGCCAGGCGCGCATCGGCCCGGGCGCGAACGATCGCGGGACCGTGGTGCTGCTGGAATGGCACCCCGCCTCCGCCGCGAAGCAACAACCGGGCTCGGACCTGCTCCTGCGCATGGCGGGGGTCGTCCTCATGATGGCGACCTTCCTGGCCGGTGGAGCCGCCGCCCTGGTCGTGCTCGGCTGGTCGGCCTACGCGCACCCCGGGCTGGCACTCGCGGCCGCGTTCGCCCCCGTCCTGATCGGGGCGGTGCTCCTGGGGGACGCCCGGGAGGGGCGCAGGCTGGGAGCGATGCACGTGATCGCCGCCTGCGCGACGTACGTGGCGGTCAGCGCTGCGGCGCTGCTGGCCGATCCGTACTGCTCCTCCCTGCTCGGCGAGGGGGTCATGATCGACGCGCGGGCTCCCATGATGGCGATCCTCCTGCTGCTGGCACCACGTCCGGGGGTGCTCGCGGCCATCGTGGCGACCGTCGGAGTCGCCCATGCGATGGCCTCCCTCGCGTGGAACGACCGCTGGCTCCTGTGTGGGCCGGCCACGGCCTCGGCGGGGGTCTACGTGATCGCTGCCCTGGCGGCGTCATGGCTGTTCGTGCGGCGGATCGACCGTGTGAGCGCGGAGCTGGCAGGTGCCCGGGATGAGGCCGTCGCCGCCCAGATCCGGACGAGCAGGGAGCTGGCCGTGCGCGCGGAGGAGGAGCTCTGGGTCGCGGACACGCTCGCCTGGGTCCAGGAGCTGCTGCAGGACATCGCCGAGGGGCGGGCGGACCCCACGGACGCGCAGGTGCGGGCCAAGTGCGCGGCACACGCCGAGTTCCTGCGCGCCCTGCTCACGGTGGGGCGGGCACCGATGACCCTTCGCAGGCCGACCAGGATCTGGCTGCGACTCCTGCACGCCGCCGGGTGCTCGATCCGCGTCCGGGGCTCCTTCGAGAACTGCGACCCCCCGGCTGCGACCGTCGGCGAGGTCGGCGGGGTCATCGACGCGGTCTGCCAGTTCGCCGCCGGGTCGCGGGTCACCCTCGCGGCCTGGTCGGACCCGGACCAGACGTTCATGGTCACCGCGGAGGGCGGGCCTGCCAAGCTGCCCGAGGCACTCATCGACCGCGTCCGGGAGACGCCTGGATCGGCCTGGCACGAGGTCGGCGAGGAGGGCCTCACGGTCGAATGGGCATGGGAGGGAGCGGTCGCGGTGCCAGCATCAGATCGGCCGTTCCCGCTAGATTCGGCCCATGGATGGCGTGATCCGCGTGATCATCCTGGACGACCACGCCCTGTTCCACCAGGCGCTGATGTCGTGGCTCCAGGTGCGGGGCGACGGCATCGAGGTCGCCTACGCCGGAGCCGACATCGAGGCTGCGCTGGGCGCCGCCCCCGACAGCGACGTGGTGCTTCTCGACCTCGACCTGGGCGTCGACGCCCCGGCGCTGCCACAGCTCGTGACCAGCTTCAGGGGCGCGGGGTGCGGGGTCCTGATCGTCAGCGCGATGGGCAGCCCGCGCATCGTGCGCCAGGGGATGGCGGCCGGTGCGTTGGGCTACATGTCCAAGCGCGAGGATCCCGCCGACCTCCTCGGAGCCATCCGCTCGGTCGCCTCGGGAGAGGGATTCCTCACTCCCGAGATGGCCGCGGTCCTGGCCGAGTCCCCGCAGGACGTGCCCAATCTGAGCATCCAGGAGCTCTCGGCGCTGCGGTTGTACGCCTCGGGGCTGAAGCTGGAGTCGGTCGCGCGCAGGATGAACGTCAGCCCGGCGACGGCCAAGGAGTACCTGGATCGCGTGCGCGCCAAGTACGCCGCCGCGCATCGCGTGGTGCGCACGAAGTCCGACATGCGCCGCGCAGCGGTCGAGGACGGCTTCCTGGCAGTCGAACCCGGTAACGGGAGCTCCTCCCGTTGAAGCGGTCGGACCTCGCTGCTGGCCTGGCCACGGTGGCCGCGGCGGGCGCGGTCCTGCTCGTGACCACCCAGGGGTCGCGGCCCGCCACGGCCGCCACGAGGGAGCAGGTGTGTGCCGCGGTCAACGAGCTCACCGGGGCGCTGGACCTCTCCTCCGTCGGCGATCAGGTGGCCGTGCGGGCCCGCGCGGCTGAGCTGGCGGACCTCCTGGCGGCCGGCGAGGGGACAGCCGATCGGCAGTCCGCCCAGCAGATCGTCTCGGTCCTCGTTCGCTCACAGGCGACCGTCACCGAGCTCGCCGAGGCCGTGGCGCCGTTGGTCGCCGAGTGCTCCTGACTCAGCCTGTTGCGGGGCGGGACACCGCTCGACCAGGAGGGCCAGCGGCCCCGCGTCCGTGCGGGTGAGGATCAGGGTGGCCGTGGGGCCACCGCCGCCGAGGCGGAGGGCCGCGCGCAGCTGCTCGGGGACGACGTTGATGCCGCGCTTCTTGACCACCACGTCGCCGTACCCGCGCGCCCGCAGCCACGCCCGCATCGGCTTGCGGCCGAAGGGGACCTCGGCGAGGACCGCGTACGCGCTGCCGAGGATCCCCGGATCGGGGGCGGCGAGGTCGACCGCGATGTAGGCGATGCGGGGGTCGAGCAGGTGCCCGTCGATCCGCGCGGCGAGGACGGACACCAGCCCGGACCGGATGACCGCCGGATCGGGTTCCACCAGCCACGCGCCGACCGGGCCGACGGCTGGGACGGGTATTCCTCGGCGTCGTCCACCGCCTCCACGTCGGGCTCCGGATCGCCTCCCAGCGTCGCCGCTGGCCGAACCGCCCGGCGCACCGGACGGCCGCGTCGCCATGACAGTGGCGGTGCGGGTCGCCCGACCCTCGCGCAGGGGCCCCCACCACACGCAGGCCTCCAGCAGGTCGCCCCCGACGCTGGTCCACTCGGTCTGCGCCCCGCTCGGCAGGGCCGCGTGGTCGATGCCCGGCGCCACCTTGGCCCCCGTCGCGGGGACTCGGTCGGCAAGCGAGCGGACCCACGAGAAGGGCGGCGACCACTCCTCGGGAGCCTGCGTGCGGACCCCGGCCCGGCGCCTCGCCGGGTCCACGAAGCAGCCGAACCGCTGCATGCCGACCTGCCCGCGCCGGTTCCAGGGCGCCTCCATCGTGCGGACGTCCCCGTTCGAGGTGGCGATCCGCAGGCCGTGATCGTCGGCGGTGGCCGACAGTGCCCACAGCGCCGAAGGATCGAGGTCCACGGCGGTCACGGCCAGGCCCGCCCCGGCCATGGCCAGCGCGTCGCTGCCCGCTCCACACCCCAGGTCGGCCACCTCGTCGATGCCGGCCCGCACGAACCGCCCGGCGTGCCGGGCGGCCACGACGGGGCGGGTCGCCTGCTCGAGGCCGTCCGGGGTCCACCAGCGCGTGGGGCCGGGGAACCGAGCGGCGGCCCGCGTGCGCAGCCTGGCCTGGGTGGCCGCCGCGGACACCACGTCCGGGCGGTCGGCCCAGCGCGGGTCGGACCTGGCCCGTTCCAGGAGCGCCAGGGCGGTGGCGGGGTCGTACGGCGTGAGCGCCTCGACGAGTTGACGGCCCTCCGGGGTGAGCAGCGCTGCGAGTGTCCGCGTCTCGGGTGAGGGGGGTCGGTCCGGGCACCGGCCCATTGTCGGGGCCAGGAGCCCCCCAGCACCTGCCGGGACGGTAGCGCGCAGCCACGCCCCGCCCTACGTCCGGGGCTGGCACTCGTGCGCGACGAGTGCCAGTAGGTGTTAGTGTTCCGTCTGGCACTCGAGTCCATTGAGTGCCAGCAGTGAGCAGGTCGTCCCGGCACCCGCGACGACGGAGCGCACCGGCCCGCTGCACCCACCCGTACCGACGAATCCCCCAAAGGGAGGTCAGATCGTGGCCAAGATCAAGCCACTGGAGGATCGGATCCTCGTTCAGCCCCTCGATGCCGAGCAGACCACTGCGTCCGGCCTCGTCATCCCGGACACCGCCAAGGAGAAGCCCCAGGAGGGCAAGGTCCTGGCCGTGGGCCCGGGCCGCTTCGACGAGGACGGCGACAAGCGGATCCCGCTCGACGTGAAGGTCGATGACGTCGTCATCTACTCGAAGTACGGCGGCACCGAGATCAAGTACAACGGCGAGGAGTACCTGCTCCTGTCGGCCCGTGATGTCCTCGCGGTGGTCGAGAAGTAGCCGATCCGCACTCGTCGAGCCCCGGTTCCGCCAACGTCGGGGCCGGGGCTCGACGCATCAAGCACAGACCATTCGCACCTCAGGGAAGAAGCACAAGCACATGGCAAAGATCCTGGACTTCGACGAGGGCGCCCGGCGCAACCTCGAGCGCGGCGTCAACGCCCTGGCGGACGCCGTGAAGGTCACCCTCGGCCCCAAGGGACGCAACGTCGTCATCGACAAGAAGTGGGGAGCGCCGACGATCACCAACGACGGCGTGACGATCGCCCGCGAGATCGAGCTCGAGGACCCGTACGAGAACCTCGGGGCGCAGCTGGCCAAGGAGGTCGCCACCAAGACCAACGACATCGCCGGCGACGGAACCACGACTGCCACGGTCCTGGCCCAGGCGCTGGTCAGGGAGGGCCTCAAGGTGGTGACCGCCGGCGCCGCGCCGGTCCTGGTCAAGCGCGGGATGTCCGCGGCGGTCGATGCCGTGACCGAGGCGCTGGCCGAGATGGCACGCGAGGTCGAGGGTCGCGACGAGATCGCCCAGGTGGCCACGGTCTCCTCCCAGGACGCCGAGATCGGCGGGCTCATCGCCGACGCCTTCGACCGCGTCGGCAAGGACGGCGTCATCTCGGTCGAGGAGTCCTCGACCACCTCGCTGGAGATGGAGTTCACCGAGGGCATGCAGTTCGACAAGGGCTACCTGTCGCCGTACTTCGTCTCCGACCCCGAGCGCATGGAGGCGGTCCTGGAGGACGCGCTGATCCTGCTCGTCCAGGGCAAGGTCGCGGCGATCGCCGAGATCCTGCCGCTGCTCGAGAAGGTCATGGCGGCCGGAAAGCCGCTGCTGATCATCGCCGAGGATGTCGAGGGTGAGGCACTGAGCACGCTGGTCGTGAACAAGATCCGCGGCACGTTCAACTCGGCCGCCGTGAAGGCCCCGGCCTTCGGCGACCGGCGCAAGGCGATCCTGGCCGACATCGCGACCCTCACGGGCGCGCCAGGTCGTCTCCGCGGAGGTCGGGCTCAAGCTCGACCAGGTGCGGACTGGAGGTCCTGGGCTCCGCGCGCCGCGTGGTCATCACCAAGGACGACACGACGATCGTCGACGGGGGCGGTGAGTCGGCGGCGGTTGCCGACCGGGTCGCGCAGATCCGGCGCGAGATCGACGAGTCCGACTCGGACTGGGACCGTGAGAAGCTCCAGGAGCGGCTCGCCAAGCTCGCCGGCGGGGTGTCGGTGATCAAGGTGGGCGCGCACACCGAGGTGGAGCTCAAGGAGAAGAAGCACCGCATCGAGGATGCCGTGTCCGCGACCCGTGCGGCGATCGAGGAGGGCATCGTCGCAGGCGGCGGCGCCGCCCTGGTGCACGCGGCCGCGGCGCTCTCCGGCGGGCTGGGACGCACCGGCGACGAGCTGACCGGAGTGAACGTCGTGCGCAAGGCACTCGACGAGCCGCTGCGCTGGATCGCCGAGAACGCCGGCGAGCAGGGCTACGTGGTGGTCTCGAAGGTCCGCGAGCTGGGCGCCGGCATGGGCCTGAACGCGGCCACCGGCGAGTACGTGGAGCTCGTCTCCGCCGGGCATCATCGACCCGGTGAAGGTGACCCGATCCGCGCTGGAGAACGCGGTGTCCATCGCGGGCATGCTGCTGACGACCGACGTCCTGGTCGTGGAGAAGCCCGCCGAGCCCGAGGACGACCACGTCCACGGAAATGGACATGGGCACAGCCACGGGCCGGGTGGTCACACGCACTGACCCGGGTCTCGCCCAGGTCATCTGGCCCGGAGGACACAGGACATCGGCCCCGTCCCCACACCCGCGAGGTGGGGGACGGGGCCGATCCATCCGTGGCGTTCGTCTCGGCCTCTGGGTTCCCCATGGACCGGCCTCCGTACCTGGGAGCCGGCCTCCCGAACCTGGCCTGGCCTCCGCACCTGGGCGGCTTCAGACACTGCGCCGGGTCAGGCGGTGGCTGCCTGCCCCCCGGACCCGACCTGCGCGTGGATCAACGCCCGCTCCGACTCGGTCAGCCCGCCCCAGACCCCGAACGGCTCACGTACCCGCAGGGCATGCGCGCGGCACTGCATGAGGACCGGACAGGTGGCGCACAAGGCTTTGGCCCGACGCTCGCGGGCCTCTTTGGCGCCGCCCCGCTCGCCCTCGGGGTGGAAGAACATCTCGGAGTCGACCCCACGACAGGCCGCGTGCATCTGCCACTCCCAGAAGTCCGCGTTGGGTCCCGGGAGCCTGGAGACATCCGCCATGGCTGGTCCTCTCACGTCGTGGTCACCCCATCCTTGAAACGTGTGCGCATCCCCTGCCAGTGCTGCTGCCGAACTGATCCGATGATGCTTCAACCTCCTGTATCTGAGACAACACAGGAGCCTTTGCGCATGTTCCCGCGCGTGGGCCCGGCAGGGGGAGGTGCCGTGGAGGACCCTTGCAAAGCCTTTGCACCTTCTTGACGTGCAAGGCGGATCGCCGCCTGAGCCCCTGGCATCGCCTCTCCACGGGGTAGGGTCCGATGAGTACCGATCGGATCAGGTCCGACCTCCACGGGCGCTCCATCCGTCGGCAGGCCGGTGAACAGGAGCCTCCAGATGAACAAGCTCTCCTTGGATGCGGTCGCGCGGGAGCACCTCCTGAAGGCCGCGTCCCGATCCAGCGGCCGCAGCGCCGAGACCGTCTACGGCGGCCATGAGCGGGTCCTGCGCCAGACGCTGATCGCGTTGACGGCCGGCACCTCCATGGCCGAGCACGAGAGTCCGGGGGAGGCCACGTTGTACGTCGTGTCGGGCCGCGTCCGGGTGGGATCCGGGGAGGTGGCTTGGGAGGGCCGGACGGGGGACCTGATCGTGATCCCGGCCGCGCGCCACTGGGTGGAGGCGCTCGAGGACTCCGCCATCCTGCTCACCGTTGCCATGGTCGACTGACGGGCTGGACACTCGGGCAGGTCGGCTCAGATTCTGACGACGTGGACGAGCTCTTCGAGGCCCGCGAAGTCCTCGCCGTTGCGCGTGAATGCCCCTGGCCTGCTGGCCCTTCACGCCAGCTGGCGCGGGCCGGGACCCACCGGCCATATCCTTGTGCCCCAGTGGGAGAGGGGCACACGTGACGGAGGCAACCGACCGCGCCGCAGCCGAGGAGATGTTCGGGTACACGGGACTGACGTACGACGACGTCCTGCTCCTGCCCGACCACAGCGACGTCGTTCCCTCCGAGGTCGACACCAGCACCCGGCTGACCCGCGAGATCACCCTGGCCGTGCCGCTGGTCTCGGCGGCCATGGACACCGTCACGGAGTCCCGGATGGCGATCGCCATGGCCCGCCAGGGAGGGATCGGGGTGCTGCACCGCAACCTCTCGATCGCCGACCAGGCCGCCGAGGTCGACATCGTGAAGCGCAGCGAGTCCGGGATGATCCTCGACCCGGTCACGGTCAGCCCGAACGCCACCGTCGCCGACCTGGACGACCTGTGCGGCCGCTACCGGGTGTCGGGCCTGCCCGTGGTGGACGCCGAGCGGACCCTTCTGGGCATCGTCACCAACCGCGACATCCTCTTCCTGCCGGCCGAGCGGTTCGCCTCGACGCTGGTCCGGGACGTCATGACGCCGATGCCCCTCGTGACCGGCCCGGAGGGCATCCGTCGGGAGGACGCCGCTGCCCTGCTGGCCAAGCACCGGATCGAGAAGCTCCCGCTCGTGGACGCCGCCGGCCGACTCACCGGCCTCATCACCGTCAAGGACTTCGTCAAGACCGAGAAGTACCCGACGGCGACCAAGGACCCCGAGGGCAGGCTGCGGGTCGGGGCCGCGATCGGCTTCCACGGCGACGCCTGGGAGCGGGCGACCACCCTCGCCGAGGCCGGCGTCGACGTGCTCGTCGCGGACACCGCCAACGGCCAGGCGCGGCTCCTGCTCGACATGGTCGCACGGCTCAAGGCCGACCCGGCCACCGCGCACGTGCAGGTCATCGGCGGCAACGTCGCCACGAAGTCCGGCGCCAGGGCGCTGGTCGAGGCCGGTGCCGACGCCGTCAAGGTCGGCGTGGGCCCCGGCTCGATCTGCACGACCCGGGTCGTGGCGGGGGTCGGAGTCCCCCAGGTCACGGCGATCTGGGAGGCCGCGCGGGTGTGCGGGCCGGCAGGCGTGCCGGTCATCGGGGACGGCGGGCTGCAGTACTCCGGGGACATCGCCAAGGCGCTCGTGGCCGGCGCGGAGACCGTGATGCTCGGGTCGCTCCTGGCGGGCTGCGAGGAGAGCCCCGGCGACCTCGTGTTCGTCAACGGCAAGCAGTACAAGCACTACCGCGGCATGGGCTCGCTGGGTGCGATGGCATCGCGCGGACGGGTCTCGTACTCCAAGGACCGCTACTTCCAGGCCGACGTCGACACGGACGAGAAGATCATCGCCGAGGGCATCGAGGGGCAGGTGCCCTTCCGCGGGCCGCTGTCGGCCGTGGCCCATCAGCTGGTCGGGGGCCTGCACCAGTCGATGTTCTACGTGGGCGCGCGCACCATCGACGAGCTGCGCTCGCGCGGGCGCTTCGTCCGGATCACACCGGCGGGGCTCAAGGAGTCCCATCCGCACGACATCCAGATGACCGTCGAGGCGCCCAACTACCAGGGACGCTGATGGCTCGGTCGAGGAGGCGCACATGAGCGACATCGAGATCGGCCTGGGCAAGCGGGGCCGGGCCGCCCTGTCCTTCGACGACATCGCCATCGCCCCCAGCCGGCGCACGCGGGCTCCGGAGCTGGTCAGCACGGCATGGCAGATCGACGCCTACCGGTTCGACAACCCGATCCTCGGCGCACCCATGGACTCGATCATCTCCCCACAGACGGCGATCCGGATGGGTCGAGCTCGGCGGCCTGGGGGTGCTCAACCTGGAGGGGCTGTGGACCCGTCACGAGGACCCCGCCGCCGCCCTCGCGGAGATCGGGGAGCTGCCGGCCGACCGGGCGATCGCCCGGATGCAGCAGCTCTACGCCGTCCCCGTGCAGCCGGACCTGATCGCCGAGCGGGTGGCGGTCATCCGGTCCGCGGGAGTGGTCGTCGCCGGCGCGCTGTCGCCCAACCGCGTGACCGAGCTCGCTCCGGTCGTGACGCGGGCGGGGGTCGACCTGTTCGTGATCCGCGGGACGACCGTGTCGGCGGAGCACGTCAGCGACACGGGCGATGCGCTGAACCTCAAGGACTTCATCTACACGCTCGACGCGCCGGTGATCGTCGGCGGGGTGGCCACCCACCGCGCCGCCCTGCACCTGATGCGCGCGGGCGCGGCGGGGGTCCTCGTCGGGTTCGGCGGCGGGTCGTCGCACACCACCGCCCGCGTCCTGGGCGTGCGCGTCCCGATGGCGACCGCCGTCGCCGACGTGGCTGCCGCGCGCCGCGACTACATGGACGAGTCCGGCGGGCGCTACGTGCACGTGATCGCCGACGGGTCGATGGGCCACAGCGGCGACATCGTGAAGGCCATCGCGTGCGGCGCCGATGCGGTGATGGTCGGCTCCCCACTGGCCCGGGCCTCGGAGGCTCCCGGCCGGGGATGGCACTGGGGCATGGAGGCGGGGCACGCGGAGCTGCCGCGCGGGGAGCGCCACTGGACGGGCACGGTCGGCTCCCTCGAGGAGGTGCTGCACGGTCCGAGCAGCGTGCCCGACGGCTCGATGAACATCGTGGGCGCCCTGCGCCGGGCGATGGCGACCTCGGGGTACTCGGAGCTCAAGGAGTTCCAGCGGGTTGACGTCACGGTGTCGCCGGGCCGCTGATATCCACAAGTGCGGGAGGGTTGTCCACAGGCGGACGAAGGCCCTCGCCAGCACGAAGCCGGGCAGTTCGTCCACATTGCAGCCAAGTAATCCACAGCGTCGGCGAAGACGATAATGCCGATGGGATGGGAAGAATGGGCCATGAGCAGGAGTGACGAAGCTCACACGGGTGGCGACCCCACCAGCCTCGGCCCCGCCCAGCGCGAGGCGGCCCTGGCGACGCTGCGCCGCACGAGTCCCGAGCGACCGCTGGACCTCCTGGTCGTCGGCGGCGGGGTGGTCGGATGCGGGGCCGCCCTGGATGCGGCAGTCCGCGGGATGTCGGTTGGCCTGGTGGAGGCCGGGGACCTCGCGGCCGGCACGTCGAGCAGGTCCTCGCGGCTGGCCCATGGCGGACTGCGGTACCTCGAGCAGCGCGAGTTCGCCCTCGTGCACGAGGCCCTCACCGAGCGCGGGCTGCTGCTGGGCAGGCTCGCCCCGCACCTGGT
This sequence comes from uncultured Actinomycetes bacterium, assembly GCA_963793175.1. Classification (GTDB taxonomy): domain Bacteria; phylum Actinomycetota; class Actinomycetes; order S36-B12; family CAIYMF01; genus Prado023. Next base: position 183,699 of record CAWBYT010000005.1, read on the forward strand.
CCGGCCCGTCCCGTTCCTGCTGCCCGCCAGCGGGGGCGTGGAGCGGTCCTACATGGGGGCGGGTGTGGCGCTCTACGACATGCTCTCGCGGATAGGCGCCTACGGCGGCACCATGCCGCGCCCGCGGACGCTCTCGCGCGCTGCGGTCCACGGGCTGGCGCCGGGGCTGCGCGTCGAGGCCATGGAGGGGGCTGTGCGCTTCCACGACGCGCAGATCGACGACGCGCGGCACACGGTCGCGCTGGCCCGCACCGCCTCGCGCCCGCGGCGCCGCGGTGGCCACCGGGGTCCGGGTGCTCGACCTGCTGCGCCAGCCCGACGGTACCGGTGCGTCGCGGCCGGTGGCGATCCGGCTGACGCCAGTCCCGGGTGCGGACGCGCGGGCGCCGACGAGCGGGGTGCCGACGCGCGTAGCGGGGACTCCCGCCGCGGGATCGCCCGCGCCGGCCGCCGGTCGCAGCCCGCGGACGTGCAGCGCGGCCCGCGCGTGACGGGTGCGGTCGTGCGCGACGGCGCCACGGGAGAGGAGTTCGTCGTCCACGCCCGGGTGGTGCTCTCCGCCACCGGGGTGTGGACCGACGACCTGGTCGCCATGGCGACGGGCAGCACTCCGGGGCAGAGCGTGCGGCGCAGCAAGGGCGTCCACCTCGTGGTGCCGCGGCGCAGCTTCCGGTCCACGACGGCCGTCATCGCGCGCACGCCCGCGCAGCGTGCTGTTCCTCCTGCCGTGGAGCGAGCACTGGCTGGTCGGCACCACGGACACCGACGACGACGGACCGCGCGAGTCCCCGGGCGTCACCGGCCAGGACGTGGCCTACCTGCTCGACCAGGCCAACCGCTGGCTGTCGCCGGCCGCTGGTCCACGAGGACGTGGTCGGCGTGTACGCCGGCCTGCGCCCCCTGCTGGCGGCCGGGCAGGGACAGACCACGCAGCTCTCGCGCGAGCACGCCGTCATGCGGCCCGTGCCCGGCTTCCTGGCCATCGCGGGCGGCAAGTACACCACCTACCGCGTGATGGCCGCCGACGCCGTGGATGCCGTCGCAGAGCAGCTTCCCGGCGGCTTCCCGATCCTCCAGCACCGACCAGGTGCCACTGGTCGGCGCCGAGGGATTCCGTGAGCAGTGGGCGGGCCGTGTGCGCAGGGCGCGGGCGGCGGGCATCGAGGTGGCGGCCCTGGAAAGGCTGCTGCGCCGGCATGGGGACCGGACCGAGCGGCTCCTCGAGCTGATGGCCGGGGACCCCGGGCTGGCCGCGCGGCTGCACCCGGACGGGCGGGTCATCCGGGCCGAGGCCGTGGTCGCCGCGCGCGACGAGGGCGCCCGGACCCTGGGAGACATCCTGATCCGGCGGACCCGCCTGGCGGTCCAGACCCGGGACCGCGCCCTCTCCGTGGCCGGGCAGACCGCCGAGCTGGTCGCGCCGATCCTCGGGTGGGATGAGGCCCGCATCGCCGCTGAGATCACGGCACTGGGCTCCGAGCAGCCCGCGGTCCCCGCCCGCGACCCGCAGTGGTAACCCGGGCCGGCCGTCCCCGAGCCGGCCGTCCCGCAGTCGCTCGGGCGATGGACCCCTCGTGCCGCGCGGTAGCCTGCCGCGCATGACAGTCGAGTCGTCCAGCCCCGCCCGAGTCGGGTTCGACCGGGTCCTCATCGAGGCGCTCCTGACCATCCCCGTCGTGCAGCCAGGAGCGCCGGGGCACACGTCGATCGCCCCCTTCGACGGCGCGCCACTGGTCGACATCCCGTACTCGGACGTCTCCGATGTCGACATGGCCTTCGACACCGCCGCGAAGGCCCAGGTCCGCTGGGCCGACACGGAGCTGGCCGACCGCAAGCGAGCCATGCTGCGCTTCCACGACCTGCTGCTCTCGCACCGGGAGGAGGGCCTTGACCTGATCCAGTGGGAGACCGGCAAGACCCGGATCGACGCCCTCAAGGAGCTGCTCGGGGTGTGCACCGTCGCGCGGCACTACGCCCGCGGCGCGCGCCGGCTGCTGGGCCCGAACCGGAAGGTGGGCCTGTTCCCGGTGCTCACGAAGGTGTCGGTGGAGCACCACCCGGTGGGCGTCGTGGGCGATATCGCGCCGTGGAACTATCCGCTGTTCCTGGCCCTGGCCGACGCCATCCCGGCGCTCATGGCCGGCAACGCCGTCGTCCTCAAGCCCGACCACCAGACCTCCCTCACGGCGCTGTGGGGGGTCGACCTCCTGCACCGGGCAGGCATCCCGCGCAGGGTCATGCAGGTCGTCCTCGGGTACGGACCGGTCCTCGGCCCGGAGATCACCGAGCGCGCCGACTACGTCATGTTCACCGGTTCGAGCGCCGTCGGAGCCGCAGATCGCAGGGCGATGCGGGCAGCGGCTCGTGGGGTGCTCGATGGAGCTCGGCGGGAAGAACCCCATGATCGTGGCCGACGACGTCGACGCCGGCCGCGCGGCCGAGGTCGCGGTTCGGGCCTGCTTCGACAACGCGGGCCAGCTGTGCGTCGGGATCGAGCGGGTCTACGTCATGGCCGGGGCGTACGACGCCTTCCTCGAGCGGTTCCTGTCCAGGCTCGGCAGGCTCCGGATGCACGCCGCCATCGGGTGGGGCTCGGACTACGGCTCCCTGATCGGCGCCGAGCAGCTGGCGAGGGTCACCAGCGCTGTCGACGAAGCGGTCGCCGAAGGGGCGACGGTGCTCGCGGGCGCGCACCCGCTGCCCGAGGTCGGCCCGTTCTACTACGCCCCGACGGTCCTCACCGACGTGACGCCGGAGATGGCCTGCTACGGCGCCGAGACGTTCGGCCCGGTGGTCGCGGTGCAGCGCGTCGACTCGGAGCAGGAGGCCATCACCCTGGCCAACGACTCCCCGTACGGGCTCAACGCGTCGGTCCTCACCGGCGACGACAAGCGGGGTGCCCGGATCGCACGCCAGATCCGGGCCGGCTCGGTCAACGTCAACGAGGCCTACGAGGCGAGCTTCGGCTCGACCCGCGCTCCGATGGGCGGCATGGGCCTGTCCGGCCTGGGCCGGCGCAACGGCGACTACGGCCTGACCAGGTTCACCGAGGAGCAGACCATCGCGACCCAGCGCGGCATCGGGCTGGGGACCCCGTTCGGCATGGAGCACGAGGACTGGGGTGCCGTGGTGACCCGTGGCATCCAGGCCCTGAAGCTGGCCGGCCTCAAGTAGCGCCCACACCCGGAACTACCCGGAACTACTCGGGCCGGCAGCGGCTCCGCCCGGTGCCGCAGTGCGATGCGATCGGCGGTATCTTCGCTCCCGTGGGTGAATCAGCGAGTTCGGGAAGCCGGTCGTCCGAGGGCCCGGCCTCCGCCTCCGACTTCGACGTGCTGGTGATCGGCTCCGGGTTCGGCGGCTCCGTGACCGCGCTGCGCCTCACAGAGAAGGGCTACCGCGTCGGCGTCCTGGAGGCCGGCAGGCGCTTCGAGGACGCCGACTTCGCCAAGACCTCCTGGCACCTGCGGGACTACCTGTGGGCGCCGGAGCTCGGCTGCACCGGGATCCAGCGGATCCACCTGCTCAACGACGTCGTGGTCGTCGCGGGCGCCGGTGTCGGCGGCGGGTCGCTGGTCTACGCCAACACGCTCTACGTGCCCGGAGACTCCTACTTCAAGGATCCGCACTGGGCGCACATCACCGACTGGGCCGACGAGCTGCTCCCGTTCTACGACCAGGCCGAGCGCATGCTCGGCGTCGTCACGAACCCGACGATGACCGCCGCAGACGTCGCCTTCAAGGCCGTCGCCGACGAGATGGGCGTGGGGCACACCTTCCAGCGCACGCCGGTCGGCGTCTTCTTCGGCTCCTCGCCGGGGGTCACGGAGCCGGACCCCTACTTCGGCGGCGTGGGACCGGAGCGCACGGGCTGCATCGAGTGCGGCGAGTGCATGACCGGCTGCCGGCACAACGCCAAGAACACCCTGGTCAAGAACTACCTCGGCCTCGCCGAGGGCGCCGGCGCGGTCGTGCATCCCCTGACCACGGTGACCGACGTGCGGCCGCTCGGGGGTGGCCGATGGGCCGTCGACACCCGCGCCACCGAGTCGCTGGCCGCCCGAGCGACGAGCAGCGCCCGACGCAGGGTGGGCGCGCGCCGGAAGGGGTCCGGCGACGGCTCCGGGCCCGAGCCGGCCGGCGCCGTGCGGACCTTCACTGCCGACCACGTGGTCTTCTCCGCGGGCACCTGGGGAACCCAAAGCCTGCTGCACCGCTTGCGTCTCGACGGCGAGCTCCCGGGTCTCTCGCCCCGCCTGGGTGCCCTCACCAGGACCAACTCCGAGTCGCTGCTCGGCGTCGGGAGGGCCACGCCCCCGGCGGGCGGGGACTTCACGCACGGGGTCGCCATCACGTCATCGTTCTTCCCCGACCCGAACACACACATCGAGCCGGTCCGCTACGGCAAGGGCTCGAACCTGATGCTGCTGCTGGGCACTGTCATGTCCGACGGCGTCGACGGGGTCCCGCGCTACAGGCAGTGGTTCAAGGAGGCGCGGAAGCGGCCGCGCGACGTCCTGTCGAGCATGTGGGTCCGCGGTGCATCCGAGGACAGCATCATCGCCCTGGTCATGCAGAACGTGAACAACTCGATCGTGGTGACCGGGGAGCGTACCCGGAGCGGGCGGTTCCGGCTGCGCAGCAAGCAGCACGAGGGCGAGCCGAACCCGACATGGATCCCCTTGGCCAACGACGCGATTCGGCGGCTGGCCAGGATCATGGGTGGTCGGACCGTCGGCAACTGGGGCGAGGTGATCGACGCGCCCATCACAGCGCACTTCATCGGCGGCGCTGTGATCGGACTGACTGCCGACGACGGCGTGATCGACCCCTACCACCGGGTCCACGGCTATCCAGGGCTGCACGTCGTGGACGGCTCGACGATCACGGCCAACGTGGGCGTGAACCCGTCGCTGACGATCACGGCCATGGCTGAGCGTGCGATGTCGCTGTGGCCCAACGCAGGCGAGGTCGACCAGCGCCCGGAGCAGGGGCGGGGCTACGAGCGGATCGCCGCCGTGGCACCCAAGAACCCCGTCGTGCCCGACCACGCACCGGGTGCCCTGCGCCTGCCGGTCGACCTCGGCCTGCCGACGGTCCGGGCCTCCGAGCTCGCCCGCGCCTAGGCGGCCACCGAGCCCGCGGGACCGGGCAGGGGCCCGAGGCCTCGGTGCGTAGGCTGCTGCCCGTGAGCGATCCCCGCCCCGTGCTCGTCGTGGACTTCGGTGCCCAGTACGCCCAGCTGATCGCGCGTCGGGTGCGCGAGGCCGACGTCTACTCCGAGATCGTCGCCTCGACGATGCCGGTCGCGGAGATGCTCGCGAGGGACCCCGTCGCGGTGATCCTCTCCGGGGGACCGAGCAGTGTGTACGCCGAGGGCGCCCCGACGGTGGATGCCGCCCTGTTCCGCGCCGGGGTGCCGGTGTTCGGCATCTGCTACGGCTTCCAGGTGATGGCCCAGGCGCTCGGCGGCGCGGTCGCCCGCACCGGCCGCAGCGAGTTCGGCCGGACCCGCCTGGTGGTCAGCGAGCCCGGCCAGCTGTTCGCCGGCCTCCCCGCCGACCTGTCCGTGTGGATGTCGCATGGCGACTCGGTGTCCGAAGCGCCGGGTGGGTTCACCGTCACGGCAGCCACGGACGGCGCCCCGATCGCCGCCTTCGAGGATCCCAGCACCAGGAGTGCGGGCGTGCAGTTCCATCCGGAGGTGCTGCACACCGAGCACGGCCAGACCATCCTGGAGCACTTCCTGCGCGACATCGCGGGGCTGGCCCCGAGTTGGACGACGGCCTCGATCATCGACGAGCAGGTGGCCGCGATCCGTGCCCAGGTCGGCGATCACCAGGTGATCTGCGGCCTGTCCGGCGGGGTCGACTCGGCGGTCGCCGCGGCGCTCGTGCACGAGGCGGTCGGCGACCAGCTGACGTGCGTCTTCGTCGACCATGGGCTGCTGCGCAAGGGCGAGCGCGAGCAGGTCGAGCGCGACTACGTCGCCGCCACCGGGGTCCGGCTCGTGGTCGTCGATGCCGCGGAGCGCTTCCTGTCCGAGCTTGCCGGCGTCGTCGACCCCGAGGAGAAGCGCAAGACGATCGGCAGGCTCTTCATCAGGGTCTTCGAGGACGCCGCGGCCCAGGTCGTCGCCGAGCGCGGCGAGCAGGGCGGCAGTGTCGACTTCCTCGTCCAGGGCACCCTCTACCCCGACGTCGTGGAGTCCGGCGGCGGCACGGGCACCGCCAACATCAAGAGCCACCACAACGTGGGCGGCCTGCCCGACGACCTCAGGTTCGCACTGGTGGAGCCGCTGCGCACGCTGTTCAAGGACGAGGTGCGCCAGGTCGGCGAGCAGCTCGGACTGCCGGCGGAGATGGTGTGGCGACACCCGTTCCCAGGCCCGGGCCTGGCGATCCGGATCATCGGTGCCGTCGACCGTGCACGGCTCGAGGTCCTTCGGGAGGCGGACGCCATCGCCCGGGAGGAGCTCACGGCCGCTGGCCTGGACCGCGATGTCTGGCAGTTCCCGGTGGTGCTCCTGGCCGACGTCCGGTCGGTCGGGGTTCAGGGCGACGGCCGCACCTACGGCCACCCGGTCGTCCTGCGCCCGGTCTCCAGCGAGGACGCCATGACCGCCGACTGGTCGCGACTGCCGTACGACCTGCTCGCCCGGATCTCCAATCGGATCACCAACGAGGTCCGCGAGGTCAACCGCGTGGTCCTCGACGTCACGAGCAAGCCCCCCGGCACGATCGAGTGGGAGTAGTACCGCACGCGCAGAGGCCGAGTGGCCGATCCGCCGGGAAATCGGCTGGATCGGCCACTCGGACCTGGGCCCAACGTGAGCGCCCGGCCGTGTGGACGAGCGCCCGGGCGGTGGCCCGACGACCGGCCTCAGTCGGCCTGGTCGGCCTCGCTGGCGAGTGCGTCGGCCTGCGCCTGACGGCGCGCACCGGCCAGAGAGGCCGCCACGCCGCCGCCGCCGAGGGCGATCAGGAGCATCGGGAAGAGCCACTGCCCGTCGATCTGCCATCCGGTGGCGGCACTCGTCGCCAGCAGGATGCCCAGGACGGTGAACAGCACTCCCGCGGCCAGGGAGAAGTAGTCGGTCTCATGCTGCCTCACGGCGCACCTCCAGGCTTCCGACGCCGACGGCGGCGTCGACGGTGACCAGGTAGGCCGGCTGGCCCTCGGTCAGGGGTTCCACTGTGGTGTCGACCGCGACGTCGCGGCCGTCGGTCGGGGCGGACCCCGGGAGGGCGATCTCGCCGAGCTCCACGTTTCCGCTCAGGTCCAGCTGGAGGTCGCGCGGGATGATGATGAGCAGCTCGCCGACGCCCACGCCGGCAAAGATCTCGACGCGCTGCAGCGGCTTGGCCGACTCCGCGCCGTCCAGCGCGGTCAGCCCGGTCAGGTCCAGCACGGCCGAGCCGGCGGAGAGGCGGTACTCCAGTGGCGAGTCCGGCACGTCCGCCGGGGTGACCGGCCAGCTTCGTTCGCCGACGGTAAGGCCACCCCACTGCCCGGCGTCCCCGGCCTCGGTCCACCGTGCCCAGTTCGGGTTGGCCGAGACGTAGTTGCTGGCCGCCACCGTGCCGAACGTCACGAATGTCAGCGGGATCGCCAGCCACAGCAGCCAGCGGGCCCGGCCGTACCTCGTGCCCACGAGGATCCCGATGCCGAGGATCGCCAGCGTGATGCCGAGGATCACGCCCCAGAATCCGGCGCTCGCCGGGACGAAGAGGCCGATCAGCCCAAGGACTCCCATGACCAGCACGGCCACCGACAGGGTCAGCCAGCCGAGGTGCGACCGCTCGCGGGGAGCCGGCTCGACGTACGGGGTCGCCGAGGTCGGCGTCGGCATATCCGGGGTTGCCGCCCGCTGCGTAGCCCACCTGGTCGGGGGACTGGCCGTAGGGCCCCACCGGGCGCACAGGCTCGTCGGGGATCGCGACCCAGGCGATCAGGTAGCCGATCAGGAACGCCCCGCCCGTGGCCAGGGTCAGGACGACGGTCAGGATCCGCAGGAGCAGCGGGTCGGTGTTCCAGTAGCGGGCGAGGCCACCGCAGACGCCGCCGATCATCCGGTTGCTGCGGCTGCGGGTGAGCCGGCGCGCGGGAGCGGTCGGCCGGGGGGGCAGGTACCCGCCGGGCTGCTGGTACCCGCCCGGTTGCTGGTAGGCCCCTGGCGGCTGCGGGTAGGTGCCGGGCGGCTGCTGATAGGTGCGGGGAGGCTGCTGGTACGCGCCGGGCTGCTGCGGGCCTGCCTGCTGGCCGGCGCCGGGCGTGGCGTACCAGGCGGGCGGCGGGTAGGACCCCTGCGGCTGGTCGGTGCCGGATGCCTGGTGGGACCCGGGGGGTGGGTAGCCGGTCGGAGCCTGCGGGGCACCGGGCGGCTGGTAGGGCGCGGGCTGCTCGCCGAGGACAGCCGTCGGCTGCTCGTCGGGCCTGGGGCCGCCTTGGTCGTCGGGGTCGGGGGGCTGGGTTGGTGTTGTTTCGTTCATGGGGTCCACTGTGGCCCCGCCCGACCCCGGCCGGATTCCGGATTCCCCCGGATCCGACCCTGAGCCGACCCCGGGCCGGACTCAGGGTGCGTCCCTGAGGACAGCCCGTACGAGGCGGACGATCATGGGACGCATGAGTGAGGTCCCCGGTTCCCGACGCGTGGTGCGAAGCGTCACCGACCGGTGGATCGGGGGCGTGGCGGGCGGACTCGCCGAGCACTTCCAGGCCCCTGCGTGGGCCTTCCGGCTCGCCTTCGCCGTGATGTCGCTGCTGGGCGGGCTGGGCATCGTCACCTACGCCCTGATGTGGGTCTTCCTCCCCCTGGACGAGGACCGCTCGAGGACGCCGGCCAGCGGGCGCGTGGCCGCCACGGGGTGGGACCTCACCGGTGTGCTGGGCATCCTCGCCCTCGCGCTCGGCGTCCTGCTGGGCCTCGCGGCGCTGGGCCTGCCGATCCGGGTCTCGGTGTGGGCCCCGGTGCTGATCCTGGGGGCCGGCGTCATCCTGCTCTGGCGCCAGGGCGACGACCTGCAGCGCGCCTCGATCCGCCGGCGCGCGGAGGAGGGGGTGCAGGCCACGGCGGCGCTCTGGGACCGGCAGGGCTGGATGAGGGTGCTGGTGGGACTTGTCCTGGTCCTCGTCGGCATGGTCGCGGTCATCGGCCCGCAGCTCGACCTGGCCACCGCAGGACGCTCGATGGGCGCCGTCGGGGCGGTCGTGGCCGGGCTGGTCCTCATCGCGCTGCCGTGGATCTCGACCTGGATCAAGGGTTTGGAGGCAGAGCGCTACGCGGCGGTGCGCGCCGAGGAGCGGGCCGCGATGGCCGCGCGCGTCCACGACTCCGTCCTCCAGACCCTGACCCTGATCCAGCGCCGCGCCGACGACCCCGTGGAGGTGGGCAGGCTGGCACGGGCCGAGGAGCGTGCGCTGCGCTCGTGGCTGTACGCGCCGGTCGGGGCGTCCGGATCGCTGGGCGCGGCCCTCGCGGAGGTGGTCGCCACGACGGAGGCCGACTACGACGCGCGGATCGAGCTGGTCACGGTGGGCGATGCCGTGGTGGATGATCGGCTCGCGGCTCTGGTGGCCGCCACGCGCGAGGCGGTGGTCAACGCCGCCAAGCACGCGGGCGCTCCCGCGACCGTGTACGCAGAGGTGGCCGAGGCACAGGTGGAGGTCAACGTGCGAGATCGTGGTCGCGGGTTCGAGCCCGAGGCCGTGGGCACCGACCGGCAGGGCCTGCGGCAGTCCATCGTCGCGCGGATGGCCGCGGTCGGGGGCTCGGCCAGCGTGCGAAGCGCTCCTGACGAGGGGACCGAGGTGCGCCTGGTCCTGCCGGCGCGGGGTCGTCATGTCGCCTGAGTCCCCCGTGCCTGATCCCCCGTGCCTGGGTCCCCCGTGCCTGGGACACCCGGCGCCCTCGACCTGCGCCCGTGCCGCTGCCCCGGGGCTCCCGTGCCTGCGACCCTCGTGCGCGTGGTCCTCGTCGACGACCACGGACTGTTCCGCGCGGGCGTCGCCCACGAGCTCGCGGGGTCGGTCGACCTCGTGGGGGAGGCCGGGGACGTCGAGAAGGCGATCGTGGTGATCCGTGCCACGCGCCCGGACGTGGTCCTGCTCGACGTGCACCTGCCCGGGGGTGGCGGGCGCGCGATCCTCGATGCGTGCGTGCCGGAGCTGCCCTCGACGCGGTTCCTCGCGCTGAGCGTCAGCGACGCCGCCGACGACGTGATCGGCGTGGTCCGTGGCGGTGCCCGGGGCTACGTGACCAAGGGCGTGACGGCCTCGGAGCTCCTCGAGGCGATCCACCGCGTCGCGGCGGGCGAGGCGGTGTTCTCGCCACGGCTGGCCGGGTTCGTCCTCGACGCGTTCTCCGGGGGCGCGCCAGCCGCCGATGCCGAGCTCGACCAGCTTTCGCCCCGCGAGCGTGAGGTGATGCGGTTCATCGCCCGGGGCTACACCTACCGCGAGGTCGCCCGCGAGCTGGTCCTGTCGGTACGGACCGTCGAGACGCACGTCTCGGCGGTGCTGCGCAAGCTGCAGCTGTCGAACCGCCACGAGCTGGCGCGCTGGGCCCAGACCCGCGGGGTCGTCTGACGCGGCTCGCAGCGGCTGGCGTCGCGCGGCCGGCGCCTGCGGTGGACCTCGGCAGCGGGCTCAGGTGAGCGCGACGGTCTGGAACGTCTCGGCGAGCCGGCCCGCCGGCAGCCCGCCCCGCTCGGCCGCCAGGGCCATCGATGCGCGGATCATGGTGTCGAGGTCGGCCATGTGCTCGGTCTGGCTGACGTGCGCACGCAGGGCGGCCAGCTTCGCGGGGAGATGCTCGGTGACGTCGAGGAACACGTCGGGCGTGGGCGAGCCGAGCAGCCACAGCTCCTCGACGTGCCACTCGCCGAGGCCCTCGTCGGTGAGCAGCGTGGGGTGGGCGAACTGGTTGCGCGCGTCCGGGTAGATCGCCTGGACGGTCGCCTCCCCGGCAGCCAGGTGGTCCGGGTGCGACGCGGAGATGTGGCCCCAGTTGCGCTCCGGGGACATGGTCATCACCCGTTGCGGCTGGACCTGGCGGATCACTCGGGTGATGTCGCGGCGCAGCTCCTGGCTGACGGTCAGCTCCCCGTCGCGGTATCCGAGGAACCTGACGTCGTGCACTCCCAGCACGGCAGCGGCCGCCAACTGCTCGGCGCGACGGATCCCGGGGATCTCGGCGCGCGGGACTGCGGGGTCGAAGCCGCCGGCGTCCCCGTCGGTGACGACGCAGTAGGTGACCGCGACGCCGGCCGCCACGAGGGACGCCACGGTGCCGGCGGAGGCGAAGTCGACGTCGTCGGGATGGGCGGTGACCACGAGGACTCGGCTCGGATAACTGGAGACATCCACGTCGGACATCGTAGGTTGGTTTCGAGCGCGGGGGCGTGGACGTCGTTGGGAGGGGACGTGGGGGGTATTCGGTTGCTCGTCGTGGCGACCTCGGCGGTGGTGGTCGTGTCCCTGGTCGGCCCGCCCGCGCAGGCGGTCGCGCCGGTTCCGGTCGCGTCGGTGGCGCTGCCCGCCGAGCTCGACGCGGCGTCGTTCTACGAGAAGCAGACGGTCTGCGACCCGACGGCTCGACCGGGCGCGACCGCTCTGGCGAACCTGCTGCTGGCCACCTACGGGCCGGCGACGATCTACATCCCGCGCACCTGCACGTCGAGCACGAGCGAGCACTTCGACGGCCGGGCCGTCGACTGGATGCGCTCGGCCCGGGTTCCGGCGGAGAAGGAGATGGCCGAGGCCTTCGTCGCCTGGCTGCTGGCGCCGGGCGCCGACGGCACCCCGCACGAGATGGCCACGGCGCCTGGGGATCATGTACATCATCTGGAACAGCCGGATGATCCGGATGTACGACCCCGGCCGTGGGTGGACCGAGTATCGGGGATGCCTGGCAGCGGGCAGCTCCGGATCGGGACTGGACACCGCGTGCCATCGCAACCATGTGCACCTGTCGATGTCCTGGGACGGTGCCGCCGGGCTGACCAGCTGGTGGACGGGCGTCGCCCAGACCCAGCCGTACTGCCCGGCGACGAAGCCCGCGGGCAAGCCGGGGCCGGGCGCCGCGCAGGTCGTGCCCGACATCTCCGCGGTCCCGGGGGCGGTCCCGGTCGACCCCGACGGCGATCCTGGACACCGTGGCCGGCGTGGGCGGCGGGCTGGCCGGCACCTGCCGGGTCCTGGCGGGCCGCGCGCTGTATCCGCAGGCGGCCATCGCCGGGCTCCTCCCCGCCGGGGCCGGTGCGGTGGTGCTCGCGGTCACCTCGTCGAGCAACGCCCCGGCGAGTCTCGCGGCGTGGTCGTCGGGTGGGGCGCGCCCCGCCGGGCAGGTGGGAACGCCCATGGGCGCGACGACGGCCACCGTGGTCGTCCCGATGGCCACCGACGGGACGATCGCCCTGGGCACGTCCGTGGGGGCGGCCAACATCTCCGCCACGGTCGTGGGGTACGCGCCGGGCAGCGGCTCGTGGTCGTCGTGCCCGCTCCGGCCGCGCCCGCTCCGGCCGCGGCCGTCGCCCCGGCAGCGGGCTCCGTGGCGGTCGCGCTCCCGAGCAAGCCCCGCTCGGTGTCGGCGCAGGTCGGCCCGGCGGACGGTCACCACGAAGTGGAAGGCCCCGCGCTCGGTCGGGGGCGCCCCGCTCACCGGCTTCCGGGTCGAGGCGCTCAAGAGCGCGAAGAAGGGGGCAGCGGTGGCCGGGGCCTGCACCGCGGCGCCGACCGCGCGCTCCTGCACGATCACGGGCCTGAGGAAGGGGCGGAGCTACTGGATGTCGGTCTCGGTCGCCAACCCCGGCGGAGCCGCGTGGGCCGCGCGCAAGAAGGTCCGGGTCCGCTGAGGCCCGGCTGCGCCCCCGGTCCGCCCTGACCCGGCCGGCCCCGGGGTCGACGCAATCGGGGCGGACGCACCGGGGCGGCGCACCCGGGGCAGAAGCACCGGTCCCAGCCCGTGTCGGGCCGGGCACCTAGACTCCATGGGTGCTCGCGGACGACCTCCTGCCCCGCCTTCCGCGAACCACCATGCCCCGGGCCGACATCGACCTGGCGGCCGACCGGGATGCCGACGAGCGCCCGCTGCGTCCCCGCCGCGCCGCCCCGTGCGGAACCGCGCCCGGCCACCGAGGTGGGCCGGGCAGCGGACATGGTCCGCGCGGCCGTCGCCGCCGCCAAGGGAGGGGCCCAGGCCCAGGCGGCCGACCGGCGGGCCCAGCGCGAGGCCGAGCGGGCCGCCGAGATGGTCGAGCTCGTCGCCGACCTCAACCCGCCCCAGCGAGCAGCCGTCGAGCATCGGGGAGGCCCGCTGCTGATCGTCGCCGGTGCCGGCTCCGGCAAGACCCGCGTGCTCACCCGTCGGATCGCCCACCTGCTGGCCACCGGCGACGCGCGGCCCGGCGAGATCCTCGCGATCACCTTCACCAACAAGGCGGCCGCCGAGATGCGCGAGCGCGTCGAGGTTGCCGTCGGGCCGCGGGCCCGGGCGATGTGGGTCTCGACCTTCCACTCGGCCTGCGTGCGGATCCTGCGCAGGGATGCCGACCGGCTGGCCCTGAAGTCCAGCTTCTCGATCTACGACCAGGCCGACAGCCTGCGCCTGGTCACCCTCGTCTCCCGGGACCTGGACCTGGACCCGAAGCGGATGCCGCCCCGGGGGCTGCTCAACAGGATCTCCGCGCTGAAGAACGAGCTGGTCGACGCCGACACGTTCCGGTCCCGGGCGGTCAACGACACCGAGCTGACCCTGGCCGACGTCTATGCCTCCTACCAGGGTCGGCTCGCCCGGGCGCAGGCCGTCGACTTCGACGACCTGATCGGGCACACCGTCGCCCTGCTCGTCGGCTTCCCCGACGTCGCCGAGCACTACCGCCGGCGATTCCGCCACATCCTCGTCGACGAGTACCAGGACACCAACCACGCGCAGTTCCGCCTGGTCGCCGAGCTGGTCGGCCGGGCCGGCGGCGAGGTCCCCCCGGGCGAGCTGGTGGTCGTCGGCGACTCCGACCAGTCGATCTACGCCTTCCGCGGCGCGACGGTTCGCAACATCGTGGAGTTCAGCACCGACTTCCCCGATGCCCGCCAGATCGTCCTCGACCAGAACTACCGTTCGACCCAGACGATCCTCTCGACCGCCAACGCGGTCATCGCCAAGAACGCCGACCGGCAGGCCAAGAAGCTGTGGACCGATGCCGGGGCGGGCGAGCAGGTCGTGGGCTACGTCGCCGACTCCGAGCACGACGAAGCGGCGTTCGTCGGAAACGAGATCGACCGGCTCGCCGACGCCGGCCACGCCAGGCACGGTGACGTCGCGGTGTTCTACCGGACCAATGCCCAGTCCCGGGCCCTGGAGGAGGTGTTCATCCGGACCGGGCTGCCCTACAAGGTGGTGGGCGGCACGCGCTTCTACGAGCGCCGCGAGATCCGCGACGTCCTGGCCTACCTGCGGGTGGTGGCCAACCCGGCCGACGACGTCAGCCTGCGCCGGATCCTCAACGTGCCCAAGCGCGGGATCGGGGACCGGTCGGAGGCGCTACGTCGCCGGGTTCGCCGAGGGCCATCGGATCACCTTCGGCGAGGCGCTGCGCCGGGCCGACGAGATCCCCGGGATGGCCGGGCGAGGTGCTGCGACGGTGGCCGCGTTCGTGGCGATCCTCGACCACCTCCAGGCCCTGCTGGACTCCGGCGCGGGGCCGGCCGACATCATGCGGGCGGTGCTGGAGCGATCCGGCTACCTCGCCGAGCTGCAGGCGTCCACGGACCCGCAGGACGAGGTCCGGGTCGAGAACGTGGCCGAGTTCGAGGCCGTGGCCTCGGAGTTCACCCGGGAGGCCGAGGCCGCCGGGTCCGGAGCGGGCACCCTCGCCGACTTCCTGGAGCGGGTGGCCCTGGTCGCCGACGCCGACGAGATCCCCGAGGGCGACGACCACGAGGGCGTGGTGACCCTGATGACCCTGCACACCGCGAAGGGCCTGGAGTTCCCGGTCGTGTTCATCACCGGGATGGAGGACGGGATCTTCCCCCACATGCGGGCGTTGTTCGACCCCTTCGAGCTGTCCGAGGAGCGCCGGCTGGCCTACGTGGGCATCACCCGCGCCCGGGAGCGCCTCTACGTGTCGCGCTCGATCAGTCGCTCGGCGTGGGGCGCCCCGAGCTACAACCCGGCGTCCCGGTTCCTGGCCGACATCCCCGCCGACCTGATCCGGTGGGAGCGGGAGGAGCCCGCCCGCTACTCTCCGTCGTCGGGCGGGTACGGCGCGGCGCCGGCGCTGGCGGCCGCCGCGGAGCGTCGTGACTACCGGGCCCCCGCGGCTCGTCCGGTCATCTCGCTGTCGGCCGGCGACCGCGTGCTGCATCCGAAGTTCGGCATGGGCACGGTGGTCAGCACCCTGGGCAGCGGGGACAAGGCCGAGGCCTCGGTCGACTTCGGCTCAGAGGGCGTCAAGCGGCTGCTCCTGCGCTACGCCCCGGTCGAGCGGCTCTGAAGCCGAACCTCGCGCCAGTTCCGGTCGAACCGGCCCGGTTGCCGCCCCGGTTCCCGACCTCGCGCCAGCTCCGGTCGAAAGATGCTGACTGCGGCGCCCGGGAACGACCGGAGCAGGCGCGAGGTTGCGCGGCTGGTGTGCGGAGCGAAGAGGGCGACTATCGACCGGAACAGGTGCGAGGTTCAGCCGCCCCGACGGCCGGACAGCTGACCGCGCCCCGCACCGGGGAGGATCAGCGCGCGGGGCGGACCTGGCGGCTGGGGGCGCTGGCGATCGACGTCGCGCCCTCGGCGACCGTGGAGCCGTCCTGGTCCACGTGGGCCAGCGTGGTGCAGATCTCGTGGACGACCGTGCCGTTGACCGGCAGCGAGTTGTGCCCGACGCACGGCACGAGGACGTTGCGGGCGTTCAGGTCGGGGTGGTCGATCCGGGCATTCGTCTTGGGGACGACCATCTGGTCGAGGTCCGACCAGATGGCCACGAACCGCGTGCGGCAGCCCGGCGCCGGGGCGGCCAGCTCGTTGAGGATGTCCGAGCCCGGGCGCATCTGCCGGGCGACGGGGTGCGGCACCCATTTCGCGTGGGTGCTGCCCTGGTGGGGCGTGCCCAGCGTGACGAGGGTGTGGACGCGCGAGTCCCCGCCCATCCGCTGGACGAAGTAGCGCGCGACCAGGCCCCCCATCGAGTGGCCGATGACGTGGACGCGCTCGTAGCCGGTCTCGATGCAGAGCGCCTCGACCAGGGTCTCCAGGCGTCCGGCCACCACCCGCACGTCCTCGGTGAAGGGGGAGTAGTTCAGGGTGATGATCCGGCCGAACCCGCGCCGGCGCAGCGCGCGCTTGAGCATGGCGAACACCGAGCGGTTGTCGACCACGCCGTGGACGAGGATGATCGGCGTGCCGGCGTTCTCGACGTCGCCGACGATCAGCCCGCGCTTCACCGGGTCCAGCCCCTCGAGGTTGAGCCGGTCCTCGGGTTGGCGCACCTGCTCCTCGAGGACGCCCAGCGGGTAGGTGACGACATGCGTGGCCGTCCAGGCGACCTCGATGGCCGACCCGCGGATCACCGACGGGGTCGTGGCGCGCCTCAGGCCACGGCGGCCGGCCCGTCCTGCGCGACGGATGCGTCCCCCGGGGTCCTCCCCACCTGCTTGTCCGCCCGATGCGGGGGTGTGGGGGGCCTCACTGCTGCTCGGCACCCGGGCACCGTACCCCATCCTCGCCGGTCGGCGATGGATGGGCGGGCTCCTCCCGGGGTGGGGTGGAGCGGGCGGGCTACCCTCTGCCCATGGGCAACTGCGGGCAGCGCGCACATCAGGGTCATCGTCGGAAAGCCGGGCCTGGACGGCCATGACCGGGGGGCCAAGGTCGTCGCCCGGGCGCTGCGCGACGCCGGCATCGAGGTCATCTACACCGGCCTGCACCAGACGCCCGAGCAGATCGTGGCCACGGCGATCGCCGAGGACGCCGACGGGATCGGCCTGAGCATCCTCTCCGGGGCGCACATGACCCTGTTCAAGGCCGTGATCGAGATGCTCCGCGAGCGCGGTGCCGGCGACATCAGGGTCTTCGGGGGCGGCATCATCCCCGAGGCGGACATCCCCGTCCTCCACGAGATGGGGGTGGCCCACGTCTTCACCCCCGGGCACGCGGACCGACGAGATCGTCGACTGGGTGCGGGAGAACGTCGCCCACGCGGCGTAGGCGGCGCGCGCCTGCGCCGGGCTCGGTCGCGGGACCGGTCCCCGGCCCGATCCGGGCGCCAACTAGTCTGGCCCGCGTCCCCTAGTCGGTGAGGAGCCCGCGTGGATCTGTACGAGTACCAGGCCAAGCACCTGTTCGGCAAGCACGGCGTCCCCGTGGTCCCCGGCGCGGTCTGCGAGACCCCGGAGGCCGCCCGTGTGGCCGCGCGGCGCATCGGCGGGCGGGTCGTGGTCAAGGCCCAGGTCAAGGTGGGCGGGCGCGGCAAGGCCGGCGGGGTCAAGCTCGCGAACGGCGAGGACGAGGCCGCCGCCCGCGCCGCCGACATCCTGGGGATGGACATCAAGGGCCACACCGTGCACCGGGTGCTCGTGACCGAGGCGGCCGAGATCGCCGAGGAGTACTACGTCTCCTTCCTCCTGGACCGCGCCAACCGGACGTTCCTGGCGATGGCCTCCGTCGAGGGTGGGGTCGAGATCGAGCAGGTGGCCAAGGAGAACCCGGACGCCCTGGCGATGATCGCCGGTGGACGCCCTCGAGGGCTGCACGCCCGAGAAGGCGTTCGAGATCGTCGAGGCGGCCGACTTCCCCGCCGAGATCGCCGAGGAGGTGGCCGCCGTGCTCGTTCGGCTCTGGGACGTGCTGGTCCTCGAGGACGCAACGCTCGTGGAGGTCAACCCGCTGGTCCGCACGACCGACGGTCGCGTGCTGGCCCTCGACGGCAAGGTGTCCCTGGACGAGAACGCCGACTTCCGCCATGGCTCGCACGCCGACCTCGTGGACACGGCCGCGACCGACCCGATCGAGCTGCGCGCCAAGTCGTTCGGGCTCAACTACGTCAAGCTCGACGGCGAGGTCGGGATCATCGGCAACGGCGCTGGCCTGGTGATGTCCACCCTCGACGTGGTCGCGTACGCCGGGGAGGAGTTCGGCGGGGTGCGCCCGGCGAACTTCCTGGACATCGGCGGCGGCGCGAGTGCCGAGGTGATGAGCAACGGCCTGGACATCGTCCTGACCGACCCGGCCGTGAAGTCGGTGTTCGTCAACGTCTTCGGTGGCATCACCTCCTGCGTGGAGGTCGCCAACGGTGTCAAGGCCGCCCTCGCCACGCTCGGGGAGGCAGGGAAGCTCAAGGACAAGCCGCTGGTCTGCCGGATCGACGGCAACCGCGCGGAGGAGGGCCGGGCGATCCTGCGCGACGCGCAGATCCCGGGAGTCGAGCTGGTCGAGACGATGGACGAGGCCGCACGACGGGCGGCGCAGCTCGCGGTGCGGGGGGAGGGGTAGGACATGGCGATCTTCCTTGACGGCGAGTCGCGCCTGATCGTGCAGGGCATGACCGGCTCGGAGGGCATGAAGCACACCACCCTGATGCTGGCCGCGGGGGCGAATGTGGTCGGCGGGGTGAACCCGCGCAAGGCCGGCCAGAGCGTGGCCTTCCCGGACGCCGAGCTGCCGGTGTTCGGCTCCGTCTCGGAGGCGATGGCGGCCACCGGGGCGAACGTCTCGGTGGTGTTCGTGCCGCCCAGTGGCACGAAGGGCGCGGTCACGGAGGCTGTCGACGCCGGGATCCCCCTGGTCGTGGTCATCACCGAGGGCGTGCCGGTGCACGACACGGCGGCGTTCTTCCAGGACGCGGTCAACCGCGGGACCACCCGGATCATCGGGCCCAACTGCCCCGGGATCATCACGCCGGGCGTCAGCAACGCCGGGATCATCCCGGCCAGCATCAGCGGCACGGGGCCGATCGGCCTGGTCAGCAAGTCGGGCACCCTGACCTACCAGATGATGTACGAGCTGCGCGACATCGGCTTCTCGACGGCCATCGGGATCGGCGGCGACCCGGTCATCGGGACCACCCACATCGACGCCCTCGCGGCGTTCGAGGCCGACCCGCTGACCGAGGCGATCGTGATGATCGGCGAGATCGGCGGCGACGCCGAGGAGCGGGCGGCGGCCTTCATCGCCGAGAGCGTCACGAAGCCGGTGGTCGGCTACGTGGCCGGGTTCACCGCTCCCGAGGGCAAGACGATGGGCCACGCCGGCGCGATCGTCTCCGGCTCGTCGGGCACCGCCCAGGCCAAGAAGGAGGCGCTCGAGGCGGTCGGGGTCAAGGTCGGCAGGACGCCCTCGGAGACCGCCCGGCTGATGCGCGAGGTCCTCGGGCGCTGACCTCGACGCCTCCGAAGCGGCGCGACGGAGGCGGAAAGGCGGGCACGACACGCAGCGCGCGCCCCGGGGCAGCCCCCGACCTTGGGGGAGAATCTGGGGGTGATTGTGCACGAGCCCGACGTGCTCGACGTCCATCCGGACGTGGGCGAACCGTCGCGGCGGCCTGTGGTCGCGGGCGTGGCCGCGGGGCTCTGGGCCCTGCTCGTGGGCGTCGCCCTGGTGACCTGCCTGGTGATGCTGGCCTGGTCGGTCTCGCCGAACTCGCAGGGCGAGTCGGCCGCCGCCTGGCGGGCAGCCGGGAACGTGTGGCTGGGTGCCCACCACGTGCCGCTGGAGATCGGGGGCCACCCCCTGACCCTGCTGCCGCTCGGCGCGCTGCTGCTCGGGCTCCTGCTCAACCGGCGCGGGGGCCGGTGGGCCGCGCGGCTGCTGCCCTCGCCGACTCCGCGTGAGGCGGCCTCGATCGCCGCCGCCGCGACGCTGGTCTACGGAGCGGGTGGGATGGGCCTGGCCTGGCTGTCGTCGAGCCCCGGGACGGGCGCCCGGCTCCTGCCCGCGTTCGTCTGGACCGGTGCGGTGGCGCTGGTCGGCACCACCTGGGGGATGGCCCGGGAGGCCGGCCTCCTGGGCTGGGCGCGCTGCGCGGGTCTCGGACGCGGTGTGGCGGACGGCGGTCGGCGGGCTGGCCGCGGTCGTCGGCCTGCTCGCGGTGGGGGCCGCGCTGGTCACCGTGAGCCTGGCGCGCCACGTGGCCGACGTCGCGCAGGCGTTGGCCGACCTCGATGCCGGACCCGTGGGCGAGTTCGCCCTCACCGTGCTCGGGGTGCTCAGCCTCCCCACGCTGGACGTCTGGGCGATGGCCGTGGTGGTCGGGCCGGGCTTCGGATCTGGGATCGGCCTACGGGTTGAGCGCCTTCGGTGGTCAGGTCCAGTCCGTGCCCGCCCTGCCCGTGCTCGCGGCCATCCCGACGACCGTGCCCGAGTGGGCCCCGCTGCTCATGCTCGCCCCGGTCGCGCTCGGGGCGCTCGCCGGGCGCATCAGGTGGGGCCGCGACCTGCCGACGGTCACCGGGGCGGCTGCGGCGGGCGCCGGGCTGGCCGGTGTGGTCGCCGGTGCTCGTGGCGGCGCTCGTGCTGCTCGCCTCCGGCTCTCTCGGCGGCGACCGCCTGGCCTTGGTTGGTCCCAGGCTGCTGCCCGTCGCGGGTGCGGCAGCGGGGCTGACCCTCCTGGGCTTCCTGGGCGAGGCGGGCTTCCAGTCCCTGCGGCTGAGCTGGGAGCTGCATGTGGCCGAGCAGCGCAGGCAGCGCGATCCGACGAGGCGCTGCCCTCCGCCGACCCAGGAACCCGATGGGCCCGAAGGAGGCCGATCGGGATCCCGAGGATCGGGACTCCGAGCTGTGAGACTCCGAAGCAGAGTTCACTTCCCCGCGGACAGGAACCATGGCTGAGGTCGGTTGCTGGGGCTGGCTGGGCGATCAGGGGGCCGTCCTGGTGTATTCGTGCTCGGTGACGAAACGGACCATGTCACCGTCGGGTCCAAGGTCGCTGACGAGGGTCAAGGACAGCGGGCGAGGGGTCGGGTAGCCGCGCCGCTGGAGGCCGTCGTCGCGCACCGGGAGCCCAAGGCGCACGCCACATGGACCGCGAGCCCCGCTCGGAAGACCTGGGGCGCTTGGGGCCTATCACCAGCGTGTCGGCGAGCGGTCCGGGATGACCGGACCATGGGCGTGGAGAAGCTGCCGTCCGGCGAAGGCACGCTCGGCGCAATTACCCTGACGGGATGGTCGATCTCGTCTACCCGCCGGTGATCCTCGCCGGCTACGGCGCGTTCGCCGCCCTCGGGCTGAAGGTGCGCGTCCACGGGGGGGAGAACCTCCCACGCACAGGGCGGTGCGGTCCTGGCCAGCAGCCACGTCAGCTACCTGGACTTCATCTTCGCGGGCTTCGCCGCGCGCCCCTCGCGACCGGCTGGGTGCGCTTCATGGCCAAGGAGTCGGTGTTCCGCCACCCGGTCGCCGGGCCGGTCATGCGGAGCATGAAGCACATCCCGGTCGACCGCAGTGCGGGGTCCGCCAGCTATGCGCAGGCGGTGGCAGTCGCTGCGCAGCGGCGAGGTGGTCGGGGTCTTCCCGGAGGCGACGATGAGCCGCTCGTTCGAGCCCAAGTCCTTCAAGACGGGCGCGGTGCGCATGGCCGTGGAGGCGGCGGTGCCCCTGGTCCCGATGGCGCTCGTGGGGCACGCAGCGGCTGTGGTGCTACGACGGCCGGTCGTCGCATGAAGCAGTACGGGATTCCCGTCGAGATCCACGTGGGAGCGCCGGTCGACGCCTCGGGCGATCCGGAGGAAGCCACGGCCCGGCTGCGCGCCTCGGTGATCGACCTCGTCGGACGGGCCCAGGCCGACTATCCCGACGACGGGACCGACCAGTGGTGGCAGCCGGCCCGGCTCGGCGGAATCGCCCCCGATCCCGGCGACGGCGACTGAGGCGCCACCCCCGTCCCCGCCCCATCACCGCGGCCAGCCAGCCTCCTTGCGGGGACCGTCAGCCCGTCAGCCGAGGTCAGCCCGAGGCCGCCTCCTGGCCGTCCGCGCCTTCGGAGCGCACGAGGGACGCGCGCATGGTGGCCGAGCCTCCCTCGTACCTGATGGACCACTCGAGGCCGGTGCGCTCGAGCATCCGGGTCATCGGGCCGTTCTCGGCGAGCACCTCGGCGACAACCTCCGTGAACCCCATCCGCTCGGCCATCCGCAGCTCCCGGCGGATCAGGGCGGTCCCGATGCCCTCCCCGTGATGGGCGTCCTCGACCAGCACGGCGATCTCGGCGCTCGTGGTGTCGTCGGGCGACTCGGGGAACACGTTCCCCAGGCCGATCACCCGCCCGTCGTCACCCAGCGCGACCAGCGTGGCACCGCTGTGGCCTCCCGACAGCCGGCGCATCTGGATCTCGTGCCAGTCCCCGGAGCCCCCATACCTCAGGTACAGGGTGCGATCCGAGCAGCGCTGGTGCATCGCGCCCACAGCGTCGGCGTCCTCGGGATGCGCCAGGCGGATCCATACCGTGCCGTTCCGGACGGGCTCGACCCATCCCTGGGCATCCGGCACGCCCGTGGCGACGGCGATGGCCGCCGACAGGCGCAGCAGTGCCGATGCCCGGGCCTGCTCGACCCGCGTGAACGGGGCCCATTCGCGGCGCAGGAGGACATGGCGCTCCGGCGTCCACTGCAGCCGCAGCACACCGGGCCCGTCCACCTGACCCTCGGTCGCGGGGACCACCTCGACGTGGTCGGCGGCCACGAGCTGCATCGCCGCGTACGGTGCCCAGCCGGGGTTGGCGATCAGCTCGGTGCTGGTGTCCATGATCCGGGTGGGCAGGTCGAGGGCGTCGTCGGGGGAGCCCCGCGAGATGCGGACCTTCTCGCCCGCCGACCGCGCCGCGGCGGCCAGGGTCTGCGCCGTGACGTCCGTGGGCGCCGTGAGGCGCATGTCGAGGGTGCGGACCTCGCCGGCGACGCCCAGGACGTTCACGGACAGGGTATGGGCGTGCAGGGCGGCCATCGCGCGGATGAACCGGTCCACGCCCCCGGGTCGGTCGGGCACGTCGATGAGCACCCGCCAGTACCTGCGCGGGCCGTCCTCGATGTCCAGCAGCATCTCGAGGGGCGCCATCGTGGTGCTGATCCGGGCGATGAGGGCGGCCCAAGCCTCCACGCTCGGCTTGCTCGCCAGCACCGGGTCGAGCATCGCCAGGCCCGCGGACAGGGCCATTGCGAAGTGGGCCACCGCATCCTCGTCGACCGTGGGGTCGATCCCGCCGCTGGCCCCGAGGCGCTGGAGGACCCCGCGGACGTTGTCCCGGCGGGCCCGCATCCGCACCTCCTCGATCCCGTGCAGCTCGGGGTCCCGGTGCGACCGGGTGAGGCCCTCGAGCTCTAGGAGGTTCCAGCTGCGCTCGGGGTGGGCGAACACCGAGACTCCGGCTGTGATGATCGCCGCCGCCGGGGGGTGGTCGGTGACGGCTGCGGCCACCAGGGCGATCCGGTCACCGGCATCCGAGGTGACCTTGTCGGCCAGCACCGAGGCGAAGAGCTCGGCGCGGCCGCCGGTCAGCTTCCGGACCCGATACTGCGTGACCCCGGCCTCCTGGGCGACCTGACGGACCCCCACCCCCTCGTAGCCGTGCTGGGCGAAGAGCTCGGCGGCGACATCGATGATCCGCCGGCGGAGCTCCTCCTCGGTGGGCACGCGACGACGCTAGCAGCGCGCCGGGCCGCATGTCCGGGCCCGCGCTGGGGTGGCGATGGCGCTCCTGGCGGCCGACGGCGGGCGGGTCGGCTGGTTCGTGGGCTGCCGCCCCCGACCTTTCCAGGCGCCGCTGCGCGCTCCGCATCGCCGATCGTGCGGGAGAATCATGGTGGAGCCGGGCAGGCCCACCTGTGCGCGTGGGATGTCCAGGCGCTGGTTCGAGGGTGCGTGTCCGGATGCCGTCGTGGTCGGGTCGCTGGTGGAGGTGGTGAGGTCGGATGTCGGACGGACAGGGCAGCAGCAGACGCAGGCTGCTCGTGTTCGGCTCCTACGATGCCGCCCTGCATCCGCGGGTGGCGGTCCTGCGCGACGGGCTGGCCCTGCATGGCTGGCAGGTCGCGGAGCTCAACGTGCCCCTGGGGGCGTCGACCGCCGACAAGGTGGCTGCTTCCGGGTCACCGGGTGCGGCCCTTCGGCTCGCCGCGCGCCAGTTGCGCTCGTGGGCTCTTCTGGCGCGCCGTTCCGTGGGGACCGGTCGGCCGGACGTCGTACTGGTGGGCTACATGGGCCATGCCGACGTCCATCTGGCCAGGCTGCGATACCCCCGGTCGGTCATCGCCCTGGATCATCTGGTCGGCCTGTCCGACACCCTTCGCGACCGCAATCTCGGCGGCGGGCTCCGGCTGCGCCTCCTGGACCTCGCGGATCGGGCGGCTCTGATGGCGGCCGACGTCGTGGTCGTGGACACCGAGCTGCACGCGGAGCTCTTGCCGGTCCGGATGCGCGCCAAGGCGGTCGTGACACCGGTCGGTGCAGGTCAGGAGTGGTTCGACGCTGGACGCGCCGCCGCTCGCCGGACGGAGGAAAGGCCTCGTCGCGAGTCTCTGGCACTGCTGGCTCCGGACGACGGCCGGCCCCAGCCGCTTCGGGTCGTCTTCGTGGGCCTCTTCACGCCGTTGCAGGGCGCGCCGACCATCGGGCGGGCCATCGACCTGCTGCGCGACGAGGCAGTTGAGTTCACACTCGTCGGCCACGGTCAGGACCTCGCCACGACCCGGTCGATGGCGCGCGGCAGCGATCACGTCCGATGGCTCGACTGGGTCCCCGCTGTCGAGCTGCCCGACTTCGTCTCCGGCCACGACGTTGCCCTCGGCATCTTCGGCACCGGCCCCAAGGCCCAGCGTGTCGTGCCCACGAAGGTGTACCAGGGCCTGGCCGCGGGCTGCGCCGTCGTGACCGCCGCGACCCCGGCGGCGGGTACCCTCGGGGACGCAGTCGTGTCGGTGCCGCCCGGGAGATCCCGAGGCCCTCGCCGCCGCGCTGCGTCACCTCGCCGCCGACAAGGAGTCGCTCACCGTGGCCCGACACCGCGCCCGTGCTGCCGCCGGGCAGTTCGCCCCGCAGTCGTCCACCCGGGCCCTTGACGAGCGACTCGGACCGGCCGTCGCGCGTCGCGGTGCACTGCCTCCGCTGACCTTCAACGCGCATCTGCGCTGGGACGTGATCACCCGTGAGCTCGCCGGGCTGGAGGTCGGCAACGTGCTCGAGATCGGCCCCGGCGAGGGTGCGGTCGCCTGCCGGCTCGCGCCGGGCCGGAGCTACACAGGGGTCGAGCTCTCCGACCGGACCCGGGCGGTCACCGAGCAGCGGCTGATCCGACTGGGAGCACCGGGCAGGCTGGTGGCGTCCCTCGACGACCTCCCGGGCGACGAGCGCTTCGACCTGGTGTGCGCCTTCGAGGTGATAGAGCACATCGATCGTGACGAGGAGGCCCTCGCGGCCTGGGCCGCTCGACTGCGTCCGGGTGGCACGCTGCTCATCTCCACGCCCGCGGGGCCGGACCGGATGGGTGCTGCCGACGAGATCGCCGGGCACTTCCGACGCTACTCGGCCGGCGGGCTGGCCGCGATGGCCCGCGACTGCGGCCTGGTCGACGTCCGCGTGACCCATGTCGGACACCCCGTGGGCTATGCGCTGGAGTGGGTGCGCAACACGGTTGCTGCCAGGCGGCTCGAGCGGGGGTCCCTGGGTGGCCAGGCGCCGGATGGCACGGCCCACACGGCTGGTGCTGGCGACGCACCGGACACCAGCGGCGAAGCGCCCGCGGGCGCGGTGACTCGGGGCGCAGGGCCCGGAAAGGAAGCGGCGGGAGGCGCCGCTTCCGAGAACCACGCGGTGATCGACCCGGTCGCCATGGCGACCGAGCAGAGCAGCTCGTTCCTCCAACCACCGTCGTGGTCCGGCCGGTTGACGCAGGCGGCGTCCATCCCCGGGATCTGGCTGCAGCGCCGCCGTCCCGACACGGGCACCGGCCTGGTCCTGGCAGCCCGCGCCCCGAAGTGACCCACCCCGACCCCGACCCCACCCCCGACCCGCAGAATCTCCGCGAGCTCGCGGAATCTCCGCGTGCTTCGGGCGAGATCCTGCGAGGTTGCGGAGATTCCGGGCCGGGGGGTGGGTCTCGGGCCTGCTGGTCGTGGTCGTCGCGGTGTTCCTGGGCGTCGCGCTCGTGCGGAACTGGGCGGCCGTCGCCGACGACCTGCACACCCTGTCCTGGTGGGACCTCCTGGCCTCGGGCCTGGCGGGGGCCCTGGCCGTGACCTGCTCGGGTCTCGGGTGGCGGGTCGTGCTCGTGGGCATGGGCGAGCCGATGCCGGCGCGTCCGGCGCTCACCATGTTCTTCGCCGCACAGCTGGGCAAGTACGTGCCCGGCTCGGTGTGGCCGGCCGCGATCCAGGCGGAGCTGGGCCGGCGGCGCAGCGTCCCGCGCGCGACCATGCTCGTCAGCTATGTGGTCGCGGTCCTGATCGCGGCGGCCACCGGTGGCCTGGTCGGGCTGCTCGCCCTGCTGGGCCCGGAGGCATCCCGGGGCCTGGCCCTGTGGATGCTGGTGCTGGCCGGCGCGGTCGCCCTGGCCCTGCTGCGTCCCCGGTGGTTGAACCGCGCCCTGGCGTGGGCGTTCGACCGGGCGGGCCGGACGCCGCCACCGATCGACCTGCCGGGCCGCTCGCTGGCCGCCGCGGTGGCCTGGCTGATCGCCTGCTGGGGGTTCTTCGGCCTGCACGCATGGCTGCTCGCCCGGCCGCTCGGCGCCGGGGCGGCGGACGTCGCTCCCACCATCGGAGCCTTCGCACTGGCCTTCGTCGCGGGCCTCCTGGTCGTGCCGCTGCCGGCCGGGGCCGGCGTGCGCGAGGGCGTGCTGGTCGCCACGCTCGCCGGGTCGATCGGGGCCCCCGCCGCCCTGACGGTCAGCCTCGTCTCGCAGGCTCGTCCTGCTGGTCGTGGACGTGGCGCTGGCTGGCCTGTTCGGGGTCCGGGGCGCCGCGCGGTCGGTCCGTGGTCGCGGTGCCGGCCTTCCGGCGAAGTAGGCAGCGGGTCGATCGGCGATCGACCGGAGCAATTCAGGGGGCCGATCGGCCACGACAGAAGTAGGTCAGCGGGACGATCGGCCGTCGACTGAAGTAGGTCAGGGGGCCGATCGGCCGACGACAGAGGTAGGTCAGGGGGCCGATCGGCCGTCTACAGAAGTAGGTCAGCGCGTTCTCGGCGGTTATCCTCGATCCAGGCGCCCAAGCCCCGGGCGCGCGATGCCTGCGAGGTTTGTAGTGAAGCTCATCATCCAGATCCCCTGCCTCAACGAGGCCGAGCACCTCCCGGGGACCCTGAGCGAACTGCCCCGCAGCGTACCCGGGTTCGATGTCGTCGAGTGGCTGGTCATCGACGACGGGTCCACCGACGACACCCGCGAGGTCGCACTGGCATGCGGCGCCGACCATGTGATCGGCTTCCCCCGCAACCGCGGCCTGGCCGCCGCCTTCTCCTACGGGATCGAGGAGTCGCTGCGCCGCGGCGCCGACGTGATCGTCAACACGGACGCCGACAACCAGTACGACTCGTCCTGCATCCCCGCCCTGGTCGCCCCGATCGTCGCCGGCGAGGCCGACATCGTGGTCGGCGACCGGCAGACCGGCCAGGTGCAGGAGTTCGGCGTGGTCAAGCGCGCTCTGCAGACCGCCGGTACGAGCGTCGTGCGCTCCCTGTCCGGGCTGTCGGTCGGCGACGCCACGAGCGGGTTCCGCGCGTACTCGAGGGCGGCGGCCCTGTCCCTGGTGATCACGACGCCCTACACCTACACGCTCGAGTCGCTGATCCAGGCCGGCAACAGTCGGCTCGCCCTGGTCAACGTGCCGGTCACGCGCAACGCCTCGGTGCGACCGAGCCGGCTCTTCGGCTCGATGTGGGGCTACGTGCGGCGCAACACGCTGGCGCTGTTCCGGGTGCTGTCCTACTACACGCCGCTGAGGTTCTTCTGGACCCTGGCCGCGTTCCTGGCCCTGGGGGCCGTGCTCGCGTGGCTGCCCTGGACGCTGGACTGGCTGCGCGACGGCAGGGCCACCGGCCACATGCAGTCGATCATCCTGGGCGCGGTCCTGGCCATCTCGTGCGTGCAGATGTTCGCCCTCGGGGTGATCGCCGACCAGATCTCGAGCCTGCGGACGATCGGCATCCGCACCCTGCGCGAGACTCGCGAGATGCACTACGCCACCCTCCACCAAGGCGAACCGACCACGCGGGTCGCCGATCAGGTGCCCGACGCCGCGGCGCCCCCAGGCGGCGCGACTCGCCGAACCGCCGCACCGGCCCCGCCCGCCGCACTGGCCCCGCCCGACGACTGGGATCCCGACGAGGTGCTCCACGTCCGGCCCGGGACGCGGTGAGCCGGCCTCCGCGCAGCACGCACCTCGCCGATCGGATCTCCCTGGCGGTGACCAACCTGCCCTCGCGGCTGCCGGTGGTCTTCTTCTGGTGCGCGCTGGTGGTCTGCCTGGCCGTGATCCTGGGATGGTTCCACCCGCTGGTGGTCCTGCCGGGGATCGCCGTCGCGGTGGCCACGACCTGGCGGATGGTGCCCGAGGCCGTGCCCCGCACCCGCGATTTCCAGGTCGGGGCCAGGTGGGCGCTGGGGCTGGCGGTCGGATGGGTTCTGGTCAACCTGGCCTTCGCAGGTGAAGTGCTCCTCGTTCAGCGCGACCCAGGGTTCCTGACGCTCGAGGGGGTCTGGCTGACCACCCATGCCGACCCGAGCATCCCGATCCGCTCGGCGGCGGAGGTCGCGGCGCAGGTGCCCGGGCTGAGCGTGATCTCCGACGCGTTCTGGCGGTTCGGCGACCAGATCCATGCCCAAGGCGCCAAGACCTTCCCCGGCCTCATCGCGATGCTCGGCTGGGTCGGCGGGCTTCGCGCGGTGCTCGCCGGCAACATCCTGATCGGCGGGGTCGCGCTGCTGGCCGTCTATGACGTCGCTCGTCGGCTGATCAGCCCGCTGTGGGGCCTGATCCCCGTCCTGGCGCTCGCGCTGACCACCCCGATGATCTACTTCAGCCGAAGCGCCTTCACCGAGCCCACCAACATCGTGCTCACGTTCGGCGGCCTGGCGGTGCTGTGGAGCGCGGCGCGCGACCACCGGCTGTGGCGATTCGCCCTCGGCGGCGCGATGCTGGGCAGCACGGCCTTGATCCGGATCGACGGAGCGGCCGTGTCCGCCGGCCTCATCGTCGGGCTGGGCGTGGTCGCCGCGGTGAGCAGCCCGGGGCTGCGCCGCCGCCGGATCGTCGGGACGCTCGTCGCCGGGGGTGCCGCGCTCGCGATGGTCGGGCTGGGCTACCTGGAGCTCGCACTGAACTCGTCGGGCTACCTGGCCGAGCACGCCAGCCTGTACGTGCAGCTCATCGGGCTGCTCGGAGCCTGCCTGGTGGCCTCCGGCCTGCTCATCGTGGTGCTGCGCGCGGGACGGCTGCGAGGCTGGCTCGTCGCGCGGAGGCGGCTCCTGGGCACCCTGGCCGCCTGGCTGGTGGTCGCCTCGGGTGTGCTTCTCGCGAGCCGGCCGCTGTGGATGCGCCGGCACCTGATCGAGCCGGGCTCCGGGCAGGCGTGGTTCATCGGGGCTGCGCAGCGGGCCGCGGGGTGGCCCGTCGATGACACCCGGAGCTACGACGAGATGACCGTCACCTGGCTCGGCTGGTACCTCGGGCCGGTGACGGTCGTGCTGGCGGTGATCGGGACGGCCCTGCTGCTGCGTCAGTCGATCGTGCGCGGCCGCCCCGAGATCCTGGTGCTGCTCGCAACGCTCGGTGTCCCCGCGCTGCTCTACCTGATCCGCCCGGCGATCACCCCGGACCATGTCTGGGCGATGCGCCGGTTCCTCCCGGCGGTCATCCCGGCGGCCCTGCTGATGGCCGGGTGGATGCTGCCCAGGGTCCATCGCGCCGCGGTCCGCCGGTGGGAGCGGGTCGGCGTCGCGGTCCTCGTGGCGGGGGTCCTGCTGGCGCCGCTGGCCACGTGGGGCAGCCTGATCACGACCACCGAGTACGGTGGCCGCGCCGATCAGGTGGCGACGATCTGCGCGGCCGTCGAGGGCGAACGGGTCGTCGTGGTCCGCTCCACCGGGCCGCCCTGGTTGCCCACTCTTCGGATCATGTGCGACGCCGACGTCGTCGAGATCGGGCCCGGGACCACTGCCGAGGAGCTCGCGGCGATCCGCAGGGCTTGGGGCGGCGAGGTGCTGGTGCTCACGGACACCAAGCAGCCGTTGCCCTGGGCCGACGACTGGCCCGACCCCTGGCTGAGTCGGCAGCTGGCCCGGTGGCCGCACAGCCTCTCCCCGAGTCTGCGTCCGGTGAGGTTCACCACGAACGTCTGGCTGGGCACCATCCTGGAGGACGGCACGGTCGAGCCGCTGCCGGCAGCCGGAGTCGGACGCATTCGTGCGCTGATGGTTCCGACCGCTGGATCGTCGGAATCTCAGCAGAATCCGGCTACAGGGCCGCAGCTACCCGGGTGCCCTGGTCGATGGCGCTCTTCGCGTCGAGCTCGGCGGCCCGGTCCGCCCCGCCGATCACGTGCACGGGGACCCCGGCCGCGACCAGTCCTTCCTCCAGCTCGCGCAGTGGCTCCTGACCGGCGCACAGCACGATCGTGTCCACCTCGATCAGCCGCTCGCGCTCGTGCCTGTCCCCGAACGAGACGACGAGGCCCTCGGGCGTGATCCGCTCGTAGTTGACGCCCCCGAGCATCGTGACCCCCTTGGCGGCCAGCGTCGAGCGATGGATCCAGCCGGTGGTCTTGCCCAGGCCGGCGCCCAGCTTGCCCGCCTTGCGCTGCAGCAGCGTGACCTGCCGGGCGGGGGGACTCGGCCGGGCGTCCACCAGCCCGCCGCGGGCCTCGTCGGGGTCCCCGACGCCCCATTCCTGGCGCCATTCCTTGACGTCCAGCGTCGGTGACCCGCCCGGCGGCACGACGAGGTACTCGGCCACGTCGAAGCCGATCCCGCCCGCGCCGACGATCGCCACGCGCCGGCCCACCGGCGCCCCACCGGCGAGGACGTCGATGTAGCTCAGCACGTTCGGCCCGTCCTGGCCGGGGATGTGCGGGTCGCGCGGGGTGACGCCGGTGGCCAGCACGACCTCGTCCACGCCCAGCCCTGCGAGGTCCTCGGCGCTGACGCGCGCCGACAGGTGGAGCCGTACCCCGGTGTCCTCGATCCGATTCTCGAAGTAGCGCAGCGTCTCGCTGAACTCCTCCTTGCCCGGGATGCGCACGGCCAGGTTGAACTGGCCGCCGATCCGGTCGGCGCCGTCGAACAGGTCCACCTCATGGCCGCGCTCGGCGAGCGTCGTGGCCGCGGCCAGTCCGGCCGGTCCGGCGCCCACGACCGCGATGCGCTTGCGGGTCCGGCGTCGGACCGATCACGAGCTCGCGCTCGTGGCCCGCGCGCGGGTTGACCAGGCAGGAGATCGAGCGGTTCTTGAAGACGTGGTCGAGGCAGGCCTGGTTGCACGCGATGCAGGTGTTGATCCGGTCGGCGCGGCCCGCCGCGGCCTTGCGGACGAAGTCGGGGTCGGCCAGCAGCGGTCGCGCCATGCTGACCATGTCGGCGGCGCCCTCCGCGAGCACCCGCTCGGCCACCTCGGGCGTGTTGATGCGGTTGGTGGTGACCAGCGGGATGTCGATGCCCTCGGACGCGCAGCTCGTCGCGCATCTTCTCGGTGACCCACGTGAAGGCGGCGCGCGGCACGCTGGTGGCGATCGTCGGCACCCGGGCCTCGTGCCAGCCGATGCCGGTGTTGATGATCGTCGCGCCGGCGGCGGTCGACGGCCTTGGCCAGCTCGACGGCCTCCGGCCACGTGCTGCCGTCGGGGATGAGGTCCAGCATCGACAGCCGGTAGATGATGATGAAGTCCGGGCCCGACGGCCTCGCGCGTGCGCCGCACGATCTCCACCGGCAGGCGCATGCGGTTCGCGTACGAGCCGCCCCACTCGTCGGTCCGCCGGTTGGTGTGGGTGACCAGGAACTGGTTGATGAAGTAGCCCTCGGAGCCCATGATCTCGACGCCGTCGTACCCGGCTTCGCGCGCCAGCTCGGCGCAGCGGACGAAGGCGCGGATCTGCCGCTCGACGCCGCGCCGCGTGAGGGCTCGCGGGGCGTGAAGGGCGAGATGGGGCTCTTGATCCGCGAGGGCGCCACCGCGAGCGGCTGGTAGGCGTAGCGGCCGGTGTGCAGGATCTGCAGCGCGATCTTGCCGCCCTCGGCGTGCACGGCGTCGGTGATCGGGCGGTGCCGGCGGGCCGCGGCGGCCGTGGACAGCGTGCCGGCGAAGGCTTGGCCCAGCCCTCGATGTTCGGGGCGAAGCCGCCGGTCACGATCAGGCCGACCCCGCCGCGCGCGCGCTCGGCGAAGTAGGCGGCGAGGTCGCCGAAGCGCTTCGCGGCCGTCCTCGAGGCCGGTGTGCATGCGAGCCCATGAGGACGCGGTTGCTCAGCGTGGTGAAGCCGAGGTCGAGGGGCGCCAGCAGGTGCGGGTAGGGGGAGGCGGCCGAGGTCGTCACCGGCCAAGTGTGGACCGCCGACGGCTGAGGCGATCGCGCGGGTCCGGCGGTCGAACGCCGTGCCCTGCGCTGGCCTGGCACGGCGCTCGGCGGGCAGGCGGCCCGCGTCGGCGGATGGGTGTACGGCTGTCCGGACCCGCGGGGCGGGCGTACGCCTGGCCCGGGTCCGCCGCGGGTCCGCGGCCCCTGCGGGCGCGCCAATCGCCGGTGTCCCCTCCTGGGCATGCGTCCGCATGGCGAGCGGGTGACCCGCCGCGGGAGGATGCGACCGTGAACGAGGCGGCCGTCACCCTGCTCACCCTGGCCGCCGTCGTGGTGCTGTTCGCCTCCAGCGTCGTCCCGGTCGAGATCGTGGCGGTCGGCTCCGCCCTGGTGCTGCTCGCATTCGGGATCATCTCCCTGCCGGAGGCGCTGGCCGGCTTCGCCGACCCGGCGGTGATCCTCATCGGCGCGCTGTTCGTCGTGAGCGAGGGTCTGGACGCCACGGGCGTCACGACCTGGGTGGGTCAGGTGGTCGCCAACCGCGCCGGCTCCGGAGCCCGGCGCCTGCTGCTTTTCACGATGCTGCTGTCGGCCGGCCTGACCGCGCTGATCGGGCTGAACGGAGCGGTGGCCGCTCTCCTGCCGATGACGATCGTGATGGCGATGCGCCGCTCGATGAATCCGTCCCGCCTGCTGATGCCGCTGGCGTTCGCGGGCAGTGCGGGCAGCCTGCTCCTGCTCATCGGAAGCCCGGTGAACGTCGTGATCTCCGACGCCGCCGAGACCGCAGGCGTGGGCGCCTTCGGGTTCGCCGAGTTCGCCCTCGTGGGCATCCCGGTGGTGGTCGGGACCCTGGTGATCGTGCTCTTCCTCGGCCCACAGCTGATCCCTGAGCGGATCAGCGACGCGCTGCCGCCGGACCTCAGCGGGCACGCAAGCACGCTTGTGGAGCACTACTCGCTGGAGAACGTCACGCGGCAGCGGGTCGCTGCGCACTCCGACCTGATCGGCCTTCCACGCCTCGGCGTCGACCTGATGGCCTACCCCGGCATCTCGCTGATCCTGATCACCGACGAAGCTGGTCGGCCGACCTCGGACGGGCTGATCGATGTCGATGACCTCATCACCGTCGTCGGCGATGTCGACGACGCCGCGCGGTTCGCCCAGGTCCACGGCCTGGACGTCGAGGAGGTCCGGTCGGGGTCGCAGGTGACCCAGTCGCTCCTGTCGCGCGGGGGCGGCGCCGCCGAGGTGATCATCCCGCCGCGGTCGGACTTCATCGGGCGGTCGGTGAAGCCGGGGCAGGTCATCACCGGCGGTCTGATCGTGCTGGCGGTGTCGCGCAACGACGAGGGGCTGGGCAGTGGCCTGGTCACGCTCACGGTCGGCGACACGATCCTGGTCGAGGGCCCGTGGGGCCTGCTCGACGAGGTCGAGGCGCACCACGACCTGCTGGTCGTCGACTCGCCGGAGCTGGTCCGCCGACAGGCCGTCCCGCTCGGCGCCCGCAGCGCCACGGCGATGGGGATCCTCGCCGTGATGGTGGCGCTGCTGGTGACGGGCGTGTTCCCAGCAGTCGTGACCACGCTGCTCGCCGCTGGGGCGATGATCATCCTCAGCGTGCTGACGATGGAGAAGGCCTACCGGGCGATCTCGTGGACCACGCTCCTGCTCGTCGCCGGGATGATCCCGATGTCGACCGCGATCACCAACTCCGGCGCCGGTGACCTGATCGCCACGGCGATGGTGGAGACGGTCGGGGCGTTCGGACCGACCGCCCTCCTCGCCGGGCTGTTCGTCATCACCGTCATCTTCGGTCAGCTCATCAGCAACACCGCTACGGCGCTGGTGATGATCCCGATCGCGGTGGCCTCGGCCCAGCAGCTCGACGTCTCGGCGCGGCCCGTGCTGATGAGCCTGTGCGTGGGTGCCGCGGTCGCGTTCCTCACGCCGGTGGCCACGCCGGTGAACATGATGATCATGAGCCCCGCCGGGTACCGCTTCGGCGACTACTGGAAGCTCGGGCTGCCGCTCGCGCTGCTGTTCGGACTCGTGGCGGTGCTTTGGGTGCCGGTGGTGTGGCCGTTCTGACCGGCTGCCCGGGCGAAAGCCCGCTCCGTCCGGCGGCGCTTCGGGCGCGAGGTGTGCACGCCTAGGATGGTCGCCGTGCCCCGCACCCGGATCGTGGTCCTCGTCTCCGGCACGGGGACGCTCCTGCAGGCGCTCCTGGACGCTGCTGCGGACCCGCACTACCCGGCGGAGGTCGTGGGCGTGCTGGCCGACTCCGAGGGTGCGGGCGGGCTGGCCCGGGCCCGTGCCGCGGGCATCCCCGCCGGTTCGGTCGCCCTGGCTGCCTATCCCGACCGCGCGTCGTGGGACCGCGCCCTGCGCGACGCCCTGGAGTCCTTCGAGCCCGACTGGGTCGTGTCGGCCGGCTTCATGCGGATGCTCGGCCCCGCCGTGCTCTCGGCGTTCCCGCTGCGGGTGATGAACACGCACCCCGCCCTGCTTCCCAGCTTCCCCGGGGCGCACCCGGTGCGCGACGCGCTCGCCCATGGCGTGCGCGTCACCGGATCGACGATCCACCTCGTCGACGAGGGCGTGGACACCGGCCCGATCGTCGACCAGCGTCCCGTCCTGGTCGACGACGACGACGACGAGGAGTCGCTGCACGAGCGGGTCAAGGTCGTCGAGCGCGCACTGCTGGTGGACGTCGTGCGCCGCCTGTCAACCCACAACGTGCACATCTCCGGCCGGAAGGTGTCCCTGACATGAGCAGTCCCGAAGGTTCGATCAGGATTCGTCGCGCACTCGTGAGCGTCTACGACAAGACGGGCCTCGACGAGCTGGCCGCCGCCCTGCACGACGCCGGTGTCCAGATCGTGTCGACCGGCTCGACGGCCGCGCGCATCGCCGCCGGCGGGATGCCCGTCGTGGAGGTCTCCGAGGTCACAGGGTTCACCGAATGCCTCGACGGCCGGGTGAAGACCCTACACCCGAACGTGCACGCCGGGATCCTGGCCGACCTGAGACTCGATGACCACCGGGCGCAGCTCGAGGCGCTCGGCATCGAGCCGTTCCAGCTGGTCGTGGTCAACCTGTACCCGTTCACCGCCACCGTGGCTTCGGGCGCGAGCCCCGACGAGTGCATCGAGCAGATCGACATCGGCGGGCCATCGATGGTCCGCGGGGCGGCCAAGAACCACGCGAGCGTGGCGGT
The DNA here is from genome assembly GCA_963793175.1 of uncultured Actinomycetes bacterium. Taxonomy (GTDB): domain Bacteria; phylum Actinomycetota; class Actinomycetes; order S36-B12; family CAIYMF01; genus Prado023. Next base: position 219,395 of record CAWBYT010000005.1, read on the forward strand.
CGTGACGACGCCAGCGGCGTACGAGCGACGTGATCGCCGCGGTCCGGGGCGATGGGTTCACCCTCGGCCAGCGTGCCCGGCTTGCAGCGGAAGCGTTCGTGCACACGGCGAACTACGACATCGCGGTCGCGTCGTGGCTGGGCAACGTCGTGGCACCGACCGACGACGGCTCCGGGTTCCCGGCGTGGGTGGGTGCCGCGTGGGAGCGCGCCGCGGTGCTGCGCTACGGCGAGAACCCGCACCAGCGCGCCGCCCTCTACACGTCGGCCCACTCCCGAGGCGGGCTCGCGGCCGCCGAGCAGCTGCACGGCAAGGAGATGTCGTACAACAACTACGTCGACGCCGATGCCGCCCACCGGGCGGCCTACGACTTCGACGCGCCCGCCGTGGCGATCATCAAGCACGCGAACCCGTGTGGCATCGCCATCGGGGCCGACATCGCGCAGGCCCATGCCCGGGCGCACGAGACCGACCCCGTCTCGGCGTTCGGCGGAGTCATCGCGGCCAACCGGCCGGTGACCGCGGCGATGGCCGCCCAGCTCGCCGACGTCTTCACCGAGGTGATCGTGGCCCCCGGGTACGACGCCGACGCCCTGGAGCTGCTCACGACGAAGAAGAGCCTGCGGCTCCTCGTCGCGCCGCCGGTGCCGTCGCGCGCCGGTGCCGAGATCCGTCCGATCAGCGGCGGGCTGCTGATGCAGTCCCGCGACCGGATCGATGCCCCCGGCGACGATCCCACGTCCTGGACGCTCGCGTGCGGTGAGCCCGCGGATGACGCCACCCTGGCGGACCTCGAGTTCGCGTGGCGTGCATGCCGTGCTGCGAAGTCCAACGCGATCCTGCTGGCCCGCGGCGGCGCGGCGGTCGGCATCGGCATGGGCCAGGTGAACCGCGTCGACTCCGCCCGGCTTGCGGTGGCACGCGCCGGCGAGGAGCGGGCGCGGGGTGCGGTGGCGGCCTCCGACGCATTCTTCCCCTTCCCCGACGGACTCGAGGTGCTGCTCGGAGGCGGGGTGCGGGCGGTCGTGCAGCCCGGTGGGTCCGTGCGCGACGCCGAGGTGATCGCGGCCGCGGAGGCCGCCGGGGTGACGATGTACCTCACCGGCACCAGGCACTTCTTCCACTGACGTCCCGGCGGATTCGGCGCCGTCGTGCAGGTCCGAGGGGCGGCCGAGCCGCAGGGCCGCGACCGCGCTGCGCGCAACGCGGACTCGCAGGCGGCGCGGAGCCAGCGGCTCGACGCGCGGGCCTCGACTCGAGGCGGCTGCGCAACCCCGCGACATCGGCACAGTCTCCCGGCTCCGCAGTGGCAGGCCCCCGCCGGTGTGAGCCCGAGCGGCGCGATCGCGCCGGAGGCAGCCTCTCGGCCTGCGACAATGCTCCCGTGACGCGCGACGATCCTCGACGGCAAGGCGACCGCTGGTGCGGTCAAGCACGATCTCGCGGCCACAGTGTCCGCGCTGCGGGCGCGTGGGATCGTCCCGGGCCTGGGGACGATCCTCATCGGCGAGGATCCGGGGAGTCGCGCATACGTCGCCGGCAAGCATCGTGACTGTGCCGAGGTCGGCATCGAGTCGATCCGCGTCGACCTGCCGGACACGGTCACCCAGGCCGAGGTCCTCTCGGCGGTCCGCGAGCTCAACGCCGACCCGGCGTGCACCGGCTACATCGTGCAGCTGCCGCTGCCGAAGGGTCTGGACGCCAACGCCGTGCTCGAGGCCATGGACCCGGCCAAGGACGCCGACGGCCTGCACCCGGTGAACCTCGGACGGCTCGTGCTCGGGTCTCCCGCGCCGGTGCCGTGCACGCCGCGCGGGATCGTCGAGCTGCTCCGTCGCTACGACGTGCCGATCGACGGCGCGCAGGTGTGCATCATCGGCAGGGGCGTGACCGTCGGGCGGCCGCTCGGCCTGCTGCTCACGCGCAAGTCGGAGAACGCGACGGTCACGCTGTGCCACACCGGGACGAGGGACATCGCGTCCCACGTCAGGCGCGCGGACATCGTCGTCGCAGCAGCGGGAGTGCCCCACCTGATCACCGCCGATCTCGTGAAGCCGGGCGCTGCTGTGCTCGACGTGGGCATCACCCGCACGGCCGAGGGACTCGTCGGCGACGTCCACCCGGACGTCCGCGAGGTGGCGGGCTTCGTCGCCCCGATGCCCGGTGGCGTGGGTCCGATGACCCGCGCAATGCTGCTGGCGAACGTGGTCGAGGCAGCGAGCCGGGCATGACCCCGGACCCGCCGGACCCTGCCGCGCGACCGGTGCCGGCGCCGGACCCCAGCACGCCTGACGCTGCTGCGCCGCCGCAGCCCTCGACGCCGGAACCGATCGCTGCGGGGATGCAGGACTTCGCCGGCGATCGGATCGAGGAGAGGGCCGCGGCCTCCTCCGGGGCGTTTCGGGAGCGGGGTGGGCCGCCCTTCCAGTGGCCGCTCACGGTCGTCCTGCTGGGCCTTCTGATCTCCCTGGTCGTCGTAGCCAGCGACCATTTCAGGCGCGGCTCGGTGCTGTTCGCGGGCTTCGTCGTGGGGGCGTTCCTCCTGCGGATGGTCCTCCCGGACCGCGAGGCCGGCTGGCTGGCCGTCCGGTCCCGCGGGATCGACCTGGCGTGCCTGGGCTTCCTGGGCGTGAGCCTCTCGGTGTTCTCCCTGATCGTGCCGCCTCCGTCCTAGCTCCAGGGTTTGGCGACGGACGGAGCGGCGACACGGCGGGAGCCGACCTTGGCGCGTGGCTGCGGCGAGCGGAGGTTCGTCCGGGCGGCTGTGGACCGCCGGGTAGGCTGTCGGGCACCTGAGAGCGTCGGCGGATCGGCGCGTCCAGTTCGACCGGATCAGGATGCTGCGCGTGTGAGAGAGGATCCCCATGTCCCTGAACGGCAAGGTCACGGTGGTCGGTGCCGGCTTCTACGGTTCCACCACCGCCCAGCGGCTGGCCGAGTACGACGTCTTCGAGACGGTCGTCCTGACCGACATCCTCGACGGGCGCGCTGAGGGCCTGGCGCTGGATCTCAACCAGTCCCGGCCGATCGAGGACTTCGAGACCACCGTGATAGGCCAGACCACCGATCCCGCGACCGGCGCCGGATACGAGGCCACCGCCGACTCGGACGTGGTCGTGATCACCGCCGGGCTGCCGCGCAAGCCGGGCATGAGCCGGATGGACCTGATCGCGACGAACGCGCGCATCGTGCGCAGCGTCGCCGAGAACGTCGTGGCGCATTCCCCCAAGGCCGTCATCGTCGTCGTCTCCAACCCGCTGGACGAGATGACCGCGCTGACGCAGCTGGCCTCCGGCCTGCCGAAGTCCCAGGTGATGGGGCAGGCAGGCATGCTCGACACCGCGCGCTTCACCAACTTCGTCGCCGTCGACCTCGGCGTCCCCGTGCGCTCGGTGCGCACGCTGACCCTCGGTTCGCACGGCGACACGATGGTCCCGGTGCCCTCCCGCTGCACCGTCGACGGCAGGCCACTGACCGAGCTCCTGCCCGCCGACCGGATCGACGAGCTCGTCGTGCGCACGCGCAACGGGGGGGCCGAGGTCGTGGCGCTGCTCAAGTCCGGGTCGGCGTTCTATGCGCCGTCGGCCGCCGCGGCGCGGATGGCCAAGGCCGTCATCGAGGACTCCGGGGCGATCATGCCGGTCTGCGCGTGGGTCGACGGTGAGTACGGCATCGAGGGCGTGTACCTCGGCGTGGAGGCCGAGATCGGGCGTGCGGGAGTCAGGCGCGTGGTCGAGGGCGACCTCACCGAGTCGGAGCTCGCCGGGCTCAAGGAGGCCGCCGAGGCGGTCCGCGCGAAGCAGGCGGACGTCCAGAGCCTGTAGGCACTCGGAGTCGGACCGCGCAACGACCGGGCGCTCACCCCGGCTCGCCCCGCATCAGGGTGGGAGCCCTCCGCCGGAGTTGCTGGTCGGTCGGCACCCGTCAGTGGGTCGGCAGCACCAGCGGCCACTCCTCGAGTATCCGGTACTCGGGGCTGGGGTCCGGTCCGGGACTCGACCAGCGTGATCCTGGACGGGATCCAGGCGGGTCCGTGATGATCGGCGAGCAGCGGCACCGCCGCGCGGGCGAGCGCGGAACCGTCGTTGCCGCGCACGCGGCCCACCGTGACATGCGCCCGGAACCGTCGGTCGTGCACGTGCAGCGCGCTCTGGAGCTGGCCGGCCAGCCGGGCGAGCCATGCTCCGTGCTCGACGCCCACCCAGAGCACCGGCCCGAACGTGCCTGCGCCGCTGAGGCGAACCGGCTCGGGCGGGCCGACATCCGACCGGGCCAGGACCGCCGCGATCCGGGCGGATGCCCTCGCGGGATCAGCGGGCCCGAGGAACGCGAGTGTGATGTGCCAGCGCTCCGGAGCCTGCCATCGCACCTCGGGCGCCACCAGGCGGGCGGAGTCCACGGCTTCGGCCAGCGGCCCTCGCGCGGTGTCGTCGGGCCACACCGCGACGAAGAGTCGGGAAGTCACCGGGTCATCATCGCGCCCGCCGATCGCATGGTCGGAGCCAGGAACGCAACGGGTGCGTCCCGATCCCATTGGGGGATATGTTGCCTGCATCCCCAATGAGCGGAGACTCACATGACCAATGCCGACGCCGCCGCCGACAACTCCCAGGACTCCGGTGCAGACCCCGCTGCCGCTGAATCCGACGACACCGAGGCTACGCCCGTCGACGTGGAGCCCACCGAAGGTGCGGCCGAGGCGTCCGACGCCGTCGAGGATCCCGACGAGGTGCTGAAGCAGAAGTACCGCGAGGCGATGGCGCACAAGCATGGAGCGTCCGGGGCGGCGAAGGCAGGCCACGGCGACGCCGGGAGCTTCGGGCATTCGCAGAGCGCCGGTCCGACGCACCGGATGTTCCGCCGCAAGTCAGGCGGGTAGGCGCTCGTCGAGAGCTGGTGTTCGGATCGTCGATTCCGCGGCCGCCAGCCCGGCGGCGAGCGTTCGTTAATGACTTGGGTCATGGACGCCGGCGCAGGCCGCAAAAGGACATCGGGTGGTCGCGTAGAGTTCCACAAGCATCGGGGTCTCGGGGTCGCCTTGCGCGTGACTCCCCTGCCGGGCCTCTAGCTCAATGGTAGAGCTGCGGACTTTTAATCCGTAGGTTGCGGGTTCGAGCCCCGCGGGGCCCACTTCTGAGCACGAAACGGGACTAATCCCGGCGAGATTGACACCAACGGGTGACACCAACGCCGCCCCGTGGGCAGGTAACGGCCTCGCGTGCGCGGCAGTCCGTCGCGGTCGCCGCGAGGCAGCCGAGGGCGAACGTCGAGGTGAGGAATGCGAGTTGCCCGGCCGGGCTCGTCGGATGCGCCCGGCCCGCCGCCAGAAGGGCAGCCTGCACGGCTATCGTGCCGACAGCCCAGGCCATGAGGATAAGCAGCAGACCGCCGAGGTATCGCCGCAGCGTGCTGCGCCCGAGGGTCCACCCAGCCAGGTAGTGGTCCGGGGGCCGGCCGACCATGACAGGGGTGAGCGCCGATGACGCCGGATCCGTGACGTCCTGGCCATGCATACGTGCTTCGCGCATGCGCAGATTGTCCTTGGAACCGCCCCGGACCCCAACAGGTTGTCCACAGCCGGGCGCACCTGCTGCCCGAACGCCGATCTGAGCCTTGCGGCAGGCGACGACCCGCTCAGGCGGGCGGCTCGGCCGGAAGGGCGCTGATGTCGATGATCCATCCCCGACCGGGCGAGGTGGTCGGGGTGAACGTGACGGCGACGACCCGGGACAGGTCGATGCCGAGGTCGTCGCCGACCGCGACGAAGACCCGCTGGCCCCACCGGCGCGACGGGGTCAGATCCCCCTCGGGGTAGGGGCTCAGGGCGTCGGCCGCCGGCAGGGTCGCCGAGCGCCCTCCGGCGTCGGTGAGCGTGACGTCGAACTGGACAGGTGGGCCGACGGGAGCAACGGCCACCCGAGCCTCGAAGCCGGCGGCCTGGCTGAGGTCCAGGGGCGCCTTGAGGTCGAGCCGCGCGGAGCCGCCCGGCTCCTCCCACTCCAGGTCCAGATAGGTCAGCCTGACCGGGTCGCGCGTCACCTCGGGCCAGTGGACCGAGACGCCCTCGCCGGTGAACGCCCCGCAGTCCCCGGGATCCTCGGTCTCGGAGATGCCGACGCACTCCTCGACCGACATCGGCCCCTGGGCCGACGCCGGAGTAGCCCGAGTCGTGCATGAGGGTCGAGCGACCGCGGCCCACGGCGGCCACGCGGGCATCCACCCCCGCCGCCACGGGGATGGGCGTCCGTCCGTCGAGGACGTCGCCGGCCGGCCGGGTCGTGGCGCAGGAACGCCGCGGCCGCCAACCCGAGGACCCGCGCCGCGACGTCCTGCTGCTCGCCGGCGGTGAGCCTGGTCGGCGAGCTCGGCAGGCACCTCGAGTCGATCTCGCCGCCCTCGTGGTAGGCGTCGTCGTACCCGCCGGGCACCGGTCGACTCGCCGGGCACCCACTCGGAGTTGAAGAAGTTGTGGTTCGCCCCGTCGAGGATGATGGACGACCGAAGCATCGCTGCATCCGCCGGGCGGTCCACGAACCGCTGTTGCGCCCCCGGGCCGACGTCGCCGTCGCAGTACCCGGTGAGGGTCACGACCGGGGCGAAGCCACGCTCCGCAGGCAGGAACGCGGTCGGAGCGATGAGCACCTCGCCGGCCACGGACCACCGCGCAGAGGAGGGGCGGTCGGCCACCGCCTGGTCGATCCCCTCGCCGCCGCGGCTGTGCCCGACCAGCAGCACCGAGTCCATGTCGACATCCGGCCATGCCTCCATCCCGGGCACGTCGCCGGACGCCCATGCGTCGAGGTGGTGGCTGACCAGGGCCGCTCGCTCGGCTGCCCCGGCCCCGAAGCCCAGGTTCGACGCCATCACGTTCACGCCGTGGGCGCTCAGGGAGACGGTGAGGAAGCCCTGCGACGCAAGGCGCTCCTGCAAGTAGGTGAACCCTTCCAGCTCGGGATCGGCTCGAACTCCTCTGTGCAGGGCCAGTCGGTCGTCGAGGACCCGTCGGACGGGATTCCAGCATGACGCGTTGTACCCGTGCAGGAGCACGACCAGGGGGAGGTCACCTGAGGCCCCGACCGGCCCGACGACCTGTCCCACGACCTCGACCGGGCGCGGGAGGCTCGCGATCTCCAGGTCGTCGAGCTCGTAGGAGGCCTCCGCCGTCTCGAACGGGCCGCGGGCTGACGGCGGCAGCGACAGCCGCGGACGGATCGGGCGAGGGACTCGCCGGCGGTGACTCCGCCGGTCCGGACGTGCAGCCACTCAACCCCAGGCAGAGGGCGGCGATGACCGCAACAGGCAGCATTCGCAGCGCCGACGACCGCCGATGCCGAACACGCTCGACCATCATGGATCCTCCCCGCTCGGACTCGCGCGCAGGATACGTCGGCCGGAATCTACGCAAAACCGGCGAGGAAGCAGGCAAGGAGCCGGCCCAGGAGCCTCAACCCGGTCACCCCGGCTCGGCAGCCTCCGGCGGCGGATCGGCCAGCACATCGGTCCGGTACCGCGTGATCATGGCGACCAGTGGCGCTGCGAGCATCGCACCGAACACGCCGGCGACCGCCCCGCCGAGCAGCGTCGCGAGGAACACCCCGAGGGCCGACACGCGCATGGTGGCGCTGTACGCGAAGGGCTGGACGATGCCCTGCAGCGCCAGGTTCACGAACACCACGGCGCCGACCATGATCAGGGCGTCGGTGGTGCCGCCCGAGCCGAGCGCCATGAGCACCGCGAAGACGCCACCCAGCCATGCGCCCACATAGGGGATGTAGGAGGTCAGGAACATCACGACGAAGATCGCCGCGGCCCCGAGTGGTGCCCAGGATCTTGGCGACCACGTAGACCGGGACGGCGTTGACCAGCGCGATGACGGTGGCGCCCTTGTAGTAGTCGCGGAAGACCTGGCCCTGCGGTCGTCAGGAAACGATTCCGACTGGGCCTGCGGCCAGGAGTTGATCCGGGCGAACCAGCCCTTGGCCTCGCTCGGGTCGAGCAGCACCAGGAACAGCACCATGGCGGCGATGAACAGGCCCATGAGGACCGGCACGATGGAGCCGATCGCACCGGCGACCCACCCGACCAGCAGGTCCGCCGACTGGACCGCCTCTCGCAGGGATTCGATCGCGGCCTTCCCGGTGGCCCCGATCGAGCCACCGAGGGCCTCCTCGAACTTGGCCGCGGCCGAGGTCAGGGCAGCCTGGATCGCAGGGGCCTGGTCCAGCAGGCCGCGCGCGAACATCACGACCATGCGCGATCGCGAAGACCGCCACCATGACCAGGACGATCGCGACCGCCGCACTGCGGGGCATCCGAGCCTGCCAGCCGGTCGGTGAACGGCAGCACCAGGATGGCGATGATCAGCGACGCCGCGCCGGGCACGAGGATGCCGCTGAAGAGCCGGATGAAGATGAAGGCGATCAGTGCCGACGAGGACCGCGACCAGCATGGCGGCGCCGGTCGGGCCCCACGCACGGAGCCGGCTCCGGGAGGGTCCCGGCGACCCGTGTCGGATCGGCGCGCCGGACATGTCTCGGTCCTCGGCTTCGGCTGACCCGGTGGGCATCGCGGGCGCCTACGAGCTCGCCGGTGAGGGGTCGGCGTCCGTCGGCTCCGGGGTCGCCGACGGGCCCTCCGACGGTCGCTCCCGGCCGCCCGCGATGAGTGCCTCCAGCGCCGCGATCGTGGCGGCGTCGACGGTGCCGGTGACCGGTACGCCGAGGTCGGACTGGAAGGCCTCGAGCGCCTCGGTCAGCTCGTCGCTCCAGACGCCGTCCACGGGGCCGTCCCAGTACCCGGCGAGCACCAGCGTCTGCTGGACCGCCGCGGTCGACGCCGTCTCCTGCTGGGCGGTCGCGCCGCCCTCGGCGACGAGCTCGGCGCGCAGGGCCGCCGCGGTCGCCTTGTCCATGGTCCCGGTCTGCGGGAGGCCGTTGTCCTTCTGCAGGGCCTGCACGGCGGCGACCGTCTCGGGCCCGTAGACGCCGTCGACCTCCCCGTCGAAGAACCCGGCGTCGGCCAGGTCCTGCTGCAGCGCCCTGGTGTAGTCGGCCACGGCATCGGCTGCCTGCCCCTGGTTCTCGTCGGTCAGGCAGTCGGCATCGACGAAGAGGGCGAGCCAGGCCATCTCGAGGGCCACGGCGGCGGAGTTGAACTGCTCGGCCGCCTGTGCCAGGGGGGTCTCGTCGGTGATCCCGGCCTGGGCGGCGGTGAACTCGGCCTCGGCCTGCTGGACGCGCGCGACGGAGGCGGGGGGATCGGCGGGCTCCACGCTCGGCTCCCCGCTGGCCGGCTCGGGCGGTGGCGAGCCGGCGGCCGCCGCCTGGGCCGCTGCGAGGGCGGCCTCCGCCTCGGCCAGCTCGGCGGTCGCCGTTGCGAGCCCGGCCTGGGCGTCCTGGGCGGCCTCCCCCGCGTCGAGGGTCTCCCGGCGCGGCTTGGTGAGGTCCTGGCCGGCGTCCTTGACGTCGCCGACGGTCGGGGCGGTGGAGTTGAGCACGTCGCCGTAGCGGTCCAGTGCCGTGATGTAGCGTGGAGCCCGCGGAGCAGAGCTCGGCCGAGGCGGCCACGGCCTTCGCCTCGGCCTCCACCAGTGCCTTCTCCTTGGCCGTCACGTTCGCCTGCGCGACGGCGACCGCGTTCTCGTCGGGATCGTCGCTGCACCCCGACAGTGCGATCAGCAGCCCTCCGGCCACGGTCAGCGCCAGCGCGCGCCGGAGCCGTGGCCGCAGCGGTGCCCGCAGGGGGTCGACCCGGTCAGCCGGGCGACCGGCACCCGTGGGGGAGCTGCGGCCTCCGTTGGTCGCCTGGGTGTCCATGAGGCTGTCCTTCCGGTCGAACGCCCCATCCATGGGAAGGACGCCATGCGCGACTGCCGTTTCGGCGGTGGCCCAAGAGTACAAACCCCTGTCCGCAAGTGGGGTCAGGGACAGCCGCGAGGCGGCGAAGGACGGTGGGATGGCAGCTTCCATGGGGCGGGAGGTGGCGCCGGGTCGAGGCCCGGGTCGGTGACCGGTCGACTGCGGGGGCGACGCCGTCGTGCCTACCGGCCGGGGGCGTCGACCTCGGCGACCAGTGGCTCGAGGAGCACCTCGGGATGGTCGCGCTGCACCCACTGGACCTGCCAGCGGTCGGTGAACAGCGCCAGCAGCGTCCCATCGGACCGCTCGAGCACCTCCGTCCCGCGGCGCGCCTCGATCGCCGCCACGTCCGCACGCCGCGTGCGCCGGGCGATCGTGTAGGGCAGTGCCTCGAGATGGATGGGCGACCGCATCTCGTTGTCGAGCCGGTGCGCGGCGACCTCGAACTGCATGGGGCCCACCGCCGCGAGGACCGGGGCCTGGTTGCCGCGCCGGTCCGAGCGCAGCACCTGGACCACGCCCTCCTGGTCGAGCTGGTCGATGCCGCGCTGGAACTGCTTGTACCGCGACGGGTCCTTCGCCCGGGCGATCCGGAAGTGCTCCGGGGCGAAGCTCGGGATCGGCGGGAAGCGGACCGGGTCCTCGGCGAACAGCGTGTCGCCGGCGCGCAGCGACCCCGCGTTGACCAGCCCGATCACGTCGCCCGGATAGGCGACCTCCAGCGTCTCGCGGGTGCGCCCGAAGACGGCGTGCACGTACTTCGTGGCGAACGAGCGCCCGGTCGGCTCGTGGGTCAGGACGTCGCCGCGGTGGAAGACCCCGGAGTTGACGCGAGCGAAGGCCAGCCGGTCGCGGTGCGCGGAGTCCATCCCGGCCTGGACCTTGAACACCTGGGCGCTGAACGCCGCCTCGACGGCGCGCGGCGCTCCGCCGGCGTCCGGCGCGCGCGCCGGGCGGCGGCGCGAGGTCACACAGGACGTCGAGCAGCTGGCCGATCCCGAAGTTCAGGACCGCCGCGGCGAAGAGCACCGGCGTGGTCCGCTCCGCCAGGTACTGCGCCTGGTCGTGGTCGTAGCCGTCCGCGGCGAGCAGCTCGTGCTCCCCGCTCGCCTCCGCCCACGCGGCACCCTCGCTGGCCAGTGCGGCGCCCGCGTCCATGAGCCGCTGCGGCGCGAGCGAGGCCCCGCCGGCGGTGCGCGTGAACTTCACGAACCCGCCGGTCCGCCGGTCGAGCACGCCGCGGAAGTCCCCCGCGACCCCCACCGGCCAGGTCAGGGGGGTGCGGCACGAGCCCGGTGCGCGCCTGGATCTCGTCCATCAGGGCCAGCGGGTCGAGGCCTGGCCGGTCCCACTTGTTGACGACCGTCACGATGGGCATCCCGCGGCTGCGGCACACGTCGAAGAGCTTCATCGTCTGCGGCTCCAGGCCCTTCGCCGCGTCGAGCGAGCATCACGGCGCTGTCGACGGCCGTCAGGACCCGGTAGGTGTCCTCGGAGAAGTCCGCGTGCCCGGGGGTGTCGACGAGGTTGAGCACGATGTCGCCGAAGGTGAACTGCAGGGCCGACGAGCTGATGGAGATGCCGCGCGCCTGCTCCAGGTCCATCCAGTCCGACACGGTCGACCGGCGCCCGGCCTTGCCGTGCACGGCACCGGCCCGTCCGATGGCACGGGCGTGCAGGGACAACGCCTCGGTCAGGGTCGACTTGCCGGCGTCCGGATGGCTGATCACGGCGAAGGTCCGGCGCCTGGCGGCCTCCGAGCGCACCGCGCGTGCCTCGACCGTGGCGCTCCGGTCGGGCAACGGCTCGCTCATCGGACTCCCACTCGATCCATGGCCCGGCACGGCCGACGGCCCCCGCGCCGGAGCCACCCTACCCTCGCGGGCCGGTCCCTGCCCTCGACCACCCGCGGAGGGTCGACCCCGCGGCAGTCGGGCGACCGTGTAGTTTCCCGACTGCGGCAGGCATGCCGATGAACCAGGCCGGGGGCCACTGTGGCCCGATCGACTCGGAGGACATCTGGCGTGTACTCGACCGTGCGCAGCGTCGCCGTTGCAGCAACCGCCCTCTGCCTGCTGGCCGGCACCGCGCCGGTCTCCCAGGCGGACGCCCAACGCCCCGAGCCGGCGGACAACGTCGTCCGGGTCGCGACCTACAACGTGATGAAGACCACGCGCATGCGCGCGAAGTGGCCCTGGAGCAAGCGCCGCGCTGCCCTGGTCAGGACGGTGGAGGACGCGTCGCCGGACGTCCTCGTGGTGCAGGAGGCGAACACCCAGCGATGGCGGGGCTCGATGCACATCACGGACGTGCGCCAGAGCCTCGACGGACTCGGCTATCAGATCGCGTCCGCGGACTACTCGCACTGCACGTCGGGGTGCACGCGGGGTGCGCACATCTTCTTCAAGACATCTCGGATGGCCTTGGCGGCAATCCCCTCGGGCCGGCCGCCGGCGGGGATGTCGGGGATGTCGACCATCGCTGACGTCGGGTTCGGCGGCACCCAGGACCGCAACGCGTCCTGGGCCTTCCTGACCCCCCTGGGCAGTGCGCGGACGACCCTCTTCATCTCGGTCCATCTCCCGACGGAGAAGACCCGCAAGGGCGAGCGGCTGCGGGTGGCTGTGGCCAGGCGACTGCGCCCGTGGGCCGACGAGCTCATCGAACGCAGCGGCTTGTCGGACGTGGGCATCGTCATCGGCGGCGACTTCAACTCCTACGCACGACGGCAGCCGCGCGGTGCCCAGAACGTGCTTGCCAAGTCGGGTCTGATCGACGGTTACAGCGCGCCCGAGAGGGTCAACGCGCACCGTTCCACCGTCAACTACACGCCGAGAACCCGCAAGTACGGGGGGTTCCCCCCGCGGCCGCACCGCTACCGTCGGAACACGACCCGCATCGACTACATCTTCTCGACCGTGGCACCACTGCGCCATGAGGTCGTGCTGCACCTCACTGACGGGGGTAGGTTCGACGACCGCTACCGCGCGTCGGACCACAACATGGTGCTGGTGGACCTGCCACTGCGCTGACCGGCGGGCCGGCGTCAGTGTCAGTGGCGGTGATCGTGGCCGTCGTGCGCGGGGTCGTCGAGGAAGCCCTCCCACTCGTGAGTCCCGCCGAGGCCGTAGGCCTCCTCGAGGTTGCGACGGGTGCAGACCAGCTCCGGTGGGCCCGAGGCGAGGACCCGACCGCTGACCAGGACGACCCAGTCCGCCGCGCGTGCCTCGTCCAGGTCGTGCGTGGTCAGGATGACGCTGTTGCCGTCCGCCCGCTGCTCGTGGATGAGCGCGTCGATGGTGGCCGCCGACGTGATGTCCAGCCCGGTGAGCGGCTCGTCGAGGACCAGCAGGTCGTGCTCCTGGACGATGCCCTGGGCGATCAGGACGCGCTGTCGCTGGCCTCCGGACAGCTCGTGCATGTGTCGGTGCGCGAGTTGGCTGATCTCCATCCGGGCCAGAGCCTCGCTCACGGCCCGGCGGTCGCCGGCCCGGAACCTGCCGAACATGCCCAGCTGGGCGAACCTCCCGAGCCCGACGACCTCGCGGACGGTGATGGGCGTCACCCGCGGGACCGGAGTCGCCTGCATGACGTAGCTCATCCGCCGCCGGGCGTGGTGCGGCTCCTCACCGAGGACCCTCAGTTGCCCGGAGGCGATCGGCAGCAGCCCGGCGAGCGCCGAGAGGAGCGTCGACTTCCCCGAGCCGTTCGGCCCGATCACCGACACGACGCCCACTCGCGGCACGTCGAACGAGCTGGAGCCGATGGCCACGAAGCTGCCGTGGCGGACCTCGAGGTCGCGGGCCGCGACGAGCAGCCCGGAGTGGTCGATCCCGGACCCTCCGCCCGCCGCTGCGGGCCGCGCGACCTCGGTCACCCGGGCTCCACGGCGGTCACGGGCTGCGCCGACGACCTCCCCCGCGCCCTCCCGCAGCTGCCGCCGGGAGTTGACCGACGTCGAGATCGGAAGCACGAGGAAGAACAGGATCACCGGGATGATCGCCATCGTGGCCGATGCCGCCGTGCCCAGGTGGTAGCTCAGGACGAGCCCGAGCCAGACCGAGCAGACCGCGAGCACGGCCGCCCAGGCCATCATCCGCGGCACGGTGCGTGCCACCAGGGCTGCGGTCGCGGCAGGTCCGACGAGCAGGCCGAAGACCAGCAGCGTGCCCACGGCCTGGAAGCTGCCGATCACGGCCGTGGCGATGAGGATCAGCAGCGCCGTGTGGGCCATCCGGGGGTGCATGCCCAGCAGCTCGGCCTTGGACTCGTTGAACGACAGGGTGAGCAGTGGCCGGTACAGGACCAGCGAGGCGGCCACGACGAAGGCGCCGAGCACGGCCTGTCGGACGAGGCCCTCCCGGGTCACGCCCAGGGCGTCGCCGAACAGGATGGACGTGAGGCTCCCCGTGTAGCTGTCGACTCGGGAGATGATCACGACCCCGAGCGCGAGCATGCCCACGAAGAGCAGCCCGATCGCGGTGTCCTGGCTGAGGCTCGTGGTTCGGTGCACGACCTCGATGAGCAGGACCATCACGGCTGCGGCGATGGCCGCGCCGAGCAGCGGGCTGAACTCGAAGGCGACGGCGGCCGCGATCCCTGGGACGACGCCGTGGGTGAACGCGTCGCCGAAGAAGCTCATCCCGCGCAGGACCAGCCAGGTGCCCACGATCGAGCACATCAGCCCCGCGAGGACCGCGGCCAGGAGCGCGCGCTGCTGGAAGCCCAGCGCGAACGGCTCGGTGAACCATTCGATCAGGGACACGCGCGCAGCCTAGGGCCTGTCCGATGGGTCCGCCGGCAGCGAGCGGTTCCGTGCAGGTCCTAGCCGGCCAGCGCATCGGCGATCCGCCCTGCGTTCGTGGTCATCAGGCCCTGGTACGTGTCCGCTCCTGACCCGGGCTCCCCGAGGCCGTCGACGTAGAGCTCGACGACCTCGATGTCGCCGACCTCGGATGCCAGCGCCGCTACCAGGACCTGAGGGTTGGCCGGGTTGGCGAAGATCGCGGGGACGCCGGTCTCCCGCACGGTGCCTGCCAGCGCGGCCAGGCCGGCGGAACTCGGCTCGGCGAGGGTGGAGCCACCTGGCACCACGGTCCCGGCCACCGTGTAGCCGTAGGCGGCGGCGAGGTATCCCAGCGCGTCATGGTCGGTCACCAGGATCCGCCGGTCCGGCGGAACCTTCGCGAGCGTTGCCGCAACCTGGCCGTCCAGGGTCGTCAGCTCGGCGGCGAGCTGCGACCCGCACTCGGCGAACCCGGCCTCACCGGTCTCGCTGGTCAGCCGGTCGCCGATGAGAGCAGCGGCCCGGGAGACGCGTGCCACCTCCTGCCAGACGTGAGGGTCCAGCGCGCCCGGGTCGTGCGTCGGGTCGGCCGTAGCGTCGGTCGGCCCGTCAGTGGGCCCGGTGCCCTGCTGGCTGGCCTGCGCCGGGCTGGTGCCGTTACCGAACGGCAGCGGGTCGAGCAGGGGGGCGACCTCCAGGACCGTCGCGCCGTCGCGCTCGGCGGCTTCCAGGCTGTGGGCGAGGCCTTCCTCCAGTCCCAGCCCGTTGGCGATCACGAGGTCGGCCGATTCGATGCGCACCATGTCCTGGGACGAAGGGACATAGTCGTGCGGGTCGGTGCCGACGGGCATGAGCGTCGTGACCTCGCCCGACCCCGCGCACTCCACGACCTGCCCCGTGATGTCGCCCCAGATCGACGTGGTCGCCACCACGGTCACCTCGGACTGGCCCGGACCTGACGACGAGCTACCCGAAGCGGCGCCCGAGCAACCGGCGAGGGCGAGTGCGAGGACTGCACCCAATGCTGCCGTCGTGGCTCTGGAGGCCATCCGCCGCCCTCCTGCCGGGGTTCCGGTCCTGGAACGAATGAGAATCACTCCAGATTAGCACGCACACTTTCAGACCGGGAACCATTCCCAGCTAAGGGTAGGCTCCTCCTATGTCCGACTCTCCCCAGCCGCGTCAGCGGACCACGCGCCAGCGGGTCGCGGTCGCCGGGCTGCTCGCCGATTCGGGGGAGTTCCGCAGCGCCCAGGACCTCCACGCGGCGCTGCGAGCCAGCGGTGCCTCGGTCGGGCTCGCGACGGTCTATCGCAACCTCGGGTTGATGGCCGAGCTCGGCGAGGTCGACACGCTCGTGCGCGAGGACGGCGAGACCCTCTACCGGCGGTGCAGCGACATGCACCACCATCACCTGGTCTGCCGGCAGTGCGGGCGAACGGTGGAGATCGCCGGTCCGGCCGTGGAGCGCTGGGCCAACGCGATGGCCGCCGAGCACGGGTTCAGCGAGGTCAGCCACCAGCTGGAGCTGTTCGGCCTCTGCGGGGGATGTGCGGCGGCGACCACCTGACCCGGCCGAGGGTCGAACCCGGCGGTTCGGACGTGCGGCTCAGCAGACCTGGTCGGGGCCCTGCGTGGCGGCCTCGCGGTCCGGTCGCGGGCCGATCCCGGAGCAGGTCGATCCCGCGATGTGGTAGCAGTCGATGCACAGCCACATCGAGGCGATGTCGAAGTCCGCGTCGTGGCCGCAGCGCACGCAGGCCTCCGCCGGGGCGACGGGAGGCACGGCCAACTCCTGGACCAGCTCGGTCATGGACCCATGGTCCCGGCCGCTGCTCATGCGCGCAACTCCGGTCGCCCCGTTCCATGCTCGGCGGGAGCCCGAGGCGATAGGCGTGCGGTCGCAGGGCTCGCAGCGACCAGGGGCATCCCGGTCGGTCACACTGGAGCCGTGGACACCGACTCGGCGAGCAAGGCCCCCAAGCTCGGCCCGTCGGACGGTCCTGACCTTCCGGAGCCCCTGGCCGGGATCGTCAAGCGGTCCTGAAGCCGAGGCTCCGGGGCTGGCTGCACTTCGGCGCCGCCCCTTTGGCGTTCGTGCTCGGCCTGGTCCTCATGGTCGTCACCCCGACCGCAGGCCTGCGCGCGGCGGTCGCCGTGTACGTCCTCACGACCGTCCTGCTGTTCGGGGTGAGCGCCGCCTACCACCTCGGCGCGGGCTCGCCGAAGGTCAACCACTTCCTGCACAAGCTGGACCACGCCAACATCTACCTGTTCATCGCGGGCTCGTACACGCCGTTCGCGGCCGCGCTGCCGTCGGCCACGATGGCGTGGACCGTCCTTGCGCTCGTCTGGGGGATCGCCCTCGCCGGGCTGGTGGTGCGGGTGGCCTGGAGCGCAGCGCCGCGCTGGCTCGTGACGGCCTCGTACCTGGGCCTCGGCTGGGTCGCGATCTTCTTCCTCCCCACGTTCTACCGTGACCTCGGGGCGGCCACCGTCGTACTCCTCGGGATCGGCGGCGTGCTCTACTCCGTCGGCGGGGTCATCTACGCGCGCAAGAAGCCCAACCCGTGGCCGCAGTGGTTCGGGTTCCACGAGCTGTTCCACGCGTGCACGATCGCGGCGTACCTCGTGCAGTACGTCGCTGTCGCGATGGTCGTCACGGCCTGACGCCGCTCATCCGCCGGGCGCGACTGCGCTG
>CAWBYT010000006.1:0-59213 GCA_963793175.1 uncultured Actinomycetes bacterium
CTCCGTGAAATGCACCCCTCGGACCAGGCCCGATGACTCCAGCAGCCTGCGCAGCTGGAACTCCCCCCAGCGCCCGCGGACCTCGCTGTGCCCCAGGCGCCCACCAGCCTGGCGGTCTCCCGCCGCAGGCCCTCTGTCGACCCGGTCGTGGCCTGGGCCACCGCTCGCAACTGCTCGGCGAGCTGAGCCGTCGATGCCGCCCGACCGCCCTCCGCTCGACCCACGGCCGCCTCCAGCCGGCTCAGGGCCGTCTGCACGGGAGCCATGACCTCGGCAACCTGGGTCGGCGCCTGCGCGTGGGCCTCGGCGAGCACGCGGGCCGACGCCAACTCGGCCTCGACCCGCCCCAGTCTTTCGGCAGCCACGGCCCTGTCTGCCATCTGGCGCGGACGGTCCACGAGGGCGCGCAGGAACCACCCGACCAGCAGGGCGACCACTGCGACTGCCGCGCTCATGAGCATCGTCGTATTCATGAGACATTCCTACCCGGGGGGTGTGACATTGGGCGTGTGATCCGGAATCCACACGACCCAGACCGGCGCGACCTCGTCGAGTACGCCCGCCGTCACGGCATCGACCTGAACAACCCGCTCGGCCAATGAGCGCCGGCTCCGGGAGGCGACCCATTCACATCAGGCCGCCGGGGGACTGGTCGACCATGACCGAGGAGCAGCAGCGTGCCTGGGTGCGGGCGCTGCTTGCCGAGGCCGCCGCCGGCTTCGTCGACGACGAGCCCGAGCCCGAGGGTGCGACCAGCACCAAGCCCCGATGGTGGTCGGCGATTCGCCAGGGATAGACGTCGCCAGATCGGGAAGGGTCAGTGCAACTCCACTCAGGTGCCATGGCTGGGGCCAGCCGCCGCCGGGCCGTGTCAGGGCGACCCGGCGGGCGGCGTCACCATCGCTTTGCGTTACGACGCCGAGCCAGACGACGGCTTCCGACTGGCCGCACGCGCAGCCAGGCGGGCTGCGAGGACTTCCAACGTGCCGGGCGGCCTCCTCCTTCACTCCTCTTCTACGTCGCAGCCTGATCACGAGCGCTGGGCGGGCCCTGACCGCCCGTAGAATCGTGCGCTGTGGCTCTCACCATCGGCATCGTCGGACTTCCGAACGTCGGCAAGTCCACGCTCTTCAACGCCCTGACCCGAAACAACGTGCTCGCGGCGAACTACCCCTTCGCAACCATCGAGCCGAACACCGGCGTCGTGGGCGTTCCCGACCCGAGGCTCGGCGTGCTGGCCGAGATCTTCGGATCGCAGAGGGTCCTGCCGGCGACGGTGACGTTCGTCGACATCGCGGGCATCGTGAAGGGCGCCAGCGAGGGTGCCGGTCTGGGGAACAGGTTCCTGTCCCACATCCGCGAGTCGGATGCCATCTGCCAGGTGATCCGGGTGTTCTCCGACCCGGACGTCGTGCACGTCGACGGCCGGGTCTCCCCCCGCGACGACATCGAGGTGGTCAACCTGGAGCTCATCCTCGCTGACCTCCAGACGCTCGACAGGGCCATTCCTCGGCTGCAGAAGGAGGCCCGGACGAACAAGGAGCGAGCAGCTGCCCTGGCGGCTGCAGAGGAGGCGAAGGTCGTCCTGGAGGACGGCCGGACCGCATTCTCCGCCGGCCTGGACCCTGAGCCCCTCCGGGAGCTGTTCCTGCTCACAGCCAAGCCGTTCCTGTACGTCTTCAACGTCGACTCCGATGAGCTGACCGACGATTCGATGCGCGCCGAGCTGGCGGGCCTGATCGCGCCGGCCAGCGCCGTGTTCCTGGATGCGAAGACCGAGGCCGACCTGATCGAGCTCGACGAGGCCGAGGCCCTCGAGCTGCTCCAGTCGATCGGGCAGGAGGAGAGCGGATTGACAGCCCTGGCCCATGTCGGGTTCGACACCCTCGGACTGCAGGCCTACCTGACAGCGGGGCCGAAGGAGTCCCGCGCCTGGACGATCCCGAAGGGCGCCACCGCACCGGAGGCGGCGGGCGTGATCCACACGGACTTCCAGAAGGGCTTCATCAAGGCCGAGGTGGTGTCCTTCGACGACCTCGTCGCGGCGGGCTCGATGGCCGAGGCCAAGGCGCGTGGCAAGGTCCGGATCGAGGGCAAGGAGTACGTCATGCACGACGGCGATGTGGTCGAGTTCCGTTTCCAAGCATCATCAGGGAACCAAGGCAGGTAGATCGAACTCAGGCAACTAGTCACCCGGAATCCCGACCAGGGGCGGTTCTCCGCTCGCCCACCTCGTTCCGGCATCTTGCTGTTGGTGTGCGAACGCAACGGAGAGGCTCCGGCGAAGGCAGGCGGACTACGCTGCATGTCGCCGCCCCTCGACCCACCACCCCAGGCCCCGGCCGACGAAGGAGCTGCCATGTCACCGCTGCCCGGCCTCCTGCTGTTGCACGGCGTGGGTGACTCCGGCGAATGCTGGACACCTTTCGTGGCTCGGCTGCGCGCCCACGGCGACGGGTCGCTGGCCGCCCTGCGGGTCGAGCACTCCTGACGCACCCGCCCACGCCGGACACCCGAGCGCGCCAGGTCGCACGATCGCTGCGCCCGACCAGATCGCGGTCGCCGTCGGGCACGCCGAAGATCTGGTGAGCAGCACCGGCGGTCCTATCGTGGTCGGCGGGCACTCGATGGGCTCTGGGGTGGCACTGGCCGTGGCGGCCGAGCGGCCCGATCTGACCCGCGGACTGTGGCTGGAGGACCCGCCGTTGCTCACCCCGATGGCCGTCAACGACGCCGCAGATCCAGACACCCCCGTTGACGGCACGCAGTTCGGCGCGTGGTTCGACGACCTGCAGGCCCTCGGCCTGGACGAGGTGATCGCGCTGGCGCGGGTCGAGCATCCCGGCTGGGACGAGGGCGAGTACGAGCCATGGGCGCGCGCCAAGTGCTCGGTGGACACGACTGCGTTCCTCGATCCGGTGCCGTGGGTGGCTGCTCGATGGGCGGCGCGGGCGCGTTCCATCACGGTTCCCACCGTCCTGGTCGTGGGTGACCCCGAAGCCGGCAGCGTGACGCACCCGACGGCCGCCCAGGAGCTCGGCGCGCTGCCGGGCTGGTCGGTGCACCACGTAATGACCGGCCACGACGTGCGTCGGGACGCTCCCGACGAAGTCGTCCCGCTGCTGGCTGAGCTGATCCGGTCGGTCGCCACGTAGCCTCAGTGGCCTGCCCGGTGCGGTCCACGCCAGTGCCCGCGAGGTGCGGCACCTCGTCGAGTCCCGGGGCCTGCATGGCAGCGGCATCGGGCTGGTCGACGCCCACCTGCTGGCGTCAGTGCTGATGACCCGGGGTGCCCGGCTCTGGACCGGGGATCGTCGACTGGGTCGTATGGCAGGGGAGCTCGGCCTCCGGCTCGGGGCCGGATAGGGGAGGGCGTCACGGATCGGAGGGGGCGCTGCCGGCCCCGCAGCGCGGTGCGGCGGGCACGGATGCGGCCTCAGCGGGGATAATGCGCATGTGACCGACATGCTGGAGTACTGCTCCGACCTTCCCGTGCTGTCCGTGGACGCCGGGGAGGTCCTGCTCGCCGAGGGTGCCGCGCCCGGTCGCATGCTGGTGCTCAGTTCAGGGTCGGTCAACATCGAGAAGGATCTGGTCGCCTTCGCCCGGATCGACCACCCGGGTGCCGTCTTCGGCGAGATGTCCTGGGTGCTCGACCGCCCCGTCACGGCCACCGTCCGGGCCTCGACGCCGGTCGAGGTCCGGGTCATCGACGACCCCACGACCTTCCTGGCGGAGCATCCGGGGGCGGCCGTCGCCGTGCTGCGGATGACCGCCGCCCGCCTGGATGGGCTGACCCAGTACCTGGTGGACGTCAAGCAGCAGTTCGCAGGTCTCGAGGGGCACATGGGGATGGTCGACCAGATCCTCGACTCGCTGGTCCACCATCAGCCGGGACCCACGCGCACGGGCTCCGCGCGCGACCCCGAGTCCTGAGCCCCCTGCGACTCGGCAGCGCGCCGGCTCGGGCCAGCCTCAGTCGAGGCTGATGGTCTCCGACTCGAACACGCCGTACCAGTTGGCCGTGCGCGCCTCGGTGTCGAGGGTGATGTGCGGGGGGATCGGTCCGACCTGCTTGCCCGGGTTGAAGACCAGGGTCCGGCCGAGCCGGGCGTACCACGATCCCCCGGTCACCCAGGGGGCCTGATGGATGTGCCCGCAGAGCACGACGTCCGGCTGGTACTGCTCGATCCAGGCCGCGAGCTCGTGGTCGGGGAACTCGCGTCGGCCGTCGCGGCACAGCACCGTGCCGGCCGGGGGTGCGTGGTAGAGCCAGATCCAGGTCTCGGGTCGATCGACGGATGCGGCGGCGAGCTGCTGGCCGACCTCGGCGCGGGTCACAGGTCCGTCCCACCACGGGCACACCGTGAAGCGCACGCCGTCGACGTCCACGCTCCTGCCGTCGGTGTGCACCCGATCGTCGGCGATGCGGCGCAGCCATCCGGACACCTGCTCGCCGTGGTCGCCGGGACCGTCGAGGTCGTGGTTGCCGGAGGCGGCGAGGACCAGCGCCTTGTCGGACAGCGCCGCGAGGTACTTGCCTAGCACGACCGACTGCACATCGATCGGGACCGGGTTGACCACGTCGGCCAGGTCACCGGAAAGGGCCACCACGTCGGCGTTCTCGCAGGCGCGGACGAGCCAGTCGTAGTGGACGAGCCGGTAGTGCAGGTCGGAGGCGGCCAGGATGCGCACGGGCTGAGTGTCCCCTACTCACTGATGGTGCCGGTCGCCCCGGCCGGCGTGTTGGGCTCGGATCAGGGGAGGTCGAGGACCATGCCCTCGCGGGCCACGCTCGCGAACCCGCTCGTCCCGAACTGCTCGAGGATGTCGTCGAGGGCGTCGTCGGTGCGGTGCGGACTGTGGTGGTACATGACCAGCGAGCGGGCATTCACCTTCTCGGCGAGCGTGATCGCCTCGTCGATGGTCGCATGGCCGTAGTCGACGGCCCTCGGACGCTCGTGCTCCAGGAACTGGGCGTCGTGGATCAGGACGTCGACGCCCTCCATCGCAAGGAGTGCCTCGTTGCTGATGTGCGCTGCGGGCGCATGATCTGGAACGTACGCGAACGAGGATGCGCCGGACGCCACGCGGTACCCGAAGGTGCGGCCACCCTTGTGGGACACGTCGAACGCGGTGACGTCGAAGCCCTCGGCGGTGAACCGGCCCGAGCCGATCGCGTTGAACGTCCAGGTCCCCTTGAGCCCGTCAGGCGTGATGGGGAACGCGGGCGGGGACATGAGCTGGGCGAGCAGGTCGTGGCCCGACCGGCCGCCCTCGGCGGGCAGGTGCAGGTCCACCCGGGAGTCGGGGCGGTCGCCGGCCGCGAAGAAGGGGATGCCCTGGACGTGGTCCCAGTGCAGGTGGCTCAGGAGGATGGATCCATCGAACGCAGCACCCTCGAGCAGTGGCGTGAGGGTGCGGATCCCCGTGCCCGCGTCGAGCGCCAGGACGGGCTTGGCGACGATGTCGCTCGCGACGACGACGCACGACGTGTGCCCGCCGTAGCGGACGAACTCGCGCCCGGGAGCCGGCGTCGAGCCGCGCACCCCGAGGAAGGTAAGCCGCACGTTCACTCCTCGGGCCGGGCGTTCACTCGCCGCTGACGTTCTTGTCGTGTGACATTCTAGGGCCAGCATTAGGCCCCCCGAGTCAGGCCGATGGGAGCACATGACCGACCTGCGCCGGCACGTCCCGCCCATCGCGCTCACGTGGGACGACGAGGTGCCCGGAGCGCTGTGGCGGGTCGTCGACGGCACCCTGGTGTTCGCCGACATCTCGGGCTTCACCGCGCTGACCGAGAAGCTGTCGCGCCGCGGCCGCATCGGCGCGGAGGAGATCGTCGAGACGCTCAACCGGGTCTTCGGGCCCATGCTGCGCATCGCCGGGGCGCGTGGCGGCGAGCTGTTGAAGTTCGGCGGCGACGCGCTGCTGTTCCTCTTCCGCGGGGAGGGCCACTCCGAGCAGGCGTGCGACGCCGCGGTCGAGATGCGGGTCGCGCTGCGCCAGGCCGCCGCGGTGCCCACGTCGGTCGGACGGCTCTCGCTGTCGATGTCGGTCGGCATCCATTCCGGGGACGTCCACCTCTTCCTGGTCGGCGCGCCCACCCGCGAGCTGCTCATCCTCGGACCCGCCGCGACGCAGACGGCGCTGGCCGAGAAGGCGGCCGACGCCGGCCAGATCGTCGTCAGCGCCGAGACCGCCGGCCGGCTCCCCGCGGATGCGATCAGGCCCCGCGAGGACGGTGAGCTGCTCTTCCGCCGCCGGTCGCCGCGCACGAAGCCGGGGGCCTCGTTCGTGGTCCCCGAGGTCGATCGCGACCGCCTTCACGGACTGTTCCCGCACGAGCTGGGGCGGTACCTCGACCCGGGAGCGCCGGACCCCGAGCACCGCACGGCGAGCATCGCCTTCATCAGGTTCTCCGGGACCGACGCACTCCTGGCCGGACCCGGCCCGGAGGCACTGGCCCTGGCGCTGGACCGGACGGTCAGCCTGGTCGAGGAGGCCCTGGTCCCGGAGGCCATCAGCCTGCTCGCGACCGACATCGACAGCGACGGTGGCAAGTTCTTCCTGGGCGCCGGGATACCGACGGCCTTCGACGACAACGAGGGGCGGATGCTGCGCGCCCTGCGCGAGATCGCCGACGCGGGCGCGCCGCTGCCGCTGCAGCTCGGGGTCAACCGTGGCCACGTCTTCGCGGCCGAGGTGGGGATCCCCGAGCGCGCCGCGTACACCGGGATGGGCGACACGACCAACACCGCGGCCCGCATCATGTCCAAGGCGCCGGCGGGCGTCCTCTACGCGCACCCCGCGGTCCTCGAGCACTCGCGGACCCTGTTCTCCGTCCAACCGGCCGGGCCGTTCCCGATGAAGGGCAAGGCCGTGCCGCTCCTCGTGTTCGAGGTGGGCGAGGAGCTGGGGACCCGGGAGGAGGCGACGGTCGCGTCGCGGCTGCCCTTCCTGGGCCGGGAAGAGGAGATCCAGACCGTTCGCCAGGCCCTGATCGACGCGCTGGCCGGAGCCGGCGGGGTCGTCGTCGTCGACGGCGCCACGGGCATGGGCAAGTCGCGCCTCGTGTTCGAGGCAGTCGAGGCGATCACCGGCGCGCATGTGCTCGTGGTCCGGGCCGAGCCGTACGGCGCGGCCAGTGCCTATCGCGTGTTCCGCGACCCCGTCCGCCGGCTGATGGCTCTCGAGCGCGGCACCCCCGAGGCCATGGGCCTGGCCATGATGGCCACCCTGTCCCAGGTGGCGCCCGACCTGCTCCCCCTGGCGCCGCTGCTCGCCGACGTCGTGCAGGTGGACGTGCCCAGCACGCCCGAGGTCGACATGCTCGACCCCCAGTTCCGGCCCGATCGGCTCGCCGATGCGGTGGTCAGGTTCGTGGACGCCGCGTTGCCGGGGCCGCTGGTGCTGCTGGCCGAGGAGGCGCACTGGGCTGACGGCGCGTCCGCCCGCCTGCTGGACCAGATCGCCGCCGCCAGCGCGGGCCGGCCCTGGGCGGTCGTGGTGGTCCGACGTGGCCAGGACGGTGGGTTCGCGCCGGCCACCGGCACGACGCGTGACGCTCGACCCGCTGCCGGCGCACGTCATGGAGCGGCTGGTCATCGCCGCCACCGAGGCCACGCCGCTGCGCCCCCACGAGATCGCCGCGATCGTCGACCGCGCGCAGGGCAACCCCCTGTTCGTCGAGGAGGTCACGCGGGTCGCCCTGACCACAGGCTCGCTGGACACCCTGCCGGACTCCGTCCAAGCAGCCATGAGCGCTCAGATCGACCTGCTTCACCCGGACGCCCGGCGCGTCCTGCGCTTCTGCGCGGTGCTCGGCCGGAGCTTCCGCGTCGAGGTGCTGCGCAGGACCCTGGCCGCGGGCGGGCTGCTGGCAGAGCCGACCCTCGACGGGCTTCGCGCGTTCCTCGAACCGGACGGTCCCGAGCGCTGGCGGTTCCGCAACAGCCTCGTTCGCGACGCTGCCTACGAAGGGCTGGCCTACCGGATCCGCAGCCGCCTGCATCGCGCGGCCGGCGAGGCGCTGGAGGCGATGAGCACCGACCTCGACGCCGACTCGCCGACGCTGGCGCTGCACTTCTGGCGGGCGGGCGATGCCGAGCGGACGTGGCGGTACGCCCAGCTGGCCGGCGAGTTGGCGCGCGAGTCGTACGCCAACGTCGACGCCGGCCGCGCAGTTCGAGCGGGCGCTCGAGGTGAGCCGCCGGGTCCCCGGGATCACGGACGCCGATCGGGCGGCGATCTGGGCGGTCCTGGGCGACCTCCGCGAGTCCTCGGGCATCCTCGACGGGTCGGTGGAGGCCTTCCGACGGGCCGCTGACTTGACCCCGGACCCCGTGGCCCGGGCCGGGCTCCTCGCGCGCCGGGCGGCGGTGCAGGACCGGGCCGGCAACCCCGTCGCGGCGCTGCGGCTGATCACCCGGACGAGGCGCCTGCTCGCGAGCGCGTCCGGACCGGCGGCAGCGCGGGTGCTCGTCGACCTCGACACGCTCGTCGCGAGCATCCGCCTCGGCCAGGAGCGCAACCACGACGCCCGCATGTGGGCCCTGCGCGTCGGCTGAGGAGGCCCGCGCCATCCAGGACTCGGACACGCTGGCGAAGGCGCTGATCTTCGCCGACTACGCCGACGTCCTGCTCGGCACCTCGGGAGTAGGGGAACGCACCCGCGAGGCGCTCGAGATCTGCATCGCATCCGGCGACGGCGTGACCGAGCTCAAGGCGCGGGCGAACCTCGGCGGATTCGCCTTCTACGCCGGGCGCTGGGGCGAGGCGGTGGACTGGTACCGGTCGAGCCGAGCGGTGGCAGTCAAGCTCGGCCGGGTCCTGCAGGCTGCGGAGATCGACCTCGCGCTGGGGGAGATCCTGGTCCATCAGGGTCGTGCGGGCGAGGCTCTGGGGGTGCTCAAGGACGCCGTCCGGGTGCTCCGGGCCTCGGGCGACAACCACTCAGGCGCCTATGGGGAGATGCTCCTGGCGCGCGTCCACCTCGTGGGCGGGAAGCTAGCCGCAGCCGATGAGCTGGCCGCCCGAGTGGTCGCGGAGTTCTCCGATTCGGGGTACCCCTTCAGCGCCCTGGAGGCCAGCCTTGTCCGGGCCGAGATCGCCCTCGCCGACGACCGGCCGCTTGACGCCCTGGCCGTCGTGTTCGGCGCCGAGAACGCAGTGGGGGAGGAGGGGGATTCGCTGCACTCGCGGATCCACCTGATCCGGGCGCGCGCGCTGCTGGAGCTCGACCGGGTCGACGAGGCCGGCGAGGCGGTCGAGCTGGGTCTCCGGGCGGCCCAGGAGCAGAGCCTGCCCTTCGAGGAGGCGCTCCTGTTGCAGGTCCGCAGCAGCCATGCCATACGACTCGGCGGCGCCGACTCTGGCATATCTGCCGAAGTCGACGCCGCCGAGGCCGAACGCATCCTCACGGGTCTGGGGGCCCGCTCGGTGAGCCAGGCGCCCTAGCTGCTATCGCAGCAGCTTGATGTCGCCGTACACGTAGACGCTCTCCTTGACCTTGAGCCTGCTCTCACCCATGCCACTCGCTGGCGGGACGAGTGTCGGCTCCTGGCTGATGATGCAGGCGAACTGCTTTGCGTTGCCGCCTACGACGTAGTTCGGTGCCAGGTCGGGGGCCTTGGCATTGTTCTTGACGTCCCTCACCACGAGGAACGCCCCATGCGGGACGAGTTCCGGGCACCAGGCGAGCACCGTCTCATCGTCGGCACTACCTGCGCCGTCGAAATCGGCTTTGGTTCGCGGCACTAGGTCCCCGGTGGGTCCGGTGTTGGCATCGCCCTCCCACTCATAGTCGATCACGAACTGAGCCTCAGGGCCGATGTTCGGGGGCTTCACGAGCTCGAGGGTGTTGGTACCTGTGGTCAGGACGACTCCGAAGCCGCCACCGGTGCATCCGGTGGGGCCTGCATTCCCTACGAACGTGGCGGTCGTGGTTCCTTCAGTGATCGACGGGTTGGTGCAGTCGAGCACCGCGTCAGCCCGCGACACCAGGTTGAAGGTTGCCCCGCGTAGGCTGAAGCTGCCGCCTGGCGTAGCTGTTACGGCCGGATCACCTGCCGTGAGGCGAACCCCATAGAAGGGCGTACCCGGGTTCAGAGCGGGCACCACGGTGATCTTGTTGCCCAATTTGGTCTTCGGCCAAGTGTACGTAGTGCCGGTCCAGTTTCCCTCGACGTCCTGAGTTTCCACACGTACAGACCCTGTCTGCGTCTTCGCGTAGATATCGACGGTGGCGCTCTCTGCGGAGAATCGCCCGAACATGTCAGAGAGCCCTGAGTAGTCGCCAAGGGTGAGCGTCAGGATCTCTTTGTCGGTGAACGAGCCGGAGTCGACCCTGAAGCACTGCGACGCGTTGTTGGGATCCGAACCGGTAGCCGTGGCCTCGAACACGCCGATGTCGCCGTCGCGGAACCCCGCAGTGGCGTCCTGATCCCCACCCACAGACCCTCGGATATCGAGCAGATGCAACGAGTCTGCGGGCGCGGTGATCGCGCACTGCTGACCACCCGTGAACACTTGAGTCGTGCCGTTCCAGGAGACTCGTCCCTCGGTCGAGGTGGTGCTGAGTACGAGTGGGCCCAACGAGACCGACGCAGGTGTCAGCGAGGTCGTGGCGTCCCCTCCACCCAGCAGCGTTGGAGTTACCACGGCGATGGGGATCGCCCCCAGGGACAACGCGATGGCTGCCGTCGCCGCGGTGATCCCTGCGCTACGAATGCTTCTCATGGTGACTCCATCTGGGTGGGACGCGACGGTCCAGGTATCGCTGCGCTGTGGTGGTAGAACCTTACTCATGCTCACATGGGAACGGAATGGCGCCCGGAGCGTCATCTGTCGCTGATGCCTTCTGAGGCCTGCCCAGGAGCAACGCCCTCGGCCGTCCCTCGGCCGCCTTCCAGCCTGCCCCTCTCATCAGGGGCTTACCTTGCCAGGTCGACGTTTCAAGGATGTTGCGGCCAGATTCCACTCTCACGATCCAGATGCTGCGCTTGCCCGGCGTCACTGGATGGGACTGCCACCCGCGTACGTATGCCGGCGGCGGCCCCGGGTCGCGAGGTGGTAGACCCCCCACACGACCAGCACCAGGACGAGCACCAGAAGGCCGAGGATGATCAGCAGCCAGGTGAGCAGGCCGATCCGGAGCGAGGAGTGGTCGGGCGGCGCCGGCTGGGCGACGGTGCCTTCTGGTCCACCGGACACGTCCACCACGGCCAGCACGCCGGCGTGGTCGCTCGGCAGGCAGATCCCGCGGCCGGTCACCGGCTCGGCCAGGCCCCGCTGCGCCAGGATCGCCGAGGACTCCTCGGTCGTGCGCACCTGACCCGGGGCATCGCACGGCCAGACATCGTCGGAGTCGGGCCACGCGTTGCCGAAGACCTCGGCTCGCACGGGGGTCGCGCCGTGGCGAACGAACACATAGTCCAGCCGGTCGGTGAACCCGGCGTCGTTGCCCTGCGCCAGCGACACCCGCAGGCGATCGGGGTTCGGCCCGGCGAGGTCGGCCTCGGCGCCCCAGGTCCGGTTGGCGGGCTCGAGGGCATCGGGGCCGGAGTCGAGGAAGCCTGCGTCCACCATCGTCCAGTACGCGCTGCAGGTCGCGTCCGCGGTGTCGGGCGACACTGGGTCCGGCTGTGCGGGGCAGAAGGCGCTCGCCTTGGGCTGGCCGCCGGGGTTCGCCGCGCTGGCGACGCGCGGGTCGCGGGGATCGGAGTTGAAGTCGCCGACGACGATCGTGGGGACCGTGGTGCTCGCGAGGTCCGCGACGAGCTGGCGGGCCTGCTGGGCGGCGGGCACGTCGCTGTCCGGGTCCCACAGGGACTCCAGGTGGGTGGTCACCGCACGGACCGTCGTGCCCGCGATGGCCAGGTCCGCCCACGCGTACCCGCGGTCGATCGTGAACACGACGGGCGCGACGGCGTAGCGGTCCTCGTACTCGCCGGTGCCCACGGCCAGGACGTGGTCGGCGAGGTCCGCGCGCACGAGCAGGGCGTCGCCGATGACGAACCCGCAGGCGGCCGTGTCCGTGCCGAACAGGGGCTGGAACGTTGCCGGATCGCGCACCGTGGTCAGGAACGGCATCGCCGGGATCGAGTACCCGGGGTTCTCAGCCCGTGCGCCGTCGTGCTCGGCCACCACGTACTGCACGCCCGCTGCGCCGGTCGCGGCGAGGAACTGCTCGGTGAAGTCGAAGACCGGCACCGGCGCGCTCCACGGCTTGGGCCGGCACGACCAGATGGTGGCCTCCTGAAGGCCGATGACGTCGGGGCGAGCGGTGGCGGCCTCCTGCGCGAGCAGGCCGACGCGCGCGTCGAAGTCGGTGGCCGCGACCTGCTCCCACATGAACTGCGCGGCAGCCGGCATGTCCGGAAGGAGGTTCAGGGCGACGCCCACGTCGGCGCCGAGGTAGAGGTTGCGCGCCATCACGATGACGGTCGTGTCGGAGTCCTCGGCGGTGACCGTCCGGGGGGCTGCGGCGGCCGGTGCCACTGCAGGCCCGGCGAGGGCCACGCCGACCGCGAGGCTCGCCGCCGCTACCGCCGCGTGCCGCATCCTCAGCCAGATCATGGGGGGACGGTAGTGGACCCGGGCCGTCCGAGCCGCCCGACGTCCGAGGTTGAGCCAGCTGAGACAGGAGGCGCAAAGGCGCCGGGTCCGCTGCCAGGACCGCCGCGTCGCGTTCGCGGCGGACCCGGTGTCCGGTCCGTCGGTGCAGATCAGGGTGGGGTCGATCGGCAGGTCGCGCGCCTCCAGCGCGTCGCGGTAGCCCAGGACTCGCTCGCGATGCGTGTAGAGCGACTCGCTGCTGCCGACGAACGCCACCCGGCGGTGACCCGCGTCCAACAGGGCCAGCACGCCGGCGCGGGCACCCGCTCGGTTGTCGAAGACCACGCTGTCGCTGACGGCGTTGGACAGGGGCCGGTCGACCGCCACGATCGGGGTGCCGAACTGACGCTCGCCCTCCAGGTAGCTGTGGTCGTCGGCGATGGGGACCAGGAGCAGCGCCCGGATGCGCCGCTCGAGCATGGCAATCACGACCTTCGACTCCAGGCGGGACTCGTCGTCGGTCGCGGCGAGGACGAGTGTCAGGCCCTCCCGGGCGATCGCGCGTTCCACTCAGGCGGCCACCAGGCTGTAGAACGGGTTAGTCAGGTCGCCGATCACGAAGCCGACGGTGGTCGTGATGCTGCCGGTGCGCAGCTCGCGGGCGAGCGCATTGGGTCGGAAGCGCAGCGTCGTGGCTGCCTGCTGGACGCGGGCCCGCGTGGCAGGATCGACGTTGGCACCACCGGAAAGCGCTCGGGAGACCGTCTTCGCGCTCACGCCCGGCGAGCCGGGCGACGTCAGCGACGGTGGCCCGACCCGCGCGGGATGCCGTTCGACCCGTGCCCGTGTCCATCGATGACATGACGACCAGGCGACATGGGGCAGCGTGGTGGTCGCTGTCAGAGGCGAGTTGAGCGGCACACGAGCGGACGTTACAACTCGTTATCAACGCGCCTTGACAACGTGGGACATGCTGCTGTTGGCTCCGAGAGTTGTGACGTTTCGACGACAGTTGCGGCGCGGTGCGTTGACGCACGGTCCACTCGCGTCGTGACGATACGTGATCATGGCTGCAACCGCGGTGAATGAGGCCGCGAGGCCCCGTCAAGCGCCCTTGCTCGAGATGCGCCGCATCACCAAGGAGTTCCCGGGCGTCAAGGCGCTCTCCGAGGTCTCCCTGATCGTCGGCGCCGGAGATCCACGCCATCTGCGGCGAGAACGGCGCGGGCAAGTCGACGCTGATGAAGGTGCTGTCGGGCGTCTACCCGCACGGCACCTATGAGGGCGAGATCATCTACAAGGGCGAGGAGGTCCGAGTTCAACAACATCACGGTCAGCGAGCACGTCGGCATCGTCATCATCCACCAGGAGCTGGCACTCATCCCCGAGCTGTCGATCACCGAGAACATGTTCCTCGGCAACGAGCCGGCCGGGCGTCGGCATCGACTGGACAGAGACGCAACCGGCGCGCCATCGAGCTGATGGACCGGGTGGGCCTCGAGGGATCGACCCGGACACCCAGGTCAAGAACATCGGCGTCGGCAAGCAGCAGCTCGTCGAGATCGCCAAGGCGCTCAGCAAGAACGTCGAACTGCTGATCCTCGACGAGCCCACCGCGGCGCTCAACGACAACGGATTCCCAGCACCTGCTCGGGCTGATGCGGGGGCTCAAGGCCCAGGGCGTCAGCTCGATCATGATCTCGCACAAGCTGAACGAGATCGAGCAGATCGCCGACAAGATCACGATCATCCGCGACGGCAAGTACGATCGAGACGCTCGACGTCGACGGCGACGGCGTCGAACGAGGACCGGATCATCAAGGGCATGGTCGGCCGGGACGATGGAGAGCCGGTTCCCGGACCACGAGCCGAACATCGGCGAGGTCTTCTTCGAGGTCAAGGACTTCTGGGTCAAGCACCCGCTGGCCGCAGGACCGGCTACGTGTGCAAGGGCTCCAGCATCGAGGTCCGCCGCGGCGAGGTCGTCGGCATCGCCGGGCTGATGGGCGCCGGGCGTACCGAGCTGGCGATGTCGATCTTCGGCCGCTCCTACGGGATCTTCGAGTCCGGGCACGGTCATCAAGGACGGCCAGGAGATCGACTGCAGCAACGTCGTCGGACGCGCATCGACAACGGGCATCGCCTACGTGAGCGAGGACCGCAAGGCGTCGGCCTCAACCTGCTCGACGACATCCAGACCGACGACGGTCTCGGCCAAGTTGAGCAAGGTCAGCAGCAGCACGGCGTACTCGACAAGCACAAGGATCTACGACGTTGCCGAGGACCTACCGCAAGCGGCTGCGCACCAAGGCGCCCATCGGTCGACGAGGGCGTCGACAAGCTCTCCGGCGGCAACCAGCAGAAGGTCGTGCTGGCGAAGTGGATGTTCACCGATCCGGACATGCTCATCCTCGACGAGCCGACCCGCGGCATCGACGTCGGCGCCAAGTACGAGATCTACGAGGATCATCTTCGAGCTCGCCGCGGCAGGGCAAGGGCGTCATCGTCATCTCCTCCGAGCTGCCCGAGGTGCTCGGCATCTCCGACCGCATCTACACCGTCTTCGAGGGCCAGGTCACGGCAAACGTGCCCGACGCGGAAGCCGACCCAGGAGATCGCTGATGAAGTCCATGACATCCGCCGAGTGAAGGAGCTCGACGCATGAGCAAGATGCAAGGAGTCTTCCGCAAGGCGCTGTTCGGCGGCAGCATGCCGACGTGCGCCAGTTCGGCATGGTCTTCAGCCCTGGTCGCGATCATCCTGCTGTTCTACAGTCACCACGGACGGCGTAGACGCTGAGTTCGGCCAACCTGATCAACGTCGTCTACCCAGTACTCCTACATCCTGATCCTGGCCATCGGCATGGTGATGGTGATCATCGCCGGGCACATCGACCTGTCGGTCGGCTCGGTCGCCGCCTTCGTCGGAATCTGTGTGGCGAAGACTGATGGCAGACTGGTCGTGCCATGGCCGCTCGGCATCCTCGCTCGGCATCGGTCGTCGGCATCCTGATCGGCATCTGGCAGGGCTTCTGGGTCGCCAAAGATCCTGGTCCCCGCGTTCATCGTGACGCTGGCCGGCATGCTCATCTTCCGCGGCGCGCAACCAGGTGATCGGCAAGTCGGCCACGGTCCCCGTCCCGGAGGCGTTCAGGAAGATCGGCGCCGGCTACATCCCGCAGGTCGGCCCGACGTACATCCTGCCGGCGGCACCAAGATCGTGAACACCACGACGCTCGGTCCTCGGCGCTCTGGCCGTCGTCGCGCTGGTCTTCCTGGAGCTCCGCGAGCCGCGTCCAAGGCCAAGAT
Organism: uncultured Actinomycetes bacterium; assembly: GCA_963793175.1. Lineage (GTDB taxonomy): Bacteria > Actinomycetota > Actinomycetes > S36-B12 > CAIYMF01 > Prado023. Next base: position 15,867 of record CAWBYT010000006.1, read on the forward strand.
CGTCGGCGCCGAGGTCGGCCCCGCTGTGGGGCATGCATGGTGAAGCTCTCCTGATCGGCCTGGTCGATCATGTTCTTCGCGTTCAAGTTCGCGACCGGCAACGCCGGGCACCGGCTTCCCCATCTCCGGCGTGATCCTGCTGCGTCCTGGTGATCGTCTACTCGTTCATCATGAGCAACACGGTCTTCGGCCGGCACGTCTACGCGGTCGGCGGCAACAAGCGCGCCGCCGCAACTGTCGGGCGTGAACGTCACGCGCGTCAACTTCCTCGTGATGGCCAACATGTCGATGCTCGCTGCTCTGGCCGGCATGATCTACGTCGCCCGGCCGGGGCCTCCGGCCGCAGGACGGCCTCAGCTGGGAACTGGACGCGATCGCGGCCGTGTTCATCGGCGGCGCGGCGGTCACCGGCGGTGTCGGTACCGTCATCGGATCCATCATCGGCGGCCTCGTGATGGCCGTTCCTCAACAACGGGCTGTCGCTGATGGGCGTCGGCGCAGACCCAGGTCTCGATCATCAAGGGCCTGGTGCTGCTTGCTCGCGGTCGGCCTTCGACCTGCTAGAGCAAGCAGCAGGGGCGCCCGTCGCTTATCGGTTCGTCGATAACAGGTGGCCGGAACGAAGAAGGCAAGCGGAGCCACGAGCAGGCCGGCCGCCGTCCCGACGGTCGAAGTAGGCGTCCCGCGTACGACTGCACCCAGCGGTTTCACTCCCAACGCACAGAAGGAGACGAATATGAGGAAAGTGCGCACGATAGCCGTCCGTCGGCATGCAGCGTCGCTGCTCGCCCTGAGCGCATGTACGACCGAAGACGAGCCGACGACGACCAGCGTCCGGCGGCGCAGCGGCGACTGCCAGACCACCACCCTGCGACCAGGCGACCGCATCGGTGTCGCACTTCCGGCGCAGACTCGCGAGAACTGGACGCTCGCCAAGAAGCTGTTCGACACGGCCTCACCGATGCCGGGTACACCCCCGACGTGCAGTTCGCCGACGCCGGCACGTCGCCGCCGCCTTCGCAGCAGCAGCAAGATCGACAACATGCTCACCAAGGGCGCCAAGGTGCTGGTGATCGGGGCCGAGGACGGCAAGCAGCTGGCACGCCAGGTCGACACGCGCGGAGGCGCCGGAGCGTCCCGGTCATCGCCTACGACCGGGCGATCGACTCGACACGGGCACCGACTACTACATCGCCTTCGACAACTTCCATGTCGGCGAGCTGCAGGGCCAGGCACTGCTCGACGGCATGGCCAAGTACAAGGGAGCGGGCCCGTACAACATCGAGCTCTTCGCCGGTGCTCGCCGACCGACGCCAACGCCCCGGTGTTCTTCGACGGCGCGATGGACATCCTCCAGCCGAAGATCGACGACGACACAGTGATCGTCACCTCCGGGCAGACACCTTCAACAGGTCGCGACCGCACGACTGGAAGAAGGAGAAGGCCCAGGAGCGCATGGAGAACCTGATCACCAACTACTACAGCAACGGCACCGACCTTGACGGCGTGCTGTCGCCCAACGACCAGTTCGCTGAGGGCATCCTCAACGCCGGCCAAGGCCGCCGGAAGCTGACGCCGGTCGTCACCGGTCAGGACTCCGAGGTCGTGGCCGTGACCCGCGTCGCCGCGGGCGAGCAGTACTCGACCATCTACAAGGACACCCGCAAGCTGGTGGACGAGAACGTCGAGGTCGTTGACGACGATCTGCACTGGCGAGATCTTCCCGACGACCACCGAGTTCACCACCGACGGTGGTGTCGTGATCCCCTCGCAATACCTCGAGCCGATCATCGTCACCGCGGAGAACGGCGAAGAGGTGTACGCCGACAACGAGGAGCTCCTCGCGGCGTTCAAGAAGGGCCAGTGAACCAGGGCTGACCCTTCTGACGGGCCCGCGGTCCCGTGGCCTGACGTCCTGATCTGACGCACCACCACTGGGGTGGGTTCCTCCGCAAGGAGGGCCCACCCCAGTACCATGCGGCGCGACGGGCTTATAGCCCGGCAGCGCCGAGGAGGAGCCATGACGTCCGACAGCAGCCCCGGCGCTACCCGGTCCCGGCGCCTCGCCGCGCGGGTAGCGGCCTTCCGAGCGGCGACCGAGGAGCTCGTCGCCCTGGCCTCGACCCTCTCCGCGGCCGACCTCGATCGCCTGCCGCCAGGAGCCTGACGGCTGGACCCCGCGGATGGTGATCCACCACGTCGCCGACTCGGAGACCAACGCCTACGTCCGGCTTCGCCGACTGCTGGCCGAACCGTCCGGCACCACGATCCAGGGATACGACCAGGATCACTGGGCCCGAGTGCTGCACTACGACCGCCCGGTCGGCGGCTCCATCGCCTTGTTCCGTGCCGTTCGCGACTCCAGCGCCGAGCTGCTGGACCTGATCACCGATGCGGACCTCACCCGGTCGGGCGTCCACACCGAGTCCGGTCCGTACACCCTCGAGGACTGGCTGGTGAACTACGTCGCCCACCCGCACGACCATGCCGCTCAGATCCGGGCTGCCCTGGGCTGACCGGCGCGCAGCGGCCCCCGCCGGGTCACAGGTGCTTCATGGCCTCGCGGACCGAGAGGCCCGACATCTCGGCCGAGTTCGCCGCGACGAAGGCGCGAACCTCGTCGGGGTACGAGCGGGCCGCGTCGCGCAGGCCCCAGCCGATCGCCTTGCGCATGAAGAAGTCACGGTCGGCGAAGTTCGCCCTGCAGGCGGCGAAGAGCAGCTCGAGGTCCACGGCCTCACGCCGGCCGACCTGGAAGACCAGCGAGATCCGGCGCACCCACAGCCGTTCGTCCGCGGCCCAGCCTCCGACCTCCCGGTCCCACGATCGGTGCCGCAGACCGACCCGGCCGACCACCGTCGACCACGCGTCCACGGTGTCCCACCAGGGACGTTCGAGGGCCAGGTCGCGCAGGTCGAGGAGGCTGGACTCGGGAAGGGCCCGCTCGTGGCGCGCGGTCAGGTCGATGGCCACATAGGCGAACTCGCGCTCCGGCTCGACGACCAGTGCGCGGGCAGTGGCCAGCAGGTCGGTCGCCCCGGCACCGGGGTCGAACCGGCGGATCCAGTCCCGGGTCGCGGCCCGCCGGGCGGGCGAGGGCACGCCCAGGTAGGGCGCGACCCCCTTCATGTAGGCGGCCATCGCGGCCGCCCGGTCGGGGTCGGCGGCGCCCTCGAGCATCGCCCGCACCTCGGCCACGGCGTCGCCCATGCTCGGGATCCTCGCAGTGTTCACCTGACCGCGCACGAAGCGGACTGTTGCGCCGGCGGACCTGCCGCACCCGGGCGGAACGCGTGGTGCCGCTGCTTCTCGGCAATGGCAGACTTTGGGCCTCCAGCCCGACACGGCTGGCGACCATCGCAGCGATCCAGCACAGGAGCTGACATGCCCTCCGGCATCGACACGCAGCACATCGACGAGTCCATCCGCATCCAGGACGACCTGTTCGGCCACCTCAACGGACGTTGGTTCGCCGAGCACGAGATCCCGGCAGACCGCCCCTCCGACGGGGCCTTCCACGCGTTGCGCGATGCGGCCGAGGAGGACGTGCGGACGATCATCGAGGCCGCCGCGGCGGGCTCCGCGGCCGGCACGCTCGGGGCGAAGGTCGGGGACCTGTACGCGTCCTTCATGGACGAGGCGGCCGTCGAGGCAAGAGGGCGAGAGCCCCTTGCCGCGGACCTCGCGGACATCGCCTCGATCGGCGACGCCGCCGGTCTGCTGGCCGTGATGGCACGCCTGCAGGTCCAGGGCGCGGCCGCGGGGTTCCTCGTCCCGTACGTGAACACCGACGCACAGGACTCCAGCACGTACATCGTCTACCTCACGCAGGCGGGCCTCGGCCTGCCCGACGAGTCGTACTACCACCAGGAGTCCTTCGCCGGGATCCGCGACGCGTACGTGGCTCACGTCGCGCGCATGCTGAGGCTGGCGGGGTGGAGCGCCGACGACGCCGCTGCGCTCTCGGCGGCGGGCCGGATCATGGCGCTGGAGACCGCGATCGCCGACCGGCACTGGAACAACGTGGACACCCGCGACGCCCTGAAGTCCTACAACCGGATGCCGCTGTCCGACGTCCCCGGGTTCGTGGACGGGGTCGGGGTCGGCGACTGGCTGGAGGCCCTGGGCGCTCCGATGCAGCACGTCGGCGAGGTGGTGGTCCGGCAGCCGAGCTACGTCGAGTCGCTGCCCGCACTGCTGGCCGAGCAGCCGATCGAGGCGTGGCGCGACTGGCTGGCATGGTCGGTGGTGCGCAGTGGCGCCTCCCTGCTCGACTCCGAGATGGTGCAGGCGAACTTCGACTTCTACGGCACGACCCTCAGCGGGGCCCCCGAGCTCCGGGAGCGCTGGAAGCGCGGCGTCGGACTCGTGGAGGGCGCCCTGGGTGAGGCCGTCGGCGAGCTGTACGTCGCCGAGCACTTCCCCCCGCAGGCCAAGGAGCGGATGCTCGAGCTGGTCGGCAACCTGGTCGGCCGCGTACCGCACGCGCCTCGAGGTGCTCGAGTGGATGAGCGCCGAGACCCGCGAGCGGGCACTCGCCAAGCTGGAGTCCTTCACCCCCAAGATCGGCTACCCGGACCGGTGGCGCGACTACGGGCCGCTGGCGATCTCCGCCGACGACCTCATCGGCAACACGCGGCGCGCCGCACTCTTCGAGGCCGCGCACGAGTGGGCGAAGCTCGGCGGGCCGGTGGACCGGCTGGAGTGGTTCATGACGCCGCAGACGGTGAACGCCTACTACAACCCCGGCATGAACGAGATCGTCTTCCCCGCCGCCATCCTGCAGCCGCCGTTCTTCGACCCGGAGGCCGACGACGCGGTGAACTACGGCGCGATCGGGGCCGTCATCGGCCACGAGATCGGCCACGGCTTCGACGACCAGGGCTCGCGCTACGACGGCGCCGGGAACCTCGTGGACTGGTGGACCGAGGAGGACCGCGCCCGCTTCGACGAGCTCGCGGGCCGCCTGATCGCCCAGTTCGACGGCCTCGTCCCGCGCAGCCTCCCGGCCGGCACGGGCGTCAACGGCGCCCTGACCGTGGGCGAGAACATCGGCGACCTGGGCGGGGTGGCCGTGGCCTTCGAGGCCTACCGGATCAGCCTCGGGGGAGCGCCGGCGCCGGTCATCGACGGGCTGACCGGCGACCAGAGGTTCTTCCTCGGGTGGGCCCAGGCGTGGCGGACCAAGCACCGCGAGGCCCGCGCGATCCAGCTGCTCGCGATCGACCCGCACTCCCCGGACGAGTTCCGCTGCAACATCGTGAGCAACCTCGCCGAGTTCCACGCGGCGTTCGACGTGCAGCCCGGCGACGGGATGTGGCGTGATCCCGCCGACCGCGTCGTGATCTGGTAGCGCCCATGGACCGCCCGGGCCGTCCGGCGGACTCCGCCTCGCAGGTGGTGCTGGCGGCCGGCGGGGTACGGGTGTTGGTCGACCCGGCCGACGGTGGCCGGATGACCTCGCTGGCGATCGGCGGCGTCGAGGTGCTGGCGGCCAGGGGCAGCGGGGTGATCGATCACGGGTCCTTCGTCATGGCACCCTGGGCAGGGCGCATCCGCGACGGCCTGCTGCGGGTGGGTGCCGCGGAGCACCGGCTGCCGACCGACCGAACGCACCCGCACGCCGGCCACGGACTCGTCATGGACCGGCCCTGGCGCGTGCTCTCCTCCGACCCGCACCGGCTCGTCATGCGCTGCGACCTCGACCATCGGTGGCCGTTCGCCGGGCACGTCCTTCACGAGCTCCGACTCGCCTCGGACCGGCTGACCCAGCGGATCGAGCTGCACGCCGAGGAGGTGGAGTTCCCGGCCACGGTCGGATGGCATCCCTGGTTCCCGCGCCGGCTCGCTGGGGTGCCCGCCCGGCTCGCGCTCGTCGCCGAGGGCTTGCTCGTCAGGGACTCCGCGGGGATCCCCAGCGGCGAGGTCGTCGCGATCCCGCCCGGGCCCTGGGACGACTGCTTCGTCGGGCCGCAGTGGCCGATCACCATCACCTGGCCGGGGGTGCTCAGCCTGCGGATCGACTCCGACGTCGGGTTCGCGGTCGTCTACGACGAGCTCGATATCGCATTCTGCGTCGAGCCGCAGTCCGGACCTCCGGACGGCCCGAACACCACACCCCGGATGGTCCGGCCGGGCGAGCCCCTGGTCGCCTCCACGGTGTGGGCCTGGACCTGATCGTCGCGCACCTCGGGCCCGGGGGAGGCAGTGCCGCGTGTCGCTGACGGGGCGCGGGCCCGGCGGTCGCCAGACTGGACGAATGGCCGAGCGACTCGCCCCCGAGCAGACGCCGCTGCCGGTGACCTCCCGACCGGAGCGCGCCCGTGGGCGTGTCCGTCGCTTCGTACGCCGACTCCTCGCGCTCGTCGTGGGGCTTTCCCTGCTGGCCGCGGGCACGCTGGCCACGCTGCACTTCCTGGCGATCAACCGGTCGGCGACGGAGGTCCGCGCGACCGCGCTGGTCCCGGAGGGCATGGCGGCAAGCGTCCTGGTCGTCCTGGCTCGCCCCGGCCAGGAGCTGCCCCTGTCGGGGACGCTCGCCGCCCTCGACGCCGCCGGGGCAAGCGTCTCCGTCCTCTCCCTGACCGACGGCGGCGCCCAGCCTCCCCACATGGCCTTCGCTGCCGAGCGTCTCGGCGCGATCCGCTCCGACGAGCTCGCGAGCGCCGGCGACCTCCTGGGCGTCGACCGGGTCACGACCGCCGACTACCCGGACGGTGCGCTGCTCGGCGCGGACCCGGACGCCGTGACCGCGACGATCGCCAAGCAGATCGACGAGGCCGCGCCCTCGGTGGTCCTGACGGTCAGCGACGCGACGGGCACGGACTCCGACTCCCAGGCGGTCGCCGCCTACACGCTGGCAGCGGCGCAGGCCGAGGACTCGGGGGTGGCGCGGGTCTGGACGGTCACCCGTGGGGATCGCGAGGTCTCCTGGAACGCACTGGCCAGGGCGGCCGATCGGGGACCGCGTCCCGGAGCCCCAGGTGAGCGTGCGCATCGACGATCGAACGGCTGTGAAGGGCGAGGTGCTCCTGGTCCACGGCACGCAGAGCCCGGACCTCGTGCGCGCCACGTATCCGTACGCCGACCGCATCCCGGCGTGGGCGTACTTCCGGTTCTGGGACCGCGAGTACTTCGCCCTGACCTGGGGTCAGCCGCTCCGAGAGCACCGGGAGGCGTCTCGTGTGAGGATGATGGGCGGCACGAGCGTGATCGGGCGCGGATCGCCGGAGGGCCCCCGTCGTCGGACCTGACAGGGGACTCGCACGTCGCCTCGGACTGACTAGGAGACTCCACACATGGCCATCCGCCAGCGCAGCGACCTGCGCAACATCGCGATCATCGCCCACGTCGACCACGGCAAGACCACGCTGGTCGACTCGATGCTCGGCAGTCCGGGGCGTTCGGCGCGCACCAGGCCGACGGAGGGTCGGTCAAGGAGCGGGTCATGGACTCGATGGACCTCGAGCGCGAGAAGGGCATCACGATCCTGGCCAAGAACACCGCCATGAGCTACACGCCGACGGCGGCAGCGCGCGGCGGCGCGGCCGAGTCAGGCAGCGGCGCCGTGACGATCAACATCATCGACACCCCCGGGCACGCGGACTTCGGCGGCGAGGTGGAGCGCGGCCTGGAGATGGTCGACGCGGTCCTGCTGCTGGTCGACGCCTCCGAGGGCCCCCTTCCGCAGACCCGGTTCGTGCTGCGCAAGGCGCTGCAGAAGCGTCTGCCGGTCGATCCTGGTCATCAACAAGGTGGACCGCCCGGACGCCCGGATCGCCGAGGTGGTCGACGAGACCTACGAGCTGTTCTTCGACCTCGACGCCGACTGCCGACCAGATCGACTTCCCGATCGTCTACGCCTCCGCCCGGGCCGGTCGAGCCAGCCTGAACCGCCCCGCGGACGGCGAGATGCCCGACTCCGCGGACCTCGACGCCGCTGTTCGAGACGATCCTCGACCACGGCTCCCGCCGCCGGAGTACGACGACGAGGCTGCCGCTGCAGGCGCACGTCACGAACCTCGACTCCTCGCCCTACCTGGGCCGGCTGGCCCTCTGCCGCGTGCACAACGGCACGATCCGCAAGGGCCAGTCGGTGGTGCTCGTGCCGCGCCGACGGCAGCCAGCAGCGGGTGCGCATCGCCGAGCTGCTGATGACCGACGCGCTCGAGCGGGTGCCCGCGGCCGAGGCCGGGCCCGGGCGACATCATCGCCGTGGCGGGCATCCCCGACATCACCATCGGCGAGACCCTGGCCGATCCCGAGGACCCGCGGCCGCTGCCGGTCATCACCGTCGACGAGCCGAGCATCTCGCATGACGATCGGCATCAACACCTCACCGCTGGCCGGGCCAGTCCGGCACCAAGCTCACCGCCCGGCTGCTGCAGCAACCGGCTGGACGCCGAGCTCGATCGGCAACGTGAGCATCCGGCTGCTCGAGACCGAGCGGCCCGACACCTGGGAGGTCCAGGGGCGCGGCGAGCTGCAGCTCGCGGTCCTCGTCGAGCTGATGCGCCGCGAGGGGTTCGAGATCACCGTCGGCAAGCCGCAGGTGGTGACGCGGACGATCGACGGCCGGCTCTGCGAGCCGATGGAGCACCTGACCATCGACGCGCCCGAGGACTACCTCGGGCGTGCTCACCCAGCTGCTGGCCCTGCGCAAGGGGCGGATGGAGCAGATGGTCAACCACGGCACCGGCTGGATCCGCCTGGAGTACCTGGTGCCCGCGCGCGGCCTGATCGGCTTCCGCACCGAGTTCCTCACCGAGACCCGCGGCACCGGTCTGCTGCACCACGTCTTCGCAGCCGTACGAGCCGTGGCACGGCGAGCTGCGGACCCGCCCGACCGGCTCGCTGGTCGCCGACCGCCGCGGCGTCGGTCACGGCGTTCGCGCTGTTCAACCTGCAGGAGCGCGGGCGCATGTTCGTCGGCCCCGGCACCGAGGTCTACGAGGGCATGATCGTCGGGGAGAACTCGCGCTCCGAGGACATGGACGTCAATCGCCACCAAGGAGAAGAAGCTCACCAACATGCGCTCAGTCCAGCAGCGACGAGCTCGTGCGGCTGATCCCGCACCGGCTGCTGTCGCTGGAGCAGGCCCTGGAGTTCTGCCGCGAGGACGAGTGCGTCGAGGTGACTCCGGCGAACGTCCGGCTGCGCAAGGTCACGCTCGTCGCGACGGATCGGGCGAAGGCGCGCAACCGACGCTCCTGAGCCCGGCGCGCGCGTTGGCGGCGGAGGCCGGCCGGGGCACCGGACCGGGCTCGACGCATGTCCGAATGCCCGGCTCGAAATCGTGCTCGAATCGTGACCGTCGCAACCTTGACGTGCGGCGTGCTTCGTGGGGCGAGCGGTAATCTGTGCCGGTCTGAGGGGTTTGTGCGCAACCCCCTTGCGCGGAACCGACTCCGCGCCACGACCCGGCTGCCCGGTTCGGTGCGGGCGAGTGATCAACGAGAGGACGACGAATGAAATCCGTGGACGCGGACTCGCGAGGTGAGCGCTGCTGGTCATGGCCGGCGCCCTGACCCTGGCCGCCTGTGGCTCCGACGACGAGGGCGGCGGCGACGACGCCGGCGCGTCGGCCGGCGCATCCGGCGGCACCTACTCGTATCGGCGACGAGACGCCGCAGGACCTGACCCCCAGCAACTGCTACGACCTGTACTGCGCGAACATCCTGCAGGGCATCGTGACCGGCCTGTTCACCTTCCAGACCGAGGGCACGTCGATGAAGACGGTGCCCACGCCGCTGCTGAAGTCGATCACCACCGCCGACAACGGCAAGACCTACACCATCGAGATCAACCCGGGCAGCAAGTTCACCAACGGTGAGGCGGTCACCGCCAAGACGTTCGTCGACACCTGGAACTTCGCCGCCAACGGCGGCAACGGCCAGCAGCTCGGCTTCGTGTTCGGCCCGAGCCAGCTCAACGTCGAGGGCTACGACGAGGTCTCCGGACGCCGAAGTCAAGGACGGGGAGATGTCCGGGCCTCAAGGCCACGGGCGACACCACGATCGAGATGACGCTGGTCGCCCCGATCGGCCAGACCGCTGTTCGAGAACTACCTGGCCGGTCCGCAGGTCCTGCCGATGCCGTCAGTGTCGCCTTCGAGGACATCGACGGCGTTCAACAAGAAGCCGATCGGCAACGGCCCGTACATGCTCAAGGAGCCGTGGGAGCACGCACCGGCCTGACGCTGGTCCGCAACCCGGACTACGCCTACACGCCGGGCAAGGCCGACCAGATCGACTTCCGGTTCTACGCCGACACCAACGCCCTGTGGGCCGACCTCCAGGCCAACAACCTGGACGTGACCACGCACCTGCCGCAGACCGCGCTCGCCACGGCGGCCAGCCGTCCTGGGCGACCGGTACATCAACGAGCCGGCGCATGTCGTTCTCGTACGAGGCGTACCCGACCCAGGTCGAGGCGTTCAAGAACCGCGACGTCCGGGTCGCCCTGGCCAAGGCCGTCGACTGGGACGAGATCAACGAGAAGCTGTACTTCGGCACCCGCACCGCGGCCAAGTCGTTCGCGCCGCCCACCGTCCACGGCGGCGGCCAGGACGTCTGCGGCGCCGACTGCACCTTCGACCCGGCCGCTGCCAAGGCGATGCTGGAGGCGGCCGGCGGCCTCCCGGGCAACAAGGTCTCGATCGGCGGTCTGGCCAACAGCGAGAACCTCGCGCCCAAGGCCGAGTGCAACATGATCCAGGCCAACCTGGGCGTGGAGTGCGAGGTCAGGATCTTCGAGTCCTTCGGCGCAGCAGCTCGACGCGTTCAACAAGCTCGGCGCCGATGACGAGGGCTTCATCCTCGGCCTCGGGCTGGGGAGCGGACAACCCGACGCTGGCCAACATGATCGCGCCGCTCTTCGGCACCGGTGCCGGCTCGAACTACACCGGCTACAGCAACGCCGAGTTCGACAGGCTGATCGCCGAGGGCAACCAGGCCGCCGACGAGGCCGCCGCGATCGCGCAAGTGGCAGGAGGCGGAGAAGGTCCTGTACCAGGACTTCGCCGGTCACGCCACCCAGTGGCGCAACAACGTCGGTGGCTACTCGACCAACGTGTCGAACGTCAAGGTCAACCCCGGCGGCTTCATCAACATCGCCGAGATCACGGTGAACTCGGCCGGCTGATCAGCACCGAGATCCGGGAGGTTCGCGGCCTATGCTGTGAGCCACCACTCGGGGGGACGTCCCGCATGGGGCGTCCCCCCGAGCCTTCAGCCGCATGACGGCACGGCCAAGCGCACCGCTGACCTGTTCCACGAGGGATCGACGTGAATCGAGGTGCACATGGGTCGCTACGTGATCCGGCGCCTGCTGCAGATGATCCCGGTGTTCTTCGGGGTCACCTTCGTCATGTACTTCCTGATGTTCGCCCTGGGCGACCCGCTGGAGAACCTGTCGGCAGGCAAGCAGAGGAACCCGGCCTACGAGGCCTTCCTCACCGAGCAGTTCAACCTCGACGACCCCTTCATCGTCCAGTACCTCAAGTACATCAGGGGGATCTTCACGGGCGACTTCGGCTCGACCTTCGCCGGCAAGGCCGTCTCCGAGATCTTCCTCGAGCGGTTGCCGGTGACCCTGCACGCTGGGCCTGACCGCCTTCGTCATCGAGATCGTCCTGGGCATCGCGCTCGGCGTCATCGTCGCCGCAGCGCAGAAGGGCAGGCTGGTCGGACAAGACCATGCTGTTCCAGACCCTGGTCGTGATCGCCGATCCCGGTCTTCGTCCTGGGCTTCGTGGCCCAGTACATCTTCGGCGTCAAGCTCGGCTGGCTGCCGCCCGCGGGCATCGCCGACGGCTGGCCGATCAGCTACATCATGCCGGCGATCGTGCTGGCCGCGCTGTCGCTGGCCTTCGTCGCTGCGGCTGACCCGCAACAAGCTGCTGGAGACCTTCAACGCCGACTTCATGCGCACGGCCAAGGCCAAGGGGCTGCCGCACGGCACCGTGACCCGCAAGTACGCGCTGCGCAACTCGCTGATCCCGGTCGTCACCTTCCTGGGCACCGACCTCGGCGCGCTGCTGGCTGGTGCGGTCGTCACCGAGGGCATCTTCAACCTCCCTGGCATCGGCCAGCAGCTGTACACGTCGATCCGGTTGCAGGAGACGGCCGTGGTCGTCGGCTTCGTGACCATCATCGTCATCGTCTTCCTGATCATGAGCCTCGTCGTGGACATCCTCTACGCCTACCTCGACCCGAGGATCCGCTATGAGTAGTGACCCAGACGCCTCGCCTCCCGAGCGCTCAGCACTGCTCGCTGGACGAGCGACCTGCCGCGCGCCGAGGACGTCCGGTCGACACTCTGACGCCGCGCACCCTGCTGCGGCGACGCCTGGTACGACCTGCGGCGCAACAAGTGTTCTGGCTCAGCGCCGTGCTGATGGTCTTCGTCGCGGCCATGGTGCTGTTCCCCGGACTGCTCGCCGACGACGACAAGACGAACTCGTTGCTGTCGGCGGGTGCGACCTGTCGAACTCGCTGCTGCCGCCCAGCTCGGAGTACTGGTTCGGCACCGACCAGCTGGGCTGCGACGTCTACTCGATGACCATCTTCGGCGCCCGGCCCAGCGTCATGGTGGGCGTGATCTCGGCACCCTGCGTCACTATCTGTCGGGGCGCTCGTCGGGCTCATCGCCGGCTTCTACGGTGGCTGGGTCGACTCGGTGCTCTCCCGCATCATCGACGTCTTCTTCGCCTGCCCCTCATCGTCGTCGGCATCGCGGTGCTGTCCGTGATCTCCCTGCCCGGCATCTGGGGCGTCGTCCTCGTGCCTCGTCCATCCTGGGCTGGGTCGTCCGTGGCCCGCATGGTGCGCGGCCAGACCATCGAGGCCAAGAACCAGGACTACACGACCGCCGCACGGGCCCTGGGCGCCAGCAACAGCCGGATCATGATCCGGCACATCCTGCCCAACGCCATGGGCCCGGCCATCGTGCTGGCCGTCCTCGCCCTCGGCGGCTTCATCTCCGCCGAGGCCACGTTCTCGTTCCTCGGCCTGGGCATCCGCCCGCCGGCGTTCTCCTGGGGCACCATCATCGCCGAGTCGCAGCCGGTGTTCTTCCAGGCGCCGTGGACGCTGCTGTTCCCTGCCGCTCTTCCTGAGCCTGACCGTCCTGGCGTTCATCCTGCTGGGCGATGCCGATCAGCGAGGCCCTCGACCCGAAGCTGCGGAGGTGACCGGTGGCGTGAGCGGCTGCTCGACGTCGAGGACCTGTTCGTCGAGTTCCACACCCGCGACGGCGAGGCCCGCGCCGTCAACGGCTGTCTCGTTCACCCTGGAGCGCGGCCAGACCATCGCCATCCTCGGGGAGTCCGGGTCGGGCAAGTCGGTGACCGCCCAGGCCATCATGGGCATCCTCGACACGCCTCCGGCACGGATCGCCGGCGGCTCCATCCGGCTGCCGGGCAGGAGCTGATCGGGCTGCCCGAGGACGAGTACCGGCAGATCCGCGGCCGGCGGATCGCCATGATCTTCCAGGACGCCCTGTCCGCGCTGAACCCGGTGATGAGCGTCGGCGACCAGATCTCGCGAGATGTACCGCATCCACCAGGGCCTCGGCAAGAAGGCCGTCCCGCGACGCCGCGATCGAGGTCATGCGCCGGGTGAAGATCCCGGGCGCCGCCGAGCGGTTCGGCGACTACCCGCACCAGTTCTCCGGCGGCATGCGCCAGCGCATCATGATCGCGATGATGATCGCGCTCAAGCCCGAGGTCCTCATCGCCGACGAGCCGACCACCGCCCTGGACGTCACCGTCCAGTCCCAGATCATGGAGCTGCTCGAGGAGCTCAAGGAGGAGGTGAACGCCGGGCCTCATCCTCATCACCCACGACCTGGGCGTGGTCGCCGACGTCGCCGCAGCGGATCCTGGTGATGTACGCCGGGCGCACGATGGAGCGGGGCTCGGTCGACGAGATCTACACGAACACCGCCAACCCCTACACCTACGGCCTGCTCGCGTCCATCCCGAAGCTCGACCAGCGGGTCGAGCGCCTCCCGGCGATCAAGGGCCTGCCGCCGAGCCTCTACTCGGTGCCGCCGGGCTGCGCCTTCAACCCGCGGTGCCCGCGGGCGACCGACAAGTGCCGCGAGTCGGCGATCCGCCGCCGCTGTTCGAGGTGGCCCCGGACCACATCAGCCGCTGCTGGTACGCCGAGGAGGTGCTGGCGCATGATGCCAGGCCTGAAGCCACCTGCGCGTGATCGAGGCCGTCGCACATGGTCCGGCACTACCCGATCAGCAGGGGCATCATGTTCAAGAAGCAGATCGGCACGGTCAAGGCCGTCGACGGCGTCAGCCTCTACCTCGACAAGGGCGAGACGCTGGCGATCGTGGGGGAGAGCGGCTGCGGCAAGTCGACCACCGGCCGCCTGCTCATGGGCCTGGAGAAGCCAACCTCCGGCACGATCAAGATCAACGGCGACGAGATCACCACGATGTCGGCGTCAAGCAGATGCGGGCCAAGCGCCGCGACATCCAGATCATCCTGCAGGACCCCTACACGTCGCTGAACCCGCGCATGACCGTCGTCCTCGATCATCGGCGAGCCGTTCGACATCCACCCCGAGGTCGCTGCCCAAGGGGACCTCGAAGAAGGACGCCGTCGCCGCCCTGATGGCCCAGGTCGGACTGAACCCGGAGTTCGTCAACCGCTACCCGCACCAGTTCTCCGGCGGGCCAGCGCCAGCGCATCGGCGTGGCGCGGGCCCTGGCCCTCAAGCCCAAGCATCATCGTCGCCGACGAGCCGGTGTCCGCCCTGGACGTCTCGGTCCAGGCCCAGGTCATGAACCTGCTGTTCGACCTGCGCGACGAGCTGCGGCTGTCCTACATCTTCATCAGCCACGACCTGGCCGTCGTCCGCCAGATCGCCGACCGCATCGCCGTGATGTACCTGGGCAAGATCGTCGAGACCGGGCCGCAGGAGCACATCTACCGCGCTCCGGCGCATCCGTACACGAAGGCCCTGCTCTCGGCGGTCCCGCTGCCCGATCCGGTGGCCCAGCGCGCCAGGACGCGGATCGAGCTGCGAGGGCGACGTGCCGAGCCCGGCCAACCCGCCCTCGGGCTGCCGGTTCCGGACCCGGTGCTGGAAGGCCCAGGACATCTGCGCCACGAGGAGCCGCTGCTGCGCGACATGGGCGGTGGCCAGCTGGCCGCCTGCCACTTCCCCGAGGAGCCGGAGGCCGGGCTGGGAGGACAGCCGGGCGGTCGGCGGCGAGGTGCTTCCCGACACCCAGGTCACCGGCTCGGGCTGAGGCGTCGCACGTTGTCGACCCGCGCGATCCCGCAGACGCGGTCCGCGCGCCTGCCGGTGCGGCGAAGCCTTGGAGATGCGCATGCAGAAGTCCGCTGAGGTCGGCGCCCCGCTGCTGCGAGCTCGCGGGATCAGCGTGGTGGTTCCCGGCTCCCGGTCGGGCGTCCTGCGCAGACGCGCTGGCGCGTTCAGGGTCGTCGACCGCCTCAGCCTCGACGTTCGGCGCGGGGGACCTGCTCTGGCTCGTCGGTGCCCCGGGATCCGGGGTCGTGCAGGCGGCTGCTGTGCTGTCCGGCCGGCTGGCCCCGACAGCGGGGGGCGTCGACTTCGAGGGTCGCCCCGTGGCCGGCCTCGGGCGCCGGCAGCGGGCGGACGTGCGCAGGCAGGTCGTGGGCCTCGACGCCGATGTCGAGCCGGACCTGGACCCGAAGCGGACTGCGACGGCGATCGTGGCCATCGCGCTCGCGGGGTCGGCCCGGTCCGTCGGCCCGGAGCAGCTGCAGCGAGCCAGGCAGCTGCTGGCGGAGCTCGGCGTGCCAGTCGAGCGATTCGAAACGCCGGCCGCGGACCTCGACGATGCGGAGGCTCGCCTGGTCGCGGCGGCCCGGACGGTGGCGAACGCTCCCCGGGTGGTCATCTACAGACCGTGGCCGACGGATGTCGGTTCCGGCCTCGACCGGGACCCGGTCCTCGCGGCGCTGCGTAGGCTTCGTGTGGAGTCGGCCACGGCGCTCGTCGTGGTCAGCGAGCTGCTTCCCCTCGACCTCTCGCCCGGGGACCGGGCGCTGGTCGTCTGCGGGGGACGCCTGGTGGAGGTCCTGCCGGCCGCCGACATGCGCCATCCCCTGCATCCCTACACGCTGACGCTGCTGGCGCCCGATGCGGCCGAGCCGGCCTACGACGACGGTGCCGTCCCCGCCGCGCGGGCCGCCGCCCTGGACGTGCTCCACGACGCGGGCTGTCCGTTCCGGTCCGGCTGTCCGCGCGCGAAGGCCCCGTGCGCCCGGATGCCCCATCTCGAGCGACCGCTCGGCGCCACCCACGATGTCGCCTGCCACTTCCCGGAGGATCCGCGCGGACCGACGACGCCACGTGCGTCGGGCACAGGGGCCCGGGTCGCAGCGGCCACCGCGGAGGAACCTGGCGAGGGGGACGAGCCCACCGCCCGCGAGTTCGCCCAGGGTTGACCGTCGGCCTGCGCGGTTCCACGTCACCGCGACGGGGACTCGGGGGATCGCGATGCCACTGCGGCTCGCGGCGGGGAGCCGAGCCCGCTGGCTCGCAGTGCCTGGCTGGCGCTCCTGACGGGTCTTCGGTCGGCCGCTAGCCTGTGGTCCCATGGAACCCGCCGATCGCCGCCTGCTCCTCGTGCACGCCCACCCCGACGACGAGACGATCGGCTCGGGCACGACGATGGCCCGCTACGCCGCCGACGCCGACACCTCGGTCACCCTCGTGACCTGCACACTCGGCGAGGAGGGCGAGGTTCTGCTTCCCCGAGGTCGCGCACATCGCCGCCGACCGGGAGGACCGGCTGGGCGAGCACCGGATGATCGAGCTCGCCGACGCGATGACCGCCCTCGGCGTCACCGACTGGCGGCTGCTCGGCGGGCCCGGGGCGTACCGCGACTCCGGAATGCTGGGCACGCCCGCGAACGAGCGTCCCGACTGCTTCTGGCGCGCCGATCTGCTCGCAGCGGCGACGCACCTGGTGGAGATCCTGCGCGAGGTGCGCCCCCAGGTCCTGGTCACCTATGACGACTTCGGGGGTACGGCCACCCCGACCATGTCCAGGCGCACCGCGTGGCGATGTACGCCGTGGCCCTTGCCGAGGCACCGTCCTTCCGCCCCGACCTGGGGGAGGCGCACTCCGTCGCGAAGCTCTACTGGACCGCGTTCCCGAAGTCGGTGCTGAGGGCGGGGATCCAGGCGCTGCGCGACACCGGGCAGGCGACGGGCTTCGCCGCGATGGACCCCGACGACCTGCCCATGGGCGTCGACGACTCGCTCGTGACCACCGCGATCGACGGCGGCGCGCACTTCGAGGCGAAGCTGACCGCGATGCGTGCCCACGCGACCCAGATCGACATGAACAGCGGTTTCTTCGCCCTGAGCAACAACATCGGCTCGCCCGCGATGGCGGTGGAGTACTTCCGCCTGGTGCGCGGAGTCGGCGGCGGGCCGGTCGACGCGGACGGCCGGGAGACCGACCTGTTCGCTGGCTTGTGAACCGGTGCGTCGCTGACAGCGCACGGTTCCCCAAGCCAAGGCGAGCGCCTCTAGCGCTGCCGCCCAACCCGGTGCCCGCTATAGTCGTCCGAGTCCGCCCGTCAGCGGGGCGCCACCGCGTGGTGCGGCGGAGCACCGCACACCTCAGGAGTCTGGCATGAGCATCCTTCGCAAGTCTGCCGCCCTTATGACTGCACTCGTCGTGACGCTCTCGGTCTCGGCCTGTGCGTCGGACACAGACACGGGCAGCAGCCCCGAGACGACGGCGTCGAGCCCCGCCACGGCGCCGGCCGCCTCGCCCGACGGCTCGAGCACCGCCACCAGCTCGATCGGGGCGGCCAACGACGCGTTCTGCGCGAGCACGGCCGCTCTCAAGACCGAGGTCGCCGAGCTCAAGACGCTGGCTTCGGACGACTCGGCCACCAGCGAGGCTCTGACGGCACAGAAGCAGGCCGCCGTCGCGGCCGCGGACAAGGCCAAGGCTGAGGCCGACAACCTCGACAAGGCCATTCAGGTGCAGGTCGCCATCGCTGTGGAGGCCTTCCGCAAGGGTCTGGACGCGATTCCCGACGAGCAGACCGGAATCGCAGCGGTCGCCGCATACACGGCGGCCACGTTCGCCCTGAGCAAGGCTCTCGACGCGGTCGACAACCAGGTCGGCTGCCCCTGACGCAGCGCCGGGCACTCCAGCCGAGGCGGTGTTCCTACTGGGGCGCCGCCGGCGGCGGACAGAGCCACTCCGGGCGCGACAGAACTGAGGGGTTCCAGCTCAAGTCGCGGGTCGGCCCCGCGGACACCTGAGGCGGACCCAGTGCGGCGGGTCAGGTCTTCTCGGCCGCTGCCATCGCGGCCCCGGCGATCCCGGCCTGGTTCTCGAGCTGGGCGGGGACGATCTCGGAACGAAGGTCCAGCAGGGGCAGGAACTTGTCGGACTTCCGGCTGATGCCGCCTCCGACCACGATCAGGTCCGGCGAGAACAAGAAGTCCAGATGCCCGTAGAAGCGCTGCAACCGGGGCGCCCAGGCCTTGTAGCTCAGCCCCTCGCGCTCCTTGGCCGCCGAGGACGCCCGCGCCTCGGCGATCTCGCCGTCGAGCTCGAGGTGCCCGAACTCGGTGTTGGGCACGAGCTTGCCGTCGAGGAACAGGGCGCTTCCGATCCCCGTGCCCAGCGTGGTGACGATCACGACCCCCTCGCGTCCCCGAGCGGCGCCGAAATCCACCTCCGCCACGCCAGCCGCGTCCGCGTCGTTGAGCACCGCGACCTCTCGACCGGAGCGCTCAGCCAGCAGTCCGGCAAGGTCCACGCCCAGCCAGTGCGGGCCGAGGTTCGCCGCGGAGTAGAGCACGCCCCGCTTGACGATGCCGGGGAACGTGCACCCGAAGGGGCCGTCCCAGCCCGCGCGGGACACGACGTCGAGCACGGTCTGAACGACGTCGTCGATGGCGTACGAGCGCGGGGTCGGGAACTTGATCCGGTCGCTGGCGAGTTCCCCCGTCTCGAGGTTCACCCGAGCACCCTTGGTGCCGCTGCCGCCGATGTCGACGCCGAAGCCGATGGAGTCCATGGCTGGATCGTAGGTGCCAGGGCGGCGGGGAAGCAGCCCGTGGACGAGCACGGACGGCCGGGGGAGGGGCCGGCGCGAGCGTCGATCCGGTCGGATCCGACAGGCGCTGGCGTGCCTTCGGGGAGGGTGGTCCACTCGTCGGCGGTGCCGCCGGGATCCGGCGGGTGCGCCTACTGCACGCTGAGCTGCTGCGGGAGCCCGCGCTCGGGAAGCCCGGTGTACACCTGCCTGGGCCGGCCGATACGGGTGGCCGGGTCCGCCATCATCTCGCGCCACTGGGCGATCCACCCGGGCAGGCGGCCGAGGGCGAACAGCACCGTGAACATCCGCGGCGAGAACCCGATCGCCTTGTAGATCAGGCCGGTGTAGAAGTCGACGTTGGGGTAGAGCTTGCGCGAGTGGAAGTAGTCGTCGGCCAGTGCGATCTGCTCGAGCTCGATGGCGATGTCCAGCAGCGGGTCGTCGACTCCCAGCTGCTGCAGGACGTCGTAGGTGGCCGCCTTGACGATCGCTGCGCGCGGGTCGTAGTTCTTGTAGACCCGGTGCCCGAACCCCATGAGCTTGTGCCCGGCCTCGCGGTCCTTGACCTTCGCCACGAACGCCTGGGCCGACATGCCCTCCTCGTGGATGTGGGTGAGCATCTCGAGCACGGCCTGGTTCGCCCCGCCGTGCAGCGGCCCGAACAGGGCGTTGATGCCCGCCGACACCGAGGCGAACATGTTCGCGTGCGAGGAGCCGACCATGCGCACGGTCGACGTCGAGCAGTTCTGCTCGTGGTCGGCGTGCAGGACGAAGAGCATGTCCAGGGTGCGCACGACCAGCGGGTCGGCCTCGTACTCGGCCGTCGGCACGCCGAACGTCATGCGCAGGAAGTTCTCGGTGAGGCCCTTGGAGTTGTCCGGGTACAGGAACGGCTGGCCGACCGACTTCTTGAACGCGTAGGCCGCGATCGTCGGGAGCTTGGCCAGCAGGCGGATCGTCGAGATGTGCACGTGGTTGGGGTCGAAGGGGTCCAGCGAGTCCTGGTAGAACGTGGACAGCGCCGAGACCGCGGAGCTCAGCACCGGCATCGGGTGCGCGTCGCGGGGGAACCCGTCGAAGAACCGGCGAAGATCCTCGTGGAGCATCGTGTGCGACCGGATGTCGGCCTCGAAGCCCTTGAGCTCGTCGGCCGTGGGCAGCTCGCCGTAGATGAGCAGGTAGGAGACCTCGGTGAAGGTCGAGTGCGCTGCGAGCTGCTCGATCGGGATACCCGCGGTAGCGCAGGATCCCGGCGTCGCCGTCGATGTAGGTGATGGCCGATCGGCAGGACGCGGTGTTGACGAAGCCGGGGTCGTAGGCCACGTGTCCGGTCTTGCTCAACAGCATGCCGGTGTCCCAACCCGCCTCGCCGTCGGTCGCCGCCAGCTCGGGGAGCTCGAGCTCGCCGCCCTCGTGGACCAGCCTCGCGTTGCCCATGGGTCCTCCCCGTTCGAAGGGTGCGGTGCTGTGCCGCGCGGTGTCGCCCACCCTATCGACGGGCACGTCGGCACGCCGTCCCGGCCGCACCGGGTCCGCGTCCGAGCGTGCGCCGCCGCGACGCGGGCTCGATCGGCGCGGCCGCACATCCGGCGCACGCGATCCGGGGGGTCCTGCCATGCCGCTGCCGGCCACGGTGTTCGATGGGGCCATGCGCCTCGACCATGTCTCCTACGCAGCCCCCGTCGAGCATCTCGCCGATATGGTCCAGCGCATCGGATCAGCCATCGGGGCGACCTTCGTCGACGGTGGGCTGCACCCGCGCTTCGGCACCCGGAACTTCATCCTGCCGCTGGCGGGCGGGATGTACATCGAGGTCGTGGCGGCCCTCGACCATCCGGCTGCCTACAGTGCGCCGTTCGGCCGCGCGGTGCGCGCCCGGGCCGAGGAGGGCGGCGGCTGGATGGGGTGGGTGGTGTCGGTCGCCGACATGTCCGCCGTGGAGGCGCGGCTGGGTCGCCGTGCCGTGGCGGGACATCGCATCCGCCCCGACGGGTTCGACCTGCGCTGGGCGCAGATCGGCGTGCTGGACACCATGGAGGACGCGCAGCTGCCCTACTTCGTGCACTGGCAGGCCGACCGCGAGCACCACCCCTCGGCCGGGGGCACGGACGTGCGAATCGCCAAGCTGGACATCGCGGGCTCCCCGGATCGGGTGGCCGCCTGGCTCGGCGAGCCGGCCAACCACCCACTCGACGAGGTCGACGTCACCTGGCTCGACGAGGACGACCCCGCCGGGCCGGGGCTGGTGGCCGTGACGCTCCTGACCCCGCGCGGAGTGGTCCGGGTCGACTGAGCCGCGGAACCCCGCGCCGGCCGACTCGGAGCGTCACAGTCCCGCGCCGGCCGACCAGGGCTGTCCACAGATCCCCAGTCAGGGATTCCCGTGGAGGCCGCCTGCGGCGAGGGTGGGCCCGTGCCGCGAACCATCAGGTGGGATCCGCCCGCAACGCCCTTCACGCTCGAGAACGTCGCTCCCCTGGGCGTGACGCCACGGGCGCTGCGCACGGCGGTGGCAGGCGGGGCGCGTGGTCCAGCTCGCGCGGGGCGTCCACATCCGGCCGATGCTGTTCCGACCGACGACGGCCGGCCTGCACCTCCTGGTGCGCTCGCGCGCGCAGCAGCTCCGCCCCACTGTCGATAGCCAGCCACCACACAGCGGCCCTGGCGTGGGGTCTGCCGCTCGATGACCCGGGGCAGCGGCCAGCTCGCCGCCCGCATTCACGGCGCCCTTGCGCACCGGGGAGAGGTCCGAACGGGGCGGGCGTTCACGGTGGCGGTCCGGGATCTCCCGGCGGAGCATCGCTTCGCCGCATCCCAGCGGGCTGCTGGTCACCTCCCTGGCACGCACGGCCGTGGACGTGGCGGGGTGCGAGCTGTCCCTGCCGGCGGCGCTGATCGTGCTGGATGCAGCCGCCCGGCAGATCTTGCTCGACACGGTGGGTGAGCGCCGGGTGCGCGATCACTACACGCGGCCGCAGAGCCTGGCCGCGGCCCGAAGGCCGCTGCTCGATGCGGCGGATGTCGCGGCGACGCAGTTCACCCGGCGCCGACTCGCCGAGTACCTGGCGCTGCGTCGATCCTCGCCGCGAGTCACCCCTGGAGTCGTTCAGCTTCGGCCAGATGGTCCTGTTCGGACTGCCGCTCCGTCCCTGCAGACGAGGATCCGCACGCCGGAGGGTGACCTCTTCCCCGACTTCCTCTGGGCGGATGCGATGGTCATCGGGGAGGCGGACGGGATGGTCAAGTACCAGACCGCCGACGCCCTCCGCGACGAGAAGCGGCGCCAGGAGTGCCTCGAGCGGATGGGCTTCCTGGTCGTGCGCTGGGAGGATCGGGACATCCGTCGGGCGCCGGCCGAGGTCATGGCCAGGCATCCTGCGGCCGATCGAGGCCCGCAGCCACGGCTGATCGGCTTCGACGGGCCCGCGTCGACGGCCGCCCAGGTCGTGACGACGCTCGCGGAGCCGCAAGCCTCGCGCCCCTTCCGGTCGTTCCCTGGCGTGTCGTTGCGGGCAGGCCAGGTTCGATCGCGCAGACCTCGCCCCCTTCGCGTCGATCCGGGGGTCCTCCTGCCCGGTCTATCGACGCGAAGGGCGCGAGGTTCCATGGCGGCCCGGCATGGCTGAGGTCCTTTCGACGGGAAAGGGCGCGAAGTCTGTGGCACGGTGCGGCCGACACCTGGATACGCGGCTGTCGAGCCCGGCGGCGGTCAGGCGGCGAGGCGTGCGCGCGGCGGCGGCGACCCGCTCGTCGGTCGCCGTGAGGGCCACGCGGACGTGCCGGGCCCCGGCGCGGCCGTAGAACTCGCCCGGCGCGACGAGGATCCCGCGCTCGGCCAGCCAGCCGACGGTGTCCCAGCACGGCTCGTCCCGCGTGACCCACAGGTAGAGCCCGGCGGCCGACTCGTCCACCCGGAAGCCGGCACCTGTCAGCGCCGCGATGAGGAGATCGCGGCGCGACCCGTACACGGCCCGCTGGGCGGCCACGTGCGCATCGTCGGACAGCGCCGCCACGGCGGCGGCCTGCACGGGACCCGGCACCATCATCCCGGCGTGCTTGCGGACCTCCAGGAGCGCGCCGATCACGGCCGGATCCCCGGCGGCGAAGCCGAAGCGGTAGCCGGCCAGGTTCGATCGCTTCGACAACGAGTGCAGGGCCACCACGCCCGTCGGGTCGCCGCCGCAGACGTCCGGGTGCAGCACGGAGACGGGCTGCTCGGCCCATGGCAGCTCGTAGTAGCACTCGTCGGAGACGACCAGCACGTCACGCTCCCGTGCCCAGGCCACCACCTTGGCCAGGTGCTCGACGGGCAGCACCCTCCCGGTCGGGTTGCTCGGCGAGTTGAGCCACAGGAGGGCGACCCGGGCCGGGCCGATGGCCGTCAGCGAGTCGGTGGCCAGCACCTGCGCACCGGCCAGGCGCGCGCCCACGTCGTAGGTCGGGTAGGCGAGCTCGGGGATGACCACCGTGTCGCTCGGTCCGAGCCCGAGCATCGTGGGCAGCCAGGCCACGAACTCCTTGGTGCCGATGGTCGGCAGGACGTCCACGCCGTCGGGCGCCCCGAGCCTGCGCGACACCCACGCGGAGATCGCCGCCCGCGTCTCGGGCGCGCCGGTGGTCAGGGGGTAGCCGGGCGAGTCGGCGGCGCGGGCCAGAGCCTCGCTGACGACCCTCGGCGTGGGGTCCACCGGCGTGCCGATCGACAGGTCGACGATGCCGTCCGGGTGTGCCGACGCCCGCGCTTTGTAGGGGCGCGAGGCGATCCCAGGGGAAGTCCGGCAGGGTTCTCAGAGGTCGTGCTCCTGCGGCGGCAGGGCCTTGACCAGCGGCACGTCGTAGGCGATCAGGCCGAGCTTGGCGGCCCCGCCGGGGGACCCGATCTCGACGAAGAAGTCGGCGTTGGCAGGCGTGTACTCGGTCCACTCGGCCGGCACGTCGTCCTCGTAGAAGATGGCCTCGACAGGGCAGACCGGCTCGCAGGCACCGCAGTCGACGCACTCGTCGGGATGGATGTAGAGCATCCGCTCGCCCTCGTAGATGCAGTCGACGGGACATTCCTCGATGCAGGCCTTGTCCTTGAGGTCGACGCAGGGCAACGCGATCGTGTAGGTCATGGGCGGTCTCCATTCTCGACTCCGACATCGCCGATCCTAGTGGTGTACGCGGTGATTGTCCCCGTTCGCCTGCCTTCGCCGCTCGGCACCCGCGGCGACGGGGCCGGCTCGCCCGAGGCCTCGTCGGCGATCGCCGGGCGCGCTGCCGAGGCGGCCGTCGGGTCAGGGCCTCGGGCCGCAGACCACGTTCGGTGTCGGCTTGTAGGTCGTAGGCCAGGTCTCGGTGCTGGTCGACCTCCCCGTCGTGCGATCCGCCTGCGCGTGACCGCGATCGAGAAGCCCGCGCGAGCCCTCGGACGGCACGCACCGGTCGCCGTCGTCGTAGATGGTCTGGAAGTCGGTGTAGTCCCGGCGCTCGGTGAAGGCCGACGTGACGTCGTCCCACTTCTTCGTGCCCCACATCTCGATGAGCACCCCGTCGGTGTAGCGCGTGGCGGTGATGAGCACGCCGTTGCCCGTCTCGTTGCGCATCTGCAGGTCGAGCAGCCCCCACGCGACCGTGGCCTCGAGGCCCGCCTGGTACCGGCTGATGTACAGGCCGTGGGGGTGCTGCTCGACGCGCTCCAGCCCGGCGTAGAAGCCGGCGGTCCAGGTGGCCGTCGTGATGATCGACACGCCGCCACCGAGCTCCTCGCGGAAGCGCCCGCCCTGGATGACGAACCCCTCGGTGTACCCGTTGGCGGCTGTGCGCTCCTTGAGGGTGTCGTTCATCGAGAAGGTGTCGCCGGGCTCGAGGATCGTGCCGTTGAGCCGGCGCGCCGCCTGCCCCACGTTGATGTAGCGGTACTCGGCGGGCGGGAAGTTCTGCCGGAAGCTCGAGAGCTTCTCCTTGATGTTCAGCGCCCGGGCCTCCTTGGTGGTGAAGTCGGGCTGGGTCACCGTCGGCGTCACGGTCGCCCGCCGGGCCGTGGCGGTGGTCTCGGGCAGCACCGCGAACACGGCTGTCGCCAGGTCGTCGGAGGCGATCGCCTGGCCGGTGACCGAGCGCACCACGACGGGTCGACCGTCCTGGATGTGGATCGAGGCGTCGCGGCCCCTGCGCTCGATGTCGGCCAGCTCGTCGGCCAGCCGCTTGTGCAGGGCCTTCCCGTCGAGGGTGCCCGTGAGCGTGGCACCGTCCGGCGCGAAGGTCAGCGTGCGCGCGATGTCGGACGGCCGGACCTTCGCGCGCTCCTCGTCCACGACGAGCGTCACGGGCAGGGCGACGGCGGGCTCGGCCAGCTCGGTGAAGACCCGCTGCGCCTCGGCGTCGGTGACCTTCGTCGGCACCGGCGTCATGGGCAGCACGAGGGTCTGGGGCTCGGCGGAGAAGTAGGCCGCGGAGACGATCTCGACGGAGGGCGGGACCTCCAGGAGGGTGCCCTGGACCGAAGGCGTGAGCTTCGCGACGGACTCCTTCGTGTAGTGGATCGCCGGTTCCACCGGCTCCACCGCGACGTCCTGCGCGAGGGCCTCCACGGACGCGACCAGGGCGTCGTGGTCGGTGGTCGTGATCGGCTCGAGCTCGACGTCGCCGCGCAGGTGGTCCATCAGGGTGACCGGGCTCAGGATGATCCCCGACGCTTGGGAGGCGGTGGCGAGCCAGTCGACGGTCAGCCCGGACTCCGCCGGATCCAGCGCGGCGGTCGACGCTCCCGCCGTCACCGGGATGGGGGCGGTGGCCTCGTCGCCGAGCTCCTGCTCGAGGAGTGCGGCGGCCTCCTGCGTGGTCATCCCGCCGATCTCGACGCCGCGGACCGAGGTGCCGGTCGGCACCTCCCCGGACACCGCCGCGACGGTGGCCGCATACCCGCCGAGCACCAGAAGGGCCCCGATGCCCAGGGCGATCGCGACCCGCCGCCGCACCGGGCGTGACTCAGCGGGGCTGTCGGGGGGGAGGTCCACGGGCCAATGGTAGGTCGTGGCCGGGGCACCCCCGGTCAGGTGATCCCGCGGAACGACGACCGGAAGTAGACCAGCGGTCGGACCCCCTCGACCGGGTCGTGCACCCGGGTCACCGCCCCGATCAGGATGTCGTGGTCCCCGGCGCGGACCACCTGCTCGGTGCGCAGCTCGAGTGCCGCCAGGCCGTCGGTCAGCAGCAGGCAGCCGTTGCCCGCCCGGTGCGTGGCCACCCGGTCGAACTGCCCTTCGAGCGGTCGGCCGCGCGTCGCGAACCACCTGGCGGTCGCCGAATGTCCCTCGGGGAGGAACGAGACGGCCCAGCTGTCGGCGGCCAGGACGGCCTCGTGGAAGCGGGAGTCGCGCTCCACGCACACCAGCGCCAGCAGGGGGTCCAGGGACACCGAGGTGAACGAGTTGGCCGTCATCGCGTGGTCGAGCTCCACCGGAGGCGGTGGTGACCACGGCGATGCCCGTCGCGTAGCACGCCGCAGCACGTCGGAAGCGCTCGGCGGTGACCTCAGGCATCCGCCGCCTGCTCCGGCGGAGGCAGGCCGTCGGACGGGTCCTCGGGCTCCTCCTCGGGCGGGAGGAGCGGGAAGCCGCAAGCGGCGGAGAGCAGGATCGTGCCACCGATCAGGTAGCCCATCTGGCGGTTGCCGCTGGTGAGGATCAGGTCGCCCGCCGCGGTGGTGGACCCCATCAACAGGGTGGCCGCGAGCCAGCCGATCGAGAACGTGATGGCACCCAGCCGGGAGCCCTGCCACCACGCGCCCGCGCGGGCGACGAGGAGGATGGCGACCAGGGCGAGCACCGCCCCGGTGGGAAGCCGCACCGATCCGACGGTGACGGTGTGGGTCTGGATCGCGGCGCCGATGAACCCGAGGAGGAGCCCGAGGACCAGCAGGGCCGCAGCACGCATGGACGCCAGCCTACGTCGCTGCGGTCATCGCGCAGCCCCGTCGGTTGCTCGATCCGGAGCGGGATCCGCCGCGTCGGACGGGGTCGTCGAGCGTCTGCCGGGGCACATGACGCACCCCCGCCGCCGCGGGCCCCGCGCCCGGTCAGTCGTTGGAGTGCAGGTGCTCAGCCAGGCCGCCCCAGTGCCCGCTTCGCGGCGTCGCCTCCAGTGCGCCGGTGACGGAGTTCCGCCGGAACAGGAGGTCGGCGACCCCGGAGAGGTCGCGGCCCTTGACGACCTGCCCGTCGGGCAGGGTCACCTTCGACCCGGCGGTCACGTAGCAGCCGGCCTCGACGACCGACCTGTCGCCCAGTGAGATCCCGATGCCCCCGTTGGCGCCGATCAGGGCGCCCTCGCCGATCGTGACCTGCTGGGTGCCGCCACCCGACAGCGTGCCCATGATCGAGGCGCCACCGCCGATGTCGGACCCGGCACCGACCACCACGCCCGCGGAGATCCGCCCCTCCACCATCGAGGGGCCCAGCGTCCCGGCGTTGTAGTTGCAGAAGCCCTCGTGCATGACGGTCGTGCCCTCCGCGAGGTGGGCGCCGAGCCGAACCCGGTCCGCGTCGGCGATCCGCACGCCGGAGGGCACGACGTAGTCGACCATCCGCGGGAACTTGTCCACCCCGAGCACGGTCAGCGACTCGCCGGCGATCCGGGCCCGCATGCGCACCTCGGGCAGGCCGTCGATCGCCACCGGGCCCAGCGACGTCCACGCGACGTTCGGCAGCACGCCGAAGATGCCCTCCACGCTGACCGTCCGCGGGGCGACCAGGCGGTGGGAGAGCAGGTGCAGGCGCAGGTAGGCGTCGGCCGCGTCGACGGGGGCCGCCGAGAGGTCGGCGATCACGGTGCTGATCACGCGGGTGACCACGCCGCGGATCGGGTCCTCGCCCGCGGCCTCCTCCAGGTGCGCGACTGGCGTGGGCTCGAGGGTGAGCCCGGGCGCCGGGTACCAGACGTCGAGGAGGCGGTCGCCGGGGGCGGACCCGGCGAAGGATGGCCAGGCCGAGGCCGGACGCGGGCGACGTGAGGAGCTCCATGGATCGGTAGCGTAGGGCAGCGCCGCGACTTCGCCAGCCCTCGATCGGAGACCCCATGGCCCTGGACCCCGCGGGCGACATCGTCGCCCTGCTCGGCGCCCTCGTGGACATCCCCAGCGAGAGCCTGGGCGAGCAGGCCATCGCCGACGCGATCGAGGCGGCGCTGGCCGGGTGCGCGCACCTGAGCGGTCGAGCGGGACGGCAACACGCGTCGTCGCCCGCACGGCGTGCGGGCGACCCGACCGGGTCCTCATCTGCGGCCACATCGACACCGTGCCCGCCGCGGACAACCTGCCGCACCGCATCGAGGTCGTGGGCGGCGAGGAGCGCCTGGTCGGGCTGGGGTCGTGCGACATGAAGGGCGGGGTGGCCGTCGCGCTGGCACTCGCCGTCGACCCTGGAGCGACCGCCGGTCCGCGACATCACGTACGTCTTCTACGAGGCCGAGGAGATCGAGGAGCGATTCAACGGGCTCAAGCGCCTGGCCGAGAGCCGCCCGGAGCTGCTCGCAGGGGACTTCGCCGTCCTGATGGAGCCCTCGGACGCCGGGGTCGAGGCCGGCTGTCAGGGGACGCTGCGCGCCGAGGTCCGCCTCGACCGGCCGGCGCAGCCACAGCGCGCGCTCCTGGCTGGGGAGCAACGCGATCCACGCCGCGGCCGAGGTGCTGGCCCGGCTGGCCGCCTACGACCCGGCGCGGGTCGTGATCGACGGCCTGGAGTACCGCGAGGGACTCAACGCGGTGGGCATCACCGGGGGCGTCGCCGGCAACGTGATCCCCGACGAGTGCGTGGTCGACGGTGAACTACCGCTTCGCGCCCTCGCTGACCCCCGAGCAGGCTGAGCGGCACGTGCGGGCGGTCTTCGACGGCTTCGACGTGCGGGTCGTGGACGTCGCCGCCGGCGCGCTGCCCGGGCTGTCGCAGCCCGCCGCGCAGGCGTTCCTGGCGGTCACGGGGGCGGTTCCGCGGCCCAAGTTCGGCTGGACCGACGTCGCGCGGTTCACGGGCCTGGGCATCCCGGCCGTGAACTTCGGACCGGGCGACCCGTCGCTGGCGCACACTCGCGAGGAGTACGTGCCGACGAGCCAGCTGCGCTCGACCTTCGCGGTCATGCGCAGCTGGCTCCTGGCACCGCAGTAGCAGGTGAGCTCAGCGCGGTGGAGGTCAGCGGGAGCTGACGCGGATCGCCGAGACGTCGAGCTGGATCTTGACCTTGTCGCTGACCAGCACGCCGCCGGCCTCGAGCGCGACGTTCCAGATCAGGCCGAAGTCCTTGCGGGACAGCTCAGCCGCGCCCTCGAAGCCGGCGCGGACGTTGCCGAACGGGTCGGTGGCCACGCCGGTCGGCTCGAGCTGGATCTCGAGGGGACGGGTGACGCCCTTGATGGTCAGGTCGCCGAGCATCACGAACTCGTCGCCGTCCCGCTTGACGGCGGTGGAGGCGAAGGACATCGCCTTGTTCGCCTCGACCTCGACGTCGAAGAAGTCGGCGCTGCGCAGGTGCGCGTCGCGATCCGGCGATCCGGTGCTCACCGAGGCCAGCTGCACGGCGACCTCCGCGGTGGAGCCGGTCGGGTTCGCGGCGTCGATCACGATGGTGCCGGCGACGTCGTCGAAGGCCCCGCGGACCTTGGTCACCATCGCGTGCCGGGCGACGAAGCCCAGGCGGGAGTGGCTCGGGTCGATGGTCCACGTGCCGTCGTAGTCGCTGTAGTCGGTCATGTCAGGTCTCCTTCGATGTCGGTTGATCATTCAAGTACAGTGACCCATTCAAGCAGCAATATGATTGTCCCGTAAACTATCAGGGATCGCAGCTGTGTCGGCGTCCCCGTGGCGGCGTCGGGCCAGGTGGCGTGGCACCGTGTCAGCCATGGAGAACCCGCCGACCAGGGACGACGTGGCCCACGGGGACGAACCCAGGCGCACCCGGACGAGGACCAGGCCGAACTTGCCGAGCACCACCGACTCGACGTCCCCGAGGATCGCGTCGACGAGGGTCGCCCACAGCGACGAGGGCGAACCCCACCGGACCAAGGGACCCGTGGTGCTCCGCCGCGAGCAGATCAGCGGCTCCACCACCGACCAGCGGCTGCTGGACACGCGCGACTCGGGCGACTGGGTGCACACCGACCCGTGGCGCGTGCTGCGCATCCAGGCCGAGTTCGTCGAGGGCTTCGGCGCGCTGGCCAAGCTCGGCCCGGCGATCAGCGTGTTCGGGTCCGCCCGCACGCCCGAGGACCATCCCGACTACGCGCTGGCCAGGCGCACCGCGCGGCTGCTCGTCGAGGCCGGCTTCGCGGTGATCACCGGCGGCGGCCCGGGGATCATGGCCGCCGCCAACCAGGGCGCCTGGGAGGCCGAGGGGACGTCGGTGGGGCTGGGCATCGAGCTGCCCTTCGAGCAGCTCATGAACGAGTGGGTCGACCTCGGCGTGCACTTCCGGTACTTCTTCGCCCGCAAGACGATGTTCGTCAAGTACGCCCAGGGCTTCGTGGTCTTCCCCGGCGGGTTCGGCACCATCGACGAGCTGTTCGAGGCGCTGACCCTGGTGCAGACGGGCAAGGTCACGACGTTCCCGATCATCCTCGTCGGCTCGCAGTACTGGTCCGGGCTGCTCGACTGGCTGCAGTCGACCATGAGCCAGACGGGCAAGGTCTCGGCGCGCGACCTCGACCTGATCCGGGTCACCGACGACCCTCGGGAGGTCGTCGCGATCCTCCGCGCCGCCGAGCTGGCGCGCGCCGCCGGTGCCGGGACCGGGCCGGGCGAGTCGGCCGGAGGCCCGCTCGCCGACGGCACCTGACGTCACCTCGTCGCGGAGGTGCGCCGGGTGCCCGTGGCAGGATCGGCGGCGTGCTGGCTCTGTTCGTCGTCGTGGCCATCGTCGTCGTGGCCGTCGTCGCGGTGCTCATCGTGCGGGACCGCCCGCTGATCGAGGACGACCCGGTCGGGGCACGGGCGCTCGCCTGGTCGGGCGGCGCCGGGGTCACCCCCCGGGACCTCGCAGAGGTGCGGTTCGCGGTCGCCCTGCGGGGCTACCGGATGGAGGAGGTCGACCGCGTCCTGGACGACACCCGGGCGACGCTGGCGAGCCGCGACGCGCGGGTCGCCGAGCTCCAGCGGGTCATCGCCGGAATGCGCGGGACGGACGTCCGCCCGCAGGGTGCCGTCCCCGATCCCGACGATGCGACGGGCGCGCCGGCGGGGCAGCCGGACGCTCCGGAGGCGCCCGAGCCGCCCGACGCGGGGGACGCCTCGGCCGATCCGTCCGGAGCCGGTGGAGTTGCTGCTCGGACGGGTACCGACGGTGCTGAAGGATGGGGCGTTCATGGGGGATAATGACGCCAGCGGCCCGCTTCCGGGGCCGGCCATCTGAGAGGGGACTGCTATGGCGGCCATGAAGCCACGCACGGGTGACGGCCCGATGGAAGTCACCAAGGAGGGGCGCGGCATCGTCATGCGCGTGCCGCTCGAGGGCGGCGGTCGCCTCGTGGTCGAGCTCAACGCCGACGAGGCGCGCGACCTGGGAACACAGCTCACCACCGTCGCCGGCTGACCTGCAGATCGCTTCCGCGGACCCCGCACCGACTGCCCCCGGGCAGTACGGTTGCGGGGTCCGCGTCATGGGGGGAGGCTTCGTGAGCGCACTTCCCGCCATGCTGGTCGAGGCGGTCGCCGATCCGCTCGCGGCGGGCTTCGTGCCCGGTCCGGGAGTGGTCGTGATCGGGATCGGTCCCGCGCCGGGGCCCGACGAGCCGGTGCGCGTCCGGTCCGAGGTCGTCGACCTGCTCGCCGAATGGGGGATCGACCTGCCCCGCAGGCTCAGCCGGACGCGCGCCTCGGGGGCGCGGTCGGAGGCGATCTGGATCGACCTCGAGCGTGCCGAGCCCGCCTCGGTGCTGGCCCTCGGCCTGGGCGGCTCGACGCCCGGCGAGCTGCGTCGGTCGGCGGCCGCGGCCGCACGCCGGATGCGTGGCACCGACGAGGTCCTCGCCCTGGCGACCCTGGGGCTCGACGAGGCTGGCATCCGCGCCTTCACCGAGGGCCTTCTCCTGGCCACCCCGACCCCGAGCTGGGCGAGCACCCCGCCGCCGGGACCGCCGGGGCGGGTGCGGCTGGCGGTCAACGACCTCGACGTCGGGCGGCGGGCGGTCGCAGCGGGGCAGCTGCATGCACGGCGCGACCCTGGCCGCGCGCACGCTCATCCACACCCCGCCGAACATCAAGGATCCGGCCTGGCTGGCCGGCCAGGCGGCCGAGGTCGCCGCCGCCTCCGGGCTCGCGGTCGAGGTCCTCGACGAGGAGGATCTGGCGCGCGACGGCTTCGGCGGCCTCGTCGCGGTCGGTGCCGGCTCCGACCGCCCGCCGCGCCTGGTCCGCCTCGAGTGGCGCCCCGAAGGGTCAGGCGGTGCGCGGCACGTGGTCCTCGTCGGCAAGGGGATCACCTTCGACTCGGGCGGGCTGTCGCTCAAGGCCGCGGACATGCAGATCCCGATGAAGACCGACATGTCGGGGGCGGCGGTCGTCTGCTCGGTGCTGGGTGCGCTCGCGCAGGGCTGAGCCACCGACGGGGCTGCGCGTCACCGGCGTGCTGTGCCTGGCGGAGAACCTCCCGGGGGCCGGCGCCCTCCGACCCGGGGACGTGGTCACCCACCACGGTGGGCTCACCAGCGAGGTCCTCAACACCGACGCGGAGGGACGGCTGGTGCTCGGCGACGGGCTGGACCATGCCGTGCGGGACCTCGGCGCCGACGTCGTGGTCGATGTCGCGACCCTCACCGGTGCCGCGACCCTGGGCCTGGGACGGCGGCATGCGGCACTGTTCAGCAACTCCGACGCGCTGGCGGGCGCGCTGAGTGATGCAGGCGAGGCGGCGGGGGAGCCGATGTGGCGGATGCCGCTGCACGCCGACTACGCGGACCTGATCTCCTCCGAGATCGCCGACCAGGCGAACGCCCACTCCCGGTCCGGCCTGGGACCCGGGGCGATCACCGCCGCGCTGTTCCTGCAGCGGTTCGTCGGCTCGACGGCCTGGGCGCACCTGGACATCGCAGGCGTCGGGCGCTCGGAGGCCGAGCGGGACGATCTCCCCAAGGGTGGCACCGGGTTCGGGGCCCGTGCCCTGCTGCGCTGGCTGGAGGCCGGCGCACCCGCGTAGGTCGCCGGTGCTGAGCCGTCGGAGACGTTCAGGAACGGGCGCGCAGGACGGCGACCAGCAGCCCGTCGCCCACCGGCAGCAGGCTCGGTGTGAAGCGCTCGTCGTCGCGGACCGTGGCGACGAGCGCGCGCAGGTCGATCGTCTGCGGGTCGCGCTGGGCCGGGTCGGCCACCTTGTCGTGCCACAGTGCGTTGTCGAAGACCGCCGCTCCGCCTGGACGCAGCAGGCGCACGGACTGCTCGAGGTAGGCGCCGTACTCGGACTTGTCGCCGTCGACGAAGACGATGTCGTACCCGCCGTCGGTCAGGCGCGGCAGGACCTCGAGCGCACGGCCGGTGATCAGCCGGGTGCGGGCCGGGCTGATGCCCGCCGCCGCGAAGGTGGCCTTGGCCACGCGCTGGTTCTCGGCCTCCACGTCGACGCTGGTCAGGATCCCGTCGGGGTGCATCCCGCGCAGCAGGGCCAGCCCGGAGATCCCGGCGCCCGTCCCGACCTCGACCACGGCGCGCGCATCGAGCAGGGCAGCGATCGTCGTCAGCGCCGACGCGCCCCCCCGGCCGACCGGGGGGCACCCCAGCTCGGCGGCCCTGGCTCGGGCCTTGGTGACGAACTCATCCTCGGGCAGCCAGGCCTCGGCGAAGCTCCAGCTGGTGGCGTTGGGGGGCGTGACCGCGGCACACATGGATGGCCTTTCGTTGCATCGGGTCCTATGGCGTGGGCTGGCTGAGGGGCAGCACCGCGCACAGCGTAGTGGCCGCCTCAGGCCCCCGACCATGGCCGGGTGGGCAAGCGGCGCCCATTACAGGACCCTGACGTTGCCCGGCTCAACGCCTGACGGGCGGCGGCTACTTTGCCGCATGTGACTCTCAGACAGGATGATGGGCCCATGACCGATCAGTACGCCGCCCCGGGTGAGCCCCCGGACCGGGGGCAGGACCAGTTGCAGAACCCGCCTGCCGTCGCAGTTGCCACCCCGAACGCGCAGCAGCCGGGGACGCACAGGCCCCCGCCGGCGTCGAGCAGGGCCACCCGTCGTCGCCGGCCGGCGAGCAGGAGCCCCTCGCCAGCGCACGGCGCCCCCGCGGCAGGCAGCGATGCGCGTCCTGCGCCGTCCGCCCCGCAGTCGGCCCCCGATCCTGCCCGGCACCCCTGGCTCACGCCCAGCGGCTGGCAGTCCCCACAGGCCCCACAGCCCGCACAGGGCGGCGCGCAGCCGGCCGATCCGGGCTCCCTCCGCGTGGACGTCGGGCTACCCCACCCCGCCAGCCCCCGGGCACGCGCAGAGCCGGGCATGGGGCACCCCGCCGACGCAGCCGCCGGATGGCAGGCAGCAGCGCCCCAGTACCCGGGCCAGGCCGGCTACGGCTACCCGGGCGCCGGTCAGCCCGGCGGCACGGGGGCCCCGAGCTGGCAGTACGACACGACGGTCTTCCCCGCGGCCGGGGCCCCTCCCGCCGCCCCGCCCGACCCGGTCGACCTCGACCGGCACCGGCGGGTCGAAGTCGCGCACCGGCCTCCTCCTGCTGACCGGCGTCCTCGTCGCCCTTCTCGCGGGCGGGATCGGCGGCTACGTCGGCTCACAGGCCGCGTCGTCGGACACCCCGACCAGCACCGTGTCCCTGCCGCAGGCCACTGGGGGCAGCTCCGAGCGGCCCGATGGCACCGTGGCTGCGATCGCCGAGGCGGTCAGCCCGGCCGTCGTGTCCATCGCGGTGACCGGGGCCAGGGCTCGGGTACCGGATCGGGGTTCGTGATCCGTCCCAACGGCTACATCGTGACCAACAACCACGTGGTCGAGGGCGCTGCCGACGGCGGCACGCTCAAGGTCCACTTCGCCGACGGCCAGGAGTTCGACGCCGAGATCGTCGGCCGCGACCCCAACTACGACATCGCCGTGGTCAAGGTCGACGCCACCGACCTGCCGACCGTGGTGATCGGCGACTCCGACAGCGTCGTCGTCGGCGACCTGGCGATCGCCATCGGCTCGCCGCTGGAGCTCGACGGAACCGTGACGGCCGGCATCATCAGCGCCCTCAACCGGCCGGTGACCGCCGGCGGGGAGGGCGAGACGGCGTTCATCAACGCCATCCAGACCGATGCCGCGATCAACCCCGGCAACTCCGGCGGGGCGCTGGTGAACGCCGCCGGGCAGGTCATCGGCGTGAACTCGGCCATCGCCACGCTCGGTGACGGCAGCGGTCAGAGCGGCTCGATCGGGCTGGGCTTCGCGATCCCGATCAACCAGGTCAAGCGCATCGCCGAGGAGCTCATCAACACCGGCACGTCCACCAAGCCGATCATCGGGGTCACCCTGGACCAGACCTACCAGGGCGCAGGGCGCCCGCGTCCAGGAGGTGACGCCGCGGTGGCCCGGCGGAAGCGGCCGGGGTGAAGGCAGGCGACATCATCGTCGAGTTCGACGGCGAGCCCGTGACCGACTCCACCGCGCTGATCGTCGACATCCGCTCGCGCAAGCCCGGCGACGAGGTCGAGATGACCGTGCAGCGCGGCTCGGACACCGAGGAGCTCACCATCACCCTCGGCTCCGATTCCTCGTCCGGCTGACCCGCGTACCCTGGGACCGTGCCCGACATCGGTCTTGGCGAGATCCTGGTGATCGTGGTCTCGCCCTGCTCGTGTTCGGGCCGGACCGGCTGCCGCGGATGGCCGCCGACGCGGCGCGCATGCTCCGCCAGCTGCGCCTGATGGCGGCCTCGGCCCGACGCGACCTCGTCGACGCGGCCGGGCTCGAGGACGATGCGCAGATGGCCCAGACCGTGCCGCGACCTGCGGGAGCTGGACCCTCGCCGGGCGATGCAGGCGATGCTCAGCGAGGAACCCCCGCCACCCGCGCGGGCCGGACGGCGCAGCCCGTCGCCGCCCCGGGCTCCCCCGGGGGCCCGGCCGGGACGCCGAGTGCCGCGCGAGGTCTGGCCGACCGCGCCGGTCGCCCCGCCGGTGGTCGCGCCCGCTCGCCGGCAGCAGCCGATCCGGCGATGGTGGACCCGGACTGGACCTGACGACGCCCGCGGCTCGCCGAGCAGCGGTCGCAGGCCGCTCGCCGACACGCGGACCGGCACCGACCCGCGCGCCGGCCGACGGCCGCCGTCGCGGACGGCCTGGTCCTCCGCTCGGCCGTGCGCAGCGGACTCACGACGGCAGTCAGCGCCAGCAGCCATGCCCCGAGGTACCATGGCGGGCCGGGCGCCCGGACTCATCAGGATCAGCACTGCCGGCATGATCGGCAGCGGGCTCAGGCCGACGACCAGGGCCAGTGGAAGCAGCGTACCGGCCAGGTCCATCAGTGCCCGGGGTCAGAACCGGCTGGCGGGCGTGAGGCCCAGCGACATCCCGGTCAGACCGCGTGGGCGCATGCCCAGCCGTTCGGCGATCCCGCGGAGCACCTCGGCCGCCGGTGCTGTCGGCTCGGCCAGCACCAGGGGCGCACCGGAGTCGCCGCCCTCGCGCAGGCGGACGTCGAAGGGGATCCGCGCCCAGCAGCGGAACATCGGTCTCCAGCGCGCGGGTGAGCACGTTGGCCACTTCTGCCCGCCGCCGGACCCGAAGATGTCCACGACCTCGCCGCAGTGCGGGCAGGGGAAGCCGCTCATGTTCTCGATGACCCCGGCGACGCGCTGGCTCGTCTCCTTGGCGACCATGCCCGCCCGGACCGCGACCTCCGCGGCCGCCTCCTGGGGGGTGGTGACGACGACCACCTCGGCGTGGGGCAGCAGCTGCGCGGCGGAGATCGCCACGTCACCGGTGCCCGGGGGCAGGTCCACCAGCAGGACGTCGAGGTCGCCCCACCAGACGTCGGCGAGGAACTGCTGCAGCGCCCGGTGCAGCATGGGCCCGCGCCAGGTCACGGCCTGGGTCACGCCGCCGGGCTTGAACGGCAGCATCGAGATCACGCGGACGCCGTGCCCGGTCGGCGGCATGATCAGCCCCTCGACCATCGTCGGATTCCCGGTGGCGCCCAGCATCCGCGGGATGCTGTGGCCGTAGACGTCGGCGTCGACGACCCCGACGCGACAGGCCCGGGCGACCATCGAGGCCGCGAGGTTCGCGGTGACCGAGGACTTGCCGACGCCGCCCTTGCCGGAGGCGATCAGGTAGATCCGGGTCAGCGATCCGGGCTTCGTGAACTGGATCTCCCGCTCCGGACCGCTGAGCTTCGCGCGCATCTCCTTGCGCTGCTCGTCGCTCATGACGTCGAGCTCGACGCGCACGCTCGTGACCCCCTGGAGGGCCTGCACCGCGCGGGTGACCCGACCCGTGATCTCGTCGCGCATCGGGCAGCCGGCGACCGTCAGGTAGACCGCAACGCTTACCGCGCCCCCGTCGATCCGGACGTCCTTGACCATCCCGAGCTCGGTGATGGGACGGCGGATCTCGGGGTCCTGGACCTCGGCAAGTGCTGCGTGAACCTGGTCGCGGGTGGGCATGGGAGAACCATATGTCGGATTCCGGCGGCGGGCGCCACGCTCACGCGGGCTTGACCACTCAACGGCGTCCAGCTTCAGGCGGCCCTGACCACCACAGGAGTGGTCCCGACCACGAACTTCCCCGGGCCGACCGTCGTGGTCTCGCCGGTCATGCGCACGATCGTGCTGGCACCGCGCAGGGTCACCTTGGAGGACTTGGACAGCCGCCAGTAGACCTTCAGGGGGGCCCGGGCCCCGGAGGGATCCCGGAAGGTGCAGCTGCGCACCCCCGCCTTGGTGGAGCAGCCGTCGATCGCCATGTTCACCAGCTGGCCCCGCAGCACGGTCAGCGCCGCGCGGGACGCCGTGCCCGGGTAGTGCCAGATGTTGACGGCGGACTGGACCTGGGGACCCGCGAGCCAGTACACGGACTGGAAGCCGTTGTAGAAGGCGTCCATCTGGATTCCGGTCGCCAGCCGGCGCTGGGCGTCGGGATTCGTCACGGCCCCAGAAAGGTTGGACTGGTCCCAGCCGTTGTTGACCAGGTTCAGGTTCGTCTCGCCGATCAGGGCGGGCAGGCGGCGGAGCTTCGAGTACTTGTTCACCCGTGCGCGCAGGCTGCCCACCCGCTGGTTCCACTGCTTGACCATCTTGTCCGGGGTCCGGGTCTTGTACCCGTAGACGTTGAACGACATGGACTGGACGACGGGGTTGCGGCCCTGCTTGGCCAGGTACAGCTTGGCGAACGTGTTCGGCCGGTGGTGCAGCGCTGTGGAGGTCAGCGAGATCGCCGGGTTCCCGGAGCTGTCGACCGCCACCCGGGTGATGCGCTCCAGCTCGTAGAGCGACGCCACGGCGTCCTTGAGCGTCCGGGAGGCGCCGGGCACCTTGGTCTTCACGCTCAGGCCGCTGCTCAGGTTCGGCTCGTTCCAGACCTGCAGCATGACCGACATCGAGCCCCCGTACCTCGCGTTGACGAAGGCGATCACGTTGCGGACGTAGTTGTCCCAGCGCTGGGCCTGCAGCGGCAGCGAGCCGTCCCGGTTGCGCTTGAGCGTCGAGTAGGCGGGGATGGAGACACCCGCGGCCCCGCTCTCGGCGCACCCGTACTGGACCACGGGCTTGTTGGCGCTGGCAGCGTTGTCGAACACCCATGCGGGCGGGTGCCCGAGGCCGACGATGGCGGCCGTCGCACCGGTGGCGCGCTGGGCGTCGAGCTGGGCGCCGAGGGTGCCGGCCAGGATCGCCTGCATGTCGGCGTCGGGCGACGGCTGGATCCGGCACCAGGTGGCAGCCTCCCAGGCCCGGACCCCGGAGATGGTGTCCGCGTCGGTGCTCCCGTACATGATGCCGAAGCTGTTGGGGGTCACCGCCCAGCCACGGTTCGAAGTAGCCTGGGCCGGTCCGGCCAGGCCTCCGCAGAGCAGTGCAGTGGCGGCGCCGAGAGTTGCGGCCCGCCGGAAGAAGGTTCGATTCACATACGTCAGGGTAAGCCCGCCCGACCTGCCCGATCGGCCATTCGCAGGGGTGCCGCAAGCGCCCGCCCGAGCGTTGTCCCGGCCTTTGCCCGGCGTTACGGATAGCTCTGTTCACGAGCCCGGCTGCGGGCGGGATCGGCGATGGTAGGGGCTATTTCGTGGACGGGTCCGAGGCGTCCTCGTCAGCGTCCGCGGCGAGCAGTGCCGTGAGCTCCTCGACGAGGTCGCGGACCTCGCCGCGCAGGAAGTCGCGGGTGGCCAGGTCCCCGGTGGCGATCCGGATCGAGGCGATCTCGCGCGTGAGGTACTCGGTGTCGGCAACCATCCGCTCGGTGAGGCTGCGGTCCTCCTGGAACTGCACGCGGTCACGGTCGGCCTGCCGGTTCTGGGCCAGCAGGATCAGGGGTGCGGCATAGGACGCCTGCAGCGAGAGCATGAGGGTCAGGAAGATGAACGGGAACGGGTCGAAGCGCCAGTCCTCGCGCGCCATCGTGTTCCACATGAGCCACAGCACGACGAAGGCGGTCATGTAGCCGATGAACCGGGCGGACCCGATGAAACGGGCGACCTTCTCGCTCCACCGGCCGAACATCTCCGGGTCGTACTGCGCCTTGATGGTCCGCGAGCGGTCGCGCGGCTGGTCCAGCCGGGTGGAGCGGGACGTGGATCGTGCCATCGCCTACTCCTCCCCGTCCTCGTCGGCGTCGGAGTCGTAGGTCTCGGAGTCCAGCTCCCGCCAGTCCGGGGGGAGCATGTGGTCGATGACGTCGTCGACGGTGACCGCCCCGAGCAGGCGGTCCTGCTCGTCGACGACAGGCAGCGCCACGAGGTTGTAGGTGGCGAAGTAGCGGGTGACCGTCGACAGGGGAGCCTGGGGGCCGACCGGCTCCAACGAGGTATCGATCACGGCGGACACGAGCTTCGAGGGCAGCTCGCGCAGGAGCCGCTGGAAGTGCGCGACGCCGAGGAACTTGCCGGACGGGGTGTCCAACGGCGGCCTCACAACGTAGACCTGGGCGGCCAGCGACGGGGAGACCTCCGGGCTGCGTACGCGGGCCAGGGCCTCGGCGACGGTCGCGTCGGGCAGGAGCATGATCGGCTCTGGGTTCATCAGGCCGCCGGCGGTCAGGTCGCCGTAGGACAGCAGCCGGCGGAGGTCGTCGGCCTCCTCGGGCTCCATCTCCTGCAGGAACTGGTCGGCCTGCTCCGGGGTGAGCTCGGAGAGCAGGTCCGCGGCGTCGTCGGGCTCCATCTCCTCAAGGATGTCAGCGGCCCGCTCGATGCCGAGGTCGGTGAGGATCTGGACGCGGTCGTCCTCGGGCAGCTCCTCGAGCACGTCGGCGAGGCGCTCGTCCTCGAGGTTGCGGGCCACCTCGAGGCGGCGCTTGCCGGGCAGGTCCTGCAGGACGTTGGCCAGGTCGGCCGGACGGAGGGTGTCCATCATCATCAGGAGACTGTCGACCCCCTGCTCCTCGGGCGGCGCCTCGACGCTCAGCCCGCGCACCTGCGACCAGGGCACCGTCGTGGCCCCGCCGCGGCGCCGGAAGCCGCGCAGCACCCTGGCGACGTGCAGCCGGGTGATCCGCCAGTCGCGGTTGCGGTCGAGCTCGATCGCGGCGTCGACGATGGTGGCGGGGTGGCCGTCGTCGCCGACCGCCACCCGCCGGTCGAGCAGCTCGCCGATGACCAGCGTCTCGCCCTGGCGCTGCTGGAAGCGCCGGAGGTCCAGGCGGGCGTTGACCACCACCTGGCCGGCGTCGATGGTGTTGACGCGCGTCATCGGCAGGAAGATCCGCCTTCGCTGGACCTCCATCACCAGGCCGAGCACCCGCGGCGGCTCGCGGTCATGGCGAAGCACCACCACGAGGTCGCGCACCTTGCCCAGCGTGTCGCCGGCCGGGTCGAACACGCCGATCCCGGACAGGTGCGACACGTAGACGCGCGCGCTGGTGCCTGCCGTCACGGTGCCGAGGCTACTGCGGTGCGCCGGCGCGCGCGGGCAGCGACCCACTTGCCCGGGCGCCGGTGCTCGTCGCCCGAACACCTGCGCTCAGCGGCGTTGGTAGTCGATTCGGTCGATTGGATGGGCCGAATCGACTATCGACGCCGAGATCACGAGCTAAGGGCGGTGATGGCCTGGTGGATGGCCAGGGTGCGCTCGGCGGACTCGACGTGGAGGCTCTCGACCATCCGCCCGTTGTACGTCACGACGCCCGAGCCGCGGCCGCCCTCCCAGGCGGCCAGGATCCCGCGAGCGTCCTCGACCGCTCCGGCCGAAGGCGCGAACGCCGCGTTGGCACCTTCGACCTGCGCCGGGTGGATCAGCGTCTTGCCGTCGAATCCCATCTCGCGGCCCTGCGCGCACTCCGCCAGGAAACCCTCGGCGTCGCGGACATCGTTGTAGACGCCGTCGATGATCGCGCGGCCGGTCGCGCGAGCGGCCAGCAGTGCGAGGCCGAGGCCGGGCAGCAGCGGGTGCCGGCCCGGGACGTGCTCCGCGTACAGCTCCTTGGCGAGGTCGTTTGTGCCCATGACGAGCACCGACAGCCGCGGGGAGGCCCCGGCGATCGCCCGCGCGTCGAGCATCGCGGTGGGCGTCTCCACCATCGCCCACAGCGCGGTCCGGTCCGGTGCACCGTGCCTGTCCATCGCGGCGACCAGCGTCCGCACGGCCTCGGCCGACTCGACCTTGGGCACGACGACAGCGTCCGGTCCGGCGGCACACGCGGCGGCCAGGTCGGCCTCGTGCCACTCGGTCGCCGCCGCGTTGATCCGGATCGTCAGCTCGCGCCGGCCGTACCCGCCTGACCTGACCGCGGCGCACGCGGCATCGCGGGCGGCCGGCTTGGCTTCGGGCGCCACGGCGTCCTCGAGGTCGAGGATCAGGGCGTCGCAGGGGATGGTCCGGGCCTTCTCGAGCGCTCGCCCGTTCGACGCGGGCATGTAGAGGACCGAGCGGCGCGGCCGGAACGCGCTGACGCTCACGCGGGCACCTCGATGGCGTCGTACGCGGCCCGCAGCTCGGGGTCGATCTCGGCGAGCTGCTCGGCGAGCCGGACCATCACGAGGCACTGCTTCAGCGAGGCGTCGTCCTCCATCTTTCCGTCGAGCATCACCGCCCCGGTCCCGTCGCCCATCGCCTCGACGACCCGGCGGGCGTGCCGGATGTCGGCGACGCTCGGGGCGAAGACTCGGTTCGCGATCGCGATCTGCTTCGGGTGCAGGGTCCAGGTGCCCACACAGCCCAGGAGGAAGGCGTTGCGGAACTGGTCCTCGCACGCCACCACGTCGGCGATGTCGCCGAACGGTCCGTAGTAGGGGTAGATCCCGTGCGTGACGCAGGCGTCGACCATGCGCGCGATCGTGTAGTGCCAGAGATCCTGCTGGAACGTCGCGCGCGGGCCTTCGACGTCGCCGTCCACGGCGTCCGCCCGGACCAGGTAGCCCGGATGCCCGCCGCCGACGCGGGTCGTCTTCATCCTGCGGTCGGCGGCGAGGTCGGCCGGACCCAGCGAGAGGCCCTGCATGCGCGGCGAAGCGGCGCAGATCTCCTCGACGCTGGCCACCCCGCGCGCAGTCTCCAGGATCGCGTGGATGAGGATCGGGCGGGTGAGCCCGGCGCGCGCCTCCAGCTGGGCCAGGATCCGG
Source organism: uncultured Actinomycetes bacterium (assembly GCA_963793175.1). Taxonomy (GTDB): domain Bacteria; phylum Actinomycetota; class Actinomycetes; order S36-B12; family CAIYMF01; genus Prado023. Next base: position 58,661 of record CAWBYT010000006.1, read on the forward strand.
TCGACGTAGTGGATGTCCTGGGCGCCCTGCACTTTGGGCACCATGATCACGTCGAGCTTGTCGCCGATGGCCGGCACGAGGGTCGTGAGGTCGTCGAGCACCCAGGGGCTGTCCAGGGAGTTGATCCGGGTCCAGAGCTGGGTGCTGGCGAAGTCGGTCTCCCGGGCGATCCGCACGAGGCCGTCGCGAGCGGCCACCTTCCGGTCGGCCTTCACCGCGTCCTCCAGGTTGCCCAGCAGGACGTCGACGGTGCCGACCATCGAGGGCACCTTGCCGGCCATCTTCTCGTTGCTCGGGTCGAAGAAGTGGATCGCGCGCGACGGGCGGGCGGGGATCTCGGCGAGCGGCGCCGGGGCGCCCACTGCCAGCGGGCGGAAGAAGTCCCGGGGGCTCTTGGTCGACATGGCCGCGACGGTAGCAAGCGCCCGCCGAGTGGGCGGTCCGGGGTCAGCCGCCGCTCCAGGCCTGGTCCTCCGGGATCGTGTCGTCTGGGATCGCCACGCCGCCGGGGGGCTGGTCCTCCCATGCCCGGGGGTCCTCGAGGGGCTCCAGG
>CAWBYT010000007.1:0-158618 GCA_963793175.1 uncultured Actinomycetes bacterium
ATGGACGCCCCCACGCGGAGGCTCGACGCAGCGGGCTCAGGTCGACAGGCGGGACCTGTGGGTGAGGCAGCGGTCGTACTGGGGGAGCAGCCCCGCCGCCGCAGCCTCGGCCAGCGTCGGTGCCGCCGCGTCCTTCGCGGACAGCTCGGGCTCGGCGCCCGCCAGCCCCCAGTCGATCCCGAGCGCCGGGTCGAGCGGATGCACCTCGTGCTCCCGGACGGGTTGTAGCCCTCGCTGCACAGGTACACCACCGTCGAACCGTCCTGCCAGCGAGCAGAACCCGTGGCCGAGGCCCTCCGACAGGTACACCGCCCGCCGGTCGCGGTCGTCGAGCAGGACCGACTCCCACTGCCCGAACGTGGGGGAGCCGACCCGGATGTCGACGATCACATCGAGCACCGAGCCCTTCACGCAAGTCACGTACTTGGCCTGCCCCGGCGGGACGTCTGCGTAGTGGATGCCCCGCAGGACTCCCTTGGCCGAGACCGATGCGTTGGCCTGCACGAGGTCCAGCCGATGCCCGACCGCTGCGGCGAAGGCGGGGTCCTTGAACCATTCGAGGAAGGCGCCGCGCTCGTCGCCGAGGATCCGCGGGGTGAAGACCCAGGCGCCCTCGATCGCCAGCGGCTCAACCTGCATGACTGCCTCCTGAAGCGGTCCCGCGCGCGTGCCGCGGCCAACCTACCGGCCACCTCGTCGGCACCGACGACCGCGAGCCCGGCGTCCGTCACGAGAGCGCCGACGAAACGCTCGAGCGCGTGCGCGGTCGTGCCGTCGAGCGAGACGGCCTCGTGCTCGAAGTCCTCCGGCGTCAGCCGTGCGTCGCGCAGCCGGTTCAGCGGCGCTGGGCGGCTCCAGAACATCGAGCCGCCGGGGAACCAGACGCGCTCGGGGTCGACGGCGCCGATCCCCGTCGCGGGCAGCCAGCGCGTCGATCATCGGTCCGTTGGAGCCCCAGAACTCGCGACCCAGCACGGCGCCGGCGGGCGCGACCATCCCGACCTCCGGCTCGCGGCGCAGCAGCTCGAGGATCAGGCCGATCCCCTCGGGCGAGGGACACAGGGAGTCCAGGAGCCTCCCGCGCCACGCGGCCCCGTCGATCCGGTGCGTGCTGGCCTTCGTGTGCAGCTTGAGCACGGCGTCATGGTCGCCGACCAGACCCAGCTCGAGCACCCGCACGAACGGCCACATGTCACGGCCGCGGTTGGCGACGACCTCGAACCGCACGTCCGGGAACTGCGCCACGATCGAGTCGGCCAGGGCCTCCGGCCGCCCTTCGGGGAGGGTGAGCACCAGGTCGACCGGTCCCGGGATGCGCAGGATGCGCTCGGCCAGCTCGGGCCACAGGTCGGGGTAGTAGACATGGGCGACCACCAGCACCCGACCGGCGCCGCCGGTGCTCAGGGGACGGAGGTCGGGCTCGGGGAGCAGGGGCCTGCCCGCCTGCCAGTCGCGGGTCCGGGCCAGCAGTGGATGACGGGCGGCCTGGTCGTCGGTGATGGCCAGCGCTGGGGGCGTCGACCCGCGGGCGGCGGCTGCCGTTGGGGGCGCGGTTGAGGTTGCGTCAAGCTGCGCCGCCGGCCGCGTGGCGGCCCGTCGACGGCGCTCCCCTGCACGCAGCCGACGCGCCTCCTGCACGCGGCGCAGGGGGGCAGTCACCCTGAGGTGCTTGGCGAGGATCTCCTGAGCGGCGTTGGCGGCGGCCAGCTGATCGATGAGCAGGATGTTCGCGGCCCGGAGTCGCTCGTTCTCCGCCTGGAGCGCCGCCAGGAGGGGGTCGTGTCTCTCGAGAGGACTGCCGCGCGAGAGATCCGTCCCCGTCCCGCGCGGCGGAGCGCTGCGCGGAGTCCCTGCCGGGCGGGGGAGGCTGCCGGCCGAGGGTCGCTGCCATCCGGTGCAGAGGTGGCGGCTTGGGGGTCGCTGACAGCGGGACGGCCGTCGCCGTCGGCCTGCGACGTGCCGGGTTCGCCCACCGGGTCAGCGTACCGACGCCGGGCGCCGGGAAGGCCCCGCGCGCGTGGCGGGCATTTGGGTCACGGACGCGGGCCTCTGTACCATTGGGCGGTCCGCCCGGGTCCGGCAGCGCCGATCCCGCGGCAGGCGCGCCGCCTTAGCTCAGGGGTAGAGCAACGCACTCGTAATGCGTAGGTCCGGGGTTCAAATCCCCGAGGCGGCTCCGGTGAAAAGCGGGTCTGACCTGCTGTGATGACCAGCGGGCAAGTCGGACGCACTCATGCCCCCACTGACATGTGACTCCGCGCCGGCACAGGCTCCCCCATCCTTCGCCATCGCGAATCTGAGGGGCCTAGCGGAGCAGGGACATCGCCATCCTCCGGTAGGTGTGACGCCTGCCTCGGATGGCGATGCCGTATGCGACGAGGTTCTCCGGAAGCGTGATGCCGTAGTAGCCGCAGTCGCCCAGGTGGTGGATGTCTGTGCCGGTCATCTTGGCCATCAGGGCAATGGCCCTGATCGTGTCCACGTCAGCGCCCTCCTGGGAGGTGCCGATCGCAGTCATGGTCAGAGCCCCGGCCCGGTGGGCCGCCTCCACCCAGCCTCGTACCCCTGCCTCGTGGCAGCCCGGCACGGTGCCAGGCGCGGGCAGCAGCACCACGTCCGCGCCTGCTCTCACGAGATCCTCGATCGTCTCGTCATCGATGATGGCGGATCCGGCCTCGGAGGTTCCCGCAGCGTGCATCTTGCCCGCCACGATGATCACCTGGTCACCGACCAGGTCGCGGGCTACCTCGGTCGATCGGATGATCGACGTGGTCGTCACGCCCATGCCCGGGTTCCCCGTCAGGACGATGAGGTCGACGCCCAGCTCGGCGGCCCGTCGCAGGGTCTCGGGGGTCGCCAGACGCCCGTCGGTGCTCACGTCGGTGACCCGTGCGGCCGTGAGCAGGTCAGCGCTGGGATCGACTGGTTCCAGGTTCACCCCGACCAACCGGCCGGTCAGACGCCTGACCGACCGAATGACATCGTCCGGTTCCTCGGCCGGAATGGCCTGCACGGCAGGTGCCAGCACATCCAGCACGTTGAGGATGATGACGTCTGCCCCCTGGCTCGCCGCCAGCTCCGCGTTGCTCACGTCGTAGACCAACGGCATCGCGGGGCAGATGATCTCCGAGGCGATCGTGCGCCCCTCCGAGCCACGGATGGCAGCCAGCTTCTCGGCCTTGGTGTAACCGGCGAGCTCGCGGGCTGTCACGTCGAGGATGCGCTTGGGCATGGCGCAACTCAAGCAATCCTCATTGCTCGATGCCACTCGCGCGTGGGCAGGCGTGGCCCACACGCTCATCGACCCATGGAGCCATGGACCGCGAGATGTGCCCAGATGCGCACGAGGGTCGCCTCCCTCAGACTGGCGAGGTGGCCCTCACCCCGTTGCTCGCCCCGTTGGCCTCCTCGGTCCGCGAGGTGCTGTCGGGGCAGTCCGACGGCGTTCCGGACGTCGCCCGCGCCATCGCGCGCCCGCCTGGTGCCCGCGGCCTGTTCCGGCCCGGCGATGCGATCTGGACGGTCCATGGATCGGTGACCACGTTCGTCGGCGGGGTCCGCAGCCTCTACCTACAGGCGCTGCATCCGCTGGCGCTCGCCGGGATCGAGGCGCACTCCAGCTACCGACAGGACCCCCTCGGCCGGCTCCAGCGCACGGGGGCCTTCATCGCGATCACCACGTTCGGATCGGAGCAGCTGGCCCAGCAGACCGTGGACGCCGTGCGGGCGATGCATCGCAAGGTCGAGGGCAGCGCAGCCGACGGGCGTCACTACTCCGCGCAGGATCCCCGCCTGCTCCTGTGGGTGCACATCGCCCTGGTGGACTCGATGCTGACCTGCTATCTGAGGCTCGGCCACGAAGGGACCATCGACCCGGATGCCTACGTGCGGGATATGGCGGTCGTCGGCCGGGCCATGGGGGTCCCTGACCCACCCGAGAGCGTGTCCGAGCTCCGTGCGGCGTTCGCGGACTTCCGACCCGAGCTGCGGGCGGACGTACTCGTGCGCCGGACGCACGACTTCGTCACGAACGCGCCCCTGCCCCTGCCAGCTCAAGCCCGGGTACCGCATCCTGGCCCGGGCGGCCTGGGACACCCTGCCGCCCTGGGCGCTGGACCTTCTCGACTCGAAGCCTCGGATGGCGGCACTCGACCTGGCAGCCGCCGACGCCGCCCTGCGCGTGCTGCGCCTCGCCCTCGTCGCGTCCCCGGCCCGGCTGGCGGGCGAGGCGCGGCTGTCGACCGCCGACGCCCAAGGCGATGCTGCAGGCCCGCGCCTCGGGGATCCGCACGTGCATGGGCCCTCCAGCACACCGGGACGGGCCGGCCCTGGAACGAACCCCTGAGCCACCCGGATGGACGCGTCGCAGTCGTCGGGCGGTCGGCGCCGTCAGTCGCCCGGTGCGCCGACAGGGTCCAACAGGCCTGTCGAGTCGATCCACTCCCGGTAGCGATCCGTGGTCCACTGGGAGGCCTCCAGCTGCGGGACGTGCCCGACGCCCGCTGCGACGTGCAGCTCCCAGCTCGGGTTGTTCCGGGCAGCCAACCGCGCGGCATTCACCGACACGAGACGATCGCGCTCGCCCTGCAGCAGCAGCACCGGCACGTCGATCGACCGCATCGCGGCCTGCAGCTCCTCGCGCTGCACCAGATGTCGCAGCACCGAGCGGGCCGCGCTCAGGAAGGCGCCGTCGATCCCGGTGACCGTCTGGCGACGGGTCGCGAGCGCGACCAGCTGCTCCACCACGTCGGCCGGAACGCGCGTGCTGTCCACGCAGCACACGTTGAGCACTTCCTGCACCTGCTGCTCGGGGGTGAGCCGACGGCGGCGCCGGGCGAGCAGAGCGCCGCTGACGCCGGGCAGGGCGTAGCCGACGAAGTTGCGCGCCACAGTCGGGTCCGGGCGCTGCAGCGGGCCGGGGACCGCCGGGTCGACCAGCACCAGACCGGCCACAGTGTCCGGGTTCCGGGCCGCCTGCAGGATGCTGATCATCCCGCCCATCGAGTTGCCCATGAGCACCGCGGGCACGCCCGCGACCTCACGCAGGAACCTGTCGAGCAGCCGCTGGTTCGAGTCGACGTCCGTGCTCCGATGGTCGGGGAAGGTCAGGCCGTGCCCCGCCAGGTCCGGGACGTACACCTGCTGGCGCTCGGCGAGGCCGGGGGCGACGGCCAACCAGTTCGCGTGGGAGCCGCCCAGGCCGTGGACGCACACCAACGGGGGCACCCCCTGCGGCCCGGCGAGGTCGAGGTAGTGGGTGTAGCCGTCGAGGTCGATCGTCTGCGACGCGTCTGTCACGGGCATGGCTCTCCTGTCCTGTGTCCGGTGGCCAAAGTTATTACACTCGCAGTGAAGATAGCGTCCGGCCGCCTGTGAGGGCGCCAGCCCGACGCCCCGGGACGTGCGCGTGGGAGAGGTGGCTCGGTGTCAGCGAACGTGCGTCCGGCGCCGTCCGACGGCCGCACCGCCCGGTCGCAGCGAACCCATGCGGCGATCGTGGACGCACATGTCGCCCTGCTGCAGAGCGGGAACCTGCGTCCCACCGGCGAGCAGGTCGCCGCCCGTGCGGGCACCTCCGTGCGATCGCTGTGGATCCACTTCCCCGAGCAGGAGGCACTGCTCGAGGCCACTGCGGCGGCGGTGCTCGCCCGCCAGGACCGGGCGTTCCGGCCCGTCGACCCGAGCCTCGGCCTGCCCGACCGCGTTGACGCCTTCTGCCAGCAGCGTGCGGCCATGCTCGAGGCGATCGCCCCGTTCGCCCGCGCCTCCGCCCTTCGCGAGCCCTTCTCCCCGGCGCTGCGCGAGTACCGCCGCCGACACATCCAGCGCGTGCTCGACGAGGTGCGCGCGCTCTTCCGCCCCGAGCTCAGCCTGGTGCCCGAGCACGCGCGGTCGGACCTGGTGGGTGCTATCGCCGTAGCCACTACCTGGGGCTCTTGGGCCACCCTGCGCGACGACCTCGGCCTGGATCGCGCGCGCGCTCGCGCCGCGATGGCCCTCGGCGTCTCGTCCCTGCTCTGCGCCATCGATCCCACCACCCCCGAGAAGAAGCCCAAGGAGCAGCAATGAGTCTCAACCTCGCCTACATCCTGCGCGAGTCCACCAAGGCCGACCCGGCCAAGCCCGCCCTGCTCTTCGACGGCGGCCGGATCAGCTACGGCGAGCTGGACGCCCTCAGCGACCAGTTCGCGCGCGGGCTGCGCCAGGCCGGCTTCGCGCCGGGCGACCGGATCGGCCTCCAGCTGCCTAACCTGCCCCAGTTCGTCATCTCCTACTTCGGCATCCTCAAGGCCGGGTGCGTCGTCGTGCCGATGAATGTGCTGCTCAAGGCACCTGAGACCGCCTACCAGCTGGGCAACTCGCACGCATCCGCGCTCATCACCTGGAGCGGAACGGCAGCGGAGGCCGCGAAGGCCGTGGATGCCGCCGGTGTCGCCAACCTCTTCGTCGTCAACACCCCGGGCATCCCGGAGGCGACCGTCGGCACGCCGTTCGAGGCGCTGATGACCGCGGACCCCTCGGCGCCGGCGCCCCTCGAGTCGCGCGACCCGGGCGACACCGCGGTCATCATCTACACGTCGGGAACCACGGGCACCCCGAAGGGCGCAGAGCTCACGCACTTCCAGCTGTACATGAACAGCGACACCCCCGGCCGGGTGTTCGGCATCCGCTCCGACGACGTCACCCTCGTCGTGCTTCCGCTGTTCCACGTGTTCGGGATGTCGAGCCTGCTCAACGTGGGCGTCCGCTTCGGCGCGACCCTGTCCCTGGTCACCCGCTTCGAGGCCACGAAGGTGCTCGAGGTGGTCAAGCGCGACGGGGCCACCATCTTCGCCGGAGTCCCCACGATGTTCCTCGCCCTCCTGGACCAGGACGTCGACCCCGCGGACGTCGCCTCGCTGCGCGTAGGGATCTCCGGTGGCGCCGCGATCCCGGCCGAGACCCTCAACGCCTTCGAGAAGAAGTTCGGCGTCCTGATCCTCGAGGGCTACGGCCTCACGGAGACCGCCTCGACCACCACGTTCAACATCAGTGCCGACGAGCGGCGGGCCTACAGCGTGGGCAAGCCGATCTGGGGCGTCGACCTCCAGATCTGGGGCGACGGCGACCTGTTCGCTGCCCCGGGGCGAGGAGAACGTCGGCGAGATCGTCATTCGCGGGGTCAACGTCATGCGCGGCTACTACGACGACCCGGAGGGGACGGCGGCGACGTTCACCCGCGGCTGGCTGCGCACCGGCGACATGGGCTACGTCGACGACGACGGCTTCGTCTTCATCGTCGACCGCAAGAAGGACCTGATCATCCGGGGCGGCTACAACGTCTACCCGAGGGAGATCGAGGAGGTGCTGTTCACGCACCCGGCGATCGCCGAGGCGGCCGTCATCGGCGTGCCCGATCCGCGCCTCGGCGAGGAGGTCAAGGCGTTCGTGGTCCTCCGGCCGGGGCAGCAGCTGACCGAGGCGGAGCTCATCGAGTACGTCAAGGAGCGCGTGGCCGCCTACAAGTACCCGCGACTCGTGGAGTTCCGCGCCGAGTTCGAGCACAACGCCACCGGGAAGATCCTCAAGAACAACCTGCGCTGAGGGTCCTGCTCCGACGGCGGCGAACCGGAGGGTGCCGCCCAGGGCCGGCCCGGGGCGGCACCTGGCCGGTCGACCGGTCGGGCGACCCTCTCGCTCAGACCCCGGACCACGGCAGCCGCACTAGGGTTGGCTGGTGACTGGAGATCCGGACGTCGGTGGCCCGGCCCTCACGCTCATGCCCGAGCGTGTGGGCCTGCCCCGCGGCCGGGCGGCGCTCCCCGAGTCGGAGGTCAGTGCCTCGCAGCGGGGCCGCATCCTCGATGCGGTCACCCGTGAGGTGGCCGAACGCGGGTACGCGGCGACCACGGTCGCGCACGTCACCGCCAGGGCGCGCGTCTCCCGCTCGGCCTTCTACGAGCACTTCGAGGACAAGGCCGACGCGTTCGCCCAAGCGCACCTGCAGGCCAGCCAGCAGCTGCTCGACCTGGTCCGGCACCGGGTCGCTGCCAAGTCCGGGGCGCCGTGGCGCGAGCGGCTGCGGGTGGGAGTGGACGCCTACCTCGCCGGCTTCGAGCGGGCCCCCGAGTACGGCACGAGCTTCCTGGTGGAGCTGCACGCCGCCGGTCCGCTGGTCCGTCAGCAGCGCGACCGCTTCATCGAGGCACACGCCCTGCACCTGCAGCGGCTGGCCCAGCGCGCCGAGGCCGAGGACCCGCGCGTCCGGCGCCCCACGCGGCTGGTGGCGATCGGGGCCGTCGGGGGGGCCGACGAGCTGTCCTCCCGGGCCATCCGCGCCACGACGCGTGGGGAGGCTCCGGACCTCTCCCGCCTGCGTTCCCCGATCTTCGGGATCTACGAGGCCGTGCTCCTGCGCGCCGACTGAGGGCCGACCCCGGCCAGCGCCGTGTGGTGGGCGCGCTGGGCGGACTCAGCTCTCCCTCGCACCCGCCACCCCCTGTTGCACCAACGGAACCGTTGGCGTACTTTTGGGCCACCATCCGCTTCGGCCGGATCCTCGTCGGCATCGGTCGTCCCGGCCGGTCCCCGGGAGTCTCCGGGCGGCTTGGCCAGTCCCAGCCCAACTCTGGCGGGAGGCGTGCCCAACCGGTCGCGTGCCCGCCGACAACAGCCTCGTCAGGAGGGCACAGATGCGTCGAACGGTGTTCAACGAGGACCATGAGGTGTTCCGCGAGACGCTCCGGGCGTTCATCGCGGCGGAGGTCACCCCCCACTACGAGCAGTGGTACTCCGACGCCCTGGTGCCGCGCGACTTCTACCTCAAGCTCGCCGAGCTCGGGCTGTTCGGAATCGAGGTCCCGGAGGAGTACGGCGGAGCGGGCATCGACTCGTTCAAGTACCAGATCGTGCAGTACGAGGAGATGGCGCGCGCCTCGGTCAACTTCGGGGGCTCCGGGGTCCACGTCGACCTGTGCCTGCCCTACCTGTTGTCCCTGGGCTCCGCGGACCAGCTCAAGTCGTGGATGCCCGGGTTCATCTCCGGCGAGACGATGTTCGCGATCGCGATGACCGAGCCGGGCGCCGGGTCGGACCTGGCGGGCATGTCCACGACGGCCCGGAAGGCCGCCGACGGCTCGCACTACGTGCTCAACGGTGCCAAGACCTTCATCACCGGCGGCTACTGGGCCGACAGGGTCATCGTGTGCGCCCGCACCGAGCCCGCCCGCCCGGACGACCGCCGGCACGGCATCTCCCTGTTCATCGTGGACAGCAAGTCGGCGGGCTACTCGGTCGGCCGCAAGCTCGACAAGCTCGGCCTTCGCACGTCGGACACGACCGAGCTGTCCTTCACCGACGTCGTCGTCCCCGCCGAGATGCTGCTCGGCGAGGAGCACAAGGGGTTCTCGTACCTCGGGCGCAACCTGCCCCGAGAGCGCCTCGGGATCGCGGCCGCCGCATACACCCAGGCCTGGTCCGCAGTCCGGCTGGCCAAGGACTACACCCAGCAGCGGACCGCCTTCGGCAAGCCGGTCGCGTCGTTCCAGAACACGAAGTTCGAGCTCGCCGCCTGCCAGACCGACGTGATGGCGATGCAGGCCGTCGTCGACCGCGCGGTGGAGGCGCTCGACGCCCACGAGCTGACCGCGGCCGAGGCCGCCCAGGCCAAGCTGTTCTGCACGGAGCTGAGCTCGCGGGTGATCGACCGCTGCCTGCAGCTGCACGGCGGCTATGGCTACATGAACGAGTACCCGATCGCCAGGCTCTACGCCGACAACCGGGTCACGCGCATCTACGGGGGCACCTCCGAGGTCCTCAAGACGATCATCGCCAAGGACATGGGCCTGTAGCCGCAGACGTCATTGCTTGTGTCATGGATCCGGCGGTCAAAGTGCCTGATCCATCACATAGGAGCGCAAGGAGGAGATCGTGCCCGACGCAGTCATCGTCGCCGTCGCCCGCTCGCCGATCGGACGGGCGTTCAAAGGCTCGCTGAAGGACGTGCGCCCCGACGACCTGACCTTGCAGATCGTGCAGGCACTGCTGGCCAAGGTCCCGGCCCTGGACCCCCTGGACATCGACGACCTGATGCTCGGTTGCGGCTCGCCGGCGGGCGAGGGCGGGAACAACCTCGGCCGGGTGGTGGCTGTCCTCGCCGGCCTCGACCACCTGCCCGGCACGACCGTGAACCGGTACTGCTCCTCCAGCCTGCAGACCACGCGGATGGCACTCCACGCGATCCGTGCGGGGGAGGGCGACGTGTTCATCTCCGCGGGCGTCGAGTCGGTGAGCAGCTACGTCCGCGGCAGCGCGGACAACCTGCCGGACACGCAGAACCCGGTGTTCGACGAGGCCCAGGCGCGCACCAGAGCGCCTCGGTGCGGGCGGCCAGACGTGGGCCGACCCCCGGGAGGAAGGCCAGCTTCCCGACGTCTACGTCGCGATGGGCCAGACCGCCGAGAACGTCGCCCAGCTCAAGGGCATCACCCGCGCGGAGCAGGACGCCTTCGGCGTGCGCAGCCAGAACCTCGCGGAGCGGGCCATCGCCGAGGGCTTCTGGGCTCGCGACATCACGCCGGTCACACTGCCAGACGGGTCAGTCCTCGCCGCCGACGACGGCCCGCGCCCCGGGGTCACCATCGAGGGCGTCTCCGCCCTCAAGCCGGTCTTCCGCCCCGACGGCACGGTCACCGCCGGCAACTGCTGCCCGCTCAACGACGGCGCCGCAGCTGTCCTGGTCATGTCCGACACGAGGGCGCGGCAGCTCGGCCTCACCCCGCTGGCCCGGATCGTCAGCACCGGCCTCACCGCCCTCTCGCCTGAGATCATGGGCCTCGGGCCGGTCGAGGCCTCGCGGCAGGCCCTGGCGCGCGCCGGCATGACCATCGACGACATCGACCTCGTCGAGATCAACGAGGCGTTCGCGGCCCAGGTCATCCCGTCCGCCCGCGAGCTGGGCGTCGACGAGGGCAGGCTCAACGTGAACGGCGGCGCCATCGCGGTCGGGCACCCGTTCGGCATGACCGGGGCCCGAATCACCTCCACGCTGATCAACTCGCTGCAGTTCCACGACAAGCAGCTGGGCCTGGAGACGATGTGCGTCGGCGGCGGCCAGGGCATGGCGATGATCGTCGAGCGGCTCAGTTGAGCACGCTGAACCCGCCCGCCGGACCCGATCCGGTCGCCGGGAAGGGCGTGATCGTCACCGGGGCGGGGCAGGGGATCGGTCGAGCGATCGCCGTGCGGCTGGCGGCCGAGGGGGCCCGGGTCGTGGTCAACGACCTGGACGCGGAACGCGCCGAGGAGGTCGCCGCCGGCCTGGGCGGGTTCGCGCTGCCAGGCGACGCGGCCACCCGAGGAGGGTGTCGCAAAGCTGATCGACGCGTCGCGGGCGATCCTCGGCCAGATCGACGTCTTCGTCGCGAACGCCGGCGTCGACCGGGGCCTCGGGCTCGCGGCCTCCGAGGACGACTGGACCGCCAGCCTCGAAGTCAACCTGATGGCCCATGTGCGGGCTGCGCGGCTGCTCGTGCCGGACTGGGTCGAGCGCGGCGAGGGCCGCTTCGTCGTCACCGCGTCGGCCGCCGGGCTGCTCACGATGCTGGGCAGCCCCGCCTACTCCGTGAGCAAGCATGGGGCGGTCGCGTTCGCCGAGTGGCTGTCGGCGACCTACCGGCACCGGGGCATTGCCGTGCACGCCATCTGCCCGCAGGGGGTCCGGACCCGGATGTACGAGGAGGCCGGCCCCCTGCAGGTCCTGCTGGACCGCGACGCCGTTCTCGAACCCGAGGAAGTTGCCGACGCCCTCTGGGCGGCGATCATCGACGGCCGGTTCTACGTCCTGCCACATCCCGAGGTCGCCCGGTACTACGCCCATCGCGCCGCCAGCCCCGAGACCTGGCTGGCCACGATGAACCGGCTGCAGGTCGCCCTGGAGCGACTCGGCTGAGCCCGCCTGACGACCGTACGCGCCTTCCACCGCGATCCATCACACCCTGACCGAAGGAGACTCCATGACCACCCGCAGATGCGCCGTCGTGACCGGTGGGGCGCGCGGCATCGGCGCCGCGGTCGCCCGCCGCCTGGCCGACGACGGCCTCGCCGTCGCGGTCGTCGACCTGGACGAGGCCGCCTGCGCACCGGTCGTTGCCGCGATCGAGGCCGGCGGCGGGCGAGCCCTTGCCGTAGGGGCCGACGTCTCCGACGAGGAGGCTGTGAGCGCCGCGGTGGCGCGCGTCGCCGCCGAGCTCGCCCCGCCGACCGTGCTGGTCAACAATGCCGGCATCCTGCGCGACAACCTGCTGTTCAAGATGTCGGTCGACGACTGGGACGCCGTGATGGGCGTGCACCTCAGGGGAGCGTTCCTGATGTCGCGCGCGGTGCAGGGGCACATGCGCGACGCGGGCTTCGGCCGGATCGTGAGCCTGTCGTCCACGTCGGCGCTGGGCAACCGGGGCCAGGCCAACTACTCGGCCGCGAAAGCCGGGCTGCAGGGGTTCACCAAGACGCTGGCCATCGAGCTCGGGCGGTTCGGCGTGACCGCCAACGCGATCGCCCCGGGATTCATCGAGACCGAGATGACGAGGGCGACGGCGGCCCGACTGGGCGTATCGTTCGAGGACTTCGTCGCCCTGTCGGCCGAGCAGATCCCGGTCGGGCGGACCGGCAAGCCCGAGGACATCGCCCATGCCGTGTCCTTCCTGGTCAGTGAGGGTGCCGGGTTCGTCTCGGGACAGGTCATCTACGTCGCCGGCGGGCCCAGGGACTAGCGCCCGGCGGGCATTGAGGAGCAAGCGCATGAAGGTCTTCGACGGCATCGAGGCCCTGGTGGCCGCCGCGGGCACGCACCTGGGTCACAGTGACTGGCACGAGGTCACGCAGGAGCAGGTGAACCTCTTCGCCGACGCGACGGGGGACCACCAGTGGATCCACGTCGACCCGCAGCGCGCCGCCCGGGGACCCTTCGGCACGACCATCGCGCACGGGTACCTGACGCTGTCATTGGTACCCCTGCTCGTCAGCGAGGTCTACACGGTCGAGGGCGTCGCGATGGCGGTGAACTACGGCTGCAACAAGGTGCGCTTCCCGGCGCCGGTCCCGGTGGGCTCCCGCCTGCGGGCCGGAGTGTCGCTGGACTCGGTGACCTCCGGGCCGATGGGCTACACCGTCGCGGCGACCGTGATCGTCGAAGTGGAGGGCAGCGCCAAGCCCGCCTGCGTCGCCGAGACGCTGGCGGTCGTGGTCCCCTAGCCCAATCCGCCCCCTCGCGCAACCGGCCGGGAGGCGGCCTTTACAGTGGGCCTCCCACCTGAAACAACCGGCCCGGCCACGCCCTGGCCCCTCGCGTGAAGGACGCCATGAACCTCGCCAGCAACCTCGCCCGCACCGCGCAGAAGACGCCGCAGGGCACAGCGATCACCTTCGACGACACCCGGATCCCCTACGGGATGCTCGCCCAGGGCGCGGCCCGGATGGCCGGGTGGCTGCAGGCGCTGGGCGTCCAGCCGGGCGACCGGGTCGCGGTGTCGATGCCGAACATCCCGCACATGCCGATCGTCTACTACGGGATCCTCTGGGCCGGCGGCGTGGTGGTCCCGATGAACCCGCTCTACAAGTCCAGGGAGGTCGCCTTCGTCCTGTCCGACTCCCGGGCCCGGGCGCTCTTCGCGTGGGACGGGGTCGCCGAGGAGGCGGGCAAGGGCGCCGCCGAGGCAGGCGCGGAGTTCATCAGCGTCGTCCCGGCGGAGTTCCTCGGCCAGGTCATGAGCCACGATCCGGTCGAGCTCGTCGAGCGCGACGAACAGGACACGGCCGTCGTGCTCTACACCTCCGGCACCACCGGCACCCCCAAGGGCGCCGAGCTCACTCACGCCAACATGATCCGCAACGCCGAGATCTCCGCCGGGCTGGTGGCCGTGAACTCCGACGACATCGTGTTCGGCGGCCTGCCGCTGTTCCACTCGTTCGGCCAGACGGTCGGGATGAACTCGGCGTTCTCCGTCGGTGCCAACCTGACCCTGATCCCCCGGTTCGAGCCGACGAAGGCCCTGGAGGTCCTGCAGCGTGACAAGGTCACGATCCTGCTCGCCGTGCCCACGATGTACGTGGCCCTCCTCCAGCACCCCGACCACGCCGCCTACGACGTGTCGTCGCTGCGGGTCTGCGCCTCGGGCGGGGCCTCCCTTCCGGTCGAGGTCCTGCACGGGTTCGAGCAGGCGTTCGACGCGGTCATCCTCGAGGGCTACGGCCTGTCCGAGACCAGCCCGGTCGCCTCGTTCAACCACGAGGACCGCGTGCGCAAGCCGGGCTCGATCGGTCAGCCCGTCGCGGGCGTGGAGTTCCGCCTGGTCGACGCCGACTGGAACGACACCCCGGAGGGCGAGATCGGCGAGATCGCGATCAAGGGCCACAACGTCATGAAGGGATACCTCGGCAAGCCCGAGGCGACCGCCGAGGTCATGCGCGACGGGTGGTTCCGCAGCGGCGACCTGGCCCGGCGTGACGACGAGGGCTACTACTTCATCGTCGATCGCGCCAAGGACATGATCATCCGGGGCGGCTACAACGTGTACCCGCGCGAGATCGAGGAGGTGCTCTACGAGCACCCCGCCGTCGCCACGGCCGCCGTCGTGGGAGTGCCGCACCGCGAGCTCGGCGAGGAGATCGCTGCGGCGGTCACGCTCAAGCCGGGAGCGCAGGCCACGGAGTCCGAGCTGCGCGAGTTCGTCAAGGAGCGCGTGGCCGCCTACAAGTACCCGAGGACCGTCTGGATCACCTCGGAGCTGCCCCTCACGGCGACGGGCAAGATCCTCAAGCGCGAGATCCAGATCCCGGTGCCTCCCACGAGCTGACGGCGGGTCCTCGCCAGTGCCTGGATGTGAGTCCTTAACCTCAAAGGGGTGCTCCCTTGTGCCGATTCCGTGCTAGAACCGTCAGGTGAGGGCTCGGACGGCAACGGGGGCATGCTTCGCCGTGGTCGCAATGCTCGTCGCCGGGACGCTGCCGGCGGTCGCGGCTCCCGGTGACCTGAGCCCTGCGAGGGGGGACATCACGGCCCTCGGGGTCCTGCCGACCGTCCGCGCCGAGCGCCTGGGCGGCAAGCAGTGGGGCCTGGCCGCCGTGGGGGCCGAGGGCGCCTGGGGGATCACCCGGGGCGCGGGCATCACCGTGGCTGTGCTCGACTCCGGCGTCGACGAGACCCACCCCGACCTCGCCGGACACCTGCTGCCCGCCGTCGACCTCGTCGAGGACGGCCGAGCGGGTGACGCGTTCGGGCACGGCACGCGGATCGCCGGCGTCATCGCCGCCGCCCTGGATGGGGCCGGCATCGCAGGCCTGGCCGGCGAGTCCCAGGTCCTTCCGATCCGCATCCTGACCGCCACCGGCGAGGGCGACCAGAACCGGACCGCCCGGGGCATCCGAGCCGCCGTCGCGGCCGGCGCGCAGGTCATCAACCTGTCCCTGAGCAGCCCCAGCCAGAGCACGTTCCAGGCAGAGGCCATCCAGTTCGCCCTGGACCATGGGGTCGTCGTCGTCGCCGCGGCCGGCAACCGCCGCGAGGAGGGCAGCCCGACGGTCTTCCCGGCGGCCTATCCCGGGGTGATCGGCGTCTCGAGCGTGGGACGCGACCTGGTCATCTCCGACTTCGCCAGCCAGGGCACCGCCATCGACCTCGTCGCTCCCGGCGGGCAGATCCTCACCACGCAGGTCGGTGGCGGCTGGGAGTCCGACGACGGCACCTCGCTGGCGGCCGCGTTCGTGTCCGCGGCTGTGGCACTGGTGCGCGCGGCCAACCCGACGCTCGCGCCGGACGCGGTCGCGCAGGTCCTGTTCGACACGGCGCGCGACCTGGGAGCCCCCGGACGCGACGACGACTTCGGCCACGGGCTGCTCCGGGCCGATCGCGCGGTGCACGCGGCGGCCGGCCTGCCGGGTGGC
The DNA here is from genome assembly GCA_963793175.1 of uncultured Actinomycetes bacterium. GTDB lineage: Bacteria > Actinomycetota > Actinomycetes > S36-B12 > CAIYMF01 > Prado023. The sequence continues at coordinate 15,919 of CAWBYT010000007.1, forward strand.
GTGGGCATTCCTTCGGTCGCCCTGACGGTCGGCGCCCTGGCTTCCGGCTCGAGGCTGAGCGTGGACATCGATCCCGACCTGGCGACCGGCGCGTGGACCTTCCACGTGCAGCGTCTTCGCCCGAGCGGCGCCTGGCGCACGCTCAGGCGGTCCTTCACGACCCGCGGCGAGCAGGAGACCCGCATCGTGGACCTCCCGCGCGGCACCTACCGAGTGCGGGTGCCGTCCCGGCTGGGGTTCGACGGATCGACGTCCGTCCCCGTGACCCTCAACCGGTAGCGCGCCCCGGCTAGCCTGCCTCCATGAGCCACGAGGCGAAGAAGCAGCACCACGCACGCTCGTCCCACGACCTTGGGCACGGCGCGCCGCAGGAGACCGAGGCGCCAGCCGAGCGGCAGAAGGTCAAGCGGATGCGCAAGGCGCTCTACGAGGTCGAGCTCTTCCGCCTGCAGGGCGAGCTCGTCGAGATGCAGGAGTGGGTGCGTACGACCGGCGCCAGGCTCGTGGTGGTCTTCGAGGGTCGCGACGCCGCCGGCAAAGGCGGCACGATCCAGCGGATCTCGCAGTACCTGAACCCCCGCGTCGCCCGGATCGTCGCGCTGCCGGCGCCGACCGAGCGTGAGTTGTCGCAGTGGTACTTCCAGCGCTACGTCTCCCACCTGCCTGCGGCCGGTGAGATCGCTCTGTTCGACCGGTCCTGGTACAACCGCGCGGGCGTCGAGCGTGTCATGGGCTTCTGCAGCCCGGACGAGTACCGCCGGTTCCTGCACCAGACGCCGATCTTCGAGCGGATGCTCGTCGAGGACGGGATCCTGCTGCGCAAGTACTGGTTCAGCGTCTCCGACGAGGAGCAGGAGGCCCGGTTCCGATCCCGCCTGGACGACCCGATGCGCCGGTGGAAGCTCTCGCCGATGGACCTGGAGTCGATCACGCGCTGGGAGGACTTCTCGCGGGCCAAGGACGACATGTTCGTCCACACCGACACGCAGAACGCCCCCTGGTACGTGGTGGAGTCCGACGACAAGCGGCGCGCGCGCGTGAACGCGATCAACCACCTGCTGGGCACGATCCCTTACACCCACGTGGAGCGGGCGCGCCTCGACCTGCCCCACCGGCCCGGCCACCACCGGCTACCAGCGGCCGCCCCGTGACAGCCAGACCTTCGTCCCCGACCACGCCGCCGACCTCGAGCTGGCCGCAGCGGCCGGGAGGAAGCCGCGCCAGCGGGAGGGTGACCACTGAGCCGGCGGGCCCGATCCGCCCGTGCTGACGATTCCGACCGTCTGAGCGCCGGCGAAGTCGTCAGCGCTGCGCGGATCGGCCCTGGGCACGCGTGCCCTAGGTATCCTTCACCCTGTGCCGCAGCCCCGTCCCGACCTGACCGGGGCTCCTGCGGCGCTCTTCGTCTTCAGCAACCTCCGCGAGCAGAAGGGCGGGCTCACGCGGGCCTGGCTGCGGCGCCTGTCGGCGTTCCACGAGGCCGGCTGGGACACACACATCGCCACGATCCATCCGCAGCCGGAGATCGACGAGACCCTGGCCGCATGGCGTGCGCGCGGCTGGCTGCCGTCGGCCACGCAGGTGCACCACTACCAGCGCCGGGACAAGCGCTTCCGACCCTCGTGGAGCCGGCGCACCGACGAGACCTTCACCCGGGACGACCGGGTCGCCGACTGGCTGGACTGGCTCGTGGGCCGGCTGCCCGGCGTCGTCGTGTTCGCCGACTCCCCGGTCACCTACGCCCCCGTCGCGATGATGCGCAACCCGTTCGTGGGACGGATCATGACGGTCCACCTCGCGCACCGCAAGGGCGGCCCCAAGCACGCGCGCGGCGCGAAGCGGCCCAAGGGGGGCGCGGGGCCGGACCCGGAGCTGGTGACCCATTCAGAGGCGCCGCCTGGAACGCCGGCCGTGCCCGAGCGGAGCCCGGAGCCGCCCAGCGCTGTGGGCTTGGGGCGCCGACCCCGGCAGATCCGCTCCCGCTACGCGGGCCCGGTCGGCCAGCCGCGCCTGTCGGGTCGGCTGCTGCCCTTCGCGCCGGCTGCCGATGCCGTCGTCGCGCTCACGGGCCGTCAGGCCGCTGACCTCCGCGCCGACGTGCCGGGACTCGAGGTGCATGTGATCCCCAACATGATCGACCACGTCCCGGGGAACCTGGTGCCCTCGCGCGACCCGCTCCTGGTCGTCCAGCTGGGGCGCCTGGACTCCGTCAAGCGCGTCGACCACGCGATGCGAGCGGTGGCGGTCGCGTCCCGGTCCCTGCCCGGCCTGCGTCTCGAGGTCTACGGGCGAGGACCCGAGCTGGACCACCTCCTGGAGCTGCGCAGCGATCTGGGCCTGCAGGACGTCGTTTCCTTCCCGGGCTTCACCGACGATCCCGTCGAGGTGCTCGCGGGGGCTGCCGCCTCCCTGATGACCTCTCGGCGGGAGGGCTTCGGGCTGGCGGTCGCCGAGAGTCTCGCGGCCGGCACCCCCGTGGTGACCTATGACGTCGACTACGGGCCGGCCGAGCTCGTGGCGGACGGCGTCAACGGCCGGGTGGTCCCCGACGGCTCAGTGGAGGAGCTGGCAGCAGCGCTCGTCGAGGTGCTCGCCGACCCGGCCACCTGGAGGAGCATGTCGCTGGCCGCCCCGGCAGCCGCCGAGCGGCTCCGGCCGGAGCTTGGTGGCCGCGCAGTGGCTCGACCTCGCCGCGGATGTGGCCGGACGGGTCGAGCTGCCGGAGTCGGTCCTTCTCGTCGAGGACCTACGCGTGCGGCGCGCGGGGCTCGTGGTGGAGGGCGTCAGGATCTGCCGCTCGCCGGCCGAGCAGGTCGAGCGGCTCGTGGTCGTGGGCCCGCACGGACCGGTGGTCGAGGTGTCGGTCGAGGTGCCGTCGGACGTGCCCGTGCAGGCTCCGGACGGGGCAGGACGCGGACGTGTGGGGGGATGGGACGCAGGAGACGGGCCGGCCAGGGGACGGGCGCGCGGCGGGCCTCACCGCCGGCGACGTGTCGGCCACTCTGCCGTGGCGGGCGGTCGCAGCCTGGCCCGAGGGTGGGCAGCTCGCGGGCCGAGCCGCCGGTGGCGAAGGCGTCCCGGTGCACTGCCCGGGGCTGCCGGTCACGGTCGCTCCGACGGTCAAGGGACCCGTCGTGCTCGGTTGGGACGAGGGTGACTGCGTGCTGTGCCGGCTGAGCGGCAGCGGGCCCGTCGCGGTGACTGCCCGGCTGACGAGTGTCCGCGCCGAGGTGGGCGAGGACGTCACCGTGCTGTCGGACCTGCCGATCGCCGCGGCGCGCATCATGCGTTCCCGCGGAGCATCGACCCAGGTGGATCTGCGCCTCCTTCCGGGGTTGACCCTCACGGCGGACTCGGTCCTCGCCGTCGGGGCAGGTGCCGGCGAGCACTCCGTCCTGGTCGGGGAGTTCCGCGTGGCAGGGGCGAACGGCTCCGCGCCGCGCGGGCCGGGGAACGTCTCGGGCGTCATCGACTGGGACGCCCACGGCCTGACCCGGCTGAGGGCTGCGGGCGCTGCACCGGCGCTCGTATGGCTGGCGGTGGGGCGTTCGCTTCGCACCTTCGCCCCGGTCGACATAGAGCCGGGCCGCGTGCTGGCCGTGGATGCCGGTGGGCCGTGGACCCTCGCCCCGACGACGACAGGCCGGGCGATGCTGGTCCCGGGCAGGGGTCTGCGGGTCCGGAGTGCGCAGGTGGCGCGCAAGATTCTCGGGAAATGGACGCCTAGTTTGACCCGCGCGGCGCGGCATGATTCCATTGGCACATGATTTCCGGGGTGGGCCGAGTATTTTCGCGTGGAATTGTCGCTGTGCTCGGTCTTGTGCTCGTGAGCACGCTTGATCCCCGCATCCCCGGCGTCAGCCAAGACCTATCCGGTCGTTCCTGGCGAATTGTTTGGGGTCCATTATCACGGCATTATCAATAGTCAGCCCGACTTTCGGGTAGGGGCAATTCGGCTCTGGGATTCCGGCGTCACATGGGCGACGCTGAACCCCGCCCCCGGCGTGTACGCGTGGGACGCGCTGGACCGCGCGGTCGACAACGCGCGCAACGCGGGGGCCACCGAGGTCCAGTACGTCTTCGGCGTCACGCCGCAGTGGGCCGCGGCGAGTCCGACGATGAACGGCTTCTACGGACCAGGCGCGTCGTCGCCGCCGGCGCAGATGTCGTTCTTCACCGACTTCGCCATGGCGGTGGCCGATCGATACCGCGGCCGGATCACCTCGTACGAGATCTGGAACGAGGGTTCCCTCAAGGTCTTCTTCGGCGGCTCCGCCAAGGAGCTGGCCAGCCTGACCATCCTGGGCTCGCAGGCGATCAAGGCGGTCGACCCCGGTGCCAAGGTGCTGAGCTCCAGCAGCACCAATGGCGTCTTCACGCGGCGTCCGGGGTTCTGGAAGGACTACGCCAAGCGGATGAAGAAGGCGCATTGGCCGATCGACGCGGTGAACATCCACCCGTACTCCAAGACGCCGAACTACTTGAACAAGCGCGAGGGAAACATCAAGAAGGCCCGTTCGTTCTACAAGAGGTACGGGTTCAAGGGCCCGATCTGGGACACCGAGGTCAACTACGGTGACCGGCGCAACATGTTCAACGGGTTCAAGCAGATCAGCTACAGCGGGGATGTCGCAGCGGGCATGGTCGCGCGCACCTACATCGACGCCATGCGCCTCGGGGTCCCGCGGGTGTTCTGGTACGGCTGGGACTACCACCTCTTCGGCATCGACATGATCTACCCGGACACCGGTGCCCAGACCGAGGCCGGGGTCGCATTCCACAGCGTGCAGGACTGGATGGTCGGCAAGACGTGGCTGGGGTGCAAGGTCAAGAAGCACGTCCGTTCGTGCAAGCTCACCGCGCCCGACGGCACCAGGTCGACCATCGTCTACGCGACGAGCAAGACGCGTAGCTTCAAGATCCCGGCGCCGGTGGTCACCTTCCAGAACCTCGCCGGGAACGTCGTCCCGGTCGCGCCAGGGCAGAAGATCACCGTCAACGCGGTCCCGATCCTGCTCCAGGGCGTTGTAGCGGCTCGCTGCGGGCGGACCGGACCCCGTCCGACGCGCGCCCTAGGAGCCCACGCCGGAGCGACAGCCGACGTCTTCAGACCGGTCGATCGGCGTCGGCTTGGAAGCCCTCGGCGAGCTCCTCGACGAGCTGGTAGCGGCGCCCGTAGACGGAGACCACCGACTGGACGGTGGCCACCACGGGGATGGCCAGCAGGGCGCCGGTCGGGCCGAACAGCGCCGCGCCGGCCACCACCGACCCGAAGGCGACCGCCGGATGGATCTCGAGGGTGTTGCGCGTGATCCGGGGCGCCACGAAGTAGTTCTCGACCTGCTGGTAGCCGACCACGACCAACATGACCGCCAGCGCCAGCAGTGGCTCACCGTCGACCAGCGCGATGATCACCGGCAGCGCTCCGGCGAGGTAGGTGCCGATCGTGGGGATGAACTGGGAGACCAGCCCCACCCAGAGGGCCATCGGCAGCCAGTAGGGCAGTTCGAGGAGGTAGAAGGCGATCCCGTGGAACGTGGCGCTGATGATCGCCAGGATCCCCCGTGAGATGACGTACCCGCCCGCCTTCTGCGTGGAGATGTCGACCACCGTCAGGAACGTCCGCTGCTTGTCCGGGGGGCAGCCAGGACGCCACTGTGCGGCGGAACATGGGTCCGTCCGCCGCGAAGTAGAACGCGAACAGCATCATCGTGAACAGGGAGAAGACCCAGCCCACTGCGGTGCCGAGCACGCCGAGCAGCCCGACTCCGAGGCTGGTGGCGAGGTTGGCGATGTCGTTACCGCCGATGCCGAGGGACGTGAGCAGCTCGTTGGGATCGAGCTGGGTCCCGAAGCGCTCGTTCGACCATTCCAGGACCGTCGCGAGCACGTCGGGCAGGGTCTGGATGAGCTCGGCGAGCTGGTCGGCCAGGAGCGCGCCGAAGACCACGAAGAACCCGACCGTGCCCAGGACCAGGCCACCCATCACCGTGAAAGTGCCCAGGCCCCGCCGGAGCCCCCGCCTCTCGAGCCGGTTCACCAGCGGCTCCATGGCGAGGCCGACGAAGAACGCGAAGAACAGCGTGTACCAGAACGTGGTCAGCTGGCTGAAGCCCCAGATGATGATCCGCGACGCCGCGACCAGGACCAGGATCAGGATCACCGCGCGGCGGAACCAGGGCGGCAGGCTCCGCTCGTCGGCCGGCTCGGTGATCGCCCACGGCAGGTTGTTCCAGGTGGAGGTCCGCGCCGGCGTCGGTGATGTGTCTCCGACCGGCTGGTCCTGGCATTCGCGGGACGTGGCCAGCGGCTGTGGCCGTGGGGTCTGCGGGGTCGTGGGGTCCGCCGACGTAGGGCGTGGGTCCGTCGGTCACTCGAGCTCCTCTCGGCCCTCGTCGGGACCCGGCTCGGTGCCGGATCCCGCGCCGGGCAGCGGTTGGACCTGCAGGCTCAGCAGCGCGAGGTCCTCGGCCAGCCGGCGGGTGCGGGCCTCCAGCCGCGACACCTCGTTGCTGAGCTGGATGGCTACCAGGAGCAGGAAGAGGATCGCGGAGAAGAACAGGAGGTTCGCCGCGACCTGGAAGCCCAGCACCTGGGCGGCTCGGCCCAGGAACCCCGGGAACAGGGCACCGAGCATGAGCAGGGTGCTGACGATGAGCCAGAGGGCGGCGAAGCGCTCGCGGAGGATCCCTCGCCGGAGGAGCTCGATCACGAACGCGAGCAGCATCGCGGCCGCTGCCACGCCCAGCCAGTTCACGTTCATCGTCCTTCCGCCGGCTCGAGGGCTGGGACCTCGACCGGTCGGCGGGCAAGAGCCACGTACAGCGCTAGCAGCGCGCGGCCGAGGTACAGAGTCGCGCGCACGGGCGAGTGGCTGGCCGTGCCACCCTGGCGCGCACGCATCTCGACCGGGACCTGCGCCACCCGAAGCCCGGAGCGCGCCGCGATCACCAGGGACTCGACGGTGTCCCCGAGGTACTCCGCCGGGTAGTGCCGCGCGAACAGTGAGATGGCCCGACGGTCCGCGGCCCGGAATCCCGAGGTCGTGTCCGTGAGCTCGGTCCGACAGACCCGGCTCAACGACCTCGCGAGCACCCGCATGGCCCATCGCCGCGGGCCTCGGACCGAGTAGTCGCCGTGGCCGGTGAAGCGCGCACCCACCACCACGGAGGCCCCTTCGAGGGCCTGGAGCAGGTCGGGGATGTGCGCGGGGATGTGCTGTCCGTCGGCGTCCACCTGGACGACCGCGTCGTAGTCGCGGCGCTGGGCGTAGAGGAAGGCCGTGCGCATCGCACCGCCCACTCCCACGTTGAAGGGCAGGGAGACGACCTGGGCGCCCGCCCGGCGTGCGGCGCTGGCCGTGGTGTCCGTCGAGCCGTCGTCCACCACCAGGATGTCCACCCAGGGCAGCGTCCGGGCCACCTCGGCGATGACAGTGGCGATCGTGGCCGACTCGTTCAACGCGGGGATGGCCACCAGCGTCCGCTGCATGGCCACACTGTGCCACACGGCCGCGGGCTTCCCTGAGATGCGCGGTGGCCGGGGACGCGCTCGGTGGAGGCTGGCTGACGGTCGCCGGGTCCGGGCGTCACTAGGATGTCTCGGTGCCCTCGCCGACCGAGCCCCAGAGCGCGGTCCGCGCCGAGCAGCCCGTGGTGACGGCGATGTACGCCCGGCTCGACGAGCTCACCGAACGTGCCGCCCGGGACCTGGAGCGGGCGAGGCGCTCGCGGACCGCCGGGACTCCGGCAGCCCTCTTCGAGCGTGGGGCGTTGATCCGGTCGTACACCGAGCGCCTGGGGGGCCTGACCTCGGCCGAGCGCAGGCTCTGCTTCGGCCGGATCGACCACTCGGCGGGCGGAACCACGGTCTACGTCGGGCGGCTCAGCCTCGCCGACCAGGCTCAGAACCTTCTCCTCACGGACTGGCGGGCCCCGGCCGCCGAGCCGTTCTACCGGGCGACGACGGCGAATCCGATGGGAGTGGCCCGTCGCCGCCACATCCTGCTGACCGGTCGCCTGGTCACCGCGGTCGAGGACGACGTCCTGGACCTCGACGCCGTGGGCACGGGCTCGTCCTTCGAGGGCCACGGTGCCCTCATGGCCGCGCTGGCTGCCCGGCGCACGGGCCGCATGGGGGACATCGTCGCGACGATCCAGGGCGAGCAGGACCGGATCATCCGGGCGCCGATGCCCGGGATCCTCGTCGTGGAGGGCGGCCCTGGGTGCGGCAAGACCGTGGTCGGGCTGCACCGGGCCGCCTATCTGCTCTACACGCATCGCGAGCAGATCGCCCGCAGCGGCGTCCTGGTGGTCGGGCCGAACGCGCTCTTCCTGCGCTACATCAGCCAGGTGCTGCCAGGCCTCGGCGAGTCCAGCGCCGTGCTGGCCACGCCCGGCCAGCTCCACCCGGGGATCGAGGGCGTCGCGGAGTCGGACGACGAGGTGGCCGTCGTCAAGGGCGACCTGCGGATGGCCGACGTCGTGGCCACCGCGATCCGCAACCGCCAGCGCATCCCGGACTCCGCCCGGGACTTGGTCGTGGCAGGCACGCGGATCACCATGACCACGGCCATGGTCGCTGGCGCCCGTGACCGCGCGCGGGCCTCCCGTCGGCCGCACAACCGAGCCCGACTGACCTTCGTCACCTCCCTGCTCGACCGCCTCGCGCTCGTGCTGGCGGAGGCACGCAGGGTGGATCCGGAGTCCAATCGCGAGATCCTGCTCGCCGACCTGCGCGACAGCCGGGACGTCCGTCGCGAGGTGAACCTCTGCTGGATGCCGCTGACGGCCGAGCAGGTCATCGGGGAACTGTTCGCCGATCCGCGGGTCCTTGCCGCCGCCGGTCCCCGGCTCTCCGGCCGGGAGCGTGAGCTGCTCGCCCGGCCCGCGGGCGCGCCGTGGACCGTGAGCGACGTCCCACTGCTCGACGAGGCCGCAGAGTTGCTCGGCGAGGACGACGAGCCAGCCCGGCGCGCGGCCGCCCTCTCCGCCTCGGAGCGGGCCTTGGAGGAGGAGTACGCGCGCGGGGTGATGGAGATGACCGGGGTCACGGGGATCTCGGGACTCACGGCCGAGTCCCTGATCGACCGGTACTCAGGGTCCCAGACGATTCGGCGCACCGTGGTCGACGCGGCACTCTCCGACCGGACGTGGGCCTTCGGCCACGTCGTGGTCGACGAGGCCCAGGAGCTCTCCCCGATGCAGTGGCGGCTGCTCCTGCGCCGCTGTCCGAGCCGCTCGATGACGGTCGTGGGTGACCTGGCCCAGGCGGCGTCGTTGGCGGCCCCCCGAACCTGGGGGCAGATCTTCGACAGGCTGGCGCCCGGGCGCTGGTCGGTCCAGCCGCTCACGGTCAACTACCGGACGCCCGCCCCGATGATGGAGCTGGCCACCCGGGTCCTCGTGGCGTCCGGGACCCCGGTGGCCGAGCCCGCCTCGGTGCGCGACGGCAGCGCGCCCCGACTCCTGCGGGTGCCGGACGTGCCCGACGCCGGCCTCGGCGGACCTGCGGGGGCGGCGGAGCCTGCGGGGGTGGGCGGCGCGGCGGCGGGCGGGCCCGAGGCGCTCGCGGACCGCCTCGCCGCTGCGACGGGGCAGGAGGTCACCAGGTGGATCGCCGACGAGGGCCGGACCGCGGTGGTGGTGCCGCGCTCCCTGCGAGACCGGTTCGCCGAGGCACTGGCCGAGCACGTCCCGGCCGGCAGCGTGGGCCTGGGCAACGCCGCCCTCGACACGCGCGTCAGCGTGCTCACGGTGGCCGAGTCCAAGGGCCTGGAGTTCGACCAGGTCGTGGTCGTGGAGCCCGCCGTGATGCTGGCCGAGTCCGCCCGTGGCGGCCACGACCTGTACGTGGCCCTCACGCGCGCCACCCAGGAGCTCCTGGTGGTGCACGCCGCCGACCTCCCGCCCGGATTCGCGTCCGACTGAGGCGTGCCGGGCACTCGCCCCGTGGCCGCCCTGTCCGATGGATCGGGTCGCGGATGGTCCCCCTGGCGCCGGCGCCGAGTGAGCTTCGCAGGCCCTCTCGTACGCCCTTGACGTCGCACTTGCTTTTTGCAAGTATCGTCGCCATGAACTTCTTCGCTAACTTCCCCGTCGCCGATCTCGAACGCTCCAAGACCTTCTTCACCGCCCTCGGCTGGAGCATCAACGAGGCCATCACCGACGACAACGCCGCATGCTTCGTCCTCGATGACGACCTGTACCTGATGGCTCTGCGCCGCGACTACTACGCGAGCCTCGGCGACGGCAGCAAGGAGGTCGGGGACCCGGCGACGACCTCGCTGGTGACCTTCGCGTTCGACCTTCCCGACCCGCGACGACGTGGACGCGTTCGTCGCGAGGGCGGAGGCCGCCGGCGCCCGAGTCGGCGGGACGGATGACTACGGCTTCATGTACCAGCGGCATTTCGACGACCCGGACGGCAACCACTTCGCGCCGTTCTGGATGGCCCCGGACGGCCCGCCTACGGCGTGACGTCCGACGACGGGGCGACGTCCGACGGCAGGGCGACGTCCGACGACGAGGTGACGTCCGACGCCGAGGCGACGTCCCACGACGAGGTGACGTCCGACGACAGCGCGACGGCCGACGAGAGTGTGACGTCCGACGAGGAGGCGACTTCTCGCTACCGGGCGACGGCCCCCGGCGGCGAGACCGCCCCCGACGAGGAGAAGTCCGATGGCCTGGCCGCAGCGCTCGAACTCGTCGGCCAGCGCTGGGCGCTCCTGGTCGTCGGCAGCCTCCTCGACGGCGCCAAGCGCTATGGCGATCTCCAGCGCGAGCTCGGCGCGCCCACGAACATCCTGGCCACTCGGCTGCGGGAGCTGAACGCTGCGGGCATCCTTTTCCGGGTTCCGCTAGCCCACAACGTGCGCGCCTACGCCCTCACCGAGCGCGGGGCCGCGCTCCGGGAGACCATCGACGCCCTGCGGCAATGGGGCGAGTCCGGGCAGCACTGACACCCCAGGGTCAGCAGCGATAGGCCCGCAGCGTCGGCGGGCGGCGGCTCACACGGCAGCCTCCTCGGCGCGGCCGGTGACGTACTCCGCCATCCAGTCGACGAAGGGCCGCGCCTTGCGCCAGGCGCTGCGCACCTTGGTGGCGGCCGTGCGGGTGCCCAACCACGGCTCGTCGAAGGGGAACGTCGCCGACACCAGGAAGGTGCGGTGCCGCAACAGGTCCAGGTCAGGGTGGTCCGCGGCCACCCCGCGGGGTCGGGTCCGGACCATGTCACCGCCCACAGCCATCCCCACCCGTTCCAGCGAGGCCAGCACCTTGCGCAGCGACTTCGCGGGGATCCCCGCCTCGATCGCGGCCCGGTAGCTGGCCACCTGCTCCCCGGTGGAGGCGTACCACCCCGCCCCGACGAGCAGACCACCGGAGCTGACCTGGACGTAGTAGCCGCACGCCGGCCCGACCTCGACGTAGCCACCCTGGTGCTCCTTGTAGGGAGTCTTGTCGGCGCTGAAGCGCACGTCGCGATAGGGCCGGAACAGCCGCCCGGAGCCGAACTCGGGCTCCAGCTCGGCGAGGAGCAGGCCCATCGGCGCCGCGACGCCGGCCTCGTAGCGATGCTTGTTCTCAGCCCAGAAGGGCTTGCTGTTGTCGAGCTCGAGGTCGGCGTAGAACGTGAACGCGTCGGCCGGGAAGCCTGTGAATCGGGTCGTCATGGCGCACACCGTAGGCACCTGCGGCCATCGGCAACAGCCCACGGCGGGGATCTGTGGAAAGGCCCGCAGCGGCGGCCCCGGATGGGGCCAGCCTGGCAGCCCAGCCTGGCAGCCCAGCCTGATCGGCCCAGCCTGATCAGCCAACCTCGATCAGCTCAGCTCAAGCACCTCAGGCGAACCAGCCCAGCCGACCACCTCAGTGGTGCTCGGATGGAACGAAGCGTGCGAACGACGCGGAGATCTCCGCCTCGGCACCCGCGCGGCCCTCCCAGGTGGCCCCCTCCACGGACTTGCCCGGCTCGAGGTCCTTGTAGACCTCGAAGAAGTGCTGGATCTCCAGGCGGTCGAACTCGGGCATGTGGTGGATGTCGCGGATGTGGTCCATGCGGGGGTCGCCGGCCACGACGCAGATGACCTTGTCGTCGCCGCCGGCCTCGTCGCTCATCCGGAACATCCCGATCGCGCGGCACGCGATGATGCAGCCCGGGAAGGTCGGCTCGTCGAGCAGGACCAGCGCGTCCAGCGGGTCGCCGTCGAGGCCCAGGGTGTCGTCGATGAAGCCGTAGTCGTGCGGGTAGCGGGTCGCGGTGAAGAGGCGACGGTCGAGCCGGATCTTGCCGGAGTGGTGATCGACCTCGTACTTGTTGCGACTTCCGGCCGGAATCTCGATCACCACGTCGAACGTCAGTGGGTCCATCTCGCCTCCAGGAGTTACGGCCGGTTCGCAAGTCCCGACCCTAGCGCCTCGAGCGCGGCGACCGGGGTCTGAGGGAGGCCGGGCGACCTGCCGGGTCAGGCACTGCCGGGCCCACGACACCAGCCGTGCGTGCGTCGATAGTCGAAATCGACGCTCCGGATGGTCGATTTTGACTACCGGCGTTGGGGAGCAGGGGGACCGAGGCTGCCTCCGCCTCCTCCGGCCGGCAGTCCACGGGACCTGGGGCACGGCGGCCCGACTGTGGTCCCGAGTCCGCCGACTAGGGTCGGTGCGTGCCGAATCGAGCGCTCCGGTCGCGACTCTCTGGGGCGATCATGGTGCTCGTCGTCGTCGGGGGGCCTCGCGGGCCAGGACGAGGCTGGCGCCATTGCAGGTGCGACAAGTGCCGATCCGCGGGAGCCGATCGCTGCGCCCGTCCTGGATCCGGTCGGACTCGGTGCCGCCGTGACCGGTGCCGCCGGGGCCGTCGGGGACGACGACCTCCGGGCCGACGAGCCGTCCCCCTCGGCAACCCCGCTCCCTCGGCAACCCCGTCGACGCCGCCCCCTCGGCCACGGCTTTCCCGGCCTCCTCGGCGAGCCCGCCGCTCTCCTCCACCGCCGGCTCGCCCGAGGCGAGCGCGTCGGGGATCACCGGAGCCCCCTTGGCCCCGGCCGCGGTTGCCGCCGCGCTGGCCCCGGAGCTCACCGGCGGCGCGCTCGGCTCCGGCACCAGCCCTGCAAGCGTCATCGATGTCGCGACCGGCCAGGTCCTGTTCGCTGCCCACGACGCCCCGACCGTCCCGGCGTCGACGATGAAGCTCGTCACGGCCGTCTCGGTCCTCGAATCCCTGGGCGCCGGCAGCCGCGTGGTCACCCGCGTCGTCCTCACCGCTCCGGACACGAAGGCGCCTCGCGTGGTGATCGTCGGTGGCGGCGATCCGAGCCTTGTCTCCGCCAAGGGTCGGGTCGGGGGTGCGGGGACCAGCCTGATGCCCGCATCGCTGGAGGAGTTGGCCGCCGCGACCGCGCGCGGGCTGGCCTCCCGGGGGATCGCTCGGGTGCGGATCGGGTACGACGCCTCGCTGTTCACCGGGCCGGCGACGCATCCGACCTGGGCGCGCGACTTCCCGGCAGCGGGCATCGTGGCCCCCGTCTCGGCGCTGCAGGTCGACGAGCGGCCGGAGAGCCCCGAACGGCACGGAGCGCGTGGCTGACCCGGCGGCCCGTGCCGCTCGCGTCTTCGCCGATGCGCTGGCCGACGCCGGGGTCACGGTCCGCGGAGAGCCGGGGGAGCGAACAGCGTCCGCCGGCTCCCCGACGATCGCCCGGGTCGAGTCGCCGCCGGTCGGGGTGCTGGTCGAGCGCATGCTGACCGCCAGCGACAACGACTACGCCGAGGCACTCGGTCGGCTCGGCGCAGCCGCCAGCGGGCAGCCGGCCAGCTTCGCCGGCGTGTCCGCCCGGGCCGGACAGGTGCTCTCCGACCTGGGGATCGACGCCGGTGGCGCGCGCTTCTCCGATGCCTCTGGCCTCTCGCGGCGCAACCGACTGGCTCCCTCGACCCTCACCGACCTCCTGAGGGTGTCCGCCGTCGAGGTCGGCGAGCTGCCCGCCGGGCTCGCCGTCGCTGGGGCGACCGGGTCCCTTGCGGCTCGGTTCCGAGGCTCCGACCAGCAAGCCGGACGAGGCCTTGTCCGCGCGAAGACCGGCACCCTGACCGGTGTGGCGGCGCTTGCCGGATTCGCCAGCCGACCCGACGGGCGGCTCCTTGCCTTCGCCTTCGTCGACGGCTCGGCTCCAGGGGGTGGCGTGGGGACCCGGGCAGCCCTCGATCGGGCGGCCGCGGCACTCGTCTCCTGCGACTGCGCGGCGGACTGACCCCGAATCGTCGGGCCCAGGCACCGACCGGCCCACGCACGCACCGACCCACGCACGCCACCGACCCACCCACCCTCCGACGCTCCCCGGCCGTGCCCCCGGCAGCCCAGCCCCGGCCGGCCCGCACCCGGCGCCCGGCTCGACCCGCCCGCCTATGCTGCGTGGGTGGCGAACCTCGTTGACTGGACTCTGGCCGAGCGGATCGGGCTGCGGTTCATGCCCAAGGGACCGACCACCACTCCCAGCGAGGCCCACGGGATCGTCGCCGAGCTGCGCGAGCTGGCCCAGCTCGCCCGCGACCCCGTCAGCACGCTCACGGGCCTCGAGGCCGACCCGGCGCATGCCCCGGCGGTGATCGTGGACCGGGCCGAGTGGATCCAGTCGAACATCGCTGGGCTCGGCGTCGCACTGGACCCGTTCATCGCGGCTCGCGCGGACAAGCGAGCGAATGCCGGCGTCGAGGCGTTCGGCTCCAGGCTCGTCGCGGCGCAGCTGGGAGGGGCGATGGCGTGGCTGTCGGGCAAGGTCCTCGGGCAGTACGAGGCCTTCGCGGCAGTCGGAGAGTCCGGGCGGCTGCTGCTCGTGGCGCCGAACATCGTCCAGGTGGAACGCGAGCTCGAGCTGGTCCCCCGTGACTTCCGGTACTGGGTCTGCCTCCATGAGGAGACCCACCGGGCACAGTTCGGCGGCGTGCCGTGGCTGGCCGACCACTTCCTCGCCGAGGTCCAGGCGTTCGTGACCGTCAGCGACATCCCAGCCTCGGAGTTCCTGACCCGCCTCGGCGCGGTCGCGCAGTCAGTGGTCGGCGCGGCCCGCGGGCGATCCGGGTCGAGCCTGATGGAGGCGGTCCAGACGCCCGCCCAGCGCGAGGTCTTCGATCGGCTGACCGGGCTGATGTCCCTGCTCGAGGGCCATGCCGACTTCGTGATGGACGAGGTCGGACCCGACCACGTGCCGACGGTCGCGGTCATCAGGGAGCGGTTCGCCGCCCGCCGGTCGCAGGCCGGCACTGTGGACGGGTTCGTGCGCCGGGTGCTGGGCATGGAGACCAAGATGCGCCAGTACACCAGCGGGGCGGACTTCGTGCGGAAGGTGATCGCCAGCGCGGGCGACCAGGGTTTCGCGCAGGTGTGGCAGTCGGCGAGCAACCTGCCCTCGGCCACCGAGATCGAGGACCCCGCGGCGTGGGTGCGCCGCGTCCTGGGCTGATGGGCGCCCGGCCCCCGCGAGCCGCAGTGCGCGCGGCCGTCCGGGCCTGCCTCGCCGACCTGGAGCCGGGCGAGCGGATCGTCGTTGCCCTCAGCGGCGGCCCCGACTCGCTGGCGCTGACCGAGGCAGCGACGGTCGTGAGCGCCGAGCTCGGGCTGCTCTGCGAGGCGGTCGTCGTGGACCATGGGCTTCAGCCTGGGTCGGACGAGGTCGCGAGCCGGGCTGCCGGGCAGGCCCGCGTGCTCGGCTGCACGGAGGTCCGCGTGGTCACCGCGCAGGTGGACACCGGTCCGGGTGCGGGCGGCCTCGAGGCCGCGGCGCGGACCGCTCGCTACCGCGCCCTCGAGGCGGTCGCCGCCGGAGTCCCCCCCTCAGGGCTCCCGGGCGACCCCGCCGTCCAGGGACTCTCCGGCGACCCCGTCCAGGGAGCCTCGGGCGACCCAGCCGTCCAGGGAATCTCGGGCGACTCCGTCCCGGGAGCCCCGGGCGGCCCCCCGGCGGTGCCGCGCGCCGCTGCCGTCCTCCTCGGCCACACCCGCGACGACCAGGCCGAGACCGTCCTGCTCGGCCTCGCGCGGGGCTCGGGCACCCGCTCGCTGGCGGGGATGGCCGCCCGCAGCGCCCTCTACCGGCGTCCGCTGCTCGACGTGCCACGGCAGGTGGTGCTCGCCGCCGCCGGAGCCTCCGCGACCGCCGACCCGCGGCTCGAGCCGTGGACGGACCCGCACAACGCCGATCGCGGATTCGCCCGCGTACGGGTCCGCCGCGACGTCCTGCCGCTGCTCGAGTCGGCCCTCGGACCCGGGGTGGCCGAGGCACTCGCACGCACCGCGAAGCTTGCGCGCCAGGACGCCGACGCCCTCGACATGTGGGCCGACCGCGTCTGGGAGGAGATCGGAGGGGCCGCCGGCACGCTGCGCGACGAGCCGCGGGTGGCCGTTCTCGCCCTGGACGGTGCCCTGACGCGCGAGCCCGTGCTGCCCGTGGCGGTCCTTGCTCGGGTCGTCCGCCGGTTCCTGGTCGCAGCCGGCTGCCCCGGCGGCGAGCTGTCAGCCGCCCACGTCGACCGGGTCACTGCTCTCGTCGCGGCCCCCGGGTCCCGGTCCGAGGTCGCCCTGCCTGGCGGGCGCCGCGCCCGCAGGGAGGCCGGGGCGCTCGTTGTGAGAGATTGACCCCCGTGGACGCCGAACACGTGGGTGACGATCTCGAGAAGATCCTGATCGACGAGCGGACCCTGGCCGTCCGGCTCCGCGAGCTCGCCGCCGAGGTGGACCGCGACTACGAGGGCCGCGACGTGCTCCTCGTCGGCGTCCTCAAGGGCGCGGTCATGGTGATGGCCGACCTGGCGCGCGCCATGAACATCCACCTGCAGATGGACTGGATGGCCGTGACCTCTTACGGCTCCTCGACCAAGTCCTCGGGCGTCGTGCGGATCCTCAAGGACCTCGACACCGACATCACGGGCCGCCACGTGCTCATCGTGGAGGACATCATCGACTCGGGGCTCACGCTCTCGTGGCTCATGCGCAACCTGACCGCCCGTGGGGCCGAGTCGGTCGAGGTGCTCACGATGCTGCGCAAGCCGGAGGCGCTGAGGGTGGACCTGGTGCCCAAGTACGTCGGCTTCGACATCGCCAACGAGTTCGTTGTCGGGTACGGCCTGGACTACGCGGAGCGCTTCCGGAACCTGCGCGAGATCGGCACGCTGGCTCCGCACGTCTACAGCTGAGGGCGCGCGCGGGCACGCACCGCGCCGGACGCAAGCACCAGGCCGGGCGGCGCCGGGGCGCGTGTGGGGCCGGCGCTGGCCGGCCGGGCGCTGGCCGGGCCATCGTCAGGGCGGCCGCATAGCGTACCCCCAGGTGTCCCCCCGCACATACGCCGAGCGCGAACCTCGAGGGCTGGTGTCGGCGGATCGGTGTAGTTTCTTCTCACGGGCGCGTGGCCCGGCAGGTGGGCGCGGGGGTGCAGTTGCTCCTGCGCCCCTGAGGGACGGTCGGGGTGACCCGGGCAAGGATGATCGTGAAGCGCTTCCTACGTGGTCCGATCTTCTGGATCCTGATCGCCGCGCTGCTGATCCTGATCACCAGCAGCCTGGTCAGCGACGTCACGGGCCCCCGGCAGATCGACACCTCCGAGATGGTCAGCGCCATCGACAAGGGTCAGATCAAGGACGCCCTGCTCGTCGACGTCGAGCAGCGCATCGAGGTGGAGTACACCGACGGCAGCAAGAAGTTCGCCGAGTACATCGACGGTCAGGGGCTCGAGCTCCAGCGGCGCCTGCAGGCCGAGGTCGACCAGGGTGCTCTCGAGTCCTACAACGTCAAGGTGCCGCGCCAGAGCTTCCTGCTGACGCTGGTGGTGTCGCTGCTGCCGATCGTGCTCGTGCTGCTGCTGCTGGTCTACTTCATGAACCAGATGGGCGGCGGCTCCAAGGTCATGAGCTTCGGCAAGTCGAAGGCCAAGCCCTTGAGCAAGGACCTGCCCCAGACGACCTTCGCCGACGTCGCGGGTGCCGACGAGGCCGTCGAGGAGCTGGGTGAGATCAAGGAGTTCCTCCAGGACCCGGCCCGATTCCAGGCTGTGGGCGCCAAGATTCCCAAGGGCGTGCTGCTCTACGGCCCCCCTGGCACCGGCAAGACGCTGCTCGCCCGAGCCGTGGCAGGCGAGGCCGGAGTCCCGTTCTTCTCGATCTCCGGCTCCGACTTCGTCGAGATGTTCGTCGGCGTCGGCGCGTCGCGGGTGCGCGACCTGTTCGAGCAGGCCAAGACCAACGCGCCGGCGATCATCTTCGTCGACGAGATCGACGCCGTCGGCAGGCATCGCGGCGCCGGCCTCGGCGGCGGGCACGACGAGCGTGAGCAGACGCTGAACCAGCTGCTGGTCGAGATGGACGGCTTCGACGTCTCCGGCGGCGTGATCCTGATCGCCGCGACCAACCGCCCGGACATCCTGGACCCGGCCCTGCTGCGCCCGGGACGCTTCGACCGGCAGATCCAGGTCTCGCCGCCCGACATGCAGGGGCGCCACGCTGTGCTGCAGGTCCACGCCCGCGGCAAGCGCATGGCCCCGGGCATCGACCTCGAGGCTGTCGCACGCCGCACGCCCGGCTTCACCGGCGCGGACCTGGCCAACGTGCTGAACGAGGCGGCGCTGCTCACCGCCCGCTCGGGTGGGGCGATCATCGACAACCGGGCCCTCGACGAGGCGATCGACCGCGTCATCGCCGGGCCGCAGAAGCGCACCCGGGTGATGGACGACAAGGAGAAGCGGATCACGGCCTACCACGAGGGCGGGCACGCCCTGGTGGCCGCAGCGCTGCCGGGCAATGATCCCGTGCACAAGATCACGATCCTCCCGCGAGGCCGCGCCCTGGGCTACACCATGGTCCTGCCCGACCAGGAGAAGTACTCCACGACGCGCAGCGAGATGCTCAACCAGCTCGCTTACATGCTCGGTGGGCGCGCTGCCGAGGAGCTGGTCTTCCACGACCCGACGACCGGCGCGGCCAACGACATCGAGAAGGCCACCGCTGTCGCCAGGGCGATGGTCACCCAGTTCGGCATGACCGAGCGGCTCGGCGCGATCCGCTACGGCAAGGAGGCAGGCGAGGTCTTCCTCGGCCGGGACATGGGCCACACCCGCGACTACTCCGAGGAGATCGCCGCGGCGATCGATGAGGAGGTCCGCAGCCTCATCGACCATGCCCACAACGAGGCGTTCGAGATCCTCGTGGACAACCGCGACGTCCTCGACGCCCTGGTCACCGAGCTCCTGGAGAAGGAGACGCTGAACAAGGAGCAGGTGGCGGCCGTCTTCGCCGCCCTGCGGCTGCGTCCGATCCGTCCCGCGTGGACCGGCTCGGAGCGCCGGGCACCCTCGCCGCTGCCGCCCGTCGAGGTCCCGGCGCGAAGTGGCGACCCGGTCCGCGTCGGCGGGTCGATGCTGGGCGCCTACGGGCTCCCGGCACCCGGCGGGACGTATGGCGAGCCGCTGCCTGGGGTCGGCGGGCCCCCGTCCGGTTCGAACGGGCCCTACCCGAATCCGGCCCCCAGCCATTCCGGCTCGAACGGATCCTCATCGACCCCGGGCTCGTCGACCTCCGGCTCCTCGGCCCCGGGCTCCTCGGCCCCCGGCTCCTCGGCCCCCGGCCCGGTGCCCGCGGGTTGGGACCCGGCCCCCGGCTCTGCCGACCCCACGGCCACTCCGAAGCCAGCGGACCCACCGAACGACGCCCCGGGCGACGCCGCGCCGCCCGGGTCCGGTACATGAGCGGGATCGACCCGGTCCATGGCGTGGACCCCGCTCCGCGCTCCGGGCCTGTCGACCTTGCGCGCGCCTCGGCGGCCGTCCGCGAGCTCCTCGTCGCCATCGGGGAGGACCCCGAGCGTGAGGGACTGCGCGAGACGCCCGACCGCGTGGCCCGCAGCTACGTCGAGATCTTCCGGGGCCTGCGCGAGGAGCCCGACGATGTCCTGACCACCACCTTCGACCTGGGCCACGACGAGCTGGTCCTGGTCAAGGACATCGAGGTGTACTCCACCTGCGAGCACCATCTCGTGCCCTTCCACGGCCTGGCCCACGTCGGCTACATCCCGAGCAAGGACGGCCGGATCACCGGTCTGAGCAAGATCGCCCGCCTGGTGGACGTGTTCGCGAAGCGCCCCCAGGTGCAGGAGCGGCTCACCACCCAGGTCGCCGACGCGTTGGTCCGGGTGCTCCAGCCGCGCGGCGTCGTGGTCGTCATCGAGTGTGAGCACCTGTGCATGTCCATGCGTGGCGTGCGCAAGCCCGGGGCGCGCACCGTCACGAGCGCCGTCCGCGGGGGCTTGCGGGACCCCGCTACCCGGGCCGAGGTCATGTCGCTGATCCTGAAGGCCTGACCGCGATGCATCCGCGTGGGCTGCCCGGGTCGTTGGCCGGTGTGCGACGCACCCTGGTCATGTCCGTGCTCAACGTGACGCCCGACTCGTTCTCCGACGGGGGCCGGTTCCTCGACCCCGACGTCGGCTGTCGCCCACGCCCTGGACCAGGTGGCGGCCGGCGCGGACATCGTCGACGTCGGTGGCGAGTCGACCCGCCCGGGAGCGCAGCGCGTCCCTCCCGACGAGGAGCTCGCCCGGGTCATGCCGGTCGTCGAGCGGCTGGTCGCCCATGGCGTGGTGATCAGCATCGACACCATGCGCGCGCAAGTCGCGGCGGCTGCAGTCGAGGCGGGCGCCAGGCTCGTCAACGACGTCTCCGGCGGGCTGGCCGACCCCGGGATGCATCCGTGGGTCGCCACCGTCGACGTGCCTTACATCGCGATGCACTGGCGGGGCCACTCCGCCGACATGGACGCCCTGGCCACCTACGACGACGTCGTTGCCGACGTCTGCCGGGAGCTCGGCGACCGTGTCGCCTCGCTGACTGCCGCAGGCGTCGACCCGCGCCGGGTCGTGCTGGATCCGGGTCTCGGCTTCGCCAAGTCTGCGGCGCACAACTGGGCGCTGCTCGCGAGCCTCCCCGAACTGAGGAGGCTGGGCCACCCGATCCTGATCGGGGCCAGCCGCAAGCGGTTCCTCGGCGAGCTGCTCGGCGGCCCGACGGGCCCGCGACCGCTCGGTCAGCGCGATGCCGCGACCGACGCCCTGAGCGCGCTGGCGGCGGCCGCCGACGTGTGGGCGGTCCGCGTGCACGACGCCCGCCGCTCGCGGGACGCCGTGGCCGTCGGGTGCGCGTGGCGCGACGCCTCCCGGGGCGAGGGGGACCGCGGGCAACCGCCGTCCGCGCAGGGGTCGACATGAGCGGCGCCCTCGACCCGGGCCTGGACCGGATCACGCTGACCGGGGTGCGCGCCCGCGGCTTCCACGGGGTGCTCGACCACGAGCGCCGCGACGGCCAGGAGTTCCTCGTCGACGTGGTCCTCGGCATCTCGCCGGACGTCAGCCCGGGCCGGTCCGACGACCTGCGGCACACGGTCGACTACGGGGCGGTGGCGGTGGCGATCGTCGAGATCCTCGAGGGTCCTGCGGTGAACCTCATCGAGACGCTCGCACTCAGGGTCGCCGACAGTTGCCTCGCCTTCGAGAGCGTCGCAGCCGTGCAGGTCACGGTGCACAAGCCCGGTGCCCCGATCCCGGTGCCGTTCGCCGACGTGGCCGTGACCGTCACGAGGGCCCGATGACCGCCGCAGCCCTTGCCCTGGGCGCCAACCTGGGCGAGGCCCGCGAGCGCATGCGCGAGGCGGTCGCGCGCCTGGGCGAGCATCCGCAGGTCGTCGTGACCGCCGTTTCCGGGCTGTGGCGGACCGCGGCGATCGGGGGGCTGGAGCAGCCGGACTTCCTCAACGCGGTGGTGCTGGCCGACACCTCCCTGGAGCCCGCAGCCCTCCTCGGGCTCGCCCACGAGCTGGAGGAGGCGGCCGGCCGGGTCCGGTCGGTCCGCTGGGGGCCGCGCACGCTGGACGTGGACATCCTCGCCTTCGACAGCGAGCGCACCGCCGATCCGGCCCTGACCCTCCCGCATCCCCGGGCCCACGAGCGCAGCTTCGTGCTCGCCCCGTGGTCCGAGGTGGATCCGCAGTTCGTGCTCACCCCGGTCGGACAGCCGGGGCGGACAGTCGCGCAGTGGGCGCGGACCGTCGGCGACCAGCAGGTCTCCCTCCTCGACGGGGGGCAATGGTGGCGATGAGACCGACGTCGATCCCGGGGCTGTGCGGCGTGGCCGCGGCGGCCGCCCTGATGGGGTGGGGATTCGCCGCATGGGTCGACGGGCACGGCCGGCTGCCCTCCGTCCCCTGGATGGCGGTGGCCATCATCTGGGTCGTCGCCGGCTTCGTCGGGGCCTGGGCCGTGTTCGCCCGCCGGCGGCTGCATCCGAAGCCCGGGAGCCCACGGATGGCCCCGATGATGGCCGCGCGTACCACCGCCCTGGCCCTGGCCGGCTCCCGGACCGGCGCTGTGATCTTCGGGCTCTACGGGGGAGTGGCGCTGAGACTCGTCCAGGAGACGGCCGTGGCCGCGGGGCGGGAGCGTCTCCTGGCCGCTGCCCTGGCCGCCCTCGGCGGGCTGGTCCTGGCCGTGCTGTCGCTCTGGCTCGAGCACAACTGCCGCCTTCCCGAGGACTCCGACGAGATCCCGACGCGCACCCCCGGAACCGACAACGGCCCGGCCGGGGCCACCACCTGATCGGCGTCCCCGAGCAAGCGCCAGCGGTCGACTAACGTTGCCCCATGAGCGATCACGCCGCGGCGCACGCCGGAGTCCCCTACGAGGAATGGCCTTACGAGGACCTCCGGGAGGCGGCGTTCGAACGGGCCCGCCAGCGCCACGACCTCCAGTTCTTCATCGACCTCATGGCCCACACGCCGGCGCTGACGGCCACCGCGGACGAGGGTGGCTCGCTGGGGGAGATCGGAGGCTCGTTCATCGAGACGATCGAGGCCGCCAGGCAGGCCTTCAGCCACTCCGGCGTCGGCGACCTCCAGCCGCTGTTCGTGGCGGTGTTCGCCACCTACCTGCGAAAGCATCCGGAGCGCTGATCGGCGTCCGCCCGCGCGGGCCCGGCGCGGGACCTCATCGATCGACGTCCCCGCAGACGATCAGGAAGCTCGCGACAGCCGCCGGAAGGTCCTGCAAGCCGGTGCCGACCAGGGCCGCGCCCAGTGCGGCGGCATTGCCGAAGCCCGCGCTGCGCAGCTTCAGCCGCCAGGGCGTCCGGTCGTTGCGCGACACGAGCAGGTACCCGTTGATCCCGGTCGGATTCTCGGTCCACGTATAGCTGGCCCCCTCCGGGACCCGGACGACCTTCGGCAGGCGGACGGAGACGGGTTGCCCCTCCTCGGACGGCGAGGCGGCCCGATGCCCAGGCGACCAGCTCGATGCTCGGGGTCAGCTCCTCGACGAGCATGCGGATCCGCGCCCGGGCGTCGCAGGCACCGCTCGTCGGCACCTCGAAGGGCGGATAGGGCAGGTACGGGTCGTCGCGGCGGAGATCCAGGTCGACCCCACTGGCACGCGCCACCGGGCCCGAGGCACCGAACCCCTGGGCCTGTACCGCGGTGAGGAGCGCAACGCCGGCGTACCCGGAGTCGAGGACCGCGCCGAGCTCGGGGCCGTCGAGGCCGGCCAGCCCGGCGACCTGTCCGGCAGCTGTTCCAGGTCCCGCAGCCGATCTAGGTCCCCGAGCCGTTCCAGGCTCGGCTGCCGGTCCCTGGCCCGCCGCCGGTCCCGTTCCCACGCCCGACCACCGGGTCGCGGCCGCGGCCACCCGGGCCACCCACCCGGCCGCCACGTCGGCGCGGACCCCGCCCACCTGGGCGAACATCGGGTGCACCCGCTGACCGGTGGCGGCCTCGATCAGCTCGAGCACCTCCGCCCGCCACGCCCAGGCACCCTCGCGCCACCAGGGCGGGAGGCTCCCCGGGCAGGGGCGCCAGGAAGGCCAGGTGGTGGGCGATCCGGGTCAGCTCGCACAGCAGGATCCGCAGGTGCTGGGCGCGCGGTGGCGGCGTGAGACCCAGTGCCCGCTCGATCCCGACGACCACGCCGATCTCGGAGCAGAAGGCCGAGAGCCAGTCGTGGCGGTCGACCAGCATGACGATCTGGCGGTAGTCGCGGGACTCGAAGAGCTTCTCCGCCCCGCGATGGACTGTTCCCGCGATCCACTCGGCGGAGCGGATCACCTCGCCGTCGTGCTGGAGGTGGATCGTCGGGAGACCGTCGAGGGTCGGGTGGTCCGGGCCAAGCGGGATGTCGTCGGGGTGGGTCGCGGAACCGACCACGCGGTGGACCTCTGCCCCTGCGACGCGCACCGGCCAACCCTAGTGCGCTGGAATACGCTGGCGTCATGGCTGAGCCGCTGTCCGTGGACGAGGCGTTCGCGCCGCCCGGCGAGGCCTGGCGTCCGGTGTCGCCCAGGCTGGCGACGGCGCGCCGGATCACGATGGTGCTGCTGATGCTGGCGCTCCTGGTCGTGCTGGCCGCCCTGGCGATCGTCCCGGAGGCGCGCCTCGTGGCCGTGGGGCTGCTGGGGGTGTGGGTGGTGGCCCTCGCGTGGATGTGGTGGCTGATCGGACGTCGTGTGCGCTCTTTCGGGTACGCCGAGCGGGCCGACGACCTCCTGGTCACCAGCGGCATCCTGTTCCGGCGGCTCGTGGTCGTCCCCTACGGCCGGATGCAGCTGGTCGACATCACGGCCGGCCCACTCGACCGGCGCCTCGGCGTCGCAACAGTGCAGCTGCACACCGCGGCAGCCACCACCAACGCGACCATCCCGGGGCTGCCTCCCTCCGAGGCCGCCGGGCTCCGCGATCGGCTCGCCGCGCGCGGTGAGCTTCGGAGCGCCGGGCTGTGACCCTCCCCGCGCAGAGCAGCGGACCTGCCCAGCCGCGGGCGACGCCCGGGCGCCGGACCCATCGCCTGAGCCCACTGGTCTCCTCTGCCCGGTCGCTCGCGGTGCTGATCGGCACCCTGATCGTGTTCGGCGGGGGGAACCTGCGCGGTGTGGCCTCCGAGATCGGAGGCCTGATCGGGGTCGTGATCCTCCTCGGCGGGCTGCTCCTGGCGGCCCTGTTGCTGCTCGGCTTCCACTACCTGGCATGGACCCGGACCCAGTACTTCTTCGACGACTCCGGCGACTTCCGCCTCGACTCGGGGGTGCTCCAGCGCAACGAGCGGCGGGTGGCCCTGTCCCGCCTGCAGAGCGTGGACACGACCCGTCCCCTGCTCGGCCGCGTGGTCGGGCTGTCCCAGGTGCGCATCGAGGTGGCGGGGTCCGGCGACTCGCGGGTCACGCTGTCCTATCTCTCCGATGCGCAGGCGACGGCGCTTCGCGCCGAGATCATCGCCCGGGCCGCCGGGATGTCCCCGGACGTCGGCGAGGCGCCCGAGGCGGTGCTGGCCACGGTGCCCACCGGCGACCTGATCCTCAGCCTGCTCCTGCGCAGCGAGACCATGTTCCTCGTGGCCGTCTCGGTCGCCGTGGTCCTGGTCGTCACGCTGAACGAGGGTCCGGCGGGACTGCTGCTGATCCTGGTGACCGGGGGCGTCCCGTTGCTGAGCGTGTTCGGACCGTTCACGAGGTTCTTCGGATTCACCATCGCGGACTCGCCCGACGGCTTCCGGCTGCGCCAGGGCCTGATCACCGCGCAGAGCCAGACCGTCCCGCCCGGCCGGGTGCAGGCGATCGAGATCTCAGAGCCGCTGCTGTGGCGGCGGAGGGGCTGGGTGCGGGTCTCGCTGAACGTGGCCGGGCTCGACTCCGACCAGAGCGGCATGCAGGAGCACGTGCTCCTGCCGGTGGCACCGCGCGACGTGGCACGTCGGATCATCGCCAGGGTCATGCCGGGGGTGGACCCGTTCGACATGGACTTCAGCCCGGCCCCGGACCGGGCCCGGCGCCGGGCCTGGCTGCAGTATCGCGAACCTGGGCGTGGCCCACGACGACGTCGTGCTCGCCGCTCGGCGTGGGTTCCTGACCCGACGGGTCGCCGTGATCCCGCACGCGCGGACCCAGTCGGTGTCGATCACCCAGGGTCCGTGGCAGCGCCGGCTCGGGCTGGCCTCCGTGCAGGTCGACTCCACCCCCGGACCGGTCTCCGTGCAGGTGCTCCACCGCACCGCCGGGGAGGCCCGCAGGATCGCCGAGGCCCAGCTGCTGCGGGCCGCCGCCGGTCGGGCATCCGGACCCGGCCAGCGGTGGATGGTCCAGCCGGCGGCGGGCACGTCCGGACTCCACGGCGCGACGGGGCAGTCCGATGGTGGCTGAGCGCGCTTCGGCCGGCCCGCCCCCCGCCGCCCCGCGCCTGGCGGTGGGGGTCATCGGAGTCGGCCGGGCAGGCGGCCCGCTGGCAGCCGCCCTCGCTCGGGCGGGCCACCGGGTCGTCGGGGCGCACGCGGTCTCCGAGCGCTCGCGCCGCCAGGTCGAGGCATTCCTCCCGGGGACCCCCCTGATGCCGGCCGCGGCTGTGATGGCCGCGGCTGACCTCGTGCTGGTCACGGTTCCCGACGACGTTCTGCCGGACCTGATCCTGGGGCTGGCGGACACCGGTGCGGTGACCCCCGGGCAGTTCGTCGTGCACGCCTCGGGGCGCTTCGGAACCGCGGTCCTCGAACCGGCGACCCGGCTCGGAGCGCTGCCCCTCGCCCTGCACCCGGTCATGACCTTCACCGGCTCCCGGACCGACCTGGACCGGCTGGCCGGGTGCCCGTTCGGGGTCACCGCCCCGCCCGTGCTGCGCCCCGTGGCTGAGGCCCTCGTGGTCGAGGTGGGCGGTGACCCGATGTGGGTCCCGGAGGAGGCTCGCCCGCTGTACCACGCGGCACTGGCCAGTGGGGCGAACCACCTGGTCACGCTCGTCGCCCAGACCCTGGACCTGTTGGGAACGGCTGGGATCGCCGACCCCGCGGGCCTGGTCCGCCCGCTGCTCATGGCCGCGCTGGACAACGTCCTGGCGATGGGCGACGAGGCGCTGACAGGTCCCGTGGCGCGCGGCGACGCCGGCACGGTCGCCGCCCACCTGGAGGCCCTGTCGCGGGCCGCCCCGGAGGCCCGGGCGGGGTACCTCGCGATGGCCCGGCTGACAGCCGACCGGGCGATCGCCGCCGGCCGGCTGGACCCTGTGAAGGCCGAGTCGCTGCTCGACGTCCTCGGTTGAGGGCGGCACCGCCGAAGCGCGCTCGCCCCCGATCGCACTAGTGTCGGGGGCTGGATCGGCGGGCCTGCCGGGAAGGGCGGGCCGCATGCGGGATCCAGCCCCCGGGAGCGGTCCGGGGCGACGTCGAGGAGGGCGAGCATGAGCACGGCGGAGGCCAACGCGGGTCCACCACCGGTGATGCGGGTGGTGCGCACCCGGGACTCCCTGGAGGACGCATACGCGGGCCTGCCGGTGCCGTCGGTGCGCTCGGCGCGCTCCACGCGAGCGGCGGTGTTCACGATGGGCGCCCTGCACGCCGGTCACGTCGCCCTGATCCGGGCCGCCCGCGGCGAGGTCGGACCAGGGGGTCACGTCACGGTGACCATCTTCGTCAACCCCCTGCAGTTCGCCGCCGGCGAGGATCTCGACCGCTACCCGCGTGACCTGCGAGGCCGACCTGCAGGTGTGCGCCCAGGAGGACGTCGATCTCGTCTTCGCGCCCGGCACCGAGGAGCTGTACCCGCAGGGGGACCCCGAGGTCAGGATCGATCCCGGGCCGCTCGGGTCGATCCTCGACGGCTCGGTGCGCCCGGGGCACTTCGGCGGCGTGCTGACGGTGGTGATGAAGCTGCTGCACCTGACCCACCCCCAGGCGACCTTCTTCGGCGAGAAGGACTACCAGCAGCTCACCCTGGTGCGGCGGATGGTGGCCGACCTCGACCTGCCGGTCAAGGTCCACGGCGTCCCGATCGTCCGCGAGGCCGACGGACTGGCGCTCTCCAGCCGCAACCGCTACCTCTCCGCCGAGGAGCGCTCGCTGGCCGCGGCGATCCCCGCCGCCCTGGCCGCCGGCGTCACCGCCGCCGACCTCGGCCGGTCCGCCGAGGCCATCGTGGGTGCCGCCGAGCTGGAGCTCATGCGGGTCGGGCTCAGGCCGGACTACGTCGAGCTGCGCGATCCCTCCCTCGGCACTGCGCCGGAGCTGGGAGCGGCCCGCCTGCTGCTGGCCACCCGTGTCGGCCAGACGCGACTGATCGACAACACACCGGTTACGTTGCGCAGATGAGCAGTGCCGGCCCGGCGACCCAGAGCCTGGTCATCCCGACCTCGGTCGCTGCTCCCGACCCGGGGTGGTTCACCTCGGCCGACGTCGTGGTCATCGGCTCCGGCGTGGCAGGGCTCTCCCTGGCCCTGAACATCCGCAGGCTCGGCCACCGCGTGCTGCGTCGTCACGAAGTCCTCGGTGGACGAGGGCTCGACGCGGTGGGCGCAGGGCGGCATCGCCGCGGCGCTGGCCGACGGGGACTCCCCAGCCGACCACGAGCGCGACACCCTCGTCGCGGGTGCCGGCCTGTGCGACCCGGCCGCGGTCCACGAGCTGTGCACCCTGGGTCCGGCGGCGGTGCGCAACCTGATCGCCGCCGGCGCCCGGTTCGACCGCGACAAGACCGGCGGGATCGCCCTGGGCCGGGAGGGCGGGCACCTGCGCGACCGGATCGCCCACGCGGGCGGGGATGCCACCGGAGCCGAGATCTTCCGGGCGCTCGTCGCGGCCATCGCCGACGACCCGGGGATCGAGCTCGTGGAGCACGCCCTCGCCCTCGACCTGCTCACCGACGACCGGGGCGGCGTGCAGGGGATCACTCTGCACGTCATCGACGAGGGTCAGCACGACGGCGTCGGCGCGGTGCTCGCACCCGCCGTCGTGATCGCCACCGGGGGCCTGGGCCAGGTGTTCGGGCAGTCCACGAACCCGACTGTGGCGACCGGCGACGGCATGGCCATGGCGCTGCGGGCGGGGGCGGACGTGGCCGACCTGGAGTTCGTGCAGTTCCATCCGACGGTCATGTACCTCGGGCGCAGCTCGAAGGGCCAGCAGCCCCTGGTCAGCGAGGCGGTGCGCGGCGAGGGGGCGTTCCTCGTCGACGACGACGGAGTGCCCTTCATGCGGGGCGTCCACCCGCTGGCCGACCTCGCCCCCCGCGACGTCGTCGCCAAGGCGATCACCCGACGCATGCGCGAGCAGCGCCGTGAGCACGTGTGGCTCGACGCCCGCGCCGTGGGCGAGCGCTGGGAGACGCGGTTCCCGACGATCCTGGAGTCGTGCCGCCGGCACGGCATCGACCCGGCGCACGAGCTGATCCCGGTGGCGCCCGCGCAGCACTACGCCTCCGGCGGCATCCGGACCGACCTGCTGGGCCGGGCGAGCATCGTCGGGCTGTACGCGGCCGGCGAGGTGGCCTGCACCGGCGTGCACGGGGCCAACCGGCTGGCCTCCAACTCCCTGCTGGAGGGCCTGGTGTTCCCGGAGCGGATCGTGTCGACCCTGGCCGACGGTCTGCCGCGGCGGCGCGACCCGGTGGCCCGCGGCGGGCACCGAGGGCTCGTCTCGGACAGCGACCGTGAGTCCCTGCAGGCGCTGATGACCGATGGCGTGGGCGTCCTGCGCACCGCCGATTCCCTGACCTCAGCCGGGGCCGGGCTCGCGTCGATGGTCGTCGGGGAGCTCCCCCATGGACGCAGCACCCAGGACTGGGAGGCCACCAACCTGCACGCCGTCTCCTCGGTGCTGACCCATCACGCCCTGGCCCGCGAGGAGACGCGCGGCTCGCACTGGCGCGAGGACTTCCCGCAGCGCGACGACCGGACCTGGCGGGTCCGGCTGGTCGCCAGCGCCGACCCCGACGGCGCGGTGCACACCCGCCGCGAGGCGGTCCCGGCGCACGACTACCGCACGCCCGGGACCTGAGGAGGCCTCCGCGATGGGAGCAACGGAGGCCCTGCGCGCTGCGGGCCTGGACACCCGGCGGATCGACGATCTCATCAGCGCCGCGCTCGCCGAGGACCTCGGCGGCGGCGTCGACGTGACGTCGGTGGCGACCGTGCCGGCGGACCAGGTCGCGACGATGGACCTCACGGCCCGCGCCGCAGGGGTGATCGCCGGTCTCCCGGTGGCGGCGCGGGTCTTCGAGATCGGGTCCGGGGGGACCTGCGTGACGACCCCCGTGCGTTCCGACGGCGAGCGCGTGCAGCGCGGGGACGTCGTCCTGAGCGTCGAGGGACTGACCCGCTCGCTGCTCGTGTGCGAGCGCACGGCGTTGAACCTGCTCTGCCATCTGTCCGGGGTGGCGACCACGACCGCGCTCTGGGCCGACGCCCTGTCGGGGACCGGCGCACGGGTCCGCGACACGCGCAAGACCACACCGGGACTGCGCGAGCTCGAGAAGTACGCCGTCCGGTGCGGCGGCGGGGAGAACCACCGGATGGGGCTCTGGGACGCGGCGCTGGTGAAGGACAACCACGTGGTCGCGGCCGGGGGGGTGGCGCAGGCGTTCGAGGCGGTCCGCGCGCGGTTCCCCGGGGTCCCGGTCGAGGTGGAGGTCGACTCGCTCGAACAGCTCGCCGCGGTCGTCGCGGCCGGCGCGGACCTCGTCCTGCTGGACAACCTCACCCCGGCGCAGACCGCCGAGGCCGTCGCCCTGGTGGCCGGGCGCTGCAGGCTGGAGTCCTCCGGCGGCCTGAGCCTGCACGTGGCCCATGCCTACGCGGCGACCGGGGTCGACTTCCTGGCCGTCGGCGCGCTCACGCACTCCGCGCCGGTGCTCGACGTGGGGGCGGACCTGCGACCCGTGGCCCGAGGGCAGGGAGCCGGCCACGGACAAGGAGGGGCGCAACCATGATCCTGGCCGTCGACGTCGGCAACACCAACACCGTCCTGGGCCTCTTCGAGGACCACCGGCTGGTCCATTCCTGGCGGATCAAGACCGACACGCGCGGGACGGCCGACGAGATGGCGCTGGTGTTCCGCGGCCTGCTCACGGAAGCACCCCACGTCACCGGCATCGCCCTGTGCTCGACGGTGCCCTCGGTGCTGCGCGAGATGCGCGACATGTTCGCCCGCTACTGGGACCACGTCCCCACGGTCATCGTCGAGCCCGGGACCAGGACCGGGGTGCCGCTGCTCACCGACAACCCGAAGGAGGTCGGTGCCGACCGGATCGTGAACACGCTGGCCGCCCATCACCTCTTCGGCGGCCCCGCGATCGTGGTCGACTTCGGGACGTCGACGAACCTGGACGTCATCAGCGTCAAGGGGGAGTTCCTCGGCGGCGCGCTGGCGCCGGGGATCGAGATCTCCCTGGACGCCCTGGCCTCGCGCGCCGCCCAGCTGCGCAAGGTCGAGCTGGTCCGGCCGCGCTCGGTCATCGGCAAGAACACGGTGGAGGCGCTGCAGTCCGGCGCCCTCTACGGCTTCGCGGGCCAGGTCGACGGGCTGGTCGACCGGATCGTGGCCGAGCTGGGCGGCCGGGTCACGGCGGTCATCGCCACCGGCGGACTGGCCCCGATCGTGGTCGCCGAGTCGCGCACGATCACCCACCACGAGCCGGATCTGACCCTGATCGGACTCGATCTCATCCACGCCAAGAACGTCGCGCCGTGAGACTCTGAACCAACTGCTCAGAAGCCGAGCCCCGATCGGAGCATGCCCCGTGGCCAAGCCGAAGCCCGATCCCACGGCCACGAAGCCGCCGGCCACCTCGAAGGGCAAGTCGTCCTCCCCGAAGGGCCAGCCTGGCCTGAAGGGCCCAGCTACTGCTGCGACCGAGCGGAGCCCCGAGCTGGCGGCCGTCGGCCGTTCGATGCGCAAGGACTTCCCGCGCTCGAAGCTGGGCGAGTGGGTCGCGCCGGCGGATCGGCGCGACCCGGTGGGCGTCCTCGAGGAGCAGGCGGTCGGCCGGGTCCAGGAGCTCGTCCCGCTGCGGTACGCCCGGATGTCGGCCTCGCCGTTCAGCTTCTACCGCGGGGCGGCGGCGCTGATGGCCAACGACCTCGGCACCCAGGGCAACACCGGGCTCCACGTGCAGCTGGCCGGCGACGCGCACCTGGCCAACTTCGGCGGGTTCGCCACCGCCGAGCGCTCCCTGGTCTTCGACCTCAACGACTTCGACGAGACCCTCCCGGGCCCGTTCGAATGGGACGTGAAGCGTCTGGTGGCCAGCTTCGAGGTAGCCGGGCGGCACAAGGGACTGACGGAGGCGCAGTGCGCGCTGATCGTCGCAGCGGTTGCGGGTGAGTACCGCGACGCGATGGCCGGCTTCGCCGGGATGGCGCGGCTGGACGTCTGGTACGCCCGCATCCAGGCCGAGGACATCATCAGCCGCTGGGCCGGATCCCTGGACCCCAACCGGCTGGAGTCGTTCCGGCGCACGCTGGCCAAGGGGCGCCGCAAGACCAGCGCCGGCGCCGTGTCGCGCTACACCACCGCGGGACCGGACGGTGAGCTGCGGGTCATCAGCGACCCGCCCTTCGTCGAGCCCATCAGCGAGCTGACCGACGCCGACGAGGCCGAGGTCCGAGCCGTGGTGGAGCGCACCCTCGGCGACTACCGCCTCTCGCTGCCCGACGACCTCAAGGTGCTGCTCGACGGCTACGTCGTCGCCGATGCGGCCCGCAAGGTGGTGGGCGTCGGATCGGTGGGGACCAGGTGCTGGATCGCGCTGCTCGTGGGGCGCAACGACCAATCCGACGACCTGGTTCTGCAGTTGAAGGAGGCCGGCCCGTCCGTCCTGGAGGCGGTGGCGCCGCCCAGCGCGTACTCCAACCACGGGCGGCGGGTCGTCGAGGGGCAGCGACTGATGCAGGCCTCCAGCGACATGCTGCTGGGCTGGACCCGGGTCCCGGGCCTCGACGGCGTCGTCCGCGACTTCTACGTCCGCCAGATGTGGGACTGGAAGACCTCGCCGGACCTCGAGAAGATGGACCACCTTGGCCTGGAGGTCCTGCGCGCGGATGTGCGGGTGGACGTTGGCCCGCGCCCACGCCCGCAGCGGCGACCGCTTCGCCATCGCCGCCTACCTCGGCGGCGGACGCACGTTCACCCACTCGATGCAGGACTTCGCCGCCGCGTACGCCGACCAGAACCAGCACGACTACGACGCTTTCATGAAGGCGATCGCCGAGGACCGGATCGCTCGCTCGAGCATCGCCGACGGGTAGGCCTTCGGCCCGGCATGCCGGCCGGTCGCGGGCCGCAGATTCGCGAGCCAGATCCCTGCGCGCCCTAGGGTGCGACCATGGATCTGATGCCCCCCGCACTGCGCGGCTACGACCGTTCGTGGCTCAGCCGCGACGTGATCGCCGGAGTGACGCTCGCGGCGGTGGCGATCCCCGAGGTCATGGGATACACGTCCATCGCCCAGATGCCTATCCAGACCGGGCTCTACACCATCATCTTCCCCACCCTCGTCTTCGGGCTGCTCGGCTCGTCGAAGCTCCTGGTGGTCGGTGCCGACTCCGCGACGGCCGCGGTGCTCGCGGCTGGGCTCGCCGGGCTGGGGGTCGCCGGCCTCAGCCCGTACACGCCCGAATGGGTCGCGTGGGCCAGCCTCACCGCGCTGGTCTGCGGAGCTCTGCTGGTGCTGGCCCGCGTGTTCAAGCTCGGCTTCATCGGGGACTTCCTGAGCACGTCGGTGCTCGTAGGGTTCCTCACAGGTGTAGGGATTCACGTGCTGTCCGGGCAGATCCCCGACATGCTGGGCGTGCCCAAGGGCAGCGGCGGCTGGTTCTCGCAGCAGTGGACGATGATCACCTCCATCCCGGACGCGAACCTCGCCGCGGTCGGCTTCTCGGTGCTGACGGTGGGCCTGATCGTCGTCTTCGAGCGCTTCGTGCCCAAGGTGCCCGGAGCGCTCGTGGCAGTCGTCGTGTGCATCGCGATCTCGTCGGCGGTCGACGCCGCGGCAGACGGGGTGGAGGTGGTGGGGGCGGTACCGGCCGGCCTTCCGCCCCTGGGACTGCCGGAGGGCGTCGGTTTATCGGATGTCGCCAAGGTGCTGGCGATGGCCTTCTCCTGCTTCGTGCTGATCGTGGCTCAGAGTGCGGCAACCTCGCGGAGCTTCGCAGCCAAGCACGGTGACCGTGTCGACGTGAACCGCGACATCCTCGGCCTGTCCGGGGCGAATCTGGCGGCCGGGCTGTCGGGAACCTTCGTGGTGAACGGCAGCCCCACCAAGACCCAGATCCTGGACAGGGCGGGCGGGCGCACACAGGTGGCGAACCTGACGATGGCGGCGGTCGCGCTCGTCTTCACGGTGTTCGCCACGGGATTGCTCACGAACATGCCGGAGGCGACGTTGGCCGGGATCGTGCTCATGATCGGAGTCGAGCCTGATCGACCTGCCCGGGCTCGGGAAGATCCGCCGCGAGCGATTCAGCGAGTTCGTCGTGGCCTGCATGACCGGCTTCGTGGTGTTCGCGGTGGGCGTCGGGCAGGGCATCGTCCTGGCCGTCGTTGCCTCCGTCGTGGAGATCCTGCGACGCGCGTACCGGCCCCGCGACTTCGTGGTCCAGCAGGACCTCGCGGGCGATCCGCAGTACCTACCTGCCACGCCGGGCACCCAGAGCGCCCCCGGCCTGATCGTGTTCCGCTTCGACGCCCAGCTGTTCTACGCCAACGCGAGCCGGTTCAGCGACGACCTGAAGGCGCTGGTCGACGGCGCGCCGGAGCCGGTGCGCTGGGTGCTCATCGACGCTGCGCCGCTCGACGACGTGGACTACTCCGCGGGAGTCCAGCTCAAGGACCTCGGCGCCTACCTCGCCGCTCGTGGGATCAGGGTCGGGCTGGTGCGCGGTGACGACGCGCTGATCTCGGCGCTGCGGACCTATGAGGTGCTCGGCGACGGCTCACCGATGCGCGCATTCCCGTCGATGGAGGATGGACTGGCGGCGTTCAGGGCCGACCAGCGGGCCGCGCACTGAGCCGGCAACGCGAGGACCTGATCGATCCGCTCGGGTCATGCTGGTCGGGTCAGCGGGACCTGCCCGGCCTGCCCGGAGACCGCCAAGGTTCGCTACCAGAGCCACTCGGTGTCCGAACCGTCGCGGGGTCAGGCCCGCAGGGATGCCGCCGAGGCCGTCGCCGAGGGTGCCGGGCTCGAGGGCGACAGGGTCGAGCCGTCGTCGCCGTCGGCGTCGTCATCCCAGGCCGGTCCATGACCCGGCCGGCCGCCGTGACCGTGCCCCCAGCCGCCTCCCGGCCCCATCAGCAGGCCCAGTCCAGCGCCCCTTCCGGTGGCCTTCCCGGCCAGCCACGCGTCGGCGCGCTCCTTCGCGCGGGTCATCGTCTCCTCCGCCTGGGCCTGGGTGATCCGGCCGTCCTTCACCGCCTGGTCCAGGCGCTGCCCGAGCAGGTCCAGGGCGCCGGCGGCCAGCTCGTCGGCTGAGTCGCCGGCGATCTCCAGCAGGGTCTGGCCGTCTGCGAGCTTCGCGCGAACGGCGTCGGAGTCCATCCCGAGCGTCTTCTGCAGGAGCGCGTCGATGTCGGCCTTCCGCTGGGCCGTGTCGGCCTGGCGCTCCGCGCGGGCGTCAGCCTGGGCGTCGGTCAGCGCCTCGGCGACGGCGTCCGCCTGGCTCTGGGTGATCGTGCCCTTGCTGACCAGTCCGGCCAGTACGTCGGCGAACCGTCCGGCCGGCCCGGTGCTGTCGGCGGCCGCGGCGATGCCGACGCCGATGACTCCGGCCAGCGCGACTCCGGCGACCGCTGCGGTGACTGTGCGTCTCATGGAAACCTCCTGGTGGTGGGCCGGCTGGTCCGCCGGTCGTGGGCGAGACCCTTCCGCGCCCGGGTTCGCCCGCGGTGACGTGCCCGTTCGAGTTGTGTAAGCGCGAAGTTCCCGGTCACCCCACGAGGCGCAGGACCTGCTCGAGTCCGTGGGTGGTGCCACGGGTGGGCGGGAGGATCAGGGTTCGCATCCCGAGCCTGGCCGCCGCGCCGTCGTCATCCACGGTGTCGCCGACCATCAGCACCTCGTGGACCGGCAGGCCGAGTCGGTCGGCGGCCAGCGCGAAGATGGCCGGGTCGGGCTTGACGACCCCGGCCTCGAACGAGAAGACCTCGACGTCGTAGAGCCCGGCGAGCCCGGTTCGCACCAGCACCGGTCGCGGGTCGACGCCGACGTTGGACAGGGTCGCCGTCGCGACTCCACGCTCGCGCAGGGCGGCGAGCACGGCGGGCGCCTCGGTCGAAGGCCACTGGTCGAGCATCGTTCGGTACATCGCCTCGCGAGGTTGGCGAGCGAAGGGCCGCCGCGGTCGGCTTTCGACCAGAGCCGGCGCGAGGTCTGGGCGCCACGGCCGCCGGGTTCGGAGCACCGGCCCCGGACAGGCGATGCGTAGGGTGGCGGTCATGGACTTGGTGATCCGGCCGGCCCGGACCTCCGACGTGCGGCGCATCCGCGAGCTGGTGGACCTCTACTCCCAGCGCCGGATCCTGCTCTCGAAGGCGACGGTCACGCTCTTCGAGGACGTCCCGGACTTCCTTGTCGCCGAGCGCGGCGGGCTGGTCGTCGGGTGCGGCGCCCTGCACGTCATCTGGGAGGACCTCGGCGAGCTGCGCACGCTCGCCGTGGCGCCCGAGGTCACGGGCTCCGGCATCGGGCGGGCCCTCGTCGAGGCGCTGCTGGACCGCGCCCGAGACCTGGGGGTCGCGCGGGTCTTCTGCCTGACGTTCGAGACGGGGTTCTTCGCCGCCGCCGGATTCGTCGAGATCGAGGGGGCCCCGGTCAGCCCCGAGGTGTACGGGCAGCTTCTGCAGTCCTACGACGAGGGCGTGGCCGAGCTGCTGGACCTGGAGCGCGTCAAGCCCAACACCCTCGGCAACCACAGGATGCTGCGGATGCTCTGAGACGCACGGAGGTCAGCCGGTGTTGCGCAGGCCGGTCGCGATCCCGTTGACGGTCAGCAGCAGGGCCCGGCGCAGCTGGGGCTCCACGTCGGTTCCCTCCCCCTCGTGCCAGCGCACGCGCGCGAGCAGGGAGACCTGCAGCAGGTGCAGCGGCCTCAAGTAGGCATCGCGGACCAGTCAGGGTCTGGGCCAGGCCCGGCTGGTTCGCCAGCAGCGAGTCGGTTCCCAGGGCACGCTGAACCTCGGCGACGGTCGACTCGTGCTCGGCGCGGATCCCGGCCGCGAACCGCTGGAGGTGCTCTGGCACAAGCCGCTGGACGTAGCGGTCGGCCACGGCCAGGTCGGCCTTGGCGGCGGTCATCGCGACGTTGGACAGGAAGTTGGCGAAGAACGGCCAGCGCTGGGTCATCTGGGTCACCGTGTCGCCGTGGCCGGCCGCCCATGCCGCGGCCAGACCGGTCCCCACGCCGTACCAGCCGGGCACGATCTGGCGGGCCTGCGTCCACCCGAACACCCACGGGATGGCCCGCAAGCCCGTCGAGCCCGCCGGCGGCCGTCGGGCGCCGGGACGGCCGGGAGCCCAGGTGCAGGTCACCGAGCTGCTCCACGGGGGTGGCGTAGGAGAAGTACGCGGGCAGGTCGGGGTCGTCGACCAGAGCGCGGTAGGCGCCGAACGCCGCCTGCGAGATCAGCTCCATGACCTCGTCCCAGGCGGCCAGGGTCTGGTCGTCGATGCGCGAGGCGCCGGTGCAGGACCGTGGCGCGCAGGGTCGCGGCGAGCGTCTGGCGCAGGTTCTCCCGCGCGAGTGAGGGCAGCAGGTACTTGTCGGAGATCACCTCACCCTGCTCGGTCACCTTGATCTGGCCGTCGAGCACGCCCCACGGCTGGGAGAGGATCGCCTCGTAGGTGGGACCGCCGCCCCGGCCGACGGTGCCGCCGCGGCCGTGGAAGAGCCGCAGCACGACGCCGTGCCCGGCGCACACGTCGCGCAGCCGGCGCTGGGCCAGGTGGATCTGCCACTGCGATGTGGTCACCCCGGCGTCCTTGTTGGAGTCGGAGTAGCCCAGCATCACCTCGAGGGTGTCGGCGCGCAGCCGGACGACCTCCCGGAAGCCGGGGTCGTCCAGCAGCTGCCCGACGAGCGTCGTCGGCGGCCTGGAGCTCGGCCACGGTCTCCAGGAGCGGCACGAAGCCGATCCGGGCGACGCCCGCCGGCAGGTCCACCAGGCCCGTCTCGCGCGCCAGCACGCACGGCTGCCAGCACGTCGTCGGCGGACTTGGTCATGGAGATGATGTAGGACTGGCAGGCCTCCGGGCCGTACCGGTCCAGGGCCCGCGACGATCTCCACGAAGGTCTGGTACGTGGTCATCCCGGCCGCGTCCAGCGGGGGCGGCGTGGGAGCCAGCGGGCGCTTGCCGGACAGCTCCGCGGACAGCACCCGGAACCGCTGCTCGGGGCTCAGCTGCGCGTAGCCGGACTCGGCGACCCCGAGCCGGTCGATGAGCTGGCCGACGGCGTGGTGGTGCGCGCTGGCGTGCTCGCGGACGTCCAGCGTGGCCAGCGACAGCCCGAACACCGCCACGACGCGCATCGTGCGGGCCACCGACCCGGCGGCGATCAGCCCGCCACGGTTCGCGGCCAGCGACGAGCGGATCAGCTCGAGGTCGGCCAGCAGCTGCGACGTGGTCCGGTAGTCCCGGCCCGGATGGTGGGCGTGCCCGCGCGACTGCCGGGTGCCGGTGTTGCGCAGCTTGGCGTGGATGCAGGTCAGCTTCAGGCGGTAGGGCTCCTCGGCGTTGATCCGGCGGAAGCGGGGGTCGAGGTCGGGCAGCGCCTCGAGGTCGGCCGCGAGCGACTCGGCGAAGCTCGGCCGTGACCGGTGCGATCCGCTCGGAGACCGACAGCTGGGAGCTCAGCTCCTCGATGTGCGCCAGCAGGTCGCGGACCGCGTGGTCGTGCTGGAGCGCGAGGACGCCCGCGGTGACCGCCGGCGTCACGAACGGGTTGCCGTCGCGGTCGCCGCCGATCCACGAGCCGAACGTCAGCACGCTGTGGTCCGGGCGGATCTCCACGCCGTTGGCCTCCGCCGCGGCCGCGAACTCGCCGATCACGTCCGCGGCCGCGCCCGGCAGCCAGGTCGTCGAGGTAGAACAGGGCGTTGCGGGCCTCGTCGCTCACCTCGGGCTTGCCCACGCGGAGCTCGTCGGTCTGCCACAGCAGGTCGATGACCTCGGCAGGTCGCGCGGTCGGTCTGGCTGTTGCGGGGCTCGTCGAGCAGCTCGGCGACTGCGGCGCAGCTTGAGCAGCACCGAGCGCCGCGAGGCCTCGGTGGGGTGGGCGGTGAAGACCGGTCGGGCGCTGATCGCGGCGATACCGGCGCTCGACCTCGTCGCGGTCCACCTCGCCCGCCTCCAGGGCGGCGCGGATCGCAGCGCCGGCCTCGACCAGCGGCCCGCCGGTGCTGCCGCCGGTGCGCGGCCGGGCCCGGGACGCGGTGGACCTGCTCGGCGATGTTGGCCAGGTGGAAGTACAGGGAGAAGGCCCTGGCCAGCGTGGTGGCCTCGGCCAGGGGCAGCTCGTCGATGAGGTCTGCGGCCTGGTCGGGATCGTCCCGGAGAGGCCGACCGGATGCGCTCGACGATGTCGTAGGTGGCCCGGCCCTCCTGGCGGATCAGGGCCTCCCCCAGCAGGTCGCCGAGCCGGCGGATGTCCTCGCGCAGCGCGGGGTCGGAGGCGAGGGCTTCCATGGGGGCCATGGGGGTCAGCGTAGTGGGCTGGCTATCGTACGCACAGGTCGGGGAATTGACCGACCACGGGCGGCGGCAATTGCCTAGCACATTCCGGGCCGGCGGCAATGCAATAGGGGCTCAGATTCGCCTTTCTGCGCGGTCTGTCCTATGCTGTGCGAAAATCACGTTGATTGGCAATGAGGAGCAACGATGTCGCGAAAGGTTCAGGTCCTTCTGGAGGACGATATTGACGGTACTCCCGGTGCGGAGACCGTGCAGTTCTCGGTCGGGGGGAAGTCCTACGAGGTCGACCTCTCGGAGGCGAACGCGGAGAAGCTGCGGGAGTCCTTCGCTCCGTGGATCGCCGCGGGCCGCCGGGTCACCGTGCCCACGCCCCGGAGCCCCGCCGCCGGATCACCCGGCGCTCCGAGGACACCGCCGACATCCGGCGCTGGGCCGCCGAGCAGGGAATCCCGGTCAGCTCGCGCGGCCGGATCTCCGCAGACCTGCGCGCCCGCTACGACGCGGCGCACCAAGGCTCGCACTAGGCGGCGGCCGGTGCCCGAGCGGCCTCCGACGGGGACGACCCGCGGCCCGCGTGGGCGCCGGCAGCGGTCGGCCTGCGTCCAGCGGTCCCTTCGGCGACTTTCGCCGAGGGCATAGAGCGGGCGGGTAACACGCACGGTTCCCGTGCTGTTGGCTCGGTGAGGGGCTGTTTCCCCTGGGCAGGCGCGCCTCAGACCGGTGTGCCTGTCAGGTGGAGCGGCTACAGTTTCATTCCACCCCGCGCGAGCGGGGGAGTACGAACGGAAGTGGAGCCCATGTTCGAACGGTTCACCGACCGCGCTCGTCGTGTTGTGGTGCTCGCGCAGGAAGAGGCGCGGATGCTCAACCACAACTACATCGGCACCGAGCACATCCTCCTGGGCCTGATCCACGAGGGTGAGGGTGTCGCGGCCAAGGCCCTCGGAGAGCATGGGCATCTCCCTGGAGGCCGTGCGCCAGCAGGTCGAGGAGATCATCGGCCAGGGCCAGCAGGCCCCCAGCGGGCACATCCCGTTCACCCCGCGGGCCAAGAAGGTCCTCGAGCTGTCCCTGCGCGAGGCGCTGCAGCTCGGCCACAACTACATCGGGACCGAGCACATCCTGCTGGGCCTGATCCGCGAGGGCGAGGGCGTGGCGGCGCAGGTGCTCGTCAAGCTCGGCGCCGACCTGAACCGGGTGCGCCAGCAGGTCATCCAGCTGCTGTCGCGGCTACCAGGGCAAGGAGCCCCGGCCGCCGGCCCGGCGCCGGCCCCCAGGAGGGGCACGCCGTCGACGCTCGCTGGTGCTCGACCAGTTCGGCCGCAACCTGACCAAGGCCGCCCGGGAGGGCAAGCTCGACCCGGTCATCGGCCGCGAGAAGGAGATCGAGCGGGTCATGCAGGTGCTGTCCCGGCGCACCAAGAACAACCCGGTGCTGATCGGGGAGCCGGGCGTCGGAAAGACCGCCGTGGTCGAGGGTCTGGCGCAGATGATCGTGCGCGGCGAGGTCCCCGAGACCCTCAAGGACAAGCAGCTGTACACGCTGGACCTCGGCGCGCTGGTGGCCGGCTCCCGCTACCGCGGCGACTTCGAGGAGCGCCTGAAGAAGGTGCTCAAGGAGATCCGGACCCGCGGCGACATCATCCTGTTCATCGACGAGATGCACACCCTGGTCGGGGCCGGCGCGGCCGAGGGCGCGATCGACGCCGCCAGCATCCTCAAGCCGATGCTGGCACGCGGCGAGCTGCAGACCATCGGGGCGACGACGCTCGACGAGTACCGCAAGTACGTCGAGAAGGACGCCGCCCTGGAGCGTCGGTTCCCGCCGATCCAGGTGCAGGCGCCGAGCGTCGCCCACACCATCGAGATCCTCAAGGGACTGCGCGACCGCTACGAGGCCCACCACCGCGTGTCCATCACCGACGCGGCGCTCAAGGCCGCGGCGCGGCTCTCGGACCGCTACGTCTCCGACCGGCAGCTGCCGGACAAGGCCATCGACCTCATCGACGAGGCGGGCTCCCGGCTGCGCATCCGCCGGATGACCGCGCCGCCGGACCTGCGCGAGTTCGACGAGCGGATCGCCACGGTGCGCCGCGAGAAGGAGTCCGCGATCGACGCGCAGGACTTCGAGAAGGCGCCGCGCTGCGCGACCAGGAGAAGGCCCTGCAGGTCGAGAAGGCCCACCGCGAGAAGGAGTGGCGGGCCGGCGACATGGATGTCGTCGCCGAGGTCGACGACAAGCTCGTCGCCGAGGTGCTGGCCCTCATGACCGGCATCCCCGTGACCGACCTGTCCGAGGACGACGCCCAGCGCCTGCTGCGGCATGGAGGACGAGCTGCACAAGCGCGTCATCGGCCAGGAGCAGGCGATCCACTCCCTGTGCCAGGCGATCCGGCGCACCCGCGCCGGCCTGAAGGATCCGAAGCGCCCAGGCGGGTCGTTCATCTTCGCCGGCCCCTCGGGCGTCGGCAAGACCGAGCTGAGCAAGACGCTGGCCGAGTTCCTGTTCGGCGACGAGGATGCCCTGATCGCGCTGGACATGAGCGAGTACTCCGAGAAGCACACCGCCTCCCGGCTGTTCGGCTCGCCGCCCGGATATGTCGGGTACGAGGAGGGCGGCCAGCTCACCGAGAAGGTTCGGCGGCGGCCATTCTCGGTCGTGCTGTTCGACGAGATCGAGAAGGCGCACCCGGACATCTTCAACTCCTTGCTGCAGGTGCTCGAGGAGGGCCGGCTCACCGATGCCCAGGGTCGGGTGGTCGACTTCAAGAACACCGTGATCATCATGACCACCAACCTCGGCAGCCGGGACGTGAGCAAGGGCGTGATGCTCGGATTCGCCGGTGGCGGGGACGCCGACGAGTACGAGCGGATGAAGTCGAAGGTGCAGCAGGAGCTCAAGGCGCACTTCCGTCCGGAGTTCCTCAACCGCATCGACGACGTCGTGGTGTTCCACCAGCTCACCCGGAGCGAGATCATCGAGATCGTCGACCTGATGGCTGATCGGCTCGAGGAGCGCCTGCGCGAGCGCGACATGGGGATCGAGTTGACGCTCGCCGCCAAGGAGCTGCTCGCCGAGCGCGGGTACGACCCCGCGATGGGCGCCCGGCCGCTGCGCCGGACGATCCAGTCGCGAGGTCGAGGATCCGCTCAGCGAGAAGATCCTCTTCGGCGAGCTCCGACCCGGGCAGATCGTCGTGGTCGACGTCGAGGGTTCCGGTCCGACAGCCACCTTCACCCTCACCGGGACCGACAAGGTGACCCTTCCCGACGCCCCGCCGGTCGCGGCCGCGGGTGCTGCCGGCGAGGTCGTCGAAGGCTGAGCGGCGGCCCGCCCCGCCGGCCGCCCTGGTCGGCGGGGGCTGCCTGCTGATGCGTGAGCCGGGCCGGGTTACCGTTCTCCCGTGAGCACGGTGATGAACCCGGTGGGTCCTGAGGACCCGAGCACGTACTGGCGTCGGCGCGCGGTCGTTGGGGTTGGGCTGCTCGTCGTCGTCCTGGTCGGCTTCTGGCTGCTGCGGACGGTCTTCGCTTCCGAGGGGGACGCGGGGGCGGAGCCCACCCCGACCCCCAACTTCGGGCTCAGCGTGTCACCGTCCCCCGAGG
Organism: uncultured Actinomycetes bacterium; assembly: GCA_963793175.1. Lineage (GTDB taxonomy): Bacteria > Actinomycetota > Actinomycetes > S36-B12 > CAIYMF01 > Prado023. The sequence goes on from CAWBYT010000007.1 coordinate 59,039, forward strand.
ACGACCCGACCGAGGATGAGCCGTCCGCCTCGGCGGAGCCCTCGTCCAGCGCGGCGGCGACGACCGTGGCCAGCGCCGCCTGCGCCGACTCCGACATCGAGGTCGCGGTGGCGACCGCCGGGGCATCGACTCCGGTCGGTGCCGGGATGGCCCTGACGATGACAGTGAAGAACACGGGCAAGAAGGCGTGCAACCGCGACCTGGGCGCGGGGGCCAACGAGCTGCGGATCACGTCGGGCTCCGTCCTGGTCTGGTCGTCGGACTTCTGCAACCCTTCCAAGGACAGCGACGTCCAGGCCCTGGTCCCGGGCAAGCCGTTCACCACGTCGGCGACCTGGCCGGGGACGGTGACTGCGGAGGGCTGCCCGGCCGACCAGCCCGACGCGCAGGCGGGCGGCTACAAGGTGATCGCGCGCAACGGGAAGGTGGAGTCCGAGCCAAAGACCTTCGCCGTGCAGTAGGCCGCGCGCCTCAGGCCTGGCGCAGGTGGACCCTCGTGTCCGATCGGATTCGCCGCGGCTGCTCCGTCACACGTAGCGCTCCAGGATCGAGGACTCGGCCAACCTGGAGAGGTCCTCCCGGATGTAGCGGGCGCGGTTCTCGCCGATGCCCTCGACCTGCTGCAGCTCGTCCACCGATGCCGCGAGCAGGGCACGCAACGTGCCGAAGTGGTGGACCAGCCGGTCCCGGACCGCCTCTGGGACACGCGGGACCCGGAAAAGCACGCGGTGCCCGCGCGCGCTGACGTTCGTCTCGAGCCCATCGGTGCTCGCCGGGTAGCCCAGCGCCCGGGCCACCGAGGTCAGGTCCAGCAGGTCGGTGGGACCGATGAGGTCCAGGGCCTCGAGGGTCTCGCCAGCGGTCCGCTCCTTGCGCTGGGACCTGCGCCGGGGCTGGTAGTCGCGCACGACGAGCTCCCGGTCGGTCTCGACACCGGCCACGAGCTCCGCCAGCTGGAGGGACACCAGCCGGCCCTCGGTCCCGAGCTCGAGCAGGTAGGCGCGGATCTCGCTGGCGATGTGCCGGACCATCTCCAGTCGCTGGAGAGTGGCGCAGACCTCGCGGACGGTGACGAGGTCCTCGATCTCCAGCGCCGACAGGCTGCGCGATACCTCGTCGAGGCGCTGCTTGTAGCGCTCCAGCGTGGCCAGGGCCTGGTTCGCCCGGGACAGGATGGCTGCGGGCTCCTCCAGGACGTAGCGCCGGCCCTTGAGGTAGAGGGCGATGATGTGCATGGACTTGCTGACGCTGATGACCGGGTACCCGGTCTGCCGGGCGACGCGGTCGGCGGTCCGGTGCCGGGTGCCGGTCTCGCCGGTGGGGATGGTCGGGTCGGGGACGAGCTGTGTGGCCGCACGCACGATCCGCGAGGTGCCCGAGTCGATGATGACCGCGCCGTCCATCTTGCACAGCTCGCGCAGGCGCGTGGCGGTGAACTCGATCTCCAGCGGGAAGCCTCCCGTGGCCAGCGCCTCGATCGCCTTGTCGTGGCCGAGGACGATCAGCGCGCCGGTGCGTCCGCGCATGATGCGCTCCAGCCCGTCGCGAAGCTCGGTGCCGGGCGCCACCCGCGCCAGTGCGGCGGCCAGTTCGGGATCGATCGCTGCCAATTTGATGCTCCGTGATCAGATGGTGCCTCGCAGTGAGTCTAGGCGACCGGGCGGACGCGACGTGGCGTCCCGAGCCTTCCGCTCGGAGGGCCGGGGACTACCGTCCAGGCGTTGTCGCACCGTCGGGCTAGCGTCCGGCCATGGCGATCAACAATGCGGTCAGGTCGGTCTTCCGGTGCGAGCAGTGCGGGTGGCAGGCGCCGAAGTGGGTGGGCAGGTGCGCGGAGTGCCAGGCGTGGGGTGCGGTGTCCGAGGTCGGTGCGAGCGGTCGCACGCCGCGTGCCGGACCCGTCACCGCTGCCGCTCTTCCGATGACCCAGATCGACCTGGCCGGGTCGACGGCGACCCCGACCGGGGTTCCCGAGCTGGACCGCGTCCTGGGCGGCGGGGTGGTCCCGGGAGCGGTGATCCTTCTGGCAGGGGAGCCGGGCGTGGGGAAGTCGACTCTGCTGCTGCAGGTCGCGGCCGCAGCGGCTGCCGCGGGGATGCGCGCGCTGTACGTCACGGGGGAGGAGGGCGTCGAGCAGGTCCGGGCCCGCGCCGAGCGGACCGGGTCGGTGAGCCCCGAGGTCTTCCTCGCCGCGGAGTCCGACGTGTCGGCCGTGGTGGCCCATGCCGAGGAGGTGGCTGCGAGCCTGCTGGTCGTCGACTCCATCCAGACGATGAGCGTCGCGGGCGTCGAGGGGGTCGCCTCAGGCGTGACCCAGGTCCGCGAGGCGACCAGCGCCCTGATCCGGCTGGCCAAGGAGCGGCACATGGCCGTGATCCTGGTGGGCCACGTGACCAAGGACGGCGCGATCGCCGGGCCGCGAACCTTGGAGCACCTCGTGGACGTGGTGCTGTCCTTCGAGGGCGACCGGCATGCGCGGCTGCGGATGGTCCGAGCGGTGAAGAACCGCTACGGGCCCACGGACGAGGTGGGGTGCTTCGAGCTCGGTGAGACCGGGCTGGTCGGGCTGGCCGATCCGAGCGGGCTGTTCGTCAGTGACCGGGCCGAACCCGTGCCCGGGACCTGCCTGACGGTCGCGATCGAGGGCCGCCGGCCGTTGATGGCCGAGATCCAGGCGCTGGTCGTGCCGACGGCCGGGTCGGTGCCGCGACGGACAACGTCCGGTCTCGATGCGGCCCGGATCGCCATGGTGCTTGCAGTCCTCGAGCGGCGGGAGTCGGTGCCGCTCTCGCGCTTCGACACCTACATCGCCCCGGTCGGCGGTGCGCGGCTGGTGGAGCCCGCCACTGACCTGGCCGTGGCGATGGCCGTGCACGGGTCGGTGCGCGACATGTCGGTGCCGTTCGGCTGGGTCGCGTTCGGGGAGGTCGGCCTCGCTGGCGATGTCCGCCGAGTGCCGGGGGTGCGCCAGCGGGTGATGGAGGCCGCCCGGTTGGGGATGGTCGACGTGATCGTTCCTCGGGGGGACGCATCCTCGGTCGCGGCGCAGGGCATCCGGGTGCATCCGGTGGACGATCTCTCAGGCGCCCTGCGCCTGATGCCCTGGGCGCGCCCGGACGTGATCCTGCTCACCGCACGCTCTGGGCCGCGGGCGCTGGCTGCCGTCCCACAGCCGTGACCGAGCGCCCCGCGCGGGGCTCAGGGCGTCGGTGCTGGCGGCTGTACGGGTCCGGCCGGGTGCGGAGCCATTCCCACCAGGGGCAGGCTCCGGGCAGCCAGTGCGGCGATCGCCAGCAGGCGTGCCCGGCAGTGTTCACTGAGGACCTCGTAGGCCCCCTCGCCCATCATCTCGACCAGCTCGTCGCGCGCCGACAGGTACACCGGGTCCACCCCAACGTGGGCTGCTGGGGCAGTCGTGCAGTACCAGTCGAGGTCGTGCCCGCCCGCCCCCCACCCCCTGCGGTCGTACTCGGAGATCACGATCAGCTGGACCGTGGTCCCGTCCGGGCGCTCGTGGTCCTCGTACGACCGGCGGATCGGCAGCTGCCAGCAGACGTCCGGCTTCGTCCTGGTGATCGGCACACCCGTGTCGAGGGCCAGCTTGTGCAGCGCGCACCCGGTGCCGCCGGCGAACCCGGGTCGGTTGAGGAAGATGCACGCCCCATCGACCACCCGGGTCTTGGGCTGGCCCTCGTCGTCGAGCTCGATGACACCCTCCGCGCGTCCCAGCGACCGAAGCTGCCACTGTTCGGCGCTCAGCCGGCGGGCCAGGCGCCGTGTGCGGTCCCGGTCGGAGTCGTCGGAGAAGTGGGCACCGAGCGTGCAGCAACCGTCGTCGGGTCGGTCGGCGAAGATGCCCGGGCAGCCGCGTCCGTAGATGCACGTCCAGTTCGAGGTGAGCCAGGTCAGGTCGGCGCGGTAGAGCACCTCGGGGTCGTCGTGACCCGCACTCGGGTCCGGGAACTCGACCCAGTGCCGCGCACCGCCGAGCGGGACTTCGACCATGGGGCCAGCGTAGGGCGTCCACGACGGCCGGGGCAGGGGTCCCCGGTCCGGTGGGATTACCCTTGCGACGTGCCATCGAGTCGGGGTGTGGACCCGAAGGGGACAGCTCCGGGAGCCTCGGAGCCCTCGCCCGCGGCACCCCCCACGGAGTCGGGGGACTCGGCATCGCCCGGCTCTCCTGCGGAGGCCCCGCCCGGGTCGGCCACCGCTGCGGCGCGCCCGCGCAGGCCGCGTCGAGGGCCGGTCGACAAGGACGCCAGGTCCGTGGGCCAGGAGTCCGCCCCCACAGGCCCGTCCGGCGCCGGGCCCGAGGTGCCCGCCACAGCGGTACCGAAGCGCCGAGCCACGGGTCGTTCCGGCCGCTCGGGATCCAGGGCGGCCTCGACGTCGGCGGCGCGCGCTCCCAGAGCCGCAACCTCACCGCCTCCCGAGCCCGGCGCAGCCACGTCTCCCGGCGCGAAGCCCGGGCCGGCCACGTCTCCGAGCGCGAAGCCCGCTCCCGTCCACGTCTCCCGGCGCGAAGCCCGGGCCGGCCACGTCTCCGAGCGCGAAGCCCGCTCCCGCCACGTCTCCCGGCGCGAAGCCCGGGCCAGCCCCGTCCCCCGGCGCGGAGCCCACGCCTGTCGCTCCCCCGAGCGCAACCGCCGGGTCGACCACGCCGGCGCGCAGCCGGCGACGAGCCGCGCGAGCTTCCCTGACTGCCGGGACCACGGCCGTGCCTCGAGCCCCGAAGGCCGAGGCGCCGGCTGTCCGGGTCCCTGCTGCGAAGGTCGCACTGTCCACCGCGTCGGTCTACCCGGAGTCGACCGCCGCAGCCTTCGAGATCGCCCGTCGCCTGGGCTACGACGGGATCGAGGTCATGGTCTTCACCGACCCCGTGAGCCAGGACCCCGAGGCGGTGCTGGCACTGTCCGAGTACTACGAGCTGCCGGTCCTGGCCGTGCATTCGCCCTGCCTGCTGGTCACCCAGCGCGTGTGGACCACCGATCCGTGGGAGAAGCTCCAGCGCTCCCAGGCCGCCGCCGAGCGACTGGGTGCCGCCACCGTGGTGGTCCACCCGCCGTTCCGGTGGCAGCGTGACTACGCCCGGGAGTTCGAGGCCGGGCTGGCGCGGATGCGCGACGAGACCGACGTCGTCTTCGCCGTGGAGAACATGTACCCCTGGCGGGCGCGGACCCGGGAGTGGGCGGCGTACCAGCCGGACTGGGACCCGCGCAATCAGGACTACCCGAACGTGACCCTCGACCTGTCGCACACCGCGGTCTCCGGGACGTCGGCGCTGGCGATGGCCGGCGACCTCGCCGATCGCTTGGCGCATCTGCATCTGGCGGACGGCACCGGGCTGGCTCGTGACGAGCACCTCGTGCCCGGGCGCGGCAACCAGGAGTGCGCGGAGCTCCTCGAAGGGCTGGCCCGACAGGGGTTCGCCGGGACCGTCGTGATCGAGGTCAGCACCCGGAAGGCGGCCAACCGGGCCGAGCGGGAGGCGGACCTGGCCGAAGCGCTGGCGTTCGCGCGGTTGAACCTCGCTGCCCCGCTCGCCGGGCCCGGACAGCCCCCACCGTCGTAGTCTGGCCTCGTGGCCGAAGATGCCAGGGAGGCGCTCCTCGCCGTGGCGCGTGACATCGTGGCCAGGCGCGGGTACATGGGTCTGAGCATGCGGACGGCCTCGGCAGCCGCCGGCGTGACCCCGGAGGTCGCCCGCCGCTACTACACGAACCGTGAGGCCGTGCTCGCCGCCGCCCTGCGGCTTCCGGTCGACCCGATCTCGGCCATCCCCACCCTCATGGCCCCGGGCATCGAGGGGATGGGGGAGCGCCTCGTCCGGTCCGCCCTCGAGACGCTCAGCGACCCGGCAGCCCGCGAGGACCTGATCTCGCTGGCCAGGACGGGGGTCACCGCGGGGCACGCCCTCACGGGCCTCCAGGACTTCGTCGAGGTCGGCGTCGTGGATCGGGTGGCCGGCGTGGTCGGCGTTCCGGACGCCCGGATGCGCTCGGCGCTGATCACCAGCTACCTGGTCGGAGTCGCCACGATGCGCTATGCGGTGCGCCTCGAGCCGTTGGCCTCCGCCAGCGACGAGGAGGTCATCCGGATGGTTGCCCCGGTCATCCAGGAGCTCCTCGACCCGCGCCATCCGATCCCCGGATCCGCTCGTGCACGGGCGCAGGCCGCCCCCCCTTCCGAGTCGGCGCCGAAGGCCCCGGCGAAGCCCCGCGTGCGCACTTTCGACCCCGACCCGGCTGCCACGCGGGCGGCCGCTGCCAGGGCCGCCGCGAGGCCCAGCGCCGCACCACCCGAGCCCGCACCCGATTGACCTCAGGCACCGCGGATGGTCACCATGGACGACGTCGCCACCGCGGCGATGAGCCTGCCTGAGGTGAGAGAGGTCGTGCGCCACGGTGAGCGCGCCTGGTCGGTCCACGGCAAGGTCTTCGCCTGGGACCGGCCGTTCAGCAAGGCTGACATCCGGCGGTTCGGCTCGGATCCCATCCCCGAGGGTCAGATCCTCGGCCTTGCCGTCGCCGACCTCTCGGACAAGGAGGCGGTCCTGGCGGTGCACGACGCCGTGTTCACGATCCCGCACTTCGACGGCTACGCAGCCGTGCTCGTCCGCCTCGCCGACTGCCCTGCGCCGCTGCTGGCCGAGGTGCTGGAGGATGCATGGCTCAGCGTGGCTCCCGCGGCCCTGGCGAGCGAGTTCCTGGCCGGACGCTGACCGACCCCGATCCCGCCCACGAGCACGACCGCCCAGAGCGAACGGCGCGCGCCGGGTCAGCGGCTGGTGAACTCCCGGGCGATGGCCGTGGTCGTCGCCCGGTCGACCAGTCCCAGCTGCCAGGCGACGGTCACGGCCTCGACCGCGTTCTCGACGTAGTACATGGGGATGCCCTCGTCGCGAAGGCTCGCGGCGCGGCTGGCCACCTGCTCGCTGCGCTCGGCGAGGTGCGACCCCACGTAGACCAGGAAGATCGCCTTGATCCGGTCCGGGTACTCCCGGGCCATCAGCTCGTAGGTCTCGGGGTCGCCCTGCCCGACATCGCCGACGAGGACGAACGAGTACTTCGGGTTGCCCTCGAGCAGGGTGCGGATCGTGGAGCGCTTGTGCTCGGCACCGTCGCGCATCAGCCGGTCCGAAGTCGGTCCCCAGTCGGTGAGGAACAGCGGCCCGCGCGGGAAGCGATGCATGTTGGTGAAGGCGACCAGGTAGTCGTAGAGGTTCCACGAGCCCGTGGAGACGTAGAAGAACGGCACGCCGGAATGCGGGCTGACGCCGCGTGCGAGCCCGGCGTAGAACGTCGACATCCCCATGACCGGCTTCCGGTCGGCGACATCGCGGAACAGGGTTCGTCCGGTGGCGGTCCAGCCCTGGGTGAGCCCGGTCTTCATGATGGTGTCGTCGATGTCGGAGATCACGGCGAGACCGCCCCCGGAGTCCGGTACGAGCACCCGGCCGGTCGTGTGCGAGACGGGCTCGTCCACCGGGTCGATGTCCAGCACGTGCCAGCCGGCCGACAGCGCTCCCACGGCGAGCTCGATGTGCAGGTAGCCCGAGCTGTCGCTGGTGAACTCCCCCGACGACTCGCCCATCGAGGCTCGCACCGTCACCCCTGACATCGTCAGCACCGTGAAGCGTCTCAGGTTCGCACGCAGCGTGGAACCCAGGCCCACGGAGGTCTCCCCGGCCGCCAACAGGGGCTTCTCGATCGCCCGGGCGGTCAGGTGGGCGACCCCGTTCTCGTACCAGCCCCGGTACGGCACGACGACCGTCGGCCGCAGCGCCTGACGCCTGGACTTGAACTCGATGAGCCCGGCGTTCACCGCCTTGTCCGTTGTTCTGACGACGGCGACCCAGTCGATCTCGCCCAGCGCCTGGGTGACGAGGGAGCCGACGCCGCGGGCGGTGTCGGTGACCATCGAAGCGCCCGGTATTCCGGGAAGACCTGGGATCCTCACCTGGCCCTGCCTTTCTCGTGGTGCCGGCAAGGCTATCTCCTCCGCACCGCCGATTGGCGGGGCAGCGACCGCCCCGTCCCCGGCTCCCGGCCGCGGCCCGCGCGCGGTCGAGGCGACTGTGCGCCGCACCCACGCGTAGCCTTCGCCCCGGGAGGTTGGACATGGCGGATCTCGGCGGACTGATCAAGCGGGTGCCTTCGTGGGACTCGGTCGTCTCAGCGCTCGACCAGATGCCGGCGACCCATGGGGCGATCAGTCCCTTCGTCCCCGGCGACTCGATCGAATCGGCGGTCACGGCCGTCGAGGAGGTCTCCGCCGCCGGGATGACGGCCTCCGTCGCCTATCTGCCCGACCGTGAAGGGGAGGCCTCGAGCCTGATCGTGCTGTTGCAGACGATCGACGCACTCGACTCCGCGAGCTTGGCCGACGGCTCGGACCTCATGGTCGACCTGGCCGCTCTCGGCCTCGCCCGCGGAGTCGGGCCCGAGGCCGTCGCGGTCGACCTCGGGGCGCTGTGCGGGGCAGCAGAAGCGGCGGGGATGACGGTGACCCTCGACGGGCTGGCTTACGAGTTCCTGGCCGAGGCCCTGGCGATCCACGCCCAGCTTGCCGATGACCACCCCGACCTCGGCATCACCATCGCCGCCAACCTGTTGCGCTCGGAGGCCGACTCCGGGGACCTGGGCCGAGCCGGCGCGCGCGTGCGACTCGTGCGCCAGGAGCCGGTGGGCTCCCCCGGGCTGGCCTTCACCAACGGCCACGAGATCGACAAGTCCTACGTGCGCTGCGCCCGGCTGCTCATCTCCTCGGGTGCCCGCACGACGATCGCCACCCATGACCCCCGGCTCATCGAGATCGCCAGCGCGCTGGCGGTGCGTTCCGATCGGGAGGCGGGGCACCTGTCGTTCCAGTTCCGGCTCGGTGTGCGCAAGCAGGCCGCGGCCGACCTGGTGTCGGGCGGGGCCCACGTGGGCGTGCTGATCCCGTTCGGTCCGGACTGGCCCGGCTACATGGCGCGGCGGATCGCCCTGAAGCCACGGTCGGTCGGCCAGGCGGCCCGGGCCGCAGTCCGCCGGTGACGCGCCGCCAACGCCCACCCGCGGCTTGCCCTGCTGGGCGTGGGCCGGATGGGCGAGGCCCTGCTCAGCGGACTCCTCGGATCCGGCTGGCCCGCGGATCGGATCGTCGCCGCCGAGCCCGATGGCCCGACCGCCGAGGCCGTGCGGAACCGTCACGGGATCGAGCTGCGGGCGGCGGCCGAGGCCGTGGCAGGGGCCGAGGTGGTCGTCGTCGCGGTGAAGCCGCCGATGTCGCCAGAGTCCTCGACGCGGTGACGCCCACCCTCCTGCGCGGGACCACCGTCATCTCGCTGGCGGCCGGCGTCTCGACGTCCGTGCTCGCGGCCCACGTTCCCCTGGGCACCGCGGTCGTCCGCGTGATGCCCAACTCGCCGGCGCTCGTCGGGCAGGGCATGTCGGTGCTGTCACCGGCGCCCGGATGCCCTCCCGAGTCCCTCGCCCTCGCCGCACAGGTCCTCGGCGCCGTCGGCGAGGTCCGCAGCGCGCCCGAGTCCCAGCAGGACGCGGTGACGGCGGTCAGCGGATCGGGTCCCGCCTACGTCTTCTACGTCGCCGAGGCGATGATCGATGCCGGCGTCCTGCTCGGCCTGCCTCGGGCGCTGGCCCGCGACCTCACCGTGCAGACGCTCGTCGGGGCGGCCGCGATGCTGCGCGACGCCGACGAGCACCCGGCGGTGCTGCGGGAGAACGTGACCTCGCCGGGCGGGACCACCGCGGCCGCGCTGCACGTCCTGGACGACGCGGCCGTCAGGGCGGCGTTCGCCAACGCGATGCGCGCCTGCCGGGACCGCTCGGCCGAGCTGGGCCGGGTCGTAGGGCGAGGTCGCAGGCTGCCTGCCATGGATCCGGCGGTCCCAGCGCCAGATCCATGAGACAGCCCCTGCCCGGCTCACAGCAGCAGTCGGCGACACGTCGTCCTCGGGACCGCAGGCCACCAGGACGTCCTTGGCGCCCAGGACCATGTCCGGGTTCGCCAGCTCGGGCAGCCCGCGGCCGTTGCGGCTGATCGCGATGACGATGATCCCCTTCTCGGCGAGCTCGCGAGTCTGCCCGAGCCTCAGCCCCGCCCATCGGGCGGCCACCGGGATCGCGGCGTAGGCCAGTCCGTCGACCGTCGGGATGTACTCGGTGCGGTGGCCGAGCAGCGAGTGCGCGACGCGGCGGCCCGACCTCCAGCTCCGGGTAGATGACCTCGGTCACCCCGATCTTGCGCAGGATCTTGGCCTGCTGCGCGTTGATCGCCTTCGCCCAGATCTCGGGGATCTTCAGATCCTCCTTGAGGATGAGCGCGCACACCAGCGAGGACTCCACGGCATCGCCGATCGCCCACCACTGCGCGGGTGTACTCACCCACACCGAGCTGTTCCAGGGCCTCCCTGCTCGTGACGTCCGCCTCGACGGCCATCGTGACGCGCTTGCTGACCTCGCGCACCAGGTGCGGGTCGCGGTCGATGGCCAGCACCTCGCAGCCCTCCCGGGTCAGGGCCAGCGCCACCGACTGGCCGAAGCGGCCCAAGCCCGAGGACCACCACCGGCTCCACCTCGCGAGCAGCAGACATTCGCACCTCCTCTGACTCAACCGACCATGGGCCGGCCCTCGGGCAGCCGGTAGTTGCGCGTGGCACTGCGCAGGGACAGGGACGACGCCAGGGTCAGGGGCCCGACCCGACCCAGGAACATCAGGGCGACCAACAGCAGCTGCGGGGCCTGGGTCAGCTCGGGTGTCACATTGGCCGAAAGGCCCACCGTCGCCAGTGCCGAGGTGACCTCGAAGAGGGCGTAGTCGAGGGTGAGGTCGGTCAGCGCCTGCAGTGCCATCGTCCCGATGACCACGGCGCCGAGGCTGACCATCGCCACCGAGATGGCGAGCCGGACGGTCGTGTCCGGGATCCGGCGATCGAGCACGTTCACGTCCTTCTGCCCGCGGATCTCGGCGCGCGCCGCCATGATCAGGATCATCAGGGTGGTGACCTTGATCCCGCCGGCGGTGCTGCCGCTGCCCGCGCCGACGAACATCAGCGCATCGGTGAGCAGCCGCGTCTCGGGGATCACGAGGGCTGTAGTCGACGCTGTTGAACCCCGCGGTCCGCGGTGTGATGCCTCCGGAGAACAGCGACTGCAGGGCCTTCTCCCACAGCGGCATCGGCCCCAGGGTTCCCGGGTTGCGCCACTCGAAGAGGGCGAAGGTCGACGTGCCGACCAGGAGCATGATCCCGGTGCCGATCAGCATGATCCGGGTGTGCAGGGACAGCGGGATGGGGTTCGCGAGTCCGAACCGCTCCGGGTGGAACCCCCCCAGGCGGTATCGCGAGCGCCGGGAGAGCGCCTGGGCGCGAGCGACCACCTCGTCGTGGGTCATGGGCCTCGGAGCAGACAGGCGCCGAGGCAGCAGCCCGCGTGCGCCGGTGGTCCGCGAGACGATCTCGACGATCACCAGGAACCCGAGCCCGCCAAGCATGATGGCCAAGCCGATCGGGCCGAGGATCAGCGGATCCTTGCCGTAGGAGATCAGCGAATCAGGGGCCAGCGCGAAACCGGCGTTGTTGAAGGCGCTGACGCTGTGGAAGGTGCCCTTCCACGCGGCCTCAGCCGGGGGCATGTCGTAGGACAGCCAGAACCGCAGGCCGAGCATAGTCGGCGACCGCGAACTCGACACGTCAGGGTGATCGCGGCCAGCGCCTGCAGCACACGCCGCACATCGCCCGGGGTGAGGGCGCCCGTCTCGGCCTGGGCGGCCAGCCGGGAGGCGGACCCGAGCTTGCGGTTGAGCAGCAGGATCCAGAGGGTGCCCAGTGCTTGGATCCCGAAGCCGCCGACCTGTATCAGCAGCAGGATGGTGACCTGCCCGGCCGTCGTCCAGTAGGTGCCGGGGTCGACGACGTTCAGCCCCGTGACGCAGCCGGCGCTGACGGCCGTGAACACCGCCACCCCGATGCTCGCCGACCCGTCTCCCGTGCGCATCACGGGCAGCGTCAGCAGGAGGGCCCCCACGCGCGCAGAGCACCGCGAACGAGAGAGTCGACCGTGCGGGCCGGGGAGCGCCGCGCGATCCGCGCCTCCTGGGCCCTGGTCCTGGCCAGCACCTCGGAACTGCCCCCGATGGCCGGGTCGACGACGCGCGACGGCCCGATCGTCGAATCGGGCTCGTCGATGGCCTTCGTCGCCCGCAGCATCCTGCGCCGCGGCTCGTTGCGCGCGCGACGGATCATGGCGCGAGGCTATGCACTCGGGGGCACTCGACGCCCGCTGTGCGCGAGGCCTGCGGGCGAGAGTGAACCCCTCGACAGGCGCCGGCTTGCAGGATTGCGTCCCGCCGGCAAGCGAGACCAGCCGTGCGTGGAGGCGTTCGTCGCCCCGGTGCCCGGGCGTCCGATTCCGGGCGGGGTCTACGGTTGGGCGGTGAGCGATCGGGTGGCTGTGGTGGTCGACCCCGCCCTGTCGGCCTACGACTTCGGCGACGGTCATCCGATGACTCCCCTGCGGGTCCAGCTGGCGCTGCGCCTGGCCGACGACCTGGGGATCCTCCAGGGTCCGGACGTCGACCTCATCCACGGCGTGCTGCCCGCCGGCCTCCCCGACCTCGTGAAGGTCCACGCCCCGGAGTTCCTCAAGGCCGTGCGAACCGCCGGCCACACCGGGGATCCGGGGGACCCGCGGTTCGGGATGGGCACGGAGGACGTCCCGGTCTTCCCCCAGATGCACGAGGCCTCCGCGCACGTCTGCGGCGCCAGCATCCGGGCGGTCGAGGAGGTGCACTCCGGGCGTGCGGTCCACGCGGTGAACCTGTTCGGCGGGTTGCACCATGCGATGACCGCCCGGGCGTCGGGGTTCTGCGTCTACAACGACGCCGCGGTCGCGATCCGCTGGCTGCTGGACCAGGGTGTGTCGCGAGTGGCCTACATCGACGTGGACGCCCATCACGGCGACGGGGTCGAGGCTGCGTTCCGCGACGACCCCCGGGTCCTCACCGTGAGCCTGCACGAGAGCGGCCGGACACTGTTCCCCGGCACCGGCTGGCCGTGGGAGGTCGGAGGTCCCGACGCTCTGGGCACCGCGGTCAACGTCGCGCTGCCGGCCGGAACGTCGGACAACCAGTGGCTGCGCGCCTTCAACGCCGTGGTCCCCCAGGTCCTGGCGGAGTTCGGAGCGGAGTTCCTGGTCAGCCAGCACGGCTGCGACTCGCACTTCGAGGACCCACTCACCCACCTGCTCCTGAGCATCGACGGCCAGCGCGCGTCCTACTCCGCCGTGCACCGCCTGGCCCACCGGATGGCGGGGGGGCGCTGGGTCGCCCTAGGGGGCGGCGGCTACGACATCGTCGACGTGGTCCCGAGGGCGTGGACGCATTTGCTGGCCGAGGCGATGCACCGGCCGATCCCGCCCGAGACCCTGACGCCCGAGGCCTTCCGCGTCTTCGTCCTGGACCTGCTGGGACGTGCTGCCCCGGGCCGGATGACCGACGGCAACGACCCGTGGGCGCAGCCCTTCGAGGGCAGCTACCACCCGGAGGACACACTGGACCGGGCGATCATGGCCACGCGTCGGGCGGTCTTCCCGCACTGGGGGCTGGTCGCCGATCCGTTCGGCTCTTTCTGACGCGGCGCCGCGCATGACCGACCGACGACCCGGGGAAGCGCTCGGAGCGGCCCATGTCCGGCCACCCGCCCCATCGGACCCGGGTACGCGTAGGATGGTTGCCCGGGAGCGCGAAGGTGGGTGACGGATGACTGACCGACCGCTTGGCGAGGTCCATCTGCTGACCGTGGCCGAGGTCGCGGCAATCATGCGCCTGTCGAAGATGACGGTGTACCGCATGGTGAACTCCGGCACCCTACCCGCACTGAAGGTGGGTCGCTCGGTGCGGATCCCCGAGCACGTCGTCGACGCCTATCTGCGCGGCTCGTACGTGGACACCGCCTGACTCCCGCCGCAGCCCCTCGGAACCGCCGGCCTGACGCCGGTTTCACCGGCCGCACCCGCAGGCGTAGCATGACCGCAATTCCCGCCCAAGTCTGTGAGGTCTCTCCGTGGGTTCTGTGATCAAGAAGCGTCGCAAGCGGATGGCGAAGAAGAAGCACCGCAAGCTGCTCAAGCGCACGCGGGTCCAGCGCCGCAACGCGAAGTAGCCACATGGCGCGTGTCGTGCTCGTGACGGGGGTCTCCCGTTACCTCGGCGGAAGGATGGCGCGCCTGCTCACCGACGATCCGGCCGTGGAGCGCGTCATCGGGGTGGACGTGGTGGCACCGACCGGCGACATCGGCGGTGCCGACTTCGTCCGCGCGGATATCCGCAACCCCATCATCGGCAAGGTGATCTCCACGGCCGACGTGGACACGGTCGTGCATATGGGGGTCATCGCCACGCCCCGCCAGGCCGGCGGGCGCACCCCGATGAAGGAGATCAACGTCATCGGCACGATGCAGCTGCTGGCCGCCTGCCAGAAGGCGCCCTCGGTGCAGAAGCTCGTCGTCAAGTCCTCGACCTCGGTCTACGGCTCCGGCGCCGCCGACGCCGCGGTGCTCAGCGAGGACATGCAGCCGACCCAGCTCCCGAGCTCGGGCTGGGCGAAGGACTCGGTCGAGGTCGAGTCCTACGTGCGCGGGCTCGCCCGCCGGCGCCCCGACCTGACGGTGACCACGCTGCGGTTCGCCAACTTCCTGGGCCCCACGGCGAACACCCCGATGGCCCAGTACTTCTCGCTGCCCGTCGTTCCCACGGTCCTCGGCTTCGACGCGCGCCTGCAGTTCGTCCACGAGGACGACGGGCTCGAGGTCATTCGCCGGGCGACCGTGGAAGACCACCCGGGCACCTACAACGTGGCGGGGGATGGGGTCATGGCCCTGTCCCAGGCCATCAGGCGTGCCGGCCGGGTAGGAGTGCCCGTGTGGTCGCCGTTCGTGGGCGTCGTCGGGCACTGGGTCCGGCGCGGCGGGTTCGCGGACTTCAGCCCGGAGCAGATCCGGCTGCTCACTCACGGCCGGGCGGTGGACACCTCCCGGCTCACCCAGCGCTTCGGCTTCACGCCCAGGTTCAGCACCGCGGCCACATTCGAGGACTTCGTGCGCTCGCAGCGGCTCAACAACGTCCTGTCCCCCGAGCTGGTCGCCGGCGCGGAGAGCGTGGCCGGCCGGATCCTCTCGGGGTGGTCGGCATGAGCGGCGCGCAGGTGCTGCGCATGCCCGGGGCCGACGAACCCACAGGCGCGGAGGTGGCCGTCATCGACTCCTCCCCGAGCTGGGCCGAGCAGGTGGGAGTCGCCCTCGAGTTCCTGCGCCGCCGCGCGCTCGGGCAATACGAGATCGACGAGTTCGGATTCGACCCGGAGCTCACCGACAGCGTCCTGCTCGCCGCCGTGCGACCCCTGTACCGGTACTGGTTCCGGGTGGAGGTGCGCGGGATCGAGCATGTGCCCGCCGAGGGCGGTGCCCTGGTGGTGGCGAACCATGCCGGGACGATCGGGCTGGATGCGGCCATGGTCCAGCTGGCCATCCACGACACCCACCCGGGTGGCCGGCACCTGCGCGCGCTCGGAGCGGACATGGTGTTCGACATGCCCTTCGTCGGGATGCTGGCCCGCAAGGCCGGGGCGACCCTGGCGTGCAATGCCGACGCGGAGCGGCTCCTGCGCTCCGGCGAGCTCGTGGGCGTCTGGCCGGAGGGGTACAAGGGCACGGGCAAGCCGTTCTCGGAGCGCTACCGGCTCCAGCGCTTCGGTCGTGGAGGCTTCGTCTCGGCGGCGCTGAAGACCGGGGTCCCGATCGTCCCCTGCTCGGTGGTCGGGTCCGAGGAGATCTACCCGATGCTCGGCAACCTGAAGGTCGCGGCTCGGATCCTGGGACTGCCCTACTTCCCGATCACGCCGACCTTCCCCTGGCTCGGCCCGCTGGGCGTCGTCCCGCTGCCGACCAAGTGGGTCATCGAGTTCGGTGAGCCGGTCGACCCGGCCAGCTTCGGCGACACCGCGGCCGAGGACCCGATGCTGGTCTTCGAGGTCACCGACCAGGTCCGCGAGGCCATCCAGCACAACCTGTACCGGATGCTGGTCCGGCGGCGCGGCATCTTCCGCTGACACGGGCTTCACCGGGGTCGCGCAGAGACTCCGAGGCCGCAGTTCCCGCTGGGCGCCGATGCGCCGGGCACCCGCGCGCGCCGCCGCGTCGAGGCCCCCGGCGCGGACCCTCAGGCCCGGCTGTCGCGGATGACGGAGATGGCCTTGGCCACGCCCACCGCCGCCCCGGCCACCAGGCCGGCGGCTGCGGCTGCCGGTACCCCCTTGCGGACCGACTCCCGGCCGCGGATCCGGTAGTCGCGGACCGGCCAGCCGGCAGCCCTGGCATGGCTGCGCAGCGCCCCGTCCGGGTTGATGGCCACCGGGCAGCCGACCACCGACAGCATGGGGACGTCGTTGGCCGAGTCGGAGTAGGCCGCGCACCGGGCCAGGTCCAGGCCGCGCTCCGCGGCGAGGCGCTCGATCACCTCGACCTTCGCGGCGCCGTGCAGGGGCACGCCACTGAGCCTGCCGGTGTAGTGGCCCTCCGCGATCTCGGCCACCGTGCCCAGTCCACCGGTGAGGCCGAGCCGGTGAGCGATGACCTCGGCGACCTCCACCGGCGTCGCGCTGACCAGCCATACCTCGTGGCCGAGGGCCTTGTGCGCCTCCGCGAGCTCGACCGTGCCGGCCCAGAGCCGGCCGACCATGCGCTCGTCGTAGGCCTGCTCGGCCAGCTGGCTGATCTCCCCGGGCTCGCGCCCCTTGACGAAGAGCAGCCCGTTCTCCGTGGCGTGCGCGATGTCGTCCATGTTCTCGCGGCCGGAGAGGACGAACTTCAGCTGCTTCCAGGTGAAGTCC
Organism: uncultured Actinomycetes bacterium; assembly: GCA_963793175.1. Lineage (GTDB taxonomy): Bacteria > Actinomycetota > Actinomycetes > S36-B12 > CAIYMF01 > Prado023. The sequence continues at coordinate 75,930 of CAWBYT010000007.1, forward strand.
ACGACCTCGCTGGTGGTGAAGTAGTCGCGATCGGCCATCCCCTTGGCCAGGGCGACGATGCTGGACCCGCGCATGATCGTGTTGTCGATGTCGAAGAAGGCCGCGGCCTCTGGCCCCGCGTTCGCGGGCTCCAGGGCGGCGATCCCCGCCGTGAGCCATGCACGGTCCGGCTCGGGGGAATCCACCACGCCAGGCGGGATCCCGGCGGCGGCCCTCGGTGCGGGACCGGCCGGCGAGGCGCCGGCGGGTGCGCCCACCACGTCATCCGGGTCCTCGTCGGACACCTGCTTCAAGCCGTCCTCCGAGGCGCTCGGGGATTGGGCCACGGGGCGAGCCTAGCCCGATTCGGCATGCCACACTGCTGTTGTGACGAACATCGCTGACCTCGTGCGCGAGTCGGCCGGGGCCCGTCCGGACCATCCCGCACTGGTCACGCGCACCAGCCAGCTGACCTGGGCCGAGGTCGATCAGCGCGTCGATCGGGCCGCCCGCGCGCTCACGGAACGGGGCCTGCCGCGCTCCTCGCGGGTTGCCCTGATGATCGGCAACCGCCCGGAGTTCGCCATCGCCTACTTCGGCGTCCTGCGCGCTGGAATGGTCGCAGTCCCGATCAACACCGGGTACACGGCCACCGAGGTGAGCCGGCTGTGCGTCGACTCCAGGGCCGAGATCCTGCTGCACGACACGCCCCGAGCCAAGGTCGGCGCGGCGGCCGCCAGGCGGGCCAGCGGCACGCTCGCCGTCGGCATCGAGTCCCCTGAGGGCGTCGAGCTGGTCGGGGCAGGAACCGATCGCCGTGGGGCGTTCTCGGCGCCGCGGACGCGGGGCAAGGACCTCGCCGTGCTCATGTACACCTCGGGCAGCGAGGGCCAGCCGAAGGGCGCGATGCTCAGCCATGCCGCCATGCGCGCCAACATCGACGCACTGGCCCGCCTGCGCCGACCGGCTGCCATCGAGGCAGACGACCGGCTCCTGTTGGTCCTGCCCATGTTCCACATCTACGGGCTCAACGCCGCACTCGGCCTCGTCGCCAAGGTCGGGGCGACCTGCGTGCTCCTCGAGCGCTTCGAGCCGCGCTCCTCGCTGGCCGCGATCCGTGAGCTGGGCGTGACGAGCATCGCGGGCGCCCCGCCGCTCTACGTCTCGTGGAGCGCGGAGGGCTCGCTGCGCGAGGCCATGGACGGCGTGCGGCTCCTGGTCAGCGGCGCGTCGGCGCTGCCCCCGGATGTCTTCGCGCAGTTCCGCACGATCACCGGCCAGCCGATCTGGGAGGGCTACGGGCTGACCGAGTGCTGCCCGGTCGTCACCTCCACACTCGCGTCGCGGCGGCCCAAGCCCGGGTCCGTGGGCCGTCCGCTGTCCGGAGTACAGATCTCGCTGCGCGACACCTCGGGCCAGGAGGTCTACGAGGGGGACCCCGGCGAGGTCTGGGTCAAGGCGAAGTCACTGCTGTCGGGTTACTGGCCCAGCGGCTCGGGCGGGGTCGACCAGGAGGGCTGGTTCCACACCGGCGACGTCGCGATCCTCGACGAGGACGGCGACTACCGGCTCGTGGACCGCCGCCGCGACCTCATCATCGTGTCCGGGTTCAACGTCTACCCGCGCGAGGTCGAGGCGGTGCTCGCCACGCATCCGGCGGTGGCGGAGGTGGCTGTCATCGGAATGCCGCACCCGTTGACCGGGGAGGCCGTGAAGGCCGTTGTCGTGCTCAAGAAGGGCGTTCCGGAGCCCGACGACCTGCGAGCCTTCTGCGAGGCCCGGCTGGCCCGCTTCAAGTGCCCATCCCTGATCGACTTCGTGGCCAGGCTTCCGAGGGCAGCGACGGGGAAGGTCACCAAGCGCAAGCTCAAGGGCGTCAGCCGAGTGACCCCCAGGGTCCGGCTGGTGGGCAAGCCCGGCTGCCACCTCTGCGACGAGGCGCGCGTGGTCATCCAGCGGGTCTGCGCAGACTTGGCAGTGGAGTGGGACGAGCTGTCCATCCTCGACGACCCCGGGCTGGCCGACCGCTTCTGGGAGCAGATACCGGTCACGCTCGTCGACGGGGAGGTGGTGGGCGTCTGGCGCATCGACGCAGGGACGATTCGCGCGGCGCTGCGGGCTGCCTGAGTGGATCGACCCACCCTCCGGTCGCTGGCCCGGGCAGCCAGCGCGGGTAGTCGATTCGGACGTTCACACGTCGGAATCGACTACCAACGCAAGGTCGATTGGGGCCTGATGCCGGGTGCCAGGTCGATCGAACCCCCGACTAACCTTTGATCATGTCGGTCCGCGTCGCTCTCATCCAGGTGGGCATCACCGACGACGAGCCGGTCGACAGCCGGATCGAGCGGGTCCTCGCCCTGACCGCCGACGTTGCCTCCGACCACGAGCTGGTGGTCCTGCCCGAGCTGTGGCCGATCGGCGCGTTCGCCATCGACCTGGTCCCCGCGCATGCCGAGCCCATGGACGGCCCGCTGGCCCGCGCGCTGGGGCGGGTGGCGGCCGAGTCCGGTGCGTGGGTGCACGGCGGGTCCTTCGCCGAACGCGTCGAGTCGGGCTCGGGCCAGACCGCCTACTTCAACACCCAGGTCGCCTTCGGCCCCGACGGGGCACTGGCCGGTGCCTACCGCAAGGTGCACCTCTTCGGGTTCAACGGCGGCGAGACGTCGGTGATGACCAGCGGTGGCGACAGCGGGCCGAGGTCGGAGCCACCGCTCGTCGTCGTGGACGGCCCGTTGGGCGGCACGGGGTTGGCCACCTGCTACGACCTGCGCTTCCCCGAGCTGTTCCGAGCCCTCGTCGACCGGGGTGCCACGGCCTTCGTGATCCCCGCGGGCTGGCCCGAGCGGCGGGTGGCGCACTGGCAGGTCTTGGCCCGGGCGCGAGCCATCGAGAACCAGGCGTACGTGCTGGCCTGCAACGAGTCCGGCACCCACGGCGGCGTGCCGATCGCGGGCGGCTCGATGGTCGTCGACCCGCAGGGCGAGGTGCTGGCCGAGGCTGGTCCGGGCGAAGAGGTCCTCAGCGTCACCGTCGATCCCGACCGCGTCGCCGCCTGGCGGGGTGCCTTCCCCGCGCTCGAGGACCGCAGGATGGGCTGACCGCCCGCAGCCTCAGGTCGATGACTGGGTGATGCGGTCAGGGGCCGTGCCCCGCCTGCCAACCGTCCCATCACTCAATATCAGAAGTCGGCCTCGGGGAGGTCCATGAGGTCGGTCGTCGTGGCCTCGGCGACCACCCGCTCGGCGGCGAGCAGCGGCAGGCGGTTCGCCGCGAACCACGATGCGGCGGCGACTTTGCCCTGGTAGAACGCCTCGTCCTTGGCCGACGCGCCGCCGTCCAGCGCCCGCTGGGCGACCTCGGCCTGCCTGAGCAGGAGCCAGCCGACCACCAGGTCGCCCATCATCATGAGCAGCCGCGTTGTGTTCAGCCCCACCTTGTAGATCTCGGCGGGGTTCGACTGGGAGCTCATCGCCCAGCCGCCCAGGAGGCCGATCACGGCCTGCACGTCCTCCAGCGCCCGCCCGAGCAGCTCGCGCTCCCGGGTCAGCGACCCGCCCTCGTCCCCCTTGACGAACTCGGCGATCTGGCCGCCGAGGTACATGACGGCCTTGAACTGGTCGCGGACCATCTTGCGGAAGAAGAAGTCCAGACCCTGGATCGCCGTCGTGCCCTCGTAGAGGGTGTCGATCTTCGCGTCGCGGATGTACTGCTCGATGGGGTAGTCCTGCAGGAAGCCGGAGCCGCCGAGGGTCTGCAGCGAGGTCGCGAGCAGCTCGTAGGAACGCTCCGAGCCGACGCCCTTGACGATGGGCAGGAGAAGGTCGTTCACCCGCTCGGCCATGTCCACGTCGACCTCGGGAGCCCCGCCCGCGGCCGCCATGTGGATCTGGTCCTGGTAGTACGAGGTCAGGTGGATCAGCGCCCGCATGCCCTCGGCGTAGGACTTCTGCAGCATGAGGCTGCGGCGGACGTCGGGGTGCGCGGTGATGGCCACGCGCGGCGCGCGCTTGTCCATCATCTGGGTGAGGTCCGCGCCCTGCACGCGCGCCTTCGCATACTCCAGAGAGTTCAGGTAGCCGGTCGAGAGGGTGGCGATCGCCTTCGTGCCGACCATCATGCGGGCGTACTCGATCACCCTGAACATCTGCGCGATGCCGTCGTGCACGTCGCCGATCAGCCACCCCTGCGCCGGCGTGCCGTGCTGCCCGAACGTGACCTCGCAGGTGGTGGAGACCTTCAGGCCCATCTTCTTCTCGACGTTGGTCGCGAACACGCCGTTGCGCTCGCCGATGTTGCCCTCGGCGTCGAAGTGGTACTTCGGCACGAAGAACAGGCTCAGGCCCTTGGTGCCCGGTCCGCCGACGCCCTCGACGCCGGCCGGCCTGGCGAGCACGAGGTGGATGATGTTCTCGGACATGTCCTGCTCACCGGACGTGATGAAGCGCTTCACGCCCTCGATGTGCCAGGAGCCGTCGGCCTGCGGGAAGGCCTTCGTGGTGCCAGCGCCGACGTCCGATCCGGCGTCCGGCTCGGTGAGCACCATGGTGGCGCCCCACTCGCGGTCGACCATGATCTGGGCCCAGTGCCTCTGCTCGGCGTTGCCCAGGGCCTCCACCGTCGCTGCGAAGCCGGGACCCGACATGTACATGTAGAGCGCCGGGTTCGCCCCGAGCATCATCTCGGCGACGGACCAGCGGACCGAGGGCGGGGCACCGGAGCCACCGAGGCTCTCGGGCAGGTCCAGGCGCCAGAAGCCGGACTCCATCAGCGCCGCGTAGGACTTCTTGAAGCTCTCGGGCAGCTCGACGGTCATCGTCGCCGGGTCGTACTTCGGCGGGTTGCGGTCGGCGTCCACGAAGGATGCGGCCAACGGCCCCTCGCACAGGGTGCGCACCTCGCGAAGCACCTCCCGGACGGTCTGCGCGTCGAGCTCCGCGTAGGGCCCCGAGCCGAGCCGGTCGGCGGCTCCGAAGACCTCGAACAGGTTGAACTCGATGTCTCGCAGGTTGGCCTTGTAGTGCGACATCCGGTCTCCTTCGGCAGCTCGCGACGGTGGCTTTCGGGCACCGCTCGGCGATGGAGGTTACCCGTCAGTAACCACATGATGCTACTCGTGGGTAACAATGCGCAAGTCCAGGCGGCCGCCAGCCGGCGAACGCCCGGATCGACCGTCTGATCGCAGTTCCTGGGCGCTGGGTCGAGCAGTTGGGCACCGGCCTGTCCCGTGTTGCCGGGTGCGTGAGTCAGGGCTTCGCCGGCTGCAGCGCGGGTGCCAGGCGCTCGCCGCCGAGCCGCGACGCGAGCCCGACGATGACGCCCACGATCGCCAGGACTGTCGTGGCGCCTCCGGCCGGATAGGTGAGCATCACGCCGAGCAGCAGCGCGGTGAAGGGCATCCGCATGCACGCCGCCGTGGCAGCCGCGATGCCCGTCGCGGCCAGGGCCGAGGTCGAGGTGCCGGTGACGACCACCGTCGCCGCCGTCGACATGATCACGCCCAGGGCCACAGCCGGGAAGATCGGTCCACCGCGGAATCCGCTGCCCATGCTGACGGAGTACCCGATGAACTTGCCCGCCAGGATCACCAGGGCCGCCCCGAGGGAGGTCACGGCCAAGTAGTTGGGCATCGCGGACTGTCCGGAGAACAGGACCATGTCGAGCCCATCGCCGGTGATCGCGTCCACCGCGATGGCGCAGAGGGCGATCACCACACCGGAGGCGACGATGGTGAGCAGCGGTGCTTGCGCGGCTCGCAGCGCCACTCGCTGCCCGACCAGGCGCGCGCCCATGACCACGACGGCGACGAGGACCGCCAGGGGGACGGCGGTTGCGATGTCGACGAGCTGGACCTCGGCGTAGGGCGCCAGGCCAGGCAGTGCGAGCTGGGCCTCGCCGAGCCCCGACCACTCGCCCACGCCGACCTGCAGGACGTAGCCGCTGGCCAGGCCCGCCAGCGCGGGCATCAGCAGCACGGGGTTGGCCAGCCTCGGGCCGGCCAGCATCGCGAACTCCAGCATGAGGATGCAGGTGACCAGCGGGTTGCCGAAGATGGCGCCCACGGCGGACATCGCCCCCACGATCATCATGATCTGCCGGATGGGCTTGGACGGATCCCGGAAGGCCAGCGCGCCGAGCGCCGTGCCGATCGCCATCAGCGGGGCCTCGGGACCGAGCACCGCGCCGAACGACAGGCTTCCCAGTGCCGCCACGACGACGCCGGCCAGCTCGCGGGGACCCATGTCGATCCCGAATCCCTGCAGGGGACGGTGGCCCCCGTTCCCGGGCAGCAGCGACCCGGCGTGGGTGATCAGGGCACCGATGACCAGCAGTGCGACAGCCAGCCATGCGGGGGCCTGGTCGTGCCCGAGCGCCTCTGGAAGCTCGTGCCAGAGCACCTCCTGCAGGCCGTGCTCCACAGCGATGAAGGCGGAGGCGCCGGCGCCGGCGAGGAGTCCGACAAGGACGGCGATCAGAGAGAGGGCGACGATCTGGCGGGCCACCTGCGAGGTTCGCTCAGAGGGCTCGTCGGAGGTCGGCTGAGCCGTGTGCGGTCCGGGGTCCGGGTCCGGGTCCGGCTCCTGGCCCGTGGCCGAGCCGCCTGCGGTCTGGGACAACGTGGCCCTCCCTCGGCTTCGCGGTCGGCTCGAGCAACGGGCGCGACACTACCCGACCGATACGTGTCTGCTCATGTCGCAGCGGGCGCGCGCCGGCCTGGCAGCGCTGGCCCTTCTCCTCCAGTGCGTGGTCCTCTACGCACCGCGTGCCCCGCAGGTGGGGACCGGTGGATTACCCATGGACAAGCTGGTTCACATCGCCGCCTTCGCGCTGCCCACTGTGGCGCTGGTCGCCGCGGGTGCGCCCCGCGGGATGGTGATCGCCCTGATGGCTGGCAACGCCTTGTTCAGCGAGCTCGTCCAGGACCGACTCCTCGCCGAGCGGTCCGGAGACGTGGCGGATGTGGTGGCGGACCTCGTGGGGGTGGCCATCGGGGCGTACCTCACGCGCGGAGGCCGGCTGGTGCCGGCGACCTCTACGCGTCGATCACGATGGCCATGACGACCGGGTTGCGCCGGTAGGTCTTGAACACCCAGCGGCTGACTGTCCGGTGGATGATCTGCTCGAGCTGGTGCTGGTCCCCGATGCCCTCGGCCGCCGCCTTGACCAGCGCGCGCTCGAGGTGGGGCACCACCTCGGCGAACATGGTGTCGCTGTGGACCAGTCCGCGGGTCAGGAAGTCCGGGGGCTCGGCCAGCGTGCCGGTGTTCGCGTCGACGATCGCCACGATCGTGATCAGCCCCTCCTCGGCCAGCGTGCGACGGTCCTTGAGGGAGGCCTCGGTCGCACCGCCGACGGTCATCCCGTCGACGTACACGTAGCCCGCGGGCACCTTGCCCGTGATCCGCGCCCGCCGGTCGACCAGGTCCACGACGACGCCGTCCTCGGCGATCACCACGCGCTCGGCGGGCACGCCGGTACGGATGGCGATCGAGGCGTTCTCTGCCAGGTGTCGCCACTCCCCGTGGATCGGCAGCACGTTGCCCGGCTGCACGATGTTGTAGCAGTACGCGAGCTCGCCGGCGCTGGCGTGACCGGACACGTGAACCTTCGCGTTCCCCTTGTGCACCACCGTGGCGCCGTACCGGGTGAGGGCGTTGATGACCCGGTAGATGGCGTTCTCGTTGCCCGGGATCAGCGAGCTGGCCAGCAGGACGGTGTCGCCCGGTCCGATCCGGATCTCGTGGTCACGGTTGGCCATCCGGGCCAGGGCCGCCATCGGCTCGCCCTGCGAGCCCGTCGAGATCAGGGTGATCCGGTGGTCGGGCAGCTTCTTGATCTCCTTGAGGTTGAGCACCAGGCCCTCGGGGATGGTGAGGTAGCCAAGGTCGCGCGCGACGCCCATGTTGCGAACCATGGACCGCCCGACGAAGGCGACCCGGCGGTCATGATGCTGCGCGGCGTTGAGCACCTGCTGGATCCGGTGCACGTGGCTGGCGAAGCTCGACACGATGATCCGGCGCGGCGCGGTGCGGAAGACCTCCTCGATCGCCGGCGCCAGGTCCCGCTCGGAGATGGTGAACCCGGGGATGTCGGCGTTGGTGGAGTCGGTCATGAACAGGTCCACGCCCTCGTCGCCCAGGCGGGCGAACGTGCGCAGGTCGGTGATCCGGGAGTCCAGCGGGAACTGGTCCATCTTGAAGTCCCCGGTGTGCAGCACGAGTCCGGCGCGGGTCCGGATCGCGACCGCGAGGCTGTCGGGGATCGAGTGGTTCACGGCGACGAACTCGCAGTCGAAGGGGCCCAGGGCCCGTCGCTCGCCCTCGGCCACCTGCGTGGTGACCGGGGTGATCCGGTGCTCCTTGAGCTTGGACGTGACGAACGCCAGGGTCAGCCGGGAGCCGACCAGGGGGATGTCCGCGCGCTCGCGAAGCAGGTAGGGCACCGCGCCGATGTGGTCCTCGTGCCCGTGGGTCAGGACGATCGCCTCGATGCGGTCGAGCCGATCGCGGATCCAGGTGAAGTCCGGCAGGATCACGTCGACGCCAGGCTGGGTCTCCTCGGGGAACAGCACGCCGCAGTCGACGACGAGCAGGCGCCCGGCGTGCTCGAAGACGGTCATGTTGCGCCCGATCTCGCCGAGGCCGCCGAGCGGGACGATCCGCAGCCCGCCCTTCGGCAGCGGGGGCGGGGGGCCGAGCTCGGGATGCGGGTGGCTCATGGCCGAAGTGTCTCAGCCGCCCACCGGGAAGGGCGTGGTCAGCGCCCGCCGTCGGGACATGTTGCTCGTAGGCGGACCCGCCGGGCCGGTAGGCGGCCAGCCCGTCCGCGTGGGACGTGGGGACCTGCTGCTGGGAGGCCGACCCGGGCCGTACGCTCCCCAGGGCACGTATCGGGTCGTCGACCAGGCCCTGGATCGGCTACCAGGCCTCCACGTCGGCCGAGGTGACCCTCAGTCGTTGATCGCTTCGATGCCCTGCCGCTCCAGCTCGGCCAGGTGGTCGCGCATGTGCGCCAGCACCTCGGGGTCGTGGCCCTCCCAGTCGAGGACCTCCTCGATCACGCGCAGGGGCTGGCGGGTCCGGTAGGACCTCGTCGGGTTGCCGGGGAACCGCTGGTCGGTCAGGTTGGGGTCATCCTCGAAGGGTCCGGTGGGCTCGACGCGGTAGATCCGGCCCGGCTGCTCCCCGAGTGCCAGCTCGGCGCCCCACGTGGCTGCGTCCAGGGTCGCGGTGAGGTAGACGAAGCTCGCCGACCTCCCTGTGCCGAAGTTGGAGTCGAAGCCCGGCCCCAGCAGGTCTCCTGGCTTCAGGTTGGCTTTCGTTCCGTGGAAGAAGGGCCCTGGGTCCTGGGGGCCGGACTGCACCGGTTCGTCGTCCATGCGGGCCTCTCCTTGTCGGGCTGCCCACTCTAGGGTTCCCCGGCCCCGGGTCCCGCGGCCACATCGAGCAACCACGTCGCCCCGCGCACGTGCGCGCCGAAGGCGCGCACCCGGTCGGTGAGGCCGCGGTCGCTCGTGACGACGGTCACCGCGAACCCGTCGCCGACGAGGCGGGCGGCCTCGGAGACGATCGCGTCGTCGCCCGATCCCTCCGCTCGGCGCACGTCCAGGCCGCCTCCGCTCCGGCTGGTTCGCGGCCCTCGCCCGGCCCTCGAGAACGACCACCCACTCGGGGAACCAGACATCCTCCGGCAGTCCGAGCGTCGCCGCAGGAAGGCCATCGGCTGCCAGCGCCGAGACCCGTCCGAGCAGCCGCTCGGCCGCGCCGACCCGGTCCTTCCACCACCCGTCGGGCACCGAGCCGACGACGTTCGCTGCGTCGACGACTACCGCCGGGCGCAGCGTCAGCAGGGGGCGCAGGTTCTCCCACGAAGCCGCGAACCCGGGATGCAGTGGCAGGTCGCGGACTACGTCCGACCGGCACCCAGGCCAGGGCCAGGCTCTCCGCGTCCGTGACGCGTGGCTCGAAGGGCGTCGTGACGTCACCGACCACCGTGGCGTACGACCAGTAGCCCAGCTGCAGGACGCTGAGGAGGCGGGGACGCACCGCGCCCACCGGCACGCCGGCCTCCTCGGATGCCTCCCGGAACGCGGCGTCGCGGGCCGACTCAGCCGCATGCCTGGCGCCGCCCGGAAGGCCCCAGGTGTCCCCGTGGTGACTCCAGGCCGCCCGGTGCTGCAGCAGGATCCCGCGGCTCGCGTCGACCGCCATCAGCCCGGCCGCGCCGAACCGGCCCCAGTACCGCTGACCCGAGGGCGCCACGACCCAGGCGTCGCCGGGATCGCGGGGACCGTGCGGGCGGCGCGGGTCTCCGGGCCGGGGCAGCTCGATCGTCATCGGGCGAGCGTGGCACAGCTCGTGGAGGGCTCGCACCGGCGGACGCAGCAGGTCGGCGGCGAGCTCTTCGCACCCGCGCCGCGCAGCGTCCCTCACCTAGACTGCGCGCGGTGGACCACCAGTTCGTGCTGATCGCCGGGGCGGGCCTGGCGATCATGATCGCTGCGTCCGTCTTCTCGCGTCGCACCGGCGTGGCGGCCCCTTTGCTGCTCGTGGGCCTCGGGATCGTCACGAGCTATCTGCCGAACGCACCGGCGATCCACTTCGAGCCGGAGCTGATGCTCGCCGGGGTCCTGCCGCCGCTGCTCTACGCCACGGCGGTCAATCTGCCGGTCATCGACGTTCGGCGCAATCTCCTGCTGATCACCTGGCTCTCGGTGTTCATGGTGATCGCCTCGGCGCTCGTGATCGGCGCGGTGATCCATTGGCTCTTCCCGGGCATCTCCTTCGCGCTCGCCACTGCTCTGGGCGCCGTGGTGAGCCCGACGGATGCGGTTGCGGCGACCGCCATCGGGCGCCGCGTCGGACTGCCGCCCCGGATCATGACCGTCCTGGAGGGTGAGAGCCTGGTCAACGACGCCTCCGCGCTGATCGTCCTGCGAGCCGCCCTGGCCGCCGTGGCGCTGACCGGCGCCTTCTCCTTCGGCCACACGATCCTGGACTTCGCCTGGGCGGTGGCCGGTGCCGCGTTGATCGGGGTGCCCGTCGGGCTGCTCACGGTGCTGCTTCGCCAGCGCCTCGACGACCCCGTGCTCAACACCACGATCTCCTTCGCGGTCCCGTTCATGGCCTACTTCCCGGCCGAGGGCGTGGGCGCCTCCGGCGTGCTCGCGGTGGTCCTGGCCGGCCTGGTCACCGGGTCGCTCGGCAGCCGGCGGTTCAGCGCGCGCGACCGGCAGAGCCAGGCCATCACGTGGACGACGATCAGCTTCATCCTCGAGAGCGTCGTCTTCCTCGCGATGGGCTACCAGCTGCCGGAGTTCGTCGACGCCGCACGCGCGGAGGCCACGACCGCGGAGATCGCCCGGATGGTCGTGGTCGTCGTCGTCCTGCTGGTCCTGCTGAGATTCCTCGGACTGGCCTGGCCAGCACTCAACGACCTGTTCGACCGTGAGGAGCAGGGCGACCAGCTGCGGGCCCGCCTCGACCAGTTCGAGGAGAAGCTGGACTCGATGAGCCCCGCCGACGAGCGCGCGGAGACGCGGCTCGCGTGGGCGCGGCGACGCCTGGCGCGGGGCCGGGCCGACATCGCATTCCAGGAGCGCGAGCCGATCACCACCCGCGGCGTCATCGTCATCGCGTGGGCCGGGATGCGCGGAGCCGTCACGGTCGCCGCCGCCCAGACCATCCCGCTGGGCACCCCGCATCGTGCGACCGTCGTGCTCGTGGCGTTCCTGGTCGCGCTATTCACGCTGGTGCTGTTCGGCCTCACCCTGCCAGCGGTCATCCGGAGGATGGGGTTCCGTTCGGAGAGCGCCGAGGACAAGCAGAGCGCGGTCCAGGCCCTCCTGCGGCACGTCGGCGAGTCGGCGGTCGACACGCTCGGGCCCCTGGAGGAGCAGACCATCGACGGTGAGCCGGTGGACCCCGAGCTCGCCCGAACGCTCAGGGAGCGCATCCTGCCCAGGGTGCTCTCCGGAGTCACCCAGGCGCGCGACGTCAGACCCGACGCGATGGAGCAGACGCTGATCCTCCAGCACCGCTACCTCGACGCCATGCGCGACGCCCTCGCAGCCGAGCGCAGCATCGGCGCCTACAGCTCGCAGACCTACCGACAGGTCGAGGCGATCCTCGACAGCATGGAACACCGCATGCGTCCGGCCTAGCCGGGCGGCATGGGGGAGGCGTTTTGAGAGCAGTCAGCCGGCCCCGGACTCACGCGCCCGCGGGACCCCGATCGAGGCTCTCGCCGGAGCGCTCGAGCTTGTCCCACTCGGCGCGCCTGCGGCGCTTGTAGGCGATGCTCGAGCGCACCGTCGCCCACGGCGTGATGCCGAAGGCGGTTTGGCTCGGTTCGAATGGTGCTCTGTGCACCCGACCTGGGCGCTTGCCCTCAGTCGGTGGCTCTGGCCCGCTCGCGCAGGTCGATGACTTGTTCCTCTTCGCCCTGGTCGATGACGGCTGCTTTCTCCCGCAGGTCGATCACTCGCTCGACCGCATTCTGGTCGGACTTGTCGGGTTCGTCGGACCGATCCGGAGTGGGGGGCGGTTGGGTCAGGAAATCGGTGAAGCCCAGCTCGATCGCCGGCCGGCGGCCAGGGCCGTCGCTCGAGACCGTGACCGTCCTTCTATCCAGGTCGATGACTTCGACGCGTCGGGCGATCGACCCCGCCAAGTCGGCGGCTACGACCTGCCTCGCGGCCGGCCTGGCCTGAAGCGTCCGGCGGCCGTACGCCGTCTGCTGCCGCTCCCTGGCGGCCCAGACCATCAATCGCCAGGCGAAGGGCAGTCCGTCGACCAGGTAGCGGCGGGCCAGTCGCTTGGGCTCAACGGCGAGGCGGTACATCCACTCGAAGCCCACCTGTTGGACCCACTCCGGTGCCCGAGGGACGAAGCCGGCCAGGAAGTCGATAGTCCCACCGACCCCCAGGAACCAGGTGTCCGGAAACTCACGATGCAGGGCGCTCATGAGTCTCTCCTGCTTCGGGTAGCCGAAGCCGCAGAGCACGATGCCGCCGGTGTTGTCGCCAACAGCCCCGCGCACCGCGTCCCACTTCGCTCGGTCCGCTTCGAATCCGAAGTCAGGGCAGTGGTGGTCGACCCGAAGCCCCGGAAGCCCTTCCGCCAGGTTCGCGGCGGCCTGCTCGCCAGCCCCCGGCCGACCTCCCAGCAGGAGCAGCGGGACCCCGAGGTCGCGGGCCGCACTGGCAAGGGGGAGCGCCAACGACGCTCCCGGTGCCCGGTTGACGTGTCCCCGACCAGCGATGCGCCCGGCCCACTGGATGGGAGCGCCGTCAACGATGACCAGGGTCGCTCCACTGACCAGTTGGGCCATCTCCGGATCGGAGGCGATCTGACGCAGGATGTCAACGTTGGGCGTGACGATCCAGCCGCCGCGCCCGGCGGAGATGCTGTCGACCAGGACGCGCAGCACACCGGCCGGATCCAGGTCATCGAACTCGACGCCACAGATCCGAACTCGCTCTAGCACAGCTTGTTCCATGGGCTCTCCAATGCGAACCTCGCCAATTCCCCGAGCTAGACCAAACCCGAAGGAACCGGGCTTTTCAACCCGAAGGCCCGCATCATACGGTGGTTCCCACGGTCCGCCGCCACATGCAATCCCAGTGATCGGAGCTACCCGAGGGGGGGACAATTCGGGGGACAGCAAGGTCTGCTACAACAGTCGGATGCCGCACCCTCAGCTCCCCGCCAGGGGCGTGAGGTTCGGCTCGCGGGCTGGGTCCCGCAGCGTGCCGAGAACCGCCGAATGCGTCCGACGGACGGAGCCGTTTGATGGCGACGATGCCCAGCGGCCGGGGTCCATCCTCGTTCCGGCCCACAACGAGGCAACCGTCATCGGGGAGACCCTTCGCGCCCTGGCGCCACTGACCGAGCAGGGCGTCGAGCTCATCGTGGTGGCCAATGGCTGCAGCGACCAGACCGCCCAGGTCGCCCGGACTGCGGCCCCGGGCGCACTCGTTCTGGAGACGCCCATCGCGTCGAAGGCAGCTGCCCTGCGCTTGGGAGAGGCCGCGGCGACCTCCATGCCAAGGCTCTACGTCGACGGGGACGTGCGCATCACTGCGGCAGCAGCAGCGGACACGCTCACGGCCCTGGGATCCGGTGCTGTGGCGGCTCGCCCACCCTTTCGTTACGACACTCAAGGGGCATCCTGGCCGGTCAGGCGCTACTTCGAGGCGCGAAGTGCGATGCCGTCGATGGCCGGTCATGCATGGGGCGCAGGGGTGTACGGACTGTCTGAGACGGGTCGAGCCCGGTTCGACGAGTTCCCCGACCTTGTCGGCGATGACCTTTTCATCGATCGGCTGTTGGCGGAGGGGGAGCTCCTTGTCGTCGACACCGATCCGGTCGTCGTGACAACCCCCAGGAACAGCAAGAGCCTCATTGGCGTCCTGCGCAGGGCTCAGCGGGGCAAGGCCGATCCGGCCCCCGGCGAACTCGGAGCAGGGGCGCAGGATTCCAGCGAGAGGGACAGCACCCAGGTCGGAGCCCTCCCAGATCTGGTGCGGACGGCAGTTCCCCGCGTGCGGTGGTCAACGCGGTTGTTTATGCCGGATTCGCCGGTGGAGCCAGGCTCCCGGTGCGGCGCAGAGACGCAATCTGGGAGCGGGACGACAGCTCGAGAGGCTAGAGCGGGCATGAGGGCGTGTGGAGTGCTCGCGGGCTGGGGGTAGAATTCGGCTCGTTGCGGCCTCAATGGGGGCCCATTCACACTCGGGCTCTTGGGTCGGGTCGGGAATTACGCACAGGGGGCTCGAAGATGGATTTCCTGGCACTCTTGAGGACGCTGTTCAGCCACAAGCTCGTCGTGTTGGGCGTCCTGATTGCCACCGTCGCGGGAATGGCATTCGTCCTGTTCGGGATGCCTCCGCTCTACAAGCAGACGTCCAGCGTCGTCATCCTCCAGCCCCGCTATGCGCCGAGCAAGGCTGACCTTGAGAAGTCGCCCGAGCTGGCCTCGGTCGACTCGTACAACCCCTTCAGCGGGGACCCCAGCCTGATCGTCGGGGTCGTGTCATCTCGCTTGAGCAGCGATGCCACCAGGGAGAGCTTCCTTGCGAAGGGACTCGATCCCAACTTCGAAGTCGCCGGTGCGCTGAGCTACGGAGCCGCCAGACCCGAACTCCTCATCACAGCCTTCGGCAGCTCGGCGAAGCAGGTCTCTGAGACGCGGGCCGCCCTCACGCGCGCCGTCGAGGCCCAACTGACTGCTGTCCAGAGGGAACAGGGCGTCGCCGAGTACTACATGGTCGGTGCGCTGCCCGTTGAGCCGACCACTCCGCCCAAGTTGCAGACCTCCGGGAGCGTGCGCTCCGCCCTCGCCGTGGGCCTCCTGGGGGCCATCGTCCTCTTCGCACTCATCTCCGCGCTGACGGCACTGATCAGTACCGGGCCGAGCGTGCCGCCCGACCTGCGGGTCGGGCGAAGCAGCGCGACGCGAGCACACCGAGGTGCTGGCGACCCGGGAGTCTCGAAGAGCAAAGCTCAACGGGGTGGGACGAGCCGAGCCGAACCGTGGCCAAGGCGCCTCAGACAGATCGGGCCCGCGTGCCTCTGAGCGCTGGGAATCCAGCGGGGGAGCCACGCCCCAGCGCGGAATGGCCGGCGCCGAGCCCTCGCCACAGCCGACTGAACACGAATGGACCAGCCGATGGTCACGCTCCGGCGACCCGGTGACTTGTCGCGGCGATACCCGCCGTCTCGGCTGGCGACGGCTTCGGAAGCCCCACCAGTGCGGCTGCCCCGCCTCCGAGCGAGGAAACCGCCGTTCGCCTCACCCAGGCGTTCACCATCGCCCTCTTCGTCTTTCCCTCCAACAGCGTCTTAAAGGCGGTTGGCGCGAATGGCTATCTCGCGTCCCTGATCGGTCTTGCGGCGCTGGGTGTCTGGATCTCCGCTGTTGCCTTCGGGCTTTACAATCCGCTCGCTCGCCGAAATCCGATCAGGTTGGGCTTCGCCCTGCTGTGGGTCTCGTCCTTGGTCTCCTATGCACTCATGAGCGTCTATGTGCAGACACCGAGGGTCCAGCTGCGGGCGACCGCTGGTTGATCCAGCTGGCGATGATGACGGGCGTGGCCTTCATCGCCGCCGATGGAATCCGGACCAGGATGGGATTGCGCAGGGTGGTACGCGTCGCTGTCCTTGCGGCGTCGTTCTGCGCTTTCGTGGCCTTGCTCCAATTCAGCGTCCATGTGGACCTTTCACCGTACCTGCGCATGCTCCCCGGGTTCGAGTTGAATGGGGATTCAGCGGTGAATCAGGCGCGCAACGGCCTAGACGCGTGTCGGGAACAGCCATCCACCCTATCGAGTTGGGCGTGGTGGCGCGATGATGCTGCCATTGCGCTCTGGGTGGCTCGGTTCAGCGAGCAGTCATCACTTGGCGCCGTTGGGGGCCGACGGTCCTGATCGCGAGCGCTGCGGTCATCTCGGTGTCGCGTTCGGCGGTCGTCGGATTGGTCATCGCCGTCGCAGTCCTGCTCGCCCTAATCCCTGTCGAGGGATCGTGCGTTTGGAATCCTGCTCCTGCCGATCGGGCTGGTTGCAGTCTTCCTGGGCGTCCCGGGCTACTTCCGGACGATGCTGGACTTCTTCGTTGCGGGTAGCACCGGGGCGGACACCTCAGTGAATGCCCGGACCGATGACTATGCCCTCGTTGCTCGGGAGATCGCAGGCTCACACTGGCTCGGTCAAGGGCCAGGGCATTTTGTTCCCGAACCGCGCTGGAGATACTCGACAACCAGTACCTATCCACCTCATCGACCTCGGCTTCATTGGGCTCGTTGCCCTTCTCGTCTTCCTCCTTCTTCCGGTTGACAATAGCGCTGAGCGTCCGGCGCCGAATGCTGACCGGCAGGTGCAGTGGCTCTGCGCAGCGTGTGGCCGCAGCGGCTCTCGCCTCGGTCGCCTGCACGTTCACCTTCGACTCATTCTCGTTTCCCATGTTCGTGGGAACACAGTGCTTGATCGCTAGCCTCGCTGGCGCGTGCTGGTCACAGCACCCGATCCCAGAGGAGTGCGCGCCCCTTGATGAACCAGACAACGGTCCCCCCGACTTTCGCGGGCGGGCCAAAGGTGGGCGTTGTGATCGTCGCCTACAACTCCGCCCGACACTTGCCCGCGCTTGATTGAGTCACTGCCGGGTTGCCGCACCGGGCATCAACCTCGATGTCGTCGTTGTCGACAACGCGTCGGCGGACGACACCGTTGCGCGTTGTGGTGCCTTGGGGGTCCGATGCATCGCCACGGGAGTCAATGGTGGTTACTCGCGGGCGATCAACGTGGGAGCCGATCAACTCGGAGGAGCTGATGCAATTCTCGTCTGCAATCCCGACATCACTTTCGAGCCTGGAGCCATCTCAGTGCTTTGGGACGAGGTCTCCGCGAGCCACGGAATAGCTGTCCCGCGACTCGTCGGCGATGGAGGCTCCGTTGCCAGATCCCTACGCCGAGAGCCCAGCATCCTTGGGCAGCTCGGCGAGGCTCTGCTTGGTGATCATGTGCCGGGGCGGCCAGCTCGCCTTCCCGAAGTAATCCGAGACCGCCGACGCTACATTGCCCCAAGTTCGATCGAGTGGGCAACCGGCGCTGCCGTAATGATCCACCGCGACTGCTTGGCGGCGGTTGGCGCATGGAACGAGGACTACTTCCTCTTCTCAGAAGAGGTCGACTACATGGCCCGTGCGCGCAATGCGGGGTTCCGCATCTCCTTCGCGCCTACTGCCACTGCTTGTCACGCTGAGGGCGGGTCGGGGCGGCCTGCCAATTTCGTGGCTTTGGTGGCGACGAACAAGCTCCGTTACTACGCGAGCTGTCATTCGGCTCCGCGCGCCGTCCTCTACGGGCTGTTGGTGCTCCTTGAACTCGGCCTTCGCCTGCGTCGGCCGGGGTACGTCCAAGCACTACCTGGCGTCGCAAGGAATGTCTGGCCAGCGGCCCAGCAGAAACTTCCGCCCGCGCAAGCGCCCCATTCCGAGTCGGGACTGGCTGGTGCTTGAGACCCGGGGGGTCACTGGCCCTGGCACAGGTGTTGCCATTCGGGACGCTTGGGCATATCCCCCAACCCCGGGTCTTCGTAATAGGCCCCTCGGTGGGACACCCGGGCAAGTCGGTTGGCAGGGCGGCGGCGGCGGATGCGCCGCCGAGGTATGAGGGCTCCCCGACTTTGAGGGCTCTTCGGTTTTCGGCGGGGCGTGGCCTGTTCATGCTGCTGGTGACGCGGCTCGGGTGAGCGCGATGTGGGCCAGTATGCGGCGTTCGTAGTTGTCCATGTTGCGGAAGCCGCAGCCGACGCGCTTGACCTGCTTGATGATCCGGTTGAAGCCCTCGGTCCGGGCGTTCGTGACCCGCAGCTGCAGGAACACCAGGATGTGCGGCCACCAGGTGTCCACCGTGGTCGCCGAGCCGGGTGGTCTCGGGCATGTCGGCGTCGGCGCAGGCGGTGTGGAACCGCCACATCCGGTCGCGGATGTCCCACGGGTCGCGGGCCTGCAGGGCCAGGCGGAGCAGCTCCTTGCACGCCCACGCGGCGCCGATCTCCTGGGTCGGATCATCGGCATCCAGCACCCGGCCCAGGCGGGCCAGCTGCCGGGCGGAGAGCCGGTCGCCGGCGGTGAGCAGCATCCGCCGGTGCGCCCACGGCCCGTCGGTGGCCCGGCCGCGGCGGCCGAGCTGCTCGCGGGCCACCCGCTGACGCACGTCGGTGACCATCTGGTTGCCCAGCTGGACCAGGTGGAAGTGGTCGACGGCGATCAGCGCATCGGGCAGGGCGGCGCGGATCCCCGACGCGTACGGGGCGCTGGGGTCGATCACCACCACCGCGATGCCGGCCCGGAACTCTGGGGTCTGCGCGGCCAGCCAGCCCTTCACACACGCCCCGGTGCGCCCTGGGGCCAGCCCCAGCAGCCGTCCCGGCGCGTGCGGGTCGGCGTTGACGAACGAGGTCATCCACGGGTCCGAACGGCGCCAGCCGGCCTCCGGCCCGGATCCACCGCACCGACCGGGCCCTGGTCTCGTCGATGCCCAACACCGTGGTCGGTTCCGGGCTCCGGCAGCCAGCCCGCGGCCGCGGCGATCAGCGCCCCGTGGGCGGTGTGCCAGCCGACGTCGTGCTCGCGGGCGACCTCGGCCACCGACCGGTTCGACCCGGCGATCGAGCGGGCCAGCCCCTCCCGCAGCCGGGCCGACAGCCGAGCCCGCGGCCGGATCGCCGTGCTGGTCTGCGTGAACGAGCCCACCGGACAGGCCCGCTCAGTGCACGCCAGCCGCCGTTTGCGCCACCACACCTGCGTGCGCTGACCGCACGCCGGCAGGTCCTTGACCCGGACCAGCGGCCGGTCCTTCACCCGCGCCGACAGCACCCCGCAGCCCGGACAGCCCGCCTCGAGCAGCGATCACCTCGATGACCACCTGGACGCCCGAGCCTCGAGTCGGTCGACATCGACCACCTCGAACTCGATCAGGCCGAACAACAGCGACGTAGGCTCATCCATGCTCGTGGTCTCTTCCGCTGGAAGTTGTGAGAGACCAACAGCATGAGAGGCCACGAGCCCCAACTACCTCAAGACACCCCGCTCAAGAGCGAAGGACCACCCATGTCAGCGACAGGGCGGCGGCCATTCAGCCGGCGATACTATTGTAAATGTGATAGGTGAATTCGTCACTGCAAATTCGTCAGTGAATCGACCCAATACGTCAGCACGCAAGGTCCGGTCTTCGAACAAAACCTCGACGTTACGCCCTCGCACATTCGGAGGCAGTGTAAAGGTGGTGTCCCGGGTTTGCTTGCCCCATCCACCATGGCAAATAGGTATGCATAAGTATCATCTGCCTTTAGCATCGTATCAACGCTCGTACCAAAGGAATGACGGTAGGATTGCGTATTGATTATTTTCGCAAGCTCTTGGATCTGAGTGTTGACCTCCTCATCGCCTCAACCTGCGTCGCTGCGCACGGGAGCAAGCCGGTGCCAACAGAGCGGACAACATTGCCCGATCCGCATGGTCCATTCAGGATCTGGTTGAAATACGCTATTCCTCTTGCTTCATGGATTACGGAGTTCATGACTGCACCCTTCAGTTGGCCAGGTTAAATCAATACCAAGGGATCTCACAGGGCGAACCAGACGCGTTCTCAATGAACTGCCACAGGGGCTGCAGGCTTCCATCCGCCGAGTCCGGATGCGAAGCGAGTCCATTGTCTTTCCGTAACTCGAGGCCGTTCGGCAGTTCGACTCCAGGATGGGCACGACGTAGAAATTCCTGAAAGGCTGCCAATCGCAGAACGGGACTGTGTAGAAGTACATGTCAGCGGAAACTACGTCTGTGAAGTCGTTGATGTAGGCGTTGGCATCCGCGTCCGTCATGTCTGTCCCGAGCACCATCGGCGAATAGTTCGCGTACTTGAATCGCCCATCCGTGTGCTCGGTCTACGAGTGCCCTGAGGTAGTGCGTCCCTCCCCTGGAGTGAAGCGCCCATCAACTTCGTCGTCTAAGAAACTGCCGGGCCAATTGGCGCTGTCATCTGTGAACGTAGCGTTGAGGGCTCGCCGATCCAGAACATGTTGTTGCGAGTAAAGAGGGAAAAGTCCGTCCCCTCCCACATCTGAGTGTAGGTGTTGACCCCCACGGACCGATCGAACGCCGCGTCGCTGTCCGAGGTGATGCCACCCCACCAGAGGATGATCGGGAAGAAGGAGGGATCGTCCCAATGAGCCGCGCGGGCGGCGCTGAATTGCCTCCAGTAGTTGGGGCCGCCCTCCCAAGGGATCGTAGGCAATCCGATCCAGGAACTGGATCCGAATCCCGTCGGGGAAGTGGCTTGAGTGTCAGACAGTGAGGGCCGCGGTTGTGCCGGCTCAGGCTGGGTCGGCGATCTGAGGATTCCGGCGGCACCCCACCGGAGAAGCCCGGCCTAAAGTCCAGATCGACCCAGTAGTTGGTGTTCTTGTAGGTCTGCCGTGGAAAGCCGCTTTCCCCATACCGGTACACACCTGCACCCTTGGGCAATGTCAATGGGCCGACCGCCTTCGAACGAGGGAATGCATTCCTTGTAGCAGCGTAGTGGCCCTGAGGAGCATGGTAGGAGACAATAAACTCCTGACCGGCGGCGATGAGCAGCGGTGTGCTCAAGGTGACCTTCTGCCACCCCAAGCCCGTGTCAGAGTAGGTCGCCCGCGCGAGCAGCTCACCTTTGCCTGACCACACGCTGCCTACGTGAGTGCCGTCGTTACCTCTACCGCGGTAGTAGCGCAACGCAAGGATCGCGCCAGGCATCGTCGCCCGCACGCGAACGCCGACCTCCACTGCGCGAGCATCGGGGGCTGCCCGAGTCGCCGGCACTGCGGATCCGAGAATAATCCGCGTGCTTGGGTCCACTTGCGCCGCGTCGGTGGTCGGCAGGACCATGGTTGCGAGCAGCGCGCCCAGCAGGGCGATCACGAGGAAGGCCCCCCTTGAGATGTCGAGCCGGATCGCGGCTCCGGCCCGTCCTCGGTTCCACATGCACGGGACATTAGCCCCACATCGATCCCCCTGACCACGGGCGCCTATCCTCTCGCAACCGTCACCCGCCAGAAGACCACTCGCGGGAGGCCACCGCGGGCGACATCCGAGCCCGAAGTGCGTCCGGCAGAGTGGATGCTCCTATTGGTGTCAAGCGGCGTTTTGGGTGGCGGCCTGGTCGAGCGCGGCGTTGGCGAGGTGTTCGAGTTCGGGGTCGGCGCGGGTGCCGATCTCGAGTCGTCGGAGGCGCTGGTAGGGGACACCGAGGGTGGCGGCGAGCACGGTGATGGGGATTCCCGCGTCCTGTCGTCGGTGTCGTAGGTGGTGGCCGGGCGCGTCGGCGAGTGCAGGGCTGATGACTGCCCGGTAGACCTCGTTGGCGATGTGGCGTTTCAGGCAGCGGACGATGTCGCGGTCGGTGAGTCCCTGGCCTCGGCGCTTGTCGAAGTACGCCATGGTTCGTGGCTCCTGATGTCGCATCCGCAGCAGCACGATCCGGTGCAGCGCGTTGTTGGCTTGCCGGTTGCCGCCGCGAGAGAGCCGGTGGCGGGTCCGCTGCCCCGACGAGGCGGGGATCGGTGCGACCCCGCACAACGCGGCGAATGTCGCCCGGCTGTTGAGCCGTTCCGGGTTGTCCCCGGCGGCGACCAGCAGGGTCGCGGCGGTGACGACTCCGACGCCGCGTAGCGAGAGCAGGGTGGGGTTGACGGCGCGGACGAGCGTCTCGAGCTGGACGTCGATGACGTCGGCCTCCTCAGTGAGCGTGACGTGGCGTCGGGCGAGGCGCTTGAGTGTCTGGCGTGCGATCAGCTCGGGGGTTGTCCCTGCGGCGGGTCTGCTGCGGGCCAGAGTGGCCACCTCAGGACAACCTCAGGGGTGTCAGGTGTAAGGCGAGTCACGCCGGCGCCGAAGCCGAATCCATCATCTCTGAGCTCGGGTAGCCCGGTTACCGTGTCGCTTCCGAGATGAAGGCGGTCATCGCGTGATTCTTCGAGTGTGTTCATAACCGGCTCGAACAGGACTTCCACGATGACCGCTGTTCGAAGTATCGACCCTGAGCAGTTCGTGTCCGAGCACCTGGCCCAGGCCAGTCCTGATCTGATGCGTGAGCTGCTGTCTAGCCTGACGCGTGGAGGACCTGCCGCGGCGAATCCCTTCTCGCATGGCGACCCTACCCGGAAATTGACACCACAGATCACAGGAGGTGCCCGTTCAGACTCGCCCTGGAACTGGACCCTATCCGCACCCCATGCGACCCTCGACCCATGCAGCGGAGGGGCACGGAAGGCAGACACGCTTGATGCGAACCTCGGAACGCGAGCTCGGTCGCGTGTGTGGTGTGGTTCGCTGGCGTGGACTGGAACGCCGTCCAGGGCACTGATCGACAGCTGGTGATGGCCTTCAAACGACCCGTGGTCTGGGTCGACTCGTCCGTCTCTCCTCTCCGGCCCGGCGGGAGGTGGCTGCCTGCTGAGCTCGGCGGGGTGACAGTAGTTCGCCAGGACCCGCTCGTCCTGCGAGTCAGCCCGGCCTCGGTGCCCTTCGGAAGTCGCCCGATCCTGCGCGCCCTACCCTCCCCCCTGAGGCAACTCCAGGTGCGGAGGGTGCTGTCCCAACTCGGTGGTCGGCCGGAGGCAGTGGTCTACTCCTATCTGGATCCAACCACACAGCGCTGGGGCGACGGCGCAGTCGAAGTGCTGCTCGGCACTGATGACTACGTAGCTGGGGCCGAACTCATGGGCCTCTCGGCGAAGTGGCTGGCACGCCAGGAACGAAAGGCCTTGGCTCGTGCTGATGTAGTTCTGGCCGTCTCTCCCGAACTCGCGGAGCGATGGCGGCGTCTGGGCGCCGAACCTCACGTTCTCCGCAACGGCTGCGCCCCGCTGCCGGAGGAGATGATCGCCAACCCCACCCACCGACCCCGGCGCATGCCCGGAGAGTCACCCCTGGTTGGTGTGGTCGGTCAACTCTCCTCAAGGATCGATCTGCGAATCCTTGAGAGCTTGGCAGATGCGGGCATCCGACTCCTCCTGGTGGGTCCGACCGACCCTAGGTGGGAGCCCGAACGCTTGGACAGCTTGGTGCGACGAAGCACCGTGAGGCACATCGGCAGAGTGCCGGCCGAGGAGGTGCCCCAGCACTTGGCCACTGTCGATGTCGGCATCACCCCGTACGCAGACAGCGAGTTCAACCGCGCATCCTTCCCGCTGAAGACGCTCGAATACCTCGGCGCTGGTCTGCCTGTTGTCTCGAGTGACTTGCCGGCGAGCAGATGGATCGAAGAGGACATGGCCAAGCACCTGGGTGCCGACGCGGTCGGACGTCACTTGCGGATCTGTGCGTCGCCGCGGGAGTACGTGGCAGCCGTGCGATTCCTTGCCCAACAGCGGACTCTCGAAGAGGACGAGCAGAGATGGGGGTTCGCACAGCCGCCACTCCTGGGCCCACCGGGTCGACGAGCTGGATGCCCACGTGGCCAACTTCAGGGCGCGCCGCGATGGGTCGGCTGACTCAGACCAGCCACCGCGTTGAAGTCGTCACTGGCCACCTGCCCCAACTTCGCGCGGACCCTCCGGGTCTGGGAGCGGAACATCGCCCGGCTGGCAGACTCCACTAGCTCTGCGCGGGGTACGAAGCGGGATTCGTCGATCGCCCGTCGGTAGATCTCCTCCTGCAGCTTGCCGGCGCCCGGCAGGGAGAACCTACGCACTGCCAGGTCACGACCCCAGGTCCCGAGGTCCAAGCGGCGACGCTCATCGGCCATCCTCTGGACCTCGGAGACCAGGCGGACCGCCCCCTCGGCCCTGCCCTCACCCGGCTCGCCCAACCCGTACCATCCCCCCTCCAGGAACGTACCGAGCGTGTCCGGGGTAACGCCCTGCCAGAAGCCGCGCTCTCCCTGAACGATCAGCGGCTTGGCGAACGCCAGGCATCGGACGGCGGAGCCCCCCATGCCTATCAGGATGTCACCGGCCGCGTAGGCGGGGCGAGGCTCGTCCAGGGCGCCGACTAGGTGTACCACCTCATGGCCGGCGACCGCATTGGCAGCGTGCGCCGCCGTCGTCACGTCAGGGCGTGAAGGCCCATCGCCGACCACCATGAGGTGAATGTGGGTACCCGTCTGGTTGAGCCTTGCGATGGCGTCGCAAGCCGAGAGGAGCCCCTCGAGCTTCAGCTCAGGCACCAGCCGACTCACGCTCACCATCAGGAGGGCGTCGGAGCAGATGTTCCAATCCGCTCGGCTGAGCGGCGCAACAGCCCCGGGCGCATTCTGGACGACGTCCACTGGGGGCTCGATGACTGACACATCACGGAAGCCAATGGAGACGGCATCCCGGGCGATCTGACGGGTGCCCACGGCGAGCGGCATCGACTTGGGGAGAAACGGCGCTACCGACATGGACATGATCGTGCAAACAACGTGGGCATCGTGGCGGCCGGGACCCAGGGCAGCCTCCATCGCGGGAGGCCATTCATAGCCGTGGACCACCTTGTATCCCTGATCACGGACGATCGAACGCAACTGCGTCACCACACGCCACGAAGGCCGGATGCCAGTCCTCTCGACGAGGGGATGGTGCCTCAGGCCGAGTGCATGCACGCGCTCCACCAGAGGACCGGCCTCGGAGACGATACCCACCTCGTGGCCGAGGTCACGGACAGCTGCAGCTATCTCGATCGCGTTGAGCTGAGACCCCCCCAGCTCCATCGCATGGGGAAAGACGAGGATCTTCATGTCCGACCGTCAGGCCGGGCGTCGCGCCCGCCTACTGCTCGGACCACCAGGCCACCAGGTCGCGCAGGCCCTGCTCCAGCGGGATGGACGGGGTCCATCCCAGGTCCAGTTCCGCGGCAGTGATGTCGGCCAGCCGACGACTCACCGGGTTCACCTTGCGCGCGGGCCCGAACTCCGGCTCGAGGTCGGACCTGTCCATGGCTGCCGCCAGGAGCTGGGCCAGCTCCAGCAGGCTCGTCTCGCGGTGCGAGGCGATGTTGTACACGCGGTCGGTGACCGGGGTGGTGAGGGCAAGGACATTGGCGCGCGCGATGTCGCGCACGTCCACGAAGTCCATCGTCTGCGTGCCGTCGCCGAGGACCAGTGGCGGCTGCCCGGCAACCATGCGCTCCATCCACCGGATCAACACCTCGGTGTAGACGCCGTGGACGTCCATCCGTGGGCCATAGACGTTGAAGTACCGCAGAGCGACGTAGTCAAGGCCGGTCATCGCATGGAAGCTGCGCAGCAGTCCCTCGTTGTAGACCTTGGCGGCGCCGTAGATCGTGTCGTTCGCCCACGGGTGGTGCTTCTCCGTGGTGGGGAACTCCTCGGCCAGGCCGTAGATCGAGGCCGAGCTCGAGGCCACGACCTTGCGGACTCCGGCCTGCTGGGCGGCCTCGATGACGTTGAAGGTGCCCGTGGACAGGACCTCGTGGGCCAGGCGCGGGTCCTCGGCGCACTGCGTGATCCGGATCGCGGCCAGGTGGAACACCGCGTCGGCCCCGGCGGTCACCTCCCGCACGAGCCCGATGTCGCGGATGTCACCCTCGACCAGCTCCACGACCCCGGTCGCGAAGGCCCGCTCCAGGTTCGCCTTGCGGCCGCGGGTCAGGTCATCGATCACGACGACCTTCTTGGCCCCACCCTCGGCCAGCAGGTCGACCACGTGGCTGCCGATGGTCCCCGCCCCGCCGGTGACGAGGAATGTCGACCCGATCACGGGGACGGATGCGTTCGTTGGCTGTCCGGTCATGGTCAGCTCCTTCCGGTCCGCAAGGGCACGACTGCGCCCTTGAAAGCGAGGCTGTGGCTTGCCGCCTCCAGGATGTCGAGCACCCGAAGACCGGCGCGGCCATCGGTGCGCGGTGGGCGCCCCTCGCGGATCGCGGCCGCGAACTCGGCGACCATCGCGGCGAGCGCCTCCCGACCCGACAGCGCGGGTGCGTGCATGTCGCCGGTGCGGTAGGCCACCTTGCTGCGCGTGCGGGTCTCGAGGTCGAGCTCGTCCTGGGGCATGAGGTCCACCCCACGGTCGAAGACCGAAACGCGGGTCACCGGGTTCATGTCGTCCCACAGCGCTGTGCGCCGGGATCCGCCGATCATGGTCATGCGGACCTTGATGGGGCTCAGCCAGTTGACGTGCACGTGTGCGATAGCCCCGCCCGGCAGCTGCAGCGTCAGGTAGGCCACGCAGTCCTGGCCTGCGCCGATCGGGTCGGCGCCGTGGGCGGCCACGGCGACCGGACGCAGCCCGTCGGGAAGCACGTAGTCCAGGATCGACAGGTCGTGCGGCGCGAGGTCCCACAGCACGTCGATGTCGCTCTGCACGAGGCCGAGGTTGATCCGCACGGAATCGAAGAACTGGACGTCGCCGAGCGTCCCGTCGTCGACGATGGACTTCAGGAACTCCACGGTCGGCGTGTAGCAGAACGTGTGGTCGCACATGACGGCCACACCGGCCGCCTCCGCGGCGGCCACGATCTGCTCGCCGGCCGCATAGGTGCTAGCGAGAGGCTTCTCCACGAGGACGTGGCGGCCGGCCTCGATGGCGCGCAGTGCGATCGCCGCGTGCGTGCTGGCAGGCGTGGCGATCGCGATGGCATGCACATCGGGATCGGCGAGCGCGACCTCCAGGTCAGTCGTCGTCCGCGCGCCGGCGGTCTCCGCGATCCGCTCGGCACGAGCCTCGTCGAGGTCCACGACCCAGCGCAGGTCCCAGTCCGGGCTGGCCGCGAAGTTGCGCACGAGGTTCGGGCCCCAGTAGCCCGCTCCCACCACGGCCACGCCGTACTTCTCGGGCGTAGCGTCATTCTGATCCGACAACGGAATCCCCACTTGTACGTCCGGCGCCTCCCGGCACCACCCAACTGGAATCAGGACAAAAGGTCCCAAGGGAGAAGTGTGCCATGCTCTCCGACCGCCCAGCGCCGGCCGGCCGGGGGTCGTGGATTCGGACAAACCGCCTACGGCGGGTACCCTCGCCGAATCGACATCGTTCGAGCGTCAGGCGAGTTGGTCGACCATCAGATGAGAAGGACCTCCGTGGCGGCACGCACGCTCCCGGGCCCCGAGGACTCGCTTGCCTCAGACAGTCCTGGAGAGTTGCGCGGAGGAGGCGACGTGACATCGCCGAGGGCGGGAGAAGGCCCTGGCGGACTCGCGGACGAACGCATGGCGGCCAGCGTCGCCGCTGCAGCCGAGGCGGTCACGGAGCCCTTGGGCCGTTCTGCCGCCGTTGGCGCCCTGTGGCTGACCGCTCAGAAGTGGGTCGTACGCCTGTCGGGGTTCGTGACCATCGCGATCCTCACCCGACTGATCTCGCCGGAGGACTTCGGTGTCGTGGCCGCCGCGGCGACCATCACGCCGCTCGTCCTTCTGCTGGCCGACCTCGGCCTCTCGACCTACATCGTGCAGGCCGATCAGGTGGACTCCCGCACGCTCAGCACCGGCTTCTGGTTCTCGGTGGTCGCCGGGGTCGTCCTCGCGGGCGGAATGGCCTTCCTGGCACCACTGCTGGCCGCCGCCTTCAACATCGAGGGCTCTACGGACGTCCTGCGCGCCATGTCGTTGTCCGTCCTGCTGACGGTCCTTGCCTCCGTCCCCACGGCACTCCTCCGGCGTCGAATGCAGTTCAAGCTGATAGCAGTTCAGGCGACGATCGCCGCGGTGGTGGCACAGGTGGTGGCGGTCGTGCTGGCCCTTGCGCACACCGGCGCCTGGGCCCTCGTGGCTCAGCTCCTGGTGTCGCAGGCTGTCATGGCCGTCTTGGCGTGGCGGGCGGCCCGGTGGCGTCCCACCCGTGAGTTCTCAGGAACTATGTTCCGGACCATGGCCCGGTTCGGCGGCCAGGTGGTCGCAGTAGACGTCGTGGCCACGATGCGAGTCGCCGGTGAGGCCGCGATCATCTCGCATGCCCTGGGACCGGCAGCGCTCGGCTTCCTGAGCATCGCCCAGCGACTCGTGCAGGTCGCCCAGGATGTGGGCGCCACGGCCCTCGTCCCGGTGTCCACGGTCGTCTTCGCCAAGGTCCGGGAGTCCCGGGACCGGCTGCGCGCCGGCTACCTGAGGCGCTCTGCGCATCGGGTACGCGGCGGTGGCGCCCTGCTGACCCTGGTGGCCGTGGCCGCACCCCTGCTGGTTCCGATGATCTTCGGTCCTGGGTGGGAGGAGAGTGTGCCGGTGGCCCAGGCCCTGGCCGTAGCCGCGATCCTCGTGCTGGGCGCGATGATCGACCACGGGCTGCACTACGGAGTCGGAGCGCCCGGGCGGTGGTTCGCCTACGCGCTGGTGATCGACCTCCTGACGATCAGCACGACGTTCGTCCTGGCACCGTACGGGTTGACCTACGTGGCTTCGGGTTTCGTGGTTGTCGCCCTGGTCGCCACCGTCGCGCGGTGGTTCCTGGTCGGCCGCCTGATCGGGATCTCGCCGGGAAGTCTTGCGGGGACCTTCCTCCTCGACATGCTTCCGGTCGCGGGGTCGGCCCTGGCCGGGCTCGGCGTCCTAGAAGTGACTTCTGGGCTGCCCCGGCTTCTGGCCCTCGCCCTGATCGGCGATGACCATCGCCGTCACCCACCTGGTGATCGTCCGCTTGGTGAGCCGCCAGGTCCTGGCAGACGCCCTCCAGGTGCTGCCCGTCCCGGAACGCCTCAGCGCGATCCGGCGCCTGGCCTGATCAGCTCGGCCCCACCTCCCGGATGCCTGCGGCCCAGACCGATAATGCGGGCATGAGCAGTCAGCCCGATCGTGAGGACGTCCGGATCGCCCCGACGGCCGAGGTGGACGACGGCGCCCAGATCGGCGCCGGGAGCGCCATCTGGGGTCTGACCAACGTCCGGGCGGGGGCGGTGCTCGGCGAGGGCTGCATCGTGGGGCGGGGGGTCTACATCGAGGACGACGTCATCATCGGCGACCGGGTGAAGGTCCAGACCAACGCGCTGCTGTTCAAGCCGTCCCGGATCGGCAACGACGTGTTCATCGGCCCCGCGGTGGTGCTCACCAACGACCGGTACCCCCGCTCGAGCACCCCCGACGGGGAGCTCAAGAGGGACGCTGACTGGACGGCCGAGGGCGTGGTCATCGACGACGGCGCCTCGATCGGGGCGCGATCGGTCGTGCTGCCCGGAGTGCGGATCGGCCGGTACGCGATGGTCGCGGCGGGGTCGGTGGTCACCAGGGACGTGGGCGGACTACGCGATCGTCGTGGGCACCCCGGCCCGGCGGGTCGGCTGGGCGGGCCGGGCCGGGAAGCCGCTGGTGGCGTCCGGCGATGGGTCGTGGGCGTGCCCGGACACCGGCGAGCAGTTCGTCGAGGTCGACGGGGTGCTCGCACCGGTCTGAGCCGGCATCACAGGGCTCCTGCGCCCTCCATGTTGGTCACCACGTGGTCGGCGACGGCCAGGGCGCTGGTCCACCCCGGGGACACCACGTTCAACAGGTGCGTGGAGTGCTCGTCACCGCGCACAACGAAGTCCATCTCCAGCCGGCGGCCCGGGATGGACCACATCTGGGCGCGCACGCCGGGCTTGCCCTTGACCCGGAAGTCGGCCGGATCCAGCGACGGCACGAGAGCCTTGGCCTGCATCACAAGGTGGCGGCGCAGGTACTTGGGCACCTCGGAGCGGACCAGCGCCGGGACGTCGTGATGCGGGCTGCGCAGGAAGGCGGGGTAGCGGCGCAGGGTGGAGCGGATCTCCGATGCGTGGGCGTTGGCAAGCCCGCCGTAGTCCTCCCGCCACAGCGCTGGGATGGCCGTGGGCCCGACCTTCACGCCCCCGCTGGCGGTCACGGTCAGGTGGACCCCGAGGAAGGGGTTCTGCGGATCCGGCACCGGGTAGACATGGCGCTGGAGCCGGCCGGCCGGCCAGTTGCCGTACCAGTACAGGCCCTTGAAGGGCAGCACGACGTAGTCGTCGCAGAACCCGTACCAGCCCCCGACCACGTCGGCGTACAGCCCGGCCGAGTTGACCACATGGCCGACGTCCCAGCGCTGCCCCGCCACCGACGAGCCAGCCCACGCCCCCGGACTGGACCGGCGATCCGAGCTCCACCCGTGCCCCGGCCGAACGCACCTGGGCGGCCAGCGCCTCGATCATCGTGTGCGGATCGGCGACCGATGTCGTGGGAGACCACAGCGCCTCACCCACGGTCTGCGCCAGCGGTTCCAGGTCGCGCAGCTCGTCGGGGCCGATCAGCTGGACGTCGACGCCGTTGGCCAGGCCGCGCTCGTGCAGCTGATGCAGCGCCGGCAGCTCGTCGGCGGACGGTGGTCACCACGACCTTGCCACAGCGGCGCACCGGCACCCCGTGGGCATCCGCGAACTCGTGCAGCAGCTGGTTCCCGCGCCGCGTGAGAGCTGCCTTGAGCGAGTCGGGGGCGTAGTAGAAGCCGGCATGCAGCACGCCGCTGTTGCGCCCGCTCGCGTGCTCGCCGAGGTGCTGCTCCTTGTCGAACACCACGACGTCGAGCCCCGGGTGGCGCTCGAGAAGGGCGTGGGCCATGGCCAGCCCGACGATCCCCCCACCGACGATCGCGACGTCTGCGGTCCTCGTCATGCTTCCCCCTCAAGGGTCGGCGTCCGCACGGGCCGGTAGCCGACGGCAGGCGAGGCCCCGCGGTCCCGGGCGGGGGCGCCGAACCACAGCCGGCGGGCTGGCACGTCGGTCAGGACCATGGCCCCCATGCCGGTCATCGCCCACTCGCCGATGGTCAGGCCCTGGCGCACCAATGTGGCCGTGCCCAGGTAGGCGCCCTGGTCGACGCGGGTGCCGCCGGCGAGCGCGACCGAGCTGGCGATGGTGGCGAACTCGGCCACAACCACGTCGTGGGTCAGCACGACGTTGGGCATGAGGGCCACGTGCCTGCCGATGGTCACTGCGGCGGTGGCGACCACACCCGCCAGCACGACCGAGCCGCAGCCCAGCGCGGTGTCACCCGCCAGGGATGCCCTCGGATGCACGACCCGTGCGTAGCGATCGTCGTCCAGGCCTAGCCGCTGGACGATCGAGTGCCGGGAGGTGTACTGGTCGGGGCGCCCGGTGGCGACGACGAACACGGCATCGCCCAACTCCGCGGCCAGGCTGATCGGACCGAGGACGGGCAGGCCATCCACCCTGGTGCCGGTCCTGTCGGGGGCGTCGTCGAGGAAGCCGAGGACGGCGCCGGGGAAGCCACCGTCGAGCGCGGCGCGGGCCGCCTCCCGACCGAATCCGCCCGACCCGATGACGACCAGGCCGGGGACGGTCACGACCGGACCCGCGACGCGGCATGGCGCGGGTTACCACGCCTGGCAGCCGCTCGCGGGTGTGGCCTTGATGTCACTTCGAGGCCTCGCGCAGCGCGTCGACCACCCTGGCGATCTCCTCGTCGGTGATGCTGTGGAACACCGGCAGGATGACCGAGCGCTCGGTCAGCGTCCGGGTGTTAGGCAGGTCCAGCCCGGCGAACTCTGCGTAGGCGGGTTCCAGGTGCGCCGCCATGATCCCGCGACGTGCTGAGATGCCCTGGTCGGCGAGGACCTGAAGCAGGTCGTTACGGCTCGTCGGCCAGCCGTCTTCGAGCCGCACCCAGAAGCTCTGGTAGTTGCTCTCGGCACCCTCGGGCTCCACCACCGGGAGCAAGCCCGGCACGTCCGCGAGGGCGTCCCGGTAGTTGGCCACGACGGCCCGGCGCCTGGCGACCATCTCCGGCAGCTTGCCCAGCTGTACCAGCCCGACCGCGGCCTGAATGTCGGTCATCCGGTAGTTGTAGCCGACCTCCAGGTAGCTCTCGAGGACGATCCTGGAGCCGGCGGCATGCCGGGCCGCCGCGCTGACGTTCATCCCGTGCTCACGCAGTCGGCGCAACGTGGCGGCCGCCTCCTCGTCGTCCGTGGTGAGCATCCCGCCCTCCCCCGTCGTGAGCAGCTTGCGCGGGTGGAAGCTCCACGCCGACAGGTCAGCCGCGTGGCCGACAGGATGACCCCCGAACCGCGAGCCCGCCGCGCATGCGCTGTCCTCGAACACGAGGATGCCGCGGCCGGCCACCAGCCCGCGGATGTCCGCGACGTCGGCTGGCATTCCGCCCTGGTGGACGACGATGACGGCCCTGGTGCGCTCGGTGATCAGCGGCCGGATGGTGCTCGCCGTGACATTCCCGGTGGCCAGGTCAACGTCGGCGAACACTGGGAGAGCCCCCACGTAGCGCACAGCATTGGTGGTTGCGATGAAGCTCAACGAGGGCACGATGACCTCGTCCCCGGGGCCCACGCCCGCGAGCACCAGGCCCAGGTGGAGGGCGGCGGTGCAGCTGGAGACGGCAACGCCGTGGCTGGCTCCGACGAAGGCGGCGAAGGACTCTTCGAACTGCGCGACCCGCGGCCCTTGAGCCACCCAACCCGACAGCACTGCGGCCGCAGCGGCGTCGGCCTCCGCCTGGCCCATCCAGGGCTTCATGACAGGGATGTTCGACATGATTCAGACTCCATTCGCGGAAAGGCGACGGTCGACCAACTAGGTCACCCATGCGACCAGCCGCCGTCGCCGCGCCTGTCCCCCAAGGTGGACGCCATCCGACCGGCGATTTCTGCCGCTTCGGCGATCCACTGCGGACATCGTATCCTTGGTTCCAGCGGGCTGAGGACGACGTCGTTCGGCGCTCCTCGAACCGCATGGGTCGGCCAACCACCGACCCCACATTCCGGATCCCGGGGGCACAACTGATGACCAACTCCACCCTGACCTTCGCGCCCCTCGTCGAGGTGGGTGCCGTTCCACTCGTCGACCTCAAGGCAGCTCATGCCGAAGTGGCCGACGAGGTGGCTGCCGGCATGGCCGAGGTGATCGCCCGTACTGCTTTCGTCGGGGGGCCGCAGGTAGGGGCGTTCGAGGGTGAGTACGCGAGCTACCTGGGTGTGGATCATGTGATCGGCGTTGCGAGCGGCACCGACGCCCTCGAAGTCCCTCTGCGGGTTCTGGGCGTCAAGCCCGGGGACGAGATCATCGTGCCCGCGAACACCTTCATCGCCACCGCGGAGGCGATCGTTCGAGCCGGTGCCGTGCCCACGTTCGCGGACGTGAACCGCGAGGCGCTGGTCGACCCTGCGAGCATCGAGGCAGCCATCACGCCCCGCACGGTGGGCATCGCCCCCGTGCACCTCTACGGCCAGATGCCGGACATGGCCGCCATCGAGGCGATCGCCGCGCGGCACGGGCTCTTCGTGCTCGAGGATGCCGCCCAGGCCCAGGGTGCCGCCCAGGGCGGCCGGACAGCCGGGTCCATCGGTGTGGCTGCCGGGACGTCGTTCTACCCGGGCAAGAACCTGGGCGCATACGGTGACGCCGGCGCCGTGCTCACCAACGACGCCGAGATGGCCCGGCGCTCCAGGTTGATGATCAACCACGGCTCCAGGGTTCGCTACGTCCACGAGGAGTTCGGCTTCAACTCGCGCCTGGACACCTTGCAGGCCGTGGTCCTCTCAGCCAAGCTGCGCCGGCTCGAGGAAGGCAACGTCAGGCGCCGCGCCGCAGCCGACCGCTATGCCTCGCTGCTGGCCGGCCTGCCCGTCGAGATCCCCCGCGCTCTGGCCGGGAACACGCACGTCTGGCATCTCTACGTCATCCGGGTGGCCGACCGTGACCGCGTGCTCGCGCACCTGAATGCCAACGGGATCGGGGCCGGCCTGCACTACCCGGTGCCCATGCACCTGACGCCCGCCATGGCCAGCCACCGCTTCCATGCCGGCGACTTCCCCGTGTCGGAGGAGCTGGCCGGCACCATCCTTAGTCTGCCGATCTTCCCCCAGATCACCCCTGCCCAGCAGGAGCGGGTCGTCGCGGTCCTTGCCGAGGCACTCGAGCAGGCCTGAACCAATCGTTTTCGGCTCACTCTCCCGCCGGCGGGAGGGCCCTGAGGGAGTCGCGCCTTCTCGCCTTCCCGCCTTCGTTGGCAGTGATGCCGCACGCCGCCATGGCAGGCCGTGGCGAATGTCACATCCGTGATTGGAGATGGACGGCCATCGGCTCTCCCACCCCGAGGCGCAACGTTCCGTGTCCCCCGTGATGTCCCCTCGTACAGGCGCAATTGCGACGTATCGCCACGGGTGGCGGGCCTAGGCTCTGGGATCTGAAGGGTCGGGAGTCGGCATCGGAAATCGTTGCTGTCGGCCGGTTCGTCGAAGACCGCAGGACTGCTACCCATCCAATGTTGGGGGGATCGATGAAGCACGGTTCATCAGTGCACGCACAGGCCAGGGGTACTGACCTGCACGTTGCCGATGTCCTGCGCGACCTCGAGGGCCTCATCTGGCGTCGAGGCCGCATCGCCGCGGCAGCAGTCGAGTGGCTCCGCCACGTCTCAGCCACGCCGAGATCGGCACTCTCCAGGACGGCAGACGGCCTTCCGTCCACCGCTGTTCCATTGAAGTCGTCGAGAGCAGCACCTCCTGAGGGTGCACCCGCCACCAGAGGCGGTAGCCAGGTGGATAATGACCCGCCTGCGGAGATCGGCGTCACGGCGCGTGCGCTCGACAGCACGACAGACGCGGCGGCTGTCCCGTCTGCACAGCCCGATGAGTGCCCGCCGTTGGCCCATCACGTCGACGTTATCGACCTGACTCGCCGGATCGTCTCCATCTCGGGCACGGGCGCTGACCGCCCAGCGGTCGACCTGAGCTTCAGCGAGTACCTGGCGTATCGCCAGCGCAGCTTTCCGCGCGAGCGCACCCTTCCCCACGGGGTGACGCATGTCCGGCGATCACTGGGACGGCAGGAACCTGGAGAGCGGCGAGGGCGACGATGTCCGCGAGCCGCGCCACCGCGGGCCTGTCAACACCGCCGAGGATCGAGGAGTCTCGGCAGCTCGCTCTGCCGAGCGCCCATCCGATGCCTCTGCTGACGCTGAGCCCTCGGCGTGACTCCGTGACGACCATCGACAGCGACGGCGTGATCTCTTCGCACCTGCGAGAGCACTCTCAGACCAAGCCATCCGAGGCCGCGACTGGGCCCGTTCCACAGGTGACGATCGACCTTCGCGACCAACCAGGCTCTGCGAACCTGCGTGGCTTGCGCGCATGGGTCGCAGCGAGGCGGGTTCGCACGCCTTCTGCCGGCGTCGCCGTGCTGAGGCGGGTGATCATCGCCGACCTCGTGGCCGGAGCGATCGCCCTCGAAGCGGCCCTTGAAGAGCTCCACTACGGCTTCGTGGGCTGGGCGCTGCTCGTCCCGGTTCTATGGCCTGTAGCCCTGATCAACGTCGGCGCCTACGATCGTCGGCGACTGCTGACATATGCAGTGACGCCCTCGACGCTGGTGGGGGCTGCTTCACAAGTGGTCGTCGCCACTGCCGTGGCCGGACTGGTCGTCGATGACCTGAACGTGCGTCAGTCACTTCGCCTGACCGGCTTCCTGCTTGCGGGCACGATCGTCACCAGGTGGGTCGTGTCCCAATGGCTCACCCGCCGCCGTCGGACTGGCCACCTCCTAGTGCCCGTGCTCGCCCGCGGTCGCGCTGCCGACCTGCACAGCTTCATGAACAGGGTGAGTCGAGACCCGGCTCCGATCTACGAGGTCGTGGCCGCCCAGTCGACTGACCTCGCCCCACTGGACGAGCTCCTCGTGGCCACGCGCGTGCCGCAGCGGACCGATCCCGTGGACGCCGCCGTCCGCAACGGAGTCTCGGCAGTTGTGATGGTGGGTCCCACGGACCTGCCGTCGGACGCGATGCGTCGCATGATCTGGCGTTGCCAGAATCAAGGCATCGACACCTGGATGCTGCCGATCATCGAGCCGGTCGCACCACCAACGGTCTCGCACGTGCATCGCGGCGGGCTTCCCTCGATGGTCTTCCAGGGCCCCAATCGTCAGCTGTTCGCGGTGAAGCGCATCATGGACCGGGTACTCGCTGCCGTCGGCCTGTTTCTGCTACTGCCGGTGCTCCTTGCGATTGCCCTGCTGATCCGCAGGGATTCGCCCGGTCCCGCCCTGTTCCGCCAGACCCGAGTGGGGCGGGACGGCCGGCAGTTCACTATGTTGAAGTTCCGCACGATGTGCGCGGATGCAGAGGCGCGCCGGGCGGCGCTCGCCGAGCAGAACGCGCATGCCGGCGGCACGCTCTTCAAGATCCGCCAGGATCCGCGGATCACCTCGATCGGCCGCATCCTGCGCAAGTACTCGATTGACGAGATCCCACAGTTGATCAACGTCTTGCGCGGGGAGATGTCGCTGGTCGGTCCTCGACCTGCCCTGCCCGATGAGGTCGCCAACTATCCGGTCGACTCCATGCGACGCTTCACGGTAAACCCCGGCCTCACCGGGCTCTGGCAGGTCAGCGGCCGCTCGAACCTCGATCCTGAGGAGTCGGCGCGACTGGACACCGTCTATGTGGAGCACTGGTCGATGGGCTTGGACGTGCGCATTCTGGCCAGGACGGCGAAGGTGGTCCTCACCAGCGAAGGCTCCTATTAGTTCGATCGCGACGTTCAGGTGAGTCGGATCTTCCCCAACAGCGACCCGAGGACGTCAGGCCGCACCGGCCACCACCTGGTATGGCGCGGCGGCACTCACCTGTGCAGCGTCGAGGCGCGCGCCGGCAGCCCGTCGTAGGCGGCGTACTTGTAGGCATCGGCCCGGGTGGGGAAGTTGAAGGTCGTGTCGATGAAGTCATCGATGACGCCGCCGCGATGGAGCACCGCCTGGGCCACATGGATCAGCTCAGTGGCGTCCTCTCCGACGATGTGGGCCCCGAGCAGCCTCCGGTCGCCGCGCCGGAAGACGAGCTTGAGCATCCCCTCGGTGGACCCGGCGATGGTTGCGCGGGCGTTGGCGGAGAACAGGGTTCTGCCGGTGCCGACGTCCTCACCTGCCGTCCGCGCCGCCTCCTCGGTCAGGCCGACCATCGAGACCTCCGGCAACGTGTAGATGCCGGTCGGGACGAACGGGTCGAGCGCTTCCTTGTACGGGATGTCGAACGCCCGGCACATCGCAACGCGGGCCTGCTCCATCGACACCGAGGCGAGCCCCGGCGGCCCGGTGATGTCGCCGGCGGCGTAGATGCCCTCGGCTGTGGTCTGGAACCGTCCATCGACCCGCACGATGCCGCGCCCGTCCACCTCGACCCCGGCCTCGGCCAGGCCCAGCCCCGCCACGTTCCCCTCACGCCCCACAGCCTGGAGCACGACATCGGCGGGCAGCGCCTCGCCGTCCACGTGCACGACCAGCCCTTCCGGCCCGCGCTGCACCAGGTCGACCGCTGACTCGAACATGAGCCGGGCCCCGGTCCGCCGCAGGCTGTCGGCCAACGCCACGGAGATGTCCGCATCCAGGAAGGGCAGCAGCCGGGTGCCGCGGTCGACGACCGTGACCTGCGATCCCAGGGCGGAGAAGATCGACGCGTACTCGGTGCCCACCGGCCCCCCGCCGACGACGACCATCCGCTGCGGCAGGTGCTCGACGGACAGGATGGTCTCGGAGTCGTGCACGCCCGGATCGTCGAACGGCAGCCCGGCCGGGTGGAAGGGTCGTGACCCGGTGGCCAGCAGGATCACCCGGGCGGCGAGCTGGCGTTGCGTGACCTTCGCCGTCGCGAACCAGGACCGTACGCCCGGGCCCCAGCGTCGCCTCACCGTGGACGATCTCGACCCCGTGCCGCTCCAGGTTCGTCCGCACCGCGCCCGACATGGTGGTCACGACCTCTGTCACGTGCGCGCGCAGCCGTTCCATCACCTGATCCGGCGGCAGGCTCATCCCGACGCCGAACACCTCGCGCCGGGACCACCCCGTCAGGTAGACGGCTGCATCCCGCAGGGCCTTCACCGGAACCCCCGAGACCGCGATCGCCGATCCGCCAGGATCCGCCCGCCGCTCCACCACCGCCACCCGGTGGCCGTAGTACGCCGCCTGGGTGGCGCCCTTCTCCCCCGCTGGGCCCGACCCGATCACCACCAGGTCGAACACGTCCTCCTGCTTCGTCGTGGACCCCACGCTGGCGTCCTCTGCCTGGGTCATCGCCGCTCCTGTCGCACCGCCACCTCGAGTCGAGCCCGAGCCGTCCGGGGGCGGGTCCTCCCGCCGCTCATGGGGGTGAAACCTACCGTGGAGCAGCGCGGCATTGACCGGCTGGCTTTGATCGGCTGCCGTTGACCGGCCTGGCTTCGACAGGACCGACTTGATGGCGGCGCCGCGCAATGACGAGGAGATGGAGCGCATCGCGAAGATGCACGGTGGACATTCGCTCTTCCTCGACCACCGCGACGCACAAGCCGCCGCGTCGCTCAGTAGCCGGCTTGAGCGCCGAACGCGGGTGTGATGGGACGTGACTGCGGGAGGCACCCGGTCTGGGCACCTCCCGCAGTTGCACTGAAATCACTGGCTGGACTTTCGCACGGGTGGGACGACGTCCCGGCAGTCCGCCAGCGGGTGGCCGGTTTGGATTCACCGACCGAGCCAGAAGCCGGTCAGCGACCGACCACCTCCGAAGTCCCCACGAACAATCGTTGATTCGGACCACCCCCTTTCCTCGGTTCGGACATTCAAGCACCGACCGGCCCACTTCGCCACCGGTCGAGAGGTGAAAGCCTCCCGCGTGGAGTGGGGCCGTCAGAGCGGGTGGAGTCGCCGGAGCAGGAGCAACCCTCGGCGATCCGCCACCATGCCCGGCTCCTACCGACCGTGCTCTGCAGAGCGACCCCCAGAGGAACGGTGCGATGACGCGCAGGCCGGGCCGGGGCCGCAAACGGGAAGCTTGACATGCAAGTCAACACTTGCCTATGGTGGGGACATGGCCGATGTCTACCGGGCGCTGGACGACGAGACGAGGCGCCTGATCCTCGACGAACTCGTGCGCCAGGACGGCCAGACCCTGTTCGCGCTTTGCGCGTTCTCACCACCAAGCATGGTCTCCGCTCGACCCGGCAGGCGGTATCCCAACATCTCGCCGTGCTGGAGAGCGCCGGTCTCGTGACGACCGCGCGACAGGGCAGGACGAAGCTGCACTACATCAACGCCGAGCCGCTGACGGTCATCGCCGACCGTTGGCGACCGCCCCAGGCTAGAGAGGACAACTGATGAAGATCCGCCTCACTAGCATCTACGTCGACGATCAGCGCGCCGCCCTCGACTTCTACACGAGGATCCTCGGCTTCAAGGTCCACCACGACATCCCCATCGGTGACAACTACTGGCTCACCGTGGTCTCACCCGACGACCCCGATGGTCCCCAGCTCCTGCTGGAACCGTCCGACCACCCCGCTGTCGGTCCCTACCGAGAGGCTCTGGCCAGTGACGGGATCCCCCTGGCCCAGTTCGCAGTCGACGACGTTGCCGCCGAGCATGACCGCCTCGTCGGCCTTGGAGTCGCCTTCACGCAGGCGCCGACCGACATCGGCCCGGCTGTCGTGGCTGTCCTCGACGACACGTGCGGAAACCTTGTCCAGTTGATCGCCGAGAAGGGCCGCGCCGGAGCCAGCGCCTCGAATGACCTGCCTTCCGTCGAGTCGTGATCGGACGACGAACGACGTCGTGTAGTCGGCGATTCTGGAACGACCCTCGGCCCGACGCACGCGTTCTTGTGGAACCCGCGGGGCAAGACCGCCCGCCGAGACCTGGAAGATCGATCAACCCTGTTTTCTTGCTCCAGGAGAAGGCTCCCTCTACGGCGGTTTCGGGCAGGCTGGCGCTACGCCGTCGCCCCGGTGAGGGTGACGGCGCGGGCCCGCATCAGCCAGTTCGCGGAGGCGAACAGCATGTTGTCCCCCTCGGCACGCCAGACTCCCACGCGTACGCCATCAACAATCGCGGCGAGGTCGTCGGCCAGGATCGTGTGGACGGGCAGGGTCACGCCGTAATTTGGATCCCCGCCTCGAACTAACACGAGTCGGCAGAGGATGAACCGGGGAAGGACCTCCTCGACGGCAGCTTCCAGACCGCGTTCACCGAATGCGTTGAGGACTACGGTCAGGTTGTGATCGACACACTCACCGGCGCGTGTCACCGTCAAGACCAAGAAGTAGAACCCCAGTGCGAGGGGCCGCTCCTACGGGGTCGGCCCCTCGTTGCTCGCCTTGGCCTGCCAGACATAGCCATGCTCGCGGTCCCCACCCCTGCCAAGCGACCCTGGTTGTGCCGCGACTTGAACCGTGCGCAGCCGCTAGTGAAACGCTGTGTTCAGCTCCAGCAACCCGACGGACGGTGGAGGTACCGCACGACCTGGGGGCCGATGCCGATCTGGCGCTCATCTCAGAGCGGCTGTCCCCGGCAGCGAGAGCGACGAGAAGCTACAGCTTCTAGGTGTCGTGGGAGCGCCTCGAGCTGGACCGGGACAACTCTGAACCAAGGACCCATCCGAAGTGCTGGTGTGCGGGTCCGAGCCAGCCGCGCTGGGTTCTTGGGACGCCCCGCGGTGCCCGTCCGGACCTGCGCCACCTCGTCCGGCGGTTGTTCCGGCGCCTCGTCCTCGGTGGCGATGACTGCGACTACGGCGGCCAGCTGGCCAGTCGAATTCCAGGACGGGCCACTCGTCACGTGCCATGACAACGGCAGCAAACCGGACCTGGGGGCTTTCCAGCGCCTACCCACACGCGGTGGGACGCAACCCACCGCACGCACCCCGCCCGCCCGGTCAGTCCGGTGCTTCTACCACCAAGGTCATGCCCTTGCGGCTCAGCCGGACCAGTGGTAGGGGCGCCTTACCGTCCCGGGGCAGGGCGATCAGACCCGCCGCGTTACCGGTAACCGCGCGAAGCCCCAGCAGGACGCGGGTGTGAGGCAGCCGCAACGCGTACGTCGCCCGGCTGCCACTTCCCTCCAACGTGGCCGGGAATAGGGCTCCTGCGTACATCAGCTGAACGCGGGCGCGCTACCGGCCGGTTGACGTGCAGGGACTTCACAGGGATCAGCACGCGGCTTCCGCGGAGCCCGGAATCGATCCGGGTGTCCTCCCACTTGGCGGCCTTGCGCTCCCATACAGGCCGGCCCGTCTCGCCGACCGTCACCCGCAGACGGCCGGAGCGGGCCCGGGCGACCCTGACCTGCCGATCATCGAGCAGCGCGTCACGCCTTGGCGCACCGCCCAGGACCCAGGGACGGAAGGTGCGCCCGAAAACCTCCGTGCTGACCCACAGGTCATGCTCGCCGTCGGCCATGGCTCGCCCAGCCCTGGCGGCCCGTGGGTCCAGCCTGGCAATGAGCCGCAACGAGGGTGACCTGCGGCCGTCGGGGAGGCGCGCCTCGGCTGGCTCCACTCGAGTGGGAATTGGCCAGTCCTCGCCGGTCGCGAGATCCCGCAGGACGACTACGACGTTGGCAGCGGCCAGCTCCTGCGCCATCGACGTCGTCAGGCGGGGCGCGTCCGGAGGCTCGCCCGAGGCTGGTGCCAACCACTGGAACAGGTCGACCGACGCCTGTCCCGCTGTGGCGTCAACCGGTTCCCGGGTAGTGAGGGGCTCCTTGGCCAGATCGTGGAACGCCAGCTCGATCCCCACCTCGAGCACCCCTCGGGACCAGCGCGCCGAGGTGACGTGGGCAGCCGCCCGCAACCGCGACTGGGTCTTGGCGATCTGGACAAGGCTCGCCGTGTCTCGTGCCCTCACGAGGGCGGACTGCAGTCGGCTGACCGGCTGCAGAGCATCCCGAAGCCGGTCGGGGAACCTGACGTCGACCTCGGCGAGAGTGTCGACGAGGTCGGACTGGTAACGAGCTGACGCCTGCGCGAACAGCGTCGAGCTGAGGTAGTGGAGATCCTTGAAGGTCCACCAGCGCAGGAGAATGGCGTCCCGATCCGGGCCCTCAGGCCACTCATGATCGACAAGATCCAACAAGCCGTGCAGGGCATCCGAAGTAGGTCTCCAAGCTGCCGAGCTCCGCGGAGTTGGACCCTTCGGCGGGCTTGATCCAGACGTAGACCACCCTTGACGACAGCAGGCAGATTCGTTGAGCCCGGTGGAAGGCCCGTAGGTTGAGGTGGTGGTCCTCTAGGCGGGTTCTGCCCTCTGGGAAACGCAGGTCGTGCTCCGCGAGGAACGAGCGACGATACATCTTGTGCGGCGTGGCCAACAGAAACAGGTTGTCGCGAGCCACCGAGACCTGCTCCAGATCGGCTCGGAACAGGTGCAAACCTGGGCTGACGCCCCCCGGCCGGGACTCCTTGCCGACGCAGATATCAGCGTTGTTGTCCCGGGCGTATTCGTACCATGCCTGCAGGCTGTTTCGGGTAAGAGCGTCGTCGTGGTCCATGTAGACCACGTACTCCCCCCTCGCCAGATCCGTGCCGACGTTGCGTGGCCGGCCGGGCCCGCCCGAGTTCGTGGATCCGGGTCACCGTCACATGGGGGCGGGTGCTGGCGAACGCCTGCAGGATGTCCGGGGTTTCGTCAGTCGACCCGTCGTCGACGAAGATCACCTCGAAGTCGAACGCGCCCTGCGAATCGAGGGACTCAAGGCCCGGCCGGAGGCGCGCACCCGGGTTGTACACAGGCACAACGACGCTGACCTTAGGCACGAGCCGATCCTTGCATCATGAACGCGACACGCCAGGGCTAAGCCGAGCTGACCGAGCGTCGGGCTGGCTGTGATAGCTGCGACTCGACCCTCAACCTCAGGGCAGTTCTTCTGACCTCGCAGGTAGCCGGTCCGAGCTCCGTGCCCTACGTGGCTCGTCGGAGCGCCGTCATCACACCCCGCAGGACTCAATCGATCACGGGGCAGATGTCCAGCTTGTAAGAGTCCTGAGGTCCAGGACCCTGGCGAGGCCGGCCTCACGCAGGACGGACTCCTCCCAGGATGGGCGGCACTGCGCTCGAGGCCTACTTGTCCGCCCTGTCCGCGGACCTGCCGGGGGTCCACCCGACACCCCGAGACCCTCCTGGTGCAGCGACGGGGATGGTCGCATGCGCTCGCTCGACCCGGTTCCTGAGCCGGTATCACAGCAACCCATCACAACAGGTACGAGCGGATCCGAAGATCGACATGGCCACGAGCGAATTCTGCGAGCGCAGCGAATCCTTCGGGAGTAGGGCGTCGCAGGAGCGCCGGGATTAGGGCGACGCCGACGAACCCGCGACTATTTCAGCCGTAGCGGCATTCTCACTCTGATTCTCGACCTCGCTACTCTTTCAGGTGCCTAGCTTTCGCAGTTCGTGCCAGAGCGGAGCGAGGTCGGCCGATGCTCCGGAGTCGCGGATGGCCAGCAGCTGCTCCCACACCGGTGACTCGAGGAGCATGTCCGGCTCGATTGCAATCGAGCGATCCAGGTACTCC
This sequence comes from uncultured Actinomycetes bacterium, assembly GCA_963793175.1. Taxonomy (GTDB): domain Bacteria; phylum Actinomycetota; class Actinomycetes; order S36-B12; family CAIYMF01; genus Prado023. Next base: position 119,656 of record CAWBYT010000007.1, read on the forward strand.
TGTGGCGGCGACTGCGGATCCGGCCGCTGCAGATACTGCTCCTCCTGTGGATAGGCATCCTGGAGGATTGTGGAGGCCTGCTCGACACCGACGACCACCGCAGTGCCAGTGTTGGCCGTGTTGACGAGCAGCACGACCAGGTCAGGCCGCCTCCGCCGCAGTATCTCGACGACCTTGTACACGTCGCCCGCCCAGGATCTGGTCTTGCGATCGCGAGCTGCCTCTAGCCCGTTGCGTGGCAGCACGTCGTCGAACACAACGACGCCGGTGTCGGCCATGCACGGCTCGATGTTGATGAAGTCACGCAGCGCGAACTCCGACAGATGCATCCCGTCGATGAATGCAAGATCAACTGGGACGCCGTCGAAGTGCGCCAGGGGAGCGTGGCCGGCGAAGAAGTCATCGCTGGTGGCTTTGAACAACTGCACGTCACAATGAATTGGAGTGTCGATCGCAAAGAAGGGGTCCACGGCGATGGAACGGGTGCGGGAGAGTGCCAAGCTGTTGCCGGTTCTGATGCCGATCTCCAGATAGGTGCGGGGGCGCGTTTTCACATGGAGCTCTTGGAGCAACTCATGGCGGCTCATTCGTCGGCGCCGGGTGAGGCACGAACGGGTCAGGCGGCTGCCAGCGCGGCTGGCCTAGCGGTCGACTGGGGCTTAGGGGCAGCCCTATTGGCGGTGGGCTTGGCGGCCGGCTTCTTCGGCGGCTCCGTCGCCAGCCGCTTGGCCAGGGCGTTACGAGCCCTCCGCTCCGCTCTCCGGATCGTGTTCGTGCGCTCGCGGCCGATGGTCGACTCAAGCATCGAGCCGACCCTGTTGCGAATCCCCATGCATGCTCCTCAAGCAGGACGATCTGAGCCACTCTAGCGAGGTCGCTTGGGGGAGATGGTCACCGCTTACCTGCAGCCTGACCGCAGGACCCGGCGGAGTTGAGCACCAAACTCATCCAATCGCTGAGCCAAGGCGTCCCCGGCGCGCTGACCGAAGTCACCCTCGGGCGGACCATGAAGAAGCGAGCCAGCGACGTGCTGGTCGAGCCCAACCCGACACCCGCAAGCCCCACCGAGGCCATCGCCTCGATGGCTCATGCCAGCCAGCCACTCGACCGGGGTTCCGGTGACTGCTTCGCCAAGGCTTGGTGGCGGCCCAGTGCTATCGCCCGGTTGTGTGAATCGCAGTCGACGGGCGTACGTCCCTCTAGGCGGACGGCAGCCGCGGCTTGAACGGTGCGATCTCGTATAGCCCTTCCTTGATCACTGCCCAGGACGACTCGGGGACCTCGTTCCACGTACCGGCGAGGCCACCGGAGGGCTCTGAGACGATCTGGCGGGTCTCTTCGGACATCTCCCAGAACGCGGGGTTGTTCGGGTACTGGGCGCGCAGCGTCTCCACGTCGGTGCTGAAGAACAGCGTCCGGGAGTTGTGCTCGCTGGAGTAGCGGAAGGCCCAGATGTTCGAGCCATCCGTGGTCGCCACGGTCATCTGGATGGGGTTGGCCACCTCATGCCGGCGCCCGATCTGCTCGATGAGCCCGACGGCCTGTTCCACCGCGACCACCGGGTCATCGCGGAGCCCGTAGGTGAGGGCGAGGTGGAAGAACAGCTCGGAGTCCGTCGATCCCTCGATGTTGGGGAAGTAGAGGGGGTCCACCGCCATCGTGAGGTCGCGGCGCACCCTCTTGAACTGACGGATCAGACCGTTGTGCATCCACAGCCAGTTCGCGAACCCGAAGGGATGACAGTTGGTCTGCTGGACAGCCCCCCCGGTGGAGGCCCTGATATGGGCGAAGACGAGCGGGGAGACGATGTGCCGGGCGATGCTGCGCAGGTTGCGGTCGTTCCAGGCCGGATCAGTGCTGCGGAACAAGCCGGGATCCGGCAGCCTGTCGTACCAGCCGACGCCCCACCCGTCGCCGTTGGTCGTGGTCGCCCCCATCTTCGAGTGCAGGCTCTGGTCGATCAGCGAGTGCTTCGGCTTGAGGAGCAGCTGGTCCAGGCGGATGGGGGAGCCGGAGTAGGCCAGCCAGCGGCACATGGGTCTCTCCTTCAGCAACGGCCGGAGGCATGTGCCCGGGCGTCGATGAAAGGGTAGGCCGGCCGCTGCCGGGAAGCCGGTTCCGCGCGACGAGCGACGTTCGGGCTCCGCGAAACTAGCCGGCTGCGATCCGAGCCCATCTCCGGTGGACAGGGAAGCGGCCGCCATGATGGGCCCGTGGCCCTGGCGGTGTGTGCTCTTTTCGATGCGCAGGGCGAGCGGCTGATCCGAAGTCTCTGGGCACGGCTCGAGGCTGCCGGATTGCGCACCCCGGAGACCCACACCCACGGGCAGCACCACCCGCACCTGTCCTACGCGGTGCTGCGTGAGTGGAATCTCGACCGCGTCCGCGAGGCGTTGGGGGCGTTGCCGGACGGCGGTGCATTCACCGTGAACGCTCAGGGCACCGTGGCGTTCCCGCGGGGTCGGGCGGCGCTGGCGGTCGCCGTGACGGCCGAGGTCATGCGCCGTCAGGAGTTGGTCATCGCGACCGTCCTAGCGGCCGGGGCGCAGCTCCACAAGCACTATCGGCCAGGGCTGTGGATTCCGCACGTCTCGGTGGCCACGCGTGCCCCCGGGGAGCTGCTGCCGGTGGCGGTCACCGCGATCTCCGACGCCCTTCCGGTGACGCTGACCGTTGCCCGCGCAGCGCTCGTCGACACTGGCACCGGCGAGACCTGGCCATTGCCGGTGATCCCCTGATCCAGGCCGCCCCTGAGCGACGTCGCCCCGGATCCAGGCTCGCGCCACCGGCACCGTTGGGGGCGGATGCCCCGAGTCGTCGCCCGGTCACCGCAGGCGGGGGCGTAACGACCCCCACCACCCGCGCATGCGTCTCAGCCCGAAGGCCGCCAGACTCGGCGCGTCCGGCTTGCGGATCAGTCGCGAGAGCCCGCCAGAAGTTGTCACCAAACGGTGCAGTAGGCGCGATGGTGGAAAAGCCGAGCGACTCGTGGAGACGGCGCGTTGCCCCGGATAGCGTCGTCTCTGGCTGGAGCGCTGGACCGGTCAGTCGCGCGTGCTTGGGGCCACCTCGCGCACCATCACGCAGTTGCCCTGGCCCTTGGGCCGGTCGTAGCTGAAGCCTTCGCGCTCGTACATCGTGCGGGTGCCGTTGTAGAGGAACGACGAGTTCTTCTTCCGGACCCCGCCGGTGTCGTGCGGGTAGCCCTCGACCAGGCCCCCGCCGGCCTGCGCGATCAGCTCGACGGCTCCGCGCAGGGCGGTCGCCGCCAGGCCCTGACCGCGAAGGCCACGCGTTCGACCGCGCTGTACTCCCCTGAGCCAACCGACCGGACCGAGCGAGAACCTCACTGGTGCGGTGACCGACGGACGCGATCAGGCCACCGCAGAGGGCGACAATTGTCTGATCGCCACTTGCTACCGGCTCACCTGCGGCTGCGCCTGCCGGTAGGCCCGCCAGCCGCCGTGCTCGGTGATGTCCGGATGCTGCTCAGCCAGCTCCCGGTCGCAGAGGATGCCCGGAACCACCCGGCCGTTGGCGAGCTCGACCGGCCCTCGGTACAGCCCCGCGGGCTCCCCCTCGATGACGCGCACCAGCACGTCGGCCGGCAGCTGGTAGAGCTCGCCGGCGATAGCAGCGCCCTGCTCACCCTCGCCCACCTCGTACATGCCGGGGTGGACGTCGCCGATGCTGTGCATGCGGTACTTGGCGGCGGTGGCCGCCTCCTCGGCGAACTCCGCGCCCGCGAGGTCTCCGTGCAGCTCCAAGCCGCGCATCAGCGTGCCGTTGACGAACAGGTACTCGTCATCGAGCGCGGGTTCCTCGCCGCGGGCCTGCAAGGAGAAGGCGGCGATGATGCCAGCCAGGAACAGGTAGCCCAGCGTGACCGCGGGCGACGCGTTCCAGCCGACCTCGTAGGCGTTGATCAAGCCCACGAAGGACAGCGCCGCGCCGATCACGGCGGAGACCGCCGCACTGACCAGCCGCCCCTGGATGACGAAGCAGGCGATGGCGCCGAGCACGATTCCGACCAGCACCGAACCCTGACCCAGCAGCTTCAGACCGTCGTAGATGACGCCTGCGCCGAGAAGGGCGTCGGTGCCGACCTCGGCGGCCGAGGTGCCGGCCGCGGCCAGGGCGTTGTCGATCTGTCCGACGGCCCACTCCGCGATGCTGGGCAGCATCGCCAGCACGATCGCTGGGGCATACCGGCTGGCGTTGACGTTGAACGCCTGGGCGCCGATCACCATGCCGATGAACAGCAGGACGGGCACCAGTGCCTGGATCGGGAAGACGGCGAGGAACACGCCGACCAGCCCGGTGAAGCAGACGACGGCGACCACGATGCCGGTGGCCAGCGAGTAGCCGATCCGACCCCCGACTGCCTTCCAGCCGGGATGGCCGATGTAGACCGCGGGCGGGAACGGCGAGCCGAGGAACGAACCGACGACCGCACCGAGGCCGTCGGCGCCGAGCACCTGTCGCATCGAGTACCGATCGCCGGCGGCGGCCGCCGACTCCACGTTGGTCATGCCTTCGGTGGCGTTGTAGATGCCCAGCGGGATGGCCGACGCCAGCAGCGGCGCGATGTCGCCGAGCCCGGTGATCACGTCGCCGGTCGGGAAGGGCAGGCTCAGCGCGAGGTTGGACACCGAATCCCCCACAGCGCTGGGCTCGAGGATGTCCGACCAGCCCAGCGCCACGGCGATCCAGGCCACGACGGTGGACAGCGCGACCGCCAGCAGGCCCACCGGCGCGCCGAGCGGCATGCGCCGCCCACCGAGCCACCCGAGCAGGATGAACGCGAACGCAATGAATGCGATCCACGGCGCCTGCCACATCTGGGCGGCGGGGCGCATCGAGATGAACGTGATCGAGATGCCGGCCAGCGCGCCGAGCAGCGCCGCACGGGGGGTCCACCGGCGGATCCACGGCCCGAAGAAGGCGCCGAGCAGGACGATGCACCCGACTGATGAACGCCCACGCCAGTCCCGCTCGCCATGCCTTGATGGGATCGCCGGAGGCCAGCGCCACGGGCAGCATGACGACGAAGACGACGATGAACGTGTGCGGCACGCTGGGGCCGTACGGCAGCGCGGTGACGTCACTTCGCTGCTCCCGGCGGGCGAGCCGCCGGGCGAGCACCGCGTACCAGATGTTGCCCAGCGGCAGGGCGATGCCCAGTGCCGGCAGGATCCGGCCGTACACGGTGTCCGACGGGATGCCCACGACCGCCAGGCAGAGGCCGGTGAGCACGATGACGTTGAGCAGCACGTTCGTGCCGAGGCCGAACAGCCCGTTCCAGTCGCCTTTTGTCCACCACTTCACGGTGGCGTGAGCGGGTGCTGCGGTGGTGGCGCTCATGCGGACTCTCCCTCCAGGGGTGCGACAGGGTCGGCGGCGGGTGCGACAGGCGGCAGGGAGGCGTCCACGCTGCCCCCCTCGATGGCCGACAGCAGGGCGGCCGAGTCGCCGACCCAGCCGACGATCCCGCCCTGCGCGCTGAACATGGCCAGGGCGGCCTCGTAGAACTCGGGGAAGTACGAGCCGGTGCAGTCGGCCAGGACGAGGCAGTCGAAGCCGCGGTCGTTGGCCTCGCGCACGGTGCTCTGGACGCACACCTCGGTGGTGACGCCGGTGACGACGAGGTGCGTGATGCCACGGGCCCGCAGGATCGTCTCCAGGTCGGTCCCATAGAACGAGCCCTTGCCGGGCTTGTCCAGCACGACCTCGCCCTTGATCGGAGCGAGCTCGGGGATGATGTCGTGCCCGCGCGAGCCCCGAACGAGCAGCCGGCCCATGGGTCCCTCGTCGCCGATGCGCAGGCTGGGGTTGCCGCGATCGCGCTTCGAGCGGGAAGAGGTCGGCCAGGTCCGGGCGGTGGCCCTCGCGGGTGTGGATGACCATGCCGCCGCGGCCCCGGAAGGCCGCGAGGACGGCCTGCGTCGGCTCGATCGTGCTGCGCAGCAGCGAGACATCGTTGCCCAGAGACTCGCCGAAACCGCCTGGCTCGACGAAGTCGCGCTGGAAGTCGATGCACACCAGAGCCGTGCTCTCGGGATCGAAGGTGAAGGCATAGGGCTGGGCCTCGACGGTGACCATCGCCGCTCATTCCTGGGTCTGGTGGTCGCTGGGGGCCACGGTGGTCGAGATGTGGGTGCCGGCGGTGCCGGCCAGTGCGGCTTTCAGGTTCGGCAGGGACGTGATCACGGCGCTGGCGCCGCCGTGATCGAGGAACCGCAGGGCGGCCTCAACCTTGGGTCCCATGGACCCAGGCGGGAACTGTCCGGCGGCCAGGTGTCCGCGCAGTTCGTCGGGAGTCACCTGGTGCAGCGCTCGCTGCTGACGCGTGCCGAAGTCGACGTAGACCGCGTCCACGCCGGTGACCAGCACCAGCGTCGCGACCCGTGCCGTGGCGGCAAGGACCGCCGAGGCGCGGTCCTTGTCGATGACGGCGTCGACGCCGCGCCAGCCTGACGCACTGCGGACGATGGGGATCCCGCCGCCACCCGCGGCCACGACCGTCGCGCCGGAGGCCACCAAAGTGGCGACGTGGTCGGCCTCGAGGATCGCGCTGCGGCTGGGGGCTGGGGACCACCCGGCGGAAGACCCCGCACTGGTCTCGGTGACGTGCCAGCCCTCCTCGTGCACGCGGCGCCGCGCGACCTCGGCCGTGAGCACACCGCCGATCGGCTTGGTGGGGTGGGCGAAGGCCGGATCGTCCGGGTCGACCTCGACGTGGGTGAGCAGGGCCACGGCTCCCGAGCGCAGGCCGCGCGCGGTCAGGGCCTCGTCAAGGGCGAGGGTGACGAGGTGGCCGATGCCGCCCTGCGAGTCCGCGACCGCGAGCCACAGCGGCAGGTCGGGCAGGCCTTCGACGTTCGCCTCGGCGGCGACGAGCTCGCCGCGGCGCAGGATGTATCCGACCTGCGGGCCGTTGCCGTGGGTCACCACGACGGTCCAGCCATCGGCGACGAGGCCCGCGACCTGTTCGGCGAACGCCCGCGGCCCGGGCCTGCTGGCGGTCGAGGTCGCCCGATTCCCCGTCGAGGACCAGGGCGTTCCCGCCGATCGCGATGAGGGCGGAGCGTGCGCCGCGGGCGTCGTCGTGCCGCGCAGGACGCTCGAGCGGCGGTGCTCATCCGACACCGCGCAGGGCGTGCAGTGCGTGGACGGCCGAGAGGAACACCTCGGAGGGGGCGGTCACGATGCCGGCGCCGATCTGCCCGATGCCCGGCTCGCGATGCGCGATGCCGGTGTTGATGACAGGCAGCTCGCAGGTGTCGAGCACGCGCAGGACATCGATGCCGCTCGGGGTTCCGGTGAAGTTCAGCGGCGGGAGTGGGAATGCCGGATGCGGCGACACGGTGATGCGGCGCATCCGGCGGGTCGTGGCCAGTGCGTCGTCGGGGGTGCCACCGACGAACCGCGTGATCGCAGGGCTCGCGGCCATCGCGAACCCGCCCAGGCCGAGGGTCTCGGTGATCGCGGAGTCGCCGAGGTCCGGGTTGGCGTCGGCGATGCTGTAGCCGGGGAAGAACAGCCCGTCCGCCGGGCCGACGGGTGCGGTGAACCAACGGTCGCCGGTGGCGGCCACCCGCAGCCCGAACTCCACCCCGTTGCGGGCCATCGCCGTGACGACGGTCGAGTCCGCGACGCCGATAGCCGTGTCCGTGGCCAGCTTGGCGGCGGCCATCGAGAGGTTGAGCGCGAAGTGGTCGTTGCTCGCGAGGAACGCCAGGACCGCAGGGCCCTCGGACAGCGCGGCGAGGAACGGGGCGAGCCGGCGGGTCAGCAGGGCCGTGGCGGCGACGTTGCGGTTGTGGCCCTCGTCGCCCATCGCCAGTGCCTGGCTGATCAGACCGGTCACGTCGATGGGACCGTGCTCCCGCACCGCCGCATCGACGGTCAGGTCCGAGCACGTCGCGCAGCCACGCCAGGCGGGTGAGCACCTCGGCGTCGTAAGCGCCGAAGCGCAGCACCTTGCCCAGGCCCTCGTTCAACGTGGCGAACGCCTGCCGGCGGTCATCGACGACGACGAGCACCGGCATCGAGGGTGACACGACACCGGCCATGGGCCCGACCGCACCATGATGGTGGCACGGCGCGACTCGCACGGAACCGGAGCTCAGCAGCGCTCGGGCGCCGGCCTCGTCGTCGGCCCACCCCTCGAACAGCGTCGCGCCGATCAGCGCGCCGAGCATGGGGCCGCACATCCGGTCCACTTCGATCGGGGGTCCGGCGTGCAGCAGCATCCGGTCGGCAAGCTCGGGGATCGCCTCGCGGGCAGGTCGAACACCGACCAGCTGCGGCCGCGCAGCGTGCATGAGGCCCACCGCGCGCTCGTTGGCCACGCTGGTCCGCTCGTCGTCGAGGGCGACCATGGCGCGCGCGGCCTGCTCGTCGCCGAACGCCGGCGGACGCCAATCGAGCTGGGTCACCGCGTCGGGTGGCACGGCCTCGACGATGAGGGGCAGCCCCACGTTGAGGACATGGACGCCTCCGGTGATCACGAGCGCCTACTCCCGTCGCGAGGGGTGGTGTGGGCCAGCAGCTCGGCCGCGGCGCGCGCCGCTGCCGCGGCCGAAGGGGCGATGGCGACGCCTGCGTGGAGCAGGGTCTGCCGCTGACCGGCGAGGCCCTGGGGGTCCAGCTCGGTGCCGCAGACGGAGGCCACGACCGGCAGGTCATAGCCCCCTCGGGCGGCCGCGCTGCGCGCGGTTCGGACGGCTTCAGCGATCGGGCCGGCGGGGTCTGCATTGGAGCCGTGCCCGAGGACCACGTCGAGGAGGACGACGGCGACGTCGGGCTGCTCGCCGGTGGCGGCCACCTCCTGTGCCCGTAGCGTCGGGTCGATCATGGGGTGCGGACGGCCAGCGGTGTACTGGTCGTCGCCAAGATCGGTGATCGTGGCGGCCACGCCGAGCGAGCGCAGCACGTGCTTGGCTTCCGAGGCCAGCGTGCCGCCGGCGAACAGGCCGCGCACGATGCCGCCAGGGCGCAGGCGGGGCGCGGCCTGCACGCTCGCCATCACTTGGAGGGGCGACTCGGCCAGCGCCTGCCCGACAAGCTCGGCGGCGGCTCGGGCACCAGCCTCGAGGGTGCCGCGCACCCGGACGGGCGCGTCGGAGTCGTCCATGCCGAGCAGGCAGGCGACGGACGGCTTGTCGAGCCGCGCGAGGTGCGCCAGCAGCGCCTCGGCGACCTCGGGATCCGGCGGCTTGGACACCACGACGACGACTGCGGTGGCCGGATCCGCGGCGACCAGATCGATCGCGTGGTGGGTCATCAGCCCACCGACCGCGGCGGTCAGGTCCCGGCCCCCGACACCGACGATCTGGCTCACGCCGGTGCCGGCGTGATGCAGCAGGCAGGCCACCTCCTGGGCGCCGGTACCGCTGGCCGAGACGATGCCGATCGGCCCCGGCCGCACGACGTTGGCGAATCCGAGCGGGACGCCGTCGAGCATTGCCGTGCCGCAGTCGGGGCCCATGAGCAGCAGACCCATGTCCACGGCCAGGGTCTTGAGGCGACGCTCGTCCTCGATGCTGACGTTGTCCGAGAAGCAGAACACGTGCCGACCTGCGCGCAGGGCCTGCTCCGCGACGATCGGGGCGTATGTGCCCGGGGTCGAGATCGCGACGAGCGTGGCTTCCGGCGCCTGCGCCAACGCCTCGCGGATGGTGCCTGGCGCGGGCCGGCCGGCGGGCTGCGCTCCCAGCTCCTCGCTGCCCTGCAGGCCGTCCTCGGCGGCACGCAGAGCCGCATCAGCGACATCCGCATCGACCGCCCGCACCACGACGAGCAGGTCGTCGGGGGCAGCAGCGACGTCGGGAGGGCACATGCCGGAACGGCCGAGGATCTCGAGGTTGGCGGGCGTAGCCATGACTGCGCCGACCTGCTCCACGCCCTCGGTTCGCTCCAACTCCGAGGCGAGGGCCATCAACGCCACCGAGTCGCGATAGAGGCGTGGGAACACCCGGGCGGACAGGACGCCGGGGGTGGCCATGGCGGTCATGCGGACCTCCGTTCTGGGAGTCGGGTGAACGCCGCCATGCCCGTGAATCGGGCGGCGTACAAGGCGCTGACGAGCCCTGAGGCAAGGTCACGGCCCGAGGTGGCGCCCCACCGCGAGGCCGCGAGCGCGACCTGCCGTGCGGTGTTCGGATCGGCGGTGGCAGCCACCAACCGGTGGAGGCGGATGCTGAACCTGCCGACTGCCGCGGCGGCCAGCTCCTGGCCGGAGGCGCGGGTGGTTCGTGGCAGCAGGGGCGGGAGTGCGGCCGCGATCGCCTGAGCGGCGTCGGCGCTCGTCAGATCGGTGTCGGCCAGCGCGTGGAGCCCGGCCAGGATCCCGACGACCACGTCGTCGCCCGTCGGCGTGGCTCCTGGCCCGGCGCCGATGAGCGCAGCCAGGGCGGCCTGCTGGCCACGTCGGTCATGGCTCAGGGCGGCCTTGGCCAAGGCCGGACCGAGCGCACGGATGGGTTCGGGACGCAGCCCGCCGCTGGTGACCTCCGGCATATCCCCAAGGGCCTGGGCGAGGGCGTACAGTCCGGCGGCTGTGGGGGCGGGCGCCGTTGCGGCGAGCCGAAGGGACTGGTGGTCGACCGCGCGAGGGGGCAGGCCGCACCAGGAGCCGAGGCTCAGCCGGCGCGGGGTCCGTTGGGCGGCCAGGGCCGCCATGCGCACCGTCGCGAAGTCCATCGGATCAGGCAGGACCGCACCGTCGGGAACGAGGCCGCGCTCCTCGTCGGCGACCAGGTGCAGGTGGGGTCCGGAGTCGAGCAGCACAGCGCCGCGGCCCACGTGAACCACGCACATTGCTGTCCGATCCCACCAGTCCGCACGACCGGCCTCCACGACCAGTCGCCGCGGCGTCGACAATGACAGCGGCCTCACAATGAGGACAATAGGAGCACAACCTGTCAGTTGTCACCGTGCAGGTTGGACGTGGCTGCTCTCGCTCATTGGCCGGAAAGGACAATCGCATGGCGCAGGTGACGCTTGCCGACGTGCTCACGCTGCCGGCCCTGCAGGGCGCGCAGGTGATCGCGGGGCACGCCGGCCTGGATCGCGCCGTCCTGGGTGTGAACGTCATGGAGGTCCCCGACATCGAGGCCTACGTGGCCCCGGGCGAGCTGCTCCTCACGACCGCGTATCCCGTCCGGGAGCGTCCCGAGAGGCTGGTCGAGCTGCTGCCGGCGCTCGACGCGCGGCACCTGGCCGGCCTGGCGATCAAGCCGCTCCGCTACCTCGACCGGCTGCCGTCCGGGCTCGTCGAGGAGGCGGACCGCCTCGGTTTCCCGGTACTCGTGGTCGCAGATCACACGTCGTTCAACGGGGTGATCGGGGCTGTCCTCGCGGTCGTCCTGGCGGATTACGGGGCAGAGCCGGCCCGAGCCGAGGCCATCCGCGAGCGCCTCACCGGCGTGGCGCTGAGCGGTGGCGGCCTCGACGAGATCGCCCGGACGCTGGGCGGCGCGGTCCAGCAGGAGGTGGCCATCATCGACACTGACGATGGCGTGCTCGGGCGCAGCGGAGCGATCGCCGACGACGCCGGCGCACTGGCCCTGCCCTGGCGGTTTCCCATCACCGTGGCCGGCGCCCAGCGTGGCTGCATCGCGGTGGGCGGTGCGAGCGAGCCCACCCTGGGCCAGCGCCGCCTGATCCGGCAGGCATGCTTCGCCGCCGGCATGCATCTCGCGCAGGCCCTGGCTGCACTCGACCTCGACCGCCGCATGCGGGTGCTCTTCCTCGAGGAGCTGGTCACCGGCCCCCCGCCCGACCCGGACATCGTGCGGCTGCGGTCACGGCTGTTCGGCTGGGACCTGACCGGCGAGCGGGCCGTCGCCCTGGCTCGCAACACCAGCGACATCAGCGACGCCGCGGCGGCCGCCGCCACCGGCGTTGCCTTCGGGGCCAGCGCCGCGGCGTGGACCCGCGGCAACGACATCGTGGCCATCGTGCCCCTGCCGAAGCCCGCCATGCAGGACCTCGTTCTCGGCCGCTGGCGCGAGGCCCTGCGCGAGCATGGAGCAGCCCCGAAAGTCGTCGCCCTCGGATCCGTCGCCGTGCGCCCCGATCAACTGGCTGCCAGCCACGCCGCCGCCCGCGAGACCCTGCGAATCGGCGAGCTCACCGCCCAGCCGATCGTGCGCCAGGACAGCGTCGCCCTGGAGCGTCTGCTCCTCGCCATCCCCGCCGCCGACCTGCATCAGTTCGTTGATCAGCAGATCGGTCCGCTCATCGAGGTCGACAACGCCGACCACAGCGACCTGTGCGGCACGCTCGAGACCTACTTGACCGTGGGCAACGGGGCAGAGGCAGCCCGCCGCTGCTACATCCACTACAACACCCTCAAGCACCGCCTGGCTCGGATCAGCGCGCTGCTCGGCGCGGACCTCCACGAGCCGCGCCAGCGCACGGCCCTTGCTCTGGCTCTCGCGGCCCGACGGGTCGCCGCGTTCCGCGGATGAGCCGCTCGCGGCAGCTGCCCGTTGCCCTGCCATGTCAGCAAGCCTTGCAGCCCCGGCCCGGGATTCGGTCAGCCGGCCGTCCCCTGTTCTCGCGATGAGGCGGGGTTGATCCCCGTTCTCACACATTCTCCGGACATGGCCGGGCGAGCGGGGCGACGCTCCTCGACTCGAGGCAACACGAGAACAGTGGACATCTTGGTTGTTCTTGAGCCGAGGGTCGAGGGCTAGGAGTCGCACCCCGATACCGGGTCCGTCGGCGTCCTTGCGGCCGGATCAGCCGGACCCCACCGGGCGCGTTGAGAAGGCGCGCCAGGGATTGCCGTCCCCATGCCGTTCGAGCCTCGCGCCTGTTCCGTTGCGGTCCCTCGGACGGCCGGCCGCCGACCGGTCCAAGCCGCTTGACCGAGGCTGAGTCTGTAGGTGCCCGCCCGGGGAGACAGTAGGTTGCCGCCATGTCCACATCGTCACCTGCGCGGCGCTTCCAGGGGCTTACCGGCGTTCCTGGCGGACGGCTCCGGGCGGGCGTGGTGTTGGTCCGGGTGTCCTGGCGGGAGATCCTGCAGTCCACGTTCGCGGCCGCCGTTGCCTACGCGCTGGCCATCGGTGTTGGGCATGAGGAGCCGTTCTTCGCACCCATCGCAGCGGTGGCAACCGTCGCGGTCTCCTTGGGCAACCGGTTGCGGCGCTCCAGTGAGCTGGTGGTGGCCAACGCGGTGGGGATCGCGTTCGCCGACCTCGTCGTCGCCCGCATCGGGACCGGAGCCTGGCAAGTCGGGGTCCTGGTGGCGATGGCCCTGGTTGGAGCGTTGCTGCTGGGCGGCGGCCCGATCCTGATCATGCAGACCTCATCGGCAGCGGTGGTCATCGCCACCACCGCCCCGCCGATCACGGGCCCATTCTCGAACACCGGCCGGTTCGTGGACGCCCTGATCGGAGGTGCCGTAGGGCTGGTCGCCGCGGCGTTCCTGCTGCCCGTGGATCCCGTGCGCCACACGCATCAGGCGACGAAGCCCTTGCTCGAAGTGATCGCTGGTGGACTGCAGCAGGTCGCCGGGGCGTTGCGCGAGTCGGATGCGCGGACCCTTGATGACGCCCTCGCGAGGTTCCGGGCGACTGGCAAGGAACTCGCCCAGTTCCAAGCGGGAATCGATGCGACGAAGGAGACGGTTCGCATCGCGCCCTGGTACTGGCGGCAGAAGACCCTCCTGCTCACCTACGAGGTGGCTGGGTTCCACTTGGAGAATGCCGTTAGGAACTGCCGGGTGCTCGCCCGCCAAGCGGCCGTGGCGTGCGACCGCACCGAGAGGGTGGCGTCGGACATCCCCGACGCCCTGGACCGGATGGCTTCGACGTTCGCGGGCCTCCCCGACGTACTGGCTGGCGACAAGTCCCGAAGCGACCCGAGCCGGAGCCGTGGACGCCGTTTGGCTCACGACACTGATGCCAGCCTCGGAGGGCCTGTTCGTCGGCCCGATGGTCGCCCAGATCCGCCTGCTCGCCTCAGACGTCCTCCAAGCCACCGGCCTGGGCAGCGCCGAAGCCGCAGCGCTGATCCGCAGCGTCGATCCCCACCGAGTGGAAGGCTGACCCTCACAGGCTTGCACGGTTGCATGCAGGGTGACTTCCCGTTGCGTCGTGCAGCGCATCGCATGCCCGAGAGGACGCGCCGATGCCCCGTACGCCCGCCGGCGCCCTGGATGGTTTGGGCGGGCTGGGTGCCGGGGCATCAGCGTGCTGGGGGGCTACTTGGTCAGGGCCACGGCGTTGGATGTGCTTCCGGTGTAGCCGTACTTGCCTGCGACGACGACGCGGTAGGTGCCCTTGGACTTGTTGATGGTCCGGGTCTCACCGCTGCCGTGCGTCTTGTAGGTGGTCCGCAGCGTCTTCCAGGTGCCGTCACGGCGCTGCTGCTGGACTTTGAACTTCCAGTAGCCGCGGCCCATGTTCGGGTTGACGTTCACGTAGAGCGATCCGCCGCGCTTGACCGGCGTGACGGTCACGCCACACCGGGGGGCGGGCGGGACCACGGCCGCCGACGGGGCGGACCACGTCGAGGCTCCGACCACGTTGTGAGCCGCCACGGAGAAGGTGTACGCCGTGCCGGGTCGCAACCCACTGATAATCGCAGTCGTCCCGGTCACCGGAATGGTTTGCCCGGTCTGGTGGACCCGCACCGTGTACCCGGTGACGGCCGATCCGCCGTTGGAGGTCGGCGCGTTCCAGGTAAGGGTCGCCTTGGCCTGGGTCGGCGTCGACGAGGTGACCGAGGCGACCCGTACCCCCGTCGGGGCTGAGGCTGCCGTGCCCGGGCTCGGCGGCGCGACCGGGGTCGCCGTCACGGTGGCCCCGGCCCCTGTCCCGACCGAGTTCACAGCCTTCACCGTGAACACGTACGGGGTGCCGTTCGTCAGCCCGGTCACGGTGCAAGGCTGGGCGACAGTCACGCCCCGTTTCGCAGCCGCCCGGAAGCCCGCCCGACCGTGAGCGACCCCGGTGGGTGGTAGTGATGGTGGTGGTGGACTGCCACCGAGCGCCACCGACTGGGAAGGATCTGGCCCGTCGCGACCAGCTTGTCAAGCACCTGCGCACCCAGTTGATGGGCGGGCTGGCGCCCCGCCGGGCAGGCCACGCTGCAGACGCTGAAGCGCCAGCTGCGCGACGGCGTGGTGGCCATGAAGGTGTTCACCGAGAAGCCGCCGCACGGCAAGACGTACATCCTCACGCCGCCCTAGTGTCCTGCGCCTGAAGTTCGTTGAAGTAGTGGGCTGAGGGATTGCAGGATTTGTTCGGCTGTCTCGGTCCAGATGAATGGTTTGGGGTCGTCGTTCCAGGCCTTGACCCAGGCGCGGAGGTCGGCTTCGAGGGCTTGGACGAGCGGTGGTCGCCGCGGCGGATGAGTTGGCGGTGATGTAGGCGAAGAGCCGTTCGACCTGGTTGATCCAGCAGGAATAGGTGGGGTGAAATGCATATGGAACCGGGGGTGGGCGGTCAGCCAGCGGGGACGGTGGGGTGTTTGTGGGTGGCGTAGTTGTCGCAGATCAGGTGGATGTCGAGATCGTCGGGGACCTGGGCGTCGATGTGGATCAGGAACTTGCGGAACTCGATGGTCCGGTGGCGACGGTGGTGGCGGAGATCACGGTGCCGTCGGCGACGTTCAACGCGGCGAACAGGCTGGTGGTGCCGTGCCGGACGTAGTCGTGGGTCCGTTTCTCCGGCATGCCCGGCATCATCGGGAACGCGGGCTGCGAGCTGGCCAACGCCTGGACCTGGGATTTCTCGTCCACGCAGAGCACGACCGCTGACTCGGGGGGGTCCAGGTACAGCCCGACGACGTCGTAACCTTCTCCACGAACAGCGGGTCGGTGGATAGCTTGAATCCGTCGGCGCGGTGAGGCTTGAGCTCGAACGCCTGCCAGATCCGCCCGACCGTGGACTTGCTCAGCCCTGAGCGCTGGGCCATCTTCGCCCGGGTCCAGTGCGTGGCGTTGGCCGGCGTGGACTCCAGCGTGGCCACCAGCACCTCCTCGACCTGATCGACGGTTATCGTCGGCGGACGTCCCGGACGTGGCTCGTCGACCAGCCCATCCAGGCGGTCCTGCACGAACCTCGCCCGCCACTTGCCCACCGTCGCCGGCGAGCACCCCATCTGCGCGGCCACCGTCTTGTTGTCCGCCCTCGGCACAGCCGAGCACGATCCGCGACCGCAACGCCAGCGCCTGCGACGACTTCGCCCGCCGCGTCCACCTTGACAACTGCTCACGCTCCTCGTCGGTGGACACCAACACGGCCTTCGGGCGTCCAGAACGAGGCATACCGACCCTACCACTTATCACACGGATTTACGGCGCATAACACTAGCAAGAATCACGGCTCGGGCTACGCGGTGCGCTGGTGGCTGACCGGCTCCAGCGCCGGTCCTTCGCGGCGAGGACACGGCCAGCCCGACTCACCATCTCGCCCGGCGCGGCGGGCAGATCCAGGCGTCAGCGCAGACCTAGGACGACCGGCTCCGGCCCTCCGCCCGGAAGTACGCCAAGGAGGCCCGGTGCCCTGACCGAGCTGGCGGGACCGGTTCCAACTGCCGCACCAGGTCCGATCACTGTGGCAACCGCTCAGCTGGCGCCGCACCCGGGCCGCTAGGCGCGCCCGGGATGGATGGGTCCCGGCTGGCACCGTGGGCACCAGTACGTGGGGCGCTCGTGGGGAGCTGCCCCCACGCGCCCCGCGCGGATCGGGGTGCCGCACGTTCGACACGGCCGACCCGTCCGCTCGAAGACCAGCAGCGGATCGCGGATCCCACCACGGGGCTGTTCGACGCTCCGGAGCATGCGTCGGCGGATCGCCGTCAGTGCATCCGCCAGACCCGCGACCTCGTCGGATCTGGTCCAGGGACTGACCCCCGCGCGGTGTGCGGCCTCGGCCGCCCACATCGTGCCGAGGCCGGCGACCAGCCGTTGGTCCAGCAGCGCCTCGACGACCGGCCGCCGTGCTGCAGCGATCGAGCCAGCCGCGGCCCCGACGTCGAAGTCGTCGGCGAGCACATCTGGCCCGAGATGGCCGATCCACGCGGCCTCGTCCGCCGTGGGCCGCACCTCGACGAGATGCAGGTGCACACCCACCGCCTGTCTACTGGTCGTCGCCAGGACGACCCTGATCAGGTGCCCCGGAGCACGCGGTGAACCGAGCGTCCCGATCAGCCACCGCCCGTCCATCCGCAGGTGATGATGAAGGGTCAGCGCGCGGTCCTCAAGCGTCATCCGCGTGAGGAGATGCTTTCCCACAGCAGCGGTGCCGAGAACGGTCGCGCCGCGCAGGTCGAGCGTGGCGAACCGGGGAACCCGCAGCTCCGCCCGGACGAGCTCGTCACCGGCCAGCGCTGCGTCGAGGCGCCGCGCCGTGCGGCGCACCGCGTCACCTTCGGGCATGGGCTGCACGGAGGGTCATGGCAACATCGTGGCCGATCCTGACGGGACGGGCCGGTCTGGGGTCATCGCGTCGTCGGTGTCGAGGTCCGCAGACTCTCGGCCTGCCAGGCTATCCTCGTCCAGTCGCGAGGGATCGAGCCCCGTCGGTGCGACCTTGCACGTCAGCGAAGCTCTCGTCACCCTGACTTCCTGGCGCCATGGTTTAGATGCACGTTGGATGCACGGCCACTCGGATACTGGCGCGAAACCCCTTCCATCGAGGCCCGGACGAAGTCGGTCGACGATGGCGGTGCCGTTCTAGGTTCACCGAGGGCCCAAGCACACTCCGTACGCTCATGAGGAAGGACCCCCGAACTGCGGCGTCGCAGGTCAGGGGCCCTTTTCGTGGAGCGGGTGACGAGAATCGAACTCGCACTGTCAGCTTGGGAAGCTGATGTTCTGCCATTGAACTACACCCGCGACGCCGCCACTCGGGGCGGCGCGACGACAGCGATTATGCCCCAGCCCAGCCGGATCGCCCACACTCGGGGCCAGGGTCACCGGCGAGGGGCGAGGCAGCCCCGGGGCGTGCGCGGATACGATCCCGGGCATGATCCTCTCCGACGGCACGATCCGCCGCCTCCTCGCCGAGGGCCGACTCATCGTCGACCCGATCGAGGACGCCCAGGTCCAGCCGGCCAGCGTGGACGTGCGCCTGGGTCCGGAGTTCCTGGTCTTCCGCAACCACACGACGCAGGTCATCGACCCCTACGACAAGCCCGCCGACCTCAACGAGCGCATCCAGGTCGCGGAGGGAACGCCCTTCATCCTCCACCCGGGCGAGTTCGTCCTGGGCACGACGGTCGAGGCGATCGGCCTGCCCGACGACCTCGTCGCGCGCGTCGAGGGCAAGAGCAGCCTCGGTCGCTTGGGCCTGCTGATCCACGCCACCGCGGGCTTCGTCGACCCCGGCTGGCCGCGCGGGCAGATCACCCTCGAGCTGAGCAACGTCGCGACCCTGCCCATCAAGCTCTGGCCGGGGATGCGCATCGGCCAATTGAGCTTCCACACCCTGGACGCCCCGGCCGAGCGGCCGTACGGGCACGCAGACCTGAACTCGAAGTACGTCGGGCAGTCCGGTCCGGTGGCCTCGCAGTACGCGCGCAACCCCAAGTAGTCACCCGCGAGGGCCTTCACTCGGGGTCCTCAACCCCGAGGTCGTCGCGCCCGGCATGGAAATGCAGCAGGACCCGACCGCTCAGTGGTCGGGTCCTGCTGCACGTTCGGCCGAGGCCCGGGTCAGCCGCCGATGACCAGGATGGGCTGGGTGGTCAGCGTGATCCGGTCACCTGGCTTCGCCGGCGTCTGGTTGGCGTCCAGGAGCCGCTTGTAGGCCGTCGTTCCGGCCGGGAGCGTCAGGTTCTTGGTCTTGGCCGCGTAGCGGATCGTGTGCTTGGTCGCACCGTCGCGCAGCGTGCAGGTGGTGATCTTCGACTTGACCTTGCAGCCGAACCACGTCTTGCCGACCATCCAGCGCTGGGTCTCGAGGAAGGCCTGGCCCCCCTCGGTGATCTTGCTGGAGTCCGGACGGGACGTCATGTCGGTCCCGAGCACGTGGATGTCCCAGCCGTACCAGAACACGCGGCCCAGGTTGTAGCGCTGGGAGTCGATGAACGTTCTCGCGACGTAGGTGGCGGCCGTGGCGCCGGTGTAGGTGCGCTTGGTCTTCATGTAGCTGCGGGTGTCGCCGTAGTTCATCTCGGTGTCCCACAGCGGCTTACGGCCCGCGCCCCACCTCTTGTAGTACTTCTTGATCGTCTTGATGTACTTCACGCGCTCCGCTGGACCGGACGTGGCCGGCGGGTAGAAATGGGCCGAGACCGCGTCGACGGCAGCCCATGCCTTGGCCTTCTTCATCGCGGCACCGTAGGCCTTGCCGAACTTGCCCACGGGTCCCTTCGCCCGGACGGTCGTGCTGGCGGCCACCAGCTCGGCGCCCGAGCCGACCTCGCGCAGCGCAGCCTTCGCGTCCTTGGTCAGCTGGGCCATCTGGGCGGGCGTGCCGAGGTAGAAGTCCTTGAGGTTGGCCTCGTTCCACATCTGGAAGGACGTGATCACCGGGCGCCTGCTGGTGGCCACCGCCTTCAGGAAGGCGAGTGAACTCCGCTGCTCCGGGGATGGCTGTTGGAGCCCGGTCCGTACAGGGCCAGCGTGAGTTGGCCGGCCGGAGGGCGGTGGCATGGCCGCCCATTGGGGCGGTGTTCCCCAGCGTGAACATGATCTCGGTGGGCCGAGCCACCTCGGGCGTTGTTCACTGCGCCTTGAGCGGCGCGAGGTTGACCGCTCCCTTCGGTGGGCTCCAGCTCGCGCCATGTCACCCCGGAGTCCCAGAGTCGGATAGACTCCGACCGACCCGGCGGGCAGGGTGGCGGGCACGCCAGCGGCGATCGCTGCGATGTGCTGGCCGAAGAGCTGCGGCTGCACGACGGGCGCGGCGCCAGCGGCAGCGGCCGGGACGAGTCCGGCCAATAGGCCGGCCAGGGCAGCCGGGACAAGGATGGTGGACAGCCTGCGCATGGGACCCCCCAAGGTCAGTTTCGGGAACGCGCCCACAGTGCCCGGCCGCGCAGTGGCGCGTCAAATCTCCCGAGCGTCCAGCGGGCAGTTATCGCGAAGTTAGGGGTGGCATTGCTGCGGCGACCCCACAGGCAGGGCCGCCCGACCCCACATGCGGGTCGGACGCGTCTATGACGCGGCAGTCATGTGGCGAACCGGACCAGGATCGGGTTGGCTCCGACCTCGACCGACGCCCCTTCGACCGGCTCGCAGGACCCGTCGAGCCGACAGACCTGCTCCGCGCCCTCGGGCAGGGGAACGGTCGCAGCACCCCGGTGGCTGAACAGGATCCGGCCAGGCCGCCGGTCGGAGGTGGTCAGGTCGCAGGTCGTCACGGCGCCCGCGTCGCCGGTCGGCTTCATCAGCTCGCCGGCGCAGCCCTGCCAGTACGCCCCGTCGAACCACTGCTGGACCGTCAGGTAGGCCTGGCCGGCCGGGAGGATCTCGCCGGTATCGGCGTCCACCTGGTCGATGCCCAGGATGTGGTCGTTCCACGAGTACCAGTAGGCGCGCTCGACGCCCAGCGCGAGGCTGTCGATGTAGGTGCGCGCCACCCACCCGGCTGCGCGCTCCTGGGGCACTGTGACCTTCTGCTCGGCGAAGTCGCGCCGGTCGCCGTAGTTGACCTCGGTGTCCCAGACCGGCCCGGTCCAGCCGCGCTCGGCCAGCCAGGAGCGCATCGTCCGCACGTAGTTCGCCCGCGTGCCCACGCCCTGGTGGGCCAGCGGGTAGAGGTGCACGGCCATCGCGTCGATCGGCCAGCCCCGCTCGGCCAGCGCCGCGGAGTACTTGCCGTACCAGGGCTTCACGGGTCCGGCCGCCCGCACAGTCGTGCTCGCCCCCACCAGCAGGGCGTCCGGGTCGGCCTCGGCCAGGACGGCCTTGGCCCGCAGGGTCAGCTCGGCGAGGTACTCCGGCTTCCCGCGGTAGAAGATCCTGATGTTCGCCTCGTTCCACACCTGGTACGAGGTGATCCGGCCGCGGTAGCGCTCGGCGACCTGGCGCAGGAATTCCAGGTACGCGTCCTGGTCCGGCGCCGAGGACGTCCCCGGCCCGTAGATCCCCGGTGCCTCCGGGTCGAGTGCGGCCCATCGCGGCGGCGAGCCGTGCACCCACTGGATGTCCGCGGCCCCGACCTGCTCCGCCTGGGCCACCGCCGAGTCCAGCGGGCCCCAGTCGACCTCCCCGCGGGCGGGCTCGAGCTCGCGCCACGACACACCGGAGTCCCACAGCCGGATCGCCCCTGCGGTGGGGGGCAGCGGCTGGTCGCCGGCGGCCAGTGCGCCCACGTGGGTGCCGAACAGCTCCCTGGCGACCGGCTCGCCGACGGGCGGCGCGACGGTCTGTCCGGCGCCGGCCGTCGAAGCGCCGGGATCCGGTTCCGAGGACGTGCACGCGGTCATCAGCATGACGGCAAGCCCGACGGCGCAGGCCGTCGTGGAACGGCGGGAAATCGGCATGTTCTCTCCCTCATCAGGCCCGCAGGATATCCACGCGGCGCGGCCCCGCCGCGGGGAAGCCGGCCGGCGTTGGGCCTTCCCGTGTGGGCAACGCCTCAGCGTTCGGGGCCGCGAACGGCCCTCGTCGGGTTGGAACATGGTGCCCGGGTGTCTACTGTCGTGACTTGCTGGTGCCGTCGACGCGGGTGGGAGGGGAGATGGCAGGCAGAGAAGCTCGTCGGGTGGGGACGGGCGAGTCGCAGCCGCACCGTCTGCGCATCGCTGGTGGCGCCGAGGTCACCCGGGCCCCGGCCGCGCAGGTGGTCGAGCGCCCGGAGGCGCGCAGCCGTGCCGAGGTCGACCCGATGTTCTCCGTCGCCCTGCGAGCCTTCCTGCTCGACCTCGGGATCCTGGGCACCAGCATCGGCATCTACATCGCCGTGATGATCAGCTCCGGCTACCTGCTCGACGCGGTCGGCACGCCGCTGACGGGCGCGGCGATGATCGTGGCCTGGCTGCTGCTCATCCTCCTGCGCGGCGGCTACGAGGCGCGGTTCCTCGGCGTGGGCAACGAGGAGTTCAAGCGGGTCGTCACGGCCGGCATGACCCTGCTCGCCGCGATCGCCATCGCCTCCTATGTGGCGAAGTCGGCCCCACCACTGCGCCTGGTGCTGCCCTCGTTGCTCATCGGGACCATGCTGGTCCTGCTGGGCCGCTGGCTGCTGCGCGTCTGGCTGGGCCGCCAGCGGCTGGCGGGTCGGTTCCAGCAGAGCACGCTGATCGTGGGGGACCGGCTGCGCAGCGCGGCCATGTCCGAGTCGTTCGCGACCGACGCCGTCGCCGGCTTCAAGGTGATCGGCACCGTCCAGCCGCCCCGGGTGCCGGGCGGCGACCTGCGTCCCGATGCGCACGACCAGATCGTCGACGCCTGGCTCGACGACGTCATGGACTGGATCGACGCGCACAACGTCCACGCGGTCGCGGTGGCGGAGTCGACCGCGGTCGATCCCGCACTGCTGCGACGCCTGGCCTGGCGGCTGGAGGGCCCGCGCATCGACCTGCTGGTGTCTCCGGTCCTCTCCGATGTCGCCGGGCCGCGCATGTCGGTGCGGCCCGCGGCCGGCCTACCCCTGATCCACCTGGACGAGCCGAGCCTGACCGGTCCCAAGCGCGCCCTCAAGCGGATGGTCGACCTGCTGATCGCGGTCCCGCTGCTCATCCTGCTGGCCCCGGTGTTCCTGCTGATCGCCATGGCCATCAAGTTCGACTCGTTGGGCCGGGTGTTCTACGTCGGTGAACGGATCGGGCGCTCGGGCGAGGTCTTCCGCTGCATCAAGTTCCGCACGATGCACGTCGGCGCAGACCTGCTGCGCGGGGACGTCATCGGCGAGCTGGACGACGACGTCGCCGATCGCTACCGCGAGGATCCGCGCGTCACCCGGGTCGGCCGGGTGCTGCGCCGGTGGAGCATGGACGAGCTGCCGCAGCTGGTCAACGTGATCAGCGGCTCGATGTCCCTGGTCGGGCCCCGGCCGATGCTCTGTGACGAGCTGGCTCTGCTCGGCGATGCGGAGAACCGCAGGCACCTCACCAAGCCCGGGATGACCGGCCTCTGGCAGATCTCGGGGCGCAAGGAGGTCTCGTGGGACGACCGGATGCGCATGGATCTGCACTACATCGAGACTTGGTCGATCGCCCTGGACCTGGTCATCCTGGCCAAGACGGCGAAGGCGGTCATCTCCGGGCACGGCGCGTACTGAGCAGCTCGAAGGCCAGTGCCTCGTAGGCCGAGGCGACGTCCGACCAGCGGTACCTGATGGCCACGTCGGCCTGTCCCGCCGCCCCGCGCGCGGTCGCCGACTCCGGGTCGGCCTCGACCGCCTCGCACAGCTCGGCCACGTCCGCCGGGGTCGAGAAGTAGACGCCCGCGGCTCCGGCGACCTCGCGGTTGAACACCACGTCGTAGGCGCTGACCGGGGCGCCGGCGCCCAGCGCCCGCAGCAGCGACGGGTTCGTGCCGCCGACGCTGTGCCCGTGGAGATAGCTGGCGGCGTGTGCGTAGAGGGTGTCGAGCAGCTCGGAGTCCCAGACGCTGCCGAGGAACCGCACCCGCGGATCGCCGGCGGCCACGGCACGCACGCAGGCCCGGTACTCGTCGGCATAGGGCGCGTCGCCGACCACCAGCAGCGGCAGCTGGGCCTTCGAGTCCACGTAGCCCGCGACGATCTCGCGGACGTGGTTCTCCGGCTCCAGGCGGGCGACGACCAGGTGGTAGCGGCCCGGCGTGACGTGCAGCGCCGCCAGCCCGTCGGGGCTCGGCGAGACGATGGCCGCACCGTAGGAGATGCAGTGCGCGGCCACGCCGTAGGCGTCGTGCAGGTGGTCGGCGATCACCTCCGCGTCGGCGATGATCGCGTCGGCCCAGCGCGCGCTGCGGGCCTCCGCCCAGCGGTAGTAGCCAGAGGCCCGCCGCCCCCACTTGGCCCGCTTCCACTCCAGGCCGTCGACGTGCACAGCCACCGGGATCCGGGCGACGCGCACGGCCGGCAACAGCGGCGCGTTGGCCGCGTTGAACAAGAAGGCCACGTCCGGACGCTCCCTGGTGATCGCGTGCCCGACCGACAGCATGGTGTGGCTCAGCGTCTCAGCGGTGCGGTGGCGCACGGCGGGGAGGTTGACCAGCCGCATGCCCAGGTACTCGGTCCGCACCTGGCCGGGGTTGCGGCAGTACACCACGACGTCGTGGCCGCGCTCGACCAGCCGCCGACCGATCTCCTCCGCGGCGGTCTCGAAGCCGCCGTAGCGCGCGGGGACCCCACGGGTGCCGAGCATCGCGATCCGCATCAGCCGACCGACAGGCTCAGGGACCGGTCCAGGGTCCCCGACCAGGTCATCCGGGAGCCCGACCCGGTCCAGCCGGGGGTCGCGGGAAGGGCGGTCCCCGGGGCGGCCACGAGTCTGATGCTCAGCACGACCGGCTGCGCCAGCGCCTGCGGATCCGCGTGCACGTCGTAGGTCCCCGGGGCGAAGGTGCCGTCGGGCAGCCGGTACTCCATGACGACGGTGGTGGTGTCGCCCGGGGCTGTCTCGTGGCCCTGCCACATCACCTCGCCGCCGCTCTCGTCCGGGAACGGGCCGGTGCGGGCGATCGGCACGAGCGACACGGAGTTGCCGGTGGTGATCCGCAGGTCGCCGGCCGTGAGCGGAAGCCGGTAGGCGACGCGCATGCGCGCCCGCAGAGCGAGGTAGCCGGAGTATGTGCTCGGGTCGCCGTCGAGTCCCGCCGGGACGGCGTTGGTGAACGAGATGCTGCGCCGCGACCGTGGCACCGCCCGAGGCGGTGAGGCGGACCTCCTGGGAGATGCGCCGCTTCTGGAACACCGACAGCTTGTTCGGGGCGCTCTGCGAGTGCACGGCGATCAGGTCCCCGGCTCCCCTGGTCAGCTCGCCCCCGGCGCCCAGGTCGTCGACGGCCTCCTGCAGCGCGGGCGCGTCGAAGGCGGCCTGGACGTGCCGCGGCGGGATCGCGTCCATCGCGCCCCGGACCGCCGCCAGCAGGTTCATCGGCTTCGTCAGGTGATCGAGCAGGGCCGTCGTCAGGGCCTCGTTGCGGGCATGGCGCTCGAGCACCCCCTCGGGGCTGTCGAACTGCCGATAGGAGTCCACGAGGACCGTGCGCACCAGGTTGCCGGCGTCGATCCGGCCGAACCCCGGCGACTCGACCTCGCCGGTCCATGCCAGCATCGACGCGAGCGCGCTCAAGTCCACGGTGATCACGCCGTCGACCGCCGGATAGCCCAGTGCCGCCCATGCCCGGCGCATGTCCACCGAGGCGATGCCGAAGTCCGGGTGGAAGTTCGAGTTCACGAACGGGTAGCGCTTGCCCTTGCGGTACCACGGGGGCCCGCCCTCGTGCTTCCAGTCGATGGGGGGATTGTTCGGCGACAGCTTGGACTCCAGCTGACCGGAGATCGGCACCGAGATCGCGCCCTTGTCGGCCTGGACCACCAGCGCCGACAGCGGTGCGCCGCCGGAGCCGAAGACCTCCGCGTCGTTGAGCGCGGCCACCAAGTAGCGCCGCGGACGATCGGAGCCAAGGGCCTCGGCGAGGTCCGGCATGGCGGCCTCCGCGGCGCCGGCGAGGCGGGTCAGGTCCTCGACGGCTCCCGCGACGGACTCGGCCGCGGCACCGATCGGCCGGCCGAGCAGGCCCGAGCCTTCCACCTGCGCGAGTGCCACGCCCGTGGCCGCCAGGTCCGCGTGGGCTCTGGCCAGCGGCTCGGCGAGGTCCTCGACCCGCAGGGGGTCGATCGTCGTGCCGCTGACGATGGGCGGCTCACCGTCGAACCCGACCGCCGTCGCGGCGATCTCCGACATCGGGTCGAGCACGCGGGCGCCGGTCGCCAGCGCGTGGGCACTGTGGCGCAGGTCGTCCACCGCGCCGAGAGTCATGGGGTTGTACTCCAGCACCCGCGCCGCGGGCGACGACCAGGTTCGGTCGAGGATCTCGGCCGCGGCTCGGATGGTGGACACGCCGCGCTCGAGGCCGGCGCTGTCACGCGCGCGACCCGCCAGGGCGCCCTGCACGAGCCCGACCACGCCGGTGAGCGCCGCCAGCTGCGTGCCGATCGAGAGGACGACCAGGGGGGACAGCAGCAGCAGCGCAATCCAGCCCCTCCTGCCCATCGCCCACCCCCGCAAAGGTTAAGACCCCCGAGTCGGAAGCACATCGTAACCGCGGCGCGCCCCCCGATTCGGCTCGGATCGTCCGACCTGGCGGTTATGGTGAGCGCGTGCGGGCCTCCGCGATCGTCCTGGCACACGGCGCTGAACCCACGCTCGTGGCGTGCGTGGCCGCCCTCGTCGCCGACGGCGCGCAGGACATCGTGGTGGTGGACAACGAGGCCGCGGCCGGCCCGGTGGCGGCGGTGAGCGAGCTCCCCGGGGTCCGCGTGCTCACGCCCGGACGCAACCTCGGCTACGCCGGCGGCTGCAACTACGCCGCGCTGCACACCGACGGCGACGTGCTCGTCTTCGTGAACTCCGATGCCCTCGTGCGCCCAGGGACGCTCACCGCGCTCGGCGGCAGGGTCGCCAAGCCCGACGTCGGCCTGGCCTCGGCGAACGTCCGGCTGGCCGACCGGCCGGAGGTGCTCAACACCGCGGGCAACCCCGTCCACTTCCTGATGTTCTCCTGGGTCGGCGGGCTGGGGGAGCCCGCGGCGGACCACGCGGAGGCCACCGAGGTCGCGTCGGTGACCGGCGTGACGTTCGCCGTGCGCCGCGAGGTCTGGGAGGAGCTGGGCGGCTTCGATGCCCTCTACGGCGCCTACTGCGAGGACGTGTACCTGTCGATGCGGGCGTGGCAGGCCGGCTATCGGGTCGTCCACGAGCCCGAGGCCGTGGTGCTGCACCACTACGACTTCGCCCGAAACGCCGCCAAGCTCTACCTGTTGGAGCGCAACCGCCTGATCAACCTGATGCTCCTGCCGGAGCCGCGCACGCGTCGACTGGTGGCCCTGCCGGCGCTGGTCGTCGAGGGCGGTGTCCTGCTCGTGGCCATCCGGGACGGCTGGTCGCGCGACAAGGTCGCCGGCTGGCGCTGGATCGTGGCGAACCGGAGGATGCTGGCGGCTCGGCGACGGGTCATCCAGGCAGCCCGACTGGTCCCGGACAGTGAGCTCGCACCGCTCCTGCGTGGCCCCCTCGACCCGCCTGCGGGGCTGGGCCCCGGCGTCCCGGCACTGGTCAGCCGCGTCCTGGCACGCTACTGGGCCTGGGCGGAGCGCCGACTGTGAGACCCCGGGTGGGCCTCACCGAGGCGCTCGACGTCGACGACCGGGTCGTGGGTGCGGATCGGGTGGGCGTGGCCGGTCCGGTGTCCGCCCCGGCCGGGTCCGGGCGCGCGCCGGCGGGTCGATCGGGGCGTCGGGTCCCGACGGGCGGGAAGGCTCGGTCGACCCGGGATGGGGCCGCGCGATCGGGCGTCAGGACCTGGCTCGGGCAGCGCTGGTCGCTCTCCTGGCGATGGGCTTCGCGCTGGTCTACCGGTCAGCGCTCGTGCCCACCGACCCGTGGCACTACGTGCAGGGCGCGCTGGCCTTCCCCGACGGGACATGGCGACCCTCGGGCCTGTCGCGCTGGGGCTTCCTGCTCCCCATCATCCCGTTCGCGCGGCTGTGGGGGGACGCGCCCGCCACCTACTACGTGGTCCCGCTGCTGAGCACCGGGCTGCTCGCCGGCGTCCTGTACCTGCTCGGCACGCGGTTCGTGGCACGCACCGCCGGCGCGCTGGGAGCGGCGCTCGCCCTCGGCACCCCCCTGGTGTTCGTGAACCTGACCCGTGGGTACACGGACCTGACGGCCACGATGCTGGTTGGCCTGGCCCTCCTCCTGGCGACCCTCGCCGGTGACGCGGCCGGTGCGGCGCGGGCGGCCGGTCGCGCCTGGGGCTGGCAGGTCCACGCGCTGCTGGTGGCCTGCGGATTCGCCACGGGCTGGAGCTTCGAGGTCCGCGAGACCGCGATCTTCGCCTGGCCGGTGATCGGCTGGACGCTCTGGCGGATCGGCCGCCCCAGGCCGACGCTCGCGTGGTTCGCCCCGCCCGCCCTGGCCTGGCTGGTCCTGGACTTCATTCTCTGCGCCGTTGTCTACGCAGACCCCTGGCTCAAGCTCCGCATCATTCTCGGGGCCGACATCTCCCAGTCGGAGGTGACCTCCGACGCCGGATACGTGGGGCACTCGCGCTGGTGGTACGTGACCGTCCTCCCGCGCTCGATCCTGGACGTGTCGGGCGGCCCCGCCCTGCTCGCCTGCCTCACCGTTGGCGCGGTGGGCGGATTCGTGTTCCGCGCCCAGCTGGGCCGGATCTGGGCGTGGGGGATGCTGACCGTCGCGTTCCTGTGGCTCCAGGGCGGGCCGCTCGACCCCGCCCATCCCTCGGTCCGCCTCGACGTCGCGCGCTACTGGCTGTCGTTCATCGTCCCGCTGATGCTCGCGGCGGTGGGCACGATGGTGATCCTCGTGCGCACGGCCCGGGGGCGCCGGCGGTGGGCGGCGATCGCGGCGAGCGCTGTCCTGGCCGCGGGGGTCACGGTGCCGGCGGCGCAGTTCGCCACGACCTACCCCGGCTTCGCCCCGAACGGTGGCGACGCCCTCGTCGAGCTGCGTGCCTACCTGGCCGGCTCGGGTGGGTCGCCCGAGGCGCGCGTGTGGGGGGACTGGGGCACGCAGCGCGTCCTACCCGCCTACCAGCGGGGGCCGTTCGGAGACCTTCGCTGGGAGGCGGGCAGCTTCCGCTCGCTGAACCGGCTGATGCGGTTCCCGCCGGACGCCGCGGCGGACTATCCGCAGCCGGGGGAGTACGTGGTCATCTACAGCGCCGAGGACCGGACGTGCTGGCACTGCCGCCGCGCGCTGCAGCCGGTGGCCAGCGCATTCGGGCCTTTCCCCGGCTTCGACTGGGAGCTGCTGTTCACGTCGTCGACGGGGGTTCTGTCTCTGTACCGGCTGGGTCCGGACTCCGCGTGGCCGATACCGGACGCTGCGGCGACCATCGCCCGCGGGAGCACCTCCGAGGCGAGCGGTACCGACCACAGCCAGGGCGCCGAGGTGGGAGACGAGGTCGGCGCCCACGGCGCCGCCGAAGACCGGTAGCGCCGAGCACGTAGTCGAATCCGACCGTGTGATCGACCGAATCGTCCACATGCCGAGCAGACATCTGAGGGTGGGCCGCCTGGCCCCTTAGGCTTGGGCGTCGGGGGCACCGACCGCGCAGGAGAGGACCCGCAGTGCCCGCCCGCCGCACACCAGTGATCCTGCTCCAGGTCGCGAATCTGCTCGGCGGTGTCGCCAACGCAACGGTTGCTGTCCTGGTTCCATGGCTGGTGCTGCAGGAGACGGGCTCGCCGGCGTACGCAGGTGCGGTCGCCGCCGCTGCCGCGATCCCGGGGATCTTCGTGTCGCCCTTCGTGGGCGCCTTGGTCGACCGCCTCGGCAGGCGCCGGGTGTCGATGGCCTCGGACGCGTTCTCGGCGGTCTCAGTCGGACTCTTCCCGCTCGCCGAGCGCTCCGGGGTGCTCACACTCGGCATGATCCTGACCCTGGCCGTGCTCGGGGCGACGTTCGACCCTGCGGGCTACACCGCGCGAAAGTCCTTGATCCCCGACGTCGCCCATGCCGGGCAGTTCGGCATCGACCGCCTGAACGGCATCCACGAAGGAGTGTTCGCCGCCGGGTGGGTGATCGGCCCTGCCCTGGCTGCGATCGGCATCAGCACGATCGGGGTCGTGCCCACGTTCTGGGTCACCGCGGCGGCGTTCGTGCTGGCCATCGCAGCCGTGGCGGGGATCCGCGTCACCGAGGCGATCGCAGGATCCCGCTTCGAGGCCGGTGACGAGCACGAGCCCTTCTGGTCCTCGATCGCCAGGGGTGCTGTGATCCTCTGGCGGGACAAGGCGCTGCGCGTGCTGACACTGGCGATCGCAGTGCTGGCGATGGTGTACATGCCCACCGAGCTGGTGCTGATGCCGGTGCACTTCGAGGCCGCGGACGAGCCGGGCGGCTACGGGCTGACCCTTACCGCCCTGGCCGGCGGCGGGATGATCGGGTCGTTCTCATTCGGGTGGCTGTCCGCGCGCATGTCCAAGCACCGGATGGTCGTGCTGGTGATGTTCGCAATCACTTTGGCGATCATTCCGATGGCCTTCCTGCCCGCCCTGCCCATCTTCGTCGCCGCGGGGTTCCTGCTCGGCCTGGGATGGGGCCCGATGAACCCGCTGCTGAACTCGCTCGTGCAGACCCGGGTACCGGCACATGTGCAGGGCCGGGTCTATGGCGTGCAGAACGCCCTGTTCTACGCTGCCCCGCCGATCGGGCTGCTGCTGGCCGGCGTCGCCGTCGAGGGGTGGGGCGTGCAGGTCGTGTACGCGATCATCGGGGCCCTGCTGGCAGGGCTCTCGCTGCTGATCGCGGCCCTGCCCTCGCTGCGCGAGCTGGACGTCGGGACGCCTGCAACCACCGGCGGAGTGCGGCTCTGACCTCAGCCGGACCGGCTGTAGGCGCCCTACGTCCGCGGGTCGTGGCGGTCCGCAGCTTCGCGGATTCCTGCAGGTCCGACGGTGACGGCCAGGACGACGCCGCCGACCCAGGGCACCGGCGCCGCGCCGCGGATCAGCGCCGCACCCGGGGGTGAGCGCCCCACGAGGGGTGGTTGCATCGAGCGTGCACCCACGACGCGCACCTTTTCGCCCGTGGCACGGCTGGTGCAGAGCTGCTCGGCGAGCGATTCTCAGGTCGTAGCAGCGGGCATGCATTCAGCGCGGGCCGGCTGCGAGGCGTGCCGCCGCTGCGGCCAGGGCTTCGAGCGGACCGCGCCGGCCGGGGGAGCCCCACGCCATGGCGAACACAAGGGCGATCCCCACTTGCGTGAGCCAGACGGCGAGGTCGGAGAGCTCGGCGACCCGGGGCTCGGACTCGAGATCCCTGAGGATGCGAACTGCCACGACGTGCGCCGTGTAGAGCGTGAGGGTCATGGATCCCGCGGCGACGAGCGGACGTGCCCACGTCCCGACCCGCGGGACGATGAGCAGGCAGATCCCGAGCACCGCCAGCGCGGTCCCGGTGGTGTGCACCAGGTCGGGGGTCGTGCCGATGTGCGGGGCCTGGATCCCCAGCCACCACCACTCGTCGGTCGGCGGGGAACCGAAGAACCGGTGCAGGATCACCGCGTCCAGGTAGTCGGTGGGGGCAGGACCGCCGGGAAGCTCGGCGGCCACCGTCGGGCGCCCGACGAGCGTCAGTGTCCGCTGGCCCAGCCCCCACCCGAACAGGGCGAGCACCGCGCCGGCCAGGGCGACTTGTCCGGCGACCCGTTGGCCACCGAGCGCCAGCCGTCCGACCGCCATCCCCGCGAACAGATAGGTCGACCATGTGAGCACCGGGTAGGTGCCGGTGAGGAAGAGGGCGCCCAGGGCGTCGGCAAGGTCGTTGCGCACCCAGTCCCAGGTGACGTTCGCCACGCCGGCGGGGCGGGCCCCCATCCGGAGAAGGTGACTGACCAGCGGGGTCGTCACGGCAGCCAGCGCTGCCAGCAAGGCCATCCGCCGCGCGGACCATCCGAGCACCGGGATCGCGAGCAGGAACAGCAGTCCGTAGTAGGGGAGGATGATCAGGATGGAGGGGTTGATCGCCGCCAGGGTCAGGCCGATGGCGGTGACCACCGCAGACCGGGCCGCCACCGCTCGCCTAGCCCGGCTGAGACCTCGGCCCTGCCGGGGGACAGGGCCCCCTGATGCCAGCGCGATCCCCACGCCGGCGAGCACCGCGAACAGCGCGGCCGACCTTCCGCTGGCCAGCTGACGGGCCAGAGGGAGCTGTGGGGCCGTAGGCCAAGGCGAACAGGTGGACGCTCATCATCCCGATGAGGGCGAGCCCCCGGGCCGCATCCACCCCAGCAAGGCGACGGTCCGTCCGAGCACGCAGGTCAGGACCGGCCTGCGCGCTCGTCATGGCGACCATCGTGGCAGGTCGAGCAGGCTCGCACCCCAGAGGCACCCGGCGGCAGGGTGATGGAGCGGGGGCCCACGCCGACCGCGCATGAAGGGGACCTTCAGAACCAGCGGATCTGAGCCGGGCGCATCCAAAGCGCGTGAAAGGCGCCGCCACGGTCCCGGGCAGTGTGCTATCGGTACCCTTCGAGCGCGATCTTCGCGGGGGTACAGGCCCACCCCGAGCGAAACGGTGCCCTTCGCGCGCGGACGTGGAGCTGTCAGCTGTTCGCTGGGGTCCGCACCGATCCGAGCAGCAGCGAGGCCACGTCGATGACCTCGAGCGGCTTCGCATCCTTGCCGGCCTCCTGGGCACGCACGGTCACGCCGTCGTTGAGCATGACGGAGCAGAACGGGCAGGCCACGGCGACCTTGGCCGCGCCGGTGCCGATGCGCCTCGTCGGCTGCGGTTCTGGTTGACGCGCGTCGCCGATGCGCTCCTCCATCCACATCTGCGCGCCGCCGGCGCCGCAGCAGAAGGACTTGTCGCCCGACGCGCTCCATCTCGACCAGGCTGCACGCCGGGCACGGACTGCGACGAGCTCGCGCGGCGGCACGTAGACCTTGTTGTGCCGGCCCAGGTAGCAGGGGTCGTGGTAGGTGACGGTCTCGTCGACGGGCGTCAGCGGCTTGAGCCGGCCCTCGCGCAGCAGCGTCGCCAGCAGCTGGCTGTGGTGCACGACCTCGTAGTTGCCGCCGAGCTGCGGGTACTCCCGGCCGAGGGTGTTCATGCAGTGCGGGCAGGTCACGACGATCCGCTCGGCGCCTTGATCTCGTTGAGCACCTCGACGTTCTGCATGGCCTGCATCTGGAAGAGGAACTCGTTGCCCGCGCGCCGGGCCGGATCGCCCGTGCAGGTCTCGCCGTCGCCGAGCACCATGTACTTCACGCCGGCGACGTTCAGCAGCTCGGCGACGGCCTTCGTCGTCTGCTTCGCGCGGTCCTCGTAGGCACCCGCGCAGCCGACCCAGAACAGGTACTCGACGTCGTCGGGGATCTCCTCCTCGCCCTCGGCGCCGAACACCGGAACCTCGAAGTCGACCTCCGAGATCCAGTCGTTGCGCTTGGCGGCGTTCATGCCCCAGGGGTTGCCCTTGTTCTCCAGGTTCTTGAACAGGCCGTTCAGCTCGGCTGGGGAACTCGGTCTGCGATCATCACCTGGTTGCGGCGCATGTCCAGGAAGTGGTCGATGTGCTCGATGTCGACCGGGCACTGGTTGACGCAGGCGCCGCAGGTCGTGCAGGACCACAGCGCGTCGGAGTCGATGACCGCGCCCTCGTGCGAGCGGTGGCCGGAGGCGTCGTAGCCGTCGGTCTCGCGAGTGCGCGGGTCGAAGTCGCGCGCGCCGACCAGCGGGCGATGCGACCTCGGCCTGGACCGTCTCGGGCAGCGTCGCGAGGATATCCTCGTCGACCTCGCCCATCTCCAGGTTCTTGCCGTCGTTCTTCGCCTGCACGGCCGTGACGTAGGGCGCCTTGGCGAACGCAGTGGTCGCGCAGGTTCATGATCATGAGCTTCGGGCTCAGCGGCTTCTCGGTGTTCCACGCCGGGCACTGGCTCTGGCAGCGGCCGCACTCGGTGCAGGTCGCCATGTCGAGCAGGCCCTTCCAGGTGAAGTCCTCGATCCGGCCGCGCCCGAACACGGCGTCCTCGGCGGGGTCCTCGAAGTCGATCTTCTCGGTGCCCGAGTACATCTCCAGCAGCGGGCCCAGCGCGTCCGGGCGCCGCGAGAACATCGACGTTGAGCGGGGCCACGAAGATGTGCAGGTGCTTGCTGTGCAGCACGATCAGCAGGAAGCCCAGGATGACCGCGACGTGCGCCGAGCACGAAGAACGTCTCGATCCACTCGTTGGCCGTGTGACCCAGCGGCTCGAGGATCTGGCCGACGAGCTGCGAGGCGAACGGCCCCGTCCATGCCGACGTCAGCGGGGGTCTCGCCGATGGAGGTCGCGGCCGCCACCTTCGCCCCGCGGTACATGCAGCAGGGTGAAGACGACCAGGAAGATCATCCCGAGCACGATCCAGGCGCCCGACGTGTGCGAGCCGAAGAAGCGCGAGCTCCGGCCTTCGCTTCCCGGGCTGCTCGCGCAGCCGGATCGCGGCGAAACCACGATGCCGACGAGGACCAGGACCGCGAACAGGTCCTCCAGGCGCGCACCGTCGGCCAGGTGCCGATGATCGGGAACGCGAAGGACTCCCAGAACAGCTCGCCGAACGCCTCGATGACGGTGAGGAACAGCACCAGGAAGCCGAAGAACACGAAGACGTGGGCCATGCCCGGCACCGACCACTTGAGCAGCTTGCGCTGGCCGAGCACCTCGGTGAACTGGGTCTCCACCCGCGCGGGCACCTGGTCGGTGCGCCCGACCGCGGGCTGCCCGGAGCGGATGAGCGGTAGCAGGAACCAGGCCCGCGCGCAGGGCGACGCACCGGCCGCGACGATCAGGAGCACGCCCAGCACCGCCCGCACGATCATCATCGAATCCATGAAGAGCTACCTCCTGGCCGGGGTCGCCCGCGGCGACCATTGTCGTGCGGTGCCGAGCGGGCTCGGAGAGGGACCCTACTGGCCAGTAACATGGTAGATCCTCGGCCGCTGGACAATCCGGGCCCAACCGCCGCAGCAGCCGGCCGCCGACGCCGAAGGCACGGGGCCCGGGTGCTGGTAGCACCTGGGCCCGCCGTGTCGGTGGGCTGGGGGACGGACCTGGATCAGGTCGCCGTCCGCCGTTCGCCTGCTGACCATCATCCCGATCAGGCCGGCACCGATCACCAGCCGAACGCAAGCACGATGCGCCAGATGGGTGTACGGCTTGTTCGTGTCCGCCGGATCGAGCATGAACTGGTAGGCGCCGAACAGCTCGGTCGTGGGCTGAACGCCCTCGGCCGTCGACCGGCCCGTTGTCGGAGACGATCGCGGTGGCCTCGGTCTGGACCGCTCGGCGTCGCCGGCGGGTGCGTAGACGGTGTTCATGCCACCGCCGTAGGGCAGCGGCGACTCGGCCATGCGGCTCTTGAGGCCGGCCAGCTGAGCCTTGATCGTGTTGGCTGCGCCTCGATCTCCGCGGCGGCCTCCTTGCCCGACGCGGCAGCAGCCTGAGCGACGGCCACGACGTCGGCGATGTAGGCGCTCGACCTCTTCGCTGGCCATGCCCAAGCCTCCGCTGATCTGCGCCTTCCGGCGGCGATCTGGTCCAGGCTCGATCCGACGTCGCCGAGGATCGCTCCACCGGCGTCGATCGCCGCACCGATCTGGTCGATGCCGGCGTTCAGTCTGTCGAGGGGAACCGACAACTCGTCGAGGAAGGTCAGGAGGTCGTCAGGCTGGTGATGACGCCATCGACCTTTCCCTTCAGCGCCGTCAGCGTGCTGACCTGGATGTTGGCGATGCCGCGGGATATTCGTCGATAGCCGCGTGAGCGTTTCAACCACGCCGTTGAGGGCCGTTTCAACCCCGTCCCACTAGCCCGCGAGTGATCTTGATCTCGCCGACCACTTCGTCGACCGCCTTGCAGATTTCGACGGTCGGACCCGCCGTTGTCGCACTGGAGCCGAATCAAGGAGGCCTTGCATCGCCGCCGGTGCATGGTGTCAGCTTGCCACTGGCGTCTCGAGACCTTCGGCAGCGATCCTCTTCACGATCTTGTCGCGTGCCGCCGTGATGCTGTCGACGGCCTCGCCCGGATCGCGCCGCCAGCGTTGATCGCGTCGATCGTCGACTGGATGCCCGCGCTGAGGTCTTTAGCTGGCCGATCACCTGTTGGATGGATTCGTGAGCGGAGGCTTGTTCGGCGTCCGCCGGATCGTCGCAGTAGAGCAGCTCCGGCGCGCAGAGTTTCGCGAGCGCGGCCTTGACCTGCGAGATCGCGATCTGGATGCCCTCCTTGGTGGCGTCGGTCGCCGCACCGATCGTGTCGGCAAGGCCGGAGATGCCGGCGACCAGGTCCTCGACACCGCTGTGGACCGACGCACTCGCGGGGTCCAGGTTGGGCTTGGGCACGCCGTTCTCGACTCGGCGGTCTCCTCCTCCTCCTCCCTCCGCATGCGGGGGCACGTAGAGCGGGGAGACCTCGATGACCATCTTGGGGATGAAGCCCTCGCCCTCGGGAATGACCGCGGACCATCCGAAGGAGGCCTCGCCGCCCTCGGCGAAGGGCAGGAACGCCAGGGTGATCCACTGGGTCTGGAAGTTGCCGCGACCGTCCGCGCCGAAGATGCCGTGGCCCGGGTCGAACTGGGCCCAGGACTGCGGGATGAACTGCTTGGAGATGCCGACGAACGCCTGCGAGGTCTCGACCTCTTCGGTGTCGTCCTCACCCTTCACGTTCTCGAACTCGACGTCAGTGGTCGCGACGGAGTTGTTGACGATCGTGTACTTCGCGGTGACCAGGCCGCCCTCGCCGACGATTCGGCGGCGTGGACCTGCTCTCCGTCCAGGGTGAACTCGGCCGGATGTCCACCGGGAGCTGACGGTCCTGCGGCCACAGGTTCAGGATGCGCTTGGTCTGGATGCCCTCGACGTGCGTCGAAGTCGAACAGCACTCCGCCGTCGGTCGTCGTCGGCCTCGTTCTGGACTGCCGGTCAGGCTGCGAAGCCCGGGGTGCTCGTCCATCGGCAGCGGGACCGAGACGTCCAGGCCGTTCAGGGTCTCGGCGTTGACCTGGGTGACCGCCCAGCGGAAGTTCACCGCGTCGGCGTTCTGCACGCCGTCGGCGACTTGCGCGACTGGACGCTCTGGCCGACGTAGGTGTCGACCGTCTCCGGCGGCTCGAAGTCCGGGTTGGTGGAGTGGTCTCCTCGGAGGTAGTCGTGGCCTCGGGCGACGCCGAAGCCTCCGGCGATGCCGCCGGCGAGGGCGACTCGGAGGCTGCTGGGTGCGAGCCCTACCCCGATCGTCGCGACCAGGGCCGACGCGGCGATCAGCGCCGCGAATCGGAAGCGGGTGCTGGCGCTCTGTGGGGGCGCTCATCGGCACGGCCTCCGCATTCTCGTTGGTACGGGCATGGCGGTGGTCTCGTCGGCCGGCGAGGTGACTCGGCGTGGAGATGTTGGGATACGGCGCCCATCCCTCGGGCGCCGGCTCCGCGGGCTTGGGCGCCTCCGGCGGGTGCCTTCGGGCCGAGGTCGAAGGCGAGGGTGCCCAGCATGTAGCCGACGGAGATGAGGATCATGACCTGGCCGATCGCGATCGGCAGGGTGTAGTTCAGGCTCTGCGGATCGGCGAAGAAGTCGGTCGTGTAGAGGGCGCCCATCGACCCCGCGCCCATGCAGCATCACCAGCAGCGTCTCCGGGGAGCGCGTGAACGTTGCGGCCAGCGCGCTGAAGAAGATCGGCACGAGGGCGCCGAGGATCAGGCCGAGGTTCGTGTCGGGGAACATCAGGGCGCCGAGGAGGAAGCTCAGCGACCCGAACACGACGCCGAGGAGCAGGAACAGTCCCCTCGAGATCGAGTTCCCGCCGGGCAGGTACGCCGCAACAGCCCCCGCTCCCACGATCGCGCTGCAGAACTTCAGGGAGACCACTCCGACGAAGCCCACAGCCACGTAGACAGAAGACAGCCGAAGGCTAGTGCCCCCGCCAAACACCCATACCCGTAACATGTGTCTCCCCTTGTAGTCGGGACCACGTGGGGAGGCTACCGGGGGTGACGGCGCGGTTGCGCGCTGTTGGAGAGCGCCCGAGAATTTCGATCACTTGATTCCGGGTATCACGGGACCTCGCTTGAATGTGACAACCAGGGCGAGGTCATAACCGCCTGGAATAGTCACGCAAGTCGTGATTCGCAGATCGCCGATCATTCGGATTGCTGCACGAGAGCCTGACTGCTGACCGAGCGACGCAGCATGGTCTGCGTGACGCCCGGTCAGCCAACCTCCCCTTCGAGCCAAGCGTGCGGGTCGACGAAGCTTCCCCCGATCCAGCCGTCCCCGCCCTGGGTCACCTCGAAGTGGAGATGTGCCCCGGTGCTGTTGCCGGTGTTGCCGACCGCGCCGATCGTGTCGCCGGCGGTGACCTCCTGGCCAACCACGACATCGATCTCCGACAGGTGGCTGTACGTCGTGTAGTAGCCGTCCTCATGCTCGATGACGACCTGATTGCCGTATGCGCCGTTGTAGCCGGCCTCCACAACTGTCCCGCTGGCGGCGGCCATCACGTCCGTGCCGATGGGAGCGGCGTAGTCCTCGCCCGTGTGGTAGCCGGTGCTCCACATCGAACCGGAGTCTCCGTAGTGGGCGGATCGTGTACTCACCCTCCACCGGGCTCACCCGGGCGTCGGCCATCATCTCCTGGTAGGCGCCCTCGGTGGCCTCGGCGGTCGCCTGTCCTCGTGTACTCGGTCGCGCCTCGGTCACGGCGGCCGCGGCCGCATCCAGCTCCGCTGAGGCCTCCACCGCCTTCGCGGCAGCCTCGTTGTACTCGTCGATCGCCTCGTCGGCGGATTGGGTGACCTCCGCGACATCTGCCCCGGCATCAGCCTGGACGGTCTCGGCAGCAGCCAGGTCCTCGGCCGACGCACCGCCGGGCAGCCCCACCGGACACACCGGTGGCGTCCTCGACCACGGCTGTGGCCTCCGCGGTGACCGCCGTGTACTCGGTCTCGGCCGCTGTCAGCTCGGCTGCGGCCTCCTCCGCGTGCTCCGCGGCCTTCTCCGCGTCCTTCGTGGCGTCGACGGCCGCCTCCTGAGCCTTGTCGAAGTCGTGCTGGGCATCGTCGACCTCGTCCGCAGCCTTCGCAGCCTTCTCATCCGCCTTCGCGACAGTTCGTCGGCGGTCACGTCCTCGTCGACCTCGACCTCGTCGGCGTCGACCTCGGGCGCGGCCTCGGGGCTCACCTCCTCCGGGGCGAGATCGGCGGGCGCGACCGTGCTCAGGTCCTCAGTTGCGTCATCGCCGGATGCCTCCTCGTCCGCAGCCTGCTCCTCGTCGGTGGCGTCTGCGTCGTCGCCCGACTCGGAGGATGTCGCGGCCGATGAC
>CAWBYT010000008.1:0-140123 GCA_963793175.1 uncultured Actinomycetes bacterium
GGGCATCTACACCTACGCGCTCGCGTGGCAGCAGATCACCGGCGGGATGCTGCTGGACGTCCCGCTGTGGGCCCCCGGCCATTCACACGCGAAGACGTTCGACGGGCGGATGCTGCAGACCTCGCAGTCCTGCGCCCGCGTGGGATTCACCGGAGGCCCGCTCGTCATGACCCAGTGGGTCTGGCGCAACCGGGACCACAACGTCACCTGCCCGGCGATCGAGGCGGTCACCCTCCCGCTGTGGGTCCGGCTGGGCGAGCCTGAGACGTAGCCGAGCGGCAGGCCGGGCGCCCGGGGCCGGCGCGATGGCCGGGGTCGGCTGTGGCGAGCCTGCGGTCGCTCAGCCCGCGGTGCCGGACACGCCCTCCAGCGCCGCGGCGAGGTCGGCCCACAGGTCCTCGACGTCCTCGATGCCGACCGACAGGCGAAGCAGGCCGTCGGGAACGCTCACGCTCTCCTCCGGCCAACGCCTGCGGCGTTCGAGGGTGGACTCCACGCCGCCCAGGCTGGTGGCGTGGACCCAGAGCCGGGTCGTCTCGGCGACGGCCTCGGCAGCGTCCGCGCCGCCATGGAGCTCGAGGCTGACGATCGCACCGAACGCCGTCATCTGCCGCGCGGCGATCTCGTGCCCTGGGTCGTCGGGCAGGCTCAGGTGCCGCACCCGCGCGACGGCGGGGTGCGCCGCGCACCGGCGGGCGATCTCGGCGGCATTCGCGCAGGCGCGCTCCCATCGCAGCGGGAAGGTGCGCAGCCCGCGCAGCGCCACCCACGCCTCCATGGGTCCGGGGATCGCGCCGCCCAGGATGCGGTTGGTCAGCATCCGCCCGAGCAGCTCCGGGTCGCGGGTGACGACCGCGCCGAGCAGCACGTCGGAGTGCCCTGAGAGGTACTTGGTCGCGCTGTGCACGACGATGTCGGCGCCCAGGTCGAGGGGCTTCTGCCCCAGCGGCGTCGCGAAGGTGGAGTCGACGACCACGAGGGCGCCCGCCGAGTGCGCGGCGCTCGCCACGGCGGCGATGTCCACGACCTCGAGGGTCGGGTTCGTGGGGGTCTCGAGCCAGACCATCGCAGCACCGGCGGCCTCGGCGACGAGCTGGTCCGTGCGCGGGTCGACCTCCCGCAGCCGGATCCGACCGCTCTCGTGCCACCGTGCCAGCTGTTGCCTGGTGCCGTTGTAGGCGATCGTCTGGGCGAGCACCACCGCGCCGACCGGGACGAGGTCGGCCACTGCCGTGACCGCGGCCATCCCGCTGGCGAAGCTGAGCGCCCGGCAACCGGGTCCCTCCAGGGCGGCCACGACCTCCTCGAGCGCGGTCCAGGTCGGGTTGCCGACGCGGGCGTAGGCGACCGGGCCACCGGCGGCGAACGTGGAGCTGAGCACCGCCGGCACGTTGAGCGGGGAGCCGGGCTCGCGGGCCGGGCGCCCGGCGGCCACGGCGATGCTTGCAGCCGACAGACTGCCGGGGAGGTGCTCGGAGGCGGTCGCGCCCGGATCGTCGGCCATGCCGCCGCAGCCTACCGGCCGGCCCGCACTAGGGTCGGGCCCGTGGCTGAGCAGCGGATCCGGGTGGCGGTCGTCTTCGGCGGGCGCAGCAGCGAGCACGCCATCTCGTGCATCAGCGCCGGCAGCGTGCTCTCGGCGATCGACCGGGACTCCTACGAGGTGGTGCCGATCGGGATCACGGCCGAGGGCCGCTGGGTGCTCGAGCGCGACGAGCCGCAGCGTCTGCGCATCGTCGACGGCCAGCTGCCCGGGGTGGACGCCTCCGGTCCCCACGTCGTGCTCCCGGGCGATCCGACGCACGCGCGCCGGGACGCATCCGGGGTGGAGGGAGCCCTCGAGCTCCTCGACGACGTGGACGTCGTGTTCCCGATCCTGCACGGCCCGTGGGGGGAGGACGGCACGATCCAGGGCCTGCTCGAGCTGGCCGGGATCCCGTACGTGGGCTCCGGGGTGTTCGCCTCCGCCGCTGCCATGGACAAGGGCCACATGAAGGCGGTCCTGCGCGACGCCGGCCTCGAGGTGGGTCCCCACGAGCTGGTCACGGCCGCGCAGTGGCTGGCCGACCCTGGCTCCGTGCTCGAGCGACTGGCGTCCCTGGGCCTGCCCGTGTTCGTGAAGCCGGCGCGTGCCGGATCCAGCGTCGGGATCACCCGTGTGGCTGACCCCGCCGACCTGTCGGCTGCGATCGAGCTCGCCCGGGTCCACGATCCGCGGGTCATCGTCGAGGAGGGGCTCCTCGGGGTTCGCGAGATCGAGTGCGGCGTGCTCGACGGGGCCGAGGGCGCCCACGCCAGCCTGTGCGCCGAGATCGTGGTCCGCCCGGGGCACGACTTCTACGACTTCGCGGCCAAGTACCTCGAGGACGCCGTGGACCTGATCGTCCCCGCGCAGCTGCCCGCCGGCGTCGAGGACTCGGTTCGCGCCCAGGCGGTCGCCGCCTTCGACGCGCTGGCGTGCGAGGGCCTGGCCCGTGTCGACTTCTTCGTCACGCCCGAGGGTCGGGCGATCGTCAACGAGGTCAACACGATGCCCGGATTCACCTCGATCTCGATGTTCCCGCGGATGTGGCAGGCCACCGGGATGACCTACCCGGAGCTCGTCGACCACCTGATCGCCGACGCCCTGCGGCGTGGCACCGGCCTGCGGTAGGTGCGGCGATGGCGGACGCGACCGGGATCCTGCCGGCCGAAGTCGAGGTCGACCAGCTCACGGTCCGCTGCTGGCGAGAGTCGGACGTCGCCGACCTCGGCGAGGCGATCGCCGCCTCCGTCGAGCACCTGCGGCCCTTCATGCCGTGGATCGCCAAGGAGCCGCTGCCCCACGAAGCGCGAGCAGCCCTCGTGCGGGAATGGGAGGAGGCCCGCCTCGACGGCGGCGATGGCGTGTACGGGATCTGGCGCGCGGGTCGGGTGCTCGGCGGAACCGGCGCACACCGACGGATCGCCCCCGACGGCCTGGAGATCGGCTACTGGCTGCGCGTCGACGAGGAGGGTCACGGCACCATGACGCGCGTGGTGGGCGCCCTGACCGCCACGCTGCTGGCCCTGCCTGGCATCACCCACCTCGAGATCCATCACGACGAGGCCAACGTCCGCAGCGGTGCCATCCCGCCCCGCTGCGGGTACCGTCTCGTGGGTCGCGAGGCGCGTCCCCCGGAGGCGCCCGCGGAGACCGGCTGGGGCCTCGTCTGGAGGATCGGGGCCGACCCGCACGCCCCCGGCTGATCGGTGCGCGCGCACCCACCTCCCGTCGGGTCCGCCGGGGAGCACCGGGCGACGTCCCCGGTGGCAGGGCGGCGCCTGGGGTGCAAGCATCGCAGGATGAGCGACACAGCGATCTCCGGCCACGGTGGCCACCACGTCGTGGCCGTTGCGCGGGCATACGGGGCCAGGACCCTGTTCACCCTCTCCGGGGCGCACATCTTCCCGCTCTACGACGCGGCGGTCGGTGGCAGGCAGGGGTTCGAGGCCGCCGGCGACGCGCGCACGGCCGAGCGGGGCGGGGCGCTGCGCCTGGTCGACGTGCGCCACGAGTCGTCGGCCGTGTTCGCAGCCGAGGCGACCGGCCGGCTGACCCGGAGCCCGGGGTTCGCCGCTGTCACGGCCGGTCCCGGGGTCACCAACTCCGTGTCGGGCCTCGCGTCGGGGCTGTTCAACGGGGCTCCGATGGTCGTCGTCGGCGGCCGGGCGCCCGAAGCGCGCTGGGGGTCCGGATCGCTGCAGGAGTTCGAGCATCGCACCCTCGTGGGCCCGGTCGTCAAGGCTGCCTCGACGCTCAAGGACCCGGCCACGATCGCAGCCGGGACGGCCGAGGCCTTCAGGCTGGCGCTGGCCCCGCACCGGGGCCCGGTCTTCCTCGACATCCCGATGGACGTGTTCTACGCGACGGCCCGGGCGGAGCCGCCCGTCGTGGCGCAGCCGGTGCCGCGCGCCCCGGACGCGAGCGCCCTGGACCGGGCCGCCGCCGTCGTCGCCGCTGCCCGGGCCCCGGTCATCGTCCTGTCCAGCGACGTCTGGGCGGGCCGGGCCGAGGGACCGGCCCAGGACCTCGTCGTCGAGCTCGGCCTGCCCACGATCCTCACCGGACTGGGACGCGGGCTACTGCCCCCGGGGCACCCGAACCTCGTCACCCGGGCCCGCTCGTCGGCCTTCGCCGGCGCTGACGTCGTTGTCGTCGTCGGCGCGCCCCTGGACTTCCGCCTGGGCTACGGCATCTTCGGGAGCCACGCATCCCCCGCGCGGGTCGTCCACCTGACGGACTCCTCCGACCACCACCGTCGCCCAGACACCGTCGAGGTGACGGTGCGCGGGGACCTGTCCCTCGCGCTGCGCGGGCTGGCGCAGCGGCTGGCACCGACCGGCACGGCCGCGGTCCCCGAGTGGCTCGCGGGCCTGCGCTCGGCGGACCGGGCCGCCCGGGTGCGCGACGCCGACCTGCTGGCCAGCACCGCCGACCCGATCCATCCGGCGCGGATCTACGGCGAGCTCCTGCCCCGACTGGCCGATGACGCGGTCACGATCGGCGACGGCGGGGACTTCGTGTCGTTCGCCGGGAAGTACGTCGAGCCGGCCCGACCGGGCAGCTGGCTGGATCCCGGGCCGTTCGGCTGCCTGGGGACCGGGCTCGGGTACGCGATCGGGGCCCGGGTGGCCAGGCCGGACGCGCAGGTGACGCTGCTGCTCGGCGATGGTGCGGCCGGGTTCTCGCTGATGGACGTCGACACCCTCGTGCGCCACGACCTGCCCGTGGTCATGATCGTCGGCAACAACTCCGGGTGGGGCCTCGAGCGCGGCCCGATGCGGATGCTGCACGGCTACGACGTGGTCGCGGAGCTGGCCCCGTCCACCAGGTACGACGAGGTCGTGCGGGCGCTGGGCGGAGCCGGCGAGCTGGTCACCGATCCGGGGCAGATCGGGCCCGCGCTGGACCGCGCCTACGCCTCCGGGGTGCCGTACCTGGTGAACGTGATCACCGACCCGGATGCGGCCTATCCCCGAAGCACGACCGGCATCTGACTCCGGGGCGCGCGGGCACATCGAAGGGTCCGCGCGCAGCCCCGTCGAGCCCTCAGCCGGCCGCCGGCAGGGTGGCAGCGATCGTCGGGGCGAGGTCCGCGGCGACCGAGGGGGCCGGTCCCTGTTCGGCCGGGACCGTCAGCTCGACGTTCGCGGCCCTGCCGATCGAGGTCATCCGCCACCCCGCCGAGAGCTCCTCCGGGAACCACTGGAGGTCGTCCACGGTGACGAGGGTCGACGTGGGTCCCAGCGCCTCGGGCACCGGCACGCCGCAGCGGATGCCGACGGGTGGGTCGCCGTAGGCCGCGGTGAGGGCCGAGTCGGGCGTGACGTCACGTCGCTCGCCGACCGTGGAGAGGGAGGGGGGCAGAGCAGCGGTGAAGGCCGAGCACGGCTCGACCTCGTCGGGCTGTGGGGTGGGCACCGCGATCTCCACCGAACGGGCGCAGCCGACCAGCAGCCCGCCGGTGACGAGCAGCATCAGCCGGTGCGACCGGGGCGCCTGGACCGACCGCCTCAGAGGTTGACCACCGGGCAGGTGAGCGTGCGCGTGATCCCCGGGACGGTCTGGATGCTCGCCACGACGAGCCGCCCGAGGTCGTCGATCGAGGCGGCCTGTGCCTGGACGATGACGTCGTACGGCCCGGTCACGTCATGGGCGACGGTGACCCCATCGATGGCGCCGACCTCCTCGACCACCATCGGGGCGCGGCCCACCTCGGTCTGGATCAGGATGTAGGCGTGCACCACGATGCTTGCCTCCCGTCGGGGCCACCCGGTTGCCGGGCGGCGCTGCGGCCAGACTAGCGTGCGCTCCCGACGATGATGCCGGGCTGGTCGATCAGCGGGCGACGATGACGCGAGACTGGAGAATCCGTGGGTGCTGGCGACGAGCTGATCAG
The DNA here is from genome assembly GCA_963793175.1 of uncultured Actinomycetes bacterium. Classification (GTDB taxonomy): domain Bacteria; phylum Actinomycetota; class Actinomycetes; order S36-B12; family CAIYMF01; genus Prado023. Next base: position 5,922 of record CAWBYT010000008.1, read on the forward strand.
TGACGTGGGGGAGTTCGGACTGATCGAGCGGATCGACGCCTGCCTGGCCGCGCAGGAGGCCGCCGGGGTCCAGGTGGGGATCGGCGACGACGCCGCCGTGGTGAGAACCGGCGGTGGCCGGATCGTGGTGGCCACCGACATGCTCACCGAGGGCCGGCACTTCCGCCGTGACTGGTCGACGGGCGCCGACGTGGGGGCCCGGGCAGCGGCCCAGAACCTCATCGACGTGGCCGTCATGGGGGCGCGGACGACGACGCTGGTCGTCGCGCTGGGACTTCCCGCGGATCTCCCGGTCTCCTGGGTGACCGACTTCTACGCGGGCATGCTTGCGCAGGCCGGGTCACAGCGCGCGGCGATCGTCGGGGGGACCTGGTGCGCAGCGACCGCATCGTCATCTCCGTGACGGCGATCGGCGAGCTGACGGGCGAGGACGCGATCCTTCGCTCGGGCGCGCGTGTGGGGGATGTCGTCGCGGTCGCGGGGCGGCTCGGATGGGCCGCGGCGGGCCTGTCGATCCTCTCCCGCGGGTTCCGGACCCCACGCACGCTCGTGGACGCGCACCGGCGCCCCGAGCCTCCCTACGGCGCGGCGGCCGCGGCGGCCGCCGGTGGCGCGACCTCGATGATCGACGTCAGCGACGGGCTGGTGGCCGACCTGGGGCAGGTCGCGCGGGCATCGGGCGTCGCGATCGAGATCGACCCGAGCCTGCTGGAGGTCGCCGACCCGGTGGCGTCGGCCGCCGCTGCATTCAACGCCGACCCGCTGGTGTGGGTGCTGACCGGGGGCGACGACCATGCGGTGGCCGCGACCTTTCCCGCCGGGTCGCAGCTCCCGGACGGCTTCGTCGTGGTCGGCTCGGTGGCCGCCGTCTCGGACGTCGAGCTGCTCGAGGGCCCGGGCGTCACGGTGGGCGGTCGCGTTCCGCGTGGGACCGCTGGGCACGACCACTTCACGGGGGGACCCGTCGGCTGAGCGGCGTCACGCACGAGACCCGGGACACCGGTGCCGACATGACAGGGCCCCGGTCCCACGAGGGGATCCCGGGGCCCGCAAGCCGCAGAAGTCAGGCGCGGGCGACCTTTCCGGCTTTCAGGCAGGACGTGCACACCTTGACCCGCTTCGGCGTGCCACCGACGACAGTGCGCACCGACTGGATGTTCGGGTTCCAGCGCCGCTTGGTGCGCCGGTGGGAGTGCGAGATGCTGTGGCCGAAACCGGGGCCCTTGCCGCACACGTCGCAGTTGGCAGCCATGTCGTACTCCAGATCCAAGGGGTCGGTTGCGGTGCGGGCGCGTGAAGCCCGATCGATTCGCCCCCCAGGGTATCCGAATCGTCGAGCCGCACCCAAATCGCGGGGCTGGGCGGGGTCGCCGCGCGCCCGGTGGGTGGTCGGGCCACTAGCCTAGGGCCGGATCCGGAGGAGGGCCTGGTCCAAGGCCGGAGCGGGAGGAGGGTGCATGCGCAGGGAGCTCGATACCGAGGCCCTCACCCGGTGGGCTGCACTGGCACTCGACGGGATGCGGACCCACCGGCGGGCCATCGATGCCCTCAATGTCTTCCCGGTGCCCGACGGCGACACCGGCACCAACATGTACCTGACCCTGGAGGCAGGGGTCGAGGCGATGCTGGGCGTCGAGGGTGACGGCCCCGGGTCGGGCAACGCCCGGCTGACGGCACTCGCCCGCGGCACGCTGCTCGGTGCCCGCGGCAACTCCGGGGTGATCATGTCCGAGCTGCTGCGAGGCATCGCCTCCGCGCGGGCCAGAGATTCCGCCCTGCCGATGGACGGGGCGTGGCTGGCCGAGGCGCTCGGGCGGGCGGCCTCCGCGGCATTCAGCGCGGTGTCGCAGCCCAAGGAGGGCACGGTGCTGACCGTTGCGCGCGCGGCCGCGACCGCGGCGGGGGAGACAGCCCTGCAGACCGACGGGGACCTCCAGGCCGTCACGCAGGCCGCTGCCCAGGGTGCCCGCACGGCCCTGGCGGCTACCACCAACCAGCTCGAGGCCCTGCGCCGGGCGGGGGTCGTGGACGCGGGCGGCCGGGGCTACGTGGTCCTCACCGACGCCCTGCTCGAGGCCGTCACCGGTGTCCATCGCGACCTCCCGGAGTTCGCCAGGCTCGCACCGGAGCCGGATTCCCCGGCCGACGCCGTCGGAGGCGCGCACGGGTATGGCGGCCCGGCCTACGAGGTGATGTACCTGCTCGACGCACCGGACGAGTCAATCCCCGGGTTCAAGGCACGGATCTCCGGACTGGGCGACTCGCTGGTGGTCGTGGGCGGTGACTCCCTGTGGAACATCCACATCCATGTCGACGACGCCGGTGCGGCGATCGAGGCCGGCCTGGCCGTGGGCGCCGCCTACCGGATCCGCGTGACCTACCTCGCCGAGGTGCTCGACGGCGGCGGTCAGCCCACGGGGCGGGCCCTGGTCGTGGTGGCCCATGGCGCTGGCGTGGCCGACCTGCTGGAGGCCAGCGGCGTGACCGTCGTCCGAGCCCCCGAGCTCGGCCGGCCCTCCACCGCGGAGATGCTCGCCGGGATCGAGGCCACCGGCGCCCATGAGGTCGTCCTGCTGCCCGGGGACAAGGACTCCAGGCCCGTGGCCGAGGCAGCCGGTATCGCGGCCCGGGACAGCGGTCACCGGGTGGTCGTGATCCCGACGAGGTCGATCGTGCAGTCATTGGCGGCCGTGGCCGTGCACGACACGTCCGAGGACTTCGACGACGACGTCGTGGCCATGACCCGCGCGGCCTACGCAACCCAGTACGCGGGGCTGACCACGGCGAGCAGGACGGCGGTGACCACGGCCGGGATGTGCCGGGTCGGCGACGAGCTCGGCGTGATCGCCGGTGACATCCTCGAGATCGGGTCGGACGTGAGCAGGTGGCCCACGCCGTTCTGACCAGGATGCTGTCGCGCGGCGACGCCGAGCTCGTGACCGTGGTGCTCGGCGCCGACGCGCCACCCGACCTGCTCAGCGGGGTCGAGCGCTGGGTGGAGCTGCACCATCCCGGCGTCGAGGTCGTCGGCTACGAGGGCGGCCAGCCACGCTGGCACGCGATCATCGGCGTGGAGTAGCCGGTGACAAGGCTGGTCGACGTCGTTGGGGGCAGGTCGGCGAAGGCCCTCGAGCCGCTCGGGATCACGACCCTGGAGGGGCTGCTGGCGCACTACCCGCGCAGGTACGCCGAGCGCGGCGAACTCACGGATCTGGCGTCCCTGAAGGTCGGGGAGGAGGTCACTGTCCTGGCGCGCGTGGACTCGGCGAAGTCCCGGCCGCTGCCGGACAAGCCCGGCCAGCGGCGCCGCAGGAGCATCATGGAGGCGGTCGTGACCGACGGCACCGGGCAGCTCACCCTCACGTTCTTCAACCAGGACTGGCTGGCGCGGGAGTTCCGCCCGGGGCGTCTCGGGCTCTTCGCCGGCACGGTCGGCCTGTTCAACGGGCGCCGGCAGCTCCTGCACCCCGACCACGAGTTCGTCGACGCCGCCGACGTCGACGAGGCAGCCGCGGACTACGCGGGCCGGCTGATCGCGGTCTATCCGGCCACCGGGAAGGTGAAGAGCTGGACGATCTCACGCATCGTGGACCTCGCGCTGCCGGCCGCGGAGTCCTGGCCGGACACGCTGGACGAGCAGCTGCGCCGGCGCGCCGGCGTCATCGACCTGGCCACCGCCGTGCGCTGGATCCACCGCCCGCTCGACAGATCCCAGGTGGCCCTGGCGGTCGAGCGGCTGCGATGGGACGAGGCCTTCGGGCTGCAGCTGGTGCTGGCCCGGCGCCGGGCGGACGTCACGGCGATGCCCGCCGCGCCGCGGGCAGGCAGGGCCGGGGGGCTTCGAGACGCCTTCGACGCACGGACCCCGTTCGTCCTCACCGCCGGCCAGCAGGAGGTGACCGCAGGTCCTCGACGAGGAGCTCGCCGGCAGCCATCCGATGCACCGGCTGCTGCAGGGGGAGGTGGGGTCGGGCAAGACCGTCGTGGCGCTGCGGGCGATGCTGCGTGTCGTGGACTCGGGCGGGCAGGCGGCCCTGCTCGCCCCGACCGAGGTCCTGGCCGCCCAGCATGCGCGCAGCATCGGCGACCTGCTCGGCCCGCTGGCCCAGGGCGGGATGCTCGGAGGCGCCGCCGACGCCACGCGGATCGCCCTCGTGACCGGCTCGATGGGCGCCACCGCGAGGCGAGCCGCCCTGCTCGACGCCGCCAGCGGCGCCGCCGGGATCGTCATCGGGACCCACGCCCTCCTCGAGGAGCGGGTGCAGTTCGCCGACCTCGGACTGGTCGTCGTCGACGAGCAGCACCGGTTCGGCGTCGAGCAGCGCGCCGCGCTGGCAGCCAAGGCGGGCGCCGACCGCAGGCCGCACACGCTGGTCATGACCGCCACGCCCATCCCGCGCACCGTTGCGATGACGGTGTTCGGCGACCTGGAGATCTCGACCCTTCGAGAGCTGCCTGCCGGACGGGTCCCGCTGGTCACCCATGTGGTCCCCCCACGCGAGCGACCCGCCCACCTGGCCCGGGCGTGGGAGCGGGCGCGCGAGGAGGTCGCGGCCGGCCACCAGGTGTACGTCGTCTGCCCGCAGATCGACGCCGCCTCGGCCGAGTCCGACGGGAGTCCGGCGCTGGCGGCCGACCCTGAGGCGACCGACGAGGCCTCGCAAGGGGCGGCTCGGGCGGCGGCCGCGGTCGAGTCGGTCCTCCCCGAGCTGGCTGCCGGGCCGTTGTCCGGGCTGCGGCTCGCGGCGCTCACCGGCCGGATGCCGGCCGCGGAGAAGGACGACGTCATGGCACGCTTCCTCGATCCGGGTCGTCCCGACGGCATCGACGTGCTCGTGGCCACGACGGTGATCGAGGTCGGCGTCGACATCCCCAACGCCACCCTGATGATCGTCCTCGACGCCGACCGGTTCGGCGTCTCCCAGCTCCACCAGCTCCGTGGCCGGGTCGGCCGCGGCAGGCACCCCGGGCTGTGCCTGCTGGTGACCGAGGCGCCGGAGGGCACCGACGCCCGCGAGCGGCTCGACGCGGTGGCCGCCACCAGCGACGGGTTCGAGCTCGCGCGCTACGACCTGATCGCCCGCCGCGAGGGCGACGTCCTGGGTGCCGTCCAGTCCGGATCGCGAGGGTCGCTGCGCTTCCTGTCCGTGTTGGACCACGAGGAGGTCATCCTCCGGGCCCGGGACGAGGCGACGGCGCTCGTGGCCGCGGACCCCGACCTGGCGGGGCATCCGCTGCTGGCCGCCACGCTGGCGAGGGAGTTCGCCCCGGAGCGCTCGGAGTACCTCGAGAAGACCTGAGGGAGCGATCGATTGATTGCGGGGGGCGACCTAGTCACCTGGAAGCAGCCGGGCACCTGAGAACATCTGGACGAAGCCCGTGGGGTTGGCTCATGCATGCCAACCGTGCCTGCTCCTGTCGAGACAGGACGGCCTTCCTACTCGGGCTGGTTCCCGGGAGCGCCACCCACGACGAACGGGGTGGTGACCCCCTCGTACGCGAGGTGCGCGACGAGGCCCTCGGCGGCGTGCTTCAGGTTGTGGCAATGGTCCATCCAGATGCCCGGGTTGTCCGCGACGACGGCGATCTCGTAGGTCTCGCCGTCGCCCACGTTCAGCGAGTCCACCCACCACGGGCTCCCGCTGGCCTCGACGCCGTCCCTGCTCAGGACGACGGCATGGTGACCGTGCAGGTGCATCGGATGGACGTCGCCACTCGAGTTGCTGACCCGCATGCGGACGACGTCGCCCTCGGCGACGACGAACATCGGGACGTCGGGGTAGAGGTGGCCGTTGACGGTCCACCAGAGGCCCGGGCGCCCGTCGATCAGGCCAGGGCGTCGCCCGATGGAGTACTCGAAGCGGCGATCCGGCGCGCCACCCACCTCACCGAGGGCAGCCGGAGTTCCGTAAGTGAGGAAGTCCACTGCTCGATCCGGCTGGGGCGTGCGCACCGTGGCCGCTGCCGGGTCCCCACCGAGGACGAGCGTGGCCGAGCCGCCGAACTGCATCTGGCTGCCCGAGCCGTCGCGGGGGGTGGTCACCTCGAGGTCGGCGCGCCCGCCGGCCGTGACCAGCACGGACAGGCCCGTCACGGGGCCCGGTTCGTGGAGGTCGCGGCCGTCGATCGCCAGGACGCGGAAGGGACCGCCGTCGACCCACACGCTCATCGGCCCTTCGTCGGTGTTGATCACCCGGATGCGCGCAGTCGCACCGGGGGCCAAAGGCTCGCGGGCCACGTCGTCGAGCCCGTTGATCGTGCGTTGCCCGTCGTAGATGTGGACCAGGGCGAGCACGTCGGCGTCGGGCGCCGCGTCGGGCGGTGTCGAAGGGTCGACCACAAGGGCCCCGAGCAGCCCTCGCTGCACCTGCACGTGAGCGACTTGGTGCGAGTGGTACCAGTAGGTGCCCGCCTGCTCGGCGACGAACCGGTAGGTGTGCTCCCCGCCGAGCGGCACAGCGTCCTGGGTCACCCCCGCCACGCCGTCCTCGGCGTTCGGGACATCGACGCCGTGCCAGTGCAGCGTGATCCCGTCCGGTACGGAGTCGTTGACCAGCCTGACTTCCACCATCTGGCCCTCCAGAGCCCGGATGACCGGCCCCGGTGTCGTGCCGTTGAGCGTGAAGCCCTCGATGCTCCGCCCGGATGCCAGCGCGACCTGCTGGGCGCGCGCGACCAGGGTCACCGACACGTCGGCCCGCCGGCTCGGGTCTGCGGTGAGCGTGTCGACGGCGCGGGTCGACGGCCCGTCAGCCGGCTGGGAGGAACCGTGCACGTGCTGGGCCGGCGGGCCGCCCCCCGTGTCGGGGTACCCCATGGCCATGACCGACATCGGATCGGGCACCAGGCTGGACACCCAGATCCATGCCAGCGTCGCGCCCAGTGCCACGACGAAGCCGAGGCCGACCCACTCGCGCCGGCTGAACGACGGGCGCCCCCGATCTGGCACCGGCAGGCCGCCGTCAGCTGAGGATCGGCTCGGAGGCTCCCTCAGCCTCCACCTGCGACGGGACGCGCGCCCGGTGGCCGGCCATGAGCGCGGCGCCGAACAGCAGGAAGGCATTGAGGCCGTGCAGCATGCCCAGGGAGGTGATCTCGTGGGCGAACAGCCCCAGGAGCACCTGGACCACGATGAGGCCCAGGACCGCTGCAGCCCACTTCACACCGCCCGGGGATCCTGGCGAAGGGCGAGACGACGAGCAGGAACAGCCCGAGCACCGGGATGACCATCAGCCCGTTCATCGCGTGGAGCATGAAGCCGACGACTCCCTCGAACTCGAGGGACTCGCTCTCCACGGCCGCCTTGTCCAGGACGCCGCCGTCATCGACCCAGGACACGAGTCCGAACATGGCGAACACGATCACAGCCGCCTGGATGGCCACCTCAGCGGCGATCAGGTACGCGAGAACTCGATAGGCCGGTCGCATGGTTCCTCCCAGATCCTTGGTCCTGCGGCGAAAGCGTAGGGCCTGGAGTGCCCTATCGGTGGGAGGTGTCAGTGTCCTCGGCGGGCGTTGCCGGCGCAATGGCCCGAGCGCATCGGGAACACCTGGCCAGGGGTGCCACCTGGGCCGTGCCAGCCCGATCCGGTGCCACGATTGGCCCGTGACGAGGATCATCGCCGGAGCCGCTCGGGGGCGGCGGCTGACGGTCCCGGCCACGGGCGCGCGCCCGACCTCCGACCGCGTGCGCGAGTCGATGTTCGCTGCCCTGGACCACCTGCTCGGCGGCTTCCGGGGTGCCCGGGTCCTCGACCTCTACGCAGGGTCGGGGGCGCTGGGGCTGGAGGCGGCCAGCAGGGGAGCGACCACGGTGGTGCTCGTGGAGCAGGACCGGGCCTGTGCGGCCGTGGCCGGGGGCAACGCCGAGGCGGTCGGCCTGCCTGGCGTCCGGGTCGTGACCGCGGCGGTGGCCAGGCACCTGGCCGGCCCGCCCGAGCCCTTCGACCTGGTCCTGGCCGACCCCCCGTACGCGATGGGCGCCGTCGAGGTCGGGTCCTGCCTGGCCGCGCTCACCAGGGGCTGGCTGGCTCCCGGGGGGCTGGTGGTGGTCGAGCGGGCCACCCGCGGCGACGTCGGTCGACTGGCCGTCGGGCCTCGTGGCGTTGCGGAGCCGGGCCTACGGGTCGACGACCCTTTGGTACGGTCAGCGTGCCTCCCAGGGAGAGGGCCCATGATGCGCAAGGCGGTTTGCCCCGGATCGTTCGATCCGGTCACCAACGGACACATCGATGTGTTCCTGCGTGCTTCGGCGCTCTTCGACGAGGTGACCGTCGGCGTCCTGGTGAACAAGCGCAAGACCTCGCTGTTCACCGTGGAGGAGCGCATCGAGCTGCTCGGCGCCGAGCTGGCGCACGTGCCGAACATCCGGATCGACAGCTTCCACGGACTCCTCGTGGACTACTGCAGCGAGCACGGCATCGTGGCGATCGTCAAGGGCCTTCGAGCCATCACGGACTTCGAGTACGAGCTGCAGATGGCCCAGATGAACCACGGACTGGCGGGGATCGAGACCCTTTTCATCACGACGAACCCGCTCTACTCCTACCTGTCGTCCTCGTTGGTCAAGGAGGTCGCGACCTATGGAGGCGACGTCAGCGGACTGATCCCTCCGGGCGTGCACAAGGCGCTGCAGGCCAAACTCTCCGACCTCTCCACCGACGATCCAGGAGTGCCATGAGCCAGGACCCGGTCGCCGCCGCGGACCCGCGTACCGCCGACGTCTACACGGTGCTCGACGAACTGTCCGACATCGTGGAGGCGGCCAGGGCGATGCCGATGTCCGACAGGTGCGTGATCAACCGCAACGAGGTGCTGGACCTCCTCGACGCCATCCGCCAGATGCTCCCCAAGGCGGTGCAGGAGGCGGAGGAGCTGCTCGCCGACCGCGTGGGAGTCGTCGAGGAGGGCTTCCGGGAAGCCGAGCGCATGGTCGCGGAGGCGAACCGCGAGGTCGAGCGGATGCTCGCCGACGGCACCCGCGAGGGCCAGGCCATCGTCGACCAGGCGGATGCCCAGCAGGCCCACCTGCTCAGCACGCACGAGGTGACCCGGATCGCGCTGGAGGAGGCCGAGGGGATCCGCGCCCAGGCCCTGGCGGAGGCCGAGGCGATGCGCCAGGAGATCGACCAGTACGTCGAGGACAAGTTCGCGGCGTTCGAGGCCAGCCTCACCAAGACGCTGGCCGCGGTGCAGAAGGGTCGCGAGCGGGTGCGCGCCCGGTACGGCCGCCCCGGCGGGGACGCCGGCCACGAGCGTTAGCCGCGGTCGAACGGGTCGGCGGGTCAGCCGCCCTACCGTCCGGCGCCCTGCGGGTGATCGCGCACTTCCTGCAGGCTGCTGCATTTCCTGCGCGGACGGCCGCTGCGGTATCCTTCTGCGGTGGCCCTCACGCCGAGGGCCATTCGTGTGATGCCTTCGGGAAGGTCCATGCCCACCCTCGACCCGCGTGACCCCCTGGTCCTCGACATCCGGGACCTCGGTCGCCGCGCCGGGTCGATGATGGAGGTGGACCGCACGGTCCCCGCACCCGCCGAGCTCGGTGGTGGGGTGGCCGTGGTGCAGCCCGGCTCCCCCCTGGGGCTGGTACTGCGCCTCGAGTCGGTGGTGGAGGGCGTGCTGGTCTCGGGGACCGCCTCGGTCGTCGTGACCGGCGAGTGCGCACGGTGCCTGGACCCGGTCGTCTGGGACCAGACGCGTGCCGCTGACGGAGCTGTACCTCCACGAGCCGGGACCGGAGGACGAGGAGCTGCCCGTCCTGGACGGGGACTTCCTCGACCTGGATCCGGTCGTTCGCGACGCAGTGGTGCTGGCCCTCCCGCTGGCACCCCTGTGCCGCCCCGACTGCCCCGGGCTGTGCGTGGAGTGCGGCGCCCGACTCGCCGACGACCCGGCGCACGGGCATGATCGGATCGACTCCCGGTGGGCTGGTCTCGCCGGGTACGCAAACGACTGAGAAGGAAGACTGACGTGGCTGTTCCGAAGCGGAAGATGTCCCGCTCCAACACGCGCGCCCGCCGTTCGCAGTGGAAGGCCGCCCCGATCACCCTCGTGACGTGCGACCGCTGCCGGGCGCAGAAGCTGCCGCACACCGCGTGCCCCACCTGCGGCACCTACGCCAAGCGGCACGTCCTCGACGTCTGATCGCGTCGCCGGTGCCTGACCGAGCAGATGCGAGTGTGCGTGTGCCCGCACGCGACGACCTGGACGTCCTCGCCGAGCGCCTCGGGGTCGACATCGGCCACGAGGAGCTTCGCCATGCCCTGACGCACCGTTCCTACGCGTACGAGAACGGCGGCCTGCCCCACAACGAGCGGCTCGAGTTCCTCGGCGACGCCGTCCTCGGCGTCGTGGTCACCGACGCCCTGTACCACGCGCACCCCGACGTCGCCGAGAGCCAGTTGGCCAAGTACCGCGCCGCCGTGGTCAACGCGCGGACCCTCGCCGACGTGGCCAGGGAGCTGGGCGTGGGGGAGTTCATGCGCCTCGGGCGCGGTGAGCGGGCCACGGGCGGGCAGGACAAGTCCTCGATCCTTTCCGACGCCGTAGAGGCGATCCTTGGCGCGGTCTACCTGGATCTCGGCCTGGGCGCCGCCGCCGGGCTGGTGCATCGCCTCCTCGACGCGCGGATGGTCAGCGCCGCCGCGCTGGGGGCTGGACTGGACTGGAAGACCTCACTGCAGGAGCTGGGTGCCAGCAGCGGGGCAGGCGTCCCCCGATACGAGGTGACATCGACCGGCCCGGACCACGCCAGGCACTTCCTGGCGGTGGTCCACGTGGGTGACGCCGTCCGTGGCGAAGGGGCCGGGGCCTCCAAGAAGGTCGCCGAGCAACTGGCCGCCGCGTCGGCGTACGCCGCACTGAACGAGTCGACCCAGACGCCCGCTCCCTGATGCCGGAGCTGCCCGAGGTCGAGGTGGTCCGCCGCGGGTTTGGCCGCACACGCCCTCGGAGGGCCGGTTCGCAACGTGCAGGTGCTCCATCCGCGTGCCCTCAGGCGGCAGGTCCAGGGTGTCGCGTACTTCGAGTCGGCGCTGGCGGGGCGCACGTTCACCGGCACCGGCCGCCGCGGCAAGTTCCTGTGGCTGGCCACCGACGACCCCGACCTGGTGCTCGCCGCCCACCTCGGGATGAGCGGGCAGTTCCGGGTCGACGCCGCCGGGAGCGGCCCCGACGATCCCGACCGCGGACCGCACCGGCACGCGCGGGCCCGGTTCGACCTCGGCGAGCGGGTGCTCTGGTTCGTCGACCAGCGGACGTTCGGCTGGGTCAATGCCAGCGCCGTCGTGCCCGACAGGCGCGGGGTGCTGGTGCCTGACCTCGTGCGCGGCATCGCGCCGGATCCCACAGAGCCGGCCTTCGATGTCCGCGCGGTGGCCCGGGCGATGCGTACGCACCGCGTGGAGGTCAAGCGCCTGCTGCTCGGGCAGGACCTGGTCTCCGGCATCGGGAACATCTACGCCGACGAGGCGCTGTGGGCTGCCGGAGTTCACCCGAGGCGGCGGGCGGACCGGCTGGGGATCTTGACGCTCGCGACGATCCTCGACGCGGCCACCCGCGTGATGACCGCCGCCCTGGGCGAGGGCGGCACGTCCTTCGACGGCCTGTACGTCGACGTGAATGGCGAGAGCGGGATGTTCGACCGTGGACTGGCGGTCTACGGCCGCGCCGGGCTGCCCTGCCCGCGGTGCTCGACGCCCATCGTGCGCGAACGGTTCATGAACCGCTCCAGCCACTTCTGCCCGGCGTGTCAGCGGCCGCCTCGCTTGTCACACTGGGGGAGTGGAGCAGACAGATCTCGACGCACGCGCGCGCCTCAGGGCCACGGTCCGGGGCAACGTCCAGGGAGTCGGCTTCCGCTGGGCGACGATGTCCATGGCCAAGACGTTGAACCTCGTCGGGGTGGCTGAGAACGAGTTCGACGGAAGCGTCGTGGTGGTGGCCGAGGGCCCGCGCGAGGACTGCCAGAAGCTGGTCGACTGGCTGGAGGGCCATGGGTCCCGGACCGTGCGGCGTCCGGGCCGGGTGGAGTCCGTCGATGCCCGGTGGACCGCCGCGGAGGGCGGGTTCCGGTCGTTCACCGTCCGGTGACACCGCCTGCGGCCACCGGTGGGAGCGAGCGCTGGCCGTGTTCATGGTCCCCGGGCCTCTCAGGGCACGACATATCGCTGCGAGATATCGCGACGCTTGACCTGGATCGGGTCCCGATGTCACGCTTGGTGACGGTCCGGATCGGGACCCCGACGACAGGAGTTGCGATGGGCAAGGCGATCTACGGTGCGCTGGTCGGCTCCGATCCGCGGACCGCTGCGGAGCTGGCCACCCTGCGTGCCCGGATCCGTGAGCTCGAGGCCGAGGTGTCGCGGCTGCGCCGGGCCGAGCACCTGAGCCTCCGCGACGACGACCTCGACCTCGAGCTGTTCGCCGCCCAGGACACCGCCCTGGTCTGACCGGGCTGCCCGCGACGACGACGTCGCCCGTGCCGCCCGGTCAGGCGTTGCCGGCGTGCGGGGCCGCGCATCGCGTAGGTTCGCCCCGTGCACCTGAAGAGCCTGAACGTCCGAGGCTTCAAGTCCTTCGCGTCGTCGACGACCCTGGCCTTCGAGCCGGGCGTGACGTGCGTCGTCGGGCCCAACGGGTCGGGCAAGTCGAACGTCGTCGATGCCCTGGCCTGGGTGATGGGGGAGCAGGGTGCCAAGAGCCTGCGCGGCGGCAAGATGGAGGACGTCATCTTCGCCGGCACGTCGGGACGCGCCCCGCTCGGGCGCGCCGAGGTGTCGCTGACGATCGACAACTCCGACGGCGCGCTGCCCATCGACTACGCCGAGGTGACCATCTCGCGGGTGATGTTCCGCTCCGGCGGCTCGGAGTACTCGATCAACGGCGCCTCCTGCCGGTTGCTCGACATCCAGGAGCTGCTGTCGGACTCCGGGATCGGCCGCGAGATGCACGTCATCGTCGGGCAGGGCCAGCTCGATCAGATCCTGCACGCCACACCGGAGGAGCGCCGGGGCTTCGTCGAGGAGGCGGCCGGGGTCCTCAAGCACCGCAAGCGCAAGGAGCGCGCTGTTCGCAAGCTCGAGGCGATGCAGGCCAACCTCACGCGCGTGCAGGACCTGAGCACGGAGCTGCGCCGCCAGCTGACGCCCTTGGGCAAGCAGGCCGAGGTCGCGCGCCGGGCCAGCGTGATCCAGACCGACCTGCGCGACGCCGCCCTGCGGCTGCTCGCCGACGACCTGCACACCCTGTCCACGCAGTACGAGCAGGAGGTCGCCGACGAGTCGGCGGTCCGCGAGCGCCGGGCCCTCGTGGAAGCGGAGCTGGCCAACGCGCAGGCGGCCGAGGCGGTCCGGGAGGCTGCGGCCCTGGCCGACGCACCCGTCCTGGCGGCGGCGCAGGAGACCTGGTTCGCGCTGTCGGGACTGCGCGAGCGGTTGGCCGGAACCGTCGGCATGGCCGCCGAGCGGGTCCGCAGCCTGGCCCCCGAGCCCGAGGAGGGCCGCCGGGGCCGGGCCCCCGAGGACCTCGAGGAAGAGGCGCGCGCGATGCGCGGCCAGGAGGCCGACCTCAATCGCGCCGTGGAGGAGCAGCGCGCCGCGCTGAGCCTGTCGGTGTCGGTCCGCACGGCCGCCGAGGCGGCCCTGGCGACCGCCGAGCAGGAGCTGCGCACGGCGGCGCGGGCGGCCTCGGACCGCCGCGAGGGCGTCGTGCGGCTCCAGGGTCAGGTCAACGCGGCCCGGTCGCGGGCCGAGGCGCGCGCCAGCGAGATCGAGCGCCTGCGATCGCAGTCCCTGGCCGCCCGCGAACGCGCCACCCGAGCCGACCAGGAGTTCCGCGCCCTCGAGTCGTCCATCGCCGGCCTCGACGAGGGCGAGCTCGACCTCGACTCGGGGTTCGAGTCGGCTCAGGAGGCGCTCGGCGCCGTCGACGGCCGGATCGCGGAGCTGGGGGCGCAGGAGTCCCAGGTGGAGCGCACGCGGGCCGGCCTGGCCGCGCGCGTCGAGGCGCTGGCCCCGATGGTCGCCGTGGCCGACGCCTCCGGGGCGCTTGCCGCCGGGGCGGTCCCGGGAGTCTCGGGGACTCTCGCGGCGACGCTGCGGGTGGAGCCCGGCTACGAGGCGGCGGTCGGGGCGGCGCTGGGTGCCGCAGCGGACGCGGCGCTGGCCGAGGGTCCGGGTGCGGCGCTGGACGCGCTCTCCTGGCTGGCGGCCGAGGGTCGCGGCAGGGCGGCCGTGCTCGTCGCGGAGCTGGCAGCCACGGACCGCAGCGCCTGGCCCGACCTGCCGGAGGGTGCCGATGTACGCCCTGGATCTCGTCACCGGCGGGGGCACGGCGGCTGGCGCGCTCGGCGCCCTCCTCGATCGCGTCTGCGTGGTCGAGGGCGACGTGGCACAGGCGCTCCGGGTCGCACGATCCGGGCCCGGGCTGCTGGTCGTCACCCGCGCGGGGGACCTGGTCGGGCCGCGGGCTGGTCGTGGGCGGCTCGAGCGCGGCACCCGGGCGCATCGAGGTGCACGGCCCACCTGGAGAAGGCCGAGTCGGAGCTGGCCGCGACAGTGCATGAGGCGGAGCGGCTCCGGTTCGAGCTCTCAGCGCAGCGGACGGCCCGGGAGGCGGCGGCGCGGGTCGCGGACCTGGCCCTGGAGCCGGCTCCACGAGTCCGACGCGCGGATGGCCGCGGTCGCCGAGCAGCTCGGCAGCCTCGGCCAGCAGTCCCGTGCGGCCCGTGGGGAGGCGGAGCGGATCGAGCGCATGCTCGCAGCCTCCGAGCAGGCGCTGGCCGACGACCGAGCCACGCTCGCGGACCTGACCGCCCGGATGCAGCGGGTGAGCGCCGATCCTGTCGGCGACGCCGAGCCGGACCCGGGCGCGCGCGACGAGGCGTCGCTCGGCGGCCGAGGCAGCCAGGCGTGTCGAGGTCGAGGCGCGTCTCGCGGTGCGCACCAGCGAGGAGCGCGCGCGGGCCCTCGCCGGCAGGGCCGAGCAGCTGGAGCGAGCCGCCGCGGGCGAGCGCGCCGCCCGTCGGCACGCGGTCGAGCGCCGGGCGCGCCGGGCTCGCGCCGCCGGCATCGCGCACGCCGTGTCCGAGGGTGGTGCGGCGGCGCTCGCGCGGCTCGACGCGGCCGTGCTCGCCGCCGCCGAGGAGCGCGCTGCCGCCGAGCGCTCCAGAGCGGACTCCGACGCCGAGCTGACCACGCTGCGCGCACGGATCCGTTCGCTGACCGCGGACCTGGAGGAGCTGACCTCCTCGGTCCATCGGGACGAGGTGGCCCGCGCGGAGCAGCGCCTGCGCATCGAGAGCCTGGCAGACCGGTCCATGGTCGAGTTCGGCCTGGAGCCCGACGCGCTCCTCGGCGACTACGGCCCGGACCAGCTGGTCCCGCCGTCGCTGCGCGCCCCCGGCGACGACGTCGACCCGCATGCGCCCGCCCCCGAGCCGTACCCCTACGTGCGTGCCGAGCAGGAGCGCCGGCTGCGCACGGCCGAGAAGGCGATCGCTCTGCTGGGCAAGGTCAACCCGCTGGCCCTGGAGGAGTTCGCCGCGCTCGAGGAGCGCCACCGCTTCCTCACCGAGCAGCTCGACGACCTCAAGCGCTCGCGCAAGGACCTGCTTGGATCTGATCGACGACGTGGACGCACGGGTGCAGGAGGTGTTCAGCGCGGCGTACGCCGACGTCGCCGTGCAGTTCGAGTCGGTGTTCGCCCGACTCTTCCCCGGCGGTGCGGGCAGGCTCGTCCTGACCGACCCGGAGAGCATGCTGACCACGGGCATCGAGGTCGAGGCGCGACCGCCGGGCAAGCGCATCAAGAGGCTCTCACTGCTGTCCGGCGGGGAGCGGTCGCTGACCGCTGTCGCGTTCCTGGTCGCGCTGTTCCAGGCCCGTCCGAGTCCGTTCTACGTCCTCGACGAGGTCGAGGCTGCCCTGGACGAGGTCAACCTGGGGCGGCTGCTCGAGGTGCTCGAGGAGCTGCGGGAGGACAGCCAGCTCATCGTCATCACCCACCAGAAGCGCACGATGGAGATCGCCGACGCCCTCTACGGCGTGAGCATGCGCGGCGACGGCGTGACCCATGTGATCAGCCAGCGGCTCCGGGAGCGCCGGGCCGGTTGATGGCTGGCGATCCGACGCGGCGCCAGCCGTCGCGGGCGCTGACGGCGCGTCGATCGAGGCGCCGCGCACGCGATCGCCTTGGCGTCGGCCGATCCGGGTGGTCGCCGAGCGCCGGTAGATCGCGGCCCTCTGGCTCTGGGAGAATGACGCCGCGGGCGGCCTCGCCTGCACCGTTCATCGCTGCCTATCGATTGGCCCTCCCGTGCAAGCCTCCCCCTTCCTGCTCCTCGCCGTAGTGGTGCTCCTCCTGACGATCGTGGTCGGTGTCGCCCTCGTGCGTGGCCGCCGCCGCCCGCCCCCGAGCGACGCCTGGGTCGACCGCACCGCCGATCGACTTCCGGAGCCCCCGGCCCCGCCGGCGCCGACGATCCCCGCGCCGACCGTCCCGGGCCTCGAGGTCCCGGCCCCGACCGCGGGCCGGCTCGTCCGGCTGCGCGCCCGGCTGGCCCGCAGCCAGAGCGTCCTGGGCAAGGGCCTGCTGGCCCTGCTTTCGAGCGACTCGATCTCCGAGCAGGACTGGGAGGATGTCGAGACCCTTCTCCTGCAGGCCGACCTCGGAATCGCCCCCACCACCGAGCTCGTCGGCCGACTGCGGACCCGGGTGCGGATCGAGGGCACCGGGGACCCGGCCAAGGTCCGTGCGATGCTCGTCGAGGAGCTGCTGGCCCTGGTCGACCCGACGATGGACCGGACGCTCGCCCGGCGCGAGGCGGGCAGGCCCGCCGTGATCCTGGTGGTGGGCGTGAACGGCACCGGGAAGACAACCACGACGGGCAAGCTGGCCCGGGTGCTGATCGCCGACGGCCAGCACGTCGTCCTCGGCGCCGCGGACACGTTCCGTGCGGCCGCCGCCGACCAGCTCCAGTCCTGGGGCGACCGGGTGGGTGCGACGGTCGTGCGCGGGGCGGCCGGCGGCGACCCCGCGTCCGTGGCTTTCGACGCGGTGCGCGTCGGAATGGAGTCGGAGGCGGACGCCGTCCTGATCGACACGGCCGGCCGGCTGCACACGAAGGTCGGACTCATGGACGAGCTCGGCAAGGTCAAGCGCGTGATCGAGAAGCAGGCGCCGGTCGACGAGGTCCTCCTGGTGCTCGACGCCACCACCGGGCAGAACGGGCTGGCCCAGGCACGGGTGTTCAGCGAGGTGGTCGAGGTCACCGGGCTGGTGCTCACGAAGCTGGACGGGACGGCCAAGGGTGGGATCGTGGTGGCCGTCCAGCGCGAGCTCGGCGTCCCGGTGAAGCTCGTGGGCCTGGGCGAGGGCCCCGACGACCTCGCTCCGTTCGTCCCTGAGGACTTCGTGGACGCCCTACTGCGTGCCTGACGCAGAAGTTCGCGGCACTTCTGGTCGAAAGGCCGGGGGTGAGCCGGGGTCAGCGGCAACCTCGCGGCCCTTCCCGTCGAAAGAAGCCCGGCCGGGACGGCAGGATCGACGCGAACCGGCGCGAGGTTGGGCCGCGATGCCGGAGGCTGCCCCCCGGACGTGCCGGATCGACGCGAACAGGCGCGAGGTTCAGGGGTCGGTTCGGGACCCGGTCAACGTTGCAAGGCAGCGACGGCACCCAGGTAGGCGTCGTCGATGGGAAGCTCCCGCAGGTGCCGCTCGGTGAGGAGCCGGGCGGCCGCAAATCCTGGCACGGGCGCCATCGCCGCCAGCATCACCCAGGTCGCCATCCGAGTGCCGACCCGCCGGAACCGCAGGTCACGCACGGCCGCCGGCGCCTCAAGCAGCGCCTCGAGCTCTGCGCGATCGGCGGCCAGCGCCTCGGCGTGCTCCTCCCCGAGCCGGTCGGCCAGGCCGTCGAAGAAGCCCGCGTGCACCCCGAGCCGTGCGCAGTCGCGCAGCACCTGGGCGCGAAGGACGTTGTGGCTGCCCTCCCAGTTCTCGTACACGACGTTGTCACGCAGCAGGCGGGGCAGCACGCTGAACGTCTCGATCGCGCCGTTGCCGCCGAGGACCTCGATGCCACGGTTCACCGCATCATGGGCCAGGACGGAGGTGTGCAGCTTGTTCAGGTTCACGGCCACCCGGAACAGGGCGGCGTCCGTTCCGCTGATCGACCCCACGTCGGCCTGCTCCTGCAGCCCAGCGAGCATGAGTGTCGACGCCAGGCAGGCCACCGCGTCGGCCCGCATCCAGGCCAGCGTCTCGGCGACCAGTGGGAACGCCCCGATCGGCTGACCGAACGCCGTCCGGTGCTGCCGCATAGGTGGAGGCCACCACCCACGCCCGCCGGGCGTGCGCGGCGCAGCCCGCGGCGTTGAACAGGCGCGAGGTCGTGATCACGAGGTCCATCACGGTCCGGAAGCCGTCCGCGACCGACCCGAGGGCGGTGGCCTGGGCGCCGTCGAAGTCGATCTCGGAGCTTGCCATCGAACGGGTTCCCAGCTTCGTCTTGAGGCGGCGGATCCGGAACCCGTTCGGACTCCCGTCGGAGCGGACCCTCGGCACGAGGAACAGCCCGAGGCCGCTGGTGCCGGGGCGCAACTCGTCCACCCGTGCGGTCATGAGGAACACGTCGGCATCCGTGTTGGAGCAGAACCACTTCTCGCCGGTGATCGTCCACGGGCTGCCTGGGCCGCCGTCGTGGTCGCCGGCCGGCGTGGCAACGACGGCGTTGGCGCCCACGTCCGAACCGCCCTGCACCTCGGTGAGGAACTGCGACGCGGTCAGGTTGGTGTCGAAGTCCGGATCCAGCAGGCCCGGCAGGAATGCGGCCTGCTGCTCGGCGGTGCCCACGTGCTGCAGCGTGCGGATCGCCCCCGCGTCGCACGCCAGCGGACAGTTGTGGCCGGCCTCCCCGGCCTGTGCCGTCAGGTAGAACAACGAGAGGATGAACCGCTGCGGCGCCGGGGCGACGGGCCTTCGCGGGGAGCTGCCGCCTGCCCGGCCGTCCACCCCCACCTCGCCGTAGGCAGCCATCACGCCGGTCCCGTAGATCGCCCGCCCCGCGTCCCGGTTGCTGGGGTGATGGGCCACAGTCGCGGTGTGCCGGCCGATCCCATCCCACTCCTCGAGGACAGGGTGGTTGCCGGGCAGGTCGTTGCGCCTCGCCGCGGCGTCCAGCGGTCCGGCCACCACCCGACCCGCGGCATGCAGCGCGGCTGTGCGGTCGCCGAGCCCGTGGTGGGCGACCAGCGCTGCGAGGTCGTGGTCGTCGGCGAAGAGGTCGGTCGGCTGGGCGTCGAGCCAGGCCGCGAGCGCGTCACGACCCGCGTCGGTCGCGGTGCGGTCCGGGTTGGTCACCCCGGCAGCGTAGACCGCCCACCGCAGCGGCATTGCGAGCACCCGACCGCACCCCGCGTGGAAGGTCGCCCCGCCGAGGTGCGGGCAGCCGCGCAACGTGTTCGTAACACGGGCAGGGCGTTCGTCACCTGACCGAAACACAGCCGGGCGCGTTGCGCAACACGATCGATGGAGCCTCCTTGCCAGGGCCCCACCAGGGGTCACGACTGTCAACGAGAGAGGAAGTGATGGGCATGCCGGAGATCAATACCGGCGATACGGCCTGGTTGCTCATGAGTGCAGCGCTCGTGCTGCTCATGACCCCTGGCCTGGCGTTCTTCTACGGAGGAATGGTCCGCGCAAAGAGCGTCCTGAACATGATGATGATGTCGTTCATCGCGATCGGCATCGTGAGCATCCTCTGGGTGCTCTTCGGCTACTCGGTGGCCTTCGGGGACACCGGCAACGGGTTCTGGGGCGGCTTCGGGCAGGTCGGCCTCGGTGAGCTGATCGGACAGGCCGCCTCGAACGGTGGCTACTACCCGATCCCGGCGCTGGTCTTCGCGATGTTCCAGCTGATGTTCGCGATCATCACGGTGGCCCTGATCTCGGGGGCCATCGCCGACCGCACGAAGTTCCTCGGCTGGGGCGTCTTCGCCGCCATCTGGGTCACGCTGGTCTACTTCCCGGTCGCGCACTGGGTCTTCGACTTCGGCGGCACCGAGCTCGACGGCGTGGGTGACGGCTGGCTCGCCGGCATGGGCGTCGAGGACTTCGCCGGTGGGACCGCGGTCCACATCAACGCCGGCGCCGCGGGCCTGGCCCTGGCGATCGTCCTGGGCAAGCGGGTCGGCTGGCCCAAGACGCAGATGAAGCCGCACAGCCTGCCGCTCGTGCTCCTCGGCTCCGGCCTGCTGTACTTCGGCTGGTTCGGCTTCAACGCCGGGTCGGCGCTGGGGGCCAACCAGATCGCCGCGATCGCCTTCACGAACACCATGCTCGCCACGGCGTCGGGCATCGTCGGATGGTCCATCCGGAGAAGATCCGCGACGGGCACCCGACGTCGCTGGGTGCGGCCTCCGGTGCCGTCGCCGGCCTCGTGGCCGTCACCCCGGCCTGTGCGTTCATCGTCCCGTGGGCAGCGGTCGCTCCTGGGCCTGCTGGCCGGCGTGCTCTGCGCCCTCGCCGTCGGGCCTGAAGTTCCGGTTCCGGGTCGACGACTCGCTCGACGTCGTCGGCGTCCACCTCGTCGGTGGGCTCGTCGGCTGCCTGTTCATCGGGTTCTTCGGCACTCCGCGGTCCGGCTACGGCACCGGTCGAGGGGCTGTTCTACGGCGGCGGGTTCGACCTCCTGGGCAAGCAGGCCACCGGGGCCTTCTCGGTGCTGGCCTACTCGTTCGTGATCACCCTGGCCCTGGGCTTCGCCTCGAAGAAGACGATCGGCCTCCGGATCACGCGATGACGACGAGGTCGCCGGGATCGACATCTCCGAGCACGCGGAGACGTCCTACGAGCTGGGCTCCTCCGGCGGCGGCGGGCACTTCGCCGGCACCGGGCAGTCCGCCATTCGCATCAAGCAGGAGGTGAACGCATGAAGCTCGTGACGGCGATCATCAAGCCGTTCAAGCTCGAGGACGTCAAGAGCGCACTGGAGGCCTACGGCATCCATGGCCTGACGATCTCGGAGGCAAGCGGGTACGGACGCCAGCGTGGGCACACGGAGGTCTACCGTGGTGCCGAGTACACGGTGGACATGGTCCCCAAGGTCCGCATCGAGGTGCTGGTCGAGGACGACGACGCCATCGCGGTCGTGGACGTCATCACCAAGAGCGCCCAGACCGGGCGCATCGGCGATGGCAAGGTCTGGACCATCCCGATCGACGACGTCGTGCGGGTCCGCACCGGCGAGCGGGGCCCCGACGCCCTGTAGGGCCGCCACGCCCTGAAGGGACGATCCGCCGCCCGGCCTGGGCGGCGGATCGTCCCATCGACATTCAGATCCAGCAGATCCACCAGATCCAGCTCGGAGAGGACACCATGTCCGCACTCACCTCGGACCTCTCGCCCGCCGGGCGCTACCTGGCGGCGCGGATGGACCTGCTGGCCCGGTCGGGCCGGCCCGGTCCGACGACGCGGGCGAGGCTGACGGCCCTGACCGACGACTGGCTCAAGGAGCTCTTCGACCTGGCCGGGGCCGCGCAGGCCGGTGCCACCCTGGTCGCGGTCGGCGGCTACGGACGCGGCGAGCTGAGTGCTGGAAGCGACCTGGACCTGCTGCTGCTGCACGCAGGTGGTCGGATCGCCGAGGTCGCCGACCAGATGTGGTACCCCATCTGGGACTCGGGACTGCGCCTGGACCACTCCGTGCGCACGGCGTCGGAGGCGCGTCGGATGGCGGCCACCGACATCAAGGTCGTGCTCGGCCTGCTCGACGCGCGCACGGTCGCGGGCGACGACTCGACCACGAGCGCCCTGAAGGCGTCGGTCCTCGCCGACTGGCGGGCGCTGGCGCCGGAGCGGCTGCCGGACCTGCAGGCCTCGGTGCGCGACCGCGATGACCGCCAGCGGCGAGCTCGCCCACCTGCTCGAGCCCGACCTCAAGGAGTCCTACGGCGGGCTTCGGGACCTGACCGTCCTGCGGGGGGTAGCTGCCTCCTGGGTCACGGACGCCCCGCACGCCGAGCTGGCCCCGGCCAAGACCCGCCTGCTGGATGTCCGCGACGCGCTGCACCACGTCGCCAACCGTCCGACCGACCGATTGGCGAAGCAGGAGCAGGGTCCGGTCGCCGATCTGCTCGGTCTCGCCGATGCGGACGCGCTGCTGCGCGAGGTCTCGTCGGCCGGCCGCTCCATCGGCGTGGCCAGCGACGTGACCTGGCATGCCGTCGACCGGATCGTCCGCTCGCGGCCGAAGTTCGGGTTCAAGCGCCTGGCCACCCGGCAGAACGGGCGCAGCCCGCTGGCGGAGGGCGTGGTCCTCCAGGACGGCGAGGCGGTGCTGTCCGCCGACGCCCGCCCGGACCGCGATCCGACGCTCCTGCTGAGGGCGTGCCGCGGCCGCCGCCCAGCGGGGGATCCTGCTGAGCCGGCACGCCGTGACACGACTCGCGGCCGAGTCGGCACCCCTGCCCTCCCCGTGGCCCGCCTCCGCCCGGGACGCCCTGGTCTCCCTGCTCGGCGCCGGGCGCAGCGCGGTCCCGGTCTGGGAGGCGCTGGACCAGGCCGGGGTGATCACCAGGCTGATCCCGCACTGGGATGTCGTCCGCTCGGCTCCCCAGCACAACCCGGTGCACCGCTACACGGTCGACCGCCACCTGCTCGAGGCGGCCGTCCAGGCGTGTGCGTTCACCCGCGACGTCGACCGCCCCGACCTTCTGCTGGTCGGCGCCCTCCTGCACGACATCGGCAAGGGCCGCCCCGGCCTGGACCACACCGACGTCGGCGTCGGGCTGGTGCCGGAGATCGCCGAGCACCTCGGGTTCCCGCCGGACGACGTCCGCACCCTGGTCCAGATGTGCCAGCACCACCTGCTGCTGCCCGAGATCGCGATGCGTCGCGACCTCGACGATCCCCGGACCATCGAGACCGTCGCCGAGGCGGTCCGGACCACCGAGATGCTCGACCTGCTCAGCGCGCTGACCCAGGCCGACGCGCTGGCGACCGGCCCGCTGGCGTGGACGCCCTGGAAGCGGTCCCTCGTGGCCGAGCTGGTGGACCGGGTGCGCGGGCAGCTGGCGGGCAAGGAGGTTCCGGTCGAGCCGCGGCTGTCCGCCGACCAGCTCGCGATGGCCTCCGGCGACGGGGTGCGCGTGCTGCTGCAGGAGCGGGAGTCCGGCTTCGACGTGACGGTCGCGGCCCCGGACTCCCTGGGCCTGCTGGGGCTGGTCGCCGGGATCCTGTCGATGCACCGGCTCGAGGTGCGGTCCGCGGTGACCACCGTGGTCGGCAACCGCGCGGTCGAGGTGTGGAGCGTCAATCCGCAGTTCGGCGACCCGCCGGCGGTCGACCGCCTGCGCGAGGACATCCGCCGGGCGATCCTCGGACAGCTCGACGTGTCGGCGCGCCTCGCCCGCCGCGATGCCGCGGCCCGGACGACCGAAGCACCGACGACAGCGCCTGCCCGGGTCGAGATCGTGGCGGGCGCGTCGAGCCGGGCGACCGTCCTCGAAGTGCGCGCCCACGACGTGCCCGGCCTGCTGCACAGGGTCGGCTCGGTCATCGCGGCGACGGGGACCGACATCGCCGCAGCCCGCGTGTCCACCCTCGGGTCGGAGGCGATCGACGTGTTCTACCTGGTCGACCGGCACGGCGATCCGCTCGACCAGGGGCTGGCCGACGCGGTTGCCGAAGCAGTGACCGATGCCCTTGCTGACCCGCAGTGACACCGCGAGGCCTCAGCCCGGTCGGGGCCCTACCGGCCCGGCCCGTCCTCATGCGGCTCGAGCGCGCCTGGATCCCCCGGTCGGATCGCCGGCCCGCGGGACTGCCGATCGATCGACGGGTGATCGTGCGCGGCGCAGGAGACTTGGCGTGTCAGGATTGCCCACCATGAGAGCTGTCGAGGTCGAAGAGGTCGTCTCCGGGCTCAACGAGCGCGGCTTCCTGGCCTACGTCCACCGACCGGGACTCAATCGCGTGTGCGTGCGCATCGTCCTTCCCGGCGGTGCCGAGGCGCTCTGGGACACCGACGGCGCCGCCGGACTCGAGGCCCAGGTCATGGCCGACGGGATGCTGGTCGGGTTCGTCCCGACGATTCCCGGCTCGGCGTCGTTCGACGTCGCGCAGACCATCGAGGCGATCGCCGGAGCCCGGTACGTGGGCGGGGTCCTGTGATGCGCGCCGGAACGCGCGAGCCAGGCCACCGCCGATGACGTCGGACCCGACCCCACCGCCGGAGGGCGCCGAGGGGCAGCAGGGGTCCGGGGCCCTCGGCGAGCCCGGTCCCGTGGGTGAGCCCGATCACGTCGACACCAGCCAGGTCAGCGCCGCCTTCGACAAGCGCAAGACCATCATCGGCGCGGTCGTCACGCTGGTCACCCTCGCGATCGTCTTCCTCGGGATCATCCCCAAGTTCGGCAGCTACGCCGACGCGTGGGCCGAGATCCAGCAGATGACGTTCGCGTCGCTGGTGGCCCTCGGCGTGACCGTGTTCCTGATGATCCTGATCTACGTCCTGCCCTACCAGGCGGCGATCCCGGATCTGGCCTACAAGCCGGCGTTCGTCATCCGGCAGACCTCGTTCATGATCAGCAACGCGATCCCGGCCGGCGGCGCCGTCGGGCTGGCCATGCAGTACGCGATGCTCTCCGGCTACCGGGTGACCGTGGCGGTGGCCACTGCGGGCATCGCGGTCACGAGCCTGTGGAGCCTGCTCATGACCCTGACGCTGCCGGTCTTCGGGGTCCTGGCAGCCCTGAGCACGGGCGCGGTCCAGGAGAACTGGGTCTGGGTGGCACTGATCGGGCTCGCGGTCACCGTGGTCGCCGTCCTGGCCCTCTGGCTGATCCTGCGCAGCGAGCCGTCTGCCCGCAAGGTCGGCGCGGTCGGCCAGCGCCTGGTGGCGCCGCTCAACCGCCGCCGCGCGGACCCGTTGGACGTGACGAGCCTCGTGCTGGACCTGCGCAACAGCACCTCGAGCGTCCTGACCGAGCGTTGGCTGTGGGTCACGGTGTCGAACTACCTGGTCGTGCTGGCTCAGTTCGCCGTCCTGTGGTTCGCGATCCGCGGCGTCGCCGGTGCGGACCTCGGCGCACTGACCCTGGCCGGGGCCTTCGCCGCGTTCGCCATCTCGAGGATGGCCAGCATGATCCCGATGACGCCGGGCGGACTGGGCACGGTCGACGCGGCCCTCATCGGGCTCCTGGTCACGTTCGGCCTCCAGGAGTCGGTCGCCGTCGCCTCGGTCCTCGTGTGGCGCGCATGCTCGTGGATCCCGCAGGTGTGCCTGGGCGTGGTGACGTTCCTCTACTGGCGGGTCGAGCAGGCGCGCGCCGGCCGGGTCTGAGCAGGGGGCGTCGCCGGTCGCTGCGACCGGCCACCCGGCGGCGGCGCTACGGCGATGGGGCCGGCCCGCCCAACGGTAGAATGCTGTCCCGTGTTCGCATCCCTCTCCGACCGACTGTCCGCCACCTTCAAGGGTCTGCGCGGCAAGGGCCGGCTGTCCGAGTCCGACATCGACGCCACGATCCGCGAGATCCGGGTCGCGCTGCTCGAGGCCGACGTGGCGCTGCCGGCCGTGCGCGTGTTCACCGAACGGGTCCGCGCGCGGGCGGTCGGCGCAGAGGTCTCCGGTGCGCTGAACCCGGCACAGCAGGTCGTCAAGATCGTCCATGAGGAGCTCGTCGAGCTCCTGGGCGGCCAGACCCGGCGGATGCGCCTGGCCAAGACGCCGCCGACAGTGATCCTCCTCGCGGGCCTGCAGGGCGCCGGAAAGACGACCCTGGCCGGCAAGCTCGCCGTGCATCTGAAGGAGCAGGGCCACACGCCGATGCTGGTCGCCGCGGACCTCCAGCGCCCCAACGCCGTCGACCAGCTCTCGGTGGTCGCCGAGCGGGCCGGCGCCCCGGTGTTCGCACCATCCCCGGGCAACACGGGAGCGAACCCGCAGTCGACCTGGGGCGACCCGGTGGAGACCGCCCGCGACGGCGTCGAGATCGCGCGGCTGACCCAGCACGACGTCGTCATCGTCGACACCGCGGGCCGGCTCGCCATCGACGAGGCGCTCATGGAGCAGCTGCGCCAGGTCCGCGACGCGGTCCGGCCCGACGAGACGCTGCTGGTCGTCGACGCGATGATCGGCCAGGACGCCGTGGCCACCGCGCAGGCGTTCCACGAGGGCGTGGGCTTCGACGGCGTGGTGCTGACCAAGCTCGACGGCGACGCGCGAGGCGGCGCGGCGCTGTCCGTCGTGACGGTCACCGGCGTGCCGATCATGTTCGGATCCACCGGCGAGAAGCTCACCGACTTCGAGCTGTTCCACCCGGACCGGATGGCCTCGCGGATCCTCGACATGGGCGATGTGCTGACCCTGATCGAGCAGGCGGAGAAGGCCTTCGACGCCAAAGAGGCCGAGAAGATGGCCGGCAAGGTCCTGGCCGGCGAGGACTTCACCCTCGAGGACTTCCTGTCCCAGATGCAGGCCCTGCGCAAGATGGGCAACCTCGGCAAGCTGCTGGGGATGCTGCCCGGCATGGGGGAGATCCGCGAGCAGATCGACAACCTCGACGAGAAGGAGATCGACCGCGTCCAGGCCATCATCCAGTCGATGACCCCGGCCGAGCGGGCCGACGTCAAGCTCCTCAACGGCTCGCGGCGGGCACGCATCGCGCGCGGGGCGGGGGTCCAGGTCAGCGAGGTCAACGGCCTGGTCGAGCGGTTCGGCGAGGCGCAGAAGATGATGCGCCAGATGCGCTCGGGGATGGGCATGCCGGGCGTGCCGGGGATGCCGGGCGTGACTGGGTCGAAGAAGGCAAAGGGCCGCGCCCAGGCGCCCGTACGCGGCGGCCGGAAGAGCAGGAGCGGCAACCCGGCCAAGCGCGCCCAGGACGAGGCGGCGGCAGCGGCTGCCGCTTCCGCGGGGGGCGGGCTGCCCGGGGGCCTCGAGGGCTTCGACCCGGCCTCTTTCGACCCGAGCATGCTCGACCCGGAGGCCGCGAAGAAGGTGGGCGACCTCCCCCCGGCGTTCCGCGACCTCCTCGGCGGCCGCTGATACCAGGCGCTGGGTCACCCCCTCGCCAGAGTTCCGCGACGCTGCAGGCTCTCCAGGCGCTGGCGGAGGTTCCGTGAGGTCCCCGCAGATTCTCGCGCTCCGGGGCCCTCGCAGGGCGGCCGTGGCAGCATGGGCGGGTGCCCCGCGACCGACTCAGCCTGCCGGCCGCTCGACGGGTGGCCCTGGCCGCGCAGGGGCTCGGACGGCCGCGACCGGCGGGGGATCCGGGCGCCCGTGCGATTGCCGACGTGGTCCGGCGCCTGGGAGCGGTCCAGATCGACTCGGTCAACGTGCTCGCGCGCGCCCAGTACCTGCCGGTCCTGGCACGGATCGGCCCATACGATCGAGCCCGGCTCGACGCCTGCTCCGCTCGGGCGCCGCGGTCGCTGTTCGAGTACTGGGGTCATGAGGCGGCCCTCCTGCCGGTGGGCATGCACCGGCTCATGCGGTGGCGGATGGACCGGGTCCACGACGACGCATGGGGCGGCATGGTGCGGGTCCAGCGCGAGCATCCGGAACTGGTGCGCGAGGTGGCCGAGCTGGTCCGATCGACGGGGCCGGTGACCGCCACCCAGGTCGAGGCGGAGTTCGCGCACATCGGCAGGGGGGAGAGCGAGCACTGGGGGTGGAACTGGTCGGCCGTGAAGCGGGCGCTGGAGTACCTCTTCTGGGCCGGCGAGGTCACGTCGGCGGGCCGCGACACGGCGTTCCGGCGGCGATACGCGGCTCCGGAGGCGGTGCTGCCCGCCACGGCACTGAGCGCCCCGACGCCCACTCGGGCAGAGGCACATCGCGAGCTCGTCGCCCTGGCGGCCCGTGCCCTCGGCGTGGCGACTGCCGCCGATCTCGCCGACTACTTCCGCCTCCCCACCGCGCCCACCCGCGCGGCGATCCGCGATCTGCTGTCGACCGGGGAACTCGTCGAGGTCTCCGTCGCCGACTGGCCGCAGGCCTATGCGCCCGCCGGCCTGACCGTGCCGCGCCGGGTGCGCGCCGCCGCTCTGCTCGCCCCGTTCGACCCACTGATCTGGTTCCGGCCGCGCACGCACCGGCTGTTCGGGATGCGCTACCGGATCGAGATCTACACGCCCGCGCCACGGCGGGTGCACGGCTACTACGTCCTGCCGTTCCTCCACGACGAGGCGCTCGTGGCGCGCGTCGACCTGAAGGCTGACCGTGCCACCGGACGCCTGCTGGTGCAGGCGGCCCATCCCGAGGCGGACGTCGCCGCCGGGTCCGTCGCCGCGCTGGCGACGACCCTTCGGGAGACGGCCGGCTGGCTGGGCCTCCACGACGTGGACGTGGCCCCGGTCGGCGACCTCGCCGGCAGGCTCCGGGCGGCGCTTCGTCAGCCTGGTTGAGACGGCCGTCCGTGCGGCGGCTTTGAGCAATCCGGGTGCGGGATGGCACAATGTGGTGTCCCATGCGGGCCGTGGTCCCTCTCAACCGTCGGTCGGCATGACCCATGCGGTCCTCGGACGGGTGCAGCCCCCACGCGTGCGTCCCGATGACCCACCCCGGAACCGAAAGTGACACCAACACACGTGAGCGTCAAGATCAAGCTCAAGCGCCTCGGCAAGAAGAAGAACCCGCAGTACCGCATCGTGGTCGCCGACTCGCGCACCGCCCGGGGCGGCCGCTCCATCGAGGAGATCGGCACCTACCAGCCACGCCGCGAGCCCAGCCTGATCCAGGTCGACTCCGAGCGCGCGCAGTACTGGCTCGGCGTCGGCGCTCAGCCGACCGAGCCCGTGCTCGCCATCCTCAAGGTGACCGGTGACTGGCAGACCTTCAAGGGCCTGCCGGGCTCCGAGGGCACCCTGCGGGTCGCCGAGCCGAAGCCCGACAAGCGCCTCGCGTACGAGGCGGCGATGCGGGCGGCCGACGAGGGTGGCAAGGCGCCCCGGGCCAAGGCCTCGAAGCCCGCTGCCGTGCCGGCTGCCGACGCCGCCCCGGCCGAGGAGGCTGTCGCGGACGCGGCCGTCGCCGGGGCCGTCGAGGACGCTCCCTCGACATGAGCTCGGTCATCGAGGACTCGCTGGAGCACCTGGTCTCCGGGATCGTCGAGCATCCCGAGGACGTCAGCGTGCGGGTCCGCACCGGTCGCCGGGGTCCCCGCGACCAGGGCGGCAACAGGTTCCAGGTGCGCGTGCACCCCGACGACATCGGCCGCGTGATCGGCCGGGGCGGTCGCACCGCCACGGCCATCCGCACGGTCGTCAGCGCCATCTCGGGCGGACGTCCCGTCCGTGTGGACTTCCTGGACGCCGACGAGCGCTGATGCGGGTCGGGATGCGTCCTGACCCGCCGTCCAGGGTGGTGGTCGGCCGGATCGGCCGGGCGCAGGGCGTCCGCGGCGAGGTGACCGTCGAGGTCCGCACCGACGTCCCCGAGGAGCGGTTCGCCCCGGGAGCCGTGCTGTTCGCCTCCGGCCGCGCCGGGCTGCCGCCGAGCGTCACAGTCGCCGGCCATCGCTGGCAGAACGCCCGTCTGGTCCTGTCCGTGGAGGGCATTGACGACCGCACGGCCGCCGAGACGCTGCGCGGCGCGATCCTCGAGGCCGATGTCGACCTGAGCCAGGGCGCGGACGACGAGTTCCACGACCTCGCGCTCGTGGGCCTGGTCGTCCGGCGGTCCGACGGCCGCGAGCTCGGACGGATCGCCGAGGTGCTGCACCTGCCCGGCCAGGACGTGCTGGCCGTCGCCCGGGAGGACGGCGGCGAGCTGCTGGTGCCGTTCGTCCGCCAGATCGTCCCCGAGGTCGACCTCGCCGGCGGGTTCGTGGTCGTCGAGCTGCCCGACGGGCTCGCCGAGCTGTCGGACCCGAGCGAGAGCAGCCGGGCCGAGTCCTGATGCGCATCGACGTCGTCAGCATCTTCGGCGACTACCTCGCCCCGCTGCACCTGTCGCTGGTCGGGCGCGCCATCGCCGACGGGCTGATCGACCTCGCGGTCCACGACCTTCGCGACTTCACCCACGACCGGCATCGCACCGTCGACGACTCCCCGTACGGCGGCGGGCCGGGGATGGTCATGAAGCCCGAGCCATGGGGCGAGGCCCTGCGCAGCGTCCTGGCCGCCGGCGAGCCCGCGGACCCGGTCCGGCTGGTGGTGCCGACACCCAGCGGGCGACCGTTCACGCAGGCCCAGGCCGCCGCGTGGTCGACCGAACCGCGCCTGGTCTTCGCCTGCGGACGCTACGAGGGCATCGACTCCCGGGTCGTCGCGTGGGCGCGGACCCGAACCGCCGGGGGCCGGCCGCTGGTCGTCGACGAGGTCTCGATCGGGGACTTCGTGCTGGCCGGTGCCGAGGCCGCGGTCCTCGTGATGGTCGAGGCGGTGGGCCGCCTGATCCCCGGCGTGCTCGGCAACGAGGCCAGCCATGCCGACGACTCGTTCGCGCCCGGCGCGATGGAGAGGCTGCTCGAAGGACCCGTCTACACGCGGCCCCCCGTCTGGGAGGGCCTGGCGGTGCCCGAGGTGCTGACCTCCGGGGACCACGGGGCCGTCGCCCGCTGGCGTCGGGAGCAGGCCGAGCTCAGGACCCGCCTGATGCGTCCGGACCTCGGCGGCTGATCCCCGCCGGAGATTTCCGGGCGCGGCCGTGCCTGTGGCAGACTTGGGGGGCTGTTCGTCCCGCGTCGCCGCCACAGGGGAGGCGCGTCCCGCGCGGCAGCACCCATCCCGACCCACATCCGCGGGCGACCTGTGGCTCCCGCCAGGAAGCGACCATGAACAAGCTCGACATCGTCGACGCGGCCTCGCTGCGCTCCGACGTCCCCGACTTCCGCCCCGGCGACACCGTGAAGGTCCACGTGAAGGTCGTCGAGGGCACCCGCTCGCGCATCCAGGTCTTCCAGGGCGTGGTGATCCGCCGCCACGGTGGTGGGCTGCAGGAGACCTTCACCGTCCGCAAGGTCAGCTTCGGCACCGGCGTGGAGCGCACGTTCCCGCTGCACACGCCGATCATCGACCGGATCGAGGTCGTGACCCGCGGTGACGTCCGGCGAGCGAAGCTCTACTACCTGCGCGAGCTGCGTGGCAAGAAGGCCAAGATCCGCGAGAAGCGCGACAACGCCTGACCCCCGCGCCACCAGTCACAGCGACGAGGGCCCCCGCCGAATCACCGGCGGGGGCCCTCGCTGCTGTCACCGGCCACGGCATGCACTGCCGGGCGCCGAGCAGCGGGCGGACCCGCTCCCGGGCGACGGCTGCGCCCGGATCGGCGCAACTCGCGGGCGCGCTTCGGCGACCCGGCGGGAGGTCGGGCCCCCGCATCGCGCATCATTGGCACTGTCGAGGCGGTCGTGTGGCCCCCGGGATCGGTGCGTCAGGTGGAGGGGTCCGATGGATGAGCCGCTGGAGCCGGCAGGCCCGAGCGACCCGGCAGCGGATCCCGATCCCGAGGACGCGCCCACGACCCACCGCGCCGCCCGCGGGTCGGGGTTCCTGCGCGGGCTGCGCGAGATCGCCATCGTGGTCGTCACCGCGCTGGTCATCTCAGCGCTCGTGCGCACCTTCCTGCTGCAGGCCTTCTGGGTCCCCAGCGGCTCGATGGAGGAGACGCTGATCCGCGGGGACCGGATCCTGGTCTGGAAGCCCGGGGGGGACCCGGGGCACGGGGACGTCGTGGTCTTCAAGGATCCCGCGGACTGGCTCGCCGACCCGATCCCGCAGGGGGGCCTGCGGGGCGCCATCAACGACGCCGCGGCCTTCGTCGGCATCCTGCCCGCCACGTCGGGGGACGACCTGGTCAAGCGGGTCATCGGCGTCGGCGGGGACTCGCTCGAGTGCTGCTCGCCCGAGGGCAGGATCATCCGCAACGGCGAGCCGCTGGACGAGCCCTACATCTACCCGGGGGACCCGACCGACCAGGTCGTCTTCCAAGTCGAGGTCCCCATGGGTAGGGTCTTCGTGATGGGCGACCACCGATCCGACTCCGCGGACTCGCGCTTCCACCTGGAGGAGGACGACGGGACGGTCCCCCTCGAGAACGTCGTCGGCACGGCCGAGGTGATCATGTGGCCGGTCTCCCGGTGGGCGACCCTGCCCAGCTACGCCGACGACCCGGCGACCGCCTCGGGTGCCGGCCCGCGCCCGATCGGGCCATGAGCCCGGCTCCCACCCTTCGGATCGAGCGCGCGCTGCTGCGTGCCGGCGCCAGCACGCTTGCATGCGTCGACGAGGTCGGCCGGGGGGCGCTGGCCGGACCGGTGAGCGTCGGCGTGGTGGTGATCGACCTCGGGGTCGGGTCGGCGCCGACCGGCCTGCGCGACTCGAAGCTCCTCACGCCGCGGGCCCGCCGGGCGCTCCTGCCGCGCCTGCGACGCTGGCCGATCGGGCATGCGGTGGGGCATGCCGACTCCTACGAGGTGGACGCGGTGGGGATCATCTGCGCGCTGCGGGTGGCCGCGGCGCGGGCCTTCGCGACGCTGGGGATGGCACCCGACCTCGCGCTGCTCGACGGCAACCACGACTGGCTGAGCCCCCCCGTCGAGCCCGACGCCCTGTTCCCGGACCCGCGGCGCGTGGTCTGCGACAGCCTCGCCGACATGGCGGTGGTGCCCCGCCGGGTCCAGACCCGCGTGCGCGCCGACCTGACGTGCGCGGGGGTGGCCGCGGCCAGCGTCCTGGCCAAGTGCGAGCGTGACGCCCTCATGGTGCAGCTCGCCGCTGGCGCACCCGGACTACGGCTGGGCGCTGAACAAGGGCTACAGCGCCCCCGACCACATCGACGCCCTGCGTCGGCTCGGTCCCACGTCGCTGCACCGGCGGTCGTGGAACCTGCCGGGCCTCGGCGAAGGCGAGCCGGGGGACCCCGCTGTGCCCTCCTGAGGGTGCGATCGCCGGGCCGTTGTCCACAACTTCGGCCTGAACCCTTCCCGATCTGCGGGCGCGCGCCCATGGTTGGGCCCGGGGGTGAGGGCCATGGGGGATCGGCGGGACCTGGGTCGGCAGGATCTGGGTCGGCAGGACCTGGGTCGGCGGGGCGAGGACGCGGCGGCCGAGTACCTCGTGGCGCGGGGGATGGAACTGGTCGTCCGCAACTGGCGGTGTCGCCACGGGGAGATCGACATCGTCGCCCTCGATGGCGCGGTGCTCGTGTTCTGCGAGGTCAAGACCCGCCGGGGCACCGGCTTCGGCGTGCCGCTGGCCGCCATCACGCGCCCGAAGCTGGCACGGATGCGCCGGCTGGCCGTCCTGTGGCTCGAGGAGCACGGCGGCCACCGCGGCCCGATCCGCATCGATGCGATGGGAATGCTGCGCCAGCCGGACGGGCGCTACGAGGTCGAGCACATCCGGGGGGTGTCCTGATGTCCCTGGCCAGGGCTCACGGGGTCGTCATCTCCGGGGTGGAGGCCCATCTGGTCGAGGTGGAGGCGCACCTGTCCTCCGGCCTTCCCGGCATGGCGATCGTCGGCCTCGCCGACACGGCGGTCGGGGAGGCCCGGGATCGGGTCCGTGCGGCCGTGCTCAACAGCGGCGCCCGATGGCCACAGGTTCGCATCACCGTCGGACTGTCCCCGGCATCCCTGCACAAGCGGGGCTCGGTGCTGGATCTGGCCATCGCGTCGGCGATCCTGGCCGCCGACGGGCAGATCCCGCGCGAGCCGCTCGCGGATGCGATCCTCTTCGCCGAGCTCGGCCTCGACGGACAGGTCAGGCCGGTACGAGGAGCCGTGGTCGCGGCGGTCGCCGCCGTGCGCTCGGGGCGCGGGCGGATCGTCGTGGCCCAGGCCAACGCCGCCGAGGCGGGCATCGTCCCGGGGATCACTGCGCTGGGAGTCTCCTCGCTTCGGCAGTGGGGCCAGATCCTCACCGGCGCGCACATGGACGGCTCCCAGGAGGAGGGCGCCGCTGCGCTGCCCGAGGCGTCCGAGGGGCCGGTCCCGCCCGAGCCGGACCTCGCCGACGTGCTCGGCCAGCCCGAGGCGGTGGCGGCCCTCGAGGTCGCCGCGGTCGGGGGGCATCACGTCTCGATGACCGGCCGCCCCGGAGTTGGAAAGACTCTGCTCGCTGAGCGCCTGCCCACGATCCTGCCGGACCTCGCCGACGACGACGCGCTGACCGTCACCGCGATCCGCTCGGTGGTCTCGGACGTCCGGGGGCTCGTGCGGCGCCCGCCGTTCCAGTCCCCGCACCACACCGCGACCGTCGCCGCCCTGGTCGGCGGAGGACGCGGGGGCCAGCCGACCCCGGGCGCGGTAACACTGGCCCACGCCGGAGTCCTGTTTCTGGACGAGGCCGCGGAGTTCGGCTCCGCCTGCCTGGAGTCCCTGCGTCAGCCCTTGGAGTCCGGCGTGGTGAGCATCGCGCGGGCGGGCTTCACGGCCCGGATGCCCGCCCGGTTCCAGCTGGTCATGGCAGCCAACCCCTGCCCGTGTGGCCTGGGCGACGGATCCGGCGAGCAGTGCAGCTGTCGATCGCAGGACCGGCGCCGCTACCGCGCCAGGCTCTCGGGTCCCCTGATGGACCGCGTGGACATCCGCGTGGTGCTCGGGCCGCCGGATCGTCGCTCCTGGTCAGTGCGGTCCGGCGGCACCGACTCGTCGACCGTGCGCGCGAGGGTCGCCCTCGCTCGCGGGCTGGCCCTCCGCCGCTGCGCCGCGCTCGAGCTGCCGGCGCTGCTCAACGGCGCGCAGCCGGCAGCGCTCCTGCGCGGTCCGCTGGCGCCGGTGCCCGCCGTGGCCGACGTCCTGGGCGCGGCCATCTCGTCGGGGCGCCTGAGCGCTCGCGGCGCGGACCGCGCCATCCGAGTGGCCTGGAGCCTTGCGGACCTGTCGGCCTCGGACCGCCCGGGCCTGGAGCACGTCGGCCATGCCCTGACCCTGCGCGGCGACTCATGAGGAGGCTCTGGCATGTCGACGCTGAGCACTGACCGGCTGCGGGCGATCGCGATCGCCTGCCTGGTGGAGCCGGGGACCCCGGGGTCGCCGAGCTGATCGCCGAGCGGGGGCACGAGGAGGCGTTGAGGCTGTGCGCCGCACTCCCGGCGACCGGCCGCGCGGCAGGCAGGCTGGATCCCCAGGACGTGCCGGGCATGCTCGCCGAGATGGCGAGGCTGGGGGTGCGCGTCGTGGTCCCCGGTGAGGCCGAGTTCCCCAGCCAGCTGCTCGACCTCCCGGAGCCACCGCTGGCCCTGTGGGTCCGGGGACCGCTGGACCTCCGGGCGTCAGCGCTGAGATCGGTCGCTGTGGTCGGTGCCCGGGCGTGCACCGCGTACGGCGAGCGCGCCACGGCCGGTCTCGCCGGGGACCTGGCCGACGACGGCTGGACGATCGTCTCCGGCGGCGCCTTCGGGATCGACGCGGCGGCTCACCGGGCCGCACTCGGGGTCGGTGGACAGACCGTGGCCGTCATGGCGTGCGGCGTCGACATCACTTACCCGCGCGCTCATGACCTGCTGCTCGGCCGGATCGCCGACGCGGGGGTCGGTGCTCTCGGAGCTGCCGCCGGGCAGCCAGCCCCTCAAGCATCGTTTCCTCGCACGCAACCGCCTGATCGCCGCGTTGAGCCGGGGGACGGTCGTCGTGGAGGCGGCGCGCCGCAGTGGGGCGGTCGCCACCGCCGCACGCGCACTGGAGATCGGCCGGGTCGTCATGGCCGTTCCCGGGCCCATCACCTCCATGGCCAGCGCCGGGACCAACCGGCTGCTCCACGAGCAGTCGGCGCGGGCGGTCAGCGACAGTGCCGAGGTCGTCTCGCTGCTGGTCGGGGCGGCGGCAGGCGGGGACGATTCGCGGGGCGTCCGCGGGGAGCCGGCCCCGCCCCGGGGCGGGTCGCGGCGAGGGAACCGGGATCTGGCGGTGCGCCGGGCAGCATCGCCCCTCCGGGCAGCAACGGGGAGCCGAACAGCGACGGGGCGCCGGGACCTGGGGAGCGCTGGGCCGCGACGGGGTGCCGGGCGCCACGAGACCTCGGGTGGCGACGGCGTCCCGGGATCTGAGGCGGCACCGGGGTCGGGCGGGGCGCCTGGAACTGGCGGGGCACCGGGGTCCCACAACGTCCCGGGATCTGGCGGCGTGCCTGGGAGCGCCGCGGTGGCGGGCGGGGACGGCGCTGGGGGCGGCCCACCACCCAAGCAGCTCGCAGGGCTGCCGGAGGAGGCGTCCTGGGTGTTCGACGCGCTGCCCTCCCGAGGTGCCCGCACGGTCGAGTCGGTGGCCGAGCGCGCGTCCCTGAGCGCAGCCGCCTGCTTGGCCCTCCTGGGGATCCTGGAGATCGCGGGACTCGCCCGCCGCACCCGGTCGGGATGGCGTCGCAATGGGTGAGGGGTGGTGCAGCATGGGGCCGTGACCCTGCCGATCGCGCTGGACGAGGCCTATGCGGGCTTCGCGACGCACCTGCGCGACGAGCGAGGGCGCAGCGCGAACACCGTGCGGGCCTACCTCGGCGACATCTCGGACCTGCTGGGGTTCGCCGCGGAGCAGGGAGCCTCGGGCCCCGGGGATCTCGACCTGGCGGTCCTGCGCGCCTGGCTGGCGGGGATGGACCGTCGGGGGGCAGCGCGGGCGACGGTCGCGCGGCGGGTGGCGGCGGCCAGGAGCTTCACCGCGTGGGCCCTTCGCCAGGGGCTCATCGACGCCGACCCGGCTGCGCGGCTGAGCGCACCGGGCGCTCGGCGTGCGATCCCCGAGGTGCTGCGGCCCGGACAGGTCGAGGCACTCATGGACGTGGCCGCGCTCCGCGCCGACGACTCCGACCCGGTGCACCAGCGCGACGTCGCGATCCTCGAGCTGCTGTACGCGACCGGGATGCGGGTCTCCGAGCTTGCCGGGATGGACTGCCGTGACCTGGACTGGTCACGCCAGACCGCCCGGGTCCTGGGGAAGGGCGCACGCGAGCGGGTCGTGCCCTTCGGCACGCCGGCGGTCCGCGCCCTGCGCACCTGGATCGACGGGGGCCGCGTACGGCTGGCCGGCCCGGCCAGCGGCGATGCGCTGTTCCTCGGCGCCCGCGGGGGGCGGGTCGACCCGCGCGTCGTGCGCAGATCGGTGCATGCCCTGCTGCGGCACGTTCCCGACGCGCCGGACGTGGGCCCGCACGGCCTCCGGCACTCCATGGCGACGCACCTGGTCGAGGGCGGCGCCGACCTGCGCACCGTCCAAGAGGTGCTCGGCCATGCCAGCCTCGGCACCACCCAGATCTACACCCACGTCTCAATCGAGCGACTCAGGAACAGCTACGAGCAGGCCCACCCCCGCGCTTGACCACCTGGCGCCCACGTGGTCACAGCCAAGACCTCGCGGGCATACCTGCCGAGCGTCCACGCGCGCGCCATGGCAAAGCGCCCGCCCAGCGCCCCCGCGTCACAGCCAATCGACCACGCTCGCGATGGCCTCCTCGACTGTGCCACCCTCTGCCTCGGCAGACGATCCGACGATTCCACGGTCGGAATCGTCAGCACACTTCCGAGGTCACCAAGGGAGCAGCCGCGCGGAGACGCGCCCCAGCAG
Source organism: uncultured Actinomycetes bacterium (assembly GCA_963793175.1). Classification (GTDB taxonomy): domain Bacteria; phylum Actinomycetota; class Actinomycetes; order S36-B12; family CAIYMF01; genus Prado023. The sequence goes on from CAWBYT010000008.1 coordinate 43,424, forward strand.
GAGCCCGGGGTCCAGGTATTCGGATCCCCGGCGCAGCCCGAGGTGAAGGCACCGTCCCGAGCCGCAGTGCCCCGTGCCGGTCCCGACTGTGCCGATGATCCCACCGAGTCCTACCGCGTCGCCGCGGGCGACCAGGGTGTCGACCGGCTCGTACGTCGTGCGCAGGCCCCCATGGTCGATCGTGACTACCCCTCGACCCGCCAGGCTCGAAGCGAACGTCACTCGGCCGGCGCCAGCCGCGCGCACCTTCGTCCCGGGCGTCGTGCGCAGGTCGATCCCGCGATGACCGGGGAGCCAGCGGTGGACTGGAGGGTCGAACTCCGCCACGACTCGGACCGGGGCCACCGGGGGAGTCCAGCGCATCTCGTCGCTTCGGACCGCGCCCGTTGCGGCTCCGCGACCCGTTGAGCCCACAAGGAGGTAAGCGGTGACCAGGAGCACGGACGTCAGGCGTGGGGCCATCGCGCAACCCTGCGACAGCTCGGGCCGCATCGAAAGGGGCCGGCCACGATCTGTGGACGACCGTCTCGTGGTGGCGTCATGCGGGTTGTCGAGCGCGAGGCCGATCAGCCGCCTGCGATGGCTCGGCCGACCAACGAGAGTCCGGCGGCGCCACCCACTTGGTGCCAGGGCTGAGCAACCGGGCTGCCAAGCCCCGCCCGCGTTCAGCCCTCTGCTACCAACTTCGGCCGTGCCGGTTGCAGGCGTGTCCCCATGGCGCCGGGGAGCGGCCTGCGGCCCGGCGGTGCGCCCTTCGCGTCACGATGAACAGGAGGGGCAGGAGCAGCCACAAGTGGGTCGCTACCGCGAGCGCGATGACCAGCAGGATGGGCACGGCCATCCACGGTGCCCCCCGAGGCCGGGCATGCCGCAGTTCGCCGGCCGATTCCCGGACCCGTGGGTCTCGCGCATGACTTCGGAGTTCGCGGCCGCGCTCGACTTGCGGGCCTGACAGGGCGGTGGGGGAGGTCCACGAACAGTGGATCGAGGTCGGCAGCGAACCGCGCCCGGCTCGCTGCCTCCATCCGCTGCCCGAATTCCTCGACATCCAGGCGACCCTCGGCGTAGGCGTCGGCCAGTGCGCCGATCGCCTCGTCACGCTCCACGTCGCTCAGCCGGTACGCCGTCGGGATGGGGACGGGCGCGGGGAGGCCTCGCTGGGGCCGGTCGCCGGTCATTGGTCGTCCGTGTCCTCGGAGTCCTCGGCGTCCTCGGCGAGGATCCGGTAGAGGTCCCGACGGGTCCGGGCCAGGATCTCGCGGGCGAGCTCGCGCTGTTCGGGGGTCCCGGAGCCGATCACGGTGACGGCCGCCCCGCCCACGCCCCAGATGAGCTCGCGAAGGTCGGCAAGGTCCTCGTGCTCCGGGGGAGCGGTGTTGTCGGCGAACACCCGCTTCAGGTCGTCGGCGCGCTCGGCCACGTACTGCCGTCCGGCATCGGTGAGTCCGAAGACCCGCCGCCCGTCGACCTTCTCGTCATCGATGAGGCCCTCGTCCTGCAGGGCGGACAGGGCCGGGTAGACCGACCCGGGGCTCGGGTTCCAGGCCCCGGCGCTGCGCTCACGGATGTCTGCGATGAGCTGGTACCCGTGGCGCGGGCCCTCCGCGAGCAGCGCGAGGATGGCCAGCCGGGCATCACCCCTGGAGGCCCGTGCCCGACCCTGCTCGAACGGCCAGCCGTGTCCGCGGCCACCGCCCCGACGCCCACCCCAAGGGAAGTCCGGCCCGAACGGCCCACCGGGACCCCACGGCCCGCCCTGGCGCCCGGGACCTCCTGGAGGACCCCAGCCACGACCGGGGGCGAAGGACCCCCGGTCGGAGGCGGCCTGAGCGGCCATGGCCAGCCACGCGTCGCGCAGCTGTCGCTTCAGACTGTCCTTCGAGAATGGGGTGCCCTCATGCATCGCGAACGGGCTGCAGCAGGTGTTCATCGAACCTCCTTGGAAGACTTGTCGATGGCATGTCACGATATATCGGCAACAGTCGTCCTGCAAGGGGTCGTCGGAGATTTCCCGGCGATGGGCCGCTCGGCGTAGACTTTGCGCACGGATCCTCCGGGGTCCGAATTCGCATGCCCCAATACTGGCCGTGGCCGGACCGGTCTGCTCTGGCAGCCCGACCACCCAGGGGCATCAGGCACGGCCGCCGCCCGGTGGTCGTGATCAACCGAGCGCGCGGCCCGCCGCGCACGAAAGAGGACCACCCATGGCCGTCGTCACGATGCGCCAGATGCTGGAGAGCGGTGTCCACTTCGGACACCAGACCCGGCGCTGGAACCCCAAGATGAAGCGCTTCATCCTCACCGAGCGCAATGGCATCTACATCATCGACCTCACCCAGTCGCTGACCTCCATCGACCGCGCGTACGCCTACGTCCGGGAGACCGTGTCGCGCGGCGGCACGGTGATGTTCGTCGGGACCAAGAAGCAGGCCCAGGAGGCCGTCGCCGAGCAGGCGACGCGGGTCGGCATGCCGTATGTCAACGAGCGCTGGCTCGGTGGGATGCTCACGAACTTCCAGACCGTCTTCAAGCGCCTCCAGCGCCTCAAGGAGCTCGAGCAGATCGACTTCGACGACGTCGCCGGCTCCGGGATGACCAAGAAGGAGCTGCTGGTCCTGCGTCGCGAGAAGGACAAGCTCGTGCGCACCCTCGGCGGCATCCGGGAGATGACCAAGACCCCGTCAGCGGTCTGGGTCGTCGACACCAACAAGGAGCACATCGCCGTCGGTGAGGCCCACAAGCTCGGCATCCCGGTCATCGCGATCCTCGACTCCAACTGCGATCCCGACGTCGTGGACTTCCCGATCCCCGGCAACGACGACGCCATCCGCGCCGTCGGCCTGCTGACGAGGGTCATCGCCGACGCCGTCGCAGAGGGCCTGGTCGCCAGGGCCAGCGGGGCCACGGGAGCCAACGCCGACGCGGTCGAGCCCTTGGCCGAGTGGGAGGCCGAGCTGCTGGCCGCCCACCAGGCTGAGGTCGTCGCCGATGCGGCCGTCACCGAATCCGCGGCCGTGGAGGCGGTCGTGGAGGCCGAGGTGGCAGAGGTGGTCGCAGTCGAGGCCGTTGCCGAGGCCGCGTCGCAGAGGCGGTGGCTGACGAGGCCATCGCGGAGGCCGATCGCGGGCGAGGTGCCCGTTGAGGTCGCCGAGGTGGCGGTCGTCGAGGCCGTCATCGCGGAGGCCGTGGCGGAGGCGACCGTGGCTGAGGCGGTCGCGGCCGAGTCCATCGCCGAAGAGGCAGTCGTCGAGGCGATTGTCGCCGAGGCAGATGCGGTCGAGGCGGAGGAAGCCGCCGACAAGGCCGCTGAGGAGTAACCACCCGACCACCCGTTCGACGCGGCCACCGGTCCCCATCGGAAGGCCGCTGACTCCCGCCCGCCCGTGCGTCCAGCGTGGCCGGCCGGGAGATCCCCATTCGGGGCCGCTGCGCCCCATCGTGAAAGGACAGCCAATGGCTGCGATCACCGCCGCGGACGTCAAGAAGCTCCGCGACCTCACCTCCGCCGGGATGATGGAGTGCAAGAGGGCCCTCACGGAGGCCGACGGCGACTTCGACGCCGCCGTGGAGCTCCTGCGCATCTCCGGCGCCGCCAAGGCGGCCAAGCGTGGCGCCGAGCGCACCACCAGCAACGGCCTGGTCGCCTCCTCGGGCGGCTCCCTCGTGGAACTGCTCTGCGAGACGGACTTCGTGGCCAAGAACGCCGACTTCCAGGCCTTCGCCGACGAGGTCGTGGGGCTGGCCGACGAGATCGGGGCGGAGGGCCGCGAGGCCCTGGACGCCGCCCAGCTGGCCAACGGCAAGACCGTGGCCGAGGCGATCCAGGAGATGTCCGGGGTGATCGGCGAGAAGCTCGAGCTCGGCCGGGTCGGCCTGCTCACGGGGTCGATCGCGACCTACATGCACAAGCGCTCGGCCGACCTGCCCCCGCAGGTGGGGGTGCTGGTCTCCTACGAGGGCAGCGAGGACACCGCGCGAGCCGTCGGCATGCAGATCGCTGCGATGCGACCGGAGTACCTCACCCGCGAGGACGTGCCCGCCGACGTCGTGGCCCACGAGCAGCACATCGCCGAGGCCACGGCCCGGGAGGAGGGCAAGCCCGAGGCGGCTCTGCCCAGGATCATCGAGGGCCGGGTCAACGGGTTCTTCAAGGAGCGTGTCCTCCTCGAGCAGTCCTCGGTCCAGGACAGCAAGAAGAACGTCAAGGCCTACGCCGCGGAGAACGGCGCCACCATCACCGGCTTCGTCCGGATCGAGATCGGCGGCTGAGCGGCAGCGCCCCAAGGGGCCCTCGACGGGCCTGAAGCATGCGCGTGACGCCCCCGGGAGGCGCGACCTCCCGGGGGCGTCGCATGTCCCGCGTAGGGCACAATCAGCCCCGTGATCGTGGACCAGCCCACCTTGCAAGGCACGCTGGAGCGTTGGGCCGAGGCCCCCGAGCACGGGTGGCCCCGGGTCCTGCTCAAGCTCTCCGGTGAGGCCTTCGCCGGCGGCGGCGCGCTCGGCGTCGACCCGGACGTGGTGCAGAGCATCGCGCGGCAGATCGCCGACGTGGTCCGCGGCGGGACGCAGGTGGCCGTCGTGATCGGCGGTGGCAACTACTTCCGCGGGGCGCAGCTGCACGACCGCGGGATGGATCGCTCGCGGGCCGACTACATGGGCATGCTCGGCACGGTCATGAACTGCCTGGCGCTGCAGGACTTCCTGGAGAAGCAGGGCATCGACACCCGGGTGCAGACCGCGATCCCGATGAACCAGGTCGCCGAGCCGTACCTCCCGCGGCGGGCCGTGCGGCACCTGGAGAAGGGCCGCGTCGTCATCTTCGGCGCGGGCCTCGGGGTGCCCTTCTTCTCGACCGACACCTGCGCCGCGCAGCGGGCCCTGGAGATCGGCGCGCACGTCGTGCTGATGGCCAAGGGCGTCGACGGGGTCTACGACTCCGACCCGCGCACCAACGCCGACGCCATCCGATTCGACCACCTCGACTATGCCGATGTCCTGGCCCGGGGCCTCAAGGTCGCCGACGCCACCGCGATCTCGCTGTGCGCCGACAACCGGCTTCCGATCATCGTGTTCAACCTGCTCGCCGTGGGAAACATCGCTCGCGCGGTGCAGGGTGAGAGGATCGGGACACTGATCGCGCCCGAGGACTGACCACCTGCGGCCTGCTGGCGCCTCGACCCTCGCCGACCACGGCGCCAGGACCACACAAGGAGAACCGATGATCGACGAGGAGCTCTTCGAGGCCGAGGAGAAGATGGAGAAGGCCATCGCGGTGGCCAAGGAGGACTTCGCCACCATCCGGACCGGGAGGGCGACCCCCCAGATGTTCAACAAGGTCCTCGTGGACTACTACGGCGCCCCGACGCCGATCCAGCAGCTCGCGTCGTTCCAGACGCCCGAGGCCCGGATGATCATCATCTCGCCGTTCGACAAGTCCTCGATGCACAACATCGAGAAGGCGATCCGCGACTCGGACCTCGGCGTGAACCCGGTCGACGACGGCCAGGTGATCCGCGTCGTGCTCCCGATGCTGACCCAGGAGCGGCGCAAGGAGTACATCAAGCTCGCCCGGCACAAGGCCGAGGAGGCGCGCGTGTCGATCCGCAACATCCGCCGGCACGCCAAGGACCACCTGGAGAAGATGAACAAGGACGGTGACGCCGGCGAGGACGAGATCCGCCGCGCCGAGAAGGCACTCGAGGACCTCACCGCCCGGCACATCGCATTGGTCGACGAGGTGCTCAAGCACAAGGAAGCCGAGCTGCTCGAGATCTGAGAGGACGGTGCGCCCATGAGCGGATCGACAGACGCACCATCGCCCGGGGCAGCTCCCGGCGACCCCTCCGAGCCCCTCGTCCCGCCCGAGGCGGTGCCAGCCGACCCGCCCGCCGTGCCGCCCGCGGGGGAGCCCGAGGAGAAGAAGTCGCGGGCCGGACGCAACCTGCCGGCAGCGCTCGCCGTGGGCGTCATCCTGGTCGCCATCGCCTTGGCGTCGCTGTACTTCCAGCTCTGGCTGTTCGTCGTGCTCATCGTGGTGGTCATCTTCCTCGGCACCGGCGAGCTGGCCACGGCACTGGCCACGCGCGGGATCCGGCTGTCTCGGTTCCCCCTCCTGCTGGCGGCCGTGATCATGCCCGTGCTCGGCTATCGGCTGGACGCGGACTACGCCTTCATGGGGTTCGGCCTGCTGTTCCTGTTCACTCTGGTGTGGCGGCTGTTCCAGCGCGGCACGGAGGAGTTCGTCCGGGATGCGACGGCCAGTGGGTTCGTCCTCTCCTACGCCCCGCTCATGGGGGCGTTCGCCGCCCTGATCGCCGCCTCTCCGGACGGCGCCGACCGCGTCCTGACCTTCATCGTCCTGTCGATCGCCAGCGACATCGGGGGGTACGCGGCAGGCGTGCTCTTCGGCAAGCACCCGATGGCCCCGGCGATCAGCCCGAAGAAGTCGTGGGAGGGCTTCGCCGGGTCGGTGACCCTCCAGATGATCCTGGGCGGAGTGCTGTTCGCCACGCTGCTGGAGTCCGACTGGTGGAAGGGCGCGATCGTGGGTGCCGTGATGGCGGCCACGGCGACACTGGGCGACTTCCTCGAGTCGGCGATCAAGCGGGATCTGGGCATCAAGGACATGTCCAACCTGCTGCCCGGCCACGGTGGACTGATGGATCGCCTGGACAGCCTCATCCCCAACACGGTGGTGGCCTACACGCTGTTCGCGATCTTCCTGGGGGAGGTCAGCTGACGTGCAGCAGCCCCCGGGACTGCTCGTCCTCGAGGCGCCTCGCAGGGGCAAACCGCCGCGGCACCTGAGTGACATGACGCTGGGAGAGCGACGCGAGGCGGTCGTCGCGGCCGGCCTGCCCAGGTTCCGGGCCGACCAGGTCAGCAACCATTGGTTCGCACGCCTGGTCGACGATCCCGAGCTCTGGACCGACATCCCGGCTGCGCTGCGCGGCCCCCTGGCGCAAAGTCTCTGCCCGTCGTTGCTGACCAACGTCCGTGACATCACGTGCGACGGGGGCATGACGGTGAAGTCCGTCTGGCGAATGCACGACGGGGCGCTTGGTCGAGTCGGTCCTGATGCGCTACCCGGCGACGCGCAACAGCCGGGAGCGGGTCACGGTGTGCGTGTCCTCGCAGGCCGGTTGCGGGATGAACTGCCCCTTCTGCGCCACCGGGCAGGGCGGACTGACGCGCAACCTGTCGACCGCCGAGGTCGTCGAGCAGGTGCTCGCTGCGGCTCGGGCGGTGTCCCGCGGCGAGGTCGCGGGCGGGACGGGCCGGGTGTCGAACGTCGTGTTCATGGGGATGGGCGAGCCGATGGCGAACTACTCGGTAGTGCTCGCCGCGGTCCGTCGGATGACCGCCCCGGCTCCCGACGGCATGGGGATGAGCGCGCGCGGGATCACCGTGTCCACGGTGGGGTTGGTCCCGGCGATGCGCCGACTTGCCGGGGAGGGGATCCCGGTCACGCTCGCGCTGAGCCTGCATGCACCCGACGACGAGCTGCGCGACACGCTCGTGCCGGTGAACACCCGGTGGCCGGTGGCGGACGCGATCGACGCCCTTTTCGAGTACACCCAGGCGACCGGCCGGCGGGCCTCCATCGAGTACGCGCTCATCCGCGACATCAACGACCAGGCGTGGCGCGCCGACCTCCTCGGCAAGCTGCTGAACGCCCGAGGCAGGGGCTGGGTGCACGTCAACCCGATCCCGCTGAACCCGACGCCCGGATCGAAGTGGACGGCGTCCGAGCCGGAGGTCGAGCGGGCCTTCGTCGCGGCGCTCGAGGACCGCGGCATCCCCACCACCATCCGCGACACCCGCGGCCGGGAGATCGACGGTGCCTGCGGGCAACTGGCTGCCTCCGTCTGACGTCCTGCCTGACGCACGCCAGCATCCCGTCGGCCCGCGAAGATCGCTACCGTCGTCGGGTGAGCACGAGCAGCCGTGTGCGCCTGACCACGCGCGGCCGATGGCTGGTCGGCGGAGTCGTCGTGGTGCTCCTGCTCCTCACCGGCGCGGGTGTGTGGGCGTGGTGGTCGCAGCGGCCAACCCCGGTACCCGACGAGGTGACGATCGGCTCCTCGGACCTCTCCGAGTCGGTCATGGTCGCCGAGATCTACGCGCAGGTCCTCGAGGCTCATGGCGTGACCGTCGCGCGCGACTTCGACGCCGGCGTCCGCGAGCAGTACCTCGCCGAGATGCAGGCGGGCACCATCGACATCGCCCCGGACTACATCGGGGTCCTCACCGAGGACCTCAACGCCCGGACGAACGGGGCCGACGCAGAGCAGCTGGCCAGTGGCGACGTGGACGCGACCGTCACGGCTCTGAACGCGCTGCTGGCCCCGCACGACGCATCGGTGGCGACCCCTGCCCCGGCGACCAACGGGGTCGGCTTCGCCGTCCGCAAGGCGTTCGCCAAGGAGCATGACCTCGAGGAGCTCAGCGACCTGGAGGAGATCGCCGAGGACCTGGTGTTCGGCGGTCCGGCCGCGTGCGAGACCTCCGAGTTCTGTCTGCCCGGACTGAAGGACGTCTACGGCCTGGAGTTCGACGAGTTCGAGGTGCTCGACATGGGGGGCCCGAAGTCGCTGAACGCGCTGACGGCCGGGGACGTCGACATCGGCCTGGTCCTGACCTCCGACCCCGCGGTCAAGGCGCGCGACCTGGTCATCCTCGACGACGACGAGGAGCTCCAGGTGGCCCAGAACGTGACCGCGATCGTGCGCGGCGAGGTGGCCGCCCCTGAGGTGCTCGCGGCGATCGAGGCCGTGAACGCGAAGCTGACCACCGACGAGCTGCGCGACCTCAACGGCCAGGTGACCATCGAGGGGCTGCCCGAGGAGTGGGTCGCGATCGACTGGGCCGCTGCGCAAGGACTCATCGCCGAGTCGGCCGTGCCCGAGAAGCCGGAGCCGGATCCGGTCGAGACCCCCGACCCGCCGCCACCTCCGGCGCCACCGAAGCCGACGTACGACTACGACCGGAACATGGGCGACCCGTCGTCGGCGGCCGTGTCGCAGAACTGGCCGGCGCTGGCCGAGTGCGAGTCCGGGGGCAACCCCACCATCGTGAGCTCGAACGGCCTGTACCACGGGCTCTACCAGTTCAGCGCCCAGACCTGGCAGGCCGTGGGCGGGTCCGGGGTGGCCTCGGACGCCAGCTCCGCCGAGCAGACCTACCGGGCTCAGACGCTGTGGGACATGTCGGGCCCCGGCCAGTGGCCCCACTGCGGTCCGCGGCTCTGATCCAGCGCCGCGCGCAGCACCTCGATGGCGCCGGCCCGGTGCTCGGCCAGGTGGCTGACGACCGCGTCGGCGTCGCCGGCGAGCACGGCCGCGAGGACCTCGGCGTGCTCCTGCGCTCCCCGGGCTACGTTCGCCGGGTCGGCGAACCATCGCGCCCGGTGGGCCTCGGAGGCGTCCCAGAGCGTGGTCAGGACGCGCTCCGCGCGCGGGGGCGGCCGCAGGATCGCCCAGTGGAAAGCTCGGTTCGCCGCCGCCAGCCGAACGGGATCCGCGGGTTCCTGCTCCTCGGCCGAGGACAGCTCCCGGTAGGCCCGGCGGACGGCCGCCACGTCCTCGGCGTCCTGGTCCGCGACCGCGCGCAGGGCGAGGTCGTCCTCGATCAGGGCGCGCAGATGGTAGATCTCCTCAAGGTCGTCGATGCGCAGCTCGACCACGCGGTACCCGCGATGGGGCGCGTAGCTGACGTGCCCCTCGGACTCCAGCATGCGCAGAGCCTCGCGCAGCGGGACCCGGCTCACGCCCAGGTCAGCGGCGAGCTCCTCCTGGCGCAGGGGCGTCCCAGGCGCGAGCTGCCCGCGAAGGATGCGGGCGCGCACCTCCACGAGCACCGCCTCCTGCGCGGTGGGCGGGCGCTGGAAGTCACTCATCGAACGTGGTGGAGCCGGAGGCTTCCGAGGTGGTGGACAGAGGCGCGGGCGGCGCCAGCCGGTAGTCGACGGGCGTGCGCGACAGCGTGATCGGGTTGGCCACGGTCGGCACGCCGGCCGCGTCGACGATCGGGGAGAGGCCCAGCGACTCGGCCAGTGCCAGGGCCGCGGGAAGGTCGTTGACCGGCCCGGCGGGCACCCCGGCGGCCGTGAGCGCGCCGACCCAGTACGGCGGTCGGCCTGCTGGCCAGCGCCCGGCCGATCAGGTCCGCCAGCGTGTCGCGTCGGGCGACCCGGGCCGGGTTGGTCGCGAAGCCGGGGTCGTCGGCGAGGTCCAGCCCGAGCACCGCGCACAGCGCCGCGAACTGACCGTCGTTGCCGACCGCTAGGGCGATGACGCCGTCCGCGGTGGGCAAGGTCTGGTACGGGGCGATGCTCGGGTGCGCGTTGCCCATCGCGCGCGGGGTGACGCCCGCGCCGACCGCCGCCTGGGACTGGTTGACCATCGCCGACAGCGTCGAGCTGAGCAGGTTGACCGCCACGTGCTGGCCCCGCCCGCTGACGGCGCGCTCGTGGAGTGCCGCGAGGATCCCGACGGTCGCGTGCAGCCCGGTGACGACGTCGACGAGCGCCACCCCGACCTTCGTCGGCTGGTCGGGCGCCGGACCGGTGACGCTCATCAGCCCGCCCATCGCCTGCACGAGCAGGTCGTAGCCGGGCATCGCCGCTCCCGCGCCGGCGCCGAAGCCGGTGATCGACGCATAGACCAGCCGTGGGTTCCGAGCCGAGAGGGTCTCGTGGTCGAGGCCGAAGCGCGCCATCGTGCCGGGCGCGAAGTTCTCGACCAGCACGTCGGCCGACAGTGCGAGGGCCAGGGCCTGCGCGCGGTCGCCGGGGTCGGTCAGGTCGAGCCAGAGCGTCTGCTTGTTGCGGTTCACCGACTGGAAGTACGTGGCTGTGCCGTCCGGGGCGTGCGGGGGTCCCCACGCGCGAGTGTCGTCCCCACGCGGGGGGCGCTCGACCTTCGTGACATCGGCCCCGAGGTCGCCGAGCATCATCGTGGCGTACGGCCCGGCCAGGACCCGGCTGAAGTCCGCGACGCGCAGTCCCGCCAGCGGGCCGCTCGGTGGCCGGCTCATCGGTAGGCGGCGATCCCGGTGAGCGCCTGGCCGATGACCAGGGTGTGGATGTCGTGGGTGCCCTCGTAGGTGTAGACGCTCTCGAGGTTCACCATGTGCCGGATCACCGGGTACTCCAGCGAGATGCCGTTCCCACCGAGGATCGCGCGCGCCTCGCGGGCCACCTCCAGCGCCGCGGACACGTTGCTGAACTTCCCGACGCTCACCTGCTGCGTCGTGAGCGCGCCGGCGTCCTTGAGCCGGCCCAGGTGCAGCGCCAGGAGGTGCCCGTTGCCGACCGCGACGGCCATCTCCGCGAGCTTGCGCTGGGTCAGCTGGAAGCCGGCGATCGGCCGGCCGAACTGCTCGCGGGTGCCCGCGTAGTCGATGGCGGTCTCCAGGCAGTCGCGGGCGGCGCCGATGGCCCCGAAGACGATCCCGTAGCGGGCCTCGGCCAGGCAGCCCAGCGGGCCCGACAGGCCGCGGGCGCCCGGGAGCATGGCGTTGCCCGGCAGGCGCACCCCGTCGAGCACCAGCTCGGAGGTCACCGAGGCGCGCAGGCTGAGCTTGTGCGGGATCGACCGCGAAGTGAAGCCGGGGGAGTCGGTCGGGACGACGAAGCCTCGGATCGTGCCCTCGGTCCGTGCCCAGACGATGGCCACGTCGGCGACCGTGCCGTTCGTGATCCACATCTTCGTGCCGGACAGCACCCAGTCGTCGCCGTCCCGCACGGCCGTGGTCCGCATCGACCCCGGGTCGGAGCCGGCGTCCGGCTCGGTCAGGCCGAAGCAGCCGACCAGCTCGCCGGCAGCCATCCCGGGCAGCCACTGCTGGCGCTGCTCCTCGGACCCGTAGGCGTGGATCGCGAACATCGCGAGCGACCCCTGCACGCTGACCAGCGAGCGGATCCCGGAGTCCGCGGCCTCCAGCTCCAGGCATGCCAGCCCGTAGGAGGTGGCGTCCGTGCCCGCGCAGCCGTAGCCCTCCAGGTGCATGCCGAGCAGGCCGATCGATCCCAGCTCGCGGGCGAGCTCGCGCGCGGGCAGCTCGCCGGACTCGAACCAGTCGGCCAGGTGCGGGCGCAGGCGGTCGTCGGCGAACCGCCGCACCGTGTCGCGGATCTCGACCTGCTCGGGGGTCAGCAGGGTGTCGATGGCGTAGAGCTCGGTCAGCGGACAGGCGCCGGGAGGTCGTCTGCGCCGTGGCCTGGCTGTGCTCGATCGTGGTCATGTCGGTCCCCAGTCACTGATGAAAGGATGCGCCACCCTAGCAGATTGGATCCAATATCCACAGCGCCCCTTCCCCGCGTAGGCAGGCACGCTGGTCGGCGTGCGCGGCCCTGGTTGCGAGGAGCCAGGGGGACGGGGGAGGTCAGCGCGCCCTTCGGCAACCACCGGTCGTCCCTGCGACGATCTGTGCGTGGCCCACCACCCGATCGACGACCTGCTCGAGCTCCTGGACCTCGAGCGGCGTCCCGGCGGCGTCTTCGTCGGGGTCAGCCACGAGGTCTCCTACACGCGGATCTTCGGTGGTCAGGTGGCTGCCCAGGCACTCGTCGCCGCAGGGCGGACAGTGGATCCCGAGCGCCACGTGCACTCGCTGCACGCCTACTTCCTGCGCCCTGGTGACCCCCGGTCGCCTGTGGAGTTCCACGTCGAACGGATGCGTGACGGACGCGGCTTCAGCGTCCGGCGGGTGCTGGCCCGGCAGCACGGCAAGGTGACGTTCACGATGTCGGCGTCGTTCCACGTGCCCGAGGCCACGACCATCACGCATACGACACTCGCGCCGGCCGTGCCCGGCCCGGAGACCCTGCCCTCCCTGCGCGAGCTCATGGAGCCGCACGTCGCCCACCTCCCGCCGATCCTGGTGGAGATCACCCCGCCGGTCGACATCCGCCCGGTCCGGGGGCTCGGGGAGCAGCTCGTCGCCTGGTGGGGGGACGCCTACCCCGACCACCCGACCCAGTCGGACGTCGAGGGCGGGTACCCGGGCGAGGACGTCGTCTGGTTCCGGTCCGACGGGCCCATGCCCGACGACCCGCTGCTGCACGTCTGCGTGGCGACCTACCTCTCCGATGCGACCCTGCTCGACGCCGTCCAGCGCAGGCACGGCCTGTCGGCGGGGCCGGGTCCGCTCGAGGTGGCCAGCCTCGACCACGCGATGTGGTTCCACCGCCCGTACCGGGCCGACGAGTGGGCGCTCTACGTCACGGCGTCACCGGCCGCGGACCGGGGCCTCGGATTCGCGCGCGGCCGGATGTTCGACGCGGCGGGGAGTCTGATGATCTCGATAACCCAGGAGGGGCTGTTCCGCCGGCCGACGCCACCGGGCCAGCCGCTGGAGCGCTCGTGATCCAACGGATCGGGCGCAGACCGGCCAGCCAGCGCCAGGAGACGGCCAGACCTGGCCGGATCGCACCCAGGATCACCAATCGCGGGGCTCGGGTCAGATGGCGCCGGGCACGTCGGGCTGTGGTCCCGCCCCGACGTTGCCGTACCTGTGCGCCGTGACGCACACGCTCTGCTCGTGCATCCAGCGCGGGCCCTCGATCGACGCGCTGGCCGCGATCGGGCGGCGGTCGAGGCTGACCCCGGCGTCCATGGCCACGACGGCGAGGTCGCCCGGATCCTCGGCGGACAGCCAGCGGACCCGGCTCACCCCGCCCTGGGCGACGCGGTCGGTGGCCTCCTCGACGGACTCGACCACGGTGTCGGCACCCCTGGACACGGCGGTGCTGAGCAGGATCCGGCTGCCGGTCCGCGCCGCGAGCCGACGCACCGACTCGAGGTCGGCCGGGCGGGTCTCGGCGTCCACCCGCACGAGGATCGGCAGGACCATCGGCCGGTAGCGGATCAGGTTGCGCTCCACGGTGAGTCCGGTGAGGTCGCGAACGGCGCTTGCGGTGCCGGCCCACCAGGCCTGCACCTCGGCGGAGGTCAGGGCGCGCTCGCCCGGCGCCCAGTCACGCAAGCAGGCCACGTAGTTCTCCCCGCCGGCCTTGGCGGTGGGCCCGACCGCGGACTTGCGCCAACCGCCGAACGGCTGCCGGTTGACGATCGCTCCCGTGGTGCCCCGGTTGACGTAGATGTTGCCCGCCTCGATCCGCTGGATCCACTCCTCGCACTCGCCCGCGTCGAGCGCGTGGATGCCGGCCGTCAGCCCGTACTCCACGGCGTTCTGCCAGTCGATCGCGGTGTCGAGGTCGGGCGCGCGCATCACGCCGAGCACCGGGCCGAACCACTCCGTGAGGTGCGTCCAGGACCCGGGCCGCACGCCGGTCTTCACCCCGGGGCTCCACAGGTGCCCCGACTCGTCGAGCCGGCGGGGCTCGACCAGCCACGACTCGCCCGGCTCCAGCGTGGTGAGGGCGCGCAGCAGGGGACCCTCGGCCGGCCGTATGACCGGGCCGACCACGGTGGCCGGGTCGGGCGCCCCGCCGACGATCTCCGAGGTCACGGCGTCGCGCAGCTGGCGCAGGAACGCGGGGTTGTCGTGGACGGAGGCCTCGACGATCGCCAGGCTGGCGGCGGAGCACTTCTGCCCGGCGTGGCCGAACGCCGAGGACACCAGGTCCTTCACCGCGGCGTCGATGTCGGCGGTCGCCGAGACCAGCAGGGCGTTCTTGCCCGAGGTCTCGGCCAGCAGGCGCAGGTCGGGGCGCCAGGTCGTGAACATCCGCGCGGTGGCGAACGAGCCGGTGAGGATGACCGCGGCCACGTCCGGATGGGTCACCAGGTGCCGGCCCACCTCGTCGTCGCGGGTCGGCACGAACTGGAGCACCTCCCGGGGGACGCCCGCCCGCCACAGCTGCTTGACCAGCAGCCATGCCGTGGCCACCGTCTCGGGCGCGGGCTTGAGGATGACGGCGTTGCCCGCGGCCAGGGCGGCGGTGACCCCGCCGGCCGGGATCGCGTACGGGAAGTTCCACGGTGGCACCACGACCACGACGCCCACGGGCGTGCTGGGCGCCGCGTCCTCGAGCGTCCGGATCGCCGAACGACCGTAGTAGCGGGCGAAGTCGATGGCCTCGGTCACCTCGGGGATGCCCTGTTCCACGGTCTTCCCGGCGTCCAACGACATGACAGCCAGCGTGTCGGGGAGCTCCTCGGCCATCACACCGGCGGCCTCCCGGAGGATCCTCGCGCGGTCGCGCGGGGCCTCGCGCATCCCAGCCCGCGATGCTCTCCCGGGCGCTCGCGACGGCCTCGTCGACGAGCCCCCGCGTGGCGACCGAGTAGGAGTACCAGGTCGCGCCCTCCGCGCTGGGGTTGCGGCCCGGCAGGACGTCGCCCGGCTGCGCGTCCCGCTCGACGCCCGCGACGACTACGGGGAGGGGGCGGTTCCAGCCTGATGCATGCCGCTCGATGGCGGCAGCGATGAGCGCGCGCTCGTCCGGACGGGTCAGGTCGGCCTCCGGCTCGTTGTCGAAGGGGGCGTCGACGGGCGGCTCGGTGCTGCTGGTCGGCTCGGTGCTGGTCGCCGGGCGCGCCGCATGCCGTCGCGACTCGGTCGGCACGGTGTGCCGCGCGGCCACCGCATCGCGGAACCGGTGCTCCTGCTCGGCGAAGGCGGGCGACCCGACCGCGAGGCTGAACGAAGCCCGCAGGAAGTTCTCGGGCCCGGTGTTCTCGTCGAGGCGGCGGACCAGGTAGGCGACGGCGGAGGCGAAGTCGTCGCGGGAGGTGACCGGCGCGTAGAGCAGGACCGAGCCCACGTCCTGGATGATCGCCAGGGCCTCGGCGTTGGCCATCCCCTCCAGCATCTCGACATCGACCTGGGAGCTCACGCCGCGCGCGGCGGCCACCTCCAGCGACCAGGCGAGGTCGAACAGGTTGTGGCTGGCGATCCCGACCCGGACGGCGTCGGCGTTCTCCGGGCGCACCGCGGCGTCGACCAGGCGCTTCCACGACGCGTCGACGTCGGCCTTGGACCCGTAGGGTGCCGGCGTCCAGCCGTGGAGCTGGCCCTCGGCGGTCTCCATCGCCAGGTTGGCGCCCTTCACGATCCGGACCTTGATCGGCGCCCCGCCCTGCTCGCGCCGGGTGCGCGCCCAGGCCAGGAGTCGTGCGAAGACCGCATGGCTCTCGGGCAGGTAGGCCTGCAGCACGATCCCGGCGGGCATCTCGGCGAACTCCGGCTCGGCGAGCACGAGGGTGAACACGTCGACGGTCAGGGCGAGGTCGCGGTACTCCTCCATGTCGAGATTGACGAACGTGTGCGGCGAGGTCGCCAGGGCCGCGCGGTAGAGCCGTCGCAGCCGCTCGGCGACTCGCTGCACCGAGCCCTCGTGATCGTAGGTGCTCAGCTGTGCCGCGATCGCCGAGATCTTCACCGAGACATAGGTGACCTCCGGGCGGCTGAGCATCTCGATGACCCGGTCGAGGCGGTGGGTCGCCTCCTCCTCGCCGAGCACGGCCTCGCCGAGCACGTTGATGTTGAGCCGCGCTCCTTCGGCCGCGCGCTTGGTCAGGTGCTTGCGCAGGGCTGCCGGCTCGGCGGGCAGGACGATCCCGGTCGAGGCCTCCCGGACCTGCCAGTGCACGAGCCGCATCGAGGGAACGGCGGCCAGCGCCGAGAGCTGGGCGAGCGCCCACAGCCCCACATGATCGCGCACTCCGAGGGCGTGGCGGTTCGACGTCTCGGCAGCCGAGCGCAGGGTCGCTGCGGCGCGTGCCGGGTCGGAGATCCGCATCACCTCGTCGGTCAGCGCCATCGTGACCGGAAGGCCGGCCGGGTCCCTGAGCAGCCGGGTGAGCCGTCGGCGGTTCGCCTTCTCACGGCGCGTGCGGTGAGCCTCCGCGGTCGTGATCCACCCGGCCGCGCGGGCGACCGCGCGCTCGACCACGGCGTCGGCGTCGGGGCGGGGGACGAGCGGCTCTTCGGGTGCGGGGTCCACGGTGCCATCGTCGTCCTGGTGGCGCGCGGACTCAATGCAGGGGGTCAGGGCTGCGCCGAGGCTGCGCGGGCGGGTCGGAGCCGACGTCGGGATCTACCATGGCATCATGCGATTCGTCCGAAATGCCGATGCAGCCACGCCTCGCCGGCCAGCGGGCAACCGGCCGCGCAGGAGGCGTCGTCTGCTCGCGTCCGCCGTGGGCGGCGCCCTCCTCGCCGCGGGTCCGAGCCTCTCGAGTGCCGCGACCGGCATGCCGACCGCACCGGTCGCGCCCCCGGCCAGCGCGACGCCCGCGCCGTCCGTCCAGCCCGTCCACGCGCCTCGCGTTCTGGTCATCGGTGACTCCACGACCGTCCATATGCTCGCCTGGTTCGAGGCGGCGCTCGTCGCGAAGGGCCTCGACCCGACCATCGACGCCCGCAGCGGGCGGACCACCTACGAAGGCCGCGCCGTCCTGACGGGCCTATGACCTGGACTCGTTCGACTACGTGGCCGTGCTTCTCGGTGCCAATGGCCGACGGGCCAACGCGGTGCGGGACATGCGCGCCCTGCGCGCGGCGGGGGTGGACACGATGGCCACCGTCCAGGCCCCCCAGCGGGGCACCGTCAACAGTGCCGTTCGCCAGGTGTTCGCCGCCCAGCGGATCACGTGGGCCGGGTACGCCGACTCCCGGGGCATCGCGACGACCGACGGCAAGCACTACACAGCACAGGCGTACCGCGCCCGGGCCCGCTACATTGCCGGTCAGATCGCCGAGCGCGCATCCTGACGACTTGCAGCCCCGGCCCGAGGGGAGCCCGAGGGGAGACAGCCCGTGCCCCAGTCCCGTCGACGCCCCGCGGCGCTGCGCACGGCAGCCGCGGTGATGGTCGGCGTGGTACTCCTGGGCGCGTCGGCCGGGTGCTCGCGCGACGAAGAGCGCCCGGCGGAGCCTGAGCCCGGGTCCCCGTCGGCAGCGGCCCCCAGCGAGGTCGACCGGCCCCCGATGACCCCGGAACAGGCGCGCCAGGACACCGGCCGCATCTACGACAACGGCTGCTACGCCAAGCGGGAGGACAGCACGCCACCGAGTCCGGGGGATTGCATCTACGGCGACCCTGAAGGCCGGTCGGTGGTCCTGTTCGGCGACTCGCACGCCGCCCAGTGGTTCGAGGCGATGGCCGCGTTGGCCGAGCAGCAGGGCTGGCGTCTGCTCCCGGTCGTCAAGATGGCCTGCCCGCCAGGCGGCGAACCGGTCTACAACGCCAACCTCGGGCGTGAGTACACCGAGTGCGCCGACTGGCACGCGGAAGCATTGCGACCTCATCGAGTCGGAGCGGCCCGACCTCGTGGTGGTCGCGACCCGGGCCGCCTACTACCGGATCGTCGACGACGGCCAGACCCTTTCGGTCCAGGAGTCGGCCGACCGCCTCGGCGACGCCCTCGCCGCCGACCTGGGCCGGTTCGCCGGGATGGGCGCCACCACGGTCCTCGTCCGGGACACACCGGTGCCGGGGTTCGACGTCCCGGACTGTGTGGAGGCGGACGGTGCCGACGCCTGCACCTACTCCTTCGGCGCGTCGCTGCCCGACGACCGGTACCAGGTCACGGCAGCCGAAGCCACCGAAACCTCCGTGGCGGATGTCAACGCGGAGGTCTGCGGCGACGCCGACCCGCTGCCTTGCGATGGCCGACGGTCTCATCACCTTCCGCGACGACGACCACCTCGCTGCCACGTTCGGGGCGTCACTCGCGGGGGCGCTGGGCGCAGAGCTGCCAGCGGGTTCCTAGCCGATTCCGGCTGTTCAGGCCTCGAGTGTCGACTACCAGGGCCCGCCCGTCGCGGGGCGCCGGCGGCTGGCTGGACACCGCGCGCCCGACTGTCGGGGCAGAAGTCGCTCCACGCCCGCCAGCCGACGCGGGGGCTGCGTCCCTCGCCGGATCCTTGAGCAGCCAGCCGACGTCGGGCTCCACCAGGCGTCGGGTCATCCGGACGACTCCGTCGGAGGACAGGACGATCGCCAGGCCGACCGAGACGACGACGATCAGCACCAGGCCGGCCGGGCTGGTCAGCGCCTCGCCCAGGTCGGCGGACCGGAAGGCACGGACGAAGAACCCGTGGAGCAGGTAGACGTACATCGTCCTGGTGCCCCACTTGGTCATCACCCCACGGCTTGACGGGGTCAGGCTCAGCAGGGCCACGATCATCGCGGTGGCGACCAAGTACATGAAGAGGAACTCTGGGATGTCCCCGATCGACTCGACGCCGTCGTTGAACGTGGTGAACCCTGCGGGCAGCTGGGTGACCCAGACCGACAGCGGCACGCTGACCACGAGGATCCCCGCGCTCACGAGCCGCCACCTGCGCGTGCGCAGGGCCCGGATCCGCTCGGGTGTCACCACGAGCCCCGCGGTGAAGAACGGCAGCAGCACGATGACGCGGTCGATGCTCCAGACCGCGGGCAGGTCGCTGAGCAGCACGAGCAGGGTGGAGATGACCAGCGTGGTCGCCACCGGCCAGCGCAGTGACCGGAGGACCGGCACCATCAGTCGCCAGATCGTGAGCGCGACGATGAACCAGAGCAGCCAATAGGGATCCATCAGGTTGTCGTCGGAGGGCACGGGCTGGTCGATGATCAGGCCGAACACCTCGTACAGGAGGGTGAAGACGACCAGCGGGGCAAGCAGCCCGGACACGAGCCGGCTGCCCTGCCGCGCGGTGACGGCCTCGGCGTTGATCACCAGCCCGGACAGGAACACGAACGCCGGCATGTGGAACATGTAGATCCACGAGTAGAGGACGTCCAGCGCCGGTGACCCCTGCATCGTGGTCAGGAAGTGGCCGAGAACGACGAGGACGATCAGGATGAAGCGCGCGTTGTCGATCACCGAGTCGCGCTCCTTGGCAGCACCCTCGGTCGCGGGCCCGCCGCCCGGCGCACCGTCGACTGAAGGGCGTTCGCGGGCGGGGGATGCAGCAAGGGTCAACGACATGGTGAATTCGTACCCGGTCTAATGACCGACTAACCTCGGTGCGGGCGGCTCAACGTGGCCGGAAACCGGATATCTTGGGGAGAATCACCCCATGATCTTCCTCACATCGGGAGGGTGGATCCCTTCGGGAGCCGCGGGGACCGCCCTCACGCACCTCGGGGGCGGATCCCGGCGGGGGGCAGGGGTTCAGGCCGGTCAGCACTCCCGGGCTCGGGGATGAGCGCGCCGGCAAACATGCCGATGGGCAGCTGCCCCGACCAGACCGGCCAGTCGGCGTCCTCGGGATCGGCGGGACCGCCCGCACGCGACTTGATCGAGAACTCGGACAGGGGCAGTGCCAGGACGGTCGTGGCGGCCACCTCCTTGGCGCGCATCGGTCGCAGCGAGTCCCAGCGACCGGGAGCGAGGTGGTCGCTGAGCGTGCGCAGGGCCACCTCCTTCTCTGCGCCGTCGAGCGACTCCGCCGTCCCGAGCACGACCAGGCTGCGATAGTTCATGCTCGACTCGAACGCGCTTCGGGCCAGGACCAGTCCGTCGATGTGCGTCACTGTCAGGCATGCCGGAGCTCCCGCGGCGAGTGAGCGGAACATTCGGGAGCCGGTCGAGCCGTGCATCAGCACGCGATCCCCGTCCGGCGCTACGGCCACCGGGAGGACCACGGGCCACCCGTCAGGGCCCAGTACCCCGAGATGCCCGACCAGGGCGTCGGCCAGGATCGCGCGCGCCGAGTCGATCGCGTAGGAGGCGCGGTCGGCGTGCCGGGACGGGGTCGTCCGCGCGGTGGGGGAGTCGGGTCCGGGTTGGAGCATGCCCCGCACACTGGCACACCATGGTGGCGCTGGCATAACACGGCCACAGAGCACCACACGGCGCCGCCGTGCGGCCACGGTCGGCTGCTGGGATGGCATCGAGAGGACCCCCGGCGCTAGCGTTCCATCCATGACAAACGTCACCGTCTTCGACACCAAGAAGTACGACCGTGAGCACCTCGGCAAGGCCCTGCTCGCGGCCGGCCTGACGGTGAAGTTCCGCGAGTTCCGGCTGAGCCCCGACACGGTGGAGACCGTCGGGGACGACGTCGACGTGGTCTGCGTCTTCGTGAACGACAAGGTGACCCGAGAGGTCATCGAGGGCTTGGCAGAGAGGGGCGTGAAGATGATCGCCCTGCGCTGTGCGGGGTTCAACGGCGTCGACCTCCAGGCAGCCAAGGACAACGGGATACTCGTTGCCCGCGTGCCCGCCTACTCACCGTATGCGGTCGCCGAGCACGCGGTGACCCTCGCGATGGCACTCAACCGCCACATCCCTCAGGCCAACAGGCGCGTCCGAGACATGAACTTCACCCTCGACGGGCTGGTCGGATTCGACATGCACGGCAAGACTGCCGGACTGATCGGGACGGGCAAGATCGGCAAGATCGCCGGTCAGATCTTCAAGGGCTTCGGGATGCGCGTCATCATGTGGGACCCATACCCGGACAAGAAGTGGGCGGAGGAGCAGGGTCTCGAGTACGTCGACCTCAGCGACATCGGCAAGCACGCTGACATCGTCTCGCTGCACGTCCCGCTGTTCCCCGAGACGGAGCACATCATCAACAAGCTCGTCCTGGCCGCGCTCAAGCCCGGGGTGATCCTCATCAACGTCAGCCGTGGTGCGCTGGTGGACACCGTCGCGCTCATCGAGGCGCTGAAGTCCGGGCACGTGGGGGGCGTCGGACTCGACGTGTACGAGGAGGAGGAGGGCAAGTTCTTCGAGGACCTGTCCGGCGAGGTGATGGCCGATGACGTCTTGGCCCGGTTGATGACCTTCCCGAACGTGATCGTGACCGCCCACCAGGCCTTCCTCACCAAGGAGGCCCTCGACGAGATCGCCCGGGTGACCACCGAGAACATCGTCGCGCACGGCGCGGGCGAGGCACCCGAGGAGAGCCGGATCGTCTCGGCCTAGTTGCTGGACAGGGAGATCGTAGGGGGGTACCTTCCGTCCGCGGGCGTTGAGTTCGGATTCGCCGGACTCCGCCGGAAGGGGGAGCCGACCAATGAGGGATCCGCGCTGCATCGTCGGGTTACATGCCTATCCGAAGCCGGGCAAGGACCATCCGGTCTCAGCCTCGGATGTCTCAGCTGGTCGGCTGACGATCGTGTGCCCGCGGTGCGAGCAGACCAAGTCGATCCCCTGGGTCGCGGGTCCCAGACGCGACGTGAACCCACCGATGGGGTTCCCCAACGGGTAGTGATCAAAGAGCTACTCGGCCTGGAGGAGCACGACCTTCGGGCCCTGCTTCCAGATGGCGTCGCCCTCCATGGTCACCGGCACCGCTGACCCGGCGGGCACGTCGCTGAGCGTGGTGGTCACCGAACCGAGGGACTCCTGCCCGAGGTAGATCCAGGTGGTCAGGTCCGCCGATGCGCTCGCGGCGCCCCGGTTGCGCACGGTCCCGGACACCACGAGCCCGGTCCCGGTGTTGTCCAGCCGGTAGGTCTCCAGCAGCCAGTCCCCGGCGCTCAGCTGGTCGGAGGCCGGCGCCGGCGGGGCATCGGAGGCGGACGCCGGACCACCCGACGACGAGTCGTCGGAGTCGCCGCTCCCGGAGGTGTCGTCCAGCGCCCGCACCACGAGCCAGCCGCCGAGGAGGAGGGCGAGCCCGACGAGCGCGATCACGACCCATCGGCGACGGTTGGCCCGGCGCTGCTGCGCCGCCGCCGTACGGGGGCCGACAGCCCGGGGAGTTCCTGCGGTCCGTGGCCGGGCCGGTGGCGGTGCCGGTTGGGCGCCTGCGACGGCAGCGGGGCTGACGAGCGCGGCCGCCGCTGTCGGCGCGGTGGGCGGGGCGCTGGTCGGCGGGCGGAAAGGGTCCCGTCCGGCGGGGCGAGCGCCAGGGTCTGCGTCGACGTCATGGCGACGGCCGGCTCCGCCAGCCCCGCCCGATCCGCGAGTGTCGCGTCGGTCGGGTCGGCGATGGAGCGCAGCCGGTCGAGGACCTGTCCGGCAGTCGGCCGGCGGGTGGGGTCCTTGGCCAGCATCCGCTGCAGGAGCGCGGCGCGGTTCGGGTCGATCCCGACCAGGTCAGGATCGCGCATGGCGATGCTCATGAGGACCGCGACCGACGCGCCCTCGCCGAAGGGCGGCCGGGCCGTGGCCGCAAAGGCCAGCAGGGATCCGAGGGCGAAGATGTCACTCGACGGGCCGGTCGGGTCCATGGTCGCCTGCTCCGGGGAGAGCCAGGCGGGACTGCCGGTCACCAGCCCCGTGGCGGTCAGCGAGGTCGCATCCTCCGGGTGGGCGATCCCGAAGTCGATGAGCTGCGGTCCGTTCTCGCCGAGGATGACGTTGCCCGGCTTCAGGTCGCGGTGCGTGATCCGGCTGGCCTCGAGGACGGCCAGTGCCTGGGCCATGCCCCGGGCCAGCGTCCACCAGTCCTCCTCGGACAGCGCACCGCGCTCGGCGACCTCGTCGCGGAGGGTCGGGCCGCTGACGTACTCGATGGCCAGCCAGGCTGGGTCCGACTCCAGGTCGGCCGCCAGGAACTCGCTGATGTGGTCGTCGTGGACCGAGCGCAGGATCGCGACCTCGCGCCGGAACCTGTCCCGCGTGGCGGGGGAGTCCAGCAGCCCGGGGCGGATCACCTTGAGCGCCGCCCCCTCGAAGTCCGGTGAGGAGGCGTAGAAGACCACGCCCATCCCGCCGGCGCCCAGGCGCGAGTGGATCGCCCATGGACCGACCTGCCGGGGGTCGTGCATCGACAGGGGTGCCCCGACCGGTGGTTCGGTCATGGGCACCTCCCGTCGGTTCGGCGCGTGCGCGAAGTGTTCGCTGAGCGTGGGCTCGCGGTCGAGCGTCGGCCGCGACCAATCTAGTGGATATCGGCACGTCGATCGTCCCCCACAAGGTGAGCGGGCCTCTGGTCGGGGACTCCCGGGGGACCCCGTGTCGCACGCCGGGAGTCGGTGCACCGCCCTGCCGGGTCTGCGCCGCCGGCTCGCGGGGAGCCACAATGGTGCCGGCACTCCGACCCGAGAGGTACCCATGAAGCACGTCACGCACTGGATCTCCGGTGGCCCGCACGTCGGCCGGCCAGGTGGCCGCGAGCGCACCGTCAGCGACGCTCGCCGCACCGTCCGACCGGACCGGCGACCTATTCGATCCCGCCACTGGAACGCTGAGCGGCACGGTCGACTTCGCGTCCGTCCAGGTCGTGGAGCAGGCGGTGGAGGCGGCGCGGGCGGCCTTCGCCGACTGGGGCGCCACGTCGCTGACCAGGCGGACCCAGGTCCTGTTCGCCTTCCGCGAGCTGCTCAACCAGCGGCGGGGGGAGCTCGCCGCGATCATCACCGCCGAGCACGGCAAGGTCCTGTCCGACGCATTGGGCGAGGTGACCCGCGGCCTCGAGGTGGTCGAGTTCGCGTGCGGCATACCGCACCTGCTCAAGGGGGGCTACTCGGCGGGGGTCTCCACCGGTGTCGACGTACACTCCGTGCGCAAGCCGCTCGGGGTCGTGGGCATCATCTCGCCGTTCAACTTCCCCGCTATGGTGCCCATGTGGTTCTACCCGATCGCCATCGCATCGGGCAACACGGTGATCGTCAAGCCGAGTGAGAAGGACCCGAGTCCGGCGAACTTCGTCGGAGAGCTCTGGCGGGAGGCCGGGCTCCCCGACGGCGTGTACAACGTCGTGCACGGGGACCGGGTGGCGGTCGACGCGCTGCTGACCCACCCGGACGTGAAGGCGATCTCGTTCGTCGGCTCGACCGCGATCGCCAAGCACGTCTACGAGACCGGGACCCGCCACGGCAAGCGCGTCCAGGCCCTCGGCGGCGCCAAGAACCACATGGTGGTCCTGCCGGACGCGGACCTCGACCTCGCTGCCGACGCCGCCGTGAACGCCGGGTTCGGGTCGGCCGGCGAGCGGTGCATGGCGATCTCGGTGGTGGTGGCCGTGGGCGACGTCGCCGAGCCGTTGGTCGCCGGGATCGCCAAGCGGATGGCTGCGCTGCGCACGGGCGACGGCCGGCGGGGCTGCGACATGGGCCCGCTGGTCACCGGCGCCCACCGCGACAGGGTCGTCGGCTACGTGCGGGCCGGCGAGGACGCCGGGGCGACGCTGGTCGTCGACGGGCGCGACCCGGTGGTCGACGGTGACGCCGAGGGCTTCTGGCTCGGCCCGACGCTGTTCGACCACGTGACCCCGGAGATGACGCATCTACACCGACGAGATCTTCGGACCCGTGCTGTCGGTCGTCCGGGTCGACTCCTACGAGGAGGCCCTTGGCCTGGTCAACGCCCACCCATACGGCAACGGCACCGCGATCTTCACCAACGACGGCGGGGCGGCGCGGCGGTTCGAGGACGAGGTCGAGGTCGGCATGATCGGCGTCAACGTGCCGATTCCGGTGCCGATGGCGTACTACTCGTTCGGCGGCTGGAAGTCCTCGTTGTTCGGCGACACCCACGCCCACGGCACCGAGGGCGTGCACTTCTTCACCCGCGGCAAGGTGGTCACCTCCCGGTGGCTGGACCCGAGCCACGCCGGGATCAACCTCGGCTTCCCGACCCACGGCTGACGCCGGCGTCGTCTGGTAGTCGGAACAGACCGTTCCGATCGACCGAATCGACTACCGCCCACACGGGCCTACTGGAACGACACCCATCGGGGCTCGGGGCTGATCGCCATGGTCGCCTTCGGGCCGAGCATGGGACGGTCCTCGTCGATGAAGTTCTTCCAGCCGAAGACGATCCCGTCGGGAGCCCCCCGGCGAAGGGCCCGCCAGGTGGAGCGCTTGGCCGGCTGCGACCCGAGGCCGTCCATCTGGATGACCAGCGGCGACCTCCAGGCGCGAGGTGTCCAGGCGACGATCGGTTGGTGATCATGGACGTGCGGAACTGGTGCAGCAGCAGCATCTTCTGCGGGAGCCCGGCGTCGCGGGTGAGGTCGGCCAGCCAGCGCGCGTCACGTCGTTGATCTCGGCGGCCCGCACCGAGCCGATCTGCTCGAGGTGCCGCTGACCGCGGCTTGAGCCGCCATTCGGGGTCGAGGGCCAGCCCGACGTGCGGCTCGACGAGGAGGTCCCGATACCGCTTGGCCTGGCTGAGGAAGGTGGAGCGGCCCGGCTGGAGGTCGAGAACGACGTAGACGCCCGCGCGCCCGGCCGCCTCCACCAACGGTCGGAGCTTCCCGACCGACGACTCGCCCGAGTAGTCCCCGTCCGCACCCGCGGACCGCGGTGGCGACGGTGGCGATGATCTCCAGCGCCGGGACGACCCGGCGGTCGGTGTTCGGCTGGTACTTCGCGGCCATCCGCTGCGCCCGCCGGATCGTAGCCTGAGTGCCCTGCTCGCCCAGCACGCCGAGGGCCCCCGTGCCGGGGTGGCCGTAGAGGGCCACATAGGTCTTGCCGTCGAAGATCTGCGAGCCGCCGCCGGGGAGCTCAGCGGCGCCTGGCGAGCCGGCGCCGGGGAGTGCCGTGGGGGGGGCGAGTGTCGCGGACTGCCGCGCGGTGGCGGCCGCGCCGCATCAGCGACCCGGCGATCGACGACGGCGAGCAGGTGGCCGCGGCCGAGCGCCCGCCCGCCACGTGTGGCGCTTCCTGCACTCGATCGAGCCAGCATGGCCCCCACCTCCCCGGACGACGATCAGCCTAGCGGGCGCAGCAGACCAGGTCGCGAGCAGGCTGCGGTTGCCCGAACCGCCGGGCAGTCCGTCCGGCGAGCCCGCGTGCGCGGCTCGTGCAGCCAATCGCCGGGGCCGGATGGATTGCCGGTGACGACGCGACGGTGGGACGATCGGACCTGCGGAGGGAGGCAGCCGGATGGGCATGGAGGTCGTCGACCACGTCTGTCCCGGTGCCATGGGCCGGCGGTGTTCGGGTTCGGCGCGACGTGGCTGTGCGAGGACTGCTACGGGATCATCGGATCGTGCTGCATGGAGTTCGACGGCGACGACCTGTTCCTCGAGGAGCGCAGCTGGTGGGACTCCCGGATGGCACCCAAGACCTGAGCCGCTTCGACCGGCCCGGACGCACTGGTGGGTCGCCGCCCGGATGACCCCTCGTACATCCGGGTTGCGACCCACGATGTACTTGCCCAGTTGGTCACCTGACCACACTTTGCCAGGTGTGATCATCCTCACATTCGGTACTGTCGCCGGGCATGGCTCGCTACGGCACGCAG
This sequence comes from uncultured Actinomycetes bacterium, assembly GCA_963793175.1. Classification (GTDB taxonomy): domain Bacteria; phylum Actinomycetota; class Actinomycetes; order S36-B12; family CAIYMF01; genus Prado023. The sequence continues at coordinate 70,483 of CAWBYT010000008.1, forward strand.
TTCGGCCCGGACATCACGTTCCTGGGGGTCCCGAGAGCGGACCTCGACGACCCGGGCACGTTCGGGGACGCAAAGGTCGTCATCCTCGGGGCACCGTTCGACGGGGGCACGTCCTTCCGATCGGGCGCCCGGTTCGGGCCCAAGGCGCTGCGCGAGACGTGCTACCTGGACCATGACGGCTCCAGGCCCTCGCTGGCGATGCGCGTGGACGGGCTGGCAGACCTCGGGGTGGTCGACGCCGGCGACGTGGAGATGTTCTCCGGGGACGCCGCGCGCTCGTGCGCCGACCTCGAGGCTGCGGTGACGAGGGTCGCGGCCTCCGGCGCGATCCCGTTGGTCCTCGGGGGGGATCACACCGTCACCTGGCCGGACGTCACCGGAGTTGCCCGCGGCGGGGACCGCTGGGGGCGGGTGTCGGTGATCCACTTCGACGCCCACGCCGACACGGGCGACATCCAGTTCGGATCGCTGATCGGCCACGGCCAGCCGATGCGTCGGCTGATCGAGTCCGGTGCCGCGCGTGGCGACCGCTTCCTGCAGATCGGCCTGCGCGGCTACTGGCCACCGCCCGACGTCCTGGACTGGATGGCCGAGCAGCGGATGCGCAGCTTCGAGATGACCGAGGTGGTGGCCCGCGGCCTCGAGGAGTGCCTGACCGAGGCGTTCGAGATCGCCCTCGACGAGTGCGACGGGGTGTTCCTCTCGGTGGACATCGACGTGTGCGACCCGGGGCACGCCCCGGGGACCGGAACCCCGGAACCCGGCGGGCTCAGCGCTCGTCAGCTTCTCGACGCGGTGCGGCGGATCTGCTACGAGCTCCCGGTGCTCGGGCATGGACGTCGTCGAGGTCTCGCCGCCCTACGACCACGCCGACATCACCGCCCTGCTGGGCAACCGCGTCGTGCTCGAGGCGCTGTCCGCGATGGCCCGGCGGGCGGCCGACGAGCGCGACGGGACCACCTGGGACCCGCGTCAGGCCGCTGCTCGAGGCCCGGATCCCGGGGGAGTAGGTCGCCCGGCAGCAGCCGGCGGCAGTCCGTCAGCGAGGCGGTCAGGCAGCCAGGCAGGGGCATGTCAGGGGCACCGCGAACGCCAGACGCCGAGTTAGGGAATCGCTGATCTTCTCGGTCGGGGCGGGCGGCTTTGCGCCGTCGGGGTGGGGTGTGTCGGAGAGAATGTGCCATGCCTGTTGAGCAGCCGAGCTTCACCGATGTCGAGTACGGCAACCGTCGGCGTGTCTCCCGGCGGGAGACGTTCCTGGAGACGATGAACGCCACGATCCCGTGGGCGACGTGGGTCGGGGTGATCGAGCCGCACTACTACTCGGACAGGCCGGGCAAGCGGGGCCGCAAGGCCAAGCCGGTCGAGACGATGCTGCGGATGTACCTGCTGCAGGTGTGGTTCTCGCTGTCCGATGAGGGGGTGGAGGACGCGATCTACGACAGGATGCGCCGTACATGGGGCTGGACTTCGCGGTGGAGCAGGTCCCGACGAACGCGCGGATGTACGCTCGAGAGCATGGTGGGAGAATCGTGGGGGCGAAGAGATGAGGAGGGGTCATGCGGGGCGGTTCGATCGTGGATGCCACCATCATCGCCGCCCCGTCGTCGACGAAGAACGCGACTGGTGAGCGTGACCCGGAGATGCACCAGACGAAGAAGGGCAGCCAGTGGTACTTCGGGATGAAGGCCCACATCGGTGTCGATGCGGGCACCGGGTATGTCCACTCGGTGACCTGCACCGCGGCCAACGTGCACGACCTGGACGAGGCGCCCAACCTGGTGCGCCCCGATGACGAGGTCGTCTACTGCGATGCTGGCTACCAGGGGGCCCAGAAGCGGCCCGAGATCGCCGGGGACGAGCATCTGTCGAAGGTGCAGTGGCGGGTCGCGGCCCGCAAGGGCGTGCTCAAGACGATGCCCGGACCGGACCGGCAGGCCGAGTCACGCAAGGCATCGGTGCGGGCCAAGGTCGAACACCCGTTCCTGATCGTCAAACGCGACTTCGGGTTCACCAAGACCCGCTACCGCGGGATCGGCAAGAACCTCAACCACCTGCACATGCTGTTCGCCTCCGCGAACTGGCTGATGCGGGCCCGCGCCGTCACCCTCACCGGGCGACGGCGTAGCGCCTGCCTGCCCGACCACCAAGGCGCTGGGCTTCTCCAGCATGCTCAAGAAGGTCTAAGGAATCGCTGATCATCGGGTGCTCTGACGCGCTGGCCACCTCGATGGCACGGATTCGGCCTGCAGAGGGTGTACGCCACATGCAGCACAGCCTTGCCTGCGGCGGTGAAGGGCGCGTACACGGCACACTCCGCGTACCTTGCGCACTCCTCGGCACGTGCCGGTGGGCGAGCTCCGCGATGGCCCTGTTGTACGCCAGCTGGTCGTCGGGGCTCAGCGGGAAGCCCGGGCCGTTCGCGTAGCCGTCGACGTTGTCGGGCTCGACTGCATCGAAGTCCATTGCCCGGCAGGCCGCGATCCGCCGGTCCATGATGGGCAGGAGGACGTCGAGGCGCCTGATGAAGGCGACGCCGGGGCCGATGTCGCAGCCGGGACGGACGCGTTCGCGCTCACGTCGCCGGGCTTCGGGGGTTCTGCCGAGCAGGCCGCGCTCATGCCGGTCACTGCCACCACGAGCAGGGACAGGACACCTCTACCCAGTGCCCTCATTCCTCATATTCTACGCAACTCGACCGGCAGGCAGGATCGCGGCCGATGCTCGCCTGTGGTCGTCGAGGCCGACTCGATAGCCTCGACCTCGCGGTGCGTCCGGCCGCACCCCCGACCCGCGGCCGGCGGAGGAGTCCATCATGCGAGTGCTCGTCATCGGCGCCGGCGGCGTCGGATCGTCGGCCGCCCTGATCGCTGCCCGCCGCTCCTTCTTCGACTCCTGGGTCGTGGCCGACTACGACCTCGGCCGAGCTCAGGCCCTGGTGGACCGGCTCGACGATCCCCGGTTCGCGGCGGCCCGCATCGACGCCGGCGACGCCCAGGCCGTGGCGGACCTCGCGCGCGAGCACGGCAGCACCCATGTGCTCAACGCCGTCGACCCGCGCTACGTCCTGCCGATCTTCCAGGGCACCTTCCGCAGCGGTGCGCACTACCTGGACACCGCGATGAGCCTGTCGCACCGGCACCCGGACAGGCCCTTCGAGCTGACCGGGGTGATGCTCGGCGACGAGCAGTTCGCCCAGCACGACGCCTGGGTGGCCAGCGGTCAGCTCGCGCTGGTCGGCATGGGCGTCGAGCCGGGCCTGGCCGACGTCTTCGCCCGGTACGCCGCCGACGAGCTCTTCAGCGAGATCGACGAGCTCGGCGTGCGCGATGCCTCGAACCTGGTCGTCCACGGCTACGACTTCGCCCCGTCCTTCTCGATCTGGACCACCATCGAGGAGTGCCTGAACCCGCCCCTGATCTGGGAGCGCGACCGCGGTCACTACACGACCGAGCCGTTCAGCGAGCCGGAGGTGTTCGACTTCCCCGCCGGGATCGGCCCGGTCGAGTGCGTCAACGTCGAGCACGAGGAGGTCGTGCTGATGCCGCGCGTCCTGAACGCCCGGCGGGTGACGTTCAAGTTCGGCCTGGGGGAGGAGTTCATCGACGTCCTGCGCACCCTGCACAAGCTGGGCCTCGACCGGACCGAGCCGGTGACGGTGCGCGGGCAGGAGGTGTCGCCCCGCGATGTCGTCGCCGCGTGCCTGCCCGACCCCCTGACCCTCGGCGACCGGATGACCGGCCGGACGTGCGCCGGGGTCTGGGTGACCGGCCGCGGGAAGGACGGCCGGCCGCGCGAGGTGTACATCTACCACGTGTCGGACAACGAGTGGACGATGTCCGAGTACGGCGCCCAGGCGGTCGTCTGGCAGACGGCCATGAACCCGGTGATCGCCCTCGAGCTGCTCGCGTCCGGCGCGTGGGCAGGTGCCGGCGTGCTGGGCCCGGAGTCGTTCGAGCCCAGGCCCTTCCTGGACCTGCTTCGCGACGGCTACGGCGAGGAGTGGGTCGTGCAGGAGCGCACGCCGGGCAGCGTCGCGCCGGCGGAGTGAGGGGCCGCTCAGCCCAGCGCCGTCACCGCGTCCTCGATGACGGTCATCGCCTCGTCGAGGAGGTGCTCGGGCATCGTGAGCGGCGGCAGGAAGCGCAGCACGTTGCCGTAGGTGCCCGCCGTGAGGACGACCACGCCGGCCGCGTGGCAGGCCCCGGCGACGGCCGCGGTCGTCGCGGGGTCCGGGTCCTTGGTGCCCGGCACGACGATCTCGACGGCCGTCATCGCGCCCCGCCCGCGCACGTCCCCGATCCGCCCGGAGCGCTCCGCAAGCGCGTGCAGCCGGGGGAGCATGAGCTCGCCGATGCGCCGCGCGGCGGCGTCGAGGTCGGCCGCGCGCATCTCCGCGATCGCGCCGAGGGCCGCCGCGCAGGCGACCGGGTTCCCGGCGTACGTGCCGCCGAGGCCGCCGGCGTGCACCGCGTCCATGATCTCGGCGCGACCGGTCACGGCAGCCAGGGGCAGGCCGCCCGCGATCCCCTTGGCGGTGGTGATCAGGTCGGGGACGACGCCCTCGTGGTTGCAGGCGAACCATGCCCCCGTGCGACAGAAGCCGGTCTGGATCTCGTCGGCGACGAACACGATCCCGTTGGCACGGGCGTACTCGACGAGCTCGGGCAGGAAGCCCTCGGCCGGCACGACGAACCCGCCCTCGCCGGCGATCGGCTCGACGACGATCGCCGCGACGTTCTCCGCGCCGACCTCCTTGTCGATCCGGCTGATGGCGTGCGCGGCGGCCTCGGCTCCGCTGAGCCCGTCGTGGAACGGGTAGCTCATGGGCACCCGGTAGATCTCCGGCGCGAACGGCCCGAACGAGTGCTTGTACGGCATGCTCTTGGCCGTCATGCCCATCGTGAGGTTGGTGCGACCGTGGTAGCCGTGCTCGAACACCACGACGGCCTGGCGGTGGGTGTAGGCACGTGCGATCTTGACCGCGTTCTCGACCGCCTCGGCGCCGGAGTTGAACAGGGCCGAGCGCTTCACGTGGTCGCCGGGCGTCAGCTCGTTGAGGGCCTCGCACACCGCGACGTAGCCCTCGTAGGGCGTGACCGTGAAGCACGCGTGGGTGAACTCCGCCACCTGGCGGGCGACGTTCTCGACCACCTTCGGCGCCGCGTTGCCGACGCTCGTCACGGCGATGCCCGAGCCCATGTCGATCAGGGAGTTGCCGTCCACGTCGATCAGGACTCCGCCGCCGCCAGCCACGACGAACACCGGCAGCACGCTCGCCACGCCGGCCGACACGGCCTGCGTGCGCCGCGCCTGCAGCTCGATGCTGCGCGGACCGGGGATGGCCGTGACCAGGCGGCGCTCCTGGGGGAGTGTCGGGCCGCCGGTCGTGACTGCGAAGTCGATGCTCATCGTTGCGATCTCCAGGGTCGGACTAGGGGACGAGGCTGACAAAGGGTACGCCTGCGCCTGGGCCCCGACCCCGCGTGCGGGTGTGCCCGACCGACTGGGCTGCACGGACCCGCCACGCACGGATTACGCTGCCATCGTACGGCTGGAAGGGGTGGTCCGTGAACTGCGCCGAGTGCGGCACCTGGAACGACCCGGACCGCAAGTTCTGCATGGAGTGCGGGGCGGCCCTGGTGCAGGTGTGCCCGGTCTGCGGCACGCCGAACCCGCCGCAGGGGAAGTTCTGCGGCGAGTGCGGCGCGGCACTGCGGGCGAGCACCCCGGCGACGAGGAGCGCGCCTCGCGAAGCGCTCGGCCAGGCGGCTCACCGAGCGCCGCCTGGTGTCGGTCCTGTTCGCGGACCTGGTGTCGTTCACCACGCTGTCCGAGCATCGCGACGCCGAGGACATGCGCATCCTCATGGACGCCTACTTCGCGGCCGCCCGCACGGCGATCGAGCGCCACGGCGGCGTCGTGGAGAAGTTCATCGGGGACGCGGTGATGGCCGTCTGGGGCACGCCGGTCACCCACGAGGACGACGCCGAGCGGGCCGTGCGCGCGGCCCTGGAGCTGGTCGACGCGGTCGCCGTCCTCGGGACGTCGCGGGGGGTGCCCCTCCAGGTCCGGGTCGGGATCCTCACCGGCGAGGCCGCGACCGCGCCCGGGGCGGGCAACCAGGCGATGGTCACCGGCGACATGGTCAACACGGCCTCCCGGCTGCAGTCGGCCGCCCCGCCGGGCGGTGTCCTCGTGGGGGCGGCCACCCACCGCGCGGCCTCGGGCGCGATCGCGTTCGAGGAGGTCGGCGACCTCGTCCTCAAGGGCAAGGAGGAGCCGGTCCGCGCCTGGCGCGCCCTGCGCGTGGTGGCCGAGCGCCACGGCCAGAACCGGATGGCCATCGAGCCGCCCTTCGTGGGACGCGCCGAGGAGCTGCGGCTGATGAAGGACCTGCTCCACGCGACCGGACGCGAGGGAAGGTCGCGGGTGGTCTCGGTCCACGGGATCGGGGGGATCGGGAAGTCGCGCTTGGCCTGGGAGCTCCAGAAGTACGTCGACGGGCTGTCCGAGGGCATGTACTGGCACCACGGGCGCTGCCCCTCGTACGGCGAAGGGGTCACGTTCTGGGCCCTGGGCGAGATGGTCCGGATGCGCGCGGGGATCGCCGAGGTCGACGCCCCCGGGGTCTCGCGCAAGAAGCTCGCCGAGTCGATCGCGGACTTCGTGCCCGATGCCGACGAGCGACGGTGGATCGAGCCCCGGCTCGCCTTCCTCCTGGGGCTCGACGAACGGCCCGCCGGGGGTCGCGAGGAGCTGTTCGCCGCCTGGCGGGCGTTCTTCGAGCGGATCAGCGACCAGGGGACGGTCGCGATGGTCTTCGAGGACCTGCAGTGGGCCGACTCGGGCCTGCTGGACTTCATCGAGTCGCTGCTCGAATGGTCGCGGGCGAAGCCCATCTTCATCGTGACCCTCGCGCGCCCCGACCTCGCGGACCTGCGCGCCAACTGGGGGGCCGGGCAGCGCAGCTTCCTGGCGCTGCACCTCGAGCCCCTGTCGGACGCAGACCATGGCCGAGCTGGTGCGGGGCATGGTGCCCGGCGCCGACGCCGCCGCCGTCGACCGGATCGTGGACCGCGCCGAGGGGGTGCCGCTGTACGCGGTCGAGATGATCCGGATGCTCGCCGACCGGGGGGTCCTGCGCACTGTCCGAGGGGGCCTACGAGCTGGTCGGGGACCTCGGCGACATCCAGGTCCCGGAGACCCTGCAGGCCCTGATCGCCTCCCGACTGGATGCGCTGGGCACGCAGGACCGCACGCTCATCCAGAACGCGGCCGTCCTGGGCAAGAGCTTCACGTTCGCCGCGCTGCAGGCCGTGACCGGCGCGGAGACCCCGCAGCTCGAGGACCGGCTGCACGTGCTCGACGCGCAAGGAGTTCGTCGAGTTCGAGGCCGACCCGCGCTCCCCGGAGCGGGGTCAGTACGGGTTCGTCCAGTGCCTCATCCGCGAGGTCGCCTACGGGATGCTGTCGAAGGCGGACCGCCATGACCGCCACCTCGCGGCGGCGCACCACTTCGAGGCGGCCCAGGACGACGAGATGGCCGCGGTCGTGGCCGCCCACTACATCGCGGCCCTGCGCTCGACACCCGCGGGACAGGACGCCGACGCCCTGGGCGCCCAGGCCCGCGGCTGGCTCGCCCGGTCGGCCGCCCGCGCGACGGCACTGGGCTCTCCGGTCCAGGCCCTCTCCTACGCCGAGGAGGCGCTGGCGTTCACCCCCGGCGGGCACGAGCGCGCGGACCTGCTGCGGCAGGCGGCCGAGGCCGCCGAGAACGCACTGCACCGCGAGGAGCGGCATCGACTACCTGCGTGAGGCGGTGGACGTCCTGCACGGACTCGGGGACCGCAACGCCGAGGTGGCCGCCCTCGGGGAGCTCGCCATCGCGTTGGGCGACCTACTTCCAGTTCGACGAGCTGCGCGCAGGTGGTGGCTCGGATCCCCGAGCGACTCGACGACGACGCCGACCACCTCACCCGGGCCGGCGTGGACGAGGCGAGGGCTGGGTGCAGCTACTTCGACGGGGACACCCAGGCCAGCCTCGACTCGTTCGACCGGGCGGTCGCGGGCTACGAGCGGGCTCGGGCCTGGCCGAAGTTCGGCGCCGCCCTCGGCACGAAGATCAACCTGCTCGGGGTCCTGGGCCGGCACCGGGAGGCGTGGCTGCTCCTGCGCGGCCGGCACGCGGTCGCGACGGAGGAGGACGACCTGCGGGAGATGGCCAGCGCGCTGGGGTCGCTCGGCCTCTGGTGCGACGAGCAGACCGAGGCCCTGGACTATCTGATGCAGGCGGCCGCGCGTCGCTCACCGAGGCGGTTACGGCGAGCAGGAGTCAGCCTCCCTGGGCAACGGGCTGGAGGCTGCGGTCGAGACCGGCGCCTGGGACACCGCCGACGGGATCATCCGGGATCTGCGCGAGCGGGCGGACCTCCCTGACTTCACTGTCGACTCACTGCACCTGAGCGCCGTGCTGCTAGCCGCCTACCGGGGCCAGGGCACCTTGGCGCAGGAGACGCTGGCGACGGTCCGTCCGGAGACGGCCGACTCCGCGGACCACTCGGTGCGGTCCTGGTACAAGCGGGTGACCGCGGTGGTCAGGCTGATGGCGGGCGACCTCCCGTCGGCGTACGACGAGGCGATGGGGGCGCTCACCAACGAGCCCGGAGGCGTCAACAGCAACCTGGCGACGTGCACCGGTGGCCACGCCGCGATCTGGCTGCACGATCCCGAGCGGGCCACTGCGCTCCTCGCCACGTCCGAGGAGCCCGACTCGGGGTGGGGTCGGGCCGTCCGTCAGTCGATCCGAGCCGGGATCCTGGCCCTCGAGGGCAACCCGGGCGACGCCGCGCAGCTCTACGACTCCGTCCTGGCCGGGCGGCTCGCGATCGGCGACCGGTTCTCCCACGCCCTCATCGTCATCGACGCCGCCACTGTGCTCCCCACGCACCGGCTTCCGGAGGGAGCCGTGGAGGCGGCCACGGGATACCTCGCGGAGATCGGGGCCGTTCCCTTGCGGGCGCGACTCGAGGCGGCGGTCGCCCGCCAGGCGCAGGACCCGGTGGCCGGCCGCGTGTAGGCCTCCGTGACCAGCCCCACCTGACGCCGCCTCCTGATAGCCTCCGAACGAGCACGGTTCGGCGCATCGGCGAGCACAGGAGGCAGTCGTGATCTTGAGCGAGGCTCTGACTCGGGTGGACCTCTTCCGCGCGCTTTCCGCGGAGGTCCTCGACCATCTCATCGAGCGGGGTGCGACCCTCAAGCTGCCGCCCGGCGGCCACCTGGTCACGCAGGGCGCTGCGGACTCCGGCTTCCAGCTGGTCGTCAAGGGCGGGGCCGTTGTCTCGGTGAACGGCGTGGAGCGGGCCACGCTCGCGCCGGGCGACTACTTCGGCGAGATCTCCCTGATCGACCACGCACCACGCTCGGCGACCGTCGTGGCCGGACCCGAGGGGGTCGAGACGTTCGCACTGTCCTCGCTCACCTTCGCCGCCCTGATGGACGACCACCCGGAGGTGGCCCGGGCACTGCTCCCGGTCCTCACCGCCCGAGTGCGCGCGGCCGAGGTGTCCCTGGGTCACGACCACTGACCCTGGGAGTACGACCGCAGGTCGTTCGATCGGCGACAATGGGGCAATGACCGCGCGCAGGGACGTCATCCTCCTGGGCAGCACGGGCTCCATCGGCACCCAAGCGCTCGACGTGATCCGACGCAATCCGCAGCGGTTCCGCGTGTGCCGGGCTCGCCGCGGGGGGCGGGAACGTGGCCCTGCTGGCCGAGCAGGCCGTCGCCTTCGAGGTGCCTGTGGTCGCTATCGCCGATGCCGCGCGGGCTCCGGCGCTCGAGGTCGCCCTGGCCGCCGCCCTGCCGCACGGTCACCGCCCCGAGGTGCTGGTCGGCCCCGATGCCGCGACCGAGCTCGCCGGGCGGGGCTGCGACGTGGTCCTGAACGGGATGACCGGCGCGGTCGGGCTCGCCCCGACCCTGGCCGCCCTGCGCGCCGGGCATCGGCTGGCCCTCGCCAACAAGGAGTCCCTGATCATCGGCGGACCGCTGGTGACCGCGGCCGCCGCGCCCGGCCAGATCGTCCCTGTCGACTCCGAGCACTCGGCCCTCGCGCAGTGCCTGGCCGGCGGACGGGTCGACGAGGTCCGCAGGCTCGTCCTCACGGCCAGCGGCGGCCCGTTCCGCGGCCGTTCGCGCTCCGAGCTGGCGGACGTGACTCCCGAGCAGGCGATGGCGCATCCGACCTGGGCCATGGGCCCGGTCATCACGATCAACTCCGCGACCCTGGTCAACAAGGGCCTCGAGGTGATCGAGGCGCACCTGCTCTTCGACATCCCGATGGACCGGATCGCGGTGGTCGTGCACCCGCAGTCGGTGGTCCACTCGATGGTCGAGTTCGTCGACGGCTCGACGCTGGCCCAGGCCAGCCCGCCGGACATGCGCCTCCCCATCGCCCTGGGACTCGGCTGGCCCGAGCGCCTCGCCGACGCCTGCCCCGCGTGCGACTGGACGACGGCCCAGACCTGGACGTTCGACCCGCTGGACGACGAGGCCTTCCCGGCGGTCCGGCTGGCCCGCGCCGCGGGGGCGACCGGCGGGACGGCGCCGGCCGTGCTGAACGCCGCCAACGAGGTGGCCGTCGATGCGTTCCGCGCCGGCGACCTTTCCTTCCTCGGGATCGCCGACACGGTCGGAGCCGTGCTGGCGGCCCACGACCCGGTCGTGGGCGACGAGCTGACGCTCGCCGCGGTCGGCGCCGCGGACGCCTGGGCCCGAGTCGAGGCCCGGACACTGATTTCGATGGGGGAGAGCTGATGGGCAACACAAAGTCGATGGGGGACTGCTGATGGGCACCGCGCTGTTCGTGCTGGGGGTGGTCCTGGCCGCGATCGGGATCGCCGTGTCGATCGGGCTGCACGAGGTCGGGCACATGGTTCCGGCCAAGCGCTTCGGGGTGCGGGTGACCCAGTACATGGTCGGCTTCGGCCCGACGCTGTGGTCCAGGCACGGGCGTGAGACCGAGTACGGCGTCAAGTGGATCCCGCTCGGCGGGTACATCCGGATGATCGGGATGTTCCGGCCGCCGGCCGGGGCCCCCGAGGGCACCGCGGGTCGGGGCACGACCGGCCGGTTCCAGATGCTGGCCGAGGAGGCCCGGCACACGGCGTGGGAGGAGGTCCGGCCCGGGGACGAGGACCGGGTCTTCTACAAGCTGAGCGCGCCACGCAAGGTCGTGATCATGATGGGCGGTCCGACCATGAACCTGGTCCTGGCGGGCGTCTTCTTCGCGATCCTGCTGGTCGGCATCGGGATCCCGACCCCGACGACCACGGTGGCCGATGTCAGCACCTGCCTGCCTGCCTCGATGGCCAGCACCGAGGCCGCCGCGGCCGCTCTGGCGGATCCGTCGCCGGACGGCGCGGGCTTCGGGTGCGACCCCGCCGATGCGGCCTCGCCCGCGGTCGTGGCCGGGATCGTCGTAGGGGACCGGATCACCTCGATCGACGGCCGGCCCGTCGCGGTCTGGAGCGAGCTCACGACCGTGACGCGCGCCAACCCGGGTGCCACAGTCGTACTGGGGCTGGAGACGGCGACCGGTCCCCGCGAGGTCGAGGTCGAGATGGCCACCGCCTACCGGCCCGTCGTGGACGACGAGGGCAACGTCGGAGACGAGATCGTGGCCACCGGGTACGTCGGCGTGACCCCGCAGACCGAGTACGTCGCGCAGCCGGTCTCGGCCGTGCCGACCATGATGTGGGACGTCGCGGTCCGCAGCGGCGAGGCCATGCTCACCCTGCCGGTCCGGGTGTACGAGCTGGCCCAGGACATGCTCGCCGGCGAGGAGCGCGATCCCGAGAGCCCCGTGAGCGTCGTCGGCGTCGGACGGATCTCCGGGGAGGTCGTGGCCGCCGAGGAGCCCCTGAAGTCCAAGCTCGCGATGCTCGTCGGGCTGATGGCCAGCCTCAACCTGTTCCTGTTCCTCTTCAACCTGCTTCCCGTGCTGCCGCTGGACGGTGGGCACGTGGCGGGCGCGATCTACGAGGGCACCCGACGCACCGTCGCGCGGCTGCGCGGGCGGCCGGACCCCGGACCCGTCGACGTGGCCAGGCTGCTCCCCCTCTCGTACGGGGTGGGGATCGGGCTGATCGCCGTGTCCAGCGTGGTCATCCTCGCCGACGTGATCAACCCGATCTCGATCTACGGCTGACCCACTCGGATGCCAGCCTCCCGGGCGCCGGCGTGGTTGGCCGCGGCCGCCACCGGAGTCGCGGCCGGCCTGCTGTCCGGACTCTTCGGGGTCGGCGGCGGACTGGTCATGGTGCCGCTGCTCGTGGCCTGGTTCGCCCTGGACCAGCGCCGGGCGAGTGCCACCAGCCTGCTGGCGATCGTCCCGATCGCGACGGCGTCGGCGGTCGGGTACGCGGTCAACGGGTCGGTCGACGTGACGGCCGGCATGATCCTGCTGGTCGGGGCGGTCCTCGGCGGCCAGCTGGGGACCTGGCTGCTGCCCCGAACGCCGGTCGCGACCCTCCAGCTCTGGTTCGCGGTGCTCAGCCTGCTCACAGCCGCCCGACTCGTGCTGGGTGATCCGGCGCGGGGCGAGGCCCTGCTGGGGGAGCCCTGGGAGGCGCTGCTCCTGGTCGCCGTGGGGTTGGCCTCCGGCGTGCTCGCGGGCCTGCTCGGGGTCGGCGGCGGGATCATCATGGTGCCCGGACTGGTCCTGCTCACCGGGGCCGACGCCGACACCGCGCGCGGGACAAGCCTGGCCGTGATCGTCGTCACGGCCCTCACCGCGACCGTCACCAACCTGCGCCACGGCCTGGTCGAGGTGCGCGTCGCGCTGATCGCCGGGCTCGTCGGGGCTCCGGCGGGGCTGCTGGGCGCCGCGCTCGGCCAATGGCTGCCCGACCGGATCGCGCTGCTGGGGTTCGCCTGCCTCCTGGCCGGCTCGGGGGTGCAGATGCTGCGCCGCAGCTCCCGGAGCCGGGCGGTTGGGGTCCCGGGGCGCGATACTTGACACCATGAGCGTCGACCTGGGGATGCCCCCGCTGCCACCACCGGTACTCGCCCCGCGGCGCACCACCCGCCAGATCCTGCTCAAGCACCCCACGCATCCGGTCGCGGTCGGCGGCGACGCGCCGATCAGCGTCCAGTCGATGGCCACCACGCTGACCGCGGACGTCAACACGACGCTCCAGCAGATCGCGGAGCTCACGGCGTCGGGCTGCCAGGTCGTGCGCGTCGCGGTGCCCAGCCAGGACGACGCCGACGCCCTGCCCGCAGATCGCACGCAAGTCCGGGATCCCCGTCATCGCCGACATCCACTTCCAGCCCAAGTACGTCTTCGCGGCCATCGAGGCCGGGTGCGCGGGCGTGCGCGTCAACCCGGGCAACATCAAGCAGTTCGACGACAAGGTGAAGGAGATCGCAGCGGCCGCGCGCGACCATGGCACACCGATCCGCATCGGCGTCAACGCCGGCTCCCTGGATCCGCGGCTGCTCAAGAAGCACGGCAAGGCCACCCCAGAGGCCCTCGTCGAGTCCGCGCTCTGGGAGGCCAGCCTGTTCGAGGAGCACGGCTTCCGCGACATCAAGATCTCGGTCAAGCACCACGACCCGGTCGTCATGGTGCGCGCCTACGAGCTGCTCTCCGAGGCGTGCGACTACCCGCTGCACCTCGGGGTCACCGAGGCCGGGCCCACTTTCCAGGGCACGATCAAGTCCGCCGTGGCTTTCGGCTCGCTGCTCAGCCGGGGGATCGGCGACACGATCCGGGTCTCACTGTCGGCCCCGCCGGTGGAGGAGGTCAAGGTCGGGATGCAGATCCTCGAGAGCCTGAACCTGCGCGAGCGCGGCCTGGAGATCGTGTCGTGCCCGTCGTGCGGTCGGGCCCAGGTGGACGTCTACACGCTCGCCGAGCAGGTGACGGCCGGCCTGGAGGGCCTGGACGTCCCGTTGCGCGTGGCCGTGATGGGCTGCGTGGTGAACGGTCCCGGCGAGGCGCGCGAGGCCGACCTGGGCGTGGCCAGCGGGAACGGCAAGGGCCAGATCTTCGTCAAGGGCAAGGTCATCAAGACCGTCCCGGAGGCGATGATCGTCGAGACCCTGATCGAGGAGGCCATGGCACTGGCGGAGCAGATGGACAGCGAGGGCAGCCCGTCGGTGTCGGTGCGGTGACCCGGTGACCGTGCAGCCGGCCGGAGCGTCGGCGGGGGTGCCCGCGCGGCCGGCCCCTGCGGCTCCCGACGCGCCCCAGGCAGCTGCGGGGGCAGGTCGCCCCGGCGAGTGGTCGCAGGAGGCGTTCGAGACCGCGTTCGCCGAGGCCGAGCTGCGCATCGGCAGGTTCAACCTGGCCGTGTTCGGCAAGACCGGGGTCGGCAAGTCCACCCTGGTGAACGCCATCTTCGGCGAGGCGGTGGCCGCCACCGGGATCGGTCGCCCGGTCACGATGGGCAGCCACCTCCACGTGCACCGCACCGGCAAGCTGGGCATCTACGACACCCAGGGCCTCGAGGTCGGGCGGGACACGGCGCGGATCATCGCGGACCTCAAGCGCTTCATCGACAGCGGCCGGTCCTTGCCGTTCGCCGAGCAGGTGCACCTCGCGTGGTACTGCGTTCGCGCCACGGACAGGCGCTTCGAGGAGACCGAGGCGCAGTTCATCCGGGAGCTGGATTCGGTCGGGCTCCCGGTGATCCTCGTGCTCACCCAGGTTCCCGGCCGCCGTGCCCCCGATGGTCAGTTCTACCACTCGCCCGACGCCGTGGAGCTCGCCCGGCAGGTGCAGGCGATGGGCCTGCCGATCCACGCCGGCCGGCCCGTCCTGGTCAATGCCCTGGCCGACCCGTTCATCGGCGTCGAGCAGCACGGGCTGCTGGACCTGCTCGATGCCACCTTTCGCTGCGCTCCGGGCGAGGCCGCCGAGGCCCTTGTCGCCGCGCAGAAGATCGACCCTGCGCGGAAGGCTCAGGCTGCGGGGCGGGCGGTGACCACGGCCACTGCATCGGCCATGGCAGCGGGGTTCACCCCCATCCCGTTCGCCGACGCGGCCGTGCTCGTACCGATCCAGGTCGGGATGATGGCCAAGATCGCCAACATCTACGACATCCCCATGCAGCGGGCGACCGTTGCCAGCCTGGCCGCCACGACGGTCACGACCCAGGCCGGCCGCGCGGCTGCCACCGGTCTGCTGAAGCTCGTGCCAGGGGTGGGGACGCTGGCCGGCGGGGTGATCACCGGCGGCGTCGCCGGAACGGTCACGTTCGCGGTCGGCACCGCCTGGCACCGTGTGTGCATCGGGATGTCGGAGGGCAAGTACGAGACCGTCTCCGGGACGCTGGACTCCGAGGCCATCCAGCGGGTCTTCAACCAGGAGGTCACCGCGATCCTGCGCAGCCGGGGGATCGGCCGCAAGTAGATCGCCGTCACGATTTCCCCTGCGCATTCGGGGCCACACTTGGCTCGGAATCTCGACGACTGGTTGTCGTGGCTTGGCCGCGGGGTGCACCTCGACCGGGGATCCGGACGCCGACGGTGCGAGCACGTCGAGCAGTCCGCCCTCAGCTTCGGCTCCTTCCCTCCAGGTCCGACCCGTTGAGACGCCCCCTCCCGAGCGAGGAACCACTTCCCGGTGCGACCGCCGACCGGCTGCAAGCCGTGATCGACGACTGGGTCGCTGCGGACAACAACATCGGGATTCGACGCCCCGGTGAGCGACTACGTCTCCCTCCCGTTCGACACCAGAGGAGCCACGGTGCGCCAGGTACTCGGGATGCGCAGCGGCTTCCCACTCGACCCCGTCGAGGATGTCTTTCTGGCGGCCGCTGAGGACCTCGATCGCAGTTGGAGCACCGCCGACTCGATCGCGCTCGCCGACGCCGACGGGCCGCGTCAGGGCTCCCTGGGCTACCTGGACTACAACAACCTGAACTGCTTGGTGCTCGGCCAGATGATCGAGCAGCTCACTGGTGACCCGCTGGACGCATCGCTGACACGTGACCTGATCCAGCCTGCCGGGCTCGAGCGTGTCTGGGTCCAGGATGCCCAGGAGCCCGAGCCACCCCTGACCGTGTCCGAGGAGAATCCGGAGCTGGACACCGTCGATGACGACGGGCCCTGGCTTCCTTCGCGTTCGATGGCCTCCGCCGCCGGGCCGGCAGGTGGCATCGCGGCAGACGCACCGAGCATCGCCCGCTGGGGCTACCTGCTGTACGGGGGCCACGCATGAAGCGCGCTCGTCCAGGAGATGATGCAGGGCGAGGCTGTCGCCCGGGACGACTGGTACGGCTTGGGCACCGCGCACTGGAAGGAGGACGGCCAGCTGTTCGTCGGACACGATGGTGACATCGGCACCTACCACGGCTCCCTGGTGATGGCGACAGCCGACAACGTGGCGGTCGCCGTTCTGGTACCGGCCCCGGCGCGCACCGTCATAGATTCAGAGGTCACCACGGGCGAAGTGCCCCAACTCCTCCGGGATGCGCTCGAGGAGGGCTGAGGGCCCTGGTCAGCAGAGGGCCCCGGTCAGCTGAGGACCCACCCTGGGCTCAGAAGAGGACCGTCGCGAAGGTGCCGACCGTCTCGAAGCCGACCCGCAGATAGGTCGCGACCGCGACGTGGTTGTAGTCGTTCACGTAGAGCGACACGACCGGTGCGATGTGCTGGCGCGCGTGGTCGACGACCGCTGCCATCCCCGAGGTGCCCAGCCCGCGACCGCGCAGGGCGGGATCCACCCAGACGCCCTGCACCTGGCAGGCCTGCGAGGTCGACGACCCGACCTCGGCCTTGAAGACCAGCCGCCCGTCCTCCACCACGCCCAGGGCGCGGCCCGCACGCATGATCTCCGCAAGCCGGGCGCGGTAGCCCGGCCCGCCGCCGTTGGCCACCGGCGAGGTCCCCACCTCCTCGGTGAACATCGCGATCGCGGCGGGCAGCAGCAGGTCGAGCTCGTCGGGGCGCAGCTGTCGCAGGCCGGGGTGGGCCGGGCGGGCAGCCGGCGCGGCGGTGGCCATCAGGTACTGGCGGTCGCGCACCTCGCGGGCAGGGGCCCACGCAGGGGCAAGCAGCCGCCACAGGTCCAGGACCTCGTCGGCGGGACCCACGATCGACGAGCACCGCCGCCCGAGCCGGCGCGCGTTGTCGGCGAAGGCGGCGCGCGAGGGTGGGGTCGTCTCGATGGGGACCAGGTTGGCGCCGGTGTACAGCGCCGAGCGGAGCCGACCCCGCTCGAACCAGCCCCAGACAAGGCCGCCGAGGGCCCAGGGGTCCATGGGATCGGCGAGCCGGGAGGCCACGAAGCAGTGCGCGACCGGGTCGCGCCCCGTGAGGTGGAGCAAGTCCGGGAGGTGCCGGTTCGTCAGCACCTTCAGCTCGCCGGGCACGACCGCCATCCTGCCACGCCGGGATATCCTTGCCGCCAGTCTGCGACCCGCCCAGCCCGCCCCGGCGCGGTCGTCCCTGCTCGGACCGGAGGACACCCCTCGTGCTGACCCGAATGTCGAGCTTGTTCCTGCGCACGCTGCGCGAGGACCCGGCGGACGCGGAGGTGCCCTCGCACCGCCTGCTCGTCCGCGCGGGCTACGTCCGCCGCGTCGCCCCGGGCGTCTTCTCCTGGCTGCCCCTGGGCTACCGGGTGCTGCGCAACGTCGAGCGGATCATCCGGGCCGAGATGGACGCCGCCGGCTTCCAGGAGGTCCACTTCCCCGCCCTGCTGCCGCGGGAGCCCTACGAGCGGACGAACCGCTGGACCGAGTACGGCGCCAACCTGTTCCGCCTGCAGGACAGGCGCGGAGCGGACTACCTGCTCGGGCCGACCCACGAGGAGATGTTCACCCTCACGGTCAAGGACCTCTACTCGTCCTACAAGGACCTGCCGGTGAGCCTCTACCAGATCCAGACGAAGTACCGCGACGAGGCGCGGCCCCGGGGGGGAATCCTGCGGGGCCGGGAGTTCGTGATGAAGGACTCGTACTCCTTCGACACCTCGGACACCGGGCTGGTCGCCTCCTACGCCCGGCACCGCGACGCCTACATCTCCACCTTCGACCGCCTGCGGCTGCGGTACACGATCGTCTCGGCGATGTCCGGTGCCATGGGCGGCTCGACCTCCGAGGAGTTCCTTGCCGTGTGCCCGGTGGGCGAGGACACCTATCGTCCGCTGCTCGGTCTGCGACTACTCCGCCAACGTCGAGGCGGTGACCAGCGTGGCGCCCGCGCCGATCCCGCTCGAGGGACTGCCGGCGTCCCACGTCGAGGACACCCCCGACACGCCGACGATCGCGACCTTGGTCGATCTCGCCAACGCGCGCCCCGAGCTCGCGCGCGCGGACCGGTCGTGGGTCGCCGAGGACACGCTCAAGAACGTCGTGGTCAAGGTCGCGATGCCCGACGGGACCTCGTATCCGCTGGTGATCGGGCTGCCAGGCGATCGTGAGGTGGACGCCAAGCGGCTGGAGGCGGTGCTGGAGCCCGGCGAGGTGACTGCCTTCGACGAGGCGGACTTCGCGGCCAACTCCGCCCTGGTGAAGGGCTACATCGGGCCGGGGGTACTGGGTGCGCAGGCGGCGTCGGGCATCCGCTACCTGCTCGACCCGCGTGTCGTGACCGGTACGCGCTGGATCACCGGGGCCGACGAGCCCGGCCGGCACGTGTTCGACCTCGTCGCCGGGCGTGACTTCGCCGGCGACGGCGTCATCGACGTGGCCGAGGTCCGGGCGGGCGACCCGTGCCCGGCGTGCGCGGAAGCGGGCCGCGACGGCGTGCTGGCCCAGGCCCGCGGCATCGAGATCGGGCACATCTTCCAGCTCGGGCGCAAGTACGCCCAGGCCCTGGACCTGACTGTCCTCGACGAGAACGGCAAGCAGGTCGTCGTGACGATGGGGTCCTACGGGATCGGGGTCACCCGGGCGGTGGCCGCGATCGCCGAGCAGCACCACGACGATCATGGCCTCGTCTGGCCCCGTGAGGTCTCCCCGGCCGACGTGCACATCGTCGCGGCGGGCAAGGACGACGCGGTCCACGAGGCCGCCGAACGGCTCGCGGAGGACCTCGTCGACCGTGGGCTGCGCGTGCTGCTCGACGACCGGCGAGGGGTGTCACCGGGGGTCAAGTTCAACGACTCCGAGCTGATCGGGGTGCCGCTGATCGTCGTCGTGGGCAAGCGGCTGGCCGAGGGCGCGATCGAGGTCAAGGACCGCGCCAGCGGTACCCGTGCGGACGTGTCCGTCGACGACGCCGCGGACAGCATCGCCGAGCGGGTCCGGGCGCTGCCGTGACCGGACGCGGGTCGGGACGGCGGGGCCGCCGAGGGTGGCGGGGCAGCCGGCCGGGTCACTGAGCCGATCGAGGCCGTCATCTTCGACTGGGGTGGCACGCTCACGCCGTGGCACGAGGTGGACCTGACCGCGTCCTGGTACGCCTACACCTCGGTCTACGACCCGCGCCGGGCGGCGTCGCTGGCCCACGACCTGTTCGTAGCCGAGGTCGAGGTCTGGCAGGCCCAGCACGTCAGCGCCGGGGCGGTGGGGGCCGGTCACCTGGACCAGGTCCTGCTCAGCTGCGGCATCGACCTGGCCAGCGACAGGCACGCGGCTGCGATGGCCGCCTACCTCGAGGGGTGGGACCCGCATACGCTCGCCGACCCGCAGGCGGCTGCGGTGATGGCCGGCCTGCACGAGCGCGGCATCCGCGTCGGGGTGCTCTCCAACACCCTCTGGCCACGCGCCCACCACGAGGCCGTGTTCGCCCGCGACGGGCTGCTCGACCTGATCGACGGCGCCGTGTACTCCTCCGAGCTGCCCGTGGGCAAGCCGCACGCCGACGCGTTCCGCGCCGCGCTCGGTGCGGTGGGAGTGGACGATCCGCGCCGGGCGGTGTTCGTCGGCGACCGCGAATGGGACGACATCCACGGCGCCCAGCAGGTCGGGATGCGCGCGATCCTCGTCCCGCACAGCGTAATCCCCGAGTACCAGCGCGGGTCGGTCGAAGTCACTCCCGACGCCGTCGTGCACAGCCTCATCGAGGTCCTGACGCTCGTCGACGACTGGACAGCCGCCCTCAGCTGACGTCCAGCACCGGCGCGGGCTCGGCCTCGCGGCCCTCGACGCTGATCAGGCGCCACCATCCGATCAGCCCGACGAGCCCGAAGATCAGCCACTGGATCGAGTAGATGAGGTTGTTGAGCCCTCGGTGGCCGGGGTCGGACAATGCCCGGAGCCCCGCATCGGCGGCCGGCTCGCTGGTGCGCAGCTCGACGTAGGCGTTGTACCGCGGCGTCCCGTCGCGGGTCGATCAGCAGCTGCGGGTCGGCGGCCCACGACTGGCCGGGCGGAGCCGCCTCCTCCTGCCGGGTCACCTCCGCCGGGCGCAGGCGCCCGGTCACCGTGACCAGCCCCGCGGGCGCGGGCGGGACGTCGGGCGCGGTGTTGGCGTCCTTCCCGGCCGGCGCCCAGCCGCGGTTCACCAGCACGACCCCGTCGTCGGTGACCAGCGGGGTGACGATCCAGAACCCGTTCGTGCCGTCCAGCGGCCGGCGCCGGACGGCCGTCTCGGCGTCCGTGTCGAACGTGCCGGTCGCGGTCACGCTCCGCCACTCGAGCTCGGGCGGCAGCGGTTGCGCGTCGGCGCTCGCAGGCCGCGCCTCGAGCAGGTCCGCGACCGGCACGGCCGGGCCGGTGATGGCGGCGTCGAGCCGGTCGTTCTCCGCGAGGCGGACGTGGTAACGGTGCCACTGCCAGCGTGCGAGCAGCACGCAGAGGACCAGCATCACCAGGATGAAGGCGGTGAACCCCCACCACCGACGCTGCCTGAGGGCCTGGAGCACCGCCCCAGCCTACGTCGACGGCGGAGGCCCGTACCGGCACCTCGTCGACCGGCCGGGATCCCGCGCTGGAGGCCGGATCCGGCCGGATCGAGCTGCCCTCCGGAAGCCCGCTGGGCCATCGGGTCCGCGTGGCCTCCGGTGCCCGGCCGGAGCCTTAGGGTGGCAGCGTGGAGTCGTGGTCCGGGCGGGAGCCCGTGGAGCTGCCCGGGCGGGGTCCCGAACTGCGTCTCTTCGACACGCGGACCGGGCAGGTGCAGACGAGCCAGCCGGGCCCGGTCGCGCGGATGTACGTGTGCGGGATCACGCCCTACGACGCCACGCACATGGGGCATGCGGCCACCTATGTGGGCTTCGACCTCGTCAACCGGTACTGGCGCGACCTCGGGCACGAGGTCCACTACGTGCAGAACGTCACGGACATCGACGACCCGCTGCTCGAGCGCGCGGTCGCCACCGGTCAGGACTGGCGGGTCCTGGGACGCGCGGAGACGGCTCTGTTCGCCGAGGACATGGCGGCCCTGAACGTGCTGCCGCCGCGGGACTACATCGGGGCCGTGGAGTCGATCCCCTCGGTGGCGCGCTGGATCGGGCGCCTGCAGGACGCGGGTGCGGTGTACGACGTGGACGGCGACCTCTACTTCGACACTGCTGCGGCACCGGGGTTCGGCGAGGTCGCCGGGCTCGGCGACTCGGCGATGCTCACGGCCTTCGCCGAGCGTGGCGGCGACCCCGACCGCCCTGGTAAGCGGGCCCCGCTGGACTGCCTGCTGTGGCAGGCGGCCCGTCCGGACGAGCCGGCGTGGGACACGGTCCTCGGGCACGGCCGGCCGGGGTGGCACATCGAGTGCACGGCCATCGCCCTGGACCATCTCGGGATGGGGTTCGACGTGCAGGGCGGGGGTTCGGACCTGGCGTTCCCGCACCACGAGATGTGCGCCGCCCAGGCCGGGGCGGCGACCGGGGAGAAGCCCTTCGCCGAGCACTACGTGCATGCCGGGATGGTCTCCTTCGAGGGCCACAAGATGAGCAAGTCGCGCGGGAACCTGGTGTTCGTGGCGCGCCTGCGACACGCGGGGATCTCCTCGGCGGCGGTCCGCCTCGCCCTCCTGGCGCACCACTACCGCAGCGACTGGGAGTGGACGCCGAACGACCTGCAGGCTGCCGAGCGGCGTGCGCAGCTGTGGCGCAGCGCCCTCGAGGGGCCCGCGGACCGGCCGCACAGCCATTGCTGGCTGCCGTGCGCGACCGGCTGGCCGACGACCTCGACGCGCCCGGGGCGCTGCTGCTGGTGGACCGTTGGGCGGCTGCCGCGACCGGCATGGCCGGTGACCGCCGGGATGGCGACCCCCAGGCTCCGGCCGACGTCAGGCGGCTGCTCGACACGCTTCTGGGCGTGGACCTCTCCTAGTCTGGGGCCGGTCCTAGGAGGCACCCCATGACACCACCCCCGCTCACCGCTGGCCCCGCGTGGCAGGCACTCGCCGCACACGCCGGGAGCCTGTCCACCGCCACCGTCCGGGAGCTGTTCGACTCGGCCACCGACGGCGACCGCGCCGAGGAGCTCTCGGCCGACGGCGCCGGCTGGCACCTGGACTTCTCCAAGCAGCGGATCACCGCAGAGACCCTCGACCTGCTCGTCGCCCTGGCCGAGGAGCGCGACCTGGCCGCTCGCCGCGAGGCGATGTTCACCGGCGTCCACATCAACAACACCGAGGACCGGGCGGTGCTCCACACGGCGCTGCGGCTGCCGGCGGACGCGTCGCTGGTCGTCGACGGCCAGGACGTGGCCGCCGACGTCCACGAGGTCCTGGGCCGGATGGGCGCCTTCGCCGACCAGGTGCGGGCGGGCAACTGGCTCGGCTTCACCGGCCGGCCGATCCGCGTGATCGTCAACATCGGGATCGGCGGCTCGGACCTCGGCCCGGTCATGGCCTACACCGCACTGCGTCACGTGGCCGACCGGGACCTGGTGATGCGCTTCGTCTCCAACGTCGACGGGTCGGACTTCGTGGAGCAGACCCGCGACCTCGACCCGGCCGAGACCCTGTTCCTGGTCGCCTCGAAGACCTTCACGACCCAGGAGACGATGACCAACGCGCGCACGGCGCGCGACTGGCTCCTTGCGGGACTCGGCGGCGACCCGGCCGCGGTCGCGCGGCACTTCGTGGCGATCTCCACGAACGCCGAGAAGGTCGCCGACTTCGGCATCGACACGGCCAACATGTTCGGCTTCTGGGACTGGGTCGGCGGGCGCTACTCGATGTCCTCGGCGATCGGGCTGTCGACGATGATCGCCATCGGACCCGCGGCGTTCGGCGAGCTGCTGGCGGGCCTGCACGCCATGGACGTGCACTTCCGGACTGCGCCGCTGCGCGAGAACCTGCCGGTGGTGCACGGGCTGCTCTGTGTCTGGAACAGGAACTTCCTCGACACCGCCGACCACGTGGTGCTGCCCTACGACCAGTACCTGCTCCGCTTCCCGGCGTACCTGCAGCAGATGATCATGGAGAGCAACGGCAAGCGGGTGACCGCGGCCGGCGACCCGGTGGACTACGACACGTCGGCGTCGTTCTGGGGGGAGCCGGGCACCAACGGCCAGCACTCCTTCTACCAGATGCTGCACCAGGGCACCACGATCGTCGCCGCGGACTTCATCTTCTTCGCCCGCCCGATCAACGACGTGGGCTCGCACCACGACCTCCTGGTCGCCAACTGCCTGGCCCAGTCGGGCGTGCTCGCCTTCGGGCGCAACGCCGCGGAGGTCGCGTCCGACGGGACGCCGGCACACCTGGTCGAGCACAAGGTCATGCCCGGCAACCGGCCCAACAGCATGCTTGTGGCGGAGTCGCTGACGCCGTTCAGCCTCGGTGCGCTCATCGCCCTCTACGAGCACTCGACGTTCGTGCAGGGCGCGATCTGGGACATCAACCCCTTCGACCAGTGGGGCGTGCAGCTGGGCAAGGTCGTCGCGGACTCGATCGCTCCGATGCTCACCGGCGAGGCGGAGCCCGCGCTCGACGCGTCGACGAACGCGCTCATCGCCCGGTACAAGGCCGCCCGCGGACGCTGAGCGGGCATGCCGCCCCGGCGGCGGTCGCCGGGCCGGGAGCTCTGGCGACGAAAGCGACGATCAGATCGAGCGAATCGTCTCCATCATGGGCTGGCCTGCGGAATGCCGGGTGTCCTGGTGGGCGGTGGGCGGTGGGCGGTGGTCACCTGGTCTGGAGGACTTGGACTTCGGTGACTGGTTGCTGGCGTTCGCCGGCCATGGTGAATCGGAGGGTGCCGGAGTCGCCGGCGCCGGACCAGTCGACCTCCCAGTGCGTGGTTGCGCGGACGGTGAAGGCCCCGCCCGGCTGGTTGGTGGACGGGGTCAGGTACCTGTGGCCGCAGGTGGGCGACGCGCCGGTGCCTTTGGCCGGCGACCAGGTTGTGCCGGCGCTGCGGCAGGTGACCCGTGTCCCGTCACCGAGGTCCCACACGACCCGGGCGACCCGCGCGGTGGCCGTCACCGACACCGGGCCGGCGGTCGCCGTGCGCGTGATCGGCCCGTAGGCGTTGTCGCCGGCGTTGTCGACCCAGAGCCAGGCGTCCATGCCGACCAGCAGCGGGGCGCCGGCCTTCAGCGGCGTCATCCCGATCGCGGGGGCCACCAGCTCCATCCGGTCGACAGCCCGCTCGGCCAGGGTGACCGGGTCGACCCCCGCAGGACCCGGCGTCCCGTCGGTGCCGGGGTCGGATCCCTGGAACCAGTAGATGTCGCTCTGGCCTGCGCTGAACGACGCACCCGGCGGCAGGCACTCGTAGATCGTGCCCTCGTAGTTCCCGTCCCAGATCGTGTGATCGGCAGGCGGCTGGGGGACCAGCACGCTGACGTAGCAGTTCCGCGCGTCCGACCACCACTGCGTGTCCGTCTCGCACGGAACCTCGCGGTCGGAGCCGTACCCGTGGTACGTGCACACGCGACCGGGAGCCCTGGGGGAGCGAGGGGAGTTGGAGCCAACCTGGGTTGCCCCGCCGCCGACGCCTGAGGTCGAGTCGGAGTGCTCCGCCTCGACTTCGACGTTGGTGCTCCCGTTGCTCGCGCCCTGCGTCGACGCTCGACATTCCCGCTCGCATCGGCTCAGCCGCCGGCGGTACCGCACGCAAGTGCCAACAAGAAGGTGAGAGGCAACTCCGCTCCGAAGCTGTCGGTCAGCACTGTCCGCTCCTCTTGGCTTCGTCGGAGCGACGGCCCGTAACGGCCCAACCTGGCGCGGCAGGTGGGTCTGCGGACGACCGTGTAGTCGAGTTCCTCCCGGCCCCCGACGATCCCGCACACCTTCGGGACTCACGTCTGTGACGCGAGACCGCATCGATGCACGCGCGAATAACAACAGTCTGCGGCTCTTGCAGGTCGAGCTCGAGTCGGAATCGCGGCTGAGACCAACACGAGCTGGACGCACCCGTCGGCTCGGACGCGCCAGCCTTCATGCGATGCTCTCTGAATGTTCGATCAGGTCCTGGTCGAGCAGTCGCCCGCCGGCGACCTCATAGAGATCGTTGAGGTCGGTGCGGGCTCCGCTATAGAGTCGACAAGAGTCTGCCGGTAGGCCATCACGGCGGCCGTTGCCTCCTCGAACGCCTGCTGCTCCTCGGGGGTAAGCGTCGTGGTCGGGTTCGGAGAAGCCGTCGGGCTGGCGCTGGAAGACGCGCCCGGCGACGAAGCGCCGGGCTCGCGCTGGACGGACTCGATGTCGAAGCAGGCCCACCGTCGGCGATCGGATCAGGACCGCCCGAGCACCCCGTCAGAAGAAGGCCGACCGCGAGCACGCCGACGCTCGCGCGAACGGCGGCGCGGCCGTCGCCACCGAACCGCGGCAACCGTGCCCGCCGGACCGCCCACGCCGCACGGAGCCACAGCACCGTGCCGACCGACCCTTGAACCTTGCTGACCAATTCGTGCCCCCGCGCCACCCGATCGTCCGAGCGGAGCCGCGAACGCCCCACGCCGCGCAGCACCACACCGCGCCCGCGGAGGCCCGCGCATCCCGAGAACGACCCCACTTGTAGGCCGCAAGGATACGTCCCCGGGCGGACTGCCCGGTCCGCCGTCCCCAGGAGACCTGAGTCCGAGCGTCGGTAGTCGATATGGACCGGCAAACCGACCGAATGGACTACCAGCGCCGGCGTCGACACAGGAAACGTGCCCGGAGGGCGCGATGTGCCGCCTCAGCCCTTCGGCCCTACCCTTGGGGCACTATGCCCACGAAATCTCTCCTGACTGCCCTGACCGAGCGTGTGATCATCGCCGACGGTGCCATGGGCACGATGCTGCAGGCCCAGGACCCCTCACTGGACGACTTCCAGGGCTTCGAGGGCTGCAACGAGATCCTCAACGTCACCCGGCCCGACATCGTGGCGGGAGTGCACGCGGCCTACCTCGACGTCGGCGTCGACTGCGTCGAGACCAACACCTTCGGCGCCAACCTGGCGAACCTGGGGGAGTACGACATCTCCGACCGGATCCGCGAGCTGGCACTGGCCGGCGCGCGCATCGCCCGCGAGGTCGCCGACGGCTACTCGACGCCGGACCGGCCGCGCTGGGTGCTCGGCTCGGTCGGGCCGGGCACGAAGCTGCCGACGCTGGGCCACGTGCCCTTCGCCCTCCTGCGCGACGCGTACGCCGAGCAGGTCGCCGGCCTGCTGGAGGGCGGGGTCGACGCCATCCTCGTCGAGACCGCGCAGGACCTGCTGCAGGCCAAGGCGGCACTGATCGGCGCCCGCCGGGCGATGGCCGCGTCGGGCCGGCAGGTCGCCCTGATCGCCCAGGTGACCGTCGAGACCACCGGCACGATGCTGCTCGGCTCGGAGATCGGCGCAGCCCTGACGGCCCTCGAGCCACTGGGCATCGACGTCATCGGACTCAACTGCGCCACCGGACCGACGGAGATGAGCGAGCACCTGCGCCACCTCTCGCGGTACGCCCGCGTGGGGCTGTCCGCGATGCCCAACGCCGGCCTGCCGGTGCTCACCGCCGACGGGGCCCACTACCCGCTGACCGCCGCCGAGCTGGCCACGGCGCACGACCATTTCACCAGCGACTACGGGCTGGCGCTGGTCGGCGGCTGCTGCGGAACCACCCCGGAGCACCTGCGTGCCGTCGTCGAGCGCGTCGGCGGCCGCGAGGTCCGGCCCCGGGAGCACATCACGGAGGCCGCCGCCGCCTCGCTCTACCAGTCGGTGCCGTTCCGGCAGGACACCTCCTTCCTGTCCATCGGGGAGCGGACCAACGCCAACGGGTCCAGGGCCTTCCGCGACGCGATGCTGGCCCAGGACTGGGAGGCGTGCGTCGAGATCGCCCGGGCGCAGATCCGCGACGGCGCCCACCTGCTCGACCTGTGCATCGACTACGTCGGTCGCGACGGGGTCGGTGACATGCGCGAGCTGGCCGGCCGGCTGGCCACCGCCTCCACCCTTCCGATCGTGCTGGACTCGACCGAGCCCGCCGTCCTGGAGGCCGGCCTGCAGATGCTCGGCGGCCGAGCCGTGGTCAACTCGGTCAACTACGAGGACGGTGACGGCCCCGGGTCGCGGTTCGCCAGGATCGTGCCGCTCATCAAGGAGTACGGCGCCGCGGTCGTGGCCCTGACGATCGACGAGGAGGGCCAGGCGCGCACGGCCGACTGGAAGGTGCGCGTGGCCGACCGGCTCATCACCGACCTGCGCGACAACCACGGGATCCCCGCGCGCGACGTCCTCGTGGACTGCCTGACGTTCCCGATCGCCACCGGCCAGGAGGAGACCCGCCGCGACGGCATCGAGACGCTCGAGGCCATCCGGCGGCTCAAGCAGGCCCATCCGGACGTGCAGACGACCCTCGGCCTGTCCAACGTCTCGTTCGGCCTCAACCCGGCCGCCCGCCAGGTGCTGAACTCGGTGTTCCTGCACGAGTGCATCGAGGCCGGGCTCGACTCGGCGATCGTGCACGCCAGCAAGATCCTGCCGATCTCCCGGATCGGCGAGGAGCAGCTCGCGGTGGCCATGGACCTCGTCTACGACCGACGCGAGTACGCCGCCGACGGCAGCGTCACCTACGACCCGCTCGGCCGGTTCCTGGACCTCTTCGCCGGGGTCACCGCGCAGGCGTCGAAGGAGTCCAAGGCCGAGGAGCTCGCGGCCCTGCCGCTCAACGAGCGGCTGCAGCGGCGGATCGTCGACGGCGAGCGGGCCGGGCTCGAGGCCGACCTCGACGAGGCGCTCCTGACCCAGCCCGCGCTGCAAGATCATCAACGACACGCTCCTGGAGGGGATGAAGACCGTCGGCGAGCTGTTCGGGCGCGGCGACATGCAGCTTCCGTTCGTGCTCAACAGCGCGGAGGTCATGAAGACCGCCGTCGCCTACCTCGAGCCGCACATGGAGAAGGTCGAGGGCGAGGAGGCGGCGGGCAAGGGGACGATCGTGCTGGCGACCGTCAAGGGCGATGTCCACGACATCGGCAAGAACCTGGTCGACATCATCCTCACGAACAACGGCTACTCAGTGGTCAACCTCGGGATCAAGCAGCCCGTCAGCGCGATCCTCGATGCCGCAGCCGAGCACGACGCCGACCTGATCGGCATGTCCGGGCTGCTCGTCAAGAGCACGGTCATCATGAAGGAGAACCTCGAGGAGATGAACGACCGCGGGGTGGCGCCGCGCTGGCCGGTGCTCCTCGGCGGAGCGGCCCTGACCCGCGCGTTCGTCGAGGAGGATCTGGCCGGCCTGTTCACCGGCGACGTGCGATACGCGCGGGATGCCTTCGAGGGCCTTCGGCTCATGGAGGCCTTCATGTCCGTGAAGCGCGGCGTGCCCGGCGCCGAGCTGCCGGCCCTGCGCGCCCGGCGCGTGGCCAGGCGCGACAGTGCCAAGTACGCCGTGGGGGACATCCCGGCGCGCAGCGACGTGGCGTCCGACAACCAGATCCCGACCCCGCCGTTCTGGGGCTCGCGCGTGGTCAAGGGGATCCCGCTGGCCGACTACGCGGCCTACCTCGACGAGCGTGCCCTGTTCCTCGGCCAGTGGGGCCTGAAGTCCTCACGCGGCGACGGGCCCGACTATCAGGCTCTGGTTGAGGTTGAGGGTCGCCCGCGGCTGCGGATGTGGCTCGATCGCGCGCACACCGAGGGCCTGCTCGCGGCGGCGGTGATCTACGGCTACTACCCGTGCTGGTCGGAGGGCGACGAGCTGGTGATCCTCGACCCGGCGGGCCTCGCGGAGGCGGGGGACCGTCCGCTGGAGAACGGCTGGCGGCCTGTCGAGCTGCACCGGCTGAAGTTCCCGCGGCAGGCCCGCGACCGGCACCTCTGCCTGGCGGACTTCTTCCGGTCGCGGGA
This sequence comes from uncultured Actinomycetes bacterium, assembly GCA_963793175.1. GTDB lineage: Bacteria > Actinomycetota > Actinomycetes > S36-B12 > CAIYMF01 > Prado023. The sequence continues at coordinate 99,666 of CAWBYT010000008.1, forward strand.
GGCGGTGCACGCGCAAGGGAGCCCCGACGTCGTGGCGTTCCACATCGTCACCATGGGCTCGGCGGTGTCCGCGGCCGCGGCGGAGCTCTTCGCAGCCAACTCCTACCGGGAGTACGTCGAGCTGCACGGGCTCAGCGTCCAGCTCACCGAGGCGCTGGCCGAGTACTGGCACGCCCGCGTCCGCGGGGAGCTCGGCATCGACGCGCGGGACGCCGCCGACCGCACGCAGCTGGTGACCAAGCAGTCGTACCAGGGCGAGCGCTACTCCTTCGGGTACCCGGCGTGCCCGGACGTGGAGCAGCAGACGGTCCTGATGGACCTGCTGGACCCGGCGCGGATCGGCGTGGAGCTCTCCGAGGAGTTCCAGCTGCACCCGGAGCAGTCGACGTCGGCCCTGATCGTCCACCATCCTGAGGCCAGCTACTACAACGCCGGTTGACCAGCCGGGAACGGAGCTGACCGACGTGACGATCTCCGCGGTGCTGTTCGACATGGACGGCCTGCTCGTGGACACCGAGCCGCTGTGGCACGAGGTCGAGCACGAGACGTTCGCCATCCTCGGCGGGACCTGGTCCGAGGCGGACGCGTACGCCATCATGGGCGCCTCGATGGCACATGCAACGTCCTACATGCGCGCAACCTCCGGCACGGACAGGGCGGAGGCCGAGATCGCGCGAGATGCTGGTCTCCGGCATGGTCGGACGCCTCGCGGACTTCGAGATCCCGATCCAGCCCGGGGTGGCGGAGCTGCTCCGCGAGGTCGCAGACTCGGGGATCCCCTACGCGCTCGTCTCGGCCTCCGTGCGCCCGATCGTCGACCTCGTGCTGGCGTTCCTCGCCCGATCCGGCCTCCCGGCGTTCCCCGTCAGCGTCGCCGGCGACGAGGTCGCCCGCAGCAAGCCCGACCCGATGCCCTACCTTCGCGCCGCGGAGCTCTTGGGCGTCGACATCTCGCGCGCGATCATCCTCGAGGACTCGTTGAACGGGGTCCGCGCGGGTGAGGCGGCCGGGGGGATGGTCGTGGCAGTGCCACGCGTCGTGCCCATCGATCCGGGGGGCGGGTGGTCGTCCGCGAGTCCCTGGTGGGCCTGGACCTCGCCACCCTGGCGGCCCTGCTCGACTGAGGCGGATCTCACAGGCGCGGTCCGCGCGAGCCGGCCGGCGCGTCGGGGCGAGCCCCTAGACTTGGCCGCCCTGACGAGCGAGAGGTTCCCGATGTCGCAGGCGACACCCCTTCCTGACGTCCCGGCTTCCGCTGCGGGCCCCGCGGCCCGCGCGGTCGGGCCTGACCAAGGTGTACGGCGAGGGCGAGACGCAGGTCGTAGCGCTGCGCTCCGTGGACGTGGAGTTCGCCGTGGGCCGGTTCACCGCCATCATGGGCCCCTCGGGATCGGGCAAGTCCACGCTCATGCACTGCATGGCAGGCCTGGACTCCGCCTCCGGGGCAAGGTGTTCATCGGGGAGTCGGATCTGACCACGATGAAGGACAACGACCTCACCCGCCTGCGCCGCGAGCGGATGGGCTTCGTCTTCCAGGCCTTCAACCTCGTGCCCACCCTCACGGCCGAGGAGAACATCACCCTGCCGCTGGACATCGCCGGACGCAAGGTCGACCGGGAGTGGTTCGATCTCGTGGTGGGCACCGTGGGGCTGGCCGACCGGCTCTCGCACAAGCCCAGTGAGCTCTCCGGCGGTCAGCAGCAGCGCGTCGCATGCGCCCGCGCGATGGCCACCCGGCCCGACATCATCTTCGCCGACGAGCCGACCGGCAACCTCGACTCGAGGTCCGGTGCCGAGGTCCTCGGCTTCCTGCGCCGCAGCGTGGACGAGTTCGGGCAGACCATCCTGATGGTGACCCACGACGCGCACGCCGCGGCGTATGCCGACCGGGTCGTGTTCCTGGCCGATGGGGCAGTCGTCGACGAGCTGCTCGACCCGAACACTCCGGCGATCCTGGAACGGATGATGACCTTCGAGCAGGCTCCCGGGGCGCACGGCTCGGTCGGGGCGCCGCCCAGCACGACATCCCCGGACTCGGCCGCCGAGCAGGGCTGAGCTCATGCTCAAGGCGACGTGGCGCTCCCTGAGGGCGCACAAGGCCCGGATGCTCCTGTCGGGGCTCGCAGTGATCCTCGGCGTCGCCTTCGTGGTGGGCACCTTCATCTTCACCGACACGCTCAAGGGCACCTTCGACGAGCTCTTCAGCGGTGAGGTGGCCGACGTCATCGTCAGCGAGCAGCTGGCGGTCGGTGACGACGACGGCACCGGCTCCGTGGTCTCCGTCGTGTCCCAGTCGGTTCTCGACGACATCCGGGCGATGCCTGAGGTAGCCCGGGCGACGGGCACGATCCAGGTCCTGGGCGTCTCCCTGATCGACGATGCGGGCGACCCGATCGGCGGCAACGGTCCGCCACAGCTCGGGATCTCGTACCCCGAGTTCCCGGACGACCCGCAGCTGAGCGGGATGTCGCTCGTCGAGGGCCGTGCCCCGACCGCCCCCCAGGAGATCGTCGTCGACCTGCAGACCGCCGAGAAGGGCGGGTTCGAGGTCGGCGACACCGTCACCGTGGTCACTCAGGGCCCACGCTTCGAGGCACCACTGGTCGGCGTCGCACGGGTCGGGGTGAGTGGGAGCCTGGCCGGGGCGACCCTGACGATGTTCGAACCGCAGTTCGCCCAGGAGACCTTCCTCGGGGAGGACGCCTGGAACGACATCGGCGTGGTTGCCGACGAGGGGGTCACGCCCGAACAGCTGCGGGAGGACGTCACTGCGTTGCTGGGCCCCGGCTACGAGGTCGTCACCGGGCAGGAGGCCCAGGACGAGGCCGCCGAGCAGTTCAGCACCGCCCTGGGCTTCATCAACACGTTCCTGCTCGTCTTCGCGTTCATCGCGCTGTTCGTGGGCACGTTCATCATCCTCAACACGTTCTCGATGCTGGTCGCCCGACGCACCCGCGAGCTGGCGCTGCTGCGCGCTATCGGCGCCAGCAAGCGGCAGATCACCTGGTCGGTCGTCGGTGAGGCGCTGCTCCTGGGGCTGTTCGGCGGTGCCATGGGCATTCTGTTGGGCATCGGAGTGGCCCTCGGCCTGCGCGGGCTGCTGGCTGCGATCGGCGTGGACCTGCCAGCCGGCGGCCTGGTCCTGGCCCCCCGAACGATCATCGTCGGCATGGCCGTGGGCGTGGTCGTGACCGTGGTCGCCGCCTGGTTCCCCGCGCGACGGGCATCCCAGGTGCCGCCCGTCGCCGCGATGCGCGACGATGTCGCACTTCCCGCGCGGAGCCTGCGAGTGCGCGCGATCGTCGGTGGGGTGCTCACCGGCCTAGGTGCTGTTGGGCTGCTCATCCCGGTGCTCAACGCCGACCTTCCGAACGGGATGGGCGTGGCAGGGCTGGGCGCCCTCGCGCTGCTGGTGGGGATCATCATCCTGGCGCCGGTCTTCAGCCGTGCCGTCGTGGGAGTCGTGGGGGCCCCGATCGCCCGCCTGGGCTCGGTGGGAACCCTTGCCGTGCGCAATGCCCAGCGCGATCGACGTCGGACGGCCGCCACCGCGACCGCGATCCTCGTCGGACTTGCGCTCGTCACCGCAATCGGCGTGCTCGGTGCCTCGACGACGAAGTCGATCGATGCCCTGGTCGACGAAGTGGTCACGGCGGACTTCATCGTCCAGCCCACGAGCTTCGTGCCCTTCTCGACCGACGTCGGGGATGCGATCGAGCAGGTGCCCGGCGTTGCGCTGGTCTCGCGGGTGCGCCAGGGGCCGGCCATCGTCGAGGGTGCCGAGGTCTTCATGACCGGTGTCGAGCCGGACACCATCGAGCGGGTCCAGACCCTCGGCGTGTCCCCGGCGGCGCTGGCCGAGGGCGGCATCCTGGTCGACACGGAGACAGCGCTCGAGGCCGGCGTGCAGGCCGGGGACACGGTCGAAGTCACGTGGGGCAACGGCGAGACCGACGAGCTGGCCGTTCGGCAGCTGTACGAGGGGCAGGCGGCGTTCTCCGGATGGGTGGTCTCGGTGGAGACGATGGAGGCGGCCGGCCTTCCGACCGTCGACTCGTTCCTCTACGTGCCCCTGGAGCCCGACGCCGACATCCCGGCCGTCCGCGCCGAGCTCGACGCCATCCAGGTCCTGTACCCGACCGTCCAGATCCTCGACCAGACCGAGTTCAAGGAGACGATCTCCGGCCAGATCAACCAGCTGCTGAGCCTGGTCTACGCCCTGCTCGGGCTGAGCGTGATCATCGCCATCTTCGGTGTCGTCAACACCCTCGCCCTGTCCATCATCGAGCGCACCCGCGAGATCGGGATGCTGCGGGCGGTCGGGATGCTGCGCAAGCAGGTGCGCCGGATGATCCGGTGGGAGTCGATCGTGATCAGCTTCTTCGGCGCGGTCACGGGCGTGGTCCTCGGCCTGCTCCTGGGCATCGCCCTGCAGCGGCTGCTCGTCGACGACGGGATCACACTCCTAGGGATCCCCTGGACGCTCATCGTCGTCGTCCTGGTGACCACCGGGGTCGTGGGCGTTCTGGCGGCGGTCTGGCCCGCACGCCGGGCCGCCAACCTCGACGTGCTCATTGCGATCCGGAGCGAGTGACCGGAGGCGAGACCGAGGCGAACTCGGCCGGACCGACGCGAGGCGAACCGGGGGCGAGACCGAGGCGACTCACCGGAGCAAGTGACCGCCGTTCAGCCGGCCTCCGCCTCGGCCGGACGCCCGGACGGCAGCGGCGGAGGAGTCCCGCCCCACTCCGGGCACAGCGCCTGGTGGGCGCACCACCCGCACAGCGTCGAGCGGCGGGCGCGCCAGTCGCCGGTCTCCATCGCCCGCTCGATGGCGACCCACAGGGCCTCGACCTTCCGCTGCATCGCCCTCAGGTCGTCCTCGTCGGGCTCGTAGCGCAGCACGACCCCCGTGGACAGGTACATGAGCTGCAGCACCGTCGGGATCGTCCCGTGCATGTGCCAGAGGGCCAGTGCGTAGAACCGCATCTGGAACATCGCCCGGGCCTCGAACCCGACGCCCGGAGGCCTGCCGGTCTTGTAGTCCACGACCCGCAGCGCGCCGGTGGGAGCACGGTCGAGCCGGTCGACGAAGCCGCGCAGCACCAGCCCCGAGGCCAGCTCGGCCTCGACCCGCAGCTCGCGGGCGGCCGGCTCGAGGCGGGTCGGGTCCTCCATCGCGAAGTACGCCTCCACGAGATCCCCGGCGCCGCGCAGCCACTGCGACGGGTCCGTCCCGGCGTCCGAGAGCATCGCCACGACCTCGGGACGCTCGGCCACGAGCTCGTCCCACTGCGGCCCGACCAGGCCGATCGCCTCGTCCAGGGTCCGCCGGCCGACGGGGAGGTCGTAGAGGGCTTCGAGCACCGCGTGCACCAGGGTGCCGCGCACGGCGGCGGGACTGGGCGGCTCCGGCAGCCGGTCGAGCACGCGGAACCGGTACAGCAGGGGGCAGGACTGGAAGTCCAGGGCGCGCGAGGGCGACAGCGAACGGGTGGGACGCTCGGTGAGCACGCTCGGATCAGGCACGGTGCCAACCTACGTCGCAGGTCTGACAGAGCCACCTGACCCGGGGCTCGCGGCGCCTACGATGGCGCAGTGGCGACACCTACGACGCGCATCGCGGGGATCCCGGTGGAGATCCCCGCCAGCGGCATCGTGGGGGTCGTGCTGCTGGCCTACCTCTGGGTCCCGGCGTTCGCCCCGGACTCGTCGCGCAACCCGTGGGTCCTGGCCGCCGCCTTCGCCGTCCTGCTGAGCCTGGCCACGCTGGCCCACGAGTTCGCCCACGCCCTCGTCGCCCGTGCGTTCGGGTTCCCCGTCCACCGGGTGGTCCTGCAGCTGCTCGGGGGAGTCACGCACTACGAGCGCAGCAGGCAGGCTCCGATGGCGGAGGCCACGGTCGCGGCGGCAGGCCCGATCGTGACGTTCGCGGTCGCCGGGGTCAGCTACGCCGCCACCCGGGTCCTCGACCCGGAGAGTGCCGCCGCCGTGCTGGCCCGGGCGCTGACCTGGGCGAACGTGCTCATCGGCGTCTACAACTCGCTGCCCGGGATCCCGCTGGACGGCGGCAACGTGCTGCGCTGCCTGATCTGGGCGGCCACCGGGTCGGAGCGGCGGGGGACCGTCATCGCCGGCTGGGCCGGTCGGGGCGTGGCACTGCTCACCCTCCTCTCGCCCCTGATCCTCTCGCTGGTGACCGGCGTCCAGCCCGAGATCGCCATGTACGTGGTGGCCGGCCTCGTGGCCGCGATGCTCTACACCGGGGCCACCGCGCAGCTGCGCGTGCTCGACATCCGGGACCGGGCACGCGGGCTGACCGCCGGCGGCCTGGCCAGGAGGGCGATCCCGGTCGACGGCGGCCTGCCGCTGGCCGAGGCCCTGCGCCGGGCGACGGCAGGGGGCGCCGGTGCCCTCGTGGTCGTGGACACCCGGGGCGCGCCGACCGGCATCGGCCAGCACGACGCGATCGCCGCGGTGCCCGAGCAGCGCCGGCCCTGGGTGTCGGTGGCCTCGGTGGCCCGTCCGATCGACGCCGAGAGCTCGATCGGGCGCGACCTGGCTGGGACCGACCTCGTCTCCGAGGCCTCGCGACGGGGCCGCCCGGAGCTGCTGGTGGTCGATCCGGAGGGCCGGATCTACGGCGTGCTGCTGCTGGCCGACCTGGAGGCGGCACTGCGCGGGGCGAGCCGCGGGCCCGTGTCCCCGTAGGGTCGACCAATGACCGAGCCGCCGGACGCCCCGGCCCCCGCAGAGCTGCCGACCCCACGGGCCGACCGGCACGGCCCGCTGCAGCCGGGGGACCTCGTCCAGCTCACCGACCCCAAGGGCCGGCACCACACCTTCCCCCTGGTGCCCGGCCGCGTCTTCCACACCCACAAGGGCGCCCTGGCCCATGACGACCTCATCGGCCGGCCCGAGGGCATCGTTGCCACCACGCTCGCCGGGGTGCCCTATCTCGTCCTGCGGCCGCTGCTGCGCGACTTCGTGCTGTCGATGCCCCGGGGGGCCACGGTCATCTACCCCAAGGACGCCGCGGCGATCGTCGGCCTCGCCGACATCTTCCCCGGGGCGCACGTGGTGGAGGCCGGCGTCGGCTCCGGGGCGCTCACGTGCTCGCTGCTGCGCGCGGTCGGGCCCACCGGCCGGGTCACCTCCTTCGAGCGGCGCCCGGACTTCGCCGCGATCGCGCGGGACAACGTCGAGCGGTTCCTCGGGGGTGCCCAGCCGAACTGGTCGGTCGAGGTGGGGGACCTGCAGGACCGACTGAACCTCACCGGGGTGCACCGCGTGGTCCTGGACATGCTCGCCCCCTGGGAGTGCGTGGACTCGGTCGCCGACGCGCTCATGCCCGGCGGGATCGTCGTGACCTACCTGGCGACCACCACCCAGCTGTCGCGGATGGCCGAGACCCTGCGCGTGGACGGGCGGTTCACCGAACCCGCCGCCAGTGAGCTGCTGCTGCGGACCTGGCACCTGGAGGGGCTGGCGGTCCGGCCCGACCATCGAATGACCGGGCACACCGGATTCCTCCTGTCCAGCCGCCGCCTGGCACCCGGCACCGTCCTGCCGGCGAAGCGGACGCGCCCGGCGCGAGGCGCCTACGGGGCGGACTACGACGGGCCCGGGTCCGCCGCCCCGGACGAGCCCGCCGACCCGTCAGCCACGCGTGCGCCGCGTCCGGCGCTGCCCTGACCCGCCGACGACCTGATGCGCGTGAGCCGCGTTTCTGAGTAGAGTCCGGGGGACCTGCCAAGGAGGTGTGCCATGACCGACCAGCCCGTGCCCCGCGAGGTCGAGCGCCACATCCAGGCGCTCGAGGCCGAGCTCGACCGGCTCTCCGACACCAACCGGAGGCTGGCCGACACCCTGCGCGAGGCCCGCAACCAGATCGTGACCCTCAAGGGGGAGGTCGACCGGCTCGCCGACCCTCCGAACGGCTTCGCGACGTTCCTCGGGCGCAACGACGACGGCACGGTCGACATCCAGGCCCAGGGTCGCAAGCTGCGCGTCAGCGTGGCGCCCGGCGTCGGGGACCTCGTCCCGGGCCAGGAGGTCATGGTCAACGAGGCGATGAACGTCCTGGCCGCCCTGGGGTACGAGCGGGTCGGCGAGATCGTGATGTTCAAGGAGCTCCTCGACGGCGGCGACCGCGCGCTGGTGCTCGGGCGCACCGACGAGGAGCGCGTGGTCCGGCTCGCGCAGTCCCTGCGCGACCAGACGATCCGGGCCGGCGACTCGCTGCTGCTCGACCCGCGGTCGGCCTACGTCTACGAGCGGATCCCGAAGTCCGAGGTCGAGGAGCTCGTCCTCGAGGAGATCCCGGACGTCGACTACTCCGACATCGGTGGGCTGGTCGGCCAGATCGAGATGATCCGCGACGCCGTCGAGCTGCCCTACGTGCATGCCGACCTGTTCCGTGAGCACAAGCTCGCCTCGCCCAAGGGGATCCTGCTCTACGGGCCCCCCGGGTGTGGCAAGACCATGATCGCCAAGGCCGTGGCCGCCTCCCTGGCCCGCCAGGTGGCCGCGCGCGAGGGCGCCTCGGAGGGTCGCTCCTACTTCCTGAACATCAAGGGCCCGGAGCTGCTCAACAAGTACGTGGGCGAGACCGAGCGGCACATCCGGCTCGTGTTCCAGCGCGCCCGCGAGAAGGCGACCGAGGGCACCCCGGTCATCGTGTTCTTCGACGAGATGGACTCGCTGTTCCGCACGCGCGGCTCCGGGGTCAGCTCCGACGTCGAGAACACGATCGTGCCGCAGCTGCTCTCCGAGATCGACGGGGTCGAGGGCCTGGCCAACGTCATCGTGATCGGCGCCTCCAACCGCGAGGACATGATCGACCCGGCGATCCTGCGCCCCGGCCGCCTCGACGTGAAGATCAAGATCGAGCGGCCGGACGCCCAGGCCGCGGGCGACATCCTGAGCAAGTACCTCACCCCGGACCTCCCGCTGCACCCCGAGGACCTCGCCGAGAACGGCGGGTCGGCCGACGCCGCCTGCGAGGCGATGATCCGGCGCACCGTGGAGCGGATGTACGTCGAGTCCGACGAGAACCAGTTCCTGGAGGTCACCTACGCCAACGGCGACAAGGAGACGCTGTACTTCAAGGACTTCAACTCCGGCGCGATGCTGATGAACATCGTCGCCCGGGCGAAGAAGAACGCGATCAAGGAGTACCTGGAGACCGGCCAGAAGGGCATCCGCGTGGCCCACCTGCTGACCGCCTGCCTCGACGAGTTCCGCGAGAACGAGGACCTGCCGAACACCACGAACCCCGACGACTGGGCGCGCATCTCGGGCAAGAAGGGCGAGCGGATCGTGTTCATCAGGACCCTCGTGGCGGGGAAGAAGGGCACGGAGGCGGGCCGCTCGATCGACACGATCGCGAATACCGGCCAGTACCTGTAGAACCAACGCGCTTCGGCAATCCGAACTGAGTACGTTGCCACCTGTAGATGCACCTACTCTCAGGGGAGGCTCGAATGTCCGCGACCGCGGCACCACCCAAGGACGAAGATCGGCCTGTTCGGCCAGTTGCAGCGCATCGGCAAGGCTCTGATGGTGCCGGTCGCCATCCTGCCGGCCGCCGGCCTGCTCCTGGGCATCGGCGCCGGCATGTCGAACATGTACATCCAGATCGCCGACCCAGCCGACGGCAAGGTCCCTCCGGGCCTGTTCAAGACGATCGCAGACGTCATGGCAGGGGCCGGCGACATCATCTTCGGCAACCTCGCGCTGCTGTTCGCGATCGGCGTGGCGATCGGCCTGACCGCCGACGCAGGTGTGGCTGCCCTGGCCGCGACCGTCGGGTTCCTGGTCGATGAACAAGACGATCTCGGTGTTCATGCAGCTCGGTCCGGTCTGTCCGCCCGCGGTGACACCGGTGGCCCGGGACCGTTCCCGGAGACCTGCGCGCCCACGGGCCTCACGAACATCGCCTCGAGTTCCAGCCTGATGGGCTGGAAGGACGACCCAGTCGCGCTGTACGGCAACGTGCTGGGCATCCCCAGCCTGCAGATGGGCGTCTTCGGCGGCATCCTGGTCGGCGTCCTCGCCGCATGGACCTACAACAAGTGGTTCCGCATCGAGCTGCCCCCGTTCCTCGGGTTCTTCGCGGGCAAGCGCTTCGTGCCGATCGCGACGGCGGCGCTGTCCGTGCTGCTCGGAATCGCACTGTGCTTCATCTGGCCGCCCATCGGAGCCGGGATCAACTGGCTCGCCGACCTGATGGAGTCCTGGGGCGCCATCGGCGTCTTCTTCTTCGGCCTGATCGAACGCTCGCTGATCCCGTTCGGCCTGCACCACATCTGGTACAGCCCGTTCTGGTTCCAGTTCGGGTCGTGGACCAACGATGCCGGGACAACGTTCACCGGCGACAACCGCATCTGGTTCGGCCAGTTCGCCGAGATCAGCGGCGGGGTCACACCCAACCCGGTGCTGAACGGTGTGGAGACCACGAACACCCCGGAGTTCACGGACGGGACCGGCAGGTACCTGACCGGCAAGTTCCCGTTCATGATGTTCGGCCTACCGGCCGCCGCCTACGCCATGTACCGGCAGTCCAAGGACAGCCAGCGCAAGATCGCCGCCGGCATCCTCGGTTCGGCGGCGCTGACCTCCTTCCTGACCGGGATCACCGAGCCGATCGAGTTCACGTTCCTGTTCATCGCCCCGTGGCTGTTCGGCATCCACGCCGTCCTGGCCGGGCTGTCGTTCATGATCATGTTCATCACCGGCACGCAGATCGGCCTGACGTTCTCAGGCGGCTTCATCGACTTCTTCCTGTTCGGCCTGCTGCCGTACGGGTCGACGCAGGAGCCCTTCTGGAACGTCCTGATCCTCGGGGCGATCCTGGTGCCCGTCTACTACTTCCTGTTCACCTGGGCGGTGAAGTGGAAGGATCTCCAGACACCGGGTCGCGAGCCCGATGCCGACGCGATCGCCGACTACGGCGAGCACGAGCTGCAGCTGACCGACGAGCAGAAGGCCGCGGCCATCAAGACCGCCGCCGTCGAGGCCGACATGTCGCAGGCCGCCAAGGTGCTGGCAGCGTTCGGCGGGTTCGAGAACATCACGACCGTCGATGCGTGCATCACCCGGTTGCGCATCTCGGTGGTGGACAAGAGCAAGGTCGACAAGGCCAAGCTCAAGTCCCTGGGCGCCGCCGGCGTGCTGGAGGTCGGCGACAACATGCAGGCGATCTTCGGCACCCGTGCCGAGACCCTCAAGGGGGAGATCCTCGACCTGCCGGGAGCCCCGCGGCGGTAGGGCTCGGCCCCCGTCACAACTGAACAAAGCTGACCGTCGAGGGCGGGTGCTCCCAGTGGGCCCCGCCCTCGACGCTGCCCGGATCCCGAATCGTGCGGACGAACCGGGCGATTCGCACCCGCCTATGCTGTGGCCCATGTCGGTGCACCGCGTGATGGGGCTCGAGACCGAGTTCGGGATCAGCCATCCGGGCCACCCGAACGCGAACCCCGTGCGGATGTCCGGGCTGGTGGTCAACGCCCACGCGGTCGTGGCCGGCCGGGCAGGTGCCCTGGCCAACCGCTGGGACTACGACGAGGAGTCGCCGCTGCGCGACGCCCGCGGCTTCGACATGACCCGCGCCGATGCCGACCCGACGCAACTCACCGACGACGTGGGCACGGCCAACGTCGTGCTGACCAACGGTGCCCGGCTCTACGTCGACCACGCCCACCCCGAGTACTCGAGCCCGGAGGTCACCAACCCGCGGGACGCGGTCCTCTGGGACAGGGCGGGCATGGTGATCGCGGAGCGCGCCGCGCGGGCCGCCCGGACGCTGCCCGGGGGCCACGAGATCGTCCTGTACAAGAACAACACCGACGGCAAGGGCGCCTCCTACGGCACCCACGAGAACTACCTGATGGACCGGCACACGCCGTTCCGCAGCATCGTCGACGCGCTCCTCCCGTTCTTCGTCACGCGGCAGGTGTTCACCGGGGCCGGCCGGGTCGGCCTCGGCCAGGACGGCCGCCGCGACGGCTTCCAGATCTCGAGCCGCGCGGACTTCTTCGAGGTCGAGGTGGGGCTGGAGACGACCCTCAAGCGGCCCATCATCAACACCCGCGACGAGCCGCACGCGGACCCCGCCCTGTGGCGGCGCCTGCACGTGATCGTGGGGGACGCCAACCTCTCCGAGACCGCGACGTTCCTCAAGCTGGGTGCCACCGCGATCGTCCTGGCCATGATCGAGGCCGGTGGGCCCGACCTCGGGATCACTCTGACGAACCCGGTCTCGGCCATCCACCGGGTGTCCCACGACCTGACCCTGGCCGAGCGGCTGGAGTGCATCGGGCGCCCGCCCCTGACGGCGCTGGAGATCCAGCGGGCGTACCTCGACGCCGCGGCGCTTCACTGCGCGGCGCTTCCGGGGGGACCCGATCCGTTGACCAAGGAGATCCTCGACCTCTGGGCGGAGGTGCTGGAGGGCCTCGCGACCGAGCCCGGCGCCCTGGCCGACCGGCTCGACTGGGTGGCCAAGCTGGCGCTCCTGGAGGGGTACCGCCGGAGGGACTCGCTGGGCTGGTCGGCGCACCGCCTGGCCGCGGTCGACCTGCAGTACGCCGACATCCGGCCCGAGCGCGGCCTGGCCCACCGGCTCGAGCTGCGCGGATCCCTTCGCCGGATCACCACCGACGCGGAGGTCGCCCGCGCGATCGTCGAGCCTCCGGACGACACCCGCGCCTGGTTCCGCGGCGAGTGCGTCCGCCGGTTCGGCGACGAGGTGGCGGCCGCCTCCTGGGACTCGGTCATCTTCGACGTGCCCGGCACCTCGGCGCTGGTCCGGGTCCCGACCACGGACCCGCGTCGCGGCACGCGGGCGCTCGTCGAAGACCTGATGGGATCCGTGGGCACCGTCGGCGAGCTGGTGGCCGCACTGCGGGGGACCTGACCGGGGCCCGCAGCGCCTGACGGCGGCTCGCCGTGGGGAATCCGGGCCTTTGGGATGTCCGGAACGGTGATCGGCACTAGGGTCGGAGTCGACCAGAGGAGGACGAGATGAGCCAGTCCAGCGAGCATCAGCGGGCCCGCCACGAGGACGACGCCGAGGTGGTCGAGACGGCGAGCGCCCCGGCAGCGACCAAGGAGGCGCTCGACGCCGACGTCGACGCGCTGCTCGACGAGATCGACGACGTGCTCGAGGAGAACGCCGAGGAGTTCGTCCGCGGGTTCGTCCAGAAGGGCGGCCAGTAGGTGACCAGTGGCAGGCTGCCCGCGGCCTTCTCGCTGGTGGGTGAGGCGTCCTTCGCGCAGTTCCTCGCCCAGCACCGACCTGAGCTGCTCGGGCACCTTGCCAACTCCGGCGGCGCCACGCTCGAGGCGCCGCACGGCACCACCATCGTGGCCGCGACCTGGGCCGGCGGCGTGGTCATGGCCGGCGACCGCCGGGCGACCATGGGCAACGTCATCGCCCAGCGGAGCATCGAGAAGGTGTTCCCCGCCGACGAGCACTCCTGCATCGGCATCGCCGGCTCCGCGGGCATCGCCATCGAGCTGGTCCGGCTGTTCCAGGTCGAGCTCGAGCACTATGAGAAGATCGAGGGCTCGGCGCTGTCGCTGGACGGCAAGGCGAACCGGCTGGCGGCCCTGCTTGCGGTCGAACCTCGCGCTGGCGATGCAGGGGTTGGCCGCGGTGCCGATGCTGGCCGGCTACGACCTGGCGCACAGCACCGGTCGGATCTTCTCCTACGACGTGACCGGCGGGCGCTACGAGGAGCACGACTTCTACTCAGTCGGGTCCGGGTCGATGTTCGCCCGGGGCGCCCTGAAGAAGCTCTACCGCAGGGATCTGGCCGAGACGGAGGCGGTCGAGGTCTGCGTCGAGGCGCTCTACGACGCCGCCGACGACGACTCCGCGACTGGCGGACCGGACCTCGCCCGCAGGATCTTCCCTGTTGTGGCGGTCGTTGATGCCAGCGGGTTCCGCCGCGTCGACCCGGACGAGCTGGCCCGGATCTGCCAGGAGGTGGTCTTCCGCAGGATGCAGCGCCCCGACGGTCCCGTGGCCAGCATCGGTCAGGCCGAGTCATGAGCACGCCGTTCTACGTCTCGCCCGAGCAGCTCATCAAGGACAAGGCGGACTACGCGCGCAAGGGGATCGCCCGGGGCCGCAGCGTGGTCGTCCTGCAGGTCGCCGAAGGGATCCTGCTGGTCGCCGAGAACCCGTCTCGCGCCCTGCACAAGATCAGCGAGATCTACGACCGGATCGGCTTCGCGGCCGTCGGCAAGTACAACGAGTTCGAGAACCTGCGCGTGGCCGGCGTGCGCCTGGCCGACATGCGCGGGTACTCCTACGACCGGCGTGACGTCACAGGCCGCAGCCTGGCCAACGCCTACGCCCAGACGCTGGGCACGATCTTCACCGAGGCCGCCAAGCCCTACGAGGTCGAGCTGGTCGTCGCCGAGGTCGGCGCCGGCCCCGGCCGAGGACCAGATCTACCGGCTGACGTTCGACGGGTCGGTCGCCGACGAGCACGGGTTCGTCGCGATGGGCGGCTCGTCGGAGTCGATCGCGGCCCACCTGGCCGAGCACTGGGTGGCCGGCATGTCGCTGCCGGAGGGGATCCGCCTGGCCATCGCGGCCCTGGCCAGCTCGCCCGGGCAGGCGGGCGCGCAGGCGGCGAACGGTCCCCGGGAGATCTCGCTCGACGACCTCGAGGTCGCGCTGCTGCAGCGTGACCGACCGCGCCGGACGTTCCGGCGGATCGGCCGCGACAGGCTGCGCGAGCTCGCCGATGGTTGACCCGCTCGGCCGGCGGATCTACGGCCTGGAGACCGAGTACGGCGTCACCTGCGCGTTCCGCGGGCAGCGCCGGCTGAGTCCCGACGAGGTCGCGAGGTACCTGTTCCGGCGGGTCGTGGCCTGGGGGCGCAGCTCGAACGTGTTCCTGCGCAACGGCGCGCGCCTCTACCTCGACGTCGGCAGCCACCCGGAGTACGCCACCGGGGAGTGCGACGACCTGCGCGAGCTCGTGATCCACGACCGCGCCGGCGAGCGGATCGTGGAGGGCCTGGTCACCGACGCCCAGCGGCGGCTGGCCGAGGAGGGCATCGACGGCGACATCTACCTGTTCAAGAACAACACCGACTCCGCGGGGAACTCCTACGGCTGCCACGAGAACTACCTCATCGGGCGCGTCGGGGAGTTCTCCAAGGTCTCCGACGCCCTCATCCCGTTCCTGGTGACCCGGCAGCTGATCGTCGGCGCGGGCAAGGTGCTGCCCACCCCGCGCGGCACCACGTTCTGCCTCAGCCAGCGCGCGGAGCACATCTGGGAGGGCGTCTCCTCGGCCACCACCCGGTCGCGGCCGATCATCAACACCCGCGACGAGCCGCACGCGGACGCCGAGCGCTTCCGCCGCCTGCACGTGATCGTCGGCGACTCGAACATGAGCCAGACGACCACACTGCTCAAGGTCGGCAGCGCCGACCTGGTCCTGCGCATGATCGAGTCCGGGGTCAGCATCCGTGACCACACGCTGGAGAACCCGATCCGCGCCATCCGGGAGATCAGCCACGACCTGACCGGGACGCGCGCGGTCCGCCTGGCCAACGGCCGGATGCTCTCGGCGTGGCAGATCCAGGCCGACTACCTGGAACGCGTCGAGCAGTTCGCCCGGAGCACCGGGCTGGCCGACGTGCCCATCTACGCCCGGGTCCTGGAGCTGTGGCGACGAACCCTGACCGCCGTGTCCACCGGCGACCTCGACGCCGTGGACACCGAGATCGACTGGGTCATCAAGCACCGGCTCCTGGAGCGCTACATCCAGCGCCACGACCTGACCTGGAGCTCGCCGCGGATAGCGCAGCTGGACCTGGCCTACCACGACATCTCGCGGACCCGCGGACTGTTCAACCTCCTGGAGGCCAAGGGACTGGCGGCGAAGGTCGGCGGCGACGTCGAGGTCTTCGCGGCCAAGTCGACGCCGCCGCAGACGACCCGCGCGCGCCTGCGCGGGGAGTTCATCAACGCCGCCACGGCGGCGCGTCGCGACTTCACCGTCGACTGGGTCCACCTCAAGCTCAACGACCAGGCCCAGCGCACCGTTCTGTGCAAGGACCCGTTCAAGTCGTCCGACGAGCGGGTGACCCGGCTGATCGAGTCGATGTGACCCGCGATTTCGGCCCCGCCGCCCGGCGACGCTAGAGTGCGCCGGGTGAATCGCGCCCTGCTCCATCGCGCCCTGCCCGCTGCCGCCCTCGTCCTCGCCCTGGCCCTCTCGGGCTGCTCGTCGGACTCGACGGACGATGCGACGGCGGCCGACGCGGCGGCGGACGGCTCGTCGCCCACGACCTCAGCCGCGGCCCCCGCCGTCGTCGCACCCACCCCGGGTGCCGGCACCACGGACGGGGACACCTTCACCTACGAGGGCGTGACCGTCACGGGCGCCGAGGGCGAGGAGCCCACGATCACCCTTGCCGACGACTTCGGTCCCGCCGAGGAGCTGCTCGTCGCCGACGTGTACGAGGGCGAGGGCGACCCCGTGGACTCGCCACAGGCCGTCGTGACCGTCCACTACGTGGGGATGGGCGAGCAGTCGCGCGAGGTCTTCGACGCGTCCTGGGAGGGCGGAGAGCCGGTGACCTTCGGGCTGTACCAGGTGATCCCGGGATGGACCCAGGGACTGCTGGGGATGAAGCCGGGCGGTCGGCGGCTCATCGATCATCCCGGGCAGCCTGGGCTACGGCGATGCGGGGAACCCACCTGCTATCGCACCGGACGAGACGCTGGTCTTCGTCGTCGACCTGGTCGAGGAGACCGCCTCGCCCTGACGCCCGCCCACGACCCACCCTGCCCGAACGACCCGACCCGCCGACCCGAGAGGCACCCCATGGCCGACCTGACAAAGCCCGAGATCGACTTCCCGGACGGCCCCCCGCCGACGGACCTCGTGATCCGCGACATCGTGGTGGGCGACGGTGCTAAGGCCGTCGAGGGCTCCCGCGTCACCGTCCACTACCTCGGGGTCGACTACGCGAGCGGCGACCAGTTCGACTCGTCCTGGGACCGCGGCGAGGCCGATCGCATTCCCGCTCTCCGGGCTCATCCAGGGCTGGCAGGACGGCATCCCCGGCATGCGGGTCGGCGGCCGTCGGGAGCTGGTGATCCCGCCGAGGCTGGCATACGGCGAGCGCGGCAGGCACGCGCTGTCCGGCAAGACCCTGATCTTCGTGATCGACCTGCTCGCCGTCACCGGTTGACATGACCTCGTCAGCCCTCGAGGTTCGCTGATGCCCCAGCCCCTGGACGACCGGGGGATCCAGCCGTACACGAAGGCCGAGCGGCTGCTCAACCTCGTGATGGCGCTGCGCGCCACCCGGGTGGGGCTGGACCGCGACCACCTCCGAACGGTGGTGCGCGGCTACGAGCCACGACGGCTCGCTGGCGGCGTTCGAGCGGATGTTCGAGCGCGACAAGGACGAGCTGCGCTCGCTGGGCGTGCCGGTCGTGACGATCACGGACCCGTCCGGGGTGGTGACCGGCTACCGGATCGAGGGGGACTGGACGCTGCCGCCACTGGACCTCGACCGGGCCGAGCTGGCGGTGCTCGGCCTGGCCGCGCGCGTGTGGCAGCGCGCCGACCTCGCGCCCGCGGCGCTCAACGCCCTGCGCAAGGTCGAGGCCCAGCTTGGGATGCGCTCGACCGTGCCGGGGGCGGCCCCGATCGCCGGGCTGTCGCTGGAGTCCCCTGCCGTGCATGCCCTCATAGAGGCCACCAGCCGGCGCACGCCGGTGATCTTCGACTACCGCAAGGCCACCGACGCGCAGCCGGAGGCGCGCTTCGTCCAGCCCTGGGGCACGGTGTGGTGGGTCGGGCACTGGTACCTGGTCGGGTTCGACACGGTACGGGGCGACGTGCGGGTCTTCCGCGCATCGCGGATCGAGGGTGCGGTGCGCCCAGACCCCGCGGCTGCCCCCTACGAGATCCCCGACGGGTTCGACGCGGCCGAGGCGATCGGCCGGTTCGCCCATGGCGACGCCATCACCCTCGACCTGGGGCTGGCCCCCGGCGTGGCCGCCGCGCTGCGCCAGCGGGCGACGGCCACTGGCCTGGCCGCCGACGGAACCGAGCTGGTGACGCTGCCCGTCGAGGAGCTGGGCGCCGGTGTCGGCTCCGTCCTCGCCTACGGCACGGGCGTCCAGGTCATGGGCCCACCCGCCGCGGTCGACGAGGCGCTCGCGCAGCTCGATGCGCTGCTGGCCGCGCTCACCTCGGAGGCGCCGGCAGCCGGTCGTCCGCTCACGGCCGGTGCGCAGCCCGGCGGGCCGGGCACCGCCCAGTTCGCCCGGCTGCTCGCTTTGGTGCCGTGGCTCGCGGCCAACAGCGGCATCCGCATCGCCGAGGCCGCCACACACTTCGGCATCTCCCAGGAGCAGCTGCTGGCCGACCTGGGCTCCCTCATCACCTCGGGGGCCGACGACTGGACGCTGTTCGACATCCAGTACTGGGAGGACGGCGGGGCCATCGAGGTCATCGACGCGCTAGACCTCGACGCGCCCCTGACACTGACCCCCGACGAGGGGTTCGCCCTCGTCGTGGCGCTCAACGCGCTGGCCGCCGTTCCGGGCGCGGCTGACAGCGGCGAGCTGGCGACGGTGACCGGCAAGCTCACCGCGGCCCTGGGTCGGCGTGCCCCGGCCCCTGGTGCGCTCGCCGTGCGGGTCGACCTGCCGGCAGATGTCGTCGGCCCGGTCGAGACGGCGCTGGCCGACGGACGGGCCGTGGAGCTGACCTACCTCGGGGCCGTCCGGGACGAGGTGACCGAGCGCATCGTCGACCCGCTGGGGGTCGTCGTGGTCGACGGCTACGGCTACCTGCGTGGCTACTGCCGATCGGCAGGCGGCCTGAGGATGTTCCGGGTCGACCGGATCCAGGCGATCGCCGTCAGCGGCCTGCCGGCCCGCACGCTCGAAGTCCCGGGCGAGGTGGAGCCGATGGCCGTGGCCCTGGGGTCGACCGGCCGGGTCGTACGGGTCGACGTCCCGCCGGGCGCGGCGCTGCTGGACCGCCATCCCGTGTCGCGCAGGTGGGCCCTCCCCGACGGCCGGGTGCGCGCCGAGCTGCCAGTGGGCGACTTCGCGTGGGCCCGTCACCTCGTACTGGGGTCCGCCGGCACGGTCGTGCTCCGCGAGCCGGAATGGCTGGTCGAGGAGGTGGTGGGCTCGGCCAGGGCGGCTCGTGCGGTGCACGTCCGGAACATTTCCACGCGAAACGCGCCGGAGTGAGTTGCATCACACCCCCCCTGGGTCTCATGATTCCCTTGCGCTGTCGAATTGTTGACGTTCCATCTGGTTTCGAGAGCACCACCGCACCGGCCAGCCTGAGCGTGAGGAGGTGGAGGATGACGACCATCAAGGCCACGTGCCCCCGCTGTGGGGACGTCGACCTCGTTCCTGAGGACGTGCGGGTGACGGTCGCCCGCGAGCTCGGCTGGTCCACCTACACGTTCACCTGCGTCGGCTGTGCCGACAGCGTCTGCAAGCCGGCCGACGAGGACGTCGTCCAGCTGCTGAGCGGCGCCGGGGTCCGCGTGGACCTCCTGTCCATCCCGCTGGAGTACCTCGAGTCCCGGATCCTGGAGCGCACCTCCACCCCGCTGACCAATGACAGCCTGCTGGACTTCGTGCTCTGGCTCGAGTCCGTCGACGACGTCGTGATAGCCGCCGACCAGGAGGTCTGAGGCGGCGAGGGGCTGGCCTCCGGTTGGGAAGCGGGCAGGACGGTCGTACGCTCTTGTCATCCCGTCCGTGCGGGCGATGCGCTTGGAGGTTCCCATGCCGTTCAATCTCAAGGGCCCGGAGTTGCTCATCCTGATCCTGATCGTCCTGCTGCTCTTCGGCGCGAAGCGGATGCCCGAGGCGGCGCGCAGCCTCGGTCGGTCGCTGCGGATCTTCAAGGCGGAGACCAAGGGCCTGATGGACTCCGACGCGCCGACGGGTCAGGTCGCCTCCGCCCCCGCGGCGGGAGTGCCCGCACCTGAGGTGGTGATCCAGGTCCAGCCCGGCACGGCGCCCGCTCCGGTCGAGCCGGCCCCGCCGACGCCGCCCGGACAGCCGCACCAGGCGTGAGCGCCCCGCCCGTGCCCGGCGGAACCAAGGGTCACACCGCCGAGCGTGCTGGGGAGATGCCCCTGCGCGAGCATCTCGTCGAGCTGCGCTCCCGGCTGGTCAGGTCCTTGGTGGCGGTGGTCGTGGGCATGACCGTGGCGTGGATCTACTACGACGAGATCTTCGCCGTGATCCGCGCGCCGTTCGACACCGTGGTCGCGGCGGCGGAGGCCGAGGGCCGCGAGATGACACTGGCGTTCACGGGGGTCGCCGACCCGTTCGTCATGCAGCTGAAGGTGGCCGGCGTCGCCGGCGTGCTGCTGGCGACCCCGGTCTGGCTGTACCAGCTCTGGAGGTTCGTGACCCCGGGCCTGCACCGCAACGAGCGTCGGTGGGCCCTGGGATTCGCGATGGTCGCGACCCCCATGTTCCTGGCGGGGGCGTTCCTCGCGTACACGTTCCTTCCCCGGGGCCTGGAGATCCTGCTCGGCTTCACCCCCGAGAACATCGAGAACATCATCTCCGTCGACCGGTACCTGTCGTTCTTCCTGCGGATGATGCTCGTGTTCGGGCTGGGCTTCCTGCTGCCCATCCTGGTCGTGGGGCTGAACTTCGCCGGGGTGCTGACCGCCCGCCGGCTGTGGTCCTGGTGGCGCTACATCGTCGTCGGCGTCGTGGTGTTCGCCGCCGCGGCCACGCCCACCGGGGATCCGTTCAACCTCGCCCTCCTGGCCGTCCCGATGCTGCTGCTCATGCTGCTCGCGGGCGTGATCTGCTGGGCCAACGACCGGCGTCGGGCGCGTCGGAGGCCTGCCGAGCCGCAGTGGGGCGACGACGAGACGTCCCCGCTGGACTGAGGACGGCTCGCGAACCGCCCTCACGACCAGGGCGCCTCAGTGCTGCAGTACCCTCCCCGTCTGTGGAGAGACGAATCGGAGTCCTGATCAACCCCGCGTCCGGGGCTGGCCGGCGGGGGCACTGCCCGCGCCGCCGTCCTGAGCGGTCTGGCCAGTCGGGGGGACCGCGTGCGGGCCATCCAGGGCCGTTCCGCCGAGGATGCCGAAAGGCTGCTGGCCGAGGCGATGGCCGACGGGCTGGACGTCCTCGTCGCGGTCGGCGGGGACGGGACCGTTCACCAGGCGCTGCAGCATGTCGTGGGCACGCGCACGGCACTGGGCATCGTCCCGCTCGGCACCGGCAACGACGGCGCGGCGGCAGTCGGCCTGTCGAAGGGCAGCCCGGCGGCCGCAGTGGCGGTCATCCTGGCCGGCGCCACGCGCACGTTCGACGTCGGCAGGGTCGAGGCGGAGGACGGGACGGTCAAGCATTTCCTGTGCGTGCTGTCCACGGGATTCGACTCGAGTGCCAACGAGCGGGCCAACCGCATGACCTGGCCCAGTGGGAGCGCCCTCTACATCCGGGCGATGCTCGAGGAGCTGCGCGCATTCCGCCCGATCCCGTACCGCGCACAGATCGACGGCGAGGAGATCGCCGAGGACGCGATGCTGGTCTCGATCGGCAACGGGCCGTCCTTCGGAGGCGGGATGCAGGTCTGCGCCGGCGCGGACCTGCACGACGGGCTCCTCGACCTCGTGTGGGTCCGCAGCATGCCCCGGCGCAGCTTCCTGAGGGTGTTCCCGAAGGTCTACTCCGGCAAGCACCTGGCGCATCCGGAGGTCGACTCCCGCCTGGTGAAGACGGCCTTCCTCGACGCGCCGGGACAGGTCGCCTACGCCGACGGCGAGCGCGTGGCGCCCTTGCCGGTGACCGTCGCGGCGGTGCCGGACGCGGTGCGGGTGCTGGTCCCCGAGTAGGCGGAACCTCGCGCCGGTTCCGGTCGAAAGAACCGGATCGACCTGGCTCTGATGCCAACCTCGCGCTCGCTCCGGTCGTTCCCGGGCGACGAATCCGGGCGGGTTCGACCGGAAGGGGCGCGAGGTTGCTGGCGCGGGGTCTGCAGCACCCGCTATTCGACCGGAAGGGGCGCGAGGATTCACGCCCTGATCCGCGGGGTTCGGTGGCTCGCCCACCCCCGACCGTCGGACGGGATACCGTCAGCGCCATGCACGACGGCGCGCTGCACCGGTTCCGCGGACTCTACGAGTTCGGCCTGGACCCGTTCCAGGAGAAGGCGTGCGCCAGCATCCTGGCGGGCCGGGGCGTGCTCGTTGCGGCGCCGACCGGATCCGGCAAGACAGTGGTGGGGGAGTTCGCCGTCCACCTGGCGGTCGAACGCGCCACCAAGTGCTTCTACACGACCCCCATCAAGGCGCTGTCGAACCAGAAGTACAACGACCTGGTCGCCCGCTACGGCAGCAACCGGGTGGGCCTGCTCACCGGGGACAACTCCATCAATGGCGAGGCGCCGGTCGTAGTGATGACCACCGAGGTCCTGCGCAACATGCTCTACGCCGGATCCCACACCCTCACCGGACTGGAGTTCGTGGTGATGGACGAGGTCCACTACCTGGCCGACCGGGAACGGGGACCGGTGTGGGAGGAGGTCATCATCCACCTCCCGGAGCACGTCAGCGTGGTCGCGCTGTCGGCCACGGTGAGCAACGCCGAGGAGTTCGGCGCGTGGCTCGCCGAGGTCCGCGGCGACACCGACATCGTGGTCGAGGAGGAACGGCCGGTGCCCCTCTGGCAGCACGTCATCGCCGACGGGAGCCTGCACGACCTGTTCGTCGACGAGCGTGGACGTGCGGTCAACCCGGAGCTGATCCGGCTGGCTCGCAACGACCAGCGCATCGACAAGGCGCGTCGGGACTTCCGCGACGGCGGTGGCCGGGCCGGCGGCCCGAACCGGCCGGCCCCCGGACGACCCGCGCGCGGCGGGCGGCGGCCGCGAACCGTGCCGGGGGCCCAGCGCCCGGACGTGGTGCGCACCCTCGAGCGCGCCGGCCTGCTGCCCTGCATCAGCTTCATCTTCAGCCGGGCGGGATGCGCGGCCGCGGTCGAGCAGTGCCTGCAGGCCGGGCTCTCGCTGACCACGACCGCCGAGCGCCTCGAGATCCGTGAGCGGGTCCTGGCGCGGGTGGTCGACCTGCCGCCCTCGGACCTGGCCGTCCTGGGGTTCGACGCTTGGCTGGACGGTCTCGAACGAGGGTTCGCCGCGCACCACGCCGGGATGATCCCCACCTTCAAGCAGGCCGTCGAGGAGCTGTTCCAGGCGGGGCTGGTCAAGGTGGTGTTCGCCACGGAGACGCTCGCGCTGGGCATCAACATGCCCGCGCGGGCGGTGGTGCTCGAGCGGCTGGTCAAGTGGAACGGCGAGACCCATGCCCCGATCACGCCGGGGGAGTACACGCAGCTGACCGGACGGGCCGGCCGGCGCGGCATCGACATCGAGGGGCACGCGGTCGTCGTCTGGCACCAGGGCATCGACCCCTCGGAGCTGGCCGGCCTCGCCCACACCCGGACCTACCCGTTGGTCTCCAGCTTCCGGCCGACCTACAACATGGCGGTCAACCTCGTCGGACAGCTCGGCAAGCCCGCCGCCCGCAAGGTGCTGGAGTCGTCCCTGGCACAGTTCCAGGCCGACCGCGGCATCGTGGGGCTCGCGCGCCAGGTCCAGCGCAACGAGGAGGCCATCGCCGGGTACGAGGCCGCGATGACCTGTCACCTCGGCGACTTCGCCGGCTACGCGCAGATCCGCCAGGATCTGTCGGCCCGGGAGAAGGGGATGGCCCGGGCGGGGGCGGCCGCCCGACGCAACGAGGCCGCCGAGGCCCTGGCCGACCTGGTGCCGGGTGACGTGATCGTGGTCCCCACCGGGCGCCGGGCCGGCGTGGCCGTCGTCCTCGACCCGGGGCTCTCCCTGGGCGAGGACCCGCGGCCCTTCGTCCTGACGATCGACCGGCAGGTGCGCCGACTGGGGACCGTGGACTTTCCCGTCGCGCCCCAGGTGCTCGATCGGGTGCGCATCCCGCGGGGGTTCTCGGCGAGGTCGGCGAACTCCCGGCGGGAACTGGCCGCGGTGCTGCGGACCCGCACCGACGGGCTGGACGTCCCCCGAAACGGGCGGCGCGCCCGCTCACACGAGGAGGACGCCGACCTCGCCGCGCTGCGCGCCCGCATGCGCGCCCATCCCTGCCACGGCTGCGCGGACCGCGAGCAGCACGCCAGATGGGCGGAGCGCGCCCACCGGCTGCGCACCGAGACCAACACCATCCGAGTTCGGCTGGAGGGCAGGACCAACTCGATCGCGCGGCAGTTCGACCGCATCTGCGTGCTGCTCGCGGAGCTGGGCTACCTGGCCGGCCCGGCGGAAAGCCCCGAGGTGACGGCGGTCGGCCAGCGGCTCGGCCGCATCTACGGGGAATCCGACCTCCTGGCCATGCAGTGCCTGCGCGAGGGCCTCTGGGACGGGCTGGGGGCCGCGGAGCTCGCCGGGGCGTGCTCGGCGCTGGTGTTCGAGGCCCGCGGCAACCCGGAGGCCGGCGGCTCCCCGCCGCGGGTCCCGCACGCCATCCGGGCCACGCTGGAGGGCACGCTGCGGACCTGGGGCACGCTGGAGGTGGCCGAGCGCCGCCACGGGCTGCCACCGACCCGCCAGCCCGACCTCGGGTTCGCCTGGGCGGTGCACCGCTGGGCCGCGGGGGGGACGCTGCGCTCCGTGCTGGACGGCTCGGATCTCACCGCCGGCGACTTCGTGCGCTGGTGCAAGCAGGTCATGGACTTCCTCGGCCAGCTGGTCGCGGCGAGCCCGGGGACGCCCCTGGCCCAGTCGGCGCGAACGGCGATCGACTCGATGCGCCGCGGGGTGGTCGCCGTCAACATCGCCGAGTGAGCCGGGGGAGGGACCCGGCTGCCCGGCTGCCCACCGCCGGTGGCGCGCTTACGTCGCGGTCACGCTGACGCCGGCGGGGCACCCCACAGGGCCTCCCGGAACCGCTCGAGGGGTGCTTCGATGCCCCAGCGCTCGGCCAGCGCCGTCAGGGCTGCGGGGTCGGCCGGCCCGGCCGGGACCAGGACCGCGACCTCCGCCAGCGGCACGTCGGCCGCCTGCACCACCTTCTCCGCGCGGGCCAGGTAGTCGCGGTTGGCGCCCAGGGTGGCGGCGATCCGCGGGGACAGCCCGGAGCGCCCGGCGTCGACGGCGGCCAGGATGGCCCCCATGTCCTCGAAGCGCGCCAGCAGCCCCGCCGCAGTCTTGGTGCCGATCCCGGGACGCCCGGGAGCCCGTCGGAAGGGTCCCCGCGCAGGATCGCAAGGTCGCAGTACTGCTGGGGGCGGACCCCGTACGCGGCGACCACCGCGGCAGCGTCGAGCACCTGGACCTGGCGGACCCCGCGCCCGGTGTAGAGGACCTGGATGCCGGCTTGGTCGTCCACGAGCTGGATGAGGTCGCGGTCCCCGGTGACGACCTCCACCGGCTCGCCGCGCGAGGCGTGCCGACGGGCCAGCGTGGCGATGACGTCGTCGGCCTCGAAGCCCGCCGCACCGATCCGCGCGATCCCGAGGGCGGCCAGGACGTCGGCGATCACAGCCACCTGCGCGCTCAGCGACTCGGGCTCCACCTCGCCGCCCTCGGGTGCCACGCGGTGCGTCTTGTAGGACTCGAGGAGGTCGACCCGCCACTGCGGACGCCAGTCGTCGTCCCAGCACGCGACCAGGCCGGTCGGCCGGCGCGTGGAGACGAGCGTGGCACACATGTCGAAGAACCCGCGGACCGCGTTGACGGGCGTCCCGTCGGGTGCGGTGATGGATTCCGGGACCCCGTGGAAGGCCCGGAAGTACAGCCCGGCGGAGTCCAGCAGCATCAGCATGGGTGGCATCCTCCCACCAGAGGGGGAGGTAGCGTGGCGGCGTGACCGATCGCATGCTGCCCACACCCGAGGCGGGCGACCTGCTCGACCTGGCCGCAGAGATCGCCGATCGCGAGCTGGCTCCCCGCGCGGCCGCGGCGGAGGCGGCCGGGGAGTTCCCCCGCGACGTGTTCGCGACCGTGGGAAAGGCCGGCCTCATGGCGCTTCCCTATCCGGAGGAGCTCGGCGGCGGCGGGCAGCCCTACGAGGTCTACCTGCAGGTGCTCGAGGAGCTCGCGGCCCGGTGGCTGACGATCCCCCTGGGGATCTCGGTGCACGTGCTGTCGTGCTTCCCCGTCGTGGCCTGGGGGACCGACGAGCAGCGGGAGCGGTGGCTGCCGCGGATGCTCGGCGGCGAGACGCTCGGCGCCTACTGCCTGTCCGAGCCGCACTGCGGGTCGGATGCCGCCGCCCTGACGACGCGGGCCGAGCTGACCGGCGAGACCTACCGGGTCACCGGCGTGAAGGCGTGGATCACCCATGCCGGGGTGGCCGACTTCTACAACCTCCTGGTCCGCACTGGCGGGTCAGGGCCCGAGGGCATCAGCTGCCTGGTGGCTGCCGGGACCACCCCCGGGATGTCGTTCGCGACCCCGGAGCACAAGATGGGCGCGATGGCCTCGCCGACCGCCCAGGTGGTCCTCGCGGGCGCCGAGGTCCCGGCGGCGGACCTCGTGGGCCGCCCGGGGGACGGCTTCCGGATCGCCATGCAGGCCCTGGACACCGGGCGCCTGGGCATCGCGGCGTGTGCGGTCGGTCTGGCGCGGGGAGCCCTCGACGAGGCGGTCAGGTATGCCCGCGACAGGCAGGCGTTCGGCCAGTCGATCGCCGGGTTCCAGGGCCTGCAGTTCATGCTGGCCGACATGGACACGCAGGTGCACGCGTCGCGCGCGCTGCTGCTCGAGGCGGCCCGGCTCAAGGACGCCGGCCGGCCCTTCTCGCTGCCGGCGGCCCGCGCCAAGCTGCTGGCCACGGATGTCGCGATGCGGGTGACCACCGACGCGGTGCAGGTCCTCGGCGGCGCGGGCTACACCACCGACTTCCCGGTGGAGCGCTACATGCGCGAGGCGAAGATGCTGCAGATCGTGGAGGGGACCAACCAGATCCAACGGCTGGTCATCGGCCGAGCCCTGGCCCGCGGCTAGCCTCGGCGAGTCCGGAACGGAAGGCGACGGCACATGCGCACCACCCGGCTGGAGGCGTTCAGCGACGCCGTGCTGGCGATCATCATCACGATCATGGTGCTGGAGCTCCATGTGCCCGAGGGAGGTGAGTGGGCGGACCTGACGCCGCTGCTGCCGGTCCTCCTGAGCTACATCCTGAGCTTCGTGTACATCGGCATCTACTGGAACAACCACCACCATCTGCTCCAGACCGTCGAACGCACCTCCGGGGGAATCCTCTGGGCCAACCTGCACCTGCTGTTCTGGCTGTCCCTGCTCCCCTTCGCGACCGGCTGGATGGGCGAGACCCACTTCGTCGCGCTGCCCACCGCCCTCTACGGCTTCGTGCTGCTCATGGCCGCGATCGCCTACTACCTCCTCGAGCGCCAGATCATCTCCAGCCAGGGAGCCGACTCGATCCTCGCCGCAGGCGGTCGGCCGCGACCTCAAGGGGCGCAGCCTCCCCGGTCGCCTACGCGCTGGCGATCCCGCTGGCCTTCGTCTGGGTGTGGGCCTCGGTCGCCCTCTACGTCGCGGTCGCGGCGATGTGGCTCGTACCGGACCGTCGGATCGAACGGGTCCTGCGGTGAGGCTCCTCCTGCACGGTGGCCCCATCTACGCCCCGTCCGTCCCGCACGCCGGGGCGATGCTGGTCGTCGACGGGACCATCGCCTGGATCGGCCCCGCGTCGGCCGCGGCGGTGCACCGGGACTCCGCGGATGCGGTCGTGGATCTCGACGGCGCGCTGGTCGCCCCCGCGTTCGTCGACGCGCACGTGCATCACACCGCCACGGGCCTGACGCTGCTCGGTCTGGACCTGCGGGGCGTCCCGAGCCGGCTGGCGCTCCTGGATCGGCTCACGGCCGAGGCCCGTCGCGCGCGAGGCCGGCCCATCGTCGGCCACGGCTGGGACGAGTCACTGTGGGCGGACCCGACGCCACCCACGCGCGAGG
This sequence comes from uncultured Actinomycetes bacterium, assembly GCA_963793175.1. Lineage (GTDB taxonomy): Bacteria > Actinomycetota > Actinomycetes > S36-B12 > CAIYMF01 > Prado023. The sequence continues at coordinate 127,669 of CAWBYT010000008.1, forward strand.
AGCTGGACCGGGCCACCTGGGGATCGGTCGTGTACCTGTCGCGCGTCGACGTGCACTCGGCGATCGTGTCCAGCGCCCTGGTCGCCCTGACACCGGGCCTGCGGGAGGCGCGCGGGTTCGAGGCGTCCGGTCGGGTCACCGCCGACGCCCACCACCTGGTCCGGCGGCACGTCCTCGAGGGGATGCCCGAGGGGTTGCGGGATGCCGCCCAGCGGGTGACGCGGGAGCACGCCGCCGCCGCCGGGGTCGCCGCTCTGCACGAGGCGGCCGGTCCCGACATCAACGGAGCCGACGACCTGCGGGCCCTGCTCGCCCTCGCCCGCTCGTCCGTCGGTCCGGAGCTGGTGGCCTATTGGGGCGAGCCGGGGGGTCCTGCCGCGGCGCTGGATCTGGGCGCGCAAGGGGCGGCCGGGGACCTGTTCGTCGACGGCGCGCTCGGCTCCCGAACCGCCTTCCTGCGGGAGCCCTACGCCGACGATCCCGGCTCCCGCGGGAACCGGTACCTGGAGACCGCGAGCGTGGCCGAGCACCTCGTGGCGTGCACGAGGGCCGGTGTGCAGGCGGGGTTCCATGCCATCGGCGACGCGGCCCTCGACATCGTCGTCGCGGGCCTGCGCGACGCGATGGACCAGTGCGGACCGCCCGCCGTGCGCGCCGCCCGGCACCGCGTGGAGCACGTCACGATGGCCCGCCCGGAGCACGCCGCGGTCCTCGCCGAGGCCGGAGTGGTCGCCAGCGTCCAGCCGCTGTTCGACGCGCAGTGGGGTTCCCCGGACGGTGTCTACGCCACCCGGCTGGGACCTGCCCGGTCGGCCGGGTTGCAGGACTTCGCGGCGCTGGTCCAGGGCGGGCGTCTCACTGGCGTTCGGCTCGGACAGCCCGGTGACGGCGATCGAGCCTTGGGAGTGGGTCCGGGCCGCCATGTGGCACCACGACCCGTCGGCGCGGCTCAGCGGACGGGCCGCCTTCGCCGCCGCCACCCGCGGGGGCTGGCGGGCGGCACGCCGCGACGATGGTGGGGTCCTCGAGGTCGGCGGGCCGGCCACCTACGCGGTCTGGGCGGTCGAGGCCCTCGCCGTGCAGGCCCCCGACCCGCGCGTCGCCAACTGGAGCACCGACCCCCGGTCGGGCACGCCCGGCCTGCCGCTGCTGGAGCCCGGCGTGCCGGCCCCGACCTGCCTGGCCACGGTGCTCGAAGGGCGGACCATCCACCTCGCCCCCGACTCCGCGCCGGCGAGGCCTGCCGGCCCCGGGGGATGCGGCCACGTGAGGGTCGGCGCATGGACCGGGCACGGGTGTCCGCCTCGGAGGCTCCGCCGCCCGTTGCCCCGGCTTCTCGCCGATGGCGCGCGAAGGCACCGTCAGGGTCCGGTGCCATCGGCTCACCACGGCGACCGCGCGCAAAGTGCCCGTATGACCGTCTGCGAGGCGGGCTATCGGTACCCATCGCGCGCGGTCGCCTACCTGGTCCCGGCGGCCTCGATCGAGACGGTACCTTCCGTGCGCGGCGTCCGGGGGCTCCCGGCAGCACAGGCAGCGGGTGCGCCAGCGGTCGCTGCCGGCCTGCAGCATCATGTGCCCGTGACCGTTGCGACCTCCGCCCAGGTGGTGGCTCCGGCGCTCCCACGCAGGGTGGCCGCCGCGGCCGCGGCTGCGGGTCTGCTGGCGTTCGCGTTCGCGCCCTTCTCGCTGCTGGCTGGGTGGGTCGCACTGCCCGCATTCGCCTGTCTCGTGGGCGCGTTCCGTGACCTGCCCAGGGGTCGCGCGGCACTGGTCGGGTTCACCTCGGGGATGGTCTTCTTCCTGATCCTGCTCGGCTGGCTTCGCGTCCTGGGGCCGGACGCCTGGATCCTGCTCTGCCTGCTCTGCGCGGCCTTCTGGGCCGCGGCTGGAGCGCTCATGCCGTCGCTGCTCGCGCGGCGCTGGTGGGTGGTGACCGTGCCCCTCCTGTGGGTCTGCATGGAGGGCCTCCGGGCGCGGATCCCGTGGGGCGGCTTCCCGTGGGGTCGGCTCGCGTTCAGCCAGGCGGACACGGTGCTGGTCGGGTGGGCGGCCCTGGGTGGCGCGGCACTGGTGACGTTCGCGGTCGCCCTCGGTGGGACGGCGCTGCTTGCCATCTGGGGAGCCCTGAGGTCCGTGCGGCCAGTCGTGGCGCTGGCACCGGCGTCTCTGCTGGCGGTCCTCGCCATGGGCGGGGCCCTGGTGCGCGGAGCGGAGCTCGGGAGCACGGACGGACCGGTCGAGCAGCTGGCCGTGGTGCAGGGCAATGTGCCCCGCCTCGGCCTGGACTTCAACGCCCAGCGCCGGGCGGTGCTCGACAACCATGTCGCCGAGACGGAGGCGCTGGCCGCCGAGGTCGCCGCGGGGCGCCAGGCACAGCCCGTGGCGGTGATCTGGCCGGAGAACTCCTCGGACGTCGACCCACTGCGCAACGCCGACGCCTGGGCGCAGATCGACCGGGCGGCCGATGCGATCGCTGCCCCGATCCTCGTCGGCGGCGTTTTGACGAATCCTGCGGACCAGCCGCGTGCGGGGCACCCCGGCACGATCCTCAACGTCAGCCTGGTCTGGGACCCGGCGACCGGGCCGGGGGAGTACTACGCGAAGCGTCATCCCGTCCCGTTCGGCGAGTACCTGCCCTTCCGCGACCTGCTGAGCCGGTTCATCACGCGCTTCGACCGCGTCCCGCGCGACTTCGCGGCCGGCGACGACGTGGGATTCCTCACCGTCGGCGGTGTCCCGATCGGAGTCGTCATCTGCTTCGAGATCGCCTACGACGAGCTGGTGCGCGACGCGGTGCATGCCGGCGGCCAGGTACTGGTCGTGCAGACCAACAACGCAACCTACGGCGGCACGGGCCAACCCGAGCAGCAGCTGGAGATCACCCGCGTGCAGGCTGTCGCGAGCGGACGAACCGTGCTCGTGGCGGCCACGTCGGGGATCAGCGCCGTGATCGGGCCCGACGGCGGTGTCGCGTGGCGGACTGCGGAGTTCACCGCCGAGTCGACCGTCGCCGCGGTGCCGATGCGCACCGGGCGGACTCCCGCGATGCGTCTCGGTGCGGTGCCGGAGCTCCTGGCGGCGCTCGCACTCGTCGGTGCCGGAGTCGCCAGCCGCCGCCGGACCCGCCAGGCCCCCGGCAACGTTCGACCATCCGGTGGCGACTGACCCCGCAGCCCGCGCCGAATCTGTCCCGTGAGCCGTGCGCCGTCAGGCTGAACCGCAGCTTCGCTGCCACACTGGTAGCGCCACACATGGCGCCCCTCACCCGGGGCCGACGCGAGATTGGGGGCAGTGCAAATGGGCCTGGACTCGGATCCCACGGATTCCCCGAGCACCACGCCGGCCACGGCCGGACCCGCGACCGGCGTGATCGTGGCAGGTGCCGGCCTGGGCGTCCTGCTCCTGTTCATCCTGCAGAACACCGAGCGGGTCACCTTCCACTTCCTCTTCTTCGACTTCACCTGGCCGCTCTGGCTCTACACGATCGTGGTGGCTGCCTTGGGCGCGGTGGCTTGGCTCGGCCTGGGGATGCTGCGCCGGCGCCAGCGCCGCAAGGAGCGGCGCGCCGAGGCCTGAGGCCGGCCCGCCCGCGAGGGCCCGCATCGCTCGCTGCGGGCTCGGGACGCGGTCGCATGGGACAATGAGCCGGTGACCGATCAGTTCGCCGACCTCGGCCGGATCCTTGTGATCATCCCCACCTACAACGAGATGGAGAACATCAGGAGGATCACGGCGCGGGTGCGCGCGGCAGTCCCTGAGGCGGAGATTCTCGTCGCTGACGACCACTCACCGGACGGCACCGGACGGATCGCCGACGAGCTCGCCGCCGCCGACGACCACATCCACGTCATGCACCGGTTGGGCAAGGAGGGTCTCGCGGCGGCCTACATGGCCGGCTTCGCCTGGGGCCTCGACGCCGGGTTCGAGGTCCTGGTCGAGATGGACGCCGACGGCTCGCACCAGCCCGAGCAGCTGCCCGCGATGCTCGATGCCCTGCGGAACGCCGACCTCGTGCTCGGCTCGCGCTGGGTCCCCGGTGGCGAGGTGGTCAACTGGCCGAAGTCCCGGGAGTTCCTCTCGCGCGGCGGGAACCTCTACACGCGGCTCGCGCTCGACGTGCCCCTGCAGGACGCCACCGGCGGCTACCGGGTGTTCCGCGCGAGCACGCTGCACCGGCTCGAGCTGGACAACGTGGCCTCGCAGGGCTACTGCTTCCAGGTCGACATGGCCCGGCGCACCGTCCAGTCCGGCATGCGCGTGCGGGAGGTGCCGATCACGTTCGTCGAGCGGGAGTACGGCACGTCCAAGATGAGCGGCAGCATCGTGCGGGAGGCGCTCTGGCGCGTCACGGTGTGGGGAGCCCAGGAGCGCGCCGAGAAGGTCCGCGCCGCGGTGGGCCGGCGGCGCGCCGCCAGGTCTGCGCGGCGGGCTGCGGCAGGAGGACGCTAGATGGCCAGGTTGATCTCGCTGACGCTGCTCGCCGCACTGGCGGTGGCCGAGGTCGCAGCTGTCCTCGCCCTGGTCGACTGGCTGGGTGCGCCGATGGCCCTGCTCGTGCTGTTCCTCGACGTGGTCGCGGGGATCGCCGTGATGCGCTGGGGTGCCCGCAGCCAGCCCCCCGCTCGCGGATGGCGGATCGCAGCCGGCGCGTTCATCGCGATCCCCGGCCTGGTCCTCGACCTGGTCGGCCTGATCCTCCTGGCGCCACCCATGCAACGGTGGATCTCGGGCAACGTCCTGCGAGGCACCGAGGCCGCCATGCGCAGTCGCGGAGTGACCGTGGTCACCGTGACGGATGCGACCGGCGTCCGGCGGACCACGGTCGTCCCGGTGGAGGTGATCCCGGGGCAGGTGGTGGACGGGGACGCGGCGACCGGTCCGCGCACGCCGCCGGGCACGAGCCCGCCGGGAGCGCCGGAGCGCCCCGCCGGAGGGCATTCGCAGGGACCGGGCGTGGTGCGCGGCGAGATCGTCGGCAAGGACGAGTAGCCACGGCGGCTCGGACATCGGGCCTCCCTGGAAGCCTGACGAACTGCCGACCTGGCAAGCGCCGCGATGGATGGGATGCTGAGCGGGTGGACGCGGTGGGACGGTGGCGGCGGCTGGCCAGGTCGTCCCCATGGCTGTGGACGTCGATGCGCTTCACGCACGAGGACGGGCAGCTCGAACCGGTGCGCGCGTGGGTCCGTCGGCCGCAGGCGATGCGCATCGAGCGACTGGATGGGCAGCTGCTGCACGCCGAACCCGGCATCGGCTCACCCACCGCCGGCGGTCTGAGCGTGTCGCGGCTGGCTGGGGCGCCGGCAGGTGCACGCTGAGGCCGACGAGCCGGCAACGCCCGTGTGGTGGACCGACCGAGCAGCCCCCGAACCGGCCCGCGACATCGAGGGCCTGGTCGTCGAGCCGGTTCGGCTGCCCCCGTGGGTGTGGGTCGACGATGCGATGTGGCAGACCTACCGATGGGTGGCGATGCTGAATCCGAGGGAGCTCGCCGACTCGGTCGACGGCACTTCGGCGGTTGAGGTCGATGCGATCGTGGAAGGGGTTCGGCACGGTCGCACGACGCTGTGGGCGACCGTCCGACCGCGCGAGGGCTACGACCCCAGGTGCTCGTGCTGCCCCCTGCTCCCGTGTCGCGAGGCCGTGCTGGCCGAGGGGGTCGGCGACCCGGACGGGCCGTTCGCCGACGCTCACCGTGTCGCCCTCGACGTCGCCACCGGGGTCTGCGTGTCGACTCGCGAGGTCGGCGGACCGGCGCCCGGGCGCGGGTTCGACGTCCTGATCGAGGCGGTCGACGAACCGGTCCCGGACGACTGGTTCACGCCGCCGCCCCGTGCATCCGGGGACGAGGGCGGCGGACTCGGCTGGGTGGCCTGGGACGACGCCGTCCCCGGCGTGGCCCCCACGCCCTCGTGGGGCGACGCCTGAACGCGCGTCGGCGGAGTCTTGGCATCTGCGCTCTATTTCGGCCGCTTGCACACGCATCTGCGCCTGTAGTGTTGCGCTCGTGCCTCAGTTGCGAATCCGCGATGCCGCGGTCCTCCTCGGTGTCAGCGACGACACTGTCCGCCGCCTGATCGACTCCGGCGCCCTGGTCGCCACCGTGGGTGAGGGCGGGCGCAAGACCATCGACGGTTACGAGTTGGCCGTGTACGCCCGTGCGCAGGCCTCGACCGCTCCTGACGTGTCGGGGGTCGCCAGCTCGGCGCGCAACCGGTTCGTGGGGCTTGTGACCAGCATCCGGTCCGACGCCGTGATGTCGCAGGTGGAGCTGCAGTGCGGCCCTTTCCGGGTGGTGTCGCTGATGAGCACCGAGGCGGTGCGCGACCTGGCGCTCGAGCCGGGGTCGGTCGCCGTCGCGGTGATCAAGTCCACGAACGTGATCGTCGAGACCGCGAGGGGGACGGTCTGATGAGGCGGGTCGAGCGCGACGTGCGCTGGAGGGGGAGGGCGCCGCGCGGGAGCGCCACACACCAGCCCGCGGTCACGACCGGGAGTCTGAACCGGATGACGGCGGTCTTCGCCGCAGCGGGCCTCCTGGCCGCGCTGGCTGGGTGCTCCGGCAGCGGAGCCCCCGGCGCGGGCCAGTCGGCTGACCAGACGGGCTCGGCCCCGGCCGGCGAGCTCATGGTGTTCGCCGCGGCGTCGCTCAGCGTCCACCTTCACCGAGATCGGCGAGCGGTTCGAGGCCGCCCACCCGGGGAGCGCCGGTCGAGTTCAACTTCGCGGGTTCCTCGGACCTGGTCGCCCAGCTCCAGCAGGGAGCGCCCGCGGACGTGTTCGCCTCCGCGGACACCAGCACCATGGACAGGGCTGCGAGCGACGACCTGCTCTCGGGCACACCGACGGTCTTCGCCACCAACACGATGATGATCGCCGTGCCCCCGGACAACCCGGCGGGGATCGCCGGCTTCGCCGACCTCGCGCGGCCCGGGGTCCAGGTGGTCGTGTGCGCACCGGAGGTCCCCTGCGGCGCGGCCACGCAGCGCGTCGAGGCGAACACGGGGGTCACCCTGGACCCGGTCAGCGAGGAGTCCGTCGGTCACCGACGTCCTGAACAAGGTCGCGACCGGCGAGGCCGACGCCGGGGTCGTGTACGTGACCGACGTGCAGGGATCGGCCGGCAGGGTCACGGGGATCGAGATCCCGGCCGACGTCAACGCCGTCAACTCCTACCCGATCGCGGTGCTCGCCGGCAGCGCGGTGCCCGCCCTCGCGCAGCAGTTCCAGGCGATGGTCACCGGACCCGAGGGCCAGAAGGTGCTCGCGGACGCCGGGTTCGGTGCCCCGTAGCGCCATCCCGGCCCAGCCACCGCGGCTGGATCTGCCGGGATGGGTGTTCGCCCCGGCCGCGGTCGGGATGCTGTTCGTCGCCCTGCCCCTGGCGGCGATGCTCACCCGCGTCGACTGGGCGGACTTCCTGTCCCTGATCACCTCGGAGTCGTCGCGGACCGCCCTGCTGCTGAGCCTTCGGACGTCGACGATCGCGACCGGGCTCTGCGTCGTGCTCGGCGTGCCGATGGCCCTGGTCCTGGCCCGCGCGCGATTCCGCGGGCAGGACCTGCTGCGCTCGCTGGTGCTGCTGCCGCTGGTCCTGCCCCCGTGGTGGCCGGCATCGCCCTGCTCTACACGTTCGGCCGCCGGGGGCTGCTGGGGCACTCGCTGGAGGTGGCCGGCCTGCAGATCGCGTTCTCGACCACGGCGGTGGTCATGGCCCAGACGTTCGTCGCGATGCCCTTCCTCGTGGTCAGCCTCGAGGGCGCGCTGCGCACGTTCGGCCAGCGCTACGAGTCGGTCGCCGCCACCCTGGGCGCGTCCCCGACGACCGTCCTGCGCCGGGTCACCCTGCCCCTGATGGCCCCGGCGCTGGCGTCCGGCGCCGTGCTGTCCTTCGCCCGGGCGCTGGGCGAGTTCGGCGCGACCATCACGTTCGCCGGCAGCCTGCAGGGCACCACGCGGACCCTGCCCCTGGAGATCTACCTGCAGCGGGAGTCCGACCCGGACGCCGCGGTCGCGCTGTCGCTGGTGCTCATCGTCGTGTCGATGCTGGTGATCGGGCTGGCCCGACGGTCGGCGAGCAGGCTGTGAGCCTGCACCTGTCGGCCACGCTCGCGGCCCGGGACCTCGCCGTCGAGCTCGACCTGTCGAGCGGCCGGACGCTGGCGCTGATCGGTCCGAACGGCTCGGGCAAGAGCAGTGTGCTGGAGCATCCTCGCGGGCCTGGTCCGGCCCGACTCCGGGCGGGCGGAGCTCGACGGGCGCACCCTGTTCGCGGTCCCGTCCGGGCCCGGGCAGCCCTCGACCTGGGTCCCGGCGCACGACCGGGGCGTCGCCCTGCTGGCGCAGGAGCCCCTGCTCTTCCCGCACCTGAGCGTGCTCGACAACGTCGCGCTTCGGACCGCGGAGCCTCGGGCGCTCCCGCTCCGAGGCGCGGGTCGATCGCCGAGCGGTGGCTGACCGAGATCGAGGCCGTCGACCTGGCCCGGCGCAGGCCCGCGCAGCTGTCCGGCGGGCAGGCGCAGCGGGTGGCCCTCGCCCGGGCCCTGGCCACCGAACCGGACCTCCTGCTGCTCGACGAGCCCCTCGCCGCCCTCGACGTCGACGTGGCCGCCGCCATGCGGCAGACGCTTCGGCGCGTGCTGGCCGGGCGCACGGCCGTCCTCGTCACCCACGAGGTCCTCGACGCCGTCCTGCTGGCCGACCGGATCGCCGTGCTCGACGCCGGGCGGGTGGTCGAGAGCGGCTCGACGCACGACGTGCTGCGGCAGCCGCGCAGTGCCTTCGCGGCCAGCATCGGCGGGCTGAACATGCTCACCGGCACCGCGAACGGCCCGGTCACCCTGCGAACCGACGCCGGCTCGGTCGTCCAGGGCCAGCCCGACAGCCCGCTGGACGTGGGTGAGCGCGCCGTCGCGGTGTTCCGCCCCAGCGCCGTGTCCGTCCATCGCAGCCCGCCCAGCGGCAGCCCGCGCAACCTGTTCACCGGGGCGGTCAAAGCCCTCGAACCGCATGCGCACCTCGTCCGGGTGCGCCTCGACGCGATCAGTGCCGACATCACGCCGGCCTCCGTCGCCGAGCTGGATCTGGCGACCGGCGTCGTCGTGCACTTCGCCGTGAAGGCTGCGGAGGTCTCGATCTACCATGCGGGCGCGTGATCGGAGGCGACCTCGCTGGGGGAGGATGGAGCCGTGACGCCGCTGCCCTCCTCGTCCTCTCTCCTGACGCTGCACGCCCTGCGGCTGAAGGGGATGGGTGAGCCGCCCACGATCGCGCGACGGTTCTCGCTGGACGTCGCCGACGTCGCCGAGCACCTGCTCGACTTCGAGGCGTACGGGTGGGTCCAGCACTTCGAGTTCGCCGGCTCCGGCGGGTGGACGCTCACGGACGCGGGCCGGGTCGAGAACGAGCGGCAGCTGGCGGTGGAGCTGGTCGAGTCCGGGGCGGGAGCGGAGGTGGCCCGGGCGCACGCGGAGTTCCTGCCGCTGAACTCGCTGCTTCCAGTCGGCGTGCACCGACTGGCAGATCCGGGGGCTGCCCGGCTCGCCGATGGCAGCCAACGACCACACTGATTTCCGCTGGGACGACCGCGTCCTGGACTCGCTGGGATCGCTGGGACGGCGGATCGGGCCGTTGTGCGCTGAGCTGTCCGGTCGGCTCGCGCGCTTCGCCGGGTACCAGGACCGGTACGCCGCTGCGATGGCGCGGGTCGAGGGGGGCGAGCGTACCTGGGTCGACGGCGTGGGGCTCGACTCGTGCCACGCGGTCTGGTTCGAGCTGCACGAGGACCTCCTCGCAACCCTGGGCATCCAGCGGGGCGAGGAGCCGGGGGTCGAGCGGAGATGACTGCCCCAGCGCTGGAGGTCGGGTCGCTGCGCACGCGCTACGACCGGGCCGTGGCAGAGGCGTTCGCCGAGCAGCCGCTCGCACTCCCGGACACCCGCCCGGCTGCTCCGATCGCGCCCGCGGACCTTGCCGGGATGCCGGCACCGGTCCGGCGGTACGTCGAGCGGTCGCGGGCGGTCGGCCGGCCCCGACCGCAGAACATGCGCGTCGTCCTCGATGCGAACATGTACCGCCAGCCGGGGCAGAAGCCGATGCGGGCCCGGTCGGTGCAGTACAGCTTCTTCGGTCGGCCGGCCCGCCTCTTCCTCATGGAGGCCCGGATGTTCGGGCTGCCGGTCCGGGCTCTGCACGTGTACCGCCAGGAGCGGGCCACGTTCACCGTCCGGATCGCGTCGACCGTGAGCATGGTCGACCTGCAAGGCGGCGAGATCAGCGCCGCCGAGACCGTGACGGTCCTCAACGACATGTGCCTCATGGCGCCAGGGGCCCTGCTCGATCCGCGGCTCGCCTGGGGAGCCGTGGACGACCGTTCGGCCACGGTCACCTTCACGAACGGTCCCCATTCGGTGAGGGCGACCCTCGTCTTCAACATGCGCGACGAACTGGTCGACTTCTGGTCCGACGACCGCCCGGAGGGCGGTGCTGGTCGGTTCGTCCCGGCCCGCTGGTCAACGCCGATCGCGGGGTACCGCGACATCGACGGGCGCCACCTCATGCACCGCGGAAGCGCGGTCTACCTGCGCCCCGACGGGCCGTTCACGTACGGCGAGTTCACGCTGCGCTCGATCCAGTACGACGTCGCAGGACCCACCCCACTGCGATGATCGGGCCCCGTGACCGGTCGGAGTCGAGTCGCCGCACGAGCATCGCCCCGCATGCCACATCAGCCCGGCCGGCAATGGCGTGGGGTCCGGTCTGCGCCGTCGCGGCTCTGGTCGGGATGGTGCTGGTGGCCACCTCAGGGGGCTACGGCTACCACCGCGACGAGCTCTACTTCCGCCTGCTCGGCCAGCAGCCGGCGTGGGGCTACGTCGACCAGCCACCGGCCACACCGCTGCTGGCCCGGTTGACCGTCGAGCTGCTCGGGGATCACCTGTGGGCGTTGCGCCTGCCCGGAGCCCTGGCGCTCGCCGGCACCGCGATCCTCACCGCGCTGCTCGCCCGCGAGCTGGGCGGCGGTCGGGGGCGCAGACCCTTGCCGCGGCCGTGAGCGCGACCACCTTCCCGCTGATCTTCGGCCACGTCCTGCTCACGGCGACCCTGGACATGCTCCTCGGCGCCGCGATCCTGCTGTTCGTCGTTCGCGCCCTGCTGCGCGACGAGCGCCTCTGGCTCGCGGTCGGACTCCTGGTCGGCCTCGCCCTGTACAACAAGCACCTGGTCCTGCTGACCCTCGCTGCGATCGGTGTAGGCCTTGCGCTCGTCGGCCCCCGGCGGGTGCTCTGGTCGAAGTGGCTGCTCGCGGGCGTCGCGATCGCACTTCTCGTCGGAGCGCCGAACATCGTCTACCAGGTCACGCACGGGTGGCCGCAGCTCGAGATGGCCCGCGCGATCGAGCGCAACAAGGGCGACGAGTCCCGCGTCCTCCTGCTGCCACTCCAGCTCGTACTGGTCGGTGTGTTCCTCACGCCGGTCTGGGTCGCGGGGATCATCCACCTGCTGCGGGAGCCGAGCCTGCGTCCGGTGCGGGCCCTGGCCGTCGCCTACCCCGTCCTGTGCGTGCTGGTCCTGGCCACCGGGGGCCAGCCGTACTACACCGCGAGCCTCGTGCTGGCGCTGTTCGCGGCTGGGAGCATCCCCACGATGCGCTGGATGAGCGGGCGGCCGTGGCGACGCGTGGCGCTCGGTGTGGCGTTCGCCGCCAGCGCGATCCTCTCCGCACTGGTCGCCCTGCCCGTTCTCCCGGTGGCCGTCCTCGCGAAGACGCCGATCGCCGACATCAACCAGGCGACCAGCGACCAGATCGGCTGGCCCGCCTACGTCCAGCAGATCGCCGACGTCCACGCGCGGCCTGCCACCGGCCGACGCCCTGCGCGCGATCATCATCACCGGCAACTACGGGGAGGCGGGGGCACTGGACAGGTTCGGCGGGACGCACGGCCTGCCGGCCGTCTACAGCGGGCACAACGAGCTCTGGTTCCGGGCCCAACCCCCCGAGGATGCCGAAGTGGTCATCGCCGTCGGATTCTCCCCGGCCCGCCTCGCCACCACGTTCGACACCTGCCAGACCGCGGCCGTGCTCGACAACGGAGTCGACATCCCCAACGAGGAGCAGGGCTATTCCGTCCTCGTCTGCCGCGGCCCGACCCGTCCCTGGTCCGAGCTGTGGCCCTCGTTCAAGCACTTCAGCTGAGTTCCGGCGAGGCGGCCGCGAGCCCGGGTCCTGATCAACCAGTCGTGGGCTCAGGGCTCAGGTGCACGATGGCGGTCTCCTGCGGCCCCAGGGTCAGCGAGCGGGACGTATCCGGTGATCGCACCGGTGCCGTCGACCACCAGGTCAGCCGCACCGCACCTGTCATCAGCTCGGTACCGGTCAAGGTGCCGGCGGCCAGGCGGCTGGCCGTCGCGCTGAGCGCGCAGCCGGTCACCAGGGCCGATCCGAAGTTCAG
>CAWBYT010000009.1:0-329638 GCA_963793175.1 uncultured Actinomycetes bacterium
CCGGAACGTTGACACGCCGAATCCAGCAACGTGCTGGGCACACGAGAGCTGATTGAGCCAAATGCCCCACCGGGGTGGGCCTAGGGAATGGTGCTGACCCAGCTACCCCAGCGGAGCCCGGCCCGCCCATCACCACGAGGGAGGGGCAGTCCCGGATCGGACCTACAATCCTGTCGTGCCCGCAGCCGCAGTCGAGATCGACGGCCTGACGATGCGCTACTCCGGGCGGACCGTCGTCGACGACCTGTCGCTGACCGCCCCCACCGCCGCGATCACGGTCGTCCTCGGACCGAACGGCGCGGGCAAGACGACCACGATCGAGACCGCCGAGGGCTTCCGGGCCCCGCAGGCCGGGACGGTCCGCGTGCTTGGCCTGGACCCGCGTGGCCAGCGCGCCCGGCTGGCGCCGCGCGTCGGGGTCATGCTGCAGTCCGGCGGCGTGTGGCCAGCGGTGCGCGCCGCCGAGATGCTCACCCACGTCTCACGGCTCCACGCCCACCCGCTGCCGGTGGGGCGGCTGATGGATCGCCTGGAGCTGACGCACGTCGCGCAGACCCCGTACCGGCGGCTCTCCGGGGGTGAGCAGCAGAAGCTGGCGCTGGCGTGCGCGCTCGTCGGGCGGCCCGAGGTGGCCTTCCTCGACGAGCCCACGACGGGGCTGGATCCCGAGTCCCGGGTCGGCGTCTGGAGGCTGCTGGCCGACCTGCGCGACAGCGGCGTCGGCATCGTGATGAGCACCCATCTGCTCGACGAGGCCCAGATGCTCGCCGACCACGTGATCGTCATCGACGGGGGCCGGCTGGCGGCCGCCGGATCGGTCGCCGAGCTGACCGGGGCCGCCGCGGGCATGCGGTTCCGGGCCCGCGCCGGGCTGGGCATCGCGGGACTCCTCGAGCGCCTGCCCGCTGGCTTGGTCGCCACGGAGTCGGCACCGGGGCAGTACCGGGTCGACGGCGAGATCACCCCGAGCATCGTGGCCGAGGTCACGTCGTGGTGCGCCGATCAGGGAGCAATGCCCGAGGAGCTGACGACCGGGGGAGGCACCTTGTCCGAGGCGTACTTCGAGATCACCGCGCGCAGCGGCGACGCGGCCGCGGCGCCGGCCGCAGAGGGACAGGTCCAGGCGATGACGACCCCCTTGGACGTCCCGGCCCTCGACCTGACCCCGGCCCCGTCCGCCGCGCCCCCACTCGCCCGGTGGTGGGCGCAGGCGCGCGTCGAGTGGCGCCTGCTGATGACCAACGGCGAGCAGATCCTGCTCACCCTCGTGATCCCGGTCGCGGTCCTGATCGGGGTCACCCGGCTCGACATCGCGTCGATCGACGAGGTGACCCCCGGCGTCATGGCGCTGGCGATCCTGTCGACCGCGTTCACCGCGACCGCCATCTCCACGGGCTTCGAGCGGCGCTCGGGCGTCCTGAAGTTCCTCGGTGCCACTCCCCTGGGCCGCTCCGGACTCCTGGTCGGCAAGACCGTGGCCACGCTGGCGATCATCGTGGTCCAGCTCGTTCTGATCGCCGCCGTCGCCCTCGCGCTGGGCTGGGATCCCGAGGTCAGCAGCGCACTCCTGCTGGTCGCGGCCGTGATCGTCGGGACCTTCGCACTCGGCGCCTGGGGCTTCGCCCTCGCCGGGCTGCTGCGCGCCGAGGCCACCCTGGCCGTCGCGAACGGCATCTTCCTGCTCCTGCTCGTCGCCGGCGGGACCGTGCTGCCCGCCGAGCACCTGCCCGGGGGGCTGGGGACCGTGGTGCAGGTCCTGCCCAGCGCCGCGCTCGGGGATGCCCTGCGCAGCCTCCTCGGCGCGCCGGGCGCCTCCCCGGGCTGCCCGTGGGCGCCCTGGCGGTGCTGGTCGCGTGGGCGGCGGCGGGCACCGCGCTGTCCGTGCGCACCTTCCGCTGGGAGTAGCAGGCTCTCTCCGCGCGGGCAACTACCCTTGGGTCGTGCTCGCCCCTGACATCCCCCAGCGCACCGCGACCGCCCCGCCCGCCTCGCCTGTGTCGCCCGGCGTGCGCGGCGTCTTCGCGGCCAACCTCGTCGCGCAGGTCGCGATCGTCGTCAGCGGTGGTCTGGTCCGGCTGACGGGCTCGGGGCTCGGCTGCCCGACCTGGCCCGAGTGCGTGGAGGGGTCGCTCGTGCCCGTCGAGGGACAGGCAGAGGCCCTCCACAAGTACATCGAGTTCGGCAACCGCACGCTGACCTTCGTGCTGGGCGCCCTTGCGATCGCCGCGATCGTCGGGGCCCTGCGGATGCGCGCAGCGTGGCGTGCCGAGGGCGCGCAGCCGCGGCGGCCGATCCTCCTGCTGGCCACGATCCCGCTGCTGGGGACGATGGCCCAGGCGCTCCTCGGCGGCGCCACCGTCCTGACCGGCCTGCACCCGCTGATCGTCGGCGCGCACTTCCTGCTGTCGGTGACCATCATCGCCGGCTGCGTGGTCCTGGTGCACCGCGCCGGCGAGCCGGGGGACGAGCCGCTCGTCCGCCTGGTGCGCCCGGAGATCCGTGCGCTGTCCCTGGTGCTGGTGGCGACGTGTGCCGCGGTGATCACGCTCGGAACCCTGGTGACCGGGGCGGGGCCGCACTCCGGGGACAGCGACGTGACCCATCGCGTGGACGTCGACCTGCGCACGATCGCCTGGCTGCACGCCGACGTCGTCCTGCTGTTCGTCGGGCTGATCGTGGCCATGTGGCTGGCACTGCGGCTGACCGACGGTCCCCCCGCGGCGCGGCGCTGGACGCGGGCGCTGATCGCCCTGGCCGTCGTCCAGGGGGTGGTGGGCTACACGCAGTGGTTCACCGGGGTCCCCTGGGCGCTCGTGGCGACGCACATGCTCCTGGCCTGCCTGGTCTGGGTTGCGGTCCTGAAGAACCACCTGAGCCTCCGGGCGCGCGGGTGACGCGGCCGCCCGAGGAGCGGGGCTGACCCTGGTGGCGTCCGGGCTGCGGGTATCCGGGGCTGCGGGTCTCGGGGGCCTAGGCCTCCGGGCTGACGGGCTCGGGACCGACGAGTCAGGGACTGACGCTCGCCGCGGGGCTGGTCGTGGGTTCGGCGCTGCCAGGATCCGGGCTCGGTGACGTCTCGTCGAGAGTCGGGCCCGGCGCTGGGCAGGGTCGGACTCGACGTGGGGCTCGGGGTCCCGGTCGGGCGGCGCCGACGGGTCGGGCGTCGGGGTCGGCGGCACGGTGGGGTCGGTCGTCGGCGGGACCGTCGGGTCGGTGGGCGGCACCGTCGGGTCGGTCGGTGGAGCGGTCGGGTCGGTGGGCGGCACCGTCGGGTCGGTCGGTGGAACGGTCGGGTCCGTGGGCGGCACGGTCGGGTCGGTCGGCGGGACGGTCGGGTCCGTGGGCGGCACGGTCGGATCCGTCGGATCGGTCGGGGACCGTCGGATCGGTCGGGGGAGCGTCGGATCGGTCGGCGGCGCTGGGGGCAGCGACGGCCCGGCCACTCCCCCGGCGTCGGCGACGGTCACGGGTGCCGACGGCGCTCCCGTGCCCGTGGCGGCGACCCGGGAGGGGTCGGACTCGTCGTCGGACGGCACCGGGACGCCCGTGGCACCCAGGAGCACGGTCGAGCCGCGCGCCGGACCGGCAGATGCCCGGTCGGCCACCGACCGGCTGCCCTTCGGTCGCACGACGACCGACTCGGGTCGCTCGGGCTCGAGCGGGGATGCCGCGAGGATGGCGATCGGGGCGAGCTCGGACTCCGGCTCGGCGAGCAGACGCTCCACATCCGCGGCCGTGAGGACACGCACCGGGGCGTCGGCGACCACGTCCCGAACCGCCGAGACCGCGGCCAGACCCACCGCCGCCGCCCCCGCGGCCATCACGGCCCAGGCCGCGACCGACACCCAGCGATAGCTCATGGCACCAAGTGTGCCCCCTCGCCGGGATAACGCCGGCCTAACGTGTCGCAAACCGCAGGCGCGCCGCCCACGACGCCCCCGCGCCGAACGGGCGCGCGGGCGGGACTCAGGTCGCCGGCGCCGGGCGCTGGCCGGTTCCTCGGCGCCGAGCGTCTACGGTGGGCCCATGTCACGAGTGTTGGTGGTGGAGGACGACCCAGGCATCCGCTCGGCACTCATCCACGCCCTGACCGACCGCGGGCACGCCGTCGAGTCGGCCCCGAACGCGATGACCGGGCTGCAGGCGGCGATCAGCGGCGAGCCGGACGTCGTCGTCCTCGACCTCGGGCTGCCCGACCTCGACGGCGTCGAGCTGCTGCGCATGCTGCGCGCGGTGAGCAACGACGCCCGTGATCGTGGCCACCGCGCGCGACGACGACGAGCAGGTGGTCCGCGCCCTGGACTGCGGCGCCGACGACTACATGATCAAGCCGTTCTCGGCCGACACCCTCGACGCCCGGATCCGCGCAGTGCTCAGGCGCACGGCCAGCAACGCCCCGAGCACGGTGCTGGTGGTCGGCGGGCTGCAGCTGGACACCCGGGGCCGCACCGCCGAGCTGGACGGCGAGCCGCTGGAGCTCAGCCCCCGTGAGTTCGACCTCCTCGCCTACCTCCTGGCCCGGCCCGGGGAGGTCGTCACCAAGCGCGAGCTGCTGGCCGAGGTCTGGCGGGTCTCCTACGGTGGCGGGGAGAAGACGGTCGACGTCCACCTGTCGTGGCTGCGCCGGAAGCTGGGCGAGACCGCGCTGGAGCCGCGCTACCTGCACACCGTGCGGGGCGTGGGGGTCAAGCTGGTGGAACCGTGACACTCGTGGGTGTGCGGTGGTGCGCAGCCGTGACGCTCGCGGGTGTGAAGCCGGTGGAGCCGTGACGCGGTGCGACGCCGCATCCTGCTGACGCTGCTGGCCTCGACCTCCATCGTCCTGGTGGCGTTCCTGGTCCCGCTCATGGTCATCATCGGGTACCTGGCCGTCGACCGGGCCCAGCGCGAGGTCGTGCTCCAGATCCAGCCGCTGGTCTCGCGCATTCCAGTGGTGGAGCCGGAGGTCCTCGAGGACCTCGTCACCGCGTTCACCGAGCAGACCGGCCATCCGGCGACCGTCTACCTCCCGGACGGCACGATCGCCGGGCAGCAGCGTGCCGTGGACGCCTCGGTGGAGCTGGCCCGGGAGAAGGGTGCCTTCTTCGCCGCGGCGCCCGGGGGCAAGGATCTGCTCGTCCCGGTCTACACCGACGAGGGACAGGCGGTCCTGCGCGTCCACGTGGATGCCGACGAGCTGACCCGGGCGGTCCGCGAGGCCCGACTGACGCTGCTGGTCCTGGGCCTGGGCCTGCTCGCGGTCTCCGTCGGGCTCGGCCTGCTCCTGGCCCGCACGTTCCTGCGCCCGCTGAGCGAGCTGGGCGCGACCGCCGAGGAGCTGGCCGCCGGGGACCTGACCGCGCGCGTCCCGCCCAGCGACATCCGCGAGATCGACACCGCGGGCAACGCCCTGAACCGGCTGGCCGGCCGGGTCATCGAGCTGCTGGGCCTGGAGCGCGAGGAGGTCGCCGACCTCGCCCACAGGCTGCGGACCCCGGTGGCCGCGCTTCGCCTCGACACCGACTCCCTGCCCGCCGCGGAGTCCACCGACCGCCTGCGGGCCGACGTCGACCGCCTCGAGCGGATGGTGGACGAGGTGATCCGCGAGGCCCGGCGGCCGCTTCGGGACAACATCCCGGCGAGTGCCGACCTGTGCGCCGTGGCCCGGGAGCGGACTGCGTTCTGGGCCGTGCTGGCCGAGGACCAGGACCGGCCCATGGACCTGGCCATCCCGCCGGGCCCGATGCACGTCGCCGCCGACGGCCGGGACCTCGGGGATGCGCTCGACGCGCTCATCGGCAACGTGTTCTCGCACACCGAGGACGGGGTGCCGTTCCGGGTGTCGGTCGGGGCCGGCGGCGGCTCGATGGCCTGGCTCGTGGTCAGCGACGCCGGCGGCGGGATCCCGTCCAGCGCGGTCCTCGAACGGGGGCTCTCGGTGTCGGGCTCGACGGGGCTGGGGCTCGACATCGCCCGCCGGCTGGCCGAGCGCTCGGGCGGATCCATCGAGATCGCCGCGAGCACCACGGGCGGGGCGCTCATCCGGTTGAACCTGGCACTCGTGCCGGCCCGCCCGCACTGAAGGCTCGCGCGATCAATCGGCGGGCGGGGCCCCGGCGCACGGGCTCTCTGCCGCGTGGGCGGGGCGGCTGCTCAGGTGAGGAACGGGTCGACGGCCACCGCGAGGAAGAGCAGCGAGAGGTACGAGATCGAGCCGTGGAACAGCCGCATGGCGCGCGGGTCGGCGACCCCGGCCCGGACCCTGCTGCGCAGCGCGTAGGCCTCGACCAGGAACGCGGCCCCCAGCACGAGGGCTGCCGACGTGTACAGCCAGCTCATGCCGGCGACCGGCGTGAGCAGCAGCGACGTGGCGACCATGGCCCACGAGTACCGCACGATCGCGCTGGCCACCTGGGTGCCGTCCGCGACGGCCGGCAGCATCGGCACGCGGGCGGCCTGGTAGTCGGCCTTGAAGCGCAGGGCCAGGGGCCAGTAGTGCGGGGGCGTCCAGAAGAAGACGATCCCGAAGAGGACCAGCGGCGTCCATGTCAGCGAGCCGGTCACCGCCGCCCAGCCGATCAGCACCGGGAAGCAGCCGGCAGCACCACCCCAGACGATGTTCTGCGCGGTGCGCCGCTTGAGCAGCATCGTGTAGACGAGCACGTAGAAGGCGATCGCCGCCGCCGCCAGGACCGCCGAGAGGACGTTGACCGTCAGCGCCAGGAGGGCCACGGACGCGACGCTCAGGGCGATGCCGAAGCGCAGCGCGCTCGCCGCGCTGATCGCGCCCGTCACGAGCGGGCGCTGGGCCGTGCGCACCATCACCGCGTCGATGTCGCGGTCGTAGACCTGGTTGATGACGTTCGCGCCGGCCGCGGCCATGGTCCCCCCGGCCAGTGTCAGCAGCATCGTGGACAGCGGCGGGAACCCGCCGGCGGCCAGGAACATCACGGGGATGGTCGTGACCAGCAGCAGCTCGATGACGCGTGGCTTGGTGAGTGCGAGGTAGGACCTCCACAGCGGTCCCGACCGGTCCCCCGACCCGGCGACGGCGCTCGGGCGGCCGGACTCCACTGCTGTCACGGGCGTCATGCTACCCGCGCCCGTTTGGGGCCCGGCGCCAAACGCCGGATACCCTTGAGATCCCGACGCAGGAGGCTGAATGGGCATCGCAGGCTGGACCGACCTCGACGACCGCGCGGTGGCCACAGCCCGCGCGCTGGCCGCCGACGCGGTCCAGAAGGTGGGCAACGGCCACCCGGGGACCGCCATGGCCCTCGCCCCGGCGGCCTACCTGCTCTTCCAGCGCTTCCTGCGCCACGACCCCGCCGACCCCACCTGGATCGGTCGCGACCGGTTCATCCTGTCCTGCGGCCACACGAGCCTGACCCTCTACATCCAGCTGTACCTGTCCGGGTACGACATCTCCATGGCCGATCTCCAGTCGTTCCGGACCCTCGGCTCGCTCACGCCGGGCCACCCCGAGCACAACCCCGCACGCGGCATCGAGATGACCACGGGACCGCTCGGCCAGGGCTTCGCCTCCGCGGTCGGCATCGCGATGGCCGGGCGGTTCACGCGCGGCCTGCTCGACCGCTCCGCACCCCCCGGGCACCAGCCCGTTCGACTTCACCACCTGGGTGCTTCGCCTCCGACGGTGACCTCCAGGAGGGGATCTCCGGGGAGGCCGCCAGCCTCGCCGGCGTCCAGCGCCTCGGCGACCTCGTGGTCGTCTGGGACGACAACTCGATCTCCATCGAGGGCGACACGCAGGTTGCGTTCACCGAGGACGTCCCGGCCCGCTTCCGCGCCTACGGCTGGCACGTCCAGAGCGTCGACGTGGGCC
Organism: uncultured Actinomycetes bacterium; assembly: GCA_963793175.1. Classification (GTDB taxonomy): domain Bacteria; phylum Actinomycetota; class Actinomycetes; order S36-B12; family CAIYMF01; genus Prado023. The sequence continues at coordinate 7,826 of CAWBYT010000009.1, forward strand.
CGGACGGGGCTGTCGACGTCGACGCGCTCGCCGATGCCCTGACCGCCGCCCGCGACGAGCGCGGAGCCCCCTCGCTGATCGCCCTGCGGACCGTCATCGCGTGGCCGGCGCCCAATGCCCGCAACACCGGGGCGGCCCACGGCGCCGCCCTGGGAGCGACCGAGGTCGCGGCCGCCAAGCAGGCTCTGGGCATGGATCCCGACGCCCACTTCGTGGTCGACGACGACGTGCTGGCCAACGCCCGCGCCGTCGGGGAGCGCGGGGCCGAGCTGCGCGCGGACTGGGAGGTCGGCTACCAGCAGTGGCGCTCGGCCAACCCTGCAGGGTGCCGAGCTCCTGGACCGGCTGGTCGCACGCGACCTGCCCGACAGCTGGCGCGACGTGCTCCCGACGTGGGAGCCGGGCACGTCGGTGGCGACCCGAGTTGCCTCCGAGGCGGTCATCAACGCCCTGGCTGGAGTCCTGCCGGAGCTCTGGGGCGGGTCGGCGGATCTCGGCGGGTCGAACGGCACCACGATCAAGGGCGGCGGCTCGTTCCTGCCCGCGGGATCACCGGTGCCGGACGCCGACCCCCACGGCCGGGTCATCCACTTCGGGGTCCGCGAGCATGCGATGGGCGCGATCCTCAACGGCATCGGACTCCACGGGCTCACGCGGGCCTTCGGCGGGACCTTCCTGGTCTTCAGCGACTACATGCGGACCCCCGTCCGGCTGGCCGGACTCATGGGCCTGCGGTCGCTGTTCATCTGGACCCACGACTCCATCGGCGTCGGGGAGGACGGACCGACGCACCAGCCCGTCGAGCACCTCTGGGCGCTGCGCGCCGTCCCCGAGCTGTCGGTCGCGCGGCCCGCGGACGCCAACGAGACCGCCGAGGTATGGGCGGCGGCCCTGGAGAATCCGGGACCGACCGGGCTCATCCTGTCCCGGCAGAACCTGACGACCCTGGACCGATCGGGAGCACACCCCGGTTCGGGAGCCGGTCGTGGCGGCTACGTCATCGCCGAGGCGACGGGCGGGGAGCCCGCGCTGCTGCTCCTGGCGACCGGCTCCGAGGTCGCGGTGGCGATGGGTGCCCGCGAGATCCTGGAGGCCGAGGGCGTGCCCACGCGGGTCGTCTCGCTGCCCTGCCTGGAATGGTTCGAGGCCCAGCCCGCGGAGTACCGCGACCTGGTGCTGCCGCCCCGGATCCTCGCGCGCGTGAGCGTCGAGGCGGGCAGCGAGCAGGGCTGGTGGAAGTACGTGGGCAGTGCCGGGGGGTGCGTGTCCCTGGGCCACTTCGGGGCGTCGGCGGCCGGGGCCGTCCTGTTCGAGCAGCTGGGGTTCACCGCGGAGAACGTGGCAAGCACGGCGCGCAAGGTCCTCAGCCGGCTGGGCTGAGACCCGGCGGACCCGCGAGCGCGCCGGGCGCCCAGGGTCGGGGCGGTGGGGCCGGGGCGGGACCTCAGGTCCCGTCGTGCATCCGCTCGAGCGCCTCGGCGAGGATCGCGTCCCCGTCCACGTCGGAGCGCCGCTCCTTCACGTAGGCCAGATGGGTCTTGTACGGCTCCACCTTCGCCGGGGTGGGCGGATTCTCCGGGTCCAGCCCGGCGGGATAGCCACACGTCGGGCAGTCCCAGAGCTCGGGGATCGCGGCCTCGTCCGAGAAGCTCGGCGTCGTCTCGTGGCCCCGAGCGCAGTAGAAGCTCACCCGGTGGCGTGGAGCGGCGTCGCCGCGCACCGCCTCCCCCATCGGCCCCGAACCGACCCGGCTCCCCCTGATCGCGTTACCACCAGCCACACATGCCTCCGAAGATTGGAACAGGGACGGGAATCGACCGAACGCCGACGACTCGAAGAGGAAGACTAGATCGCCAGGCCAAGCGCGACGATGGTGGCCGCCCAGATCAGCAGGAGCGCCAGCGTGATCCGGTCCAGGTTGCGCTCGGCCACCGAGCTGCCACCCAGCGACGAGCTCACGCCGCCGCCGAACAGGTCGGACAGGCCGCCGCCCTTGCCCTTGTGCAGCAGCACCAGGACGATGACGAGCACGTTGAGCACCAGGAGCAGGACTTGCAGTGCGGTGATCACAGGGGTCCCTTCATTCGATGTGCGAAAGGATACGTGGTCCATCCGCCATCACGGGCCAGGCCCACACCAGCCGAGCCGCTCCCGGCGGCCGCGTGCGTCCCCTTCCGGACCCCCGCGCGCGCCGGAGCCCGCCCGCCGCACACGCCGACCGGACCTACCCGGAGGCGCTGGTCCCGCCGGGCAGGTCGTGCCGATCGCGGAAGGCTCAGGACAGCCGGTACTTGCAGATCGCGACGAACTCGTCGGCGTCCAGGGACGCGCCCCCGATGAGGGCTCCGTCGACGTCCGGCCCGGACATGATCTCGGCCGCGTTGGCGGACTTCACCGAGCCGCCGTACTGGATGCGGACCGCGTCTGCGACGTCCTGGCTGTAGAGCTCGACGAGGCGCGCGCGGATCGCGGCGCACATGTCCTGGGCGTCCTGTGGGGTTGCCGTCAGGCCGGTGCCGATCGCCCAGACCGGCTCGTAGGCGATGACGATCGTCGCTGCCTGGTCGGCGGGGACGTCGGCGAGGCCGCCGTCGAGCTGGCCCAGGGTCACCTGCTCCTGGATGCCGGCTTCGCGCTCCTCCTTGACCTCCCCGATGCACATGATCGGGACCAGGCCGTGCTTGAAGGCGGCCTTGACCTTGGCGTTCACCAGGGCGTCGTCCTCGCCGTGGTACTGGCGACGCTCGCTGTGCCCGATGACGGCGTAGGTGCATCCGAGCTTGGCCAGCATCGACCCGGAGATCTCGCCGGTGTAGGCCCCCGAGTCCTGCGCCGAGATGTCCTGGCTGCCGTAGACGACCTTGAGCTTGTCGGCGTCGACCAGGGTCTGGACGGAGCGGATGTCGGTGAAGGGGACCATGACGCCGGCCTCCACGGCCGCGAAGTCCTCGTCGTTGAGCGCGAAGGCGATCTTCTGGACGTGCGCGATGGCCTCGAGGTGGTCGAGGTTGAGCTTCCAGTTTCCTGCCATGAACGGCTTGCGTGCCATGTGTCAGCCCTCCAGGACTGCGAGACCGGGAAGCGTCTTGCCCTCGAGGAGCTCGAGGGAGGCGCCGCCGCCGGTGGAGATGTGGGAGAAGCCATCCTCGAGACCGAGTTGGCGGACGGCGGCGGCGGAGTCGCCACCACCGATGACCGAGAACGCATCCGACTCCGCGATCGCCTTGGCGACCTCGAGCGTGCCGGTGGCGAACTCGGGGACCTCGAAGACGCCCATCGGGCCGTTCCACACGACCGTCCGCGCATCCGCGACCTTGCCCTTGAACAGCTCGATGGTCTCGGGCCCGATGTCCAGTCCCATCCAGCCGTCGGGGATGCTGTCGCTGGCCACGACCTTGCGCTCGGGTGTCGGGTTGTCCTTGCCGGGGAAGGCGTCGGCGACCAGCGTGTCGACCGGGATCACCAGCTCGATGCCCTTCTCGGCGGCCTTGGCGATGTACCCCTTCACCGCCTCGATCTGGTCCTCCTCGAGCAGCGACGTGCCCACGCCATGGCCGTTGGCGGCCAGGAAGGTGTAGGCCATCCCCCCGCCGATCAGCAGGCGGTCGACGCTGTCGATCAGGTTGTCGATGACGCCCAGCTTGTCCGAGACCTTCGACCCGCCGAGGATGACCACGTAGGGCCGGTCCGGCTCTGCGAGGACCTTCGAGAAGGACTTGACCTCCTTCTCGACGAGCAGGCCGCCCGCGTTGGGCAGCAGCTCGGCGACATCGGTCACCGACGCCTGCTTGCGGTGCACGACCCCGAACCCGTCGGAGACGTAGAAGTCGGCAAGGGACGCCAGCTCGGCTGCCAGCTCCTGGCGCTGCGCCTGGTCCTTGCTGGTCTCGCGGGCATCGAACCGGATGTTCTCCAGCAGCGCGACCTGGCCGGGCTGCAGAGCGGCCACCGTCGCCCGCGCGGAGTCGCCGGTGACGTCGGAGGCCAGGGCGACGTCCTGGCCGAGGAGCTCGCCCAGGCGCTTGGCGACAGGCGCCAGGGACCCGGACTCCTCGAATCCGACGCCCTTGGGGCGGCCGAGGTGGGCCACGATCACGACCTTCGCGCCGGCGCCGGTCAGCGCCCGTGAGCGTGGGGAGACTGGCCACGATCCGGCCGTCGTCGGTGATGACACCGGAGCCGTCCTTGTCCAGCGGTACGTTGAAGTCCGACCGCAGCAGGACTGTCCTGCCCGCGATGTCGAGATCACTGATGCTCTTCACAGAGATTCTCCCTTTGTGGGTGACGGCCGCCTTGCAGGCCAGAGCCTATTGACTCGGGCGCCGTCATCGCCCGCTGGGAGCAGGGCGTCAGGACCCGGAGATGCCGGTCCCCGGCGCGCCCTCGGGTCACTGCCCGAGGATGCCGTCCTCGGTGTTCAGGATCCCGAGCTCCAGGGCGCGCCTGTCGGCAAGGGCCAGCAGGCGCCGGATGCGCCCGGCGATGGCGTCCTTGGTCATCGGCGGGTCGGCCAGCGCCCCGAGCTCCTCGAGGCTCGCCTGCTTGTGCTGCAGCCGCAGCCGGCCCGGCGACCGCGAGGTGGCTGGGGACCGTGTCGCCGAGGATCTCCAGGGCCCGCTCGACGCGCGCGCCCGCGGCCACGGCGGCGCGGGCCGAGCGCCGCAGGTTGGCGTCGTCGAAGTTGGCCAGGCGGTTGGCGGTGGCCCGGACCTCCCGGCGCATGCGCCGCTCCTCCCAGGCGAGCACCGACTCGTGGGCGCCCATCCGGGTCAGCATCGCGCTGATGGCGTCGCCGTCGCGGATGACGACCCGGTCGACGCCCCGGACCTCGCGGGCCTTGCTCGGGATGCCCAGCCGCCGGGCCGCGCCCACCAGGGCGAGGGCCGCCTCGGGCCCGGGGCACGAGACCTCCAGCGACGACGACCGGCCCGGCTCGGTCAGCGAGCCGTGGGCGAGGAAGGCGCCCCGCCAGGCCGCCTCCGCATCGCAGAGACGGCCGTTCACGACGACCGCCGGCAGCCCACGCACCGGCCGGCCCGAGGCGTCGAGCAGGCCGGCCTGCTTGGCCAGGCGCTGCCCGTCCTGGGCGACGGTCAGGACGTAGCGGTTGCCCCGCCGCATGCCCGAGGGCGCGACCACGGTGAACGTGGCCGAGTGGCCGAACATGTCGGAGATGGCCGCCCGCGTCCTGCGCGCCGCGGCACCCGTGTCGAGCTCGGCCTCGACGACGACCTTCCCTGCGATCAGGTGCAGGCCGCCGGCGAAGCGCAGCAGCGCCGAGGCCTCGGCCTTCCGGCAGCAGGTCTTCGTGATCGGCACCCGGCTCAGCTCGTCCTTCACCCCAGCCGTCATCGCCATGCTGGCATACTGCCATGCCCGCCGCAGGCCGCTTCAGCACGGGGTGGAGCCGGTGGACCACGCCCGGGTGGCCGTCATGCCCGATCAGACTCGCCCACGGGATCGTGACCCGACACCGTTGCCGCCGTCGCTGACCCGGGACACGACCCGCAGGGTGACGACCGTCATGGCAGCGGCCGTCGAGAGGACGGTCAGTGCCCCGGCCAGGAACGCGGCCCGGGGACCGAGCCAAGGACTCGCGGATCTCCGGGTCGGAGACGAGCACGGTGACGAGGACCCCCGCGAGGAGGGCCAGACCGATGGCTGTGGCCGCCCACCATCGCCCGGTGTCGCGGGATCCCTCGGGTCCCGGACCCCCTGGGGTGAAGTCCGGCTGAGCCAGCAGAAGCACGACTCCGGCGAACGCCGCCCAACCCGCGACCAGGAGGAAGGATGCGAGGGAGTCTGCGACCCGGTGCCAGCCGGCCGACATGGTGGCGATCGCCACCGCCGAGGAGAACACGATGCCAGCCGTCGCCGTGACCGAGCGCAGCGACGGGGGAACCACGAACAGGGCCGCGACCCCGATCGAGAACGCCGCGGTCGTGTGCCCGCTCGGGAGGCTGTTCAGCGTCGCCGGCGTCGACTCCACCAGGCCAAGATCCGGGCGGGGCAGGATGTACACCTTGAGGATCCGACTCGAGGCGTTCGCTGCGATGAGCAGGCCATCGCGACCAGTCCACTCGCCCGACGCATCCGGATCAGGGCAACCACGGCGATCGCGGCCACGGCGGTGAGCAGGGCCGTCGCGCTCACCACATCGAGCGTCGAGTCAACCGCGTCCGCGACCCGCGCCCTGGTGAGCAGCGCACCCCGGAACGCGGCGTCAGCCAGTTGCCGACCGGAACGCGTCTGGACGGTGAACCAGTAGACGAAGGCGAAGGCCGCAGCGCACCCCACGATCACGAGGACGAGCCAGGCCAGGGTCCGGCGGCGAGGGGTCAGCCAGGGCCGGGTCACGACGCCAATCTCGCAGCACTACGGCAGGACCCGCCAGCCAGCGATCCAGGCGGTGCCCCGGACTCGCGCCTCTAGGAGGAGATCCGAAGGAAGGAGCGGTTACTCCATCGAGGACGCCGGCCTGGTGATCCGGGCCGGGACGATCCTCATCGCCACGCCGGCATGCTGCCATGCCCTATCAGCTCGCCGAACGCCCTCCCCAGCAGGAGAGGGTCATGGTGGCCGACGCCCACCACCAGGTCCGCGAGCTCGCGAACGATGAGCTCGGCGCCCAGGTCCCGGCAGGCCGCCCGGAGCGCGGGCTCGTCGGGCACGTGCGCCTGATCGGCCAGGACCACGTCGAGCCGCACGTCGGGGAACACCTCGCTGAGCACATGGAGGTGGTCCTGGGGACTGAGGCCGGTCGTCTCACCGGACTGGGCCACGAGGTTCAGGGCGAGGATGTGCATGGCCGGCGAGGCCACCACCGCCGCTCGGATGCCGGGGACCAGCAGGCTGGCCAGCACCGAGGTGTACCACGAGCCCGGGCCCATGACGATCGCCTCGGCCTGGCCGATGGCCTCGACGGCCTCCGGCCGCGCGGGCGGGTCCGGCGGATCGAGCGCGATCGACAGGACGCGGCCCTCGGTGACCGCGACCTTCGACTGCCCGCGCACGATGCTCGTCCCGGGGTGCCCGGGGAGGTCGAGGACCTCCGCGACGATGTGCACCCCCTCGCTGCACACCGGCAGGACCCGGCCATGGGCGCCCAGGAGGGCACCGACCCAGTCCAGGCCGGCGACGACATCGCCGGTCTGCTCCCAGAGGGAGGCGATGAGCAGGTTGCCCAACGCGTGTCCGGAGAGCTCCCCGGTCGAGAACCTGTGCTGCACCACGGAGCTCCAGGTCCGGCCCCAGACGTCGTCGCCGCACAGGGCGGACAGCGCCATCCGCAGGTCACCGGGCGGGGGCGTGCCCATGTCGCGGCGCAGGCGCCCGCTGGAGCCGCCGTCGTCGGCCATCCCCACGACGGCCGTCAGCCGGTCGGTCACCAGGCGCAGCGCGCGCAGCGTCACGGCCAGCCCGTGGCCGCCACCGAGCGCCACCACCGCCGGCCCGGAGGCCACCGGGAGGCGTCGCTGCACCCCGCCCCACGGCTCGACGCGGGTTTCCATCACTCACGACCCAGGTCGCGGTGCATGACCGTGACCTCGAGGCCGACGTGCACCAGCCGAGCCGCGAGGTTCTCGGCCATCGCCACGGACCGGTGCTTGCCGCCCGTGCACCCGATCGCGATCGTGGCGAAGCGCTTCCCCTCGCGCAGGTAGCCGTCGGTCACCAGGTCGATCAGGTGGGCGAGGGTGTCGAGGAACTCGGGGGCCCCGTCCTGTGCCACGACGTAGTCGTTGACCGGAGCGTCGAGCCCGCGGAGCTCGCGGAGGTCGGGGATCCAGTAGGGGTTGGGCAGGAACCGGACGTCGGCGACGTAGTCGGCGTCCAGGGGGACGCCGTACTTGAACCCGAAGGACATCACCGTCGCTCGCAGGCGCACCGGCTCGCCGGCCTCGAACGCGGCCTGGATAGCGCGCCGCAGCTCGTGGATCGTCCGGTGCGACGTGTCGAAGACGAGGTCCGCCTGGGAGCGCAGATCCCCGAGGAGCACCCGCTCGCGATGCGATGCCGTCGAGCAGGCCGCCGCCGGCCTCCTGGAGCGGATGCGGGCGGCGCGTGGACTCGAAGCGGCGCACCAGGGTCTCGTCGCCGGACTCCAGGAAGAGGACCTTGAGGTCCACCCCGCGGGCGATCACCTCGGCCACGGCCGCCTCGAGCTGGTCGAAGAGCCGACCGCCGCGTACGTCCACCACCACGGCGACCCGGTCCACGTCGGAGCGGGCCGCGAGCAGGTCGAGGGTGGGCGCGAGCATCTTGGGCGGCAGGTTGTCGATCACGAACCAGCCCAGATCCTCCAGGGCCCGGGCGGCGCTGGACCGGCCGGCACCCGACATCCCCGAGACGAGCAGCACCTCGAAGACGGAGATCCCGTCGTCGGGCTGGGTCAGGGTCGTCGGGGTATCGGTCGATCGGGGTCACGCTCGGCAGGGAGTCGGTCGCCGGGGTCGGCGCGGGACCGGTCACCTGGGACTGGGTCGTCGAGGAGTCGGTCATCGGATGCTGCGTCATCGCGACTCCTCGGTCACACGGGCATCCTCGCCCGGCATCGCCTCGGTCACGCGGACATCGTCGCCCACGATCTCCCCGGTCGTCAGGTTGAGCGCGGTCGGCGCGGCGCCGGACAGTGCGACGACGATGCGCTCGGCCAGAGCCGGGCCGATCCCGGGGACCTCGGCGATCATCTGCGGGGACGCGGCCCGGAGCCTGCGCACCGAGCCGAACCGGGCCAGCAGGGCCTTGCGCCGGTGCGGACCCAGCCCCGGGATCTCGTCGAGGGCACTGGTCGTCATCCGGACGCTGCGCTTCTGGCGCTGGTAGCGCAGGGCGGTGCGGTGCGCCTCGTCGCGGACGCGCTGGAGCAGGTAGAGGCCCTGGCTGGTGCGGGGCAGGATCACGGGGTCCTCCTCGTTGGGCAGCCACACCTCCTCCAGCCGCTTGGCCAGCCCGACGACCGCGAGGTCGGTGATGCCCAGCTTGACCAGGGCCTGGTAGGCCGCGTTGACCTGGGGCGCGCCGCCGTCGATGACGACCAGCGACGGGGGGTAGGCGAACCGCGTGGGTCGTCGGTCGGCCGGCTCGTCGCGGGACACGTCCACGGTTGCCGCGTCGGTCGATCGTCCGGCTGCTGCTTCCCGCTCTGTTGCGGGTTCCGGTTCGATCGCCGGCGTGGGACGCGCTCAGCGCGTCGGTCGGTGCCGGCGAGGCCGTCCTCGGTCCGGGCCAGGCGGCGGAACCGGCGCCCGATCACCTCGGCGATCGCGGCGACGTCGTTCTGGCCGGCGAACCCCCGGATCGCGAACTTGCGGTACTCCCCGGGCCGGGGCAGCCCGTCCTCGAAGACGACCATCGATGCGACGACGTCGTCGGCGCCGAGGTTGGAGACGTCGAAGGACTCGATCCGCAGGGGGGCCGAGGGCAGGTCCAGGGCCTCGGCGAGCTCGGTGAGCGCCTGGCTGCGGGTCGTGAGGTCCCCCGAGCGCCGCAGCTTGTGCGATGCCAGGGACTGGCTGGCGTTGCGTGTCACGGTCTCCAGAAGGGCGCGCTTGTCCCCGCGGCGCGGCACGGAGATCGTGACGGGCCCGCCGCGGCGCTGGGCCAGCCACTCGCCCAGGACCGCCACCTCCTCGGGCTCGGGGAGGGCCGGCACGAGGACCCTGCGCGGCACGTCCGCGTCGGGCTCGGCGTACATCTGGGCGAGCAGCGTCGCGACGAGCTGCGCCTCGTCGGCGTCGTCGACCCGCTCGACGATGAAGCCCCGCTCGCCGCGGATCCGCCCGTCGCGCACGTGGAAGACCCGCACGCAGGCCTCCAGGGGGTCGCTGGCCAGTCCCACCACGTCGGCATCGGTCCCGTCGGGCAGCACGACGGCATTGCGCTCGAGGACCCGCTGGAGCGCGAAGAGGTCGTCGCGCAGCCGGGCGGCCCGCTCGAAGTCGAGCTCGGCGGCGGCGGCGGTCATCTGCTCCGTGCGGGCGCGGACGAACCCGGCCGAGTCCCCGGCCATGAACGCGCAGAAGTCGTCCACGATCGCGCGGTGCTCGTCGGCCGTCACCGCCCCGATGCAGGGGGCCGCACACTTGTCGATGTAGCCCAGGAGGCACGGCCGGCCGGAGGCCTGCGCCCGGCGGAACACCCCCCGGGTGCATGTCCGCATCGGGAACACGCGCAGCAGCTGGTCGACGGTCTCGCGGATCGCCCAGGCGTGCGCGAACGGTCCGAAGTAGCGCACACCGGGGCGCTTCTCGCCGCGCATCACCATCGCGCGCGGGAACTCCTCGCCGACGGTCACCGCCAGGAACGGGTAGGACTTGTCGTCGCGGTAGCGCACGTTGAACCGGGGGTCGAACTCCTTGATCCAGGCGTACTCCAGCGTCAGCGCCTCGACCTCGTTGGCCACGACGACCCAGTCCAGGGATCGGGCGGTCGCCCACCATGGCCTGGGTCCGCTGGTGGAGCCCGGCTGGGTCCTGGAAGTACGAGGTGAGCCGCGCCCGCAGGTTGTTGGCCTTGCCCACGTAGATGACCCGGCCGTCGGCGTCGCGGAAGCGGTAGACGCCGGGGTCGGTGGGGATCTGACCGGGGGCGGGGCGGAAGGCGGCGGTCACGTCGAATTTCCTGGATCCGTGAGGACGTTGCCGCGATCGGTGGGGACCGGAGGTCACCGCCCCCTCGAGGAGCACACGCTGCGCCGTCATCAGGCCAGGAGGACCTGCCCGCCCTCGACTCGGACCTCGACCGGCTCCAGGCCCCTGGGTGCGGGTCCGCCCAGCCGCTCACCCGTCCCGCCGTCGAAGGTGCTGAAGTGGCACTGGCACTCGATCGTGTTCTCCAGGACCTCGAACCGCTTGCACTGGGCGTGCGGGCAGAGCGCCACGAATGCCGCGTACTCGCTGTCGCCGGGGCGGGTGACGATGTAGGTTCCCGACGCCGCCGTCACCACGGCCCCGCCTCCGACGGGGAAGTCGTCGGTGCCTGCAAGGGCCTCAGCCGCGGGCGCCTCCTCGGTCGGCGTGGTGGTCTCGGCGGGGGTCGTGGTCTCCGCCGGCTCGGTGGGGCCCGGGGTCGTGGGGTCGCTGGGCGTGGCCGTGTCGTCGGGCGATGCGCAGCCGGCAAGGGCCATCGCCCCCAGGGCCGCGCCCGCGGCACCGGCCAGCACCAGACGCCGGCTCACGGCGCCGCGGTCGTCGGCCATCGACTGGCACGCGCACGGACCCGAACAGGTTGTCTCGTCCATCGGCGTGGACCTCCTCCTCCGTGGGCCTTCGCTTGTCGCGGAGCCCCTCGTGTGGGTGCAGCCTATGCAGTGGCCCTGGCACGGACCAGCAGGTCTCCCAGGAAACGCCCCGTGTGGCTGTCCGGATGCCCGGCCACGTGCTCCGGCGTCCCGGCCACCACGATCGTGCCACCACCCGAGCCGCCCTCGGGCCCCAGGTCCACGACCCAGTCGGCGGTCTTGATGACGTCCAGGTTGTGCTCGATGACCAGCACCGAGTTCCCCTTGTCGACCAGGGAGTGCAGCACGCCCAGGAGCTTGCGCACGTCCTCGAAGTGCAGCCCCGTCGTCGGCTCGTCCAGGACGTAGATGGTCCGGCCGGTGGACCGGCGCTGGAGCTCGCTGGCGAGCTTCACCCGCTGGGCCTCGCCGCCGGAGAGGGTGGGCGCCGGCTGGCCGAGCCGGACGTATCCCAGACCGACGTCGACCAGCGTCCGCATGTGCCGGGCGATCGGCGGGACGGCGGCGAAGAACTCCAGGGCCTCCTCGATCGGCATGTCGAGGACCTCGGCGATCGTGCGTCCCTTGAAGTGCACCTCGAGCGTCTCGCGGTTGTAGCGGTCGCCGTGGCACACCTCGCACGGGACGTAGACGTCGGGCAGGAAGTTCATCTCGATCTTGATCGTGCCGTCCCCGGTGCAGGCCTCGCAGCGACCGCCCTTGACGTTGAACGAGAACCGGCCGGGCTGGTACCCGCGGACCTTGGCCTCCTGCGTGGAGGCGAACAGCTTGCGGACGTGGTCGAAGACGCCGGTGTAGGTGGCCGGGTTGGAGCGCGGCGTCCGCCCGATCGGGCTCTGGTCGACGTGCACGACCTTGTCGAGGTGCTCGAGCCCCGTGACCCGCCGGTGCCGGCCGGGCACGCCCCGGGCGCCGTTGAGGTCGCGGGCGAGCACCGTGTAGAGCACGTCGTTGACCAGCGTCGACTTCCCGGAGCCGCTGACCCCGGTGATCGCCACGAAGCAGCCCAGCGGGAACTCCGCCGTGACGTTGCGCAGGTTGTGCTCGCGGGCACCCTCGACCACGATCGTGCGCGCCTGGTCGACCTGCCTGCGGACGGTGGGGATCTCGATGCGCCGGGCCCCGGACAGGTACTGGCCGGTCAGCGAGTCCGGGCTGGACAGGAGATCCTCGACCGTGCCGGAGACGACGATCTGACCCCCGTGCTCACCGGCGCCCGGGCCGATGTCGACGACCCAGTCGGCGGTCCGGATGGTGTCCTCGTCGTGCTCGACGACGATCAGCGTGTTCCCCAGGTCGCGCAGGCGGACGAGGGTGTCGATGAGACGGTGGTTGTCGCGCTGGTGCAGCCCGATGCTCGGCTCGTCGAGGACGTAGAGCACGCCGACGAGGCCCGAGCCGATCTGGGTGGCCAGCCGGATGCGCTGAGCCTCCCCACCGGCGAGCGTCGCCGCCGGGCGCGACAGCGAGAGGTAGTGCAGCCCGACGTCGATCAGGAAGGCCAGCCGCTCGTTGACCTCCTTGAGCACCCGCGTGGCGATCTGGGCGTCGCGGTCGGAGATGTCCAGATCCGCGAGGAACGCGGCGGCCTCGCCGATCGGCATGTCGGCGATCGTGGAGATGCTCACTCCGCCGACGGTCACGGCCAGCGAGATCGGCTTCAGGCGGGAGCCGGCACACGCCGGGCAGGGCACCTCGCGCATGAACCCCTCGAGCCGCTCCCGGGTCGCGTCGCTCTCGGACTCCGCGTACCGGCGCTGGACGAAGGGGATCGCGCCCTCGAAGCCCGTCCGGTAGGACCGCTCGCGCCCGTACCGGTTGCGATAGCGGACGTGGACCTGGTGGTTGTAGCCGTGCAGGACCGCCTCCTGCAGGGCACCCGGCAGGTCCTTGAAGGGGGTGTGGTCGTCGGAGTCGAACTCCGCGGCCAGGGCCGCCACGAGGCGGGCGTAGTACTCGACGATGTGCCCACTGCCCCACGGGGCGATCGCCCCGTCGGCCAGGGAGAGGTCGGGGTCGGGCACGATCAGCTCGGGGTCGACCTCCATGCGCGTGCCGAGCCCGGTGCACTGCGGGCAGGCCCCGAACGGGGAGTTGAACGAGAACGACCGCGGCTCCAGGTCCTCGAACGACTGCCCGTCGTTGAGGCAGACCAGGTGCTCGCTGAACAGCCGCTCCCGCGCTGGATCGTCGGCGGGGGCGTCCACGAACTCGAGGCTCACGACGCCGCCGGCCAGGCCCAGGGCCGTCTCGACCGAGTCGGTGAGGCGACGACGGGCGGAGGCCTTGACCGCGAGCCGGTCGACGACGACCTCGATGGTGTGCTTCACCTGCTTCTTGAGCGCCGGCGCCTCGGTGAGCAGGTGGACCGTGCCGTCGACCCGGGCACGGCTGAAGCCCTGGGCCTGGAGCTGGCGGAACAGGTCGGAGAACTCCCCCTTGCGCTCGCGGACCATCGGTGCCAGGACCTGGAACCGCGTGCCCTCCGGCAGCTCGAGGACCCGGTCGACGATCTGCTGCGGCGTCTGGCGGCCGACGGGCTGACCGCACGAGGGGCAGTGCGGCTTGCCGATCCGGGCGAAGAGCAGCCGCAGGTAGTCGTAGACCTCGGTGATGGTCCCGACGGTCGAGCGGGGGTTGCGCGAGGTGGCCTTCTGGTCGATCGAGACCGCCGGGGAGAGCCCGTCGATGAAGTCCACGTCGGGCTTGTCCAGCTGGCCCAGGAACTGGCGGGCGTAGGCGCTCAGGGACTCGACGTAGCGGCGCTGGCCCTCGGCGAAGATGGTGTCGAAGGCGAGGCTGGACTTGCCCGAGCCGGACAGCCCGGTGAAGACCACGATGGAGTTGCGCGGGATCGCCAGGGAGACGTCCTTGAGGTTGTGCTCCCGGGCACCCCGCACCGTCAGGCGATCGTGCGGGTACCGGGCCAGATCCACGCACTGATCCTAGGTCAGCCCTCCGACACCGGCTCCCACGCGTTGTGGGCCGGTCCTCAGGCCTCGCGCTCGGGAGGCTGGTGCTCGGGATGCAGGTCCTCGGAGTGCAGGTCCTCGGAGGGCAGGTGCTCGGGAGGCTGGTGCTCGGAGTGCATGTCCTCGGAATGCGAGTGCTCGGGAGGCTGGTGCTTCGGGGGCAGGTACTCGGGAGGCAGGCGCTCGGCATGCAGGTGGCCGAGGGCCTCGCCCGCCACATGCGTGGCGTCCGCCTCGGCGTGCGCCTCCCGGCTGCCCTCCCGCAGGCTGGGATCGCGACGTACCGCGAGCACGCTCAGGATTGCGGTGACCGCCAGCACCCCGATGATGACCACCAGCGACAGCCCGGTCGAGATCTCGGGGACGTGGAGGTCCGTGGTCTCGTGCATCGCGTGCAGCAGCAGCTTGAAAGCGATGAACCCGAGGATGATGGCCAGGCCCTTGGAGAGGTAGATCAGCTGGTCGAGCAGGCCGTGGAGCATGAAGTACAGCTGGCGCAGCCCCATCAGTGCGAACGCGTTGGCGGTGAAGACCAGGTAGGGCTCCTGGGTCAGGCCGAACACGGCGGGGATCGAGTCCAGGGCGAAGAGCAGGTCGGTGGTTCCGATCGCCAGCATCACCAGCAGCATCGGGGTCACGTGCCGCTGGCCGTCGAGCTTCACGATCAGCTTCGTGGCGTGGTACTCGCGGGTCGTAGGGACGTGCCGCTCGACGAAGCGGATCAGCGCGTTGCCCTCCGGGTCCGGCTCCTTGTCCCCGCTGCGCCACACCGAGATCGCGGTCCACAGCAGGAAGGCTCCGAACAGGAAGAACGTGGCGGCGAAGCGTTCGATCGCGGCCGCCCCGACCACGATCAGGATGCCGCGCAGGATCAGGGCTATGACGATGCCGATCGACAGCACCCGGTGCCGGTACGGCTCGGGAACGGCGAACGACGACATGATCACCATGAAGACGAACAGGTTGTCGACGCTCAGCGAGTACTCGGTGATGTACCCGGCGAGGAACTCCCCGCCGTACTGCCGACCGTAGGTGAGGGTGACGAACACCGCGAAGATCATCGCGAGGATGACGTAGAAGATGACCCAGCGCGTGGCCTCCTTCGGCGTGAAGGCGTGCGGCCGCCGGTCGACGATGATCAGGTCGACGACGATGATCCCCAGCAGTCCGAGGATGGTCGCTGCCCAGAGGGCCGCCGATACGTCCACGCACAGCCTCCCGCTCGCCTGCCCCGTCAGGCGGACGCCCGGCGAGAGGTCCCATTCTGGCACGGGCGCCGATCTTCACCTGTCGACGCTGGACGGCCCCTGACCGCAGTGGCCGGCCGAACCCCGATGCGCCCGCGCCTCCCCTGCGCGTTCGGGCTATCCAGCAGCGACCATCTGGCGCAGCTCGCGCTTGAGCTCGGACACCTCGTCGCGGTAGCGGGCGGCCACCTCGAACTGCAGGCTGGCGGCTGCGGCGTGCATCTGCGCGGTGAGCTCCTGGATCAGGTTCGCCAGCTCGGTGGCGGGCAGGTCCGACCTCGCGGCGCTCCCCGCCGAGGCCGATGCGTCGGCTCCCGCACTCCCCGGGCCCTGCCGGCCCGATCCCTGTCGGCGGGCGCCGCCCCGGCCCCGCGTCTGCGAGCGGCCGGAGCCCATCGTGGTGGCCAGGACGTCCTCGGTGTCCGCGTCCTCCTGGGCGAGCAGGTCGGTGATGTCGGCGATCCTCTTGCGCAACGGCTGGGGGTCGACCCCGCGGTCGAGGTTGTAGGCGACCTGCAGGGCCCGGCGCCTGTTGGTCTCGTCGATGGCGGTCTGCATCTGGGTCGTGATGGTGTCGGCGTACATGTGCACCTGGCCCGACACGTTGCGCGCGGCGCGGCCGATGGTCTGGATCAGGCTGCGCTCCGAGCGCAGGAACCCCGCCTTGTCCGCGTCGAGGATGCTCACCAGCGACACCTCGGGCAGGTCCAGGCCCTCGCGCAGCAGGTTGATCCCGACCAGCACGTCGAAGACGCCCACCCGAAGCTCGCGCAGGAGCTCGATGCGGCGCAGCGTGTCGACCTCGGAGTGCAGGTAGCGCACTCGGATCCCGCGTTCCAGGAGGTAGTCGGTGAGGTCCTCGGCCATCCGCTTGGTCAGGGTCGTGACCAGCACCCGCTCACCGCGCTCCGTGCGCAGGCGGATCTCGTGCATCAGGTCGTCGATCTGGCCCTTGGTCGGCTTCAGGATGATCTCCGGGTCGATCAGGCCCGTGGGCCGGATGACCTGCTCGACGACGTCCCCACCGACCTTGGCCAGCTCGTAGGGCCCCGGGGTCGCCGACAGGTAGACGGTCTGCCCGATCCGCTCGAGGAACTCCTCCCAGCGAAGCGGGCGGTTGTCGGCCGCGCTGGGAAGCCGGAAGCCGTGGTCCACCAGTGTGCGCTTGCGCGACATGTCGCCCTCGTACATCCCGCCGATCTGGGGGACGGTGACGTGCGACTCGTCGATGACCAGCAGGAAGTCGTCGGGGAAGTAGTCGATCAGGCAGTTCGGGGCGGACCCGCGCTCGCGGCCGTCGATGTGCCGGGAGTAGTTCTCGATGCCGGAGCAGAATCCGACCTGGCGCATCATCTCGATGTCGTACGACGTGCGCATCTGCAGCCGCTGCGCCTCGAGGAGCTTGCCCTGCTCGGTGAGCTCGGCCAGGCGCTCGGCCAGCTCGGCCTCGATGCCCGCGAGGGCACGCTCCATGCGCTGCGGCCCGGCCACGTAGTGGGTCGCCGGGAAGATGTAGGTCTCCTGGTCGTCGGTGAGGATCTCGCCGGTGACCGGGTGCAGAGTCATGAGCCGCTCGATCTCGTCGCCGAACATGTCGATCCGGACCGGGTGCAGCTCGTACACGGGGAACACTTCGATCGTGTCGCCCCGCACCCGGAACGTGCCGCGGTCGAAGGCGAGGTCGTTGCGGGCGTACTGGTTGCCCACGAACTGGCGCAGGAGCGTGTCCCGGTCGACCTCCTCGCCCACCCGCAGTCGCACCATGCGATCGACGTACTCCTGCGGCGTGCCCAGGCCGTAGATGGCCGACACGGTGGCCACGACGATCACGTCCCTGCGCGTGAGCAGCGAGTTGGTGGCCGAGTGCCGCAGCCGCTCGACCTCCTCGTTGATCGACGAGTCCTTCTCGATGTAGGTGTCGGTCTGCGGGATATAGGCCTCGGGCTGGTAGTAGTCGTAGTAGGACACGAAGTACTCCACCGCGTTGTCCGGGAGGAGCTCTCGGAACTCGTTGGCCAGCTGGGCGGCCAGGGTCTTGTTCGGGGCCATCACGAGCGTCGGGCGCTGGAGCCGCTCGACCAGCCACGCGGTCGTCGCCGACTTGCCGGTGCCGGTCGCGCCCATGAGCACGACGTCCTTGGCCCCGTCCTCGATCCGGGCCGTGATCCGAGCGATCGCCTCCGGCTGGTCGCCCGCCGGCTGGTAGTCGCTGGTCACCCGGAACGGGGCGACGCGACGCTGGAGGTCGGTGACGGGTCTGGTCATGGCGTACACGGTATTTGGTGGGTCCGACATCGGCTCCCCGCGTGCTCCGTGGGGACCCGGTCCACGCAACTCGAACAGTGATCGTCCCGCTCCTCGATCGCCGCCTGCCGCGGCCGCCGGCCGGTCTGCCAGCCCCTGGCTCCGCTACTCTGCGGCGATGCCGGACCTGGACCCGACCCAGTCCCTGGCGGGGATGGCCGGGTCGGACGCCGCGTCCCGCGCAGCACGCCGCCGGGCGCAGGTCGGGCTGCTGGTCGCCTCGGCGGTGGCCCTGTCGCTCACCCTGGCGGTGGCGACCGGCTCGCACGTGCTCGACGGCTTCGACCAGGCCATCACCGACCTCGTGCGCGGCTGGGCCGACCCACTCGGCTGGCCGGTGGACGTCGCCCACGTGATCGGGTTCTTCACCTCGTCTGTGGCTTCCTTGCTGATGGGTGGGGTGCTGATCCTCGTCCTGTTCGCGACGCGGTACGACGCCGCAGCGGCCCTCCTGGCGATCTCCTGCGTCTCCGGGGTGATCGTCAGCGAGGTGATGAAGCGGGCCTTGGACCGGATGCGTCCGCCGGGTGCCGAGCAGTTCGAGTCCGACCTCGACCAGTCGTTCCCCTCAGGGCATGCGATGGTCGGGATCTTCCTGTACCTCGCCGTCGGGGTCGTCCTCATCCAGATCGGACACCACAAGGGTCGGCGCTGGTTCATGCGCCTGGTGGGCGTCACCCTCGTCATCGTCGGGCCGTGCATAGGCCTGAGCCGCCTGGTCCTGGGCGTGCACTGGCCCAGCGACGTCATCGCCGGTTGGGCCTTCGGCTCGATGGTGCTGATCACCTCGGCGCTGGTGCTCTGGTGGCCCCTGGACCGTGGCTGGACGGGGCAGGGGTGGCGGGCGACGCCCGACCCTGCCCCGCCGTGGGCCTGCCGGCTACCCCTCGCCCGCAGCCGCCTGAAGCAGGATCCATGCCCGCTGCACCTGCTGGGTGAGCTCCTCCTCGTCGCCGCCGTTGTCGATCAGGATCGTGGCCACGGCGGCGCGCTCCTCGTCGCTGGCCTGGCGAGCCATCCGCTCGCGGGCGTCGGCCACCGGCACCCCGCGGACGGCCAGTCGCGCCAGCCGCACCTCGACGGGGGCCTGCACGACCACCACGACGTCGAAGTCGTCCGCGGAGCCGCTCTCGACGAGCAAGGGCATGTCGTAGACCACGATCGCCGCGCCCGCACGCTCCGCGTCGACCAACGTCTGCGCCGCACGCCGGGCGATCCGCGGATGCATGATCGCATCGAGCCCCGCCAGGGCGTCGGGGTCGGGGAAGACGATCGCCGCCAGCGCCGCCCTGTCCAACCGGCCGTCGGGCTGCAGGATCCCGGTCCCGAACCGGGACACGATCGCGGCGAGGGCCGGCTCTCCCGGCGCCACGAGGTCGCGGGCGATCCGGTCACCATCGACGACGACGGCTCCCAGCTCGGCGAGCAGCCGCGACACCGTGGACTTCCCCGATCCGATGCCGCCGGTCAAACCCACCCTCAACATGCGTCGAAGCATGCCAGTCGCCCCCCTTGCCGTGCTTCGACCGCACGCACCCACGCCGGGCCTCCGCTGCGCCACGCAACAGGTCGAACACGGTCATCGGTTCCCGGTTGCTCGGATGCAGCGAACCGATGGGCGATGATTGCCCGGTGACGGACGAACCTGCCGGCGAGACCCGCGTGTCGGCTCCCGCCGTCACCTCCGCCGGTGGCTCGTCGGGAGGGCTGTCCGTGCAGGGCACCGCCATCGTCGGTGCCGGGCTGGTCGTGTCGCAGGTCCTCGCAATGCTCCAGATGCTGATCGTGTCCCGCCTGCTCGGGCCCGAGCAGTTCGGGGCCTTCGGCGCGCTCGCCGTGATCCTCCTGCTGGGCAGCACTGCCATGGCCGCGACGCAGGTGGTGATCGCCCGGCACGTTGCCTCCGGCAGATCCTCGGATCACGTCGGCACCGGAGCCGTCCTGCTCGTCGGAGCGCTGACGTGCGCACTCACCGTCGCCCTGGCGCCCATTCTGAGCGCGCTGCTGAACCTCTCGGGCCTCTCGGGGCTCGTCCTCGTGGGCGCGACGTTCATCCCCTTCACCGTCACGGGCGCCCAGCTCGGCCTGCTCCAGGGCGCCGAGCGCCACAAGCGCCTCGCTGCGCTCTACATCGTCGCCACCTCGCGCACGAGTGGGTGGCGCGATCGTCGGGGCCGCGATCGGCGACACGGCGGATGCCACGCTGGTCGGGCTGGCCCTCGGTGCCACCCTCGGCGCTGTCGTCGGCCAGTTCCTGCTGGTCGGCCAGCCACCGTGGGGATCCCAGGAGGAGGGGCCGCGAGAGTTCCTGGTCGAGGTCGGGCATGCCGCCCACGCCCTGGTCGCGCTGTACGCGTTGACCAACCTCGACGTCCTGATCGCGCGCGCCCAGCTGCCCGCTCGGGACGCCGGCCTCTACGCCGCCGGGGCGCTCATCGCCCGGGCCGTGTTCTTCCTCCCCCAGGCGATCCTCGTGGCCGCATTCCCCCGGATGGTCGCCGGCTCGGTGAACGCCCAGAAGCAGGCGATAGTCGCCGTGGCCGGGATCGGCCTGCTGGCCACCCTCGGAGTCGCCGCACTGCCTGACCTCGTCGTGGGCATCATGTCGGGGTCGCAGTACCTCGCTGTCGCCCCTGACGCCTGGATCTTCGCGCTGGCGGGCGCCGGCTTCGGAGTCGTGCAGGTGCTGCTCTACGCCCGGATGGCCCATCACGATCGGCGCGCCACCTTCCTCCTGTGGTCGGGCGTCGCGGCCCTCGCCTGCCTGGGCGTGACCCTGGGGACCTCGATCCACTCACTGGCCACGGTGTCCGCATCGGTCGCGTGGACCGTGGCCCTGGGCGGGCTCATCTGGGCGCGCGCCAAGCCCAGGATCGACCCGGCGGACGCTGTGGTGGACGAGCCGCTGGTGACCCCGCCGGCCTGATCGTTCCAGCGGCCCGCCGAGGGAGCAGTCCCCGACGGTCGACCGATACCGGTTTCCAGCGGGCGGGTATCAGGTCCTCGAATCCGAAGCACTCCTTGCTACGCGCAGCTCGGGCCTGCCCGGCCCGCAGACGCCAACCGGCCCCGGAACCACGTGGGTTTCGGGGCCGGTCGGAGGGTGCGCCGGCGGGTTGCGGCGGACGCCTCAGCGGCTCACGCGCCGCCGCCGGTCAGCTTCTCGCGCAGCGCCTGGAGCGCCTCGTCGGTGGCCAGGGTGCCGGCGCCGTCCTCGGCGGGAGCGGCGGTCGAGCTGTAGGAGCCCACGCCCTCGCCGGTCTCCAGCGCCGCAGCCTGGTCGGCGGACTTGGCGTCCTCGACCTGCTTCATGTGCTGCTCCCAGCGGGCGTGCGCCTCGGCGTACTGCGCCTCCCACTCGGAGCGCTGGTCCTCGAAGCCGACCTTCCACTCGCCGGTCTCGGGGTCGAAGCCCTCCGGACCGATGTACGCGCCGGCCTCGTCGTAGGACGGGGCCATGCCGTACAGGTAGGGGTCGAACTCCTCGGAGCCGGCTCCGGTCGTGTTCTCGTTGGCCTGCTTGAGGCTCAGCGAGATGCGGCGACGCTCGAGGTCGATGTCGATGACCTTGACGAAGATGTCGTCGTTGACGGTCACGACCTGCTCCGGGATCTCCACGTGGCGCTCGGCCAGCTCGGAGATGTGCACCAGGCCCTCGATGCCCTCCTCGACGCGGACGAACGCGCCGAAGGGCACCAGCTTGGTGACCTTGCCGGGCACGACCTGGCCCATCTGGTGGGTCCGGGCGAAGTGCTGCCACGGGTCCTCCTGGGTCGCCTTGAGCGACAGCGAGACGCGCTCGCGGTCCATGTCGACGTCGAGCACCTCGACGGTGACCTCGTCGCCGACCGCCACGACCTCGCTCGGATGGTCGATGTGCTTCCAGGACAGCTCGGAGACGTGCACCAGTCCGTCGACGCCGCCGAGGTCCACGAAGGCCCCGAAGTTGACGATGGAGGACACCACGCCGTTGCGGATCTGGCCGCGCTGCAGCTGGTTGAGGAAGTTGGAGCGCACCTCGGACTGCGTCTGCTCGAGCCACGCGCGCCGGGACAGGACGACGTTGTTGCGGTTCTTGTCCAGCTCGATGATCTTGGCCTCGATCTCCTTGCCGACGTACGGCTGGAGGTCGCGGACACGGCGCATCTCGACCAGCGACGCGGGCAGGAAGCCGCGCAGGCCGATGTCGAGGATCAGGCCGCCCTTGACGACCTCGATCACCCGGCCGGTGACCACGCCGTCCTCCTCCTTGATCTTCTCGATCGTGCCCCAGGCGCGCTCGTACTGGGCGCGCTTCTTGGACAGGATCAGGCGGCCCTCCTTGTCCTCCTTCTGAAGGACGAGGGCCTCGATGACGTCGCCGACGGACACGACCTCGGACGGGTCGACGTCGTGCTTGATGGACAGCTCGCGGGAGGGGATGACACCCTCGGTCTTGTAGCCGATGTCGAGCAGGACCTCGTCGCGGTCGACCTTGACGATGGTGCCCTCGACGATGTCGCCGTCATCGAAGTTCTTGATGGTCGCGTCGATCGCGGCCAGGAAATCCTCAACGCTGCCGATGTCGTTGATCGCGACCTGCGGTGCGGATGCGGGGGAGATGGTCATGGAGTGGTTCTGCTCCGGTGGATAGATGTCGTGGACGCGCACGGGCCCGTGTTCACCTGCCGTGGTTCCTTGGCCGGTGAGGTTGGTGACCGGTGGGGACGACATGAACGCGCGCGCCTGCTACGTCTGAGACGCCGCAGGCCCGTAACGCGCTGACAGGATACCGCACGTGCTCTCACCACCGCCACGACCGGACGACTCGGACATGCCACCCGGCTGGAGCCGGCCGCCGAACCCGGGAACGGACGAGGGGTCGGTCGGCCGCTCGACCATCGCCGACGAGGAGGTGGACCGGGCCGCGCGCAGCCACTGGGAGGCCACTGCCGACGCCTACCAGGACGAGCACGGGGCGTTCCTCAGCGACCCCGCGACCCGGGTAGTCGATTCCGCCCCTGAAGACGACGGAATCGACTACCAACGGCGCGAACCGGGTTTCGTCTGGGGTCCCGGAGGGACTGCACCGAGGCGGAGCGCGGGATGCTGGGCCCGCTGGGTCCGCTCGCGGGGCGGCGCGGTGCTCGAGGTGGGCTGCGGGGCGGCGCAGTGCTCGCGGTGGCTGGCCGCCCGGGGCGTTCTCGCCATCGGGATCGACATCTCGGTGGGCCAGCTGCGGCACGCGCGGGCCAGCCGACCCGCTCATCCCTGTCGCGGCGGCCACGGCCACCGCGCTGCCGTTCGCCACCGCGTCGTTCGACGTCGCCTTCGCCGCCTACGGGGCGACCCAGTTCGTCGCCGACCTTCCAGGGCTGCTGGCCGAGGTGCGCCGGGTGCTGCGGCCAGGAGGGCGCTGGGTGTTCTCGGTGACCCACCCGGTGCGCTGGGCGTTCCCCGACGAGCCGGGCTCCGAGGGCCTGCGCGCGTCCGGCTCGTACTTCGACCGCACGCCGTACGTCGAGCGCGACGCCTCCTGGACCGCCACGTACGCGGAGTTCCACCGCACGATCGGCGACTACGTCGCGGCGCTCGTCGCGGCCGGGTTCAGCATCGACAGGATGGTCGAACCCGAGTGGCCGGACTGGAACGACCGGACCTGGGGCGGATGGAGCCCCCTGCGCGGCGCGCACCTGCCCGGGACCCTGATCGTCGGATGCCACGTACCCGGGGGCCCGGACGAGGTCGACAGCGGATAGCCGCATCCACGGGTGGATCCCGCAGCCGAGACCCCGGGACGAGTCTCGGTGCCGGCTACTGCGGCTGCGGCCAGGGGCCCGGCTGGAAGGTCGGATCGAAGCCCGAGCCCGGGCCGAACTCCCTGAGCACGGCAGCGTCGTCCGGGCTGCTGCCCGCCTCGGACCCAGCGATCGAGCAGCCCGATCATCCCGACCCTCGATTCGGGCGTGAACTCGCAGTGCCCGGCCCCGTAGGGGGCGCCGGGCGTGGGCGGGTACGTGTCCGGGGCGACAGTGAACAGCTGGACGAGCTCGTCGGTCGAGCCGGAGGCGTCGCGCAGCAGGGTCTCGTTCTGCACCACGACCAGCGGATCCGCCGCCGTGTGCAGGGTCATCGTCGGCACCTCGATCGGCGCCCGACGGCGTACCGCCGTCCGCACGGGCCGCTCGGACCGCAGCGCTCTCGGCCGTCACCCGCGCGCCATCCTGCAGGGCACCGATGATCCTGTCGGCGCTCCCAGCACCACCGGCCTCGTCGAGCAGCGCACGGTCCTCTGCGGAGAAGCGGGCGGCGTAGTCGGTGTCGGTGTTGTCGGAGATGTTTCCGCCGTAGCGCTGCTCGACATCCCAGCGTCCGCCCGTGCCGAACCCCAGAGCGATGACCGCGGACTCCGCCGCGACCTGCACCTTGCTGTCCAGCGTGCTGCCGTCCTGGGTCCTGCTCTGCAGGGCCGCATCGGCGAGGAGCGCCAGAGCGAGGACATCGGCCCGACCCTCCGGAGACGCAGCCGCGTCGCGGACCTTCTGCGATGACTCCGTGAACTGGGCGCTCGCGGCGTCAGCCGAGTCGTATCCCGTGAGCCGAGAACCGGGATCGAGCAGCTCCCGGATGCCGTACTGGACATCGAGGGCGAGGTCGAAGTTGGGCAGGATCCCGCCCACCACACCGCAGAGCGGCGCCGCGCCGCTGACCCAGTCCGGGTTCGCCTCCGCAGTCTCCATCGTCACGAGCCCGCCGAGGCTGTCGCCCCACAGGTACACCCGCTCGGGCATGCCGACCGACTCGCTGAAGAACTCGTAGAGGTCGGAGTTCGCCCGCACCCCGTCGGAGACCGCCCAGCCGTTGCTCGCCCAGCCCGACCCGGCCAGCGCATAGCCCTGGCTCAGCAAGGCGCTGGCCAGCGGCACGCCGCCATCGCTGTAGCCGGGTGAGGGCTCGGCCCGAGTGCTTACCGGAGTGCTGTCCGGCGGGACGCGCACCGGGCTGCGGTAGCCGTGGGAGTACAGCAGCAACGTGCCGTTCCACGCCTTCGGCAGCAGGATCCGGTACTCGGCGCCGGCGATCGTCCCCGAGCACGCGTCCCCGCAGTCGGTGAACGGGACCGCTGCCTCCGACGCCTGCGCGGCCGGCGAGGAGGCGACTGGATCCGTCGGCGGCTGCTCGGGGTCCGCACCCCCCGAGCACCCGAGCAGCAGCAGGCAGGTCGCCGCGGCAGCCGCTTGCGCCAGCCGGGTCCGATCCCATCTCATGGCGACAGTCTCCCAACGGGGCCGGCGTGGCGCACCCGCGCCCACGCGGCTGCGACCGCGTGCAACCGCGGACGGGTCAGTCGAAGGCGTCGCGCAGGTCGTCGAACGAGGCCAGAGCGTCGGGGAAGTCCTCCTCCGCGCGCGCCGCCCGGGTGCGCACGACGATCCCGGTGGCACCCAGGATGACCAGCAGCAGGCCGATCAGCAGGGCCAGCAGCGGCCCGTACGAGTGGGCCCAGAGCACCGGTCGGCCCTCGGCACGGGCGGCCTCGACCTGGGCTCGGACCTGCTCGGGCGTGCTGGACGTCGTCATCGCCAGGAGGGTGACGACCTCCTTGCCGTTGGAGTCGCGCAGCGCGTCGCGGATCCGCTCGACCTTGCGCAGGATGATGCCCGTCGTCGGGTCGACCCAGAGGGTCCGGTTCACCACATGGGTGCGGACCAGCGGCACCGGCTCCTGCGCGCCCACCAGGGCACCGGGCACGTCGACCGCCCCGATCGGCGTGGGCGAGGTCGCCTGCTGGAACTTGGCCGCCTCGATCCCGTTCACGTCCTCGTGGCCGATGTAGGTCATCTCGACGGGCGCGAGCAGCGTGAGGTCGAAGTACGGGTAGGCCTTCTCGGGGACGAACCAGGGCAGGCGCAGCGGACTGCCGGCACCGGCCATCGGGACCGTGACCCCGCCGACCTGCACGTCGCAGCAGTCGACCAGGGCCTGGGTCTGGCGATCCGCCGCCAGGCGGTAGGACGTGTCGGCGACGACGCGGCCGTCGTCGGTGACGAGCCGGTCGGTGGTGTTGGTGACCGCGGCGTTCGCCCCCGCCGCCTGGGCCTCCTGGGCACCGGCGGCATCGCCCCGGGTCGACTCGGTGCGGGTCACCGGGATGGCCTCCGTCGCGGCATTGCCCTCGGAGGTCTCGAGGTCGAACAGGGTCGTGATGGTTCCCGTGCTGACGTGGGTCAGGAACCCGCCGTCGCCGGGGATCTCGGGCGACTGCGCGAGCACGGGGGTCACCCAGAACCGCAGGACGGGGGCTGCGATCAGCAGGAGCATCCCGAGGAGCAGGGCCAGCCGCGTGATGCGCCGGCCCCAGGGACCCGACAACGACAGCGCCACAGCACCTCCTCCCGCCGGCCCCGCCAGCCTCTTCTCCCGTCAGTCCCCGCCGGCAGCCATCCGACAGTAACCGACTAGTGCGCGGCCGCCTGCCACGAGCGACCGACGCCGATGGAGACGTCCAGCGGGACCGCGAGGTCCACCGCCCCGGACATCGCACTCCGGACCAGCTCGGTCACCTCCGGCACCTCGCCGGGGGCCACTTCGAGGACCAGCTCGTCATGGACCTGCAGCAGCAGGCGGGAGCGCAGGCCGGCCGTCCGGAGCGCCTCGTCGGCGCGCAGCATCGCGACCTTGATGATGTCGGCGGCCGACCCCTGGATCGGGGCGTTGAGCGCCATCCGCTCGGCCATGTCGCGACGCTGCCGGTTGTCGCTGGTGAGGTCGGGCAGGTAGCGGCGGCGACCCAGAAGGGTCTCGGTGTAGCCGGTGAGGCGCGCCTCGCCGACCACACCCGCGAGGTAGTCGCGCACCCCCCCGAACCGCTGGAAGTACTCCTCCATGAGCCGCTTGGCCTCGCCCGGCTCGATCCCGAGCTGCTGGGACAGCCCGAACGCGCTGAGCCCGTAGGCCAGCCCGTAGGACATCGCCTTGATCCGCCGGCGCATCTCGGCGTCGACCTCCCGCGGGTCGACGCCGAAGACCCGGGATGCGACGGTCGTGTGCAGGTCCTCGCCGGTGGTGAAGGCCTGGATCAGCCCCTCGTCGCCGCACAGATGGGCCATGATCCGCATCTCGATCTGCGAGTAGTCGGCTGTCATCAGGGTCTCGTAGCCGGTGCCCACGACGAAGGCCTCGCGGATCCGGCGACCCGCCGGGGTCCGCACGGGGATGTTCTGCAGGTTCGGGTCGGTGCTCGACAGCCGCCCGGTCGCCGCGACGATCTGGTTGAACGTGGTGTGCACCCGGCTCTCGGCGTCGGCGAGCGGGATCAGCCCGGCGACGGTCTGGCGCAACCGGGAGGCGTCCCGGAACCGCAGGAGCGCCTCGAGGACGGGGTGCGCGGTGGTCGCGTAGAGGCTGTTGAGCGCGTCGGCGTCGGTGGTGTACCCGGTCTTGATCCGCTTGGTCCGGGGCAGTCCGAGCTCGTCGAAGAGCACCTCCTGCAGCTGCTTGGGCGAGCCCAGGTTGAACTCCCGCCCGACGACGTCCTGCGCGTCACTCTCCGCGGCGGCCACGTCGACCGCGAACTGGGCCTCCAGTGCGTTGAGCAGGTCCAGGTCGACGGCGATGCCGGCCGCCTCGATCCCGACCAGCAGTGCCACGAGCGGGAGCTCGACCTCCGCCAGCAGCGCGGCCCCACCTCTGCGGGAGACCTCCGCGAGCAGCACCTCGTGGAGGTCGAGCGTCGCCCGGGCGAGGTTGCCCAGCTGCTCGAGCGCCTCGGCCTCCACGACGCCGTCCAGGCTGAGCTGGTCCTGCTGGGCGGCCGCCGAGGGCAGCTCGCGGCTGAGGAACCGGGGCACGAGGTCCGCGAGGTCGAAGCTGCGCTGCCCGGGCAGCACGACGTAGGCCGCCAGCGCGGTGTCGCCGGCCAGCCCGGCCAGTGGCCAGCCGACCGACCGCAGGGCGAGCATCGGGCCGTTGGCGTCGTGCAGCACCTTGCCGACGGACCTGTCGGCGAACCAGCGCGCCAGCGCCTCGAAATCCGCCGGCGTGTCGGCCTCCACGTCCACCACGAGGGTGCCGGCGCTCGGCGAGGCGAGCCCGACCGCCGACACCGTGCCCGTTCCCGCTCCCCAGCTGCCGCGCACCGAGACGGCGACGGGCGAGCCGGCGGCGGCGAGCCATGCCTCGACCTCGCCCGGCACGGCGATCCGGACCGGGGGCTGCTCGATCCCCCCGGCACCGGACCCGCCCGGCCCGCCGGCCCTGGCGGCGTCGCCCGGGAACGTGTCGAACAGCCGCTCGCGCAGGACCCGGAACTGCAGCGCGTCGAACACCTCGTGGATCTCGGCACGCTCGAACGGTCGACGCTCGGTGTCGGCCAGGGCGACGGGCAGCGGGACGTCGCTGACGAGCTCGGTCAGCGCGCGGTTCGTCTCGATCTGGTCGATGTGCGAGCGCAGCGCCGCACCGACCCGGCCGGGCACCTGGTCCGCGTTCCGGATGAGCTCCCCCAGGCTGCCGTACTGGCTGATCCACTTGATGGCGGTCTTCTCGCCGACGCTGGGGATGGCCGGAAGGTTGTCGCTCGGGTCACCGCGGAGGGCGGCGAAGTCCGGGTACTGCGCGGGCGTCAGACCGTACTTGGCCATCACCGCCTCCGGCGTCATCCGGGCCAGGTCCGAGACGCCTCTGCGAACGTAGAGCACGGTCGTCAGATCGTCGACGAGCTGGAACGCGTCCCGGTCACCGGTGATGATGAGCGTCTCGAACTCCTGTGCGCGCGCCTGCCTCGCCATCGTCGCGATGACGTCGTCCGCCTCATAACCGTCCACCTCGATCGAGGGGATGCGCAGGGCGGCGAGGACGTCCTGGATCAGCTCGACCTGCCCGCGGAAGGGTTCCGGAGAGGTGCTCCTGTTGGCCTTGTAGTCGGGGAACCGCTCGGTCCGGAACGTCCGTCGCGAGACGTCGAATGCCACGGCGACATGCGTGGGCTCCTCGTCGCGCAGGGTGTTGATCAGCATCGACGTGAACCCGTAGACAGCATTGGTGGGGTGGCCGGTCGTCGTGGAGAAGTTCTCCACCGGCAGCGCGTAGAAGGCCCGGTAGGCCAGTGAATGGCCGTCGAGCAGCAGGAGGCGCGGGCGGGCGGGAGACGACTTGGGCACCTCCCGATCCTACGGGCGCGCCGAAGGCGCGGTCGTTGCGTAGTCGATTCCGCCCGTCTGATGGTCCGAATCGACTCCCAGCGGCTGGCCTGCGGGCCGCGCCGCCGTGGATAGGCTTCCGGCTATGTCCAGCGACCTGAACGGTGGCCCTGCCCGTGATCCCGGCGCTGCGCCGCGGGTGTCGGGCGCAGCGGGCCCAGCCATCGATCCATATTCGGGCGTGCTGCCCACCGAGCCCTCCGAGCTCGCCGTGATCGAGGCTCTTCGCCATCTCGGCGTGGGCGCCCTCAACGAGCGCATGGGCATCGAGCTGGTCGAGCTGGGCTCCGAGCGCACGGTTGCTCGCATGCCCGTCGTCGGCAACACCCAGCCCTACGGCCTCCTGCACGGGGGTGCGTCGGCGGTCCTGGCCGAGACGCTCGGCTCGCTGGCCGCCGCTCTGCACGCGGGTCCGAACAGGATCGCGCTGGGGCTCGAGCTGAACTGCACGCACCACAAGGCCGTGAGAGCAGGTTACGTGACCGGGATCGCCACGCCTCTGGCTCTCGGGCGGACGGTCGCGTCCTACGCCATCGCCATCAGCGACGAGGACGGGGCGCCCGTCTGCAGCGCACGCCTGACCTGCCTGCTGCGCGACCGGTGAGTCCGGCGTGATCGGCCTCGGCACGATCATCAACGTCGTGGCCATCCTGATCGGGTCGGCGATCGGAGTGGCCCTGGGCCATCGCCTGCCGGAGCGGACGCGCTATGTCGTGACCGATGGCATCGGCCTGGTCGTCCTGCTGGTCGCCGCGCTGTCCGCCTCGGCGGTCCTCGACGCGGCCGTGTCACAGGAGGTGGGCGCGGCAGGGGTGCTGATCGTGCTCGGCTCGGTCCTGGTCGGCGGCATCGTCGGGTCGCTGCTGCGGATCGAGGAGCGCCTCGAAGGGCTCGGCGAGGCCATCCGGGCCCGCATCTCGCGGCACTCCGGCGGCGACCCGCGCTGGTCGGATGGACGTCGAGGCGGAGGGGGTGCTGACCGAGCTGGCGCCCCCGGACGACGGCGGCACCTGCCGACGCTCCCGCGCACGGACGGGACGCTGCTCCGACGTTGCCGCACCGGCCCCGGCCGGGCCCACGGACACGTTCGTCGAGGGGTTCGTCACCGCGTCCCTCGTGTTCTGCGTCGGCCCGCTGGCGATCCTGGGAGCCCTGTCCGACGGACTGGGACTCGGGATCGACCAGCTCGCGCTGAAGTCCGTGCTGGACGGCTTCACGTCGATCGCGTTCGCGGCCACCCTCGGGTGGGGCGTGGCCGCCAGCGCGCTCGTGGTGGGGGTCTATCAGGGAACGCATCACCCTGCTCGGCTGGGGCCTGGGCTCCGTGCTCAGCGCCGCCCAGGTCGCCCTGCTCACCGCGACCGGCGGCGTGCTGCTCGTCGGCCTCTCCCTGCGCATGCTGCGGGTCCGCCGAGTCCCCGTCGGCGACCTGCTCCCCGCCCTGGTCGTCGCTCCGATCCTGACCGCACTGGTCGCGGCCGTCCGCTGAGCCTTCCCTTCTCACGTCACAGCTCAGGTCCTCCCGGGGTCCGTGCCGGCGGCCTGCCCTCAACCGACCGTGCGGACGGTCAGCGCGGACCTTGGGGAGCCTGCTCCAGGACCCTTCGCGCCACCTCGACCATCGGCGCCCTGGCGTCCATCGCCGCGCGCTGGAGCCAGGCGAACGCCGTCTGCTCGTCCCATCCGAACCGGCACTGCAGCACGGACCGGGCGCGCTCGATCGTCTTCCTGGCCTCGAGGCGCTCCTCGAGGTCCGCAACGCCGGTGCGCAGCCGGTGGACCTCGACGAATCGAGCCCGTGCGACCTCGATGGCCGGGCGCAGGTCGGCCAGCGTGAAGGGCTTGACGACGTATCCCTGGACGCCCGCGGCAGTCGCCCGGTCCACGAGGTCGGCCTCGCTGAAGGCGGTCAGGAGGACGATCGGTGCGATGTCGTCGGCGGCCAGGGCCTCGGCCGCCGAGACACCGTCGAGGACCGGCATCGCGATGTCCATGAGGACCACGTCCGGCCGCAGCTCGCGAACCAGGCGGACGCCGGTCTCCCCGTCCCCGGCCTGGCCCACGACGTCGTAGCCGGCGCCGGCGAGCATCTCGACAAGGTCGAGGCGGATCAGAGACTCGTCCTCGACGACGACCACACGCAGAGACACACCGGAACCCTACCGGCGCGCGTCCGGGCAACCGGCCAGCGTGGACCGAGCGCCTTGTGTCATGGATCCGGCACTCCAAAGGCCAGATCCATGACACAACCCTGCCCGCGGACCCCCACTAGCATTGCCCCGCGCCCCGGTATCCCAACCGGCAGAGGAAGCGGTCTCAAAAACCGTCCAGTGTGGGTTCGAATCCCACCCGGGGCACGCCCGCTTAGCGGGTGGCAGGGCTCATGCGGAGGGCGGAGGGGCGCCGGGAGCCGGAACTCCGTCAGACGGCCAAGCGGGGACGCAGGTCGAGGATGCGCGCCAGAACGCCGTTCACGAAGGCCGGGGACTCGTCGGTCGACAGGCCACGCACGAGGTTGACGGCCTCGTCGATGACCACGGCATCGGGGACGTCGTCGCGCCACAGGCAGCTCGTAGACGCCGATCCGCAGGACGTTGCGGTCCACTGCCGGCATCCGGTCGAGCGCCCAGCCCGAGCCGAGTAGGTGCTGAGCAGCTCGTCGATCCGGACCTGATGCGCCACGACTCCCTCGACCAGAGTGGCGACGTACGGGTTGGCCGCCGGAGCGACCTGCGCCGCGCCCTCGGCCAACGGCCCCTCGCGCAGTACGACCCCAGCGGCGACCCCGCGCAGCTCCGAGGCGTAGAGGACGTCCAGTGCGCGCTTGCGCGCCTTGCCTCGTGCGGTCACGGGTCAGTTCACGCGGCCGAGGTACGAGCCGTCGCGGGTGTCGACCTTCACGCGGGTGCCCTGCTCCACGAACAGGGGTACCTGGATCTCGGCGCCGGTCTCCAGGGTTGCCGGCTTGGTGCCGCCCGTCGACCGGTCGCCCTGCAGACCGGGCTCGGTGTAGGTGATCTCCAGCTCGACGGACGCCGGGAGCTCGACGTACAGCGGAAGGCCGTCGTGAGTGGCGACCAGGGCGTTCTGGTTCTCGAGCAGGTACCTGGCCGCGTCGCCGACGACGGGTGCGCCGATGTGCAGCTGGTCGTAGGAGGCACTGTCCATGAACACGAAGTCCGAGCCGTCCTTGTACAGGTAGGTCATGTCCCGCTTGTCGACGTTGGCCGTCTCGACCTTCAGCCCGGCGTTGAATGTCCGGTCGACGACCTTGCCCGAGAGCACGTTCTTCAGCTTGGTGCGCACGAACGCCGGGCCCTTGCCCGGCTTCACGTGCTGGAACTCGACCACGGTCCACAGCTGGTTGTCGATGTTGAGCACGAGGCCGTTCTTCAGGTCGTTGGTCGTGGCCATGGGTTCTCCCAGGTGGATGAGGTGTGAGGTCGGGCCGGGGCCCAAGGCGACCAAGGATACCGGCCACAACCGGCACCCTGAATCCTCGGAGCCGGACACAGCACCTCGGGCGAGATCTCCTCGACTCCACGGAACCTCCCGGACTCCGAGGAGGTTCACCCGACCTATGGATGAATCTGTGCGCCGGAGGCTGCGAGGGTCATTCGCCCGCGGCGGCGATGGCGTCGAGGGCCAGCAGGTAGGACAGCACGCCGAACCCGGCGATGACGCCGGTGGCGACCGCCGAGATCACCGACCGGTGCCGGAACTCCTCGCGCGCGTGCGGGTTGCTGATGTGCACCTCGATCAGCGGCGCCGTACGCATCGCCGCGGCGTCGCGCAGCGCGTAGGAGTAGTGGGTGAACGCCGCCGGGTTCAGGACCACCGGAAGTGCCGCGTCGGCGGCCTCGTGCAGCCATGCGATCAGGTCAGACTCCGAGTCGGTCTGGCGGACGTCGACCGCCAGACCGAGATCCAGGCCGTGGGAGCGGCAGCGGTCGGCCAGGTCGGCGAAGGTCACCGAGCCGTACACCTCGGGCTCCCGCGACCCCAGGCGGCCGAGGTTGGGCCCGTTGAGGACCAGGACGTCGCGCAGGGGGCTCTCCGACATGACCGGGACTCTATCCACCGCGCTCGCGGGCGCGAAGCCGCGCGGCTCGACGGCGGGGCCGGGTCCGGAGGTGCCGCGGTGCCGAGGATCGGCTCAGTCTGCGACCTGACCGTAGGCCGCGAGCAGCATCCCGGGGTCGGGGCCGTCGAGGAACATCGGCGAGCCGATCCCGTCGAGGATGACGAACCGCAGGCGGTCGCCGCGCGCCTTCTTGTCGACCATCATCGCCTCGGCCAGCTGCGGCCAGGGAGCACCGCGGTAGGACACCGGCAGGCCGATGGACGTCAGGATCTCGCGGTGCAGGTCGACCTCGCGCTCCCCGATCCGGCCCGACAGGAAGGCCAGCTCGGCGGCGAACACCATGCCGACCGAGACCGCGGCGCCGTGCCGCCAGCGGTAGCGCTCGGCCCGTTCGATGGCGTGCCCGAGGGTGTGGCCGTAGTTGAGGATCTCGCGGCCGCCCGGCGCCCGTGAGGTCTCGCGCAGGTCGCCGGCGACGACATCGGCCTTCACCCGGATCGCGCGCTCGATGAGCTCCCGCAGCACCGGGCTGTCCGGATCCGTGGCCGCGACCGGGTCCGCGCGCGACGAGGTCGAGGATGGCGGTGTCACGGATGAACCCGGCCTTGACGACCTCCGCCATCCCGGAGACGAGATCGTTGCGCGGCAGGGTGGCCAGGGCGTTCAGGTCGCACACGACCCCGGCGGGCTCATGGATCGCGCCCACGAGGTTCTTGCCCTCGGCGGTGTTGATCCCCGTCTTCCCGCCGACCGCGGCATCGACCATGGCCAGCAGCGTCGTGGGCACGTGCACGACCCGCACCCCACGAAGCCAGGTGGCGGCGACGAAGCCGGCGAGGTCGGTGGTCGCACCTCCGCCGATGCCGACGATCGCGTCCGAGCGGGTGAAGCCGGCCTGGCCGAGCACTCCCCAGCAGAACGCCGCGACCTGCGCGGACTTGGCCTCCTCGGCGTCGGGGGTCTCGAGCAGGATCGCCGAGTAGCCGGCCGCCAGCAGGTCGGCGCGGACCGCCTCGGCCGAGGTGCGCAGCGCCGCCGGGTGGACGATCGCCACGCTTCTGACGCCTGCGCCGAGCATCGCCGGCAGCTCACCGAGCAGGCCCCTGCCGACGACGACCTCGTAGGGCTGCTGGGTGCCGACGGCAATCCTGGTCACGGCGCTCACGGGCGGGCCCCGGGATCGGCGGTGTCGTCGGCGTGCCGACCCGCGGGGTGCCGGTCCGACGTCGGCTGCCGCACCTGCGTCGGCTGCCGGACCGGTGCCCCCGGCAGTCCGAGGCCGCCGAGGATCGACTCGACGGTCTCGGCCACGGACTCGAGTCGGTGTCCACGATCAGGCGGGAGACCTCGTCGTACAGCGGGGCGCGGCTGTCCATCAGGCCCTTCATCTGCGCCCGCACGTTGCCCAGCAGGACCGGGCCGGGCCCCGGACAGGCCTGCCCGGTGCGACGCCGTCGCCAGGCCGACCCGGAGCCACACGACCGGCCCCCCGGCCAGCAGGCCGCGGGTTCCCGGGTCCATCACCGCTCCCCCGCCGAGCGCCAGGACGCCTGCGTGCTCCCGCAGCGCGGTGGCGACCGCGGCGGCCTCGAGCCGGCGGAACTCGGGCTCCCCGGACTGCACGAAGATGTCGGCGATCGCGCGCCCGGTGCTCGACTCGACGTCGGCGTCGGTGTCGCGGAATCCCACGCCCAGTCGCTCGGCCAGGGCCCGCCCGACCGTCGACTTCCCCGCCCCGGGCACGCCCACGAGCACGACCACCGGCCGAATGCGCCCGACCGCCTCGGGCAGCGGGCCGGTGCTGTGCTGACAGAGTCGGAGGACTGCCGATGCTGGGTCATCTGACGGTCGAGACGCCGCGCTCGGTAGGCCTCGCACGCTGCGGCGCGTCTGCGCGACGCTGTCGCCGCCGAACTTCTCCAGCACGGCGTCGGCCACGACCAGGGCGACCATCGCCTCCGCGACGACCCCCGCGGCGGGCACCGCGCAGACATCGGAGCGCTGGTTGTTCGCGCGCGCCTCCTCGCCGGTGGCGACGTCCACGGTCCGCAGGGCCTTCGGAACGGTCGCGATGGGCTTCATGGCCGCGCGCACGCGCAGGACCTCCCCGGTGCTCATCCCGCCCTCGGTGCCCCCGGACCGGCCCGAGGCCCGCCGAACCCGGCCCGGGCCGTCCGGGAGGATCTCGTCGTGGGCCAGTGATCCCCTGGTCCGGGCGAGCTCGAAGCCGTCGCCGACCTCGACCCCCTTGATGGCCTGGATGCCCATGAGCGCCGCCGCGAGCCGGGAGTCGAGCCGGCGGTCCCAGTGGACGTGCGAGCCGAGGCCCGGCGGAAGGCTGTCGACGAGGACCTCCACGACGCCGCCGAGGGTGTCGCCGTCGCGCCTGGCCGACTCCACCTCGTCGGCCATCAGGGCGGCCGTGGCGGGGTCGGCGCAGCGCGCGGGGTCGGCGTCGATCGCCTCCAGCTCGCCCGGGCCGGGCAGGGCCGTTCCTGCCGGGACGGCGACCGAGCCCCAGCTCGACGACGTGGCTGATCACGCTGGCTCCGAGCACCTCGCGCAGGAAGGCCTTCGCCACGGCGCCCAGGGCCACCCGGGCAGCCGTCTCCCGTGCCGACGCGCGCTCCAGGATGGGCCGGGAGTCGGCGAAGCCGTACTTCTGCATGCCGGCCAGGTCCGCATGCCCGGGGCGCGGGCGGGTCAGGGGTGCGTTGCGCGCCAAGGCCTCGAGCCGCTCGGGGTCGACCGGATCCGCGGACATCACCTCGACCCACTTGGGCCACTCGCTGTTGCCCACCTCGATGGCGACCGGACCGCCGAGCGTGCGCCCGTGACGCACCCCACCGATCACGCGCACCTCGTCGGCCTCGAACTTCATCCGGGCGCCGCGGCCGATGCCCAGGCGGCGACGCTGGAGCTCACGGGCGATGTCGGCCGTCGTGATCGGGACGCCGGCCGGCATCCCCTCGAGCACGCCGACCAGGGCAGGCCCGTGCGACTCCCCGGCCGTCAACCATCGAAGCATTGCCCGATTCTGTCACGGGAGCCGCCGGCCCCGGGCCGAAGCCGGCACGCCCCCGGCCCGAAGCCGGCACCGCCCCGGCCCGCAGGTGCCGGCTAGCCGACGTCGCCGTCAGACGGCGGCGAGGCCGGTGTACCAGGCCACGACCTGCTCGCCCACGAGGACGCCGGTCAGGGTGCCGGCCACCATGAACGGGCCGAAGGGGATGGCCGTCCCCCGCCCGGCCCGGCGGCCCACGATGAGGGCGACGCCGACGAGCGCCCCGTAGGCGAAGCCGAGGAAGCCGCCGACGAACAGGACGCCCCACCCCAGCCAGCCGAGGGCCATCCCCAGGACCCCCGCCAGCTTCACGTCACCCATGCCCATGCCCGCCGGGTAGATCAGGGCCATGACCAGGTAGAACGACAGCAGGGCCAGGCCGCCGAGCAGGGCGCGCACCAGGTCCGGCCAGGCGGGGACGAGGACCGCGGGGACCAGCAGCAGCCCGGCCAGGATGGGGTACGACGGCAGGGTCAGGGCGTTCGGCAGCCGCTTGGTGTCCAGGTCGATGACCGCGAGGGCGACGCCCACCGCGGTCACGTACAGGAACGCCGGCAGCTCCCACGACAGGCCGAACCGCAGCGCCATCGCGACGAAGAGCAGGCCGGTCACCAGCTCCACCGCCGGAGCGCGCGCGCCGATCGGTGCCTGGCAGTGCCGGCAGCGTCCCCGCAGCAGCAGCCACGAGACGACCGGGATGCTGTCGCGGGCCCGGAGCGGCGTCCGGCAGCTCGGGCAGTACGGCGCCGGCGACCAGATCGACTCGCCCACCGGAACGCGCCGGATCACCATGGTGAGGAAGGAACCGACCAGCAGGCCGAGGATCCCGACCGACACGACGAGGAGGAGGGCACCGCAGGAGCCTATGTCAGGCGAAGGCACGTCCGGCCCCGTCGTCCCCAGGGGCTTCGGGCCACGCCCATCCGGGGGGTCCGCTCGGCAACAGCCGCCGAGAGGCACCCCGGAGGCCGACTCCGGGCCACCGCCGGAGCTGGTCGCCCGGCGGACCTCCGCCAGCGTCCCGGAACGGCCGTCGAGCTCGGTCAGGTCGACCGCGGCTCTCCCCCGGCGCCGCCGCGCCGCCCGAGCTCGGAGCGCAGGGCCGTGCGCATGGCGTCCACGTCCGGGTCGAGCCCGGTCATCAGGCGGACCTGCTCGACGGCCTGGTGGAGCAGCATCTCGTCGCCGGCCACCGCTCGGCCTCCCGCGGCCGCCCCAGGCGGCGACCAGGGCGGGTGGCCACGGCGCGTAGGTGACGTCCAGCAGCCAGCCGGGAGCCGTCGGCACGAAGCCCACCAGTCCAGCAGCGGCCGAGCCGGGCACCGTGGACACCACGATCGACGCCTCCGCACGCGACGGCAGCCGCTCGGGCCAGGCCCGGACCGCCAGGTCGAGCCCGATCCGCTGCGCGACCAGCGCGAGCTCGGAGGCCGCCTCCGGGCGCCGCGCGTGCACGACCACCCCGGGGCAGCCCATCTGGGCCAGCGCCGCGAGCGCCGAGGCAGCGGTGGCTCCCCCGCCGAGCACCACCGCAGGACCCGGCTCGGCGCCGATCCCGCGCAGCGCGGCGACCATCCCCGCCACATCCGTGTTGTGGCCGACGCGGCCCCCGGGACCGAACACGACGGTGTTGGCCCCACCGACCACGCCCACGAGCTCGGTCGCACCGTCCAGCAGCGGCAGGACAGCCCGCTTCAGCGGCATCGTCAGCGACAGGCCCGCCCACTCCGGCCCGCAGCCGGCCAGGAAGCCGGCCAGGCCGGGCACGTCGACGTCGAAGGCGTCATAGGACCAGTCGAGGCCGAGCCCTGCGTATGCCGCACGGTGCAGCGTCGGCGAGAGGCTGTGACCGATCGGGCTGCCCAGCACGGCCGCCCTGCGCCGTTCCCGCGGGGAGCCCACGCCGGTCACTCCGGGTTGGCCTCATGCCAGGCGCTGAGCTCTGCCTTGAACTGGAGGAACTCGTCGTAGTCGTCGGTGAACTTGGTCTCGCCGGTGTCCGGGTTGACCGTCACGTAGTACAGCCAGGGGCCGTCGGCGGGGTTGACGGCCGCCTTCATCGCCGCCTCTCCCGGGGAGTTGATCGGGGTCGGCGGCAGGCCGGGATGGATGTAGGTGTTGTACGGCGAGTCGGTGTTCTGCAGCTCCTCGGTGGTCAGGTTGATCTCCGACTTGTCCAGGGCGTAGTTCACGGTCGCGTCCATCTGCAGCAGGCCGTAGGTGCCGCCCCATGTGTCCGGGTCCAGCCGGTTGTAGATGACCCGCGAGATCTTGTCGTAGTCGTCGACGTGGCCCTCGGCCTGGATGAGGCTGGCGATGATCATTGCCTCGTAGGCGACTCACGCCGTTGCTCTTCGCGCCCGCCTGCCAGGTCGACCTTCTCCGCGGCCTTGTCCCAGCGGTCGACCAGCCGCGAGAGCACGTCGGCGGCCGACTCGTCCTTGTCGAGCTCGTAGGTGGCCGGGAACAGGAATCCCTCGGCGTTGTCCTGGGCGTAGTCGGGCAGCCCGATCTTCCCGCTCGTCGAGGCGTCCAACAGCTTCTGCTTGGGGATTCCCGTGGCCTCCGAGATGGTCTCGATGCTCTGGGTGAAGCGCAGGCCCTCGCGCAGCAGGAGCTTGTCGGTGATCCGCGATGCGGGGTCGATCATCCGGTCCACCGCGGCCTCGGCGCTCATCTCCAGGCGCATGTCGTAGAGCCCGGGTCCGATGGTCATGCTCTTCGGCTCCGCCTCGCACGGCATCCAGCCAGGCGTCCACCGAGGCGACCACGCCGGCGTCCTTGAGGGTCCGGCCCATCTCCGCCAGCGTCTGGCCCTCAAGGACGGTGACCTCGACCGGATCGGTCCCCTCGCCCACGTAGTCGGCGGGTCCGCGGAGATCGGACAGCGCGCTGATGCCGAACCGCACCCCCAGCACGAGCAGCACCACGACGCCGATGCTCATGAGGACGGCGACGCCGGCACGCACGCGGTGCTTGGACCCCTTGGGCGCCCGGTCCTCGGGTGCCATCTGCAGGCCGACGTTGCTCATCTCGCTCCTGAACGATGCTGCCGGACGTTCATCTCACTCCCGAAGCAAGGGTGCCGGACGGTCATCTCACTACTGTACGAGGGTGCCGGGCGCGCTGCCGCTGGCGCGCTCGCTGTCGACAGCGTATTGGACGATCACCACCGCAGCCGCCTGATCCACGACGGCGCGGCCGGTCCGCGACGACCGTCCGGCCGCGCGCAGGTCACGGGTCGCCGACACGGTCGACAGGCGCTCGTCGACCAGGCGGACCGGGACGGGCGCCAGGACGGCCGCCAGCCGGCCGGCGAACTCGCGGGCTGCCCGCGCGGCCGTCCCGGGCTGCCCGGACATGGACAGCGGCAGGCCGACGACCACCTCCAGCGCCTCGTGCTCGGCGACGATCGCGGCGATCCGGTCCAGGTCGCCCGCCCCGCGCGCGACGGTCTCCACCGGGACGGCGAGGAGCGCGGACGGGTCGGTCCGCGCGACGCCGATGCGGACCGACCCGACGTCGATCCCGATCCGGACGCCCGGCGCGCACGACGACAGTCCCTAGGCCGCGTG
The DNA here is from genome assembly GCA_963793175.1 of uncultured Actinomycetes bacterium. Classification (GTDB taxonomy): domain Bacteria; phylum Actinomycetota; class Actinomycetes; order S36-B12; family CAIYMF01; genus Prado023. Next base: position 47,494 of record CAWBYT010000009.1, read on the forward strand.
CCGCCAGGAACTGGCGGGCGGCCACGAGGGCGGCGTCGATCCCCTCCGGGCGCGATCCCCCGCCCTGCGCGGTGTCGGCCTTGCCGCCACCCCGGCCCTCCACGGCGGGAAGGGCCGCGGCGAGGATCTCCCGGGCGCTGAGACCGGCCTCCTGGCCGACCTTGTTGACGGTGACGAGCAACGAGACCTTCCCCGCTCCGGCCGCCGCCCCGACCAGCACGATCGGGACGTCGGTGGACACCAGCCGCAGCGCGGCGTTCGTCGCCTCCCGCAGCTCGCCGGCCGTCGCCTCGCCTGGGATGCGGTAGGTCCAGACCCGCGCGCCGCCGATGTCGTGCCGGACCCCGATGGTCCCCTCGACGTTGGCCACGACCGCCGCGCTGCGGAACTGCGCGATCGTCGCCTCGGCCTCCTTGATCCGGTCGAGCAGCCCGCCGATCCGGTCCGCGAGCTCCTCGGGCCGGGCCTTGACCAGCTGGGCGAGGTTGCTGACCAGGAGGTGCTCGCGGGCCAGGTGCCGGTAGGCGTCGGCCCCGACGAGGGCCTCGATGCGGCGAACGCCCGAGCCGATGGACGCCTCGGAGAGGAACTTGACCACGCCGAGCTGGCCGGATCGTGCTGGGTGTGCGTGCCGCCGCACAGCTCGCGCGCCCAGTCGCCCACGGACACGACCCGGACACTGTCGCCGTACTTCTCGCCGAACAGCGCCATCGCGCCGATGGCCCGCGCCTCGTCCTGGGTCATGTACTGCGGCGGTCACCTCGAGGTCGTCCAGCGAGCAGGGTGTTCACCCGGTCCTCGACGTCGGCCATCACGGATCTGGGCACCGGGGCCGGGTTCGGGAAGTCGAAGCGCAGGCGGCCCGGGCGAGTTCTCCGAGCCCATCTGGGTGGCGGTCTCGCCCAGGATCTCGCGGAACGCCTTGTGGATCATGTGCGTCGCGGTGTGCGCCCGGGAGATCGCCAGGCGACGGGGGACGTCGACCTCGCCGAGCGCGCCCGCGCCGATCAGGGCCTCGCCGTCGGCGACCGTGGCACGGTGGACGAACAGGCCCGGGCACCGGCTGCTGCACGTCGTACACGTCGAGCAGGGCGCCGTCGGCCAGCCGGATGCGGCCCTGGTCGCCGATCTGCCCGCCGCCCTCGGCGTAGAACGGGGTGCGGTCGAGGATCGCCTCGACGTGCGTCCCGGGCCCGGCGACCGGGCACCGCGCGGCCGTCCACGAGCAGCCCGCGCAGCGTGCCCTCGCTCGACGACCTCCGTGGTATCCGGTGAAGTCGGTCGGTGCCCGCGGAGTCCATCACCTCGCGGTAGACCGTGGCCGGGGTGAGCCCGGCCTTGCGGACCCGCGCGTCGGCCTTGGCCCGCTCCCGCTGCTCGTTCATGAGCCGGCGGAAGCCGTCCTCGTCGACCTCGACGCCCGCGTCGGCCGCCATCTCCAGCGTGATCTCGAACGGGAAGCCGTACGTGTCGTGCAGCGCGAACGCCTCGGTCGCCGGGCAGCGACCGTGCCGCCCGCGCTGCGCACCTCGGCGACGGCGGTGTCGAGCAGGGCGGTGCCGCGTCCGAGGGTCTCGGCGGAACGAGGCCTCCTCGCCGACCGCGATCGAGGTGATCCGACCGGCGTCGGTCACCGAGCTCCGGGTACTGCGGGCCCATCGCCTCGATCGCCGCCCCCATCAGCTCGCCCATGGCCGGGTCGTGCGCGCCCAGGAGGCGCATCTTCTGGACCACCCGGCGCAGGATCCGGCGCAGCACGTAGCCGCGGCCCTCGTTGCCGGGCAGCACGCCGTCGCCGATCAGGAAGGCGCACGTCCGGGCGTGGTCGGCGACGACCCGCAGGTCGACGTCGGTGCGGTGGTCGGCGCCGTAGCGGGCGCCCGACAGCGCCATCGCCCGGTCGAGGATGTGGCGGGTGGTGTCGATCTCGTAGATGTTGTCGACGCCCTGCAGGAGCGCCGCCATCCGCTCGAGGCCCATGCCGGTGTCGATGTTCTTGTCGGGCAGGTCGCCGCGGATGTCGAAGTCGACCTTGGCTGCGCACCGCGGAGAGCTCGGACTGCATGAAGACGAGGTTCCAGACCTCGAGGTAGCGGTCCTCGTCGGCGACCGGGCCGCCCGTCGCGGCCGTGCTCCGGGCCGCGGTCGTAGTAGATCTCCGAGCAGGGCCCACCCGGCCCGGGCACGCCCATGTGCCAGTAGTTGTCCGGCCAGCCCGCGGCGCTGGATGCGCTCCAGGGGCACCCCGACCGCCCGGTGCCAGATGTCGATCGCCTCGTCGTCGTCGTCGAGGACGGTGACCCAGAGCCGCTCCTCGGGGAAGCCGTAGCCGCCGTCGGCGACGGACGCCGGTGAGCAGCTCCCACGCGAAGGGGATCGCGCCGGCCTTGAAGTAGTCGCCGAAGGAGAAGTTGCCCGCCATCTGGAAGAACGAGGCATGCCGAGTGGTCCTGCCCGACCTCCTCGATGTCCAGGGTCCGCACCACCTTCTGGACGCTTGTCGCGCGCGCGTAGGGCGGCGTGGCCTGGCCGAGGAAGTACGGCTTGAACGGCACCATGCCGGCGTTGACGAACAGCAGGGTCGGGTCGTCGAGCAGCAGGCTGGCGCTGGGCACCGGCGTGTGGCCGCGCGCGGCGAAGAAGTCCAGGAACCGGCGGCGGATCTCGGCGGAGTCCATCTGGTCCAGGGTCATCGGTCGTCGTTCCCGCCAGGTCTCGGGCTCCCGGGGCTGCCCGAGCCCGTCGGGCTCGTCCGGAGGCACCGGCGGTACCGGGAACAGGGCGACGGGCGCCGGCACGCATGACCTCCTCGGCCGTACCGGTCAGGAGACGGCCCTCCCGTGCGGGCCCGGGCATCCTGCAGACGGGCGATCCCGTGGGCGGTCCGGCCCGCCAGGCTGCTCGTGCTCTGCGCCACCACCTGGGCCGAGCCCAGGGGGCCCAGCTCCTTGGCGCGCTGGGCCGCCCTCGCGCCCCGTCGGTAGGCGACGATCCCGCCCACGGCCCCGACAACTGCCCAGAAGGTCCGACTCATGCCCGAACCCTAATACCGCTCCGAGGGGAACCTGCTGGCGATTCCGACGATAGGAACGGTCGGAATCGGCAGCATCGGCGGGCCACTCATCGGTCGACGGAGGCGAGGGCCTCGCGCAGGCGGGCAAGGACCTCGCCGAAGCGGGCCTCTGCGCCGTGGTCGCCGGGAGTGTAGTAACGCCGGCCGCGGACCTGCTCAGGGGCGTACTCCTGGGCGATCACGCCGGCGGGGTCGTCGTGCGGGTAGCGGTACCCGACCACCCCCATCGCGGCGGCGCCCGGGTAGTGCCCGTCGCGCAGGTGCGCCGGAACCGGCCCGACGAGGCCGGCCCGGACGTCGGCCCGGGCGGCATCGATCGCCCTGATCACCGCGTTGGACTTCGGGGCCAGCGCGAGATGGATCGTCGCCTGGGCCAGCGGCAGCCTCGCCTCGGGCAGGCCGATCTGGGCAGCGGCGGTCATCGCCGCGGTGGCGACGCCCAGCGCACCGGGGTCCGCCAGGCCGATGTCCTCGCTGGCGAGGATGACCAGCCGGCGGGCGATGAACCTGGGGTCCTCCCCCGCTTCGACCATCCGTGCCAGGTAGTGCAGCGCGGCATCCACGTCCGACCCCCGGACGCTCTTGATGAAGGCGGAGATGACGTCGTAGTGCTGGTCGCCCGCGCGGTCGTAGCGGACCAGCGCCCGCTGTACCGCCACCGCGACGATCTCGGCGGTGACCACCGGGAGGCCAGCAGGGTCCCCGGTCGCGTCGGGCTCGCGACCTGCGGCCGGGTCCCCCGAGCGGTCTGCCGCTGCGCCGGGGCCGCCGGACACGGCGTTCGCGGCGGCCTCCAGATAGGTCAGCGCCCGGCGGGCATCCCCTCCGGACCACCGCACCAGGTCGGCGCGCGCCTCACCCGTGAGCTCGATCGCGCCGGCGAGGCCACGTGGGTCGGCGACCGCACGATCGACCAGCATCCCCACGTCGGCATCGGTCAGCTCGCTGAGGGTCAGCACGAGCGAGCGGGACAGCAGCGGGGATACCACCGAGAAGCTCGGATTCTCGGTCGTGGCCGCGACCAGGGTGACCCAGCCGTTCTCCACGCCGGGCAGCAGGGCGTCCTGCTGCGTGCGGGTGAAGCGGTGGAGCTCGTCGATGAACAGGACGGTCGGGACGCCCGACATCCGGGCGTCGTCGATCGCGGCCCGCACGTCGCGCACCCCCGCGGTGACCGCGCTGAGCTCGACGAACCTGCGCCCGGCCGCCCGACTCACGAGCGAGGCGATCGTCGTCTTGCCGGTGCCGGGCGGCCCCCAGAGGATGACCGAGCTCGCCCCCGAGCCGTCGATCAGCCGGCGCAGCGGGGACCCGGGGGCCACCAGGTCCGGCCTGTCCCACCAGCTCTGACACGTCACGGGGGCGCATCCGCACGGCCAGCGGCGCCGCGCGGTCGTCCGAACGCTCGGCGATGCCCGGTGCGTCGAACAGGGTCGGACCCGAAGGGGTCGTTCGGGACGGGCCTGGCACCCCGCCATGATAGGCATTCGGACTGGCCGGCCGGGCCCGCGCGCCGGGGGATCGCGTGACCGCGGGACTACTGTGGGCGCATGTTCCGACGTGTCATCGCCGCCCTGCTCATCATCGTCGCCAGCCTGTTGGCCCCCTTCGCCGTGGGGGCGCTGTGGGCGGAGCGCACCCTGACCGATACCGACATCTTCGTCGAGACGCTGGCCCCACTGGCCGACGACCCGGCGGTGCAGCAGACCGTGGCCTCGGAGGTCTCGGCGGCGATCATCGACCGGCTCGACGCGCAGGACCGCGTCGAGCGGGCGCTGGCACAGATCAACGGTCCGCTGGCCGGGATCCGCCCGGACTCCGCGATCGCCCAGGGGATCGCCTCCGGGATCAACGGGGCGATCGAGTCGGGCGTCACGTCGTACACCCAGAGCGACCGCTTCGGCGATGCCTGGCTCGCGATCGCCACGGAGCTCCAGCAGCAGTTCCTCAACCTGATCAACCGGGACACGGCCAACGCCGCGGTCACCCTCGAGGACGGCAAGATCGTGCTCGACACGAAGGTGGCCCTGGACAAGGTCCAGGCGCAGCTCGCCGCCCGCGGCGTGCCCTTCGCCGGGACGCTGAACATCCCGGGCCGTGAGATCGTGCTGGCAGACACCCCCAACCTGCAGACCGCGGCGACCGCGATCAGCATCTTCCTGCCGATGGCCAACTGGATGTGGGTGATCGTCGTCATCATGTTCCTCGTCGGCATCCTGCTGTGGCGGCCGAGGGCACGAGGCGTGCTGTGGGCGGGGCTCGGGCTCACGCTCGGTGGGATCCTGATGTACGCCGGGCTGAACCTGGGGATGGACCAGCTGGTGTCCGCCGCTCCGTCTGACTACTCCTTCGTCCTCGAGTCCGTCAGCACCACCCTGCTGCGCTTCCTGGTCAACGCCCTGCTCGTGATGGCCTGCCTCGGGATCGCGATGATGGTCGCCGCCTGGCTGGCGGGCGCCACGAGGTCCGGGCGGCGCGTCCGCCAGGCCGTGGCCGACTCGGCGCACCGGTGGGCCAGTCCCCTGGCCGACGGTCCGGTCGGACGGTTCACCGCCGCCAACCAGGTGCTCGTACCGGTCCTTCGGGGGCTCGTCGTCGTCGTGGCTGTCGGCTACCTGATCCTCGCCGACCGGCTCAGTCCCGTGGAGGTGCTCTGGACGGCGGTGCTCACCGGAGTCGCCCTGCTGCTCGTGGAGATCGTCGCGGGTGCCGGGCGCGGCTTCGAGGAGTCCCGCGTGGCGCTGATCGCGCCGGCGCTGTTCGATCCGGTCACCGTCGCCGCGACCGATCAACCACCGCCCCCCGCGGGAACTCCTCCCGGCACGGGATCAGCCCCCGAGATCTGAGTCCCGGACGCCCGCATCCGTGGGCTCAGCGGGGGGCCGCGGTCCGACGCCGGACCGGGCGACGTGGGCGGCGTTCATCCGGGCCAGCCGCTCGTTGTACTCGCGCAGCTCGGCGTCCCCGTCCAGGTCCGCGCGCCGATCCTTCCGACGTGCCTCGCGCTCGTCGGACCGCGCCCACTGGATGCCCAGGACCAGCGCCACGACGAGCGTCGGGATCTCGCCGAAGGCCCACGCGATCGCTCCGGCGGTCTGCGTGTCGGCCAGCGGGTCGGTGAGCCACGGCGGGGTCACGAGCGCGTACCACTCGGAGACCATCGGCACCTCGGTCATCATCATCGGGACCGCGAAGAACGAGTGGATGACCAGCGATGCCATGAGCAGGACCAGCCGCGCGGGGTACCCGAGCCGGCGCGGCCCGGGGTCCACACCGATGACCACCCAGTAGAACAGGTACCCCACGGCCAGGAAGTGCGCCTGCATCGCGAAGTGGCCCAGGTGCGAGGACATGAGCGTGGCGTACAGGTCGGTGTAGTAGAGCCCGTAGAGCCCCACGGTGTACAGCAGGAGGACCAGGACCGGATTGGTCACGAACCTGGTCGCCGGCGAGTGCAGCGCCCAGAGGATCCACTCGCGCGGGCCCCGGGCGCCGCCGGTGGCCGGCGGGATCACCCGCAGCGCGAGGGTGATCGGGCCGCCGAGGACGAGCAGGACGGGCGCGAGCATCGCCAGGGCCATGTGCGAGACCATGTGCAGGGTGAACGAGACCGGGGCGTACCACGCCACGCCGCTGCACGTGGCCCAGACGACCACGGCCCACCCCAGCGACCAGGCGACCAGGCGGCCCGTCGGCCACGCATCCCCGCGGCGGCGCAGGATGAGGAGGGCCGCGAGGTAGAGCGCGACGGCCAGCAGGGCGGCGGTCAGCCAGACCCAGTCCGGGTGCCATCCCAGCGCCACGCGCCCGACCGTCGGTGCCGGCGGGTAGGCATAGCCGATGAGGTCCTCACCGAAGGTGGGCAGGGCGACCGGCTGGCGCGGGAACGCGGAGCGCGCCAGGACGACCGCGACGCCCAGGGCCGTGCCCAGCGCAGCCAGCTCCCCCAGGAGCCGCCGCACCCCAGGGCCGCCACCGTCCGCCGACCGGCGCCACGAGCTCCGCGTGGCCAGGCCCAGCAAGCCGGCGACCACCAGGGCGCCGACCTTGACCAGGATCATCCGCCCGTACGGCGTGCTCACGAGCTGGGAGACGGACTCCAGCCGGGTCGCCGCCGACGCGAAGCCCGTGACGGCCAGCGCCCCGACCGACATGATCGCCAGGGCGCCGAACCGCCGAACCCGTTCCTTCAACTGGGGCGACCGGCGCACGGCGTGGGTGGCCAGGGCCACGACGCCGCCGGCCCACACGGTCGCCGCGATGGTGTGCAGGAAGCCGCTGATCAGGGCCAGCGAGTGCCCGCCCAGCCCCGCCGAGTGCCCCGTCAGGGACGGGAGCCCCACCGCGACGACGGCGAGCGCCAGCCACCCGGCCGCACCCCCCAGGGACCGCACCCTCCTCAACCCGACCCAGACGAGGACCGCGAGCCCGGCGGCGATCAGGTGCGCGCGGCTGACCTCGACGTCCCAGATGTAGGTCGAGACGAGCCCCGGAGTGCGCAGGTCCCGCAGGCCCACGCCCAGGACGTCGGCGAGGGTGAACAGCGCGATGAGAAGGCTGGTGCCCGCCAGCAGGAGGGCGGCCGCAGCCGCGACGGCCAGGTCCGCGCGGCCCGAGCGGGTCACGCTGCTCGTGGCGCCCGGGTCCAGCGCCACGGCCGAGAGGCCGAAGCCCACCACGGCCCCTCCGGCCAGGAGGCCGACGAGGCGCAGGATCGGCAGCCCGTCGACGACCAGCCGTCCGGCGTCCGGCAGGCCCTCGCCAGCCGGCTGCCACCACGCCGCAGCGGCAGAGGCGGCCACGATCAGCGCCAGGATCGCCGCCGCGCTCCAGACGGCTCGCGGCAGCAGGCTCCACCACCCGTCCGACGCCCCGCGCGACTCGCGGGTGTCGGGGGTGGCCGGCGCCGGCCTCACCTCGGGCGCGGGCCCTCGTGGGGTCATCGCGTCCTGCGCATGACCCACATCCCGGCAAGAGCACCCAAGAGGATCGCCAGGCCGAGGCCCACGATCCAGATCAGCACCCCGCCGCCGTCGTCGGTCTCCTGCGGCGTCGCGCTCGGTGCGGCCGGCGGGTCACTGGACGGCTCGGCCGGCTCGCTGCCGGTACCCGTAGTCGGACTGGCCGAGTCGGCGACCGGGACCGCCACCGCGGCGGCCGACGGCCCTGGCCGCCTCCTCGACCGTGAAGGTGATCGAGCCCTCGACGGGATGGCCGTCGGTGGACACCACGCGGTAGTCCGCGCGGAGCTCCCCGGCAGGGCTCGACTCGGGCCACCCGACCGACACCGTGTCGCCGGTCACCTCGACCGGCCCGACCTCGAGGGCCGCGCCCGTCTCCACCTCCGTGAGCGTGACGGCGTTCCCCTCGGCAAGGAGCTTCTCGCCGAACGTGAGCGTGATCTGCGCCGGCGCCGTGGCGAGACTCGCCCCGTCGGCCGGGTCGGAGCTCTCGAGCTCGGCATGGGCCCGGGCCGGAACCGCGACCAGCGCGACGGCCAGCGTCGCGAGGATCGCCACGATCCAGCCCTTGATCAGGTGTGCCCTCATCCGGTCCTGTCCTCCCTTGTCGACGGCTGGCGGCGGCCCTGTCGGGACCTGTCCGGGACTGGACGTCCACCCGCCGATGCTGCGGGCCAGACTATTGGCTGCTCACGACCCCGGCGCGGACTGGGGTGCACCGGGGCCCGGCTGGGCGGGGGCCGCGTCGATGCCGGCCTCCCGGCGCTGGGCCGCGGTGATCGGAGTCGGTGCGCTGGTCAGCGGGTCGTGCCCCGCCCCGGTCTTCGGGAACGCGATCACCTCGCGCAGCGAGGACGCCTTGGTCAGCAGCATCACGATGCGGTCCCAGCCGAAGGCGACGCCGCCATGCGGCGGGGGGCCGTAGGCGAACGCGTCGAGCAGGAACCCGAACTTGTCGCGGGCCTCGTGCTCGTCGATGCCGAGCGTGGCGAACACGCGGCGCTGCACGTCGGCGCGGTGGATTCGGATGGAGCCGCCGCCGATCTCGTTGCCGTTGCAGACCATGTCGTACGCGTAGGCCAGGGCCTCGCCCGGCGCCTCCTCGAACCGGTCGACCCACTCGGCGTTCGGCGAGGTGAACGGGTGGTGCACCGCGGTCCAGCCGAGGACCTTCCCGTCCTCGATCGCCTCCTCGAACACCGGCGCGTCGACGATCCAGAGGAAGGACCACGCCGACTCGTCGATCAGCCCGCACCGCTCTGCGATCTCCAGTCGGGCGGCGCCGAGCAGGGCGCGAGCCTCGCTGACCGGTCCCGCGGCGAAGAAGATGCAGTCCCCCGGCTGGGCTCCGGTGACTCCGGCCAGGCCCGCGCGCTCGGCCTCCGTGAGGTTCTTGGCCACCGGGCCGCCGAGCGTGCCGTCGTCGCCCACCGTGACGTAGGCCAGCCCGCGGGCGCCGCGCTGCTTGGCCCACTCCTGCCAGGCGTCGAAGGTGCGCCGGGGCTGCGACCCGCCGCCCGGCATGACCACGGCCCCCACGTAGGGCGCCTGGAACACCCGGAACCCCGTGCCCGCGAAGTACTCGGTCAGCTCGACGAGCTCGACGCCGAACCGCAGGTCGGGCTTGTCGGACCCGAACCTGCGCATCGCCTCGGCGTACGTCATCTGCGGGAAATCGGCGATCTCGTGGCCGATCGTGCCCGCCCACAGGGCGCGGACGACGTCCTCGCCGACCTCGAGCACGTCGGCCTGCTCGACGAAGCTCATCTCGATGTCGAGCTGCGTGAACTCGGGCTGCCGGTCCTTGCGGAAGTCCTCGTCGCGGTAGCAGCGGGCGATCTGGAAGTAGCGCTCCATGCCGGCGACCATCAGCAGCTGCTTGAACAGCTGCGGCGACTGCGGCAGCGCGTACCAGCTGCCCGGCTGCAGGCGCACGGGCACCAGGAAGTCCCGGGCCCCCTCCGGGGTGGAGCGCGTGAGCGTGGGCGTCTCGATCTCCAGGAAGTCCCGGGCGAACAGCACCTCGCGGGCGATCTGGTTGACCTTGGAGCGCAGCCGGATGATCCTGCGCCGGCTCCGGCCGGCGCAGGTCGAGGTAGCGGTAGCGCAGGCGGACCTCCTCGCCGACCTCCACGTGCTCGTCGATCGGGAAGGGCAGCGGCGCGCTCTCGGAGAGCACCTCGAGCGTGTCGACCATGACCTCGACGGAGCCGGTGGCCAGGTCCGGGTTCTCGTTGCCGGCCGGCCGCGCGACGACCTCGCCGGTGACCCGCACGCAGAACTCGTTGCGCAGCGGGTGGGCGACCTCCGGGTCGTGCACGACCACCTGGACGATGCCCGAGCCGTCACGCAGGTCCAGGAAGGCGACGCCGCCGTGGTCGCGGCGCCGGCCGATCCAGCCGGCCAGGCTCACGGTCTGCCCGACGTCATCGGCACGCAGCGTGCCGGCCTCGTGGGTGCGGATCATCGGTTGCTCTCCTCGCCTCGGGATTCGGTGCGCTCGACGCGCGGGTGCAGGTCCGCCTCGGGCGGGTGCCACGCCGCCGGGTCGGCCGGGACCTGCTCCCCGGAGCGGATGTCCTTCACGGACCCGCCCTCGCCGTTCGGGGAACCACACGAACGGGATGCCCCTGCGGTCGGCGTGCCTGATCTGCCGTCCGAGCCGGTCGGCCCGGGGCGCGACCTCGACCGGGATCCCCCGGGCCCGCAGCGCCTGGGCGACCGCGTCCGACGCCGGCCGGGTCGCCTCGTCCATGACCGCCACGAGCACGCACGTCGGCACCGAGCGAGAGGCCCGCACCAGCCCTCGGCCGAGCAGCACCGCGAGCAGGCGCGATACCCCCAGCGAGATCCCGACGCCCGGGTAGGTCGAGCGCCCGTCGCTGGCCAGCGCGTCGTAGCGACCCCCTGAGCAGATGGAGCCGACGTCCTCGTGCCCGACCAGCTGCGGTCTCGTAGACCGTGCCCGTGTAGTAGTCGAGCCCCCGCGCGATCCTCAGGTCGGCGACGACGGCGCCCGGGCATACGCTCGGCGGCCGCTCCGACGACCGCCGCCAGCTCGGCCAGCCCCTGTTCGAGGAGCTCGTGCTCGACGCCGAGGGCCCGGACCTGCTCGACGAAGCCGATGTCCGCGCTGCGGATGGCAGCCAGGTCGACGCACCTCCGGGCTCCCCCGGCCGACAGCCCCGCCTCGGCCTGAAGCAGGTCGACCACTCGACGCGGCCCGATCTTGTCCAGCTTGTCGATCGCGCGCAGCGCCGCAGCCGGGTCGGTCGCGCCGGCGCCGAGGAAGAAGCCCTCCGCCAGCCTGCGGTTGTTGACCAGGATCACCGCCGGGGGCATCGGCAGTGCGCGCAGGACCTCGGCCATGACCAGCGCGACCTCGACCTCGTGGTGGAACGCGAGGGTGTCGCGGCCGACGATGTCGATGTCGGCCTGCGTGAACTCGCGGAACCGGCCCTCCTGCGGCCGCTCCCCCCGCCAGACCTTCTGCACCTGGTGGCGCCGGAAGGGGAACTCGAGGTGCCCGGCGTTCTGCACGACGTAGCGGGCCAGCGGCACGGTGAGGTCGAAGTGCAGGCCGAGACCGGCGTCCGGCTCGTCGGCCGGGGCGTGCAGGCGGCGCAGGACGTAGACCTCCTTGTCGATCTCTCCCTTGCGCAGCATCTGCTCGAGCGGCTCGACGGCGCGCGTCTCGATCGAGGCGAACCCGTGCAGCTCGAAGACGCGCCGAACCGTGTCGAGGACGTGCTGCTCGACGATCCGGTCGGCGGGCAGGTGCTCGGGGAAGCCCGAGAGCGCCGCTGGTCGGCTCATCGGCGCCGACCGGCGGAACCGGTCCCGGGCGCGACCAGGTCCTGGAGGTACGGGTTGGCGCGCCGCTCCATGCCGATGGTCGTGGTCTGGCCGTGACCGGGCAGCACGAGCATGTCGTCGGGCTGGCTGAGCACGACCCGGGCCAGCGAGTCGAGCATCGCCGAATGGCTGCCGCCGGGCAGGTCGGTGCGCCCGATCGAGCCGGCGAACAGCAGGTCACCGGAGAGCATCAGCGGCTCCCGGCCGGTGGCCATCATCCGGAACGCGGTGGAGCCCGGGGTGTGCCCGGGTGCGTGGTCGGCGACCAGCGACATGCCCGCGATCTCGACCGTCGAGCCGTCGGTGAGCTCGCGGACGTCGGAGGGCTCGGCGAAGGAGGTGGCCCCGACGCATGCTGGCGAACATCCTGCGCGTCTCGCCCGACACCCCGGCCCACGGGTCGGCCAGCAGCGAACGGTCGCCCGGGTGGATCCAGGCCGGGATGTCGTAGCCGTCGCAGACCGGCAGGACCGACCACATGTGGTCCAGATGCCCGTGCGAGAGCAGCACCGCGACCGGGCGCAGCCCGTGCTCGGCGACCACCTGCTCTATCCCGGCGCGGCACTCCATCCCGGGGTCGACGATGATCGCCTCGCTGCGCGCGCCCTGGGCCAGGATCCAGCAGTTGGTCCCGAACGGGCCGGCCGGGAATCCGGCGATGAGCATTGCGCGCTCCTCCTGGGGCGATCCTCTGGGCGATCCTCGCGGTCCGGTGATCGTGCGGACCGGGCCCCAAGGCTATCCGCGGGTCGCTCGGCGGTCTAACCGCGACGGTCCGCCCGGCGCCCCGAGCGGTGCCCATAGACTCCGACACGAGCCGCCCACCCCTACCGCGGGAGCACGTGACGTGTCCAACGAGAAGAAGCCTGGAACCGGGGTCACCAACAAGCGACGCAAGGAGCTGGCCGCAGCGAAGCTCGAGCGGCAGACCGCACGCCGGGAGCAGCGCGCCGCGAAGCGCCGGCGCAGGACCCGAATCGGGATCGGCCTCGGCACCCTCGTGGCGGCGATCGCGGTTGCGGCGGTGGTCTTCTGGCCGAGCAGCGCCACCGACGAGCTGGCGGACCCGGCTGCCTCGGCCTCGCCTCCTGCCACCCCGTCGGCAGTCCCGGTCGAGGGCTGCACGCCGGCCCCTACGCCGCCGGCCGACCCCCAGTCATGGAAGGCCGCCCCGGACATGTCCCTCGAGGACGGCGCCGACTACCAGCTCGTCCTGACCACCAACTGCGGCGAGATCGTGGTCGACACCTATCCCAAGAAGGCGCCTGAGACTGTGAACGCCATGGTCTGGCTGGCCGGTGAGGGCTACTTCGACTCGACCCCCTGCCATCGCCTGACCACCGAGGGCATCAAGGTCCTGCAGTGCGGCGACCCGACGGGCACGGGCAGCGGCGGACCCGGCTTCGCCCTGCCCGACGAGAACCTCCCGAGCGAGGACGGCGTGAACTACCCGAAGGGCACGGTCGCCATGGCCAACGCCGGAGCGGGCACCTCGGGCAGCCAGTTCTTCATCGTCTACGAGGACACCACCCTCCCGCCGAGCTACACGGTCTGGGGTGAGGTGACCTCGGGCCTCGACGTCGTCGAGAAGGTCGCGGCGGCCGGCGTCGCCAACGGCGGCACGGACGGCGCCCCCGCTGCACCCATCAGCATCGTGACGACAAAGGTCACGCAGGACTAGGGCCTGTCCGATGGATCGACTGCTGGACCCGTCAGACAGGCCCTAGGGAGTCGGGGCTCCGCGGCCCGCGCGTGGGACAATGGCCGCCACGTACTACGGAGGGGTAGGAGCATGACCGAGCATGCCCACGGACGCGTCGCCGAGGATGGCACGGTGTTCGTGCGTCGCCCCGACGGGCAGGAGGTTGCCGTCGGCCAGTGGGCCGCGGGGGCCCCGTCGGAGGGCCTGGCGTTCTTCGAGCGCAAGTACGAGGGTCTGAAGGCCGAGGCCGACCTGCTCAAGGTGCGGCTCAAGGACGGCAAGGGCAGCCCCGAGTCGGTGACGATCCTCGTCACCAAGCTGCGCGAGGCGGTCGAGAACCCCCACGTGGTGGGCGACCTGTCGATGCTCTCGGCCCTGGCCGACGAGCTGGATGCGGCTGGCGCTGCTCGGCGGGAGGCCGCAGCAGCCGCCCGCGAGGCGGCTCGCGTCCAGACGATGGCGGCCCGCTCGGGCATCGTCGAGGCCGCTGAGGGCCTGGCCGGGTCCACCCAGTGGAAGGCCAGCGGCGAGCGGTTCAAGGAGCTGCAGGACCAGTGGACCGCGCTGCCCCGGGGGGATCGCTCGACCCGGGAGGCCGAGCAGGAGCTCTGGAAGCGCTTCAGCGCCGCCCGCTCCACCTTCGACAAGGCCCGGCGGGGGCACTTCGCCACGCTGGACGCCGCCCGCAAGGAGGCCACCGCGGCCAAGGAGGGCATCATCGCCCGGGCGGAGGCCCTGTCGACCAGCACCGACTGGGCCGACACGGCCCGGTCCTACCGCGGCCTGATGGACGAATGGAAGGCCGCCCCGCGGGCCGGACGCACCGACGAGGACAAGCTCTGGGCGCGGTTCCGCGGCGCCCAGGACGCGTTCTTCGCCGCCCGCAACGCAGCCCAGTCCGAGCGAGACGGCGACCAGGCCGAGAACGCCCACGCCAAGGAGGCCCTGGCCGCCGAGGCGGAGGCGCTGCTGCCGATCACGGATCTCGCGGCCGCGCGGACGGCGATGCGCAGCATCGGCGAGCGGTGGACAGCCATCGGGCATGTGCCGCGCGGGGACCGGGACCGGATCGAGGGTCGCCTGCGCAGGGTCGAGGAGGCCGTGAAGCGCTACGAGGAGGACCAGTGGCGGCGGACCGACCCGGCCAAGCGCGCGCTGGCCGAGTCCACCGTGGAGACGTTCCGGGCATCCCTGGCCAAGCTGGAGAAGCAGGCGGTCGCGGCGGCCTCGGCAGGCGACGAGCGCCGGGCGGCGGACCTGGCGGGCCGGATCGACCAGACCAGGTCCCTGCTGGAGGCGGCGGAGAAGTCGCTGGCCGAGTACTCCGGCTGACTCGGCCGGATCGCGACGAGCAGGGGGTCGGGCGGCGCCACCCCGAGCTGGGCCACCGCGAGCGGGGCCACCCAGAGCGGGGCGAACCCCGAAGTGACCCCCGGAGCGCGCTACACCCGGTAGGCGTCGAACACGCCCTCCACGCCGCGGACCGCTCGCAGGACCGCACCCAGGTGCTTGGGATCCCCCATCTCGAAGGTGAACCGCGAGATGGCGATGCGCTCCTTGGTGGTGGACACCGCCGCCGCCAGGATGTTGACGTGCTGGTCGGAGAGGGCGCGCGTGACGTCGGCGAGCAGGCGTGCACGGTCGAGGGCCTCGACCTGGATGTTGACCAGGAACACCGAGGACGCGCCGGGCGACCACGCCACCGGCACGAACCGCTCCGACTGCCCTGACATGGCCGCGACGTTGTTGCAGTCCTGTCGGTGCACCGACACGCCGTTGCCGCGCGTGACGAACCCGGTGATCTCGTCGCCCGGCACCGGGGTGCAGCAGCGTGCGAGCTTGACCCAGACGTCGCCGAGCTGGGACCCGATGACAGTGACGCCAGCGTCGGACTCGGCGCGCTGGCGCAGTCGCGGGAGGGCCTGCGGGGTGACCCCCTCGGCCGCGTCGTCGGACGCCGCCGCTGATCCCCCAGCCGTGGCGATCAGGCGGTGGATGACCGTCTGGGGGCTGATCCGACCCTCGCCGATCGAGGCGTAGAGGGCGCTGACGTCGTTCTGGCGCAGGTCGGCGGCCACCGCCGCCAGGGCCGCGGTCGACAGCAGCCGGTGGACCGACACGCCCTCCTTGCGCATCGCCCGCAGCAGCTGGTCCTTGCCCTTCTCGATCGCCTCCTCGCGGCGCTCCCGGGAGAACCAGGCCTTGATCTTGCTGCGGGCCCGGGGGCTGCGCACGAAGGCCAGCCAGTCGAGGCTCGGCCCGGCGCCCTCGGCCTTGGAGGTGAACACCTCCACGGAGTCCCCATTGGCCAGCGGGCTGTCCAGGGGCACGAGCCGCCCGTTCACCCGCGCGCCCACGCATCGGTGGCCGAGCTCGGTGTGCACCGCGTAGGCGAAGTCGACCGGGGTCGACCCCGAGGGCAGCGCGATGACGTCGCCGCGCGGCGTGAACACGAACACCTCGCTGGACCCGAGGTCGTAGCGCAGGGACTCGAGGAACTCGCCGGGGTCCTCGGTCTCCCGCTGCCACTCCACGAGCTGGCGCAGCCAACCGAGGTCGTCGGGGCCGAGCTTGCCACCCACTTCGGTCTGCTTGTAGCGCCAGTGCGCGGCGATGCCGTACTCGGCCGAGCGGTGCATCTCGTGGGTGCGGATCTGCACCTCGACGGGTTTGCCGTCCGGACCGATCACCGTGGTGTGCAGCGACTGGTACATGTTGAACTTCGGCATCGCGATGTAGTCCTTGAACCGCCCGGGCAGGGGGTTCCAGGCGGCGTGCAGGGTGCCCAGGACCGCGTAGCAGTCGCGTACCGAGTCGACCAGGATCCGTACGCCGATCAGGTCGTAGATGTCGGAGAAGTCGTGTCCGCGGACGATCATCTTCTGATAGACGGAGTAGTAGTGCTTCGGCCGCCCGGTGACCGTGGCGCGGATGCGAGCCTCGCGCAGCCGGGTGTCGATGTCCCCGAGCACCTGCTCCAGGAACTGCTCGCGTGCCGGCGCCCGCTGGCTCACGAGTCGCACGATCTCCTCGTACATCTT
Source organism: uncultured Actinomycetes bacterium (assembly GCA_963793175.1). Classification (GTDB taxonomy): domain Bacteria; phylum Actinomycetota; class Actinomycetes; order S36-B12; family CAIYMF01; genus Prado023. Next base: position 64,126 of record CAWBYT010000009.1, read on the forward strand.
GGGGTGCAGGGTTGCGAACGACAGGTCCTCGAGCTCCCACTTCACGGTGTTCATGCCCAGCCGGTGGGCCAGTGGGGCGTAGATCTCGAGCGTCTCGCGCGCCTTGATGGCCTGCTTGTCGGGCCTGAGCCACTGCAGGGTGCGCATGTTGTGCAGCCGGTCGGCCAGCTTGATGACCAGCACGCGGATGTCGCGGGCCATCGCCACGACCATCTTGCGCACCGTCTCGGCCGCACTGGACGCCCCGTACGTGACCTTGTCCAGCTTGGTCACCCCGTCGACGAGAGAGGCGATCTCGTCGCCGAACTCGGTCCGCAGCTGGCCCAGGGGGTAGCCGGTGTCCTCCACGGTGTCGTGCAGGAGGGCTGCGGCCAGAGTGGGGCCGGTCATGCCCAGGTCGGCCAGGATCTGCGCGACCGCCAGGGGATGGGTGATGTAGGCCTCGCCCGAGCGGCGCATCTGCCCCCGGTGCAGCTCGTGTGCGGCCTCGTAGGCCTGGATCACTACCCGGGTGTCGCTCTTCGGGTGGAACTGGCGCAGCGTGCGCAGGATCGGCTCCAGGTCCGCCGGCGCCCCGGACCCGCGACTGGCGATCCGGGACAGCCTGGAGCGCAGTCCTGTGGCTCCCTCCACCGCCGTCTCGACGGGCAGGGTCTCCGGATCGGCCACCTGCTCCTCCTGCTCGTTGCCCCGAGTGTACGACCCGGGTCGAGCTGGTGACGGGGCTGATCAGTGCCGGTTGGCCCGGTTGGAGCGCTTCGGCTGGTTGCGCGGCCCCGACGACGTCCGTCGTGCGCGGGCCCGGTCCATGGCATCGGTGCTGGTCTCGGCCCCTGCCTCAGGGGTCTGCTCAGCGCCGGAACCTCCGGCGCCATCGGCATCCTCGGTCGGCGCCGACGCCCCCTGGCCGGCCGGCTTGCCGCCGGACTTCCCGGGCGCCTTCCCGCCGGACCTGGCGCCGCCCGCCCCGGCCGCGACCGTCGCCTTCCCGCCCGAGCCGCGGGACTGCACCCTCCGCGCGAGCGCCTGCATCTGGGGGTTGCGCTCCATCAGCTGCGCCAGGAACGGCGTGGCGATGAAGACCGACGAGTACGCGCCAGCCGCGATGCCGACGAACAGCGCCAGGGAAAGGTCCTTGAGGGTGCCCGCTCCGAGAAGCCCAGCCCCCACGAAGAGGATGGCGCCCACCGGCAGGAGTGCCACGACGGAGGTGTTGATGCTACGGACGAGTGTCTGGTTGACCGCCAGGTTCGCGGCCTGCGAGTACGTCTGGCGACTCTGGCCGAGGATCCCGCGGGTGTTCTCCTTGACCTTGTCGAAGACCACCACCGTGTCGTAGAGCGAGTAGCCGAGGATCGTCAGGATTCCGATCATGGTGCTGGGCGTGACCTCGAACTGCAGGATCGAGTACACGCCGATCGTGATCACCAGGTCGTGGATCAGCGCGATGACCGCAGCGACGGCCATGCGCCAGTCGAAGTAGATCGCCAGGAACACCGACAGCAGCCCAAGGAACACGAGCAGCGCGGTGACCGCCTTCTGCGTGATCTCGTTGCCCCAGGTGGGCCCGACCAGCTGGACCGAGACGTCGTCGGGCTCGACGGCGCACGCCTGGGCCAGTGATGTGCGGATCTCCATGCTCGTTGCCGTGTCGACGGCCTCGGTCGTGATCCGGATCATGTCGTTGCCGAGCTGCGTGACCGAGGCGGGCTCAACCCCGGCCTCGGACACCGCGGCGCTGGCCTCGTCCATGGTGCAGGACGCCGAGGACACCTGGTACTCGGCCCCGCCGGTGAACTCGATGCCCAGGTTCAGGCCCCGGAAGGTGAGCGAGACGATGGCCACGAGGACGATGACAGCCGAGATCGCGTACCAGCGACGCCGCCGTCCGACGATGTCGTAGGACACCTCGCCGGAGTAGAGCTTGTGCCCGAGGGCTCCAACTCGAGACATCGGCTACTTCCTCCCTGCGACGGCGGCGGATCGCGGTGGTGGCCGGTCCGGGATGCCCAGGCGATTGGGGTCCACGCCGCTGAGCGGGTGGCCCGACTGGAAGAACTTCGTGGTCGCCAGGAGGGCGACTATCGGTCGGGTGAAGGTGAAGGCGACCACGACGTCGATGACGGTGGTCAGCCCGAGGGCGAAGGCGAAGCCCCGGACGCTTCCGATGCTCAGCACGTAGAGGACCACGGCGCCAAGCAGGGAGACGAAGTCGGCAGCAAGCAGCGTCCGCCTGGCCCGGATCCAACCGGTCTCGGCCGCGACCCGCAGCGTCCGGCCGTCGCGGACCTCGTCGCGGATCCGCTCGAAGTACACGATGAAGGAGTCCGCCGTGATGCCGATCGCGACGATGGCGCCGGTGATCCCGGCCAGCGTCAGGGTGAAGCCGAGCGTGCGGCCGAAGACCACGAAGAGGCAGTACGTGATGACGCCGGCGATCCCGAGGCTGACCACGGCGACCAGCCCGAGCGCCCGGTAGTAGGCCAGGAGGTAGATGCCCACCAGCAGCAGTCCCAGCGCGCCGGCGAGGAGTCCGGCCCGCAGGTAGTCCTCCCCGACGGTCGGCGTGACCGAGGTGATCTGGCCGACCTCGAGGCTGATGGGCAGGGAGCCGAACTTCAGCACGTTGGCCAGGTCGTTGGCCTCGTCGATGGTGAAGTCCCCGGTGATCTGGGCGTTCCCGCCGGGGATCGGCTCGAGGAACGAGGGCGCGCTGAAGACGACGCCGTCGAGGACGATCGCGAACTGGTTCTGCGGGGGCTGGTTGTCGTAGATGTCGGCGGAGATCTTGCTCAGGGCGGCCGAGCCCTCGGAGTCGAACGTGAGGGACACCGACCACTTGTTGGTCTGCGGATCCAGCTGCGCCGAGGCGTTGGTGACCTGGGTGCCCTTGATGAACGCGGGCTGCAGGAAGTACTTCGCGGTCCCGTCCCGGTCGCAGGTGGCCAGCCACAGCGCCTGGTCGTCGGGGGTTCCCGATCGGTTCTCGGCCAGGGTGCAGTCCAGGCGCAGCCCGCGCTCCTGGAAGTCCGCGTCGTTCTCCGCGGCCTGGACCGGGATCTCCGGCTGGTCGACGGCCGGGGTGACGCTCGGGCTCGGGCTCTCCGCGGCGGACGGCGACTCCGAGGGCTCGGCCGCTGTGGAGGCCGAGTCGGCCCGCTCAGGGGTGCTCGACGGGGTCGCGGAGGCCTCGGTGGGGGTCGGGGTCGGGCTCCGTGGGCGAGGGGCTGGGCTCCGTGGGGGTCGCCGACGGGGACGCCTCGTCGGTCGGCTCGGCGTTGGGGTCGACCGCTTCTGGGCGTCGAGGATGGCCTCGACCTGCCGGAACGCCAGCTGCGCCGTGCGCCCGACCAGCTCGACGAGCCGGTCCTGCGGCACGGCCCCGGGGACCGAGACGATGATCGCCGCGTTGTCACCGGAGCCCTGGACGGTCACCTCGGACTCGGCCACGCCGAGACCGTCGACGCGCTGGCGGATGATCTCCACGGCCTGGTCGAGCTGCTCGTCGGTGATCCCGCCCTCGGTACCGGGTGCCGACGTGGGCAGCAGGGTCACCTGGGTCCCGCCCTGGAGGTCCAGGCCGAGCTGTGGGGTGTGGGACTGACCCGGGCAGGAACGTCCAGGCGACCAGCGCCACGAGAACGAGGATCAGGGGGCCGAGCACCCGCCATGGGCGGTAGGCCGCGATCGAGCTAGCCACGATCGGCCGCCTCCCCCGCCTCGGATCGTGCCTGGGTCTCGGATCGTGTCTGGACTCGGGTGCTGCCGGGAGGTCCGCTGCTAGCGCATCCTCCGAGGTGGGCTCAGCTGGGTCCGTGGCTCCTCGAGGTCCGGCTCAGGCTGCGCGAAGTCCGCCTCCGGCCGCCCGAGATCCGCCTGCGGCTGCGCGAGTTCCGCCTCCGGCTGCGCGGCAGGGTCCGCTGGCACCACCTGTGCGACGGCTTGGGCGAGCAGCTCGATCACGACCCCGGGGGCGATCTCGAGGGAGATCCGCTCGCCCTCCCGCGCGACGAGCGTGCCGAACATCCCGGCCGTGGTCATGATCCGCTGACCCGGCGTGAGCGAGGCCACCAGCCTGGCCTGCTCCTTTCGGCGGGCGGACGCGGGACGGATGATGAGGAGCCAGAAGACCGCCGCGATGGCAGCGAACGGCAGGAGATCGACAAGCGTCATGGGGGGACCTTTCGCACACAATTGCGCCTGATTCTAGACGCCCGGCTCGCCACCTCCGTCCACGCCGGTCGGTGCGCCGCCCTCGAAGGGCAGTCCGATCTGGCCCAGGGTGGGCGGCGGGGACATGCCGAGGTGTCGCCAGGCGGCCTCCGTGGCCACCCGGCCGCGCGGTGTCCGGTAGAGCAGACCCGCTCGGACCAGGAACGGCTCGGCCACCGTCTCGACGGTCTCCGGCTCCTCGGCGACGGCGACGGCGAGGGTCGACAGACCGACCGGCCCGCCTCGGAAGGTGCGTCAGGAGGGCGGTCAGGACGGCACGGTCCAGCCGGTCCAGGCCGAGGGCGTCGACCTCGTACAGGTCCAGGGCGGCGTGCGCCGTGCGCTGGTCGATGGCCCGGTCCCCGTGCACCTGCGCGTAGTCGCGGACCCGGCGCAGCAGCCGGTTGGCCACGCGCGGGGTCCCCCGGGACCGGCTGGCGATCTCCGTGGCACCGTCGAGGTCGATGCGCGACCCCCAGCAGCCGGGCTGAGCGGTTGACGATCGTGAGCAGGTCGGCGTCGGCGTAGAAGTCCATGTGCGCGGTGAACCCGAACCTGTCGCGCAGCGGCCCGGGGAGCAGACCGGCGCGGGTCGTCGCCCCGACGAGCGTGAACGGGGCGAGGTCCAGCGGGATGGCGGTGGCGCCCGGCCCCTTGCCGACGACGATGTCGACCCGGAAGTCCTCCATGGCGACGTAGAGCATCTCCTCGGCGGGCCGCGCCATCCGGTGGATCTCGTCGAGGAACAGCACCTCGCCGGGCACGAGGCTGCTGAGCACGGCGGCCAGGTCGCCCGCGTGCTGGATCGCCGGACCGGAGGTGATCCGCAGCGGCGCCGCCATCTCGTCCGGCGATGATCATGGCCAGTGTGGTCTTGCCCAGCCCGGGCGGTCCCGACAGCAGCACGTGGTCCGCGGTGGCGTGCCGGTGCCTGGCCGCTTCGAGCACCAGGCCCAGCTGGGAGCGCACCCGGTCCTGGCCGATGAAGTCCGCGAGGCTGCGCGGGCGCAGCGCCCCCTCCGCGGTGATGTCCTCGGCGTCCGCCGCGCCGTCGAGCAGGTCGCTCGCTCATTGGCGACCGTCCGCGTGCTCACGCGCGATCCAGGTGCCGCAGGGCGGAGCGCAGCAGGCCTGGCACCGACGGCTGGCCGCCGCCGGCGATGACCGCCTCTGCCTCGCGCCTGGACGGCGTCCGCGGCCGCGCGCGCGTCGCGGGCGGGCCAGCCCAGCGCGACCAGGCCGTCGATGACCGGCGCCGACCAGTCGTCGCGGGCGGCCGACGGCGCCCGGGCTGGAGGTCGGCTCGCCCGATGCGGTCCTTGAGCTCCAGGGCGATCCGGGCCGCCCCCTTGCGCCCGATCCCCGGCGGCTTCGACAGGGTCACGAGGTCGTCGGCGGCCACGGCGGCCCGCAGCTGGTCCACGGTGAGGACGGCGAGGATGGCCTGGGCGGTGCGCGGTCCGATGCCGGTGACCGACTGCAGCACCTCGAAGGCCTGCCGCTCGTCCTCGTCGGCGAACCCGAACAGGGTCAGGGAGTCCTCGCGCACGACCAGGGCGGTGGCCACCTGGGCGGCCGACCCCGGACGCAGGTCGGCGAGGGTGCGCGGAGCGCAGAGCACCGACAGCCCGATCCCGCCGACGTCGATCACTGCGTGGTCGACGCCCACCGCGGCGACGGTCCCGTGCACGAAGGCGATCACCGCGCACCGCCGGCTCGGCGGCGCGACGCGCGGGATCCGGGAGCGGGGCGGCAGCGGCGACCGCCAGCTCGATCCGCGCGTTGCGCCGGGCCCCGCCAGAGGTGGCAGATGGCCAGCGCCAGGGCGTCGGTGGCGTCCACCGGCCGCGGTGCGGACTCGAGGCGCGAGGATCCGCATGACCATCGCCGGCGACCTGCGCCTTGTCGGCCCGCCCGCTGCCCGTGACCGCGGCCTTCACCTCGGTGGGCGTGTGCCAGACGACCGGCAGGCCCGCCTCCGCCGCCGCCAGCACGGCCGCGGCGGAGGCCTGGGCGGTGCCCATCACGCTGTGCAGGTTGTGCTGGCTGAACACGCGCTCGACGGCCAGCACATCCGGGCGAGGTGGCCTCGACCAGGTCGCGGACCCGGCTGGCGATCACGAGGAGCCGATCCGGCAGGGGCGCCGAGGCGGAGGTGACGACGACCTCGACGTGGCGCATGGTCAGCGGCGCGGCCGGGGGCGCCCTCGACCAGGCCCAACCCGCACCGGGTCAGGCCCGGATCGACACCGAGCACGAGCACGGCCACCTCCCGGATACGAACAGGTGTTCGCACCCTAGCCGGGAAGCGGACGCCGACCAAGACGACACGCTCTGACCTGCGCGGGTCGCGCGAGGGTGCCGGGCCTACTCCGACGCGACAGGGTCGCTGGGATGCACCGGATGGCCGACCACCTCGGCGAAGCCCTCGGCCAGGCACTGGATGAACTCGGCCGGTCCGGGATCGCCGCGTCGTCCATCGAGATGCCCAGCCCGGCGTTGCCGTTGTACGACAGCAGCGTGATGTTGCTCGCCGCGCCGACGGTGGCCATCAGCGGGTACATCGCCAGGACCTGCGCGCCCGCCGATGTACACCGGGATCGGCACCCCGGGCACGTTGCTGGCCGTGAAGTCGCTCTTCTGCGCGGCCGAGCGTCACCACGTCCGATGGGCATGAGCCGCGAGCTGACCTCCGCCAGCGGGTCGATCAGGTGCAGGGCGGGCTCCTGGCGCCACGCGGCGACGATGTCGTGGATCGCCCGCATCCGCTCCACGGGGTCCGATGATGTCCACCGGGATCTCGAAGCGGGCGATCGTGACCGCGTTCTGCGCCGGGCGGTTCGGGTCGCGCAGGCTGATCGGCATGTTGCGCGCGCAGCGCCTCGACCGGCTCGCCGCGACGCTCGTGGTAGATCCGCATGCCGCCGGTGAGCGCGGCCAGGAAGGCGTCGTTGAGCGTCATGCCGTGCGGCTTCGCCGGCCGTCTTGAGCTCGTCGAGGGACACGTCGAACGTCACGAAGTGGTAGTTGATCGAGCGGCCCGATCATCACCGGCGACATCGCGCGCGAGGGCAGGTAGGCGAACCTGGAGACGGACGCCAGCACCTTGAACAGGTCGTCGACCGCCCCGACCGGGTCCTTGAGCGCGCGGCCTGCCAGCGGCAGCGCGGCGTCGGCGATCTCCTTGGCCGACCTCATCAGGACCGCCCGACGCGTCGGCCATCGCGGTGCCCAGGAAGCCGGCGGTGTCCAGCGCGGCGCCGACCGGCGCGGCGGGCATCGGGCCGAGGTCCTCGCTTGCCGGGCGTCAGGTCGATGACGCGTGGCGCCGAGCATCATCGCGCCCTGACCGTCGGCGATCGCGTGGTGCAGCTTGATGAGCAGTGCCGCCCGGCCGCCCTCCAGCCCCTCGAGCAGGGTGACCCGCCACAGCGGCCGCGCCAGGTCGAAGTCGGCCATCGACTGGCGGCGGGCCTCGTCGAGGACCTGGTCCCAGCTGCCCGGCTCGGCGACCCGGAACCGGCGCATGTGGAAGGTCAGGTCGAACTCCGGATCGACGACGATGCGCGGGCTCATGAGGTCCGATGGGCCCCTCGACGACCTTCTGCCGCAGGATCGGCGCGACCCGGCTGGCCCGGTCGAACCGGTCGACGAGCCGGTCCCAGTCGGGGCTGGACTCCAGGGCGATCAGCCCGATCATCGGCGAGCGCATGATCGGGTCGTTGGCCGCCGAGCGCCACGTCGCGAAGTCGAATCCGGACAGCCGCCGCGGGGCGATCACGCCCGGGTCGTCGGAGCCGCCCGAGCGGCCGTGGTGGCCGAGTCGACGACGGATCGGCGGCCTTGCCCGCGGCGCACCGGCGCCGTGCGCCGACGGCCGCGACGCCTGCCGCGTGCGCGGCGCGGCCCGGTGCCAGGCGCTCACGCTGCGGCCGCGGCGCTTCTTCGCCGGGGCCTTCTTCGCCGGGGCCTTCTTGGCGGCGGCCTTCTTCGCGCGGGCGCCTTCTTCGCGCGGGCGCCTTCTTCGCGGCGGGCGCCTTCTTGGCGGCGCCTCGCGGCGCGCTTCTTCGCAGCGGTGCGCCTTCTTCGCGGCCGGCGTGGCGCGGCCTGCGCCGCCGCGGGCCTTCCTGGCCGCGGGTCCTCTCGACAGCAGGAGCCTGCTCGGCCGGGGCTGCACCGCCCGCTCGCGGCGGCGCTTGTCGGCGGCCTTCCCGGGGCGCGCGTCGCGGCGGCGTCGTCCGGGGCGGTCGGCACCCGCCGTCTGCGGGGCATCGGCCGCTGCCTGCGGCTGCCGCTGCGCCCGTGGTCCTGCGAGGTCATGTCGTCCTGCCTGCCACGTCGTCGCTCCTGTGGTGCGGGGTTATGGGCAACCGTACCGTGCCGCGCGTCGGATGCGCCGAGCGCCGAACGCGTCACTCCAGCTCGGCCAGGACCTCGGCCGGGATGTCCGCGTTCGTGTAGACGTTCTGCACGTCGTCGCTGTCCTCGAGGGCGTCCACGAGGCGCATGATCTTGCGCCGCCCCGTCGGCGTCCAGCGGCACCTCGACCGAGGCCACGAACTCGCTTCGGCCGACTCGTAGTCGAGTCCCGCGCGCCTGCAGCGCCTTGCGCACGGCGACCAGGTCCGAGGCCTCGGTGACCACCTCGAACGCCTCGCCGAGGTCGTTGACCTCCTCGGCGCCGGCGTCCAGCACGGCCATCAGGACGTCGTCCTCGGTCAGGCCGTCGGCCTTGGGCACGATGATCACGCCCTTGCGGCGTGAACAGGTAGGACACGCTGCCCGGATCGGCCATGCTGCCGCCGTTGCGGGTCATCGCCACGCGCACCTCGGAGGCCGCCCGGTTGCGGTTGTCGGTGAGGCACTCGACGAGGATCGCCACCCCGTTCGGGCCGTAGCCCTCGTACATGATGGTCTGCCAGTCGGCACCGCCGGCGTCCGCGCCCGAGCCGCGCTTGACGGCGCGGTCGATGTTGTCCAGCGGGCACGGAGTTCTTCGCGCCTTCTGGATGGCGTCGTAGAGGGTGGGGTTGCCGTCCGGGTCGCCGCCGCCGGTGCGCGCGGCGACCTCGATGTTCTTGATCAGCTTGGCGAACAGCTTGCCGCGCTTGGCGTCGATCGCGGCCTTCTTGTGCTTGGTGGTCGCCCACTTGGAATGGCCGGACATCGTGCTCCTTACGATTGGTCTGGCGTCGATCTCAGGCGGCGCCGCGCACGATGGCTCGGCGAACAGCGCGTGCACCCGATGGTCTCCGGTGAGCTCAGGGTGGAACGAGGTGGCCAGCAGCGACCCGCTCCGAACGGCGACGATCCTATCCCCCGTCGGCCGCCGCAGCGGCTCCGGCAGCCGATGCCCGGCGCGAAGTGCGCGGCGCAGCACCTGGCCAGACCTGACCGGTCGCCCACCGACTCGACCCAGGGCGCCCGGATGAAGACCGCGCGGATCGGCTGCGGCGCCGAGGGCCGGGAAGGCCACATCAGCCTCGAAGGAGTCGACCTGGCGGCCGAAGGCGTTGCGGCGCACGACCATGTCGATCCCGCCGATGCTGGCTGCTGGTCGGCGCGGCCGTCGAGGATCGTGTCGGCCAGCAGGATCATCCCGGCGCACGACCCGTACATGGGCAGCCCGGCCCGAACGGCCGCCCGCAGCGGCTCCATCAGGCCCCAGCGCACGGCGAGCATCGAGATGGTCGTCGACTCGCCCCCCGGCAGCACCAGCCCGTCGACCGTGGCCAGCGCGTCGGCGTCCTTGACCGGCACCGCGCGCGCGCCGACCGAGTCCAGGGCCGCCAGTGCTCGCGCACGTCGCCCTGCAGCGCAAGGACCCCGATCGTCACCTCCCCAGGCAGCGACGGACCCCGATGGGGGTCCGGTCACCACCCGCGCTCGGCGAGGCGGTGCGGCTGCCGGGAGCTCCTCGACGTTGATCCCGACCATCGCCTCGCCCAGTCCGCGGGAGACCTTGGCGACGACTCCGGGGTCGTTGTAGTGCAGCGTCGCCTGGACGATCGCGTTGGCCCGCTCGGCCGGGTTGCCGGACTTGAAGATGCCCGAGCCGACGAAGACGCCGTCGGCGCCCAGCTGCATCATCATCGCGGCGTCGGCAGGGGTGGCGATCCCACCGGCGGTGAACAGGACGACCGGCAGCGCGCCGCGCTCGGCGACCTCCTTGACCAGCTCGAACGGCGCCTGGAGCTCCTTGGCCGCCACGTACAGCTCGTCGCGGGCTCATCGAGCGACAGCCGGCGGATCTCGCCGCAGGATGGCGCGCATGTGGGTCATGGCGTTGGAGACGTCGCCGGTGCCGGCCTCGCCCTTGGAGCGGATCATCGCCGCGCCCTCGGTGATCCGGCGCAGCGCCTCCCCCAGGTTCGTCGCGCCACACACGAAGGGCACGGTGAAGGCCCACTTGTCGATGTGGTTCGCGTAGTCGGCCGGGGTCAGCACCTCGGACTCGTCGATGTAGTCCACGCCGAGGGCCTCGAGCACCTGCGCCTCGACGAAGTGGCCGATGCGGGCCTTGGCCATGACCGGGATGGAGACCGCGTCGATGATCCCGTCGATCATGTCCGGGTCGCTCATCCGCGACACGCCGCCCTGGGCGCGGATGTCGGCGGGAACCCGCTCGAGGGCCATGACGGCCACCGCGCCGGCGTCCTCGGCGATCCGGGCCTGCTCGGCGGTGACGACGTCCATGATGACGCCGCCCTTGAGCATCTCGGCCATCCCGCGCTTGACGCGGTCGGTGCCGAAGGCGGTGTCCTGGGCGGGTTCGGGGTGCTGCTCACGGGTTCTCCTGCGCCGATGCGGACGGGTGCGCCTAGGTTACGTCGACCTGCCGGGCATGCGAAAACACCCTTCGCGGATCCGCTGTCAGCTACTCGACCGCGACCTTGCTCGTGCGGTCCTTGAGCAGGATCCAGACCTGCCCCGGCGCCATGACCACGGGCACGCCGTCGGCGTCCAGGAAGGTCGTCGGGGCCTCCTCCGTCGGGCGCTCCCAGGTGATCTTGTAGGAGCGACCGTCGCGGAGCATGAGTCCCTTGCCGTGGCCGACCGTGACGGCCATGGGCGTGACCCCGCCGAACTTGTCGCCGTACCCGGAGTCGACCTCCTTGACGTACTGCACGATCGCCGTCGTGGCCCGCTGGACCCCGGGCTTGTCGGTGTCGCGGGCCTGGCGGCCGTTCAACCACACGTCGTAGGCGTCCTTGCCCGGCGTTCCACCGGAACTGCACGCTCGCGCTGGGCCACCTGGCGGTGACCGTCCTGGCCTTCTTCCCCCCCGGCGGGCGCTCCTCGGCGAAGACGAGGCCCATGTCCTGGGAGTGCGCCACCGAGTCCCCGGCAGCCTTCAGCAGGACGTCGGTGTCCCCCATCAGGTTCGTCGGCGCGTACCTGCCCGGTGCCGCGCTCGCGGTAGAAGCCGGGGCTCCCCCCGTCCTGGCTCAGCGGGATCCAGTCCGCCGCCTCGATCTTGGGCCACAGCCTCTGCTGCGCGCCGGAGAACACGAAGGCGACGTTGCCGTACTGGGCGAGCAGGTCGATGTCGCTGATCCGTGCGCTGCGGATGGGCCCGACCGCCTCGGGGAGGTCCGTGGAGAACACCGCCGCGATCCGCGTCAGACCCCATTCGACGGGCTCGACGTACACGACGTCGGCGGAGGTGAGCCCCCGGTGCGGCTGCGCCGCAGGCGTGTTGTCGTACTTGACCACCATGACCGGGGTGTCCACGCCACCCTCGCGTCCGCTGAGCGGCGAGGTGGTCGCCACCGGCTGCGGTCGCCGACGGCGTCGGGCGTCGGCGACTGCGACTGCGACTGCGACGGCGACGGCTCGACGACCACGACGGACTTGGGATCCGGGCCGCAGGCGGCCAGCAGCAGGCAACAGCCCGCCACAACGGCAGTTCGACGCATGGACAAAGGGTAAGCGTGCCGAGGGCGAGCCACGGTCAGGGACTCAGGGGAACGTCGGGCGACACTCAGGGGAACATCCGGCGACCACGGACCATCGGGCGGCTCATCCCGCCTACCAGGCCGGCTCGTGAACACCGACGCTGGGCGAGCTCAGGCGAAGGCCTCGAAGGCGGGCGGGGTCAGGTCGTCCATCTCGAACGTCTCCGGGCGGGGAGCGTTGCCGGCCAGCCGGAAGAGCCGCACCAGCCTGCCCTGACGCAGCAGTCGCGCGGACTGGACGGCGTCGTTGAGGAACCGGCGCGACAGGGCGACCTGCGTGCAGGACTCGGCAAGGTCGTCGAACAGCTCCTCGCCCCTCGGGGTGGCCCGCAGCTCGGCGATCGACTGGGCGTCGGCGAAGACCTCGCGCAGGTCGCGTGACAGCTCGGACTCGACGACGCTGCGCTCGAGCGGGTCGGCGGGGTCGGCGTTGCGGGAGTTGCTCGCCGCCCTGGCCAGGACGATCGCACTGGCGGGGTCCACGAGCTCGGAGGTCGCCAGCGCCTCGGCCGCCCTCGACCGGCGGATCAGCTGCGCGTCCAGGGCCGCCCTGGAGAGGTCGATCCGGTGGTGCAGCCGGTCGATCCGGGACGCCAGCGCGCCCAGCCGCATGATGACGACCGCGGCGAGGAGCAGGATCGCGATCAGCCAGGTGAGATCGACCTTCACGTCGCGTCCGCCCCGGGATCGGCGCCCGCGGCCGCGCGCCTGCCGGGAAGCCGGCCCCACAGCTGCCTGGACAGGTCGGCGGTCACCTTCTCGCCACCCGGGGTCACGCTGTGGTAGACCTCGAGCGACCTTCCGCGCGACGCGTGGCCCAGTCGAACTCGGCAGCGCGCGCCAGCCCGGCCGCTCGCAGCTGCCTGGCGCCGGTCGGCGTCGCCGAGCAGCCCGATGAGGCGCTCGCGCCAGGTCCTCGGAGTCCTCGTTGCGGAAGTGCACGCCCGCCCGGCCCTCGTCGAGCACGCGCTGGAAGGCCTCGATGTCGCTGGCCACCACGGGCGCCCCCGCCGCCATCGCCTCGAGCAGGATGATCCCGAAGGACTCCCCGCCCGTGTTCGGCGCGACGTAGATGTCGGCGGAGTGCAGGGCGCGGGCCTTGTCCTCCTGGCTGACCAGCCCGAGGAACTCCACCCGGCTCCGCGAGCGCCGGATCGAGCTCGGCCTCGGACGGCTGTCGACGTCGCCCGGGACCGGCGACGAGCAGCTGTCACGTCGGGGACGGCGGCTGACGACCCGGGGCAGCGCCGCCAGCAGGATCGGCAGGCCCTTGCGCGGCTCGTCGATGCGGCCGAGGAACATCAGCGTGTTCGTGACCCCTCGACCTGCCGGGCAGGGGCTCGTCGCCCGCGTACAGGCTGCAGTCGACCCCGTTGGGGATCAGCACCGCGTCGCCACCGGTGTACTCGACCAGCGAGCGCCGGGCGTACTCGACGACGGCGATGCGCGCGCGGATCTTCTCCATCGCGCTGCGCACGATCGGCGCCATCGCGTTCAGCTCGCGTGCGCGACGACGCCAGGCTGGCGTGCCAGGTCGCCACGATCGGCCCGTCCGACGACCCAGATCGACAGGATCGCAGCGTCGGGCCGGCGGGCTCGTGGACGTGCAGGATGTCCAGGTCCGACTCCTTGATCCAGCGGCGCGCCTGCGCGGTCGCGACCGGGCCGAAGTTGATCTTGGCGACCGAGCCGTTGGAGCTGATCGAGATCGGCTTGCCGCCGCTGGTGACGTAGTCGGGCAGCGCGTCCTCGTCCTCGGCCGGCGCGAGGACGATGGCCTCGTGTCCCAGCCTGGTCAGGGCCAGTGCGCAGGTCCTCGATGTGCACGGCCACGCCGCCCGGGGTGTCCCAGGCGTACGGGCAGACCAGTCCGACGCGCATCAGACACCGCCGATTCGGCGCCGTGCCGCCAGACGCGCCTGCGGCGTCGCGCTCGCCAGCCTTGCCGGGTCCAGGTCGGCCAGCCACAGCCGCTGGAGCATGTGCCAGTCCTGCGGGTTGCGCTCGGATGGCGGTGGCCAGCGCGTCGGCGACCGCCTGGGTGGCCGCGGCGATCCGCTCGGCGCGGCTGCCGTCCGGGGGCGGGACGATCTCGGGCATGATCGTGCGCCACGTTGTGGCCGTCCCAGAAGAGGTCGACGGGCAGGAGCGCGGCGCCGGTGTCGACTGCCAGGGCCGCTGGGCCGGCCGGGAAGCGCGCGGTCTCGCCGAAGAACGTGCACGTCGATGCCCTTGGCCGAGAGGTCCCGGTCGGCCAGCAGGGCGACCAGCCCGCCCGCCGTCGACGTGTCTGCGGAGCTGGTCGAAGACGCCGGCGTCGCCCAGCCCGTGGATGCGTCATCCCGAGGGACTCGCGGAACTCCACGAACGCACTCGAACAGCCCGTCGGCTCGAGCTTCTCGGCGACGGTGTACGACCGGGCGAGACGTGCCTGGAGACGTCAGGCGCCCGCGTGGTCCCAGTTGCCCATGTGCGGCAGCGCGGCCACCGACGCCCCGGCCGGCGTCGAGCGGCGTCGGTCAGCCGATGCTCGGTTGGTGATCTCGAAGGTGCCCAGATCTGGTCCGGCGTCCCAGCCGGGGAGCCGGAAGGCGTCGCACCAGTAGCGCATGTAGGAGCGCATGCCCGCTCGCGGGAGGCCTCGCGCAGCTCGTCGGGCTCGACCGGCCCCAGCACCCTGGGCGAGGTTCGCCTCCAGCCGGCGGACCGACGGGCTGCGGCGCCGCCACTGCAGGTCGGCGATCCGCTCGAAGATGCGCGTAGGCGGCGCGCCTCCGGCATGTGCCGCACCGCCTGCCAGCCCCCGGCATAGGCCAGGTAGGTGGCCTGCTCCGCGATCACAGCCGGCTCCTGGTCGGCGCGCGGGCGCCGTGGTCGCCTGGCCGTTGACGGGGCTTGAGCTGGCTGCGCACGTCCATGGCCGCGCTGGAACACCGTGATCGACGGCCAGGACCGCCAGGATGGCCAGCGCCGCGGTCATCGCCCAGTCCAGCCCGAATGCGTAGAGCAGCGCCGCCGATGCCCAGGACGATGAACCGCTCGGCCCGCTCGGCGATGCCGCCGTTGGCGGTCGCCCCCACCGCCTCGGCGCGCGCCTTCGCGTAGCTGATGACCGTCCCGCCCACCAGGCAGATCCAGGCCAGGATCGTGGTCGGGGTCGCAGGAACGCGTCCGGGTCCTCGCGCTGCCACGCGGCCCAGGAGGCGCCCCGAAGACCGCGCCATCGGCGACGCGGTCGAGGGTGGCGTCGAGCCAGGCACCCTAGGGCCCCTGCGTGCCGCGAGAGCCGCGCCATCGTGCCGTCGAGGACGTCGGCCGAGAGGAACAGCAGCAGGATGATGATCGCCGGGAGGAAGTTGTCCTGGGGGATGAGGCACAGCGCCGTCGATGACGGTGAGCGTCGCGCCGATGAGCGTGACCATGTCCGGCGTGACGCGCATGCGCAGCAGCGCCGCGCGCGATGGGCTCCACGACCGGTGCGATGAACCCGCGGGCGTCCGCGTTGTTCAGCATGAGGCTGCCGATCGTAGCGAGAATCGGCCCCCCGAGTGCGCGCGGGCGGATGCGCAGGTGTGAGGCTGGCCCCCGGGGAGACCCACGGCCCGCGACGAAAGGCACCTCACCATGGCTCAGGCGAACACTCAGGGTGGCGCGTCGGTCTCAGCACCGGCCAGCCCGGCCGACATCCGCAACGTCGTGCTCGTCGGGCCCTCCGGCTCGGGCAAGACGACCCTGCTCGAGGCGATCCTCGTCGCCACCGGAACCATCTCGCGCGGCCGGGCCGGACGACCGAGGGCACCACGGTCTCGGACTTCGACGAGGCGGAGATCCGCCAGCAGCGATCGGTCGGCCTGGCGCTGGCGCCGGTGACCGTCGACGGGGTCAAGATCAACTTCCTGGACACGCCCGGATACGCCGACTTCGTCGGCGACCTGCGCGCCGGGCTGCGGGCCGCGGACGCCGCGCTGTTCGTGATCTCGGCGGTCGACGGCGTCGACGGCGGCACGCAGATGCTCTGGGAGGAGTGCGCGGCGGTCGGGATGCCGCGCGCGGTCGTGGTCACCCGGCTGGACCATCCGCGCGCCGACTTCGACGAGCTGGTCGCGACCTGCCAGGCGGCGTTCGGCGAGGGCGTGCTGCCGCTGGACCTGCCGGTGCCGGCCGACGGACGGGCACGCCGACCGGCTTCATCGACCTGATCAGCGAGCGGGTCCACGACTACTCCGACGGGCACGCGGGTCGACCGCGAGCCCGCAGGCCGACGAGCAGGAGCTGGTCGAGGCAGCCGCGGGCCACGCTCATCGAGGGGATCATCGCCGAGAGCGAGGACGAGACCCTGATGGACCGCTACCTCGGCGGCGAGCACATCGACACCGAGATCGCTCGTCGACCGACCTGGAGATGGCCGTGGCCCGCGGCTCGTTCTACCCGGTGGTCGGCACCGCGGTGGAGGCCAGCGGCTTCGGGCACCGCCGAGGTGCTCGACCTGGTGCGCCGCGGCTTCCCGGCGCCGGCTGGAGCATCCGCTGCCCGCCGTGACCACGCCCGCCGGGCAGCCGCGGGACGCCGCTGGCCTGCGATCCGGCCGGCCCGCTGTGCGCCGAGGTCGTGAAGACGACCACCGACCCGTACGTCGGGCGGCTGTCCCTGGTGCGGGTCTTCTCCGGCACGCCTCACGCCCGACTCGGTGCGTGCACGTCTCCGGCCACTTCGGCGGCCGACCGCGGGCACGAGGACCACGACGTCGACGAGCGGGTCGGGGCGCTGTCCAGCCCGCTGGGCAAGGTGCAGCGGACCATCGACGCGGGGCATCGCCGGGGACATCGTCGCCGTCGCCAAGCTGACCCGCGCGGAGACCGGCGACACGCTGTCGGACAAGGACAACCCGCTGCTCATGGAGCCCTGGATGATGCCCGACGCGCTGCTGCCGGTGGCGATCGTCGCCAAGTCCAAGGCCGACGAGGACAAGCTCGGCGCCGCCCTCGGCCGGCTCGTCGCCGAGGACGCGACGCATGCGGCTGGACCGCAACGCCGAGACCGGCCAGCTGGTGCTGTGGTGCATGGGCGAGGCGCACGTGGACGTGCTGCTGGACCGGCTGCGCAACCGCTACGGCGTGGCCGTCGCAGCCCGAGGACCTGCGCGTGCCGCTGCGCGAGACGTTCGCCGGCCCGGCGCGGGCCACGGGCCGGCACGTGAAGCAGTCCGGCGGGCACGGCCAGTACGCGGTGTGCGACATCGACGGTCGAGCCGCTGCCCTCGGGCTCCGGGTTCGAGTTCGTCGACAAGGTCGTCGGCGGGTCGGTGCCGCGGCAGTTCATCCCGTCGGTCGAGAAGGGCGTGCGCGCCCAGATGGAGCGCGGCGTCGTGGCCGGCTACCCGGTCGTCGACATCCGGGTGACGCTCCTCGACGGCAAGGCGCACTCGGTGGACTCCTCGGACATGGCCTTCCAGATGGCCGGGGCGCTGGCGCTGAAGGAGGCCGCCGCAGCCGCCCAGATCGCGATGCTGGAGCCGGTCGCGTCGATCAGCGTGCTGGTCTCCGACGAGTACGTCGGCGCGGTCATGGGCGACCTGTCCGGCCGGCGCGGCCGGGTCTCCGGCTCGGAGCCCGCGGGCAACGGGCGGACGCTGATCCGGGCCGAGGTGCCCGAGCTCGAGCTGACCCGCTACGCGATCGAGCTGCGCTCGATGTCGCACGGCACCGGCACCTTCACCCGCGAGTACATCGGCCACGAGCCGATGCCCCCCAGATCGCCCGCAAGGTCATCGAGGCGGCCCCCAAGCACTGACCCCGCGCCCCCGGGCACGCAGACTCTCCCCGAGCTTCGCAGGCTCCCGGAAGGTCCGCGAGAACCTGTCACGTCGCGGAGATTCTGCCTGAGTGTGCACGTGGCACCGCGACGGGGTACGGTCGCGACATGTCTGAGTCGGCTGGGCCGCCGGCGGTCGGCCCGCGTGCCGCGGTCTTCGACATCGACGGCGTGCTCGCCGACGTCCGCCACCGGCTGCACCATGTGACAGCGCGGCCCAAGGACTGGGACGCCTTCTTCGGCGCTGCCCCCGACGACCCTCCCCTGCGCGAGGGCCTCAACGCCGTGGCGACGGCGGCCCGCGCCGGTCTGGTGGTCGTGTACCTGACCGGTCGCCCGGAGCGCTGCAGGGAGGCCACCCGCACCTGGCTCGCGGACCAGGGCCTGCCCGACGGGGAGCTGTTCATGCGCGACGACACGGACCGCCGGCCCGCCCGGATCATGAAGGTGGCGACCCTGCGCCGCCTGTCCCGCCGGTTGCGCGTCGATGCCTTCGTCGACGACGACGCTGCGGTGGTCGAGGCCGTGCGCGCAGCAGGGTTCCCCGTGCTGCACGCCCTGTGGATGGAACCCTCAACCTCAGGTGCAGACTCAGCCCCGGAGGGACCGCGGCCGGCGTCCGCGCAGGACCTCCTGTTCGAGATCCAGGAGACCGAGGGCCGCACCTGACCTCCGGGCCTCCCTGACGCAGCCGGACCCTGACGCGACGGAGCCTGACGCCGCGCGAGGCGCGACCTCGTGTCCGGAACACCCGAGGCAGCGAGCGCCGGCAGCTCAGAGCACCGCGGCGCAGCTCCTCCGGCCTGGGGCACGAGCAGACCAGGTTCCGGTCGCCGTAGGCTCCGTCGATCCGGCCGACCGGGACCCAGTACTTGTCGGCGCGCGGGCCGGCGGCGGGATACACCGCCTCCTCCCGGCTGTAGGGCCGGTCCCACTCGCCCACGAGGCTCTCGGCCGTGTGCGGCGCCCCACGCAGGACGCTGGCGGCCACCCCCGGCCCCGGCCGCCACCGCCTCGATCTCGGCGTGGATGGAGATCATGGCGGCGCAGAAGCGGTCCAGCTCGGCCAGCGACTCGCTCTCGGTCGGCTCGACCATGAGCGTCCCCGCCACGGGGAAGCTCATCGTCGGCGCGTGGAACCCGTAGTCGATCAGCCGCTTGGCGACGTCGTCCACGGTCACTCCCGTGCGCCTGGTGATCTCGCGCAGGTCGAGGATGCACTCGTGGGCGACGAGGCCGCCGGGGCCCGTGTAGAGCACCGGGAAGTGGTCGGCGAGGCGCCGGGCGACGTAGTTGGCCGCCAGGACCGCGACCTGGGTCGCCCGCGTCAGGCCGTCGGCGCCCATCATCCGGATGTACGCCCAGGGGATCGGCAGGATGCCGGCGCTGCCCCACGGCGCGCCGCTGACCGGCCCGACGCCCCCGTCCTCGTGGCCCCGCCCGGTGGGCCCGGCGTCGGGGCGCAGCGGGTGACCCGGCAGGAAGGGCGCGAGGTGCGCCCGCGCGGCGACCGGGCCGATGCCCGGACCGCCCCCGCCGTGCGGGATGCAGAACGTCTTGTGGAGGTTGAGGTGCGAGACGTCCGCGCCGAAGCGCCCCGGCTTGGCGAGCCCGACCAGGGCGTTGAGGTTCGCGCCGTCCACGTAGACCTGGCCGCCCGCGTCGTGCACCAGCGCGCAGAGCGTGGCGACCTCCGACTCGTAGACGCCGTGCGTCGACGGGTAGGTGATCATCAGCGCGGCCACCCGCCCGGCATGGGCCTCGATCGCGGCCCGAAGCGCCTCGACACTCACGTTCCCGGCGTCGTCACAGGCCACCACGACCACGCGCAGCCCGGCCATCACCGCCGAGGCCGCGTTGGTCCCGTGCGCCGACGACGGGATCAGGCAGACGTCGCGGGCGTCGTCGCCCCGGGAGGCATGCCAGGCCTGGATGGCCAGCAGCCCGGCGAACTCGCCCTGGGAGCCGGCATTCGGCTGGACGCTCACGGCGTCGTAACCGGTGAGCTCGACGAGCATCGCCTCCAGGTCGGCGATCAGCTGCGCATACCCGCGCGACTGCTCCGGCGGGGCGAAGGGGTGGATGTCTGCGAAGCCGGGCCAGGTGATGGCCTCCATCTCGGTGGTCGCGTTGAGCTTCATCGTGCACGAGCCCAGCGGGATCATCGTGCGGTCCAGCGCCAGGTCGAACCCGGCGAGCCGGCGCAGGTAGCGCAGCATCTCGGTCTCGCTGCGATGGGCGTGGAAGACGGGGTGCTCGAGGTAGGCCGACGTCCGCAGCCAGGTGGCGGGAAGCGGCTGCGTCGTCGGCGCCGGGCGCGACCCGGAGCCGTCCGCCGCCCCGCCCGCGGCCCCCAGGGCGGCGTCGAAGGCCTCCAGCACGGCCGCGACGTGCGCGGTCACGGTGACCTCGTCGCAGCTGATCCCGACATGGTCGTCATCGACCGGGCGCAGGTTGATCCCGCGGTCGGCGGCCGCGCGGACCACGCTCCGGGCCAGCCCCGGCACGACGGCCACGACGGTGTCGAAGTACGTGGCGTGGAGCCGAACGATCCCCCGCTCGGCCAGCCCGGCTGCCAGCGTCGAGGCGTGGCCATGCACCCGCTCGGCGATGCGCCGCAGGCCGGTCGGCCCGTGATAGGCCGCGTACAGGCCGGCGATCACGGCCAGGAGAACCTGCGCGGTGCAGATGTTGCTGGTAGCCCGCTCGCGGCGGATGTGCTGCTCCCGCGTCTGCAGGGCCAAGCGGTACGCCCGGTTGCCGGCGGAGTCGACCGAGACCCCCACGAGCCGCCCTGGGAGCTGCCGCTCGAGGCCCGAGCGCACGGCGAAGAAGCCGGCGTGCGGGCCGCCGAAGCCCATCGGCACCCCGAACCGCTGGGAGGAACCCACGACGATGTCGGCGCCGCACTCGCCCGGCGGCGTCAGCAGGCAGAGGCTGAGCAGGTCGGCGGCCACCACGACTCCGGCACCGAGGGCGTGGGCCCGATCGGCCAGCGCGGTCAGCTCCGCGGGGTCGCGGACCAGGCCGGTCGAGGTGGGCGCCGACACCAGGACGCCGAAGCAGCCCTCGGCGGGCAGGCCCGCGGCGACGTCACGGATGTCGAGGGCGATGCCCAGTGGCGCGGCCCGGGTGGCCAGGACGCCCAGCGTCTGCGGGTGCGTGTCGGCGTCGACCACGAACGTCATGGAGCCGCTGCGATCGACGCGGTGCAGCAGGGTCATCGCCTCGGCGGCCGCGGTCGGCTCGTCGAGCATGGACGCATTTGCCAGCGGCAGCCCCGTGAGGTCGGCGACCACGGTCTGGAAGTTCAGCAGCGCCTCCAGCCGGCCCTGCGAGATCTCGGGCTGATAGGGCGTGTAGGCGGTGTACCAGCCCGGTGCCTCCAGCACGTTCCGCCGGATGACCGCGGGGGTGATGGTGTCGTGGTACCCGAGGCCGATCATCGAGGCCATCGGGGTGTTCTCTGCCGCCATCGCGCGCAGCGCCTCCGTCGCCTCCTGCTCGCTCAGCGCAGGCGGGAGGTCCAGGCCCGCGCCCCAGCGGATCGTCGCCGGGATTGCCGCGAGCGCGAGGGACTCGAGGTCCCCATGTCCGACGGCGGCCAGCATCCGGGCCACGTCGTGGTCGTCGGGCCCGATGTGCCGATCTGCGAACACGGTCTCGCCGGATGGGTTCTGCACGCGCCCACGATAGTGGCGCGCGGCGGGCCTCGCCGCTAGAGCCGCCCGCGCGGCCGCTCCCGGCCGGTGGCCGCCGAAGGGCAGGGCGTGTGCGCCGATCAGCCGGTCTGGCGCTTCCGGCGACGCTCCGAGAGCTCGTCGTCGGAGGCCACATGGGCTCCCGAGCCACGCTCCGACGGGAGGGTGAGCAGCGTGCCCTCGACCTCGCGCCAGACCTTGCCGACAGCGATCCCGAAGACCCCCTGACCTCCCCGCACGAGGTCGATGACCTCGTCCTCGCTGGTGCACTCGTACACACTGGCACCGTCGCTCATGAGCGTCAGGGTCGCCAGGTCCTCGACGCCGCGCTCGCGCAGGTGGCCGACGGCCGTACGGATGTTCTGCAGGGAGACCCCCGTGTCGAGCAGCCGCTTGACGACTTTGAGCACGAGGATGTCGCGGAAGCCGTAGAGGCGCTGGGTCCCTGAGCCCGTCGCCGGCCGGATGGAGGGCTCGACGAGGCCGGTCCGGGCCCAGTAGTCCAGCTGTCGGTAGGTGATCTCGGCGGCTGCGCAGGCGACGGGCCCGCGGTACCCCACTCCCTCGAGGAGGCTTGTCTCGGGGACGTCGAACAGCGCGCCCTGCACCTCCCCGTGACCCTGGCTCGCGGCGCGCGTCGCGCCCAGCGCCTCGTGCTGCTGGCCCGTGTCCTCTGCTGCCATCTGCGGTGGCCTCCGGTCCTGTGGCATGGTGCGCGGACGTAGTTACAACGACGGGATTCCTGTCCCCGAAACTAGGGCCACCGATCGGCCACGTCAACGCAGCGCCCCGCGACACGCCGGAAGCAAAGTCTCACCCTGAGGTTGAGGTTCAGGGCGCTCCTCGCAGGCCCGGCCTCTGGAAGCCCTGAGGTGTGATGTCGCCTTCTACTCGAAGTCCTGCGGGGTGATGTGGTCGAGGAACTCGCGGAACTGCTCCACCTCGTCGGCCTGCGCGTCGGCGGGGTCCGAATCCGGCTCGGGGGCGACGCCGGCCTCTGCCAGGACCTCGTCGGCGAGCAGGATCGGGACCTGCGCGCGCAGCGCGAGGGCGATCGCGTCGGAGGGCCGGGCATCCACGGCGCTGGCGTCGAAGATGAGCTCGGCGTAGAAGACCCCCTCCTCGAGCCGGGTGATCCGCACCGAGCGCAGGGGGGTGCCCAGGGCGAGCAGTGCCGCCACGAAGAGGTCGTGGGTCAGGGGCCGCGGGGCGGCCACCCCCTGTTGGGCCATCGCGATGGCGGCGGCCTCGTTCGGCCCGATCCAGATCGGCAGCAGGGACCCGCCGGTGAGCGGCCGCACCAGGACGATGGGCGCGTTGGAAGGCATCTCGACCCGAACTCCGACCACCTCGACCGCCTGGTACCCGTCCACGCGCCCACATTAGCCCCGGTCGCCCGGGCCCACCATCGTAACGTCCGCCCGATGATCCCGGAGTCGGTGTTCAGCGGCCGAGAGTCCCGGGAAGGCCCTCCTTGACCAGAGCGACGTGCAGCTGCATCGCCAGGGTCACGATCGCGCGCGCGGCCTCCTCGGCCTTGACGGCGCTGTCCTGCTGACGGCCGCGGGCCATCGGCTTGACGACCTGCTCGACCAGCGCGAGCTCGCGGTCGGCTGCCAGCCGGAACGGGCGCAGGTGGCGCGGGCCGTAGCCGAACTGGGCCATCTCCGCGGCGATCCGGGCGACCTGCAGGGCGGTGGCGCCGAAGTGCGCCGTGCCGGGCGTCTGGGTGACCAGGCCGAACGACTCGAGCTCGCGGAGGACCTCGTTGGTGATGTCGGCCTGCTCCAGGAGCTCCCTGCGCGACAGGCGCAGCTCCTGGCCGTCGGTGCCCAGATCCTCGGCGGAGGGATAGGCCTCCGCCGCCACGAGGGCCCGGGGCGCGGTGCCGGTCGGGCTCAGCGGGGCCGGCCGCTGACCGCGGTCGATGGCGTCGAGGTGCTCGCGGATCACCTTGAGCGGCAGGTAGTGGTCACGCTGCATGCGAAGCACGTAGCGCAACCGCTCTGCGTCGGCCCGGGTGAACTTGCGGTAGCCCGAAGGGGTGCGCGTCGGCTCGACGAGCTGCTCGGCCTCGAGGTAGCGGATCTTGGAGATGCTGACGTCGGGGAACTCCTGGCGCAGGAGGTGGAGCACCTCCCCGATGCTCAACAGGCCATCGGAGGCCACCGCGGTGCTCATGGCTGCGGACCCCCCGCGAGGAACACGAACCGGTACTTTCCGATCTGCACCTCATCGCCCCCGCTGAGGTCGATCGCGTCGATCCGCTCCCGGTTCACGTACGTGCCGTTGAGGCTGCCCACGTCGTGCAGGTGCCACCCCGCGGCGTCGCGGACGAACTGCGCGTGCCGTCGCGACACGGTCACGTCGTCGAGCATCAGGTCGGAGCTGTCGGCGCGACCCACCGTGACGACGTCCCTGTCGAGCAGGAACGAGGTGCCCTCGCTGGGGCCACGACGCACGATCAGCATCGCCGTGCCCGGGGCGACCGCCCCCATGGGGTCGGTGCCCACCGAGGTCAGGGGGCCGGTGACCGACACCGGGACGTCGAGGTTGCCGGTGGCCTGCACCTCCGACTCGCGCTCTGGTCGATCAGTGGCGCCCCGCAGTTGCTGCAGAAGCGCGCGAGGTCGGCCATCTCCTGACCGCACCGCTGGCACGTACGCTCCACGATCCATCCTCACCCGAAGCTGACCCGAGGCCCACCCCGATGCGTGTGGGCCCGACGTCAGGTGACCCCGATGCCCGTCGGCGGAGCCTCGACCTGAGGTCAAGGTTCACCTGGGGCGCAAACCTATCCGACGGGGTACCGGCCGGGTCAACCCCTGTCGGGGCACTGTCAGCCCAGACCCGCGGCGTATTGGTCGGCCGTGAGGAGCTGATCCCATGCCGCGTCCGCGTCGTCGCTCGTCGAGCAGGTCACGTCGACCATCCACCCCTGGCCGTACGGCTCCGCGTTGACCAGCTCCGGGGCATCCTCGAGCTCGGGGTTCACCGCCAGGACACTGCCGTCGACGGGCGCGTAGAGGTCGCTGACGGACTTCGTTGACTCCACCTCGCCACACGGCTGGCCCGCCGACAAGGTGGCCCCCACCGCCGGGAGGGCGACGAACACCACGTCCCCCAGTGCCTCGGCCGCGAAGGACGTGATGCCGAAGCGCAGGACGGTCGGGCTCTCCCGGCGGATCCACTCGTGCTCCGGGGTGTAGCGCAGGTCGTTGGGGTACATCGGTCCTCCGTCGGGGAAGCGATTCCGGTCGCCGGGCCCTCAGCCCTGGTCCACCGGCTCAGCGTACTCGGGCGTGGTCAGCGGAACCGTGGAGGTGATCTCGAGGGCCGCCCGCTGCTCCATGACGAACTCGGCCCCCGCGGTCCGGACGGTATCGGCGATCCCACCGGGGATCTCCATCGCGGTCGACAGGGTCTCGGGGTCGCCGACGGCCAGGATCGTGTAGGGCGAGGATCGCAGGTCTCCGGACACCTGGATCCCGGGGGTGTCGGCGGCCGGCGAGTCGGCGAACCAGGTGTCGACCACGACCCGCCGCTCCGCGACCTCGATGCTCTCGGCCCCCGCGTCGCGCAGCTCCTGGACGGCATCGAGCACCATCGGTGCGTCGACCCCACCGTCGGCGTCGCGGATGACGATCCGCACACCGGGCCCGCGCACGACGGTCGTCCCCGCGAGGACCTCGAGGGACTCCTTGCGCCTGCGTGCCTGCTCGAGGGCCGCAGCATCACTGCCCGAGGTCAGCGACGCGATCTCGGCAGCCAGCCGGCGCCTCTCCTGCTCCAGCCGGTCGTTCTCGGCGTCGAGGCTGTCGAGGATCTGGACCAGCTCGTCGGGGCGCGCGTTCACCAGGGCCTCATCGCTGTCCTGGGCGACCGCACCGGCGACCAGCAGCCATCCCAGCAGCGCGAACAGGGCCCCCCCGACCAGGCTGGCCGGGCCGCTCCAGCGCCACAGGGAGGACTGGTGGTAGTCCCCGCCCGCGGGCTCCTCGGGGGCCGGGCCGGTCGTGGTGGCGGCCGGGTCCGGCGGGCCGCCGACCTGGTCGGACGTCACGCTCAGGCCTTCAGGACGTGCCGGCGGATCGCGGCCGCGTTGGAGAAGATCCGCATGGTCAGGACGACCACGACTCCGGTGGACATCTGGCTGCCGACCCCGAGCAGGTCGCCGACCCAGACGATGAAGCCGGCCACCAGGACGTTGCTGAGGAACGAGATGACGAACACTCGATCGCGGAACACACCGTCGAGGAGGGCCCGAGTGGCGCCGACGACGGCATCGAGTGCGGCGATGACGGCGATCGGGAGGTAGGGCTCCAGCCAGATCGGCACCGTCGGCTCGAGGATGAGCCCCGCGACGATCCCGACGACCAGCCCGATGAGCGCGATCATCCGTCGTCCCCCTCACCGATGAACCCCGCCATCAGCTCACCCGCCCCCCGGGCTCGACGACCTCGGCGTCCGTGGGGAGCGGGGACGTGGCCGAACGCAGGCTCATCGCGTCGGCACGCGACGTGTCCAAGCCTATGCCGTACTGCGCGGAGACAGTGCGCAGCGCCTCGGCGTCCGGGGTCCGGGCGAACCGGTCGGCGAGGTCCCGGGGACCGATCGCCTGCACCAGGTAGGGCGGCTTGAGCGGCCGGTAGTTGACCAGGATGGCCCCCGCGGCCGAGCGGATCGCCGACTGCGCGGTCAGCCTCTGACCGTTGACCGCGATCGCCTCGGCGCCCGCCGACCACAGCCCGTTGACCGTGCGCTGGACGTCGGTGTCCAGGACGCGCTCGACGTCCTCGGCCTCGCTGCCCTCCTCGACCGGCGCGTCGGTCAGCGTGACCACGGCGCCGGGCCCCTCGACCGGCGCGTAGCCGGTGGCCAGCTCCAGGGCCTGGATCTCGTTGGCCAGCATGGTGCCCGCGAGCGTGACGCGCAGGTTCTCCTCCCGGGCCGATGCCAGCGCCATGCGCAGGTCCGCGGCCTCGTCGATCAGTCCCTCGTTGAGCGCGTCCGCGGCCGCGATGCGGTCCATCAGGGCGACGCGCTGCTCGCTGACGACCGGATCGTTGAGGATCCGCACGGAGATCCCCAGGGCCAGGACGAACCCGGCCAGGCCGAGCGCCGCAGCCGCCACGAGGACGGGCTGCCGGGATCCTCGGGGGGCGCCCGCCGCGTCCTCGTAGTCGCTGGCCACGGCCGCCCGGGTGATCTCCTCGATGAGGTTCAGCCGCTCACGTGCACTCGGCCCGGCGGACCCGGGGCGGGTCGGTGGGGTGCCCGGGGACGAGCCGGACGTCACCTGGCCCCGGCCTCGATGACGGCCGACCACTCGGCAAGAAGATTGTCGGCGCGGGCGTCCGTGGAGGCCTCGACCCAGAGCCGGATGACCGCCTCGCTCTGGTCCGGGATGGCCAGCAGCCAGCTTCCGTCGGCCTCCTGGACCCGAACCCCCTCGGCCGTGGCGACCACCCGGTCCGCCGCGACCTCGGTGAGCCTGCGCATGACCACCCCCCGGCGGGCCCATGGGATCGGCACCGTCGTCCTGGCCATGTGCACCGGCGGAATCCGCCGGTGGATCGCCGACAGCGTTATCCGGGTTCGCGCCACCAGGCCGACCAGCCGCACGAAAGCGGCAAGCCCGTCGACGTTCGGTCCCATCTCGGGGACGATGAACCCGCCCCGGCCGTCACCGGCGAAGATGAGGCCGTCGGTCAGGCCGCGCCTGCGCCGAGAGCGCCGCAGTGGAGGAGCCGGTCCAGGCGACGCCGACCGAGTGGTAGCTCGTGACCTCCTCGGCCACCCGGGTGGTGTGCGCCGGCAGGGCGATCACCCCGCTGCGCCGCTCGGCGGCGACCAGGTCGAGCATCACCAGCAGGGCACTGCCGTGGTCGAACGACCTGCCGGTCTCATCCACCATCGACAAGCCGCTCGCCAGTCGGGTCGAACCGCACACCCAGGTCGGACCGCGACGACGACACGAGTTCGGCAAGGCTCGCCATGGCCGCGTGGTACGAGGGTCCGGTCGAGGTGGGCTGCTCCTCGTCGAGCCGGTTGTTGACCGTCAGCACGCTCACGCCCAGGGATGACAACACGCGTGGGAGGACGAGTGCGGCCGCGCCTGAGCCCGGTGTCCACGACCACCTTCAGGCTCGCCTCGGTCACGCCCGACGTGTCGATCGTCCTCGCCAGCCGGACTGCATACTCGTCCACAGCGCGATGCGGGGTGTGCAGGTCGCCGATCTCCCCGGGGAAGGCCCGACGGAAGTCCCGGCGCACCAGGATCCGTTCCAGCGCCTGCTGCTCGGCCAGGGAGAGGTCCGATCCGGTGGGGTCCAGGAACAGGAGGTCCAGGCTCTCGGGGATCCCCAGGCTCGTACGCAGGTAGACCCCTCCGTCAGACGCCCCCGCGGTGTCGGTCCGGACCACCGGCAGCGGGGTGATCCGCAGGTCGCGCACGTTCAGTCCCGCCGCCGTCAGCGAACCGGCCAGGGCGCGGTTCATGGCGCGCGCCCCTCGGGAGTGGTCACGGCCCACCGTCACGGTCGAGCCCTTGGGCAGGAGAGCCGCGAAGGCTGCCGAGAGGCGGACGACCATCTCCGGGGTGATGTCCAGGTTGATGATCCCGCTGACCCCCCGCGGGCCGAACAGGGAGTGATGAGCCTGGGACTCCCAGATCACGTCGTCGCTGACGACTGCCCCCGCTTCGATCCGCCTCGACGGGTAGACATGCACCCCAGCGCTGATCTGGACCTCCTCGGCCAGCAGGCACTGGTCGGCGATGACGGCCCCTGGGCCGATGTTCACCCGTGCGCGCACGTCGCAGGACCGCCCGATCAGGGCGGAGGTGATCTCGGCTCCGGTGTCCACGTAGACGGCCGCGTCGAGCAGCGATCCCACTACTCGCGCGCCCCGGCGCAGCACCACGTTGTTGCCCAGGACCGTGGCCGGACCCACGACGCAGTCGCGCTCCACCCGGGCGTGGGCCCCGATGAAGCACGGCGCCTCCACCACGGCGTCCGGGTCGACCAGGGCCCCCTCGCCGAGCCAGACGGTCGGGGCGACCTCGAAGCCGCTCACATGGGCATCCACCCGCCCGCGCAGCACGTCGCCCTGGACCGACAGGAAGCTGTCGATGGTGCCGACGTCCTCCCAGTAGCGGTCGGTGATGTAGCCGTAGATCGGCTCGCCGGCCGCCATGAGCCGGGGAAAGACGTCTGCGGACCAGTCGACCTTCTCGTCCGCGGGGACCAGCGCCAGGACCTCGGAGCGCATCACATAGATCCCGGTGTTGACCGTGTCGGAGAACACCTGACCCCACGTGGGCTTCTCGATGAACCGCTCGACCCGGCCGTCCTGGGCGGTGATCACATTGCCGAACTCCACGACGTTCGGCTTGCGGGCCAGGGCCACGGTGACCATGGCCCCCATCCGCTGGTGGAACTCGATCAGGGCGGTGAGGTCGATGTCGGTCAGGGCATCTCCCGAGACAACCAGGAAGGGCTCGCCTGCCAGCCCGCGCTCGGCGTTCCGGACGCTTCCGGCAGTGCCCAACGGCACCGACTCGGTCGCGTAGGACAGCGCCACGCCGTACTCCGCGCCGCTGCCGAAGTACGACCGGATGGCGGCTGCGAGGTGGTGCACGGTGACCACGGCCTGGTCGATCCCGTGCCTGTTGAGCAGCCTGAGCAGGTGACCCATGATGGGCTCGCCGACCACGGGCAGCAGCGGCTTGGGAACATTGGTGGTCAGGGGCCGCAGGCGGGTGCCCTCCCCGCCGGCCATCACGACGGCACGCACGGCTCAGGCCCCCGCCGCGGCTGGCAGCGCGGCCATCACCTCACGGGTCTGGCGCATGTACAGCAGGCCGCTGTACAGGTAGAGCCCCGTCCCCCAGAGCGCGAGCGCCCAGCCGGCGACCCGGGCCAGCTGCTCGACGCCCGACTGGGCGTCGGCCCCGAGCAGCAGCAGCGGGAAGCTGAGCAGCAGGTTGAAGGTGGCCGCCTTGCCGATGTAGTTGACCGGCAGCCCCGTGACGCCCCGCTGCTTGAGGCGCGCCATCTGCACCGAGAGCACGACGTCGCGCAGGAGCAGGACGGCGACGAACCAGGGCGGCACGATGCCCCGGATCAGCAGGACGAGCAGCGCGGTGAGCGTCGCCAGGCGGTCCGCGATCGGGTCCAGCAGCTGCCCCACGCGGGTGACCTGGTTCCATCGGCGGGCCAGCATCCCGTCGACGAAGTCGGTGATCCCGCCGAACATGAGCACGGCGGCGGCGGCCACGTCCGCCTCGGGCACGAGCGCCAGCCAGGCGAAGAGCGGGATCGTCAGGATGCGGATGCAGCTCAGCGCGTTGGGCAGGGTCCAGACCAGGTCGGTCCGCACCTGCGGCTCCTGCACGCTCATGGCTTGCCCCGATCCACCTCGATGCCCAGGCGGAAGCCTACCGCTGCCCCGACCCGGCCCCTTGTAGCATGCCCGGCCGGGAGCTGGCCGCCACCGCGTCAGTGAGCCTTGCCACACTCGATCCGTTGCGCCGTCGGAGGGTCAGCGGCATAGAATCGGCGCAGCGACCCCGTCATTGCATCCCCCGTCGATGGCGGGGTCGCCCCCTGTCCGCCGGGAGGTCGCTGCTGCCCCGTGGCGTGTGGGCGCAGGACATCGGCTCGGCCTCATACCCCGGCCTCACCGCCCGGTGAAGCTCGCCTTTCCCGGCCCGTCGGCCAGGAACGACTCCATCCCGCGCCGGCGGTCGTCAGTGGCGAACAGCCCGGCGAACTCCAGCCTCTCGAGCTGGCACCCCGTGACGAGGTCCACCTCCAAGCCGTGGTTGATCGCGCGCTTCGCCGCGGCCAGCGCCAGCGGCGCCCCGGCGGCGAGCTGGCGCGCGAGGCCCAGTGCCTCCTCGTAGACGACGTCGTCGGCGACCACCCGGTCGGCCAGCCCGAAGGCGCGGGCCTCCTCGGCCGCCACATGGCGACCCGTGAGGATCATGTCCTTGGCCCGGGAGGGCCCGATCAGCCGCGGCAGCCGCTGCGACCCGCCCAGGCCGGGCATCACGCCGAGCAGGACCTCCGGCTGGCCGAACTTCGCCCGCTCCCCCACGATCCGCAGGTCCGCGCACAGGGCCAGCTCGCACCCGCCCCCGAGGGCGAACCCGGTGACCGCAGCCAGGACCGGCATCGGAAGCCCGGCCACCGCCGCGAACGACTCCTGGAGGAGATGCGAGCCGGCCGCCATCTCCTGGTAGGACATCCCCGCCATCTCCTTGATGTCCGCCCCGGCCGCGAACATCCTGGGACCGCCGTAGATGACCACCGCCCGCACGTCCGTGCGGCGAGCCAGCCAGCGCGCCGCCGCGAGGATCTCCTCCTGCATCGCCAGACTCAGGGCGTTCACCGGCGGGCGGTCCAGCCGAAGCGTCGCCACCGAGTCCTCGAGCTCCACCCGGGTGAGCTCACCGGGTACTACGACTTCAGCGGGCATGAGGCACTCCTTCGTCCGCACGGGGGTTGCCCGGAGCCTAACGAGCCCCCGCCGCGCTCGATCCCCGCCCTGGGGCGACTCGGCAGGTACCCTTGCCGGATGCATGGAGGCGTTGACGGAGCCGGAGCACCCGCTCCGCTCGTCGACGCACCCGGAATCGCCCTTCCGGCCGCCGATCGGCTGCTCGAGGGCGGGCTGAGCCGGGCCGAGCCACTCGGAGTCATGCCGGACGCGAACGGCGCGAACGTGGCCCTGTGGTCGCAGGGTGCCGACGGGGTGGATCTCTGCCTCTTCGACGACGACGGCCATGAGCGCCGCGTCGCCCTCGCCGAGACTACGTCCCATGTCTTCCATGGGTACGTCCCGGGGATCCGGGCGGGCGACCGCTACGGCTTCCGCGTGCACGGCCGCTGGGATCCATGGCGCGGCGAGCGCTGGAACAGCGCGAAGCTGCTGATGGACCCCTACGCCCGGGCGATCGACGGCGCCTACGTGCCCCATCCGGCCACCCGTGGGCACGCCGGCGACGACGACACGGTCCGCGACGATCGCGACTCGGCGCCATACGTCCCCCGGTGCGTGGTGGTGGCGGAGGACGACTTCGACTGGGGCGGGGACAAGCCGCCCAGGACGCCGTGGAGCAGGACGGTGATCTACGAGACCCACGTCAAGGGCCAGACGTTCCGCCACCCCGGCGTCCCGCACCACCTGCGCGGCACCTACGCGGGCCTGGGCCACCCGGCTTCGGTCGAGCACCTGACCGGTCTCGGCGTGACCGCGGTCGAGCTCCTGCCGGTCCATCACTCCATCAGCGAGGACCACGTCCTCCAGCACGGCCTGACCAACTACTGGGGCTACAACACCCTCGGGTTCTTCGCCCCGCACGCAGGTCTCAGCGCGTCGGGCAGCCGCGGCCAGCAGGTCACCGAGTTCAAGCAGATGGTCCGCGACCTGCACGCCGCAGGGCTCGAGGTGATCCTCGACGTGGTGTACAACCACTCGGCGGAGAGCGACGAGCACGGCCCGACCCTGAGCTTCCGGGGCATCGACAACGACGCCTACTACCTCCTGCGAGACGGTCGGCAGTACGTGGACTACTCCGGCTGCGGCAACACCCTGGCCGCCTCACAGCCGCAGATGCTCCGGCTGATCATGGACTCGCTGCGCTTCTGGGTCACCGAGATGCATGTCGACGGGTTCCGCTTCGACCTCGCCAGCACCCTGGCCCGCTCGCCCCACGACGTCGACATGCTGGGCCCGTTCATCTCGGCCATCGGGCAGGACCCCGTGCTACGCACCGTCAAGCTGATCGCCGAGCCATGGGACGCGGCGGGGAGCGGGTACCGGGTGGGGCGGTTCCCGCCTCCGTGGACGGAGTGGAACGACAGGTTCCGCGATGGCGTGCGTGACTACTGGCGTGGGGCCGGCTCCCGATCGGAGCTCGGCTGGCGCCTGACCGGGTCGGCCGACCTCTACCCCGGCCGGAGCCGCGGGCCGTTCGCGTCAGTCAACTTCGTGACGGCACACGACGGCTTCACCCTGCGCGACCTGACCAGCTACTCCCAGAAGCACAACCTGCCCAACAAGGAGCACAACCGTGACGGGAGCGCCGACAACCGCTCGCGGAACCATGGGGTTGAGGGCGAGACCGCGGACCCCGCCGTCAACGCGCTGCGCCAGCGACAGGTCCGCAACATGCTGACCACCCTGCTGTTGAGCAACGGCGTGCCCATGATCACGGCTGGCGACGAGCTGGGCCGGACGCAGCGCGGCAACAACAACGCCTACTGCCAGGACAACGAGACCACCTGGCTGGACTGGGAGCTCGAGGTCTGGCAGCGCGACCTGCTGGCGTTCACCGCCGGCTTGATCCGCCTACGCAACGCCCACCCGGTCTTCGCCCGGCCGCACCGCTTCGCCGGGATGAACGGAGACTCGGCTGGCGCCCGCGACGTGGTCTGGCTGCGCGGCGACGGCCAGGAGCTCGCGGAGGCCGACTGGCACTTCAGTGATGACCGTCTGATGGGCATGTACCTGTCCGGCGCGCTGCACTCGGGAGGGTCCGACACGTTCCTCCTGGTCCTCAACGGCAGCGACCGCCCGGCCATGTTCGTGCTCCCCGGCGAGCCGTTCGGCGCGCACTACGAGGTGGTAATGGACACCACGGACGGCTCCGTCGGCGAACCTGGCCCGCTCCAGGGGCAGGGCACCGAGCTGGAGATGCTGCCGTTCAGCGCCACCCTCCTGAAGGTCGTCGCCGACTGACGTCCGGGCGGCCCGCATCGGCCAGCCGCTTGCGGGCCGGTCAGCGTCGGCGCCGGGCCTGGAGGTCGCGCAGCCAGTGGGCGCTTGCCTTCGGCGTGCGTACCTGCGTCCTCGGGTCGACGTGGACGATCCCGAACCGCTGACGCCAGCCCTCGGCCCACTCGATGTTGTCGAACAGCGACCAGGCCAAATAGCCGCGGACGTCGACCCCGTCGGAGCGCGCCGCGACGACCTGCCCGAGGTGCCGGTCCAGGTAGTCCACGCGCCGCGGGTCGTCGCACGCCCCGTCGACCACCATGTCGGGCAGCGCCATGCCGTTCTCCGCGACCCAGAGGGGCACCCCCGGCACCGCGGCGGCCGTCTTGCGCAGGGTGGTCCCGAGGCCCTCGGGGTTGACCTCCCAGCCCATCTCGGTGAGCGGACCGCGGGGCGCGAAGTGCGCCGGCGGGCAGCCCGGGTACGCCGAGGTGTCCTGGGCGACCGCCGGCCCCGCGGAGTCGTGGGCGGGGACGAGCCGCTGGACCGTGTAGTAGTTGACGCCGAGCCAGTCCAGGGGTGCGGCGATCGCCGACTCGTCCGTGCTGGACACGAATCCCCAGTCCGTGAGGCCGGCGGTGCTCGCCACGACGTTCGCGTTGATGCCACGACCGGCGAGCGCGTCGAGCCAGAGGTCGTTCTGCAGCCCGTCGATGTGGCGGGCCGCCCGCTGCAGGCCGGGGTCGTCGGCGTACTGCTCGTCGGGGAACGTGGGCATCAGGTTGAGCACGACCCCCGCGTTCCGGGCTCCGGCATCGCGCAGGGCCTCCATGCCCCGGGCGTGCGCCACCAGCAGCCGATAGGCGACCTCCAGCGCCTGGGCGGGCTCCCGGAGGCCGGGGGCGTGGATACCGGCCGAGTACCCGAGGAACGCCGAGCACCACGGCTCGTTGAGAGTGGCCCACGAGCCGACCCGGTCGCCCAGGCGCGAGGCCATCGCACTGGCGTACTGGCCGAAGAGCTCGCCAGTCGCGGGTTCAGCCAGCCGCCCGCCGCCTGGAGCTCGCTGGGGAGGTCCCAGTGGTAGAGCGTGACCATCGGGGTGATCCCGCGCTCGAGCAGCGCATCGCACAGCCGGTCGTAGTGGGCAAGTCCGGCCACCGAGATCGGCCCCCGGCCACCGGGCTGCGCCCGGGCCCAGGAGATCGAGAACCGGTAGGCATCGACCCCGAGCCAGGCCAGCAGGTCGACGTCCGCCTCCATCCTGCGCCACGTGGTCACATGCGGGATCGGCGAGGCTGCCGTCGGCGATCGCTCCCGGCACTGCCGCGAACTCGTCCCAGATGGTGGACCCGCGGGCGTCTGACGCACCCTCGACCTGCCACGACGAGGTTCCCACCCCGATGGTGAAGTCCGCCGGGAGGTTGACTGCCAGGTCCACGCCTACCCCTTCACCGAGCCGGCGAGGAGGCCGCGCACGAAGAAGCGCTGGAACCCGATGAACACCGCGACAGGGACCACCATCGAGATGAAAGCGCCCGCTGAGAGCAGGTGCCACTGGGATCCGCGGTTGCCGGCCATGTCGGCCAGCCTCACGGTCAGCGGCGCGACCTCGGGGCTGGCACCGAAGGTCAGGCCGACCAGCAGGTCGTTCCACACCCAGAGGAACTGGAAGATCGCGAATGCCGCGATCGCCGGCACCATCAGGGGAAGCATGATCCGGAAGAAGATGGTCATGTGCCCGGCGCCGTCGACGCGGGCAGCCTCCACGAGCTCGTTGGGCAGCTCGCTCATGAAGTTGTGCAGGAGGAAGATCGCCAGAGGCAGGCCGAAGATGCTGTGCGCGATCCAGATCGGCCAGAAGGTCCCGGCCATGCCCACGTCGACGAAGAGGGTCAGCAGCGGGACGAGTGTGACCTGGATCGGGACGATCTGCAGGGCGAAGACGACGACGAACAGGAACTTGGCGCCCCTGAACTTCATCCACGCAAAACCATACGCAGCCATGCACGCGATGCTGATCGGGATCACCACGGCCGGGATCGTGATCACCAACGAGTTCACGAAGTAGGACGCGAGATCGGTGGTGCCCCCGAACAGAGCCCTCTCATAGTTGTCGAGCGTGAACTGGGGGTCCTGCCAGACGGTCCACCACCCAGACCTCCGAATCTCGCTCTGGGGCCTGAAGCTGGTGATGAGCAGCCCCACGGTCGGGATCGTCCACAGGATTGCGATGACGGCGGCCAGGAGGGATGCCCAGACGGACTTCTTGCGCAACGCGGTGCTTGTCTCGCGGGACTTGGGGGCCTTGAGCTGGGGGATGAGCTCCTCGCCCTCGGGGATCGAGTGCGCGGCGGGATTGATGGCAGTCATCAGTTGGCCGCCTTCCGCAGCTGCGAGATGTTGTACACGATGATCGGAATGACGAGGATGAACAGCAGGACGGCCAGAGCAGCGCCCAGCCCCGCGTTGTCGTAACGGAACGACTGCGTGTAGAACTCGTTGGCCACCACGCTCGTCTGGAACCGACCGCCAGTCATCGTCCGCACGATGTCGAAGACCTTCAACGTCCCGATCGCGATGGTCGTCAGCACCACGACCATCCCGGGTCGGATGCTCGGCAGGGTGATGTGGCGGAACATCTGGAGTCCCGACACGCCGTCGAGCTTGGCCGCCTCGATGATGTCATCGGGGATCGCCTTGATCGAGGCGGAGAGAACGGTCATCGCGAAGCCCGCTTGGATCCAGATCATTACGACGATCAGGAAGACCGTGTTCCACGGATCAGTCAGCAGGAATTGGTAGGTGTCCAGGCCGAACCACTTGAGGAGCTGGTTCGCGAGCCCGATCTGCGTCACCTGGGTCGGTCGGTAGTCGTATACGAATCTCCAGATGATGGACGCGCCGACCATCGAGATCGCCAGCGGGATGAACACCAGCGCCTTGGAGAGGGACTCGGTGCGGGTCCGGTCGACCAGGACGGCGTAGACGAGCCCGATCCCGGTGGCCACGATCGGCACGAGGAGCACCCACACGCCGGTGTTGAAAAGCACCCGCTGGTACTCGGGCTCCCGGAACAGGGTCGCGTAGTTCTCCAGGCCTACGAAAGCCGAGCTGTCGGCGTTCTGGAAGGACTGCTGGAGCGTGAGGACTGCGGGGTACACGAGCCCGATCGCGAGCATGGCCATCGTCGGGAGGATGAAGGCGGCAATGGTGAGCGGCTCTTTGGCCCGCCCCCGGATCCGGCTGATCACGAACAGGAGGACTGCGAAGAAGGCTCCGAATATCGCGATCGCGAGGAACATCTGGAAGAACTTCTCAGGCGTCGTCACAGCCGGCTTTCCTCCTCGCTAGGTCGTTCCACGTCGGTCGCGCTGTTGCCAGCGGTGGCTCATGCAGGTGTTTCGTGCAGGTGCTGGGAGCCAGCCATGGGCGGCTGGCTCCCAGCACCATCAAGCGATGACGCGGTCGGGCGACTACTCGCTGGGCCAGGACTCCTCGATGAAGTCCAGGGTGTCCTGAGTCGACTTCCCGGTGATCCAGTCAGTCATCCCGGTCCAGAACGAGCCCGCACCGACAGCTGCCGGCATGAGGTCGGAGGCGTCGAACCGGAACTGGCTGTTCGGATCCTGCAGCGTCTCCACCACGGTCTTGGTCAGACCCGTGAACAGCTCCAGATCGGCATTCAGGTTCGCGCTGGCGATGCCTTGGCTGTTCCTCGCCAGGCTGTTGGCGTAGTCCACCGTCGACAGCCACTCCTGCGCAGCGACGACCTCGGGGCGATCGGCGTAGGCGGTGATGAACTCGCCGCCACCGAGGACGGGCTTCGTCGCGGCATCGACAGATGGAAGGTAGAACGCGTACACGTCGCCGTCCTCGGCCACAGTCGTCCCCTCGGGGAACTGGGACGCGTAGAACGTCGCCTGGCGGTGCATCGCGCAGGTGCCGTCGAGGATGGTCAGCCCGCCGTCCTGGAACGTGGTGGACGCGATCGACTTGACGTCGCCGTAGCCGCCGTTCACGTAGGCGTCGTTCTTCAGGATCGAGCCCACCTCGTCGAGCGCCGCCACTACCTTCGGATCGTTGAACGGGATCTCGTGGGTGAGCCACTGGTCGTAGACCTCGGGGCCGTTCACGCGCAGCATCACGTCCTCGAGCCAGTCGGTCGCCGGCCAGCCGGTCGCGTCGGTCGAACTGATGCCCGCACACCACGGCTTGTCCACGACTCCGGAGGAGGCGATGGTGTCGGTCAGCGTCTTGAGCTCTGCCCATGTGGTCGGGATGGTCCAGCCATTGTCACTGAACATCGAGGGTGAGTACCAGACCAGCGACTTCATGTTGGAGCTGTTCGGGGGTGCGTAGAAGACGCCATCCACCGACCCGTAGGACTTCCAGTCCTCCGTCCAGTTCGCGTCGACGTTGGCCTCCACCGTCGCGGACGGCTTCTTCACGGACCCGGTCGCGACCTGGTTGGCCAGCAGGCCGGGCTGCGGGATGAGGGCGATGTCCGGCGGGTTCCCGGCCTTCTCGCGCACCTTGAGCTGGGCCTCGAACTCCCCGGAGCCCTCGAACTTGAGGTTGGCGCCCGTGCACTCCTCGAAGGGCACATAGGCCGCCTCGTACATCTCCAGCTCCGGACTGAGGATGGACGCGTAGATGTTGACCTCCTTGCCGGACAGGTCGCCGTACTGCTCGTAGTTGGCGCAGTCGCCGGCGGCGGCCGACGAGTCCCCTTCCGCGGCGTCGTCCGAGTCGGAGCCACACGCCGAGAGAAGCAATGCGAGGCTGGATGCGCCGGCGGCGAGCATCAGCCAGCGGGAGCGGGGAGATTCGGTCATAGAACTGTGTCTCCTTGGATTGCGGGATCGGGGCGGGTGCTCGCCCTTGTGCGCAGCATTGCGCTAAGACGTCTGCCCAGCAACGACCGGTGGCGTGCAACAGCCATGCAATGCGTAACGATTCGGTAACGGAAGCGTCATCCGGAGGCGTGCCCGCCGAAGCCAGCGTCGATCGGATCGTCCGCTCCCGCGCCCGCACCCTCGGCCCTGACCGAGACGCTCGGCGAACGAACGCGCTCGGGGGGCGCTGTGGTCTCGCGTACCACCAGGAGAGTCGGGACGATCACACGCTGAGCCGGACGAACCTGCGCGTGGTGCGCTATGAGGCCGGCCAGCTGCAGCGCAGCCAGCTCACCCAGGGTGCGCACGGGCTGGGCGACAGTCGTGAGTCCCATGCACTCCGACAGGTCGTGATCGTCGATGCCCACGACCGACAGGTCCTCGGGCACCCGCAGGCCGAGGGCCCTCGCGGCAGCGATGACTCCGAAGGCCATCTCGTCGCTCGCCGCGAACACGGCCGTCGGCCGGTCGGCGCGCCCCAGCAGCGCCCGGGCGACGCGCTGGGCGCCGCGGGCGGTGAAGTCCGCGTTCACCTCGAGATTGGGGTCCCAGCCGACGCCGGCATCCTTGAGCGCCAGCAGGAAGCCGCGCTTGCGCTCGGGCGGCACGGTGAATGGGACTCGTTCGAAGGGTCGGCCGGAGACGAGGCCGATGCGCCGGTGCCCGACCTCGAGGAGGTGCGCGGTGGCCACGCGCGCCGCGGCGACGTCGTCGATCTCGACGCTGTGCACGCCCGGCAGGTTCGCGCCGAGCAGTACCAGCGGAATGCGCCGCTCGGCCAGGAGTGCGGCCTCGTCAGGTGCGGGCTGGACGTTGACGAGCAGCACGCCGTCGGCCTCCCGCCTCGGGATGTCGCCCAGAAGGGCGCGCCGGCGCTCGTCGAGGTCCTGCAGTCGCTGGATCAGCACGATGATCCCCTTGCCGGCGAAGGCCCGCTCCACCCCGTCGAGGACCTTGGAGAAGTACCAGCGGTCGATGTAGGGCATGACGACAGCGACCCGGGCGCGGTCCGAGGCCGTGGCCGCCAGCACGTAGCCGAGAGCCTCGGCCGCCTGCTCCACCCGCTGCCGGGTCGCCGCGGAGATCGCCGGGTGCCCGTGCAGCGCCCGCGAGACAGTCGCTGTCGAGACGCCGGCCAGAGCGGCAACGTCGCGCACGGTCGTCGCCATCGCCCACCTCCCAGGCGCACGCTACCTCCGTCGCAGGAGGGAGGCGATCCGCGCCGGACCCCCACAGTGGCCGGCCCGGGCACTCGACCAGCAGGCACCGGGGGGGCCACCGGTAGTAGCGTCTCGGGGGTGATCGGACGATACCCGAGTATTGATATCAGCCCCGTGGTCGAAGGCGGTCGCTACCCCGTGAAGGCCGTCGTCGGGGAGACGTTCCCGGTGTCCGCGACCGCCTTCCGCGAGGGGCACGATGCCATGAGCGTCGAGGTCCAGTTCGTGCCGCCCGGCTTCGAAGGCACGGAGTTCTCGATAGGCGAGCCCGAGGGACCCCTACTGCGGATGCACGAGGTCGGCCCGATGGAGCCCGACCGGTGGACCGTCGACGCGAAGCTCGACAGCCCGGGCGAATGGGCCTACTACGTCATCACCGCCGGCGACCCCTACGAGACCTGGAAGCACAAGGCGGAGATCAAGCTGCCGGCTGGGATCGACGTCGAGCTCGAGCTCGAGGAGGGTGCCCGGGTACTGGATCGGGCCGCCGCCGAGGCGGGGAGCGACCATGCGCGAAAGGTGCTGACCGAGGCGGCTGCGGCCATGCGCGACACCGACGAGACGGCCGCGCAGCGCCTGTATGCCGCCGAGGCCCCGGCGGTCGTGGACGCGCTGGCGGAGTACCCGCTGCGTGAGCTCCCGCACAGGTCCGGGCCGTGGCCGGTGCGCGTCGAGCGCCCCCGCGCCCTCTACGGTGCCTGGTACGAGTTCTTCCCCCGATCCGAGGGTGCGACCCTCAACCCGCCCCGGTCCGGGACCTTCCGGACCGCAGCCAAGCGCCTGCCCGGAGTCGCCGCGATGGGCTTCGACGTCGTCTACCTACCGCCCATCCACCCGATCGGCCACAACTTCCGCAAGGGGCCCAACAACACCCTCACCCCCGGGCCCGACGATCCCGGCTCGCCGTGGGCGATCGGCTCCGAGGCCGGCGGGCACGACACCGTGCACCCGGACCTCGGCACGATGGAGGACTTCGAGCACTTCATGTCGGTCGCGGCCGACAACGGCCTGGAGATAGCCCTGGACTTCGCGCTGCAGGCCTCGCCCGACCACCCCTGGGTGGCCGCCCACCCGGACTGGTTCACCATGCGCGCCGACGGCTCGATCGCCTACGCCGAGAACCCCCCGAAGAAGTACCAGGACATCTACCCGATCGCCTTCGACGCCGACTTCGACGGCCTGGTCGACGAGTGCGAGCGGATCCTGCGGCTCTGGATGGGCAAGGGCGTGCGCATCTTCCGCGTCGACAACCCGCATACGAAGGCGGTGGAGTTCTGGGAGGTCCTGTTCGCCCGGATCTACGCGACCGACCCCGACGTGATCTTCCTCGCCGAGGCGTTCACCCGCCCGGCGATGATGCGCACGCTGGGCACCGTGGGCTTCCAGCAGAGCTACACGTACTTCACCTGGCGCAACACGAAGTGGGAGCTCGAGACGTACTTCACCGAGCTGAGCACGTACGCCGCGGACTACATGCGGCCCAACTGCTTCGTGAACACCCCGGACATCAACCCGTTCTTCCTGCAGACCGGCGTCAAGGCGGCCTTCGCCATCCGGGCCACCCTCGCCGCGCTGCTCGCGCCCACCTACGGCGTGTACGCGGGGTTCGAGATCTACGAGCACAAGGCGCTGGCTCCGGGCAAGGAGGAGTACCTGGACTCGGAGAAGTTCCAGTACCGCCCCCGGGACTGGGCGGCCGCCTCGCACACCAGCCTGGTCCCCTACATCAAGCTGCTCAACGGCATCCGCCGGGACCACCCGGCGTTCCACGAGCTGCGCAACCTGCGCTTCCAGGCGATCGACAACCCGAACCTGCTGGCGTGGTCCAAGCGGACCGCCGACGAGGTCGTCGTCGTCACGTGCGTGCTGGACCCCTACAGCCCGCAGGCCGGGACGCTGCATCTGGACCTCGAGGCGCTGGGCTTCGCGGGGGCCGAGCAGGTGCTCGCCCGAGACCTGATCAGCGGTGAGACATGGGCGTGGGGGGCCCACAACTACATCCGCCACGACCCGAACGTCACCTGTGCACACGCGGTAGTTCTCGAGAGGATGCCATGATCCCGTCCGACACGCCCTCAAGCCCCGGCACACCACCCGATGGCGGAAAGTCAGGCGCGGGCAGCCGGCCCAAGGCCCCCAAGAAGCGAGCAGCGGCCGACCAAGGCGGCGCCGGTCGGTCCGGCCCCCCAGCCGGTCGACCCCGGGGGCATCGACCGCCTCGTCGACGGCGCGAGCGCGAGCCCGCACTCGATCCTCGGCGCCCACCCCCATGACGGCGGCGTGACCATCCGCGTGCTGCGCCCGATGGCCAAGGACGTCGTGGTCGTCACGCCCGAGGGCCGCCACCCCATGGCCCACGAGCACCGGGGCGTCTGGGTCGTGGTGCTGGGCGGCGAGGTCGTCCCGGCCTACACGATCGACGTCGACTACGGCCAGGGCCCCATCCCCGCCGACGATCCCTATCGCTTCCTGCCGACCCTGGGCGAGCTGGACCTGCACCTGATCGGCGAGGGCCGCCACGAGGAGCTGTGGAGGACGCTCGGGGCGCACGAGCGCACCTACGACAGCCCGTTCGGCGAGATCACCGGGACCTCCTTCGCGGTGTGGGCGCCGAGCGCCGAGGGCGTGCGGGTCGTCGGCGACTTCAACGGCTGGGACGGCACCGGGCACCCGATGCGCTCGATGGGCAGCACCGGCGTCTGGGAGCTCTTCATCCCCAACATCGGGGCGGGCACGCACTACAAGTTCTCCATCCTCGGCAAGGACTGGGTGTGGCGCGAGAAGGCCGATCCGCTGGCGTTCCACACCGAGGTGCCACCCTCGACCGCGTCCGTGGTCTACACCTCGGACTACACGTGGGGCGACGACGAGTGGATCGCCAAGCGGGCGCAGACCGACGTCATCAACTCCCCGATGAGCGTCTACGAGGTCCACCTGGGCTCGTGGCGCCTGGGCCTGGACTACCGCCAGATCGCCGACGAGCTGGTCTCCTACGTGGTCGAGATGGGCTTCACCCACGTCGAGCTCATGCCCGTCGCGGAGCACCCGTACGCACCGAGCTGGGGCTACCAGGTCACGTCCTACTTCGCGCCCACCTCACGGTTCGGCAAGCCCGACGACTTCCGCTTCGTGGTCGACGCACTGCACCAGGCGGGCATCGGCGTGATCCTCGACTGGGTGCCCGCGCACTTCCCGAAGGACGCCTGGGCGCTGGCCCGCTTCGACGGGACGCCCCTCTACGAGCACGCCGACCCGCGGCGCGGCGAGCAGATGGACTGGGGAACGTACGTGTTCGACTTCGGTCGCACCGAGGTGCGCAACTTCCTGGTCTCGAACGCCATCTACTGGATCGAGGAGTACCACATCGACGGGCTGCGCGTGGACGCCGTCGCGTCGATGCTCTACCTGGACTACTCGCGCAACGAGGGCGAGTGGCTGCCCAACCAGTACGGCGGCCGCG
Source organism: uncultured Actinomycetes bacterium (assembly GCA_963793175.1). Lineage (GTDB taxonomy): Bacteria > Actinomycetota > Actinomycetes > S36-B12 > CAIYMF01 > Prado023. Next base: position 107,110 of record CAWBYT010000009.1, read on the forward strand.
AGAACCTCGACGCGGTGGCCTTCCTGCAGGAGATGAACGCGACCGTCTACAAGCGCGAGCCCGGGGTCGTGACCATCGCCGAGGAGTCCACCTCCTGGCCGGGCGTGACCCGCCCCACCTACCTCGGCGGGCTCGGGTTCGGCCTGAAGTGGAACATGGGCTGGATGAACGACTCGTTGGACTACATCTCGCACGAGCCCGTCCACCGGATGTGGCACCACCACGAGATGACCTTCGCGATGGTCTACGCCTGGAGCGAGCACTTCACGCTGCCCATCTCGCACGACGAGGTCGTGCACGGCAAGGGGTCGCTGGTACAGAAGATGCCCGGGGACCGGTGGCAGAAGACCGCCAACCTGCGCGCGTACCTGGGCTACATGTGGGCCCACCCCGGAAAGCAGCTGCTGTTCATGGGCTCGGAGTTCGCCCAGACCTCCGAATGGAGCGAGGAACGCGGCCTGGAGTGGTGGCTCTGCGAGTACCAGGACCACTACGGCGTCCAGCAGTGCGTGCGCGACATGAACGCGACCTACAAGGAGACCCGTGCCCTCTGGGACCAGGACAACACGTCCGAGGGGTTCGAGTGGATCGACGCCAACGACGCCTCGGGCAACGTCTTCTCCTGGCTGCGGCTGGGCACCGACGGGTCGGTGCTCGCCTCGATCACCAACTTCTCCCCCGTCGTCCGCGGCGACTACCGAGTGGGGCTGCCTTCCTCGGGCTACTGGCAGGAGGTCCTCAACACCGACGCCGAGGCGTACGGCGGCTCCGGGGTCGGGAACCTCGGGGGCGTCGCTGGCCGAGGACCGGGCCTGGCATGGTCGGCCCGCCTCGGCCATGGTGACGCTTCCCCCGCTGGCCACGGTGTGGCTGCGCTACGACGCGGCGTCCGAGGACGCTCGAGGCGGAGGAGGAAGACGTCGTCGAGGGGTGATCGCCGTCTCCCGGGTGGTCCGGACAGGGCGTGACCACCGGTAGGGCGCGCCCTGGGGCCGGCTCGGGGCGGCCGCTCGGGAGCCGACCCTGGGCTCAGAACAGCGCGTTCGCCAGGTCGAGCCGGGCTCGGGTCACGGACGGATCCTCGGGTCCGACCACCTCGAAGAGGTCCAGCAGGTGCAGCCGCAGCCGGTCACGGTCGGCGCCCGAGGTGAACCGGATCGCCCCGGTGAGGCGCGCGAAGGCCTCGACCGGCCGGCCGTCGAGGACCAGGACGTCGGCCGCGAGCTCCTGGGCGGCGAGGTCGTCCGGGCTCCGGTCGGCAGCCGTCAGGACCTGGGCGTGATCGGCACCGTCGACCCGCTCGAAGACCCCGACCAGCGCCAGCCCGGCCTTCGCGTGCCGGTCCGCAGGTGAGGCGTCGATGATCGACTGGTAGGCCGCCCGAGCGGCCGTCCAGTCCCCGGACTCGATCGCGTCGTAGGCGGCGTCCATGCGGGGGTCGGCCGGAGGGACGTCCGCGGGGTCGAGGGGGGGCGGCTCAGCGGCACCCGCCACCGTGCCGGTGACGCCGTTGGCCAGCCGCGACCTTGAGCAGCTCGTCGATGAAGGCGCGCACCTGCTGCTCGGGGAGCGCTCCCTGGAACAGCGGCAGGGGACGGCCGCCGATGACGGCGAACACGCTGGGGATCGACTGCGTCTGGAAGGCCTGGGCGATGGCCGGGTTGGCGTCCACGTCGACCCGGGCCAGGACCCAGCGGCCCGCGTACTCGTCGGCCAGCCTCTCCAGGATGGGCGAGAGCGTCTTGCAGGGTCCGCACCAGGTCGCCCACAGGTCGATCACGACCGGGACCTGCATCGAGGTGTCCATCACGTCCGCCTGGAAGCTGGCGTCGGTGACGTCGATCACGACCGGCAGGAGGCTCGGGTTCGAGGTTCGCTCGGCGGCGCGCTGCTCGGCCTGCGCCTGCGCCTCGCGGGCGGCGGCGAGCGCGCCGAGGTCGACGGCTCCGTACGGGGACAGGTTGCTCATGGCGGCATTCTCCCATCCGTCGTGCGCTGCCGCTGACCCCGGTGCGCCGCTCGGCGGGCCGCCAGGCCACAGCGCGAAGGGCCGGTTGCGATCCAGGCGCGTTGCGTCGCGCTGGCACAGGGACACCCTCGGCCACTAGCCTCGGGGCATGCCGACACCCAGGACCCATCGTCCAGGCCGGCGACTCGGATCCCCAGTGGTACCGCAGCGCGGTCGTCTACGAGGTCTTCGTCCGCGGATTCTTCGACGCGAGTGCGGACGGCAAGGGCGACCTGCGCCGGCCTGACGGCCAAGCTCGACTACCTGCAGTGGCTGGGGGTCGACTGCCTGTGGCTCCTGCCCTTCTACGCCTCCCCGCTGCGCGACGGCGGATACGACATCGCCGACTTCCTGTCGGTCCACCCCGACTACGGCACCCTCGACGATGCCGTGACGCTCATCGAGGAGGCGCACAGGCGCGGGATCCGGGTGATCGCCGACCTGGTCGTGAACCACACCTCCGACCAGCACGCCTGGTTCCAGGCCTCCCGGTCGAGCAGGGAGGACCCGAAGGCGGACTGGTACGTCTGGAGCGACGACGACACCCGGTGGCCCGACGCCCGGATCATCTTCGTCGACTCCGAGACGAGCAACTGGGCCTGGGACAACTCGCGGGGCCAGTTCTACTGGCATCGCTTCTACTCCCATCAACCCGACCTCAACTACGCGAACCCCGAGGTCCGGGCGGCCATGTTCGAGGTCGTCGACTACTGGCTCGGGCACGGCCTGGACGGCTTCCGGCTCGACGCGGTCCCCTACCTGTTCGAGGCGGACGGGACCAACGGCGAGAACCTGCCCGCCGACCCACGAGTACCTGCGGGAGCTGCGCGCGCACGTCGACGCCCTCTTCCCCGGCCGGGTCCTGCTGGCGGAGGCGAACCAGTGGCCCGAGGACGTCGTCGAGTACTTCGGCGCCGGCGACGAGTGCCACATGTGCTTCCACTTCCCGCTCATGCCCCGGATGTTCATGGCCCTGCGCCGGCAGGATGCCACCGCGGTGCACGAGATCCTGGCGGGCATCCCGCCCATCCCCGACGGCTGCCAGTGGGGCATCTTCCTTCGCAACCACGACGAGCTGACCCTCGAGATGGTCACCGACGAGGAGCGGGACTACATGTACCAGCAGTACGCGACGGATCCGCGGATGCGCCGCAACGTGGGGATCAGCAGGCGACTGCTCCCCCTCGTCGAGGGCGACCGCCGGCAGGCCGAGCTGCTGCACTCGCTGCTCTTCACGCTCCCCGGCACCCCGATCCTGTACTACGGCGACGAGATCGGGATGGGCGACAACATCCACCTCGGCGACCGCGACGGCGTGCGCACCCCGATGCAGTGGACGCCCGACCGCAACGGCGGATTCTCGTACGCCGACTTCGCCACGCTCTACCTGCCGCCCTCCATGGACCCGGTCTACGGGTTCGGAGCCCGCAACGTCGAGTCCAGCCAGCGGAACCCCGCGTCGTTCCTCCAGTGGATGCGGCGGATGATCCAGGTCCGACGCGACCACGAGGTCTTCGGTCTCGGCGGACTGGACCTGCTGCCCGCGACCAACAGCGCCGTCCTCGGCTACATCCGCACCCCCGAGTCCTCGCGGCAGCGGCCGATCCTCTGCGTGGCCAACTTCTCGGCGGCGGCCCAACCGGTCGAGCTCGCCCTCGGGCGCTATGCCGGACACCAGCCGGTCGAGCTGATGGGGGGAGTGGAGTTCCCGCGGGTCGGCGAGCTCCCCTACCTGTTGACGCTGCCTCCGTTCGGATTCCTCACCTTCGAGCTGAACTAGGATCGCCGGATGGACCAACCCCACCACAAGCGGACTCGACCGCCGACGCATGGCGACGAGTGCACGTGACGCCCGACACGGCTGGCCACCAGAGCTCGCCAGCCGGGAGGGCGCAGGGTGACGTGCCCGAGCTGGTGATCGTCGCCAACCGGCTGCCCGTGGAGTATGCGGCAGAGGAGGGCTGGCGCCGGGCACCCGGCGGACTGGTCTCGGCCATGCAGTCGGTCCTGCGCGACACTCCGGCGACCTGGGTCGGCTGGAGCGGGGGCTTCTCCGACGCCGGGGAGGACGGCGAGCTCTCCACCCCCCCGGTGCCCGCCGACGCGATCGAGGGGGTCGAGCTGGTCGAGGTCCCGCTGACCAGGGCCGAGGTCGCCGCCCACTACGACGGCTTCTCCAACGGGGCGCTCTGGCCCAACTACCACGGCGGCATCGTGGCCCCGGTGTACCACCGCAGCCAGTTCGAGACCCACCGGGAGGTCAACCGAAGGTTCGCCGACCTGGTGGCCGAAAGGGCGCGTCCCGGCGCCCGCGTGTGGGTCCACGACTACCAGCTGCAGCTCGTACCCGCGCTCCTGCGCGCCAGCCGGCCGGATCTGCGGATCGGGTTCTTCCTGCACATCCCCTTCCCCCCGGTGGAGATCTTCAGTCAGCTGCCGTGGCGCGACGCAGATCCTCGCGGGACTGCTGGGCGCGGACGTGGTGGGCTTCCAGACCAGCGACGCCGTGGTCAACTTCCAGCGGGCGGCGCGTCGCTTCGCCGACGTCGACCGACCGTGAGGGCGAGCTGCACGTCGCAGGGCCGGGCGGGCCGCGTCCGGTCGCAGTTCGCGCCTACCCCATCGGCATCCGGGCGAGCGACTACGCCGACATGTCGGGGCGGCCCGAGGTGCAGGAACGCGCGGGGCAGGTCCGCTCCGACGTCGGCGACCCCGACGTCCTGCTCCTGGGCGTGGACCGGCTGGACTACACCAAGGGCATCGACGTCCGGGTCCAGGCCGTGACCGAGCTCATGCTCGACGGTGACCTGGATCCGCAACGCACCGCGTTCATCCAGGTGGCGCAGCCGACGCGGGACAAGGTGGACGAGTACCAGCGGATCCGCGACGAGGTCGAGCTGCTGGTGAGTCGCGCGAACGGGGACCTCGGACCGGTCGGCACCAACCCCATCCACTACATGCACCAGGCGATGGGCCCCGACGAGCTCGCGGCGCTCTACCTGGCTGCCGACGTGATGCTGGTGACCCCCCTGCGCGACGGGATGAACCTCGTGGCCAAGGAGTACGTCGCGACGCGGACCGACGATCGCGGCGCGCTGGTGCTCAGCGAGTTCACCGGCGCCGCCGAGCAGATGACGCAGGCCTGGCTTGTGAACCCTTACGACGTCGAGGGCATGAAGCGCACGATCCTCGCCGCGCTGCGCGAGCCCGCCGAGCAGGCAGCCGAGGCGGATGCGGGCGCTGCGCGCGGGAGTCGTCACCCACGACGTGTCCAGGTGGGCCGACGACTTCCTGGCGAGCCTCGCGGCGCCCGACCCGGCGCTCCCAGCGGACCTGGCGCGCGAGCTCGAAGGCCTCGTCCCGACGCAGCGCCTGCTCGTCGCGCTGGACTTCGACGGGACGATCTCGCCGATCGTCGCCCAGCCGTCGGCCGCCCGCCCGATCCCCGGTGCGCTGGACCTGCTGCGACAGCTCGCCGCCGCACCCGGCACCGAGGTCGTCCTGATCTCCGGTCGCGCGCGGCAGGACCTGGCCACCGTCAGCTCGGCCGCGGACGTGGCGACGCTGATCGGCTCGCACGGGCAGGAGGCCAGCGAGGACCTCCTGCTCACCGATCCCGAGGCGGTCCAGCTCGCGGAGATGCGGGCCCGCGTCGCCGACGCCGTCGGGGGCATACCGGGAGTCCTGCTGGAGGACAAGCCTGCCGGCCTGGCGGTGCACGTCCGCGCCTGCACCCCGGCCGACGCGGACGTCGCCCTCGACCTGATCCGGGGGCTCGCCGACGAGCTGGCCGGCACGTTCTGGCTGGAGGGCAAGCGCGTCGTCGAGCTGTCGCTGCGGCCGCTGGACAAGGGGGTCGCGCTCCAGGTGCTGATCGAGGCCGACCCGGAGCGCCGGGTGCTGTTCGCCGGGGACGACGTCACCGACGAGGCCGCCATGGCGGTCCTGCGACCCACCGACATCTCCATCAGGGTCGGGCCGGACGAGAGCCTCGCACGCTTCCGGGTGGCGGGACCGCCGGCCATGCTCGAGGTGCTAGGGCGCCTCGCTCGGCTCCGCGAGTCGGGCGGCTCCGCCCCGGGAAGCTGAGCGCGCGCGTGGTGTGAGGCGCCGGTGGTGTCGTCTCAGACGGGCTCGCGGTAGGTGCCCCACTCGGCGCGCAGGACGTCGCACATCTCGCCGAGGGTCGCCTCCGCGCGCGCCGCGTCGATGAGCAGCGGCACGAGGTTCGCGTCGGTGCGGGCCGACTCGGCCAGGACCGCCAGGGACTTCTCGACGGCGGAGGCATCCCGTGTCTGCCGGCGCCGGGCGAGCTGGGCCACCTGGTCGCGCTCGACGTCGTGGGAAACCCGCAGGATCTCCAGGGGGGTCTCGATGGCATCGTTGTGGACCGTCACTCCGACGACGCGCTTCCGGCCGTCCTCCAGGGCCCGCTGGTGCTCGAATGCTGCATCCGCGATGAGGTCGGTGAACCAGCCCGACTCGACCCCTGCCAGCAGGCCGGACGTGACGGGCCCGATCGGGTGCAGCCCGTCGGGCTGTCGGCGGGCTCCCAGCTCGAGGATCTGGGCGAAGATCGCCTCGGCCTGCGCCTCGATCCGGTCGGTCAGCGCCTCGACGTACCAGCTGCCGCCCAAGCGGATCGGCCACGTTGGCCACCCCCGTCTCCTCGGCGATCACCTGCTGGGTGCGCAGTGCGATCTGCGCGGCCTTGTCGCTGGGCAGGGCCAGTACCTCATCGAGGGCGTTGGTGTGCAGCGAGTTGGTGCCGCCCAGGACGGCCGCCAGTGCCTCGACGGCGGTGCGGACGATGTTGTTGTCCGGCTGCGGGGCGGTCAGGCTGACCCCCGCGGTCTGGGTGTGGAAGCGCAGGGACTGGGCCTTGGCGGTGCGAGCGCCGTACTCGTCGCGCATCCAGCGCGCCCAGATGCGCCGGGCGGCGCGGAACTTGGCGATCTCCTCGAAGAAGTCGATGTGCGCGTCGAAGAAGAACGACAGCCCGGGGGCGAACGCGTCGACGTCCAGCCCGCGGGAGAGCCCCAGCTCCACATATCCGAAGCCGTCGGCGAGCGTGAACGCCAGCTCCTGCGCGGCGGTGGACCCGGCCTCGCGGATGTGGTAGCCCGAGACGCTCAGCGGCTTGTACTTCGGCACGTTCGCGCCGACCCACTCCATCAGGTCGCCGATCAGGCGCAGGTGCGGCTCCGGTGGGAACAGCCACTCCTTCTGCGCGGTGTACTCCTTGTAGATGTCGGTCTGGAGCGTGCCGTCCAGGGCGCTGATGTCCGCACCCTGGCGTTCTGCCGCCACGACGTACATGGCGAAGATCGGCACCGCCGGACCCGAGATCGTCATGGACGTGGTGACCCCGGACAGCGGGATCCCGGCGAACAGCACCTCCATGTCCTGCGCCGAGTCGATCGCCACGCCGCAGTGCCCGACCTCCCCGAGGGCCAGTGGGTCGTCGGAGTCACGGCCCATCAGGGTCGGCATGTCGAAAGCCACGGACAGCCCGCCGCCGCCGGCGGACAGGATGTCGAGGAAACGGCCGTTCGTCTGCTCCGCGTTGCCGAAGCCGGCGAACTGCCTGATCGTCCAGAGCCGGCCGCGATAGCCCGAGGGATGCAGGCCCCGGGTGTAGGGGAACTGGCCCGGCCAGCCGATCTGCGCCACCGGCTCTGACCCGTCGGGAGGTCCGTACACGGGTGCGACATCGTCGCCGGACAGCGTGGTGAAATCCGCGTCCCGGATGCGGCCGGCCTCCACCGCGGCGTCGTATGCCTGCTCCCAGCGGTCCCGACCGCTGCCCTCATTCGCCATGTGGGCCACGGTACTCGTCACCGCACCGATCGGGGGCCGCGGCTGGCGGGAGGTCGGGGGCGGGGAAGCGCTCCATCGCCGCCGCGCCATGCACGTCCTCGACCACCCGCAGGGTCGGGGCACGGCCGCGATCAGCCGGACACCTCGGCGATGATCCGGTCGGCGGCCGTGAAGGCGTCGGAGCGCCCCGCCGCCACCTCGTCGGCCAGGTGGTCCAGCGCCCCCGCGCCGCCGAGGTCGGCGAACCGCGCCCGCAGCGCCGCCAGGGCGATCCCCTGGATCTCCGAGCGGGCCCGCTGGCGGCGACGGGCGGCACCGGTGCCCGACTCCCCCAGCCACGACCGGTGCGCCTCGACCGCGTCGCGAAGTGCGGGCACGCCCTCTCCGCGGGTCGCGACCACCTTGAGGACCGGCGGCCGCCACGTCCCGCTCGGGCCGGAGGGCGCTGTGCCGGAGGGCCGTGCGTCCGCCGTCTCGGGGCCGACCGCGTGGGTGTGGCGGCCGGAGGCGCCCGAACGCCGGGAGGGTCCCGAATGACCCAGGCTGATCATGTGCCGCAGCTCGCGGGCCGTGGCGTCCGCGCCGTCGCGGTCGGCCTTGTTCACCACGAAGATGTCCCCGACCTCGAGGATGCCGGCCTTGGCGGCCTGGATCCCGTCGCCCATCCCGGGCGCCAGGAGCACGATCGTGGTGTCCGCCTCGCCGGCCACCTCCACCTCGGACTGCCCGACGCCGACCGTCTCGACGAGCACCGGGTCGAATCCCGCCGCGTCCAGGACGCGCACGGCCTGCGGAGTGCTCGAGGCCAGCCCGCCCAGGTGCCCACGGGCGGCCATCGAGCGGATGAAGACGTCCGGATCGGTGGCGTGCTCCTGCATCCGGATACGGTCGCCGAGCAGGGCGCCCCCCGAGAACGGCGACGACGGATCGACGGCGAGCACCCCGACGCGCCGCCCGGCCGCGCGGAGCTCGTGGACCAGGGCGGAGGTGGTCGTGGACTTGCCGACCCCGGGAGCGCCGGTCAGCCCCACGATGTGGGCGGAGCCCGAGTGCGGCGCCAGCACGGCCATCAGCTCGCGCAGCTGGGCGGCCCCGTCCTCGACCAGCGTGATCAGCCTGCCGACCGACCGCGGGTCACCTGCCAGCGCCCGCTCGACAAGGCCGCCGACGTCCACCGAACGCGCCACCGCTCACTCCCTCGCTACGCGCCGTGGCCGCGTCCGCGCGTCACGCCCTGCCACGCCGCCGACCGCTGACAGCCGGCGCTGTCGCCCGCGAGACCGGTCGGCGAGCTCGCCCCGATCGGCGCGCCTTCGCTCAGGCCTGGGAACCCGCACGATCAGGGCGTCGCCCTGCCCGCCGCCGCCGCAGAGGGCCGCCGCCCCGACCCCGCCGCCGCGGCGCTTGAGCTCGTTGGCCAGGTGCAGCACGATCCGCGCGCCGGACATCCCGACCGGATGGCCCATCGCGATCGCGCCGCCGTTGACGTTGACGCGCTCGGGGTCGACGCCGAGCTTCCTGGTCGAGACGATCCCGACGGCGGCGAAGGCCTCGTTCAGCTCGAGCAGGTCGAGGTCGGTCGGGGCGATCCCCTCCCGCTCGCAGGCGCGGATCACTGCGTTGGCGGGCTGCTCGTGCAGCGAGGCGTCCGGCCCGGCCACGACGCCGTGCGCCCCGATCTCGGCCAGCCAGGTCAGGCCCAGCTCCTCGGCCTTCGCCCGGCTCATCACGACCACGGCGGCGGCGCCGTCGGAGATCTGCGAGGCCGAGCCGGCGGTGATCGTGCCGTCCTTGGCGAACGCCGGGCGCAGGCGCGCCAGCGAGTCGGGGGTGGTGTCGGAGCGGACGCCCTCGTCCTCGCGGAAGTCGATCGGGTCGCCCTTGCGCTGCGGGATCTGCACCGTGACGATCTCGTCGTCGAAGATGCCGTCCTTGGCGGCCCGCGCGGCCAGCTGGTGCGAGCGCGCGGAGAACTCGTCCTGCTCCTGGCGGGTCAGCCCGTACCTGCCGTTGTAGTTCTCGGTGGACTGCCCCATGGCGACCTGGTCGATCGCGCAGAACAGCGCATCGTGGGCCATCGAGTCCTTCATCGTCCACTCGCCGTACTTGACGCCCTCGCGGCTGCCGGTCAGGAGGTGCGGAGCGTTGGTCATCGACTCCATGCCCCCGGCGACGACGATGTCGAACTCGCCGGCCCTGATCAGCTGGTCGGCCAGGGCGATCGCGTCGATGCCGGACAGGCAGACCTTGTTGATGGTCAGGGCGGGCACGTCCAGCGGGATCCCGCCGGCGATCGCTGCCTGGCGGGCGGTGAGCTGCCCGGCACCGGCCTGGATGACGTGGCCCATGATCACGTACTGCACCTGGTCGCCGGACACCCCGGCCTTCTCCAGTGCGCCCTGGATGGCGACCCCGCCGAGCTCTGCGGCCGAGAAGCCCTTGAGGGAGCCCAGCAGGCGGCCCATCGGGGTGCGGGCGCCGGCGACGATCACGGATCCGGACATGGTGTGCCTCTCTCTCGGGTAGTGCGATCAGTCTGATGTTGGCGCTCGCCAGGTGCCTGGCGCGGGTCTGGCGGTGCCGCCTCAGGACCCACGATAGCCACGCCCCGGCGCACGCGGGACACCGCCTCACCAGGCGCGAGGGTCGCGCGCGGGGCAGCGGCGGCCGTGCCCGATGCGTCGGAGGGGCCTGCCCCGTCGATCGTCCCCGGAGGGGAAACACTCGACGGCGTAGGCTGATCCGCGCGGGCTGACCCCGCGGTCCAAGCCTCAGACCGTTGATCGCCTGGGTCGGCAAGGCCCGAGAGGAAGGTGCAACCCATGCACACCGAGCATCCAGCGCCCGTGCGCTCCGATCCGTCGCCAGCGGAAGCCCTGGGGCCGCTCGTGGAGCGGATCGACCACGTCGGGCTCGCCGTGGCCGACCTCGACGTGGCCATCGCCTTCTACGCGAGGGTGTTCGGGCTGCACTCGGTGCACGAGGAGGTCAACGAGGAGCAGGGCGTGCGCGAGGCGATGATCGACGTCGCCGGATCGGGCTCGTTCCTGCAGCTGCTGGCACCCCTGCGCGAGGACTCCCCCATCGGCCGGTTCCTCGCCCGCAACGGCGAGGGGATCCAGCAGCTGGCGTTCCGGGTGACGGATGTCGACGCCGCCGGCGCGCGGCTGCGGGCGGCCGGCGTACGCGTGCTCTACGACACGCCGAAGCCGGGGACGGCGGGCTCGCGGGTCAACTTCGCGCACCCCAAGGACTGCGGCGGCGTGCTGATCGAGCTCGTGGAGCCCGGTCCCGAGCACTGACTCCGGACACTCCACCCCCGGCGGTCGATCGGTGGTTACCGGCCAGTAGCCTGACCGGGCCACCGCGCCCGCACCACCCTGGAGGTCCCAGTGCAGAACATCCTCGCCGCCATCCTCGCCGACGCCCACCGGGCGCCCGGCTTCGCCGACATCGAGGTTCCCGAGACCTACCGCGGCGTGACCGTCCACAAGGACGAGGAGCAGATGTTCGCGGGCATGCCCAGCAGCCAGAAGGACCCCCGCGAGTCCCTGCACCTCGACGACGTGCCTGTCCCGCAGCTCGGCCCGGGCGAGGCGCTGGTGGCGGTGATGGCCTCGGCGATCAACTACAACACGGTGTGGACCTCGATCTTCGAGCCGGTGAGCACGTTCGCCTTCCTGAGCCGCTACGGCAGGACCAATCCCCTGGCCAAGCGCCACGACCTGCCCTACCACGTGGTCGGCTCGGACCTTGCCGGCGTCGTGCTGCGCACCGGACCGGGCGTGAACGCGTGGAAGCCGGGCGACGAGGTGGTCGCCCACTGCCTGAGCGTCGAGCTCGAGAGCCCCGCGGGCCACAACGACACCATGATGGATCCCGAGCAGCGGATCTGGGGCTTCGAGACCAACTTCGGGGGCCTGGCCGAGATCGCCCTGGTCAAGTCCAACCAGCTGATGCCCAAGCCGGGCCACCTGACCTGGGAGGAGGCCGCCGCACCCGGGCTGGTGAACTCCACGGCTTACCGCCAGCTCGTCTCGCGCAATGGCGCGGGGATGAAGCAGGGCGACAACGTCCTGATCTGGGGCGCGTCCGGTGGGCTCGGGTCGTACGCGACCCAGATGGCGCTCAGGGGCGGGGCCACCCCGATCTGCGTGGTCTCGAGCCAGGAGAAGGCCGACATCTGCCGGAAGATGGGTGCGGAGCTGATCATCGACCGCAAGGCCGAGGACTACCGGTTCTGGGCGGACGAGACTACGCAGGACCCGAAGGAGTGGAACCGCTTCGGCAAGCGGATCCGGGAGCTCACCGGCGGCGAGGACGTCGACATCGTGTTCGAGCACCCTGGCCGCGAGACGTTCGGCGCCTCGGTCTACGTCGCACGCAAGGGCGGCACGATCGTGACCTGCGCCTCGACGTCGGGGTACATGCACGAGTACGACAACCGCTACTTCTGGATGAACCTCAAGCGCATCATCGGCTCGCACTTCGCCAACTACCGCGAGGCGTACGAGGCCAACCGCCTGATCGACCGCGGGCTGATCCATCCCACGCTGTCCAAGGTCTTCCCACTGGCGCGGGCCGGCGACGCCGCGTTCGAGGTGCACCGCAACCTGCACCAGGGCAAGGTCGGCGTGCTCTGCCTGGCACCCGAGGCGGACCTGGGCGTGCGCAACCACGAGAAGCGCGCCCGGCACATCGACGCGATCAACAGGTTCCGCGGGGTCTGACCCGGTCCGCCGGCGCTCGCGCGTCAAGGGGACCTATAGAGCCAGGGCGTGGCGAGCCCTGGGAGGCCACCGCGCGTGAAGGGCACCCCATGACGCCCCGCGAACCCGGTCCAACGGTGCCTTCCGCGCGCGTGCGCCGGGCCGCCTCCGGCGGACCGGGGGCTGACGGTGCCCTTCGCGCGCGGTCGCGCTCGGGCGGGGGTCAGAGCGTCCGCAGCCAGCCGAGCAGGGCCTCGGTGACTGCCCCCGGGTCCTCCACCGAGGAGAGGTGCCCGGCACCCGTGATCGCGGCAACGGTCGTCGCGCTGCCCCCGTCGCGCGCGGCCTGCGCCATCGCGGCGGCGTCCGCCGGGGTCGTGACCGTGTCCTGCTCGCCGTAGAGCACCAGGACCGGTCCGCCGTACGAGCCGATGTCGCTCGCCGAGTCGGGGCGCGCAGCCATCGCCCGCTGCGCCCAGGCGACCCCAGCGGCGGGCTGCGCGAGGATCCAGCGGCGAACGGTCGCGACGACCTCCGGGCGGGACTCCCGCGACGTCGCGCCCAGCAGGTTGCTCAACGTCCCGTCCACGATCCCCGCCGTGGACCCTGCAGTCTCCACCGCAGTGGCCACGGCCTCGCGGTTCGCGGCGGCCTCCGCGGTGTCCGCGGAGCCCTTGGTGTCGGCGAGCACGAGGGCCGAGATCCGCTCGGGAGCCTTGCGCAGCAGGGCCATGGCGACGTAGCCGCCCATCGACAGCCCGGCCAGCACGACGCGGTCGATCCCGAGGTGGTCCAGGAGCTCGAGCACGGCGTCGGCCATGACGTCCAGCGACGGCTCGCTCCTGGGCCACGGCGCTGCTCCCGAACCCGGGGAGGTCCGGGGCGATCACGCGATAGCCAGCCCCCCCGAGGGCCTCGCGCTGGGCGGCCCACAGCGCGTTGTCCATCGGGAAGGCGTGCAGAAGCACGACCACGGGGCCAGTTCCGGACTCGACGTGATGCAGCATGCGCGCAAGGGTAGCCGCATCCCCAGCAGCCCTGGGCGGCGCCCGGCTACCGTGGTTCCATGGGGCGCAAGAACCGGCGAACGGCGGATCCCGCGGCCACGCGCCCGGTCCGGACACCACCGCCCTCCCAGTCGCATCCCGACGGCGAATGGCACGTGCGCGCCATCACAGGGGCGGCCGCGACGAAGACCTACCGTTGCCCGGGGTGCGAGCAGGAGATCCGTGCCGGCACAGCGCACATCGTCGCCTGGCGGGCCGACCGCCACGACGGCGAGGAGTTCCGCCGGCACTGGCACACTCCCTGCTGGACCAACCGTGCCCGACGGCGCCCGGGATGACCCGGGCGCGCGCCTACCCTGGTCCCCGTGACCCTCATCGCCGCCAACTCGGTTCTTCCAGCCCGCCGCCACCCAGCCTCGCTGCTCACCGAGGACGGGGTGCGCCTGGTCGGTGAGTGGTCGCTCCCCGAGGACTCCGATCCCACCGCGGTCATCGTGTTCTGCCACCCGCTGCCCACGCACGGGGGCTCGATGGACAGCCACCTGATCCGCAAGTGCTCGTGGCGGCTGCCGGCGCTCGCCGGGATCGGCGTCCTGCGCTTCAACACGCGCGGGACGCACCTCCGGCGCGGGCACGAGCGAGGGCACCTTCGACGAGAACCGCGGGGAGGGCCATGACCTTCGGGCCGCCGTCGCGGACGTCACGGCACAGGGGTTCGTGGACCCCTGGGCGGTCGGCTGGTCGTTCGGCACCGACGTCATCCTCCGATGGGGCAACGTCGACCCCGTCGTGGGGACGGTGCTGCTCTCCCCGCCTGGCCGTTGGTCCGACGATGCCGACGTCGCGACCTGGGCCGCCTCCGGTCGACCGATCACGGCAGTGGTTCCCGAGCTCGACGAGTTCGCCACGCCGCCGGACGTCGCCCGTCGCTTCGCCGGAGTGCCCCAGGCCGAGGTCGTCGGAATCCCCGGCGCCAAGCACCTGTGGGTGGGCGAGACCTATGCGCGGATCGCGCTGAACGCGATCGTGTCCGCCGTCCAGCCCGACGCGGCCCCACTGCCGACGACATGGCACGGCCCGATGGAGCGCTGGGACGACGCCCCCGCGTTCGCGCGCATGGACCACCAGGCCTGAGCGCGGTCCCGCCGGCGTGGCGATGGCATTGTCAGGGCACAGGTGGATGAGGGTGCTGGGTTCGGTCGCCGGCGGCGGGACGCCGCCTTCTACCGGGGGTACGTGCGGAAGCCCCGCCCGGACTTGCGCCCCAGGAACCCGGCACGCACCAGGTGCTCGAGCATCGGCGCCGGGGCGAACCCAGGCTCGCGGAACTCCCGGTAGAGCGTCTGCTGGATCGCCAGCGACACGTCGTTGCCGACGACGTCCAGCAGCTCGAAGGGCCCCATCGGCAACCCGCAGCCCTTCTTCATGGCCATGTCGATCTCGTCGGCCGTTGCGTAGTGAGCCTCGAGCATCCCGATGGCATCGTTGAGGTAGGGGAACAGCAGCGCGTTGACGATGAAGCCCGCGCGGTCGCGGCAGTGCACCGCGTGCTTGCCGGTCGTCTCGCAGACCTCGGCGGCGGTGGCGATGACGTCCGGCGCAGTCGACACGTGGGCGACGACCTCGACCAGGCGCATGACGGCCGCCGGGTTGAAGAAGTGCATCCCGACGACGTCGCCCGGTCGCTGGGTGACCGCAGCCATGTCGACCACCGGCAGGCTCGAGGTGGTCGTGGCCAGGACCGCGCCCGGCCTGCAGATCTCGTCGAGGTTAGCGAACAGGGCGGTCTTGACCCCGAGGTCCTCGACGACGGCCTCGACCACGAGGTCGACGTCGGCCAGGTCGTCGAGGGCGACCGTCCCCGAGACGCGCGCCAGGGCTGCGACCCGGGCCTCCTCCGAGAGCTTCCCGCGCTGGACCGCCTTGGTCAGCGAGCGCTCCAGCGCCGCCCGGACCGCCGCGACCTTCTCCGCGGATCGCGCCACGTAGATCGTCTCGTACCCCGCCTTGCTGAACACCTCGATGATCCCGGTGGCCATCGTGCCGGAGCCGACCACGCCGACCTTCTCCACGGTGCGCCCCGGGACATGACTGCCGCCTTCGACCGGGGTGAGCTCGTCGGCGACCACCGTCGAGGAGCCTGGCGCCTCGTAGGTGTAGAAGCCGTGGCCGGACTTCCGGCCGCGCAGCCCGGCGGTGACCATCTGCTTGAGGATCGGCGCCGGGGCGTGCAGCCGGTCGCGGCTCTGCTTGTACATCGTGTCGAGGATCTGGTAGGCGGTGTCGAGCCCGATCAGGTCCAGGAGCGCCAACGGGCCCATGGGGTAGCCGCAACCGAGGCGCATCGCGGCGTCGATGTCCTCCCGAGAGGCGTAGCGGGCCTCGTACATGGTGGCGGCGTGGTTGAGGTAGCCGAAGAGCAGGGCGTTCGCGATGAACCCGGCGCGATCGCCCACCACGACCGGCTGCTTGCCGACTGACTCGGCGAACTCCACGGCCTGGTCGACGACCTCCGAGGCGGTGACGACCGTGCGGACGATCTCCATGAACGACTGCACCGGCGCGGGGTTGAAGAAGTGCATCCCGACCACCCGGTCGGGCCGGCCGGTGCCGACCGAGATCTGGGTCACCGACAGGCTCGACGTGTTGGTGGCGATGATCACCTCCGGCGCGAGGACCTTGTCGAGGTCGGCGACCACCGCGCGCTTGAGCTCGACGTCCTCGGGGACCGCCTCGATCGCCAGCTCCCGGTCGGCCAGGTCCGCGATCTCGACGCTGAACCGGATGCGCGTCAGAGCGCCTGAGCGCTCGTCGGCCGTCAGCTTTCCGCGCTCGACCGCCCTCGCCATGGACTTCTCGATGGCCCGGCGACCCCGGGCCAGCGCCTCGTCGGACACCTCGACACCGATCACGTCCAGCCCTGCACGGGCCAGCACCTCCGCGATCCCGGCACCCATGGTGCCCAGTCCGACGATGCCCACCCTGCTGATCTGGCCCATAACCACCCTCCGAGGAACGCCGGAATGCCCACGGCGTGACTGTTTCGACTTCGCCGGCAAGTGTTGCACCAACCCGCTGAGGCCGGGTCGGCACCCCCCGCGCCGGATCGCCCGACGTACCCTGTGCGAATGCGACTGGTGGTGGCCGACTGCTCCGTGGACTACGTCGGCAGGCTGTCGGCCCACCTGCCGCCGGCAACCCGGCTGATCCTCACCAAGGCCGACGGCTCGGTGTCGGTGCACGCCGACGACCGGGCCTACAAGCCGCTGAACTGGATGAGTCCGCCATGCTCGCTGCGGGAGGTCGTGGACGGCGCCGGCACCGGGACGTGGACGGTCTCCAACCGGGCCGGCGAGGAGCTGATCATCACCATCACGGCCGTCCACCACGACTCCCGCCACGAGCTCGGGGTCGACCCGGGCCTGGTCAAGGACGGCGTCGAGGCGCACCTCCAGGCGCTGCTTGCCGAGCAGCCGGCGGTGTTCGGGGCGGGCTGGGCGCTGATCCGGCGCGAGCACCCGACGGCGATCGGGCCGGTCGACATCATGTTCCGCGACGAGGCCGGCTCGGCGGTGGCGGTGGAGGTCAAGCGGCGCGGGGACATCGACGGCGTCGAGCAGCTGACCCGCTACCTGGAGCTGCTCAACCGTGACCCGCTCCTGGCTCCCGTCGCCGGGGTCTTCGCCGCCCAGGAGATCAGGCCGCAGGCGCGCACGCTGGCCCAGGACCGCGGCATCCGCTGCGTCGTGGTCGACTACGACGCGCTGCGCGGCTTCGACGACCCGGACTCCCGCCTGTTCTGAGCCGGCCACGTGTCGCCCACGCAGTCGTTCGGCCGCTCCCATGGGCCGGTTTCGACTACGCAGAGCGTGAGGCCGATCAGTCCAGGCCGTGCGCCCTGCGGATCGCGGTCACCACGCGGGCCATCACCGCCGTCGCGTCGTAGTCCTTCGGGGTGAACACGTCGGCCACGCCGAGCGCCAGCAGTGCGGCCGCATCCGAGTCGGGGATGATCCCGCCGACGACCACGGGCACATCGGTCATGCCGGCGGCGCGCAGCCCCGCCAGCACCTCGGGCACCGCCACCATGTGCGAGCCGGACAGGATCGACAGGCCCACGACGTGGACGTCCTCGGCCACCGCCGCAGCCACGATCTGGGCCGGCGTCAGCCGGATGCCCTGGTAGACGACCTCGAAGCCGGCATCGCGCGCGCGCACCGCGATCTGCTCGGCGCCGTTCGAGTGGCCGTCGAGGCCGGGCTTGCCGACCAGCAGGCGCAGGCGCCCGCCCCCGATCTGCTCACCGGTGGCCTTCACGTCCGCGCGCACGGCCGACAGCGCCGGGTTGCCGCCCACGCCTCCCGCGGCCCCCGACACGCCGGTGGGCGCCCGGTACGCCCCGAAGACCTCACGCAGGGTCTGGCTCCACTCCCCCACGGTCACCCCCGCGCGAGCGCACTCCAGGGAGGCGGGCATCAGGTTGCCGGAGCCGGCGGCCGCCTCGGCCAGCGCCTTGCGGGCCAGCTCGGCACGCGAATGGTCACGGCCCTCCCGCCACTGGGCAACGGCGTCGGCGGCGGCCTGCTCGACCTGCGGGGTCGATCGACCTGGATGGCGGCGTCGAGGTCGGCCAGCAGCGGGTTCGGCTCGGTCGTGGTGAAGATGTTCACCCCGACCACGGCGTCCTGGCCGGACTCGACCCGGCCCCGCCTGGCCGCGTGCGCCCCGACGAGGGCGGACTTCATGTAGCCGCTCTCGACCGCCGCGACCGCCCCGCCCATGGCCTGGACCCGCTCGAGCTCGGCACGGGCCCCGGCCACGAGCTCGGCGGTCTTGTCGGCCACCACCACCGACCCCTCGAACAGGTCGGGGTACTCGAGGAGGTCGGACTCGTAGGCCAGCACCTGCTGCATCCGCAGCGACCACTGCTGGTCCCAGGGCCGCGGCAGGCCCAGGGCCTCGTTCCACGCGGGCAGCTGGATGGCGCGCGCACGGGCGTCGCGCGACAGCGTGACGCCGAGCATCTCGAGCACGATCCGCTGGATGTTGTTCTCCGGCTGCGCCTCGGTCAGGCCCAGGGAGTTCACCTGGACGCCGTAGCGGAACCTGCGCTGCTTGGCGTCCGTGACGCCGTAGCGCTCCAGCGTCAGCTCGTCCCAGAGCTGCACGAAGGCCCGCATCTTGCACATCTCCTCGACGAACCGCACTCCGGCGTTGACGAAGAAGGAGATCCGGGCGACGACCTCGCCGAACCGCTCGGCGGGCACCTGCCCGGAGTCGCGCACAGAGTCGAGCACGGCGATCGCGGTCGCCAGCGCGTAGGCGAGCTCCTGGACCGGCGTGGCACCCGCCTCCTGCAGGTGATAGCTGCAGATGTTGATCGGGTTCCACCGGGGGATCTCGTTGACGGTGTAGGCGATCATGTCGGTGGTCAGCCGCAGGCTCGGCCCGGGCGGGAAGGCGTACGTGCCGCGCGACAGGTACTCCTTGATGATGTCGTTCTGGGTCGTGCCCGACAGCTCGGCGGGGTCGATGCCGTTGTCCTCGGCGACCGCCACGTACAGGGCCAGCAGGTACATCGCGGTCGCGTTGATGGTCATCGACGTGTTCATCCGGTCCAGCGGGATGCCGTCGAGCAGCTTGTGCATGTCGCCGAGGTGGCTGATCGGCACGCCGACCTTGCCGACCTCCCCCCGCGCGAGCTCCGCATCCGGGTCGTAGCCGGTCTGGGTCGGCAGGTCGAAGGCGACCGACAGCCCGGTCTGCCCCTTCTCCAGGTTGCGCCGGAACAGCTCGTTGGAGGCCGTCGCCGAGGAGTGCCCGGCATACGTGCGCATCATCCAGGGCTTGTCCTTGGCCGCCATGTCAGCCGCCGTACACGTGGAAGCCACGGCCGGACTTGCGGCCGAGGTCGCCCGCGCTGGCCATCCGGCTGATCAGCTCCGGGGGGTAGAACGCCGGCTGGGCCGTCTCGTTGTAGATGGACCTCGACGCCCTGAGCATCACGTCGATCCCCGTGAGGTCCGCGGTCGCCAGCGGGCCCATCGCGTGGCCGAAGCCCAGCCTGCAGGCGATGTCGACGTCCTCGGCGGTCGCCACACCCGACTCGACGAGCCTGATCGCCTCGTTGACCATGGCCGTGATGATGCGCGTGGTGACGAAGCCGGCGACGTCGCGGTTGACCACGATGCAGGTCTTGCCGATCCCCTCGGCCCAGGCGCGCGCGGCGGCCAGGGTCTCGTCGGAGGTCTTGAGTCCCCGGACGAGCTCGCAGAGCCGCATCATGGGCACCGGGGAGAAGAAGTGCGTGCCGACGACTGCCTCCGGGCGCGACGTCGCTGCCGCGATCCGCGTGATCGGGATCGCCGAGGTGTTCGTGGCCAGGACTGCACCCGCGGGAGCGAGCCGGTCGAGCTCGGCGAAGAGCGCGGCCTTCAGCTCGACCTCCTCGATGATCGCCTCGACGACGATGTCGGCCTGCGCGGCGCCGTCGAGGTCGGTCGTGTTCGCGATGCGCGCCAGTGCGGACTCCGCGTCGTCCGCGCTGATGGAGCCCTTCGCAGTGAAGCGCGTCAGCGAGGCCTCGATCGCCGAGCGGCCCCGCGCGAGCGCCGCCGCGTCGATGTCGCGCAGGATCACGTCGTGCCCGGCGACCGCGCTGACCTGCGCGATCCCGGAGCCCATGAGCCCGGCTCCGACGACCATGACAGTGGACACGACGACCTCCCGGAAGACTAGGCGCCGATCCTAACTCCCGTGGTTACCAACGAGTAACATGAGGTGCCCGGGCCGCCGCCGGGTCAGCCGTCGGAGGCGACCGCGAACCCGGATCAGTCGTCGAAGGGCGACGGCATCGCCAGGCGCTCGATCTGGGCGCCGATCCCGACCAGGCTGGGGATGAACCCGGCATAGCCGCGCTCGACGTGATGGATCTCATAGATCGTCGTGTAGCCCTGCGCGGCGAGGCCCGCGAGCACGAGCCCGGCACCGGCCCGGATGTCGGCCGTCTCGACGGGCGCTCCGGACAGGACCGGCCGGCCCCGGACCAGCGCGTGGTGACCGTCCGTGCGGACGTCGGCGCCGAGCCGGACGATCTCGTTGACGAACCGGAATCGCGCCTCGAACAGGTTCTCGGTGATCATCGCGTTGCCCTCGGCGATCGCATTGAGTGCGATGAACTGCGGCTGCAGGTCGGTCGGGAAGCCCGGGTAGGGCAGCGTCACGATGTCGACGGCACGCGGCCGACCGTCCATCGTGACCCGGAAGCCGTCTTCGGAGACCTGGACGCTCGCCCCCGCCGAGGCCAGCTTGTCCAGCGCCATCTCCAGGTGCTTGCCGATCGCCCCGCGGACGAACACGTCGCCGCCGGTGATCGCCGCGGCCACCGCCCACGTCCCGGCGACGATCCGGTCGGGGACCGTCGCGTGCTCCACGGGACGCAGCTCCGGGACGCCCTCGACGGTCAGGGTCGACGAGCCGACCCCGTCGATGATCGCCCCCATCTCGATCAGCATCCGGCAGATGTCGACGATCTCCGGCTCGCGGGCCGCGTTGTCGATCACCGTGACCCCCGAGGCCAGGACCGCGGCCATCAGGATGTTCTCCGTCGCTCCCACGCTCGGGAAGTCCAGCCAGATCTGCCCGCCGTGCAGCCCGTTGGCCCGGGCCACCAGGAACCCGTGCTCGTTGTCGAAGGTCGCACCGAGCTTCTCCAGGCCGGCCTTGTGCATGTCGAGGCCACGGGAGCCGATGGCGTCGCCTCCCGGCAGCGCGACGTCGGCCGCGCCGCACCGCGCGATGAGCGGCCCGAGCACGCAGATGGAGGCGCGCATCCTGCGGACCAGGTCGTAGTCGGCCTGGTGGTGGGGAACGTCGGGGACGTCGATCCTCACCGTGCCCCCGACCGTAGGGGCGGGTCGGTCGTGCACGACCTCGCAGCCCGAGCCGTCGCAGCAGCTCGGCCATGATCGCGACGTCGAGGATGTCGGGGACGTTGGTGATCGTCGTGCGACCGCGGGCCAGCAGGGCGGCCGCCATGAGCTTCAGGACGCTGTTCTTGGCCCCCACGACGCCGATCTCGCCCTCGAGACGGCGACCGCCCGTGACCCGGAACACCTGCTGCATGTCGGCCATCGTAGGGCCGCCGGCGGGTCAGACGCCGGGGGCACACGCTGCCGCCGGGGGCCGCAGCGGGGGCATAGGCTGCGCGAATGGTCAACCTCACCCGCATCTACACCCGTACCGGAGACGACGGGACGACGTCCCTGGGCGACATGAGCCGCACCACCAAGAACGACTCCCGGCTCGTCGCTTTCGCCGACGTCGACGAGGCGAACTGCGCCATCGGGGTGGCGCTGGCCACCACCGAGGTCGCCGACGACGTGCGCCGGGTGCTCCTACGCGTCCAGAACGAGCTCTTCGACGTCGGAGCGGACCTCTGCACCCCGGTCGTGGCCGATCCGGCGCACCCGCCGTTGCGGGTCGAGCCCGAGTACGTGGAGCGGATCGAGGCCGAGATCGACGAGTACAACGCCGCCCTGTCGAAGCTGCGGTCCTTCGTGCTGCCCGGCGGGACCGCCGCGTCCGCCCAGCTGCATGTGGCGCGCACAGTCGTCCGACGTGCGGAACGGGCCACGTGGGCGGCGATGGCCGAGCACGGCGACGCGGTGAGCACGCTGCCGGCCACCTACCTCAACCGGCTGTCGGATCTGCTGTTCGTCCTGGCCCGGCATGCCAACCTGGAGACCGGCGACATCCTCTGGACACCCGGCGGCGATCGCACCTGAAGGCCCCCCGGTCTGGCTGGACGGGATGGGAGGACACCGTCAGGCCTGACGGTCGGCCTACGCCTGGATCCGGCTGCCTGGCGGGACCCGGCTCAGAGCCCGGTGCGCAGCGTCTTGGACTCGACGCCCATCGCGGCCTTCAACCGGGTACGGGCGCGCAGCTCGGCGGCCTTCTCGCTTCTGGTCACCTGCCCGTCGGCCATGATCCGGTCGAGCGCCGCCTGGGCCCGCTCGACGTCGATCTCGCTGTCGAGCTCGGCCGTCTCGGCGAGGATGGCGACCGCGTCGTTGGAGACGGAGAAGAAGCCGCCGTGGACGGCTGCCCCGACGGCGCCGCCCTCGAGCGTCTCGATCCGCACGGGCCCGTCGGCCAAGCAGCGCGAGCACCGGTTCGTGCCCCGGGAGGATGCCGATCTCCCCCTCGGGCGTCCTGGCGACGACCAGTCGCGCCTTGCCCACCCAGACCTCACGGTCCATCGCCACCAGGGAGACGTTCAGCTCACCCATTGCGCCACCTCAGCCCTGCAGCTTGGCCGCGTTGCGCTCGACGTCCTCGATACCGCCGGCCATGAAGAACGCCTGCTCGGGGATGTGGTCGTACTCCCCCTCGGACAGCGACTTGAACGAGGCGATGGTCTCCTCGACCGGCACGAACGAACCGGGCTGGCCGGTGAACGCCTCCGCGACGAACATGTTCTGGCTGAGGAACCGCTGGATCCGGCGGGCACGGTTGACCAGGACCTTGTCCTCCTCGCTCAGCTCGTCGATGCCGAGGATGGCGATGATGTCCTGCAGGTCCTTGTAGCGCTGCAGGATCTCCTTGATCCTCGCGGCGACCGCGTAGTGCTCGTCGCCCACGACGCGGGGGTCCAGGATCCGGGACGTGGAGTCCAGCGGGTCCACGGCCGGGTAGATGCCCAGCTCGGAGATGGGCCGGCTCAGGGTCGTGGTGGCGTCGAGGTGCGCGAACGTCGTTGCCGGTGCCGGGTCGGTGAGGTCGTCGGCGGGAACGTAGATGGCCTGCAGCGACGTGATCGAGTGCCCGCGCGTGGAGGTGATCCGCTCCTGGAGCATGCCCATCTCGTCGGCCAGGGTCGGCTGGTAACCCACCGCCGAGGGCATCCGGCCCAGCAGGGTCGAGACCTCCGACCCGGCCTGCGTGAACCGGAAGATGTTGTCGATGAACAGCAGCACGTCCTGGTTCTGCACGTCGCGGAAGTACTCCGCCATCGTCAGGGCGGTCAGGGCCACGCGAAGCCGGGTGCCCGGAGGCTCGTCCATCTGACCGAACACCAGGGCGGTCTTGGCCAGCACGCCGGACTCGGTCATCTCCAGGAACAGGTCGTTGCCCTCACGGGTGCGCTCGCCCACGCCGGCGAAGACCGAGACGCCGCTGAAGTTCTCGGCGACCCGGTAGATCATCTCCTGGATGAGCACGGTCTTGCCGACGCCGGCGCCACCGAACAGGCCGATCTTGCCGCCCTTGACGTAGGGGGTCAGCAGGTCGATCACCTTGATGCCGGTCCAGAAGACCTCCGTCTTGGACTCCAGCTGGTCGAACGCCGGAGGCTGGCGGTGGATGCCCCAGCGCTCGGTGATGTCCAGGGTGTCCTCGGGGACGTCCAGCGGCTTGCCGAGGGTGTTCCACACGTGTCCCACGGTGACGTCGCCGACGGGCACCGAGATCGGGCCGCCCGTGTCGCGGACCGCCGCCCCACGGACCAGGCCGTCGGTGGGCTGCATCGAGATCGCGCGCACCAGGTTGTCGCCGAGGTGCTGGGCGACCTCGAGCGTGAGGGTATGCGCCCCGCCGGACTCCTCACCGAGCCCGAAGTCCACGTCGGTGTGCAGCGCGTTCATCAGCGCGGGCATCGCCTCGACGGGGAACTCCACGTCGACGACAGGGCCGGTGACACGGGCCACGCGGCCCACCCCCGGTGCGGTCTCGAGCGAGGTGGTCATCTGGCTCCTCAACTTCCTGCTGTGGCGGAGGCAAGAGCGTCGGCGCCACCGACGATCTCGGAAATCTCCTGGGTGATCTCGGTCTGACGGGCCTGGTTCGCCTGCTGCGTGAGGCTCCTGATCAGCTCCTCGGCGTTGTCGGTGGCCGACTTCATCGCCCGGCGGCGAGCAGCGTGCTCGGATGCGGCCGCGGCCAGGAGTGCCGTGTAGACGAGGTTCTCGACGTAGCGCGGGAGGAGCTCGTCCAGGACTGTCTCGGCATCCGGCTCGAACTCGTAGAGCGGCATCACCGCGCCCTGCGGCTGGGACTCGTCGGCCCCTGAGCCCGCGACCTCCTCGACCACCTCGATCGGCAGGATCCGACGGATCCGCACCTCCTGCCGGCCCATGTTGACGAAGTGCGTGTACACGACGTGGATCTCGTCGGTCCCCCCCTCGGTGTCGCTGTCGGAGAGGAAGGAGGCGAGCAGCCCCAGAGCGATCTCCTTCGCGTTGTCCACACCCGGCTGGTCGGTGAAGCCGACGTACTCGCCCTCGATGTAGCGGTCCCGGAACCGGTAGTAGTTCACGAGCTTGCGCCCCACGAGGAAGTGCACCGGCTCGATCCCCTGCTCGCGCAGGTACGCGTTGAGCCCCTCACCCTCGCGGATGATGTTCGACGAGTAGGCGCCGGCCAGTCCGCGGTCGGCCCCGATCAGCAGCACCGCGGCACGCTTGTGCTCGTCATGCTGGCCGATCAGCGGGTGCTCGGAACGTGACGTCATGGACACCGCGGCGGACAGTGCCCGGATCAGCTCGCGGGTGTAGGGCAGGGCGGCATTGAGCTGACGCTGGGCCTTGATGATCCGCGAGGACGCGATCAGCTCCATCGCCTTGGTGATCTTCTTGGTCTGCTGGACGCTCTTGATCCGGCGTCGGTAGACCCGCATTTGGGCGCCCATGAGCTACTTCCGCACGACCTTGGTGATCTTCAGCTGCTCGACCTCGGACTCGTCGACCGGCGCCACGGGCACGTCCCTTATCAGTACGTGGCCCTCCGTGGTCGTGAAGGTGCGCTTGAACGCCTTCATGGCGGCGTCGAGGCCGGCCACGGAGTCGTCGGACAGCTCCCCGGTGGTCCGGATCGCGTCGGGGATCGCCGGTGACTCGCGGCGGATGTGCTCCAGGAACTCCGCGTCGAAGCGTCGGACGTCCTCGACGGGTACCTCGTCGAGCTGGCCGGTGGTGCCGGCCCACACCGAGATCACCTCGACCTCGAGGGACTGAGGCGCGTACTGCGGCTGCTTGAGGATCTCGACCAGACGGGTGCCGCGCGCGAGCTGCGCCTTCGAGGCCGAGTCCAGGTCGGAGCCGAACGCGGCGAAGGCCTCGAGCTCGCGGAACTGGGCCAGGTCCAGGCGCAGGCGGCCGGCGACCTTGCGCATGGCCTTGGACTGCGCCGAGCCGCCGACGCGGGACACCGAGATGCCGACGTTGATGGCCGGGCGAACGCCCGAGTTGAACAGGTCGGACTCCAGGAAGCACTGACCGTCGGTGATCGAGATGACGTTCGTCGGGATGTAGGCCGAGACGTCGTTGGCCTTGGTCTCGATGATGGGCAGGCCTGTCATCGAGCCGCCCCCGAGGTCGTCGGACAGCTTCGCGCAGCGCTCGAGCAGGCGGGAGTGCAGGTAGAACACGTCGCCGGGGTATGCCTCGCGACCCGGCGGGCGGCGCAGCAGGAGCGACACCGCGCGGTAGGCCTCGGCCTGCTTGGACAGGTCGTCGAAGATGATCAGGACGTGCTTGCCCTCGTACATCCAGTGCTGGCCGATCGCCGAGCCGGTGTACGGGGCGAGGTACTTGAAGCCTGCGGAGTCCGAGGCCGGGGCAGCGATGATCGTGGTGTACTCCAGGGCTCCGTACTGCTCCAGCGCCCCGCGGACGCCGGCGATGGTCGTGCCCTTCTGCCCGATCGCGACGTAGATGCAGCGGACCTGCTTGGTGGGGTCGCCGGACGCCCAGTTGTCCCGCTGGTTGATGATCGTGTCCAGGCAGACCGCGGTCTTGCCGGTCTGCCGGTCGCCGATGATCAGCTGGCGCTGGCCGCGGCCGATGGCGGTCATGGCGTCGATGGCCTTGATGCCGGTCGCCATGGACTCCTTGACCGGCTGGCGCTGGACGACCGAGGGGGCCTGCAGCTCGAGCGCGCGGCGCGTCGAGGTCGCGATCGGGCCGCGGCCGTCGATCGGCGTGCCCAGGGGGTCCACCACCCGGCCCAGGTAACCGTCGCCGACGGGCACCGAGAGGACCTCGCCCGTGCGCTTGACCGACTGCCCCTCCTCGATCAGCGAGCCGTCGCCGAGGAGCACCACGCCGATCTCGCGGACGTCCAGGTTCAGCGCCAGGCCGAGCAGGCCGCCCTCGAACTCCAGCAGCTCGTTGGTCATCGCCGAGTGCAGTCCCTCGACGCGGGCGATCCCGTCGCCGGTCTCGACCACGCGACCGACCTCCTCGCGCGCGGTCTCGGGCGCGAACGCCGCGACGTTTCGCTCGATCGCCGCGCGGATCTCGTCGGGACTGATCGCCAGCTCCGTCATCGTCTCTCCTCGTCCATCCCCACCCGGTGGTGGGGCACGTCGTTGGTCGTTCTTCCTCAGCCGGTCAGTGCCCGGCGGGCCTGCTCCACGCGGGCCGCCACGGTCGCGTCCACCACGTCGTTGCCGATCCGCACCGAGATGCCGCCGATCACGTCACGGTCGACCACGACGTTCAGCCTGACCTCGCGCCCGTTGATCCGCGAGAGGGCCGCAGCCAGCCGACGCGCCTGGTCGGCGTCGAGAGGGCGGGCGACCCGGACCTCTGCGATGGAGCGGTTGCGCTGCTCGCCGGCGAGGTCGATCAGTCCGGCGAGGACGGAGTCCACGCGGCGCCCGCGAAGGTGCGACATCGAGTACCTCAGGACCTCGGCGGTGGCCGGCGCGGCGTTGCCTGCCAGCAGCGTGTCGACGAGCCCCGCCTTGACCTCGGGCCCGACCGAGGGGTCGGTCAGCGCCATCTGCAGGTCCGCCGATCCCGAGGCGGCCTCGGAGAACGCGAACAGCTGTTCCTCCACCTCGTCGAGCGTGCCATCGGTCTCGGCGACCATGAAGGCCGACTGCGCGGCGAGTCCCTCGACCGCCTCGACGAGCTCGGCCGGCCCCGGCCAGCGCTGGCTGGTCACGTCCTGGAGGACGTCGAGGGTCGTGGCGGACACCCGCTCGCCGAACAGGGAGTCCACCGTGCCCAGCCGCGCGTCGACCGGCTGGCCGGCGTCGGACAGCGCCGCTCGCAGCTGCTGCTGTCCGGCGAGCAGGTCCGCCACCGAGAACAGCTCGGTGGAGACGCCCTCGAACTCGGCTGCGACGCGGCGCCTGTCGAGGCGCTCGCGCAGTCCCGAGAACGCCTGCCGACTGGAGCCCATCATGGCGTCACCGGGGATCCGGGCCAGAGGGGGTCGACGGGCCCGGGGCCTGCGTCCGCGGCTCCTGCGCGTCCGGCAGGGACTCGAGCTCCTCGATGAAGCGGTCCACCGTGGCCCTCGCGCGCGCATCCTCGCTGAGGCTCTCGCCCACGATCTTGGTTGCCAGCTGCAGGGCCAGCTCGCCGACGTCGCGCTGCAGGGTCCCCAGCGCGGCGTCCCGCTCCGCCTGGATCTGGGCCTCCGCCCGGGACGCGACCGCCTCCGCGGCAACCACTGCCTCCGCCCGTGCAGCGTTGACGATCTGGTCGCGCTCACCGTGCGCCGCGGTCCGGATCGCCGCCGCCTCGAGGGTCGCCTGCTCGAGC
Organism: uncultured Actinomycetes bacterium; assembly: GCA_963793175.1. GTDB lineage: Bacteria > Actinomycetota > Actinomycetes > S36-B12 > CAIYMF01 > Prado023. The sequence goes on from CAWBYT010000009.1 coordinate 135,209, forward strand.
TGCTCGGAGTATGCGTCCCGACTGCGCGCGGCCTCGGCCTGCATCAGCTTGGCGTGCTCGATCCCGCCCTCGATCTTCTCGGATCGCTCGGCCACGATCCTGTTGAAGGTCGGCAGCACGTACTTCCAGAACATCGCCAGCAGGATGACGAACGACAGCGTGCCCCAGACGATGTCGTAGGTGGCGGGAAGGAGCGGGTTCTGCGATTCCGCCGCGATGATGTTTACGGTGTCCATGGCCCTTCCAGTTCAGCCTCGGAGTTCGCGGACGCGCCGATGCGCGTCGATCACGTGAAGATGAAGCCGGCGACGAGTCCGATGAGTGCAAGCGCCTCGGTGAACGCGATGCCCAGGAACATGTTGGTGCGCAGGACACCGGTCGCCTCGGGCTGGCGTGCGATCCCCTCGATCGTCTTGCCGACCACGATGCCGATGCCGATGCCCGGTCCGATGGCCGCCAGGCCATAGCCCATGGCGTTGACGTTTCCGTTGAGCTCGGCTAGCAGTTCCACGTTTCATCCTTCCGGTTGGAGTGCGGGTTCACGCACCTGGTTCGGATCAATGCTCCGCGCTGGTCGCCCCGTCGATGTAGACGGCGGTCAGGAGCGTGAAGATGTAGGCCTGCAGCACGATGACTAGGCATTCGAACAATGTGAACGCGAAGCCCGCAGCGTACGAGCACGACCCCGAGGCTCTTCACCAGCCCGTCGGCCTCGAGGAGGAAGTAGGAGGTGGCGCTGTAGAACAGCACCAGCAGCAGGTGCCCGGCCATCATGTTGGCCATGAGCCGGATGGCGAGCGTGAAGGGACGCAGCAGGAACGTCGAGACGAACTCGATCGGGATGACCAGGGCATAGAGCGGCTTCGGGATGCCCGGCGGGATCAGGTTCATCTTCAGGTAGGGCACGGCACCGGATGCCTTGACCCCGGCCCAGTTGAAGACCACGTAGATGACGAGCGCGAGGACGAGCGGGACGCCGATGATGGCCGTGGCAGGCATATGGAGCAAGGGCAGGATTCCGGAGACGTTGAAGGCGAGGATCATCCAGAACAACGTGACGAGCAGCGGTGCGAAACGCCGGCCGCGGACCCCCATCACCTCGTCGATGATGTTCACGTACACGGCGTCGACGGCCATCTCGCCGAGGTTCTGCAGTCCTCGGGGGACCAGCGTGGTCCTCCTGAATGCCAGGACGAAGAAGAATACGAGCGCAGCCGTCATGAGCAGGCCGATCAGGTTGATCCGCGTGGGGCCCCACCACGTGCCCTCACCGACCAGCTGCGCCGGGAAGAACTCGCTGATCGACGGGGCGTGGAACCCCTCCCCCTCGTGCTCGGCGGCGACAACTGGCGCGCTGAGGAGCGACCCCACGGACGCTGGAATGTTCAGCACACTGGGCCTCTCTGGGCTGGATGGAAGACTGATTCCACGGCTGCGCTAGTCGTCCCGACCGAAGCGAACATACACGATCGCGAACCCGGTACAGAAGCCAGCGACGGCCCCCACGACGGTGAGGATCCGGCCCGTTTCCAGCCAGCGATCCAGGAGCATGCCAACGCCTCCCCACACCAGCAGGCCGCCCAGCAGGGAACCTACCGCGGAGTATGCGATGTGCTCCCCGGTCGGCTTGAGGGACGGGTGCATGCCGGGCGGCTCGACGGGCGCGACGGGGTCCCGGGCCAGTCGCCGCTTGGGGTCGACTGGCCTGTCGGGCCGCGCATCGTGACCGGGGTCCGGGGAGGGCGGGCCGGCGGTCATCTCGGGCCGGGCTCGACGTAGGGGACTCTCGTGCGGACGACGACGAAGGCCTCCAGCAGCAGCGTCCCGACGGTGCCGACGAGCAGCGCGACGAACAGCACGGGGCGGGAGTAGAAGTCGGCTTCCCGAAGGAGGACCAGCACGACCATGAGGAGCACCATCTTGACGATCCACGAACCCAGGACGGAGGCCCCAGCGCGTTCGGGCCCATCCGCGCAGTGCCCAGGGCCACTCCCACGGTGATCGACAGGAACCCGACCGCAAGGCCCATGCCGATTGCCGCGCCCCACGCACCAGGCGCGCCGGCGACCAGGTAGCCGATCAGCACGACGGCGGGAAGCCCGACCACGACGGCTATCAGCCACACGCGCAGGACGCGGCGCATCGGCTCGACCAGGCCGGTCGGACGGCGAGCTCCTGCGCTGCGCCTCAGGCTGGTCGATCATGTGACCTCCGTTCGTGGGCCGGCGTCCCGGGGCTAAGACTGGGCCACGAGCACGCCGATCCCCAGCAGCAGGGCACCGACGCTGCTGGCCGCCAGCGCGTAGCGCATCGGGATGAAGGCCAGCAGGACGACGGAGAAGGAGATCAGCGCCGCCCAGCCGGTCAGCAGCAGCACCGCGCGCCGCTGGGAGTGGCCCATCTCGAGCAGGCGGTGGTGCAGGTGCTGCTTGTCCGGGGCGAACGGCGAGCGGCCGGCCCGGGTCCGGCGGACCACCGCCAGGCGCCAGGTCGATCAGGGGCACCGCCAGCACGGCCAGCGGAACCAGGATCGGCAGCAGCGCCGGGAGCAGGGTGGTCCCCTCCAGCGCGTTCGGGTCGACCTTGCCGGTGAGGGTGATGACACTGGCGGCCATGAGGTAGCCGATGAGCATGGAGCCCGTGTCGCCCATGAACAGGCGCGCCGGGAACACGTTGTGGGGCAGGAAGCCGACGGAGATGCCGACCAGGAGGGCGGACACCAGCGCCGAGAGGGTCGCCCGCTCCACACCGAACTGCACGCTCAGAAGGTACGCGTAGACGAAGAACGCGGCGGCGGAGACGGCCGTGATCCCGGCGGCCAGCCCGTCGAGGCCGTCGATGAAGTTGATCGCGTTGACGCTCACGAGCACGATGAGGACCGTCAGCAGGACCGACGTGGTGGGATCCAGGACGAGCACGCCGTCGATCGGCAGCCAGAGCAGCGTGATCCCCTGCAGGGCCATCACCGCGGCGGCCAGCACCTGGCCGGCCATCTTGGTGGGGGCGTCGAGCTCCCACTTGTCGTCGGCCAGGCCGAGGGCGACGATGATCACCGCACCCGACACCAGCGCGAAGCCCTCCGTGGACGCCCCCTCGAACACCGAGCGCATCATCGGCAGCTTGCTGGCCAGGACCATGCCCGCGCAGAGGCCGAGGAACATGCCCAGACCACCCCAGCGCGGGATGGCGTGCTCGTGGACGTCCCGGTCCCGGACGCCGGCGACCGCCCCGGCGCGCAGGGCCATGGCGCGCACCACCGGGGTCACGAGGTACGTCAGGGCTGCGGCGACGAGCAGGCTGAGCCCGTACTCGCGCACTAGGGCCTGTCTGATGGGTCCGCTGGCAGCGAGCGGTTCCCGTGGGAGGTGGTCGCAAGGAGGAGGAGGGAGGCGCACCTGCAGGGTGCGTCGACCGACGAGGACGCCGCGAACGCCCCCACGGGGGACGCGCAGAGCAGCACTCGATCCATCAGACAGGCCCTGTGGCGCGGGGGTAGGCCGGGAACGCGGTGACGAGCTCGGTCACCTGGGCACGGATGTCCTTGGCCTCGCGTGCCGGCCTCGTCGCGGACCGCGCGCCCGATCAGCTCGGCGATCGTCGCCATCTGCGCCACGCCCATCCCCTGCGTGGTGACCGAGGGGGTGCCCACCCGGATTCCGGAGGCGACGCTGGCTGGGCGCGGGTCGTTGGGGATGGCGTTCTTGTTCAGGACGATGCCCGCAGCGTCGCAGCGCGCCTCGGCATCGGTGCCCGTCACGCCGGTCTCCTGCAGGTCGAGCAGGGCCAGGTGCGTGTCGGTGCCACCGGTCACCGCGCGCATCCCATGGGCGACCAGGCCCTCGGTGAGCGCCCGCGCGTTGCTGATCACATCGCGGGCGTACTGGGCGTACTCGGGACTTGCGGCCTCCTTGAGCGCCACGGCCTTGGCCGCCACCGCGTGCATCAGGGGCCCGCCCTGCATCATCGGGAAGACCGCCTTGTCGATGGCCGCGGCATGGTCGGCCCGGGCCAGGATCATGCCGCCCCGTGGGCCGCGCAGGACCTTGTGGGTGGTGAAGGTCACGACGTCGGCGTGCGGAACCGGGCTCGGGATCGCGCCGCCGGCCACCAGGCCGATGAAGTGGGCTGCGTCGACCATGAGGATCGCCCCGACCTCGTCGGAGATCGCCCGGAACGCCGCGAAGTCGATGAGCCTCGGGATCGCGGAGCCGCCGCAGATGATCATTCGCGGGAGATGCTGGCGAGCGAGGTCGCGGACCTGGTCGTAGTCGATGTCCTCGGTCTGCGGGTCGACCCCGTAGTGGACCGCGTTGAACCACTTCCCGGAGAACGAGACCTTGCTGCCATGGGTGAGGTGGCCACCGTGCGGGAGGCTCATCGCCAGGATGGTGTCACCGGGCTTGGTGAAGGCGCCGTACGCGGCCAGGTTGGCACTCGCCCCCGAGTGCGGCTGGAGGTTGGCGTGGTCGGCGCCGAAGAGGGCCTTGGCCCGCTCGATGCCGATGGTCTCGGCCTCGTCGACGACCGCGCACCCGCCGTAGTAGCGCCGGGCCGGGTAGCCCTCCGCGTACTTGTTGCTCAGCGTGGACCCGAGGGCTGCGAGCACCGCCGGCGAGGTGAAGTTCTCGCTGGCGATGAGCTGAAGGCCGGCGCGGAGGCGTTCGAGCTCGCCGAGGACGACCCCGGCGATCTGCGGGTCCTCGGCGGCGAGGGCGTCGAAGTCGGGGCCCCAGAACGGGGTGTCAGTGCTCATGGGCGGGCTCCAGGGCGCAAGGGGGTTCGCCGGACGCGCCAGAGTCTACGTCGCCGCCGCGGGCGGCTCGGCTGACGGCGCGACGAGGAGGTCCGGGCAGCAGGCACGCAGCTCCGCGACGTCCAGCGGCCCGGCGCGGACCAGTCGGGGCTGTGCTCCGGTGAGGTCGAGCACCGCGGAAGAAGGGCTGGCGGGGAGCGCGCCGGCGTCGAGGAGCACCGCGACGTGCGCGGCGAGGGCCGGTGGGAAGGAGGCGGAGGCTGACACCGGGGCGCTGGGATCCCGGGCATACGCGGCCGCGACCACACCGAGCGGACCCGTGCGCTCCAGCAGCTCCAGGGCGAGCGGGTGCAGTGGCATCCGCACGGCGACCCGCCCGGCGGCGTCGGTCAGCGACCATGCCAGCGTCGGCTGCGCCGGCAGGACCAGGGTGAGCGCCCCGGGCCAGAAGTCCCGCATCAGCCGGCCGGCGGCGTCGCCGACCACGGCGATGCCCGCCACGGTGGCGATCCTGGGCACCATCACGGGGACCGACAGCGCCGCCCGGCCCTTCGCGTCCGCCAGTGACCGGGTGGCGCCGGGCGCGAAGGCATCCACGGCCACGCCGTAGGTCGTGTCGAGCGGCAGCCCGACGAGCTGCCCGCGGCGCAGGGCGGCCGTGGCGGCGGCGAGCCCGCGCTCGCGCTCCTGGGACTCGCTGGTGTCGAACTGGATCACGGCCGGCCCCCATCTGGGGCTCGCCGGGCCGAGGTGTGCCGGGGCCGGCCCGCGAAGTCGAGGTGGTCGGTGACCGCGGTCCAGGATGCCCCGTCCGCGGCACGCAGCACGCCGGGGACGCCGGACTCCCCCGCGGCCTCGCCCTGGACGTCTGCATGCTCGACCACCAGGAGCCCTCCCGGCCTGAGCAGCAGGGCCGCCTGCACGGCCAGCTGACGGACCACGTCCAGCCCGTCGGGGCCTCCGTACAGGGCGAGGCCGGGATCGTGGTCGCGCACCTCCGCCTCCCGGGGGACAGCGCCGTCCGGGACGTACGGCGGGTTGGTCACCACGATGTCGACCCAGCCGCGCAACGGCTCGAGCACGCCTCCGGGTCCGGCCACCACGGTCGCGTCGGCGGCCACGATCTCGACCGTGCTGTCGGCCGCAGCCACGGCTGCTGCCTGCCCGGCGAGGTTCACCCGCGCCCACTCGAGTGCCGACGGGGCCAGCTCGACGGCGACCACACGGCTTCCGGGCACCTCGGTCGCGATCGACAGAGCAAGGGCCGCCGACCCGGTGCACAGATCCACAACGACCGCGCCAGGAACGCCCTGCCGGGTGGCTCCGAGGGTCCCGGCTCGGCCCGAACCGGTGGCCGGAGTGCCGGAGGCCGGAGTGGCGGTGTCCGGCTCTTGGGCTGGAATGCCCCGCTCCTGCTTCTCGGAGTGCCGCTCTTCAAGGAAGCCGAGGACGTGGTCGACCATCAGCTCGGTCTCGGGGCGGGGGATGAAGACCCCCGGGCCGACCCTGAGCTCGAGGTGGCGGAACGGGGCGAGCCCCGTGAGGTGCTGCAGCGGGATGCGCCGTGCACGGCTGCTGACCAGCCCCGCGAACACGGCCGAGTCCTCCGGGGAGACGCTCGACCCGGCCATCCGCAACAGGGCGCGCTGCCGTCCGGTCACATGGGCAAGCAGCAGTTCCGCATCCACCTCGGGCGTCGGCACGCCGGCTTCGCGCAGCGACCCGGCAGCCCGGTGCAGCAGCTCCCGGGTCGACTCCACCGAAGCACCCTACGTCGGTGGCCGGGCTGCGGGAGCAGGGTTGGGAGCCGACCGGCCGGCCGCGGACGGCCGCCGGGCACACTGGCTCCATGCCAGATGCCTTCTACGAGCTGCTCGAGGAGACGACCTCCGGACCCGGCGCACCAAGCGCGATGCCACGCGCGGCAGACCCCGACCACCGTGAGCCGCCGGCCGAGCTGCACGCCCGGGTGCGCTCCAGCAGGCACACGACGGGACCCTGGTCCGCCGCCCTCCAGCACGCCGGGCCGCCGTCGGCACTGCTCACCCGGGCGGTGCAGCGCCTCGGCGGGCTGCCTCCCGACGCCCTTGCCGCACGACTGTGCTTCGACATCCTGTCGCCGGTGCCAGTCGCCGACCTGGTGCTGACGGCGCGAACGGCACGCGCCTGGCCGGCGAGTGGCCCTGGCCGAGGCCGAGCTGGCCGCGGCCGACGCACCGGACCGGCCGCTGATGACGCTGCGGGCATGGCTCGTGCGGCAGCTTCCCGACGACTCGCCCGACGGCGCGGCCATCCCGGTCACCGCAGTGGACGCGAGCTCCGGTGTGGCCCGCCGACCCGGCGCCGATGGCCCGCCCGCACGGCTGGCTGCGCCGGATATCTCGACGCCATCGAGTGGTACTGGGTGGAGGGCTCGTTCGAGTCGGCGGGACCGGCGACCGTGTGGACCAGGCTGCGCGTCGGCCTGGTCGACGGGGAGGACCCGAGCCCGCTGGAGCGGCTCGTGGCCGTCGCGGACTCGGCCAGCGGGATCTCGTCGGTCGCCAGCCCCGGAGAGCTGCTGTTCGTCAACACCGACCTCACGCTGCACCTGGCCCGGATGCCGGTGGGCGGGGTGATCTGGATGCAGGCGCGGACGACGATGTCGGGCAACGGCATCGGCACCTGCCGAGGCTCGCTCGGGGATGGCCTCGGGGCCGTGGCGACCAGTGGGCAGTGCCTGTTCGTGACACCCCAGGTCAGTGGTCGCCGGGATCCCCGTCCGCGAGGCGAGCGGTGAGGTCGGCCTCGGTCAGGGCCCCGATGACGGCGTCGAGATCGCCGTCGAGCACCTGGTCGAGGTTGTGCGCCTTGAAGTTGACCCGGTGGTCGGCGATCCGGTTCTCCGGGAAGTTGTAGGTGCGGATCCGCTCCGAGCGATCGACCGTGCGCACCTGGGACCGGCGCGCGTCCGAGGCCTCGCTGGCGGCCGCCTCCTGCGCGGCCGCGAGCATGCCGCGCACGAAGGACGCGCATCGCGGACTCCTTGTTCTGCAGCTGGCTCTTCTCGTTCTGGCAGCTGACGACGATCCCGGTGGGCAGGTGCGTGATGCGAACCGCCGAGTCGGTGGTGTTCACGCTCTGGCCCCCGGGCCCGCTGGAGCGGTAGATGTCGATGCGCAGGTCGTTCGGGTCGATGCTGACCTCGACCTCCTCGGCCTCCGGGAGCACGAGGACCCCGGCGGCGGACGTGTGGATCCGACCCTGCGACTCCGTCACGGGCACCCGCTGGACGCGGTGCACGCCACCCTCGAACTTCAGCCGCGCGAAGGGCGCCTCGCCCGGGCCGGCGGCGCCGCGGGAGCGCACCGAGAACTTGCACGTCCTTGTACCCGCCGAGGTCCGAGGGCTCCGCGTCGATGAGCTCCATGCGCCATCCGCGGCGCTCGGCGTAGCGGGTGTACATCCGCACGAGGTCACGCGGCGAACAGCGCGGACTCCTCGCCGCCCTCCCCCGCCTTCACCTCGAGGATGACGTCCTTGTCGTCCAACGGGTCGCTCGGGGCCAGCAGGAGGGTCAGCCGCTCCGCGACGCGGGCGCGCTCGAGCGCGGATGCGTCGGCCTCCGCCGCGAAGTCGGGGTCCTCGGCCGCGAGCTCACGCCCGGCGGCCTCGTCCTCGCCCAGCTGCACCCACTGCCGATAGGCCTCGACCACGGGCCTGCAGGTGGGCATGGCGCTTGCCGACCCGGCGGGCCGCCGCGGGATCCGCGTGCAGCGCCGGGTCGGACAGCTGACGCTCGAGGTCGTCGTACTCACGCTCGAGGGCGAGCGCGGTCTCGAACATGGGTCGCTCCGCCGGTCCGCGCGAGCTACTTCGCGTCGGCCTTCTTGCCGAAGCGGGCCTCGAACTTGGCCACGCGGCCGCCGGTGTCGAGGATCTTCTGCTTGCCCGTGTAGAAGGGGTGGCAGGCCGAGCACACGTCCGCGTGGATCACGCCGTTCTTGGCCGTGCTGCGGGTGGTGAAGGTGTTCCCGCAGGTGCAGGTCACCGTCGTCTCGACGTAGTTGGGGTGGATACCCGGCTTCATGTCTGGCTCCTTCGTGGCTCCGGGTCGTGCGGGCAGGCCTGCGCGCACGTGAACCGGAAGCGGTGGCACCAGTATCCCACGTTCGGCGCGCAGCGCACTCTCGGCCGCAGATTCTCCCCCGAGGCGACGGATTCTCCGTGAAGGTTCGGGAGAGCCTGTGAGGTTGCGGAGATTCTGCGGCTGGGCAGTGGGGGTCAGTCGTCGGAGCGGGTGGCCGGGGCGCTCGGGGTGGTCTTCTGGACCTGGAGCAGGAACTCGTAGTTGCTCCTCGTGTCGCGCAGCTTGCTCTGCAGCAGCTCGATGGCCTGCGTCGCCTCCAGCGCATGCAGCACGCGGCGCAGCGTCCACACGATCTTGAGCTCCTCGCTGCTCATGAGCAGCTCCTCCTTGCGCGTGCCGGAGGCGTCGACGTCCACGGCCGGGAAGATCCGCTTGTCCGCGAGGCGCCGGTCGAGCTTGAGCTCCATGTTGCCGGTGCCCTTGAACTCCTCGAAGATCACCTCGTCCATCCGCGAGCCGGTCTCCACCAGCGCGGTGGCCAGGATGGTCAGGGAGCCGCCGTTCTCGATGTTCCGGGCGGCGCCGAAGAACTTCTTGGGCGGGTAGAGGGCTGCGGAGTCGACACCGCCGGAGAGGATCCGGCCCGACGCCGGGGCGCTGAGGTTGTACGCGCGCCCGAGCCGGGTCATCGAGTCGAGCAGCACGACCACGTCATGGCCGAGCTCGACGAGGCGCTTGGCGCGCTCGATCGCGAGCTCGGCGATGGTGGTGTGGTCCTCGGCCGGACGGTCGAAGGTGGAGGCGATGACCTCGCCCTTCACCGAGCGCTGCATGTCGGTGACCTCCTCCGGCCGCTCGTCGACGAGGACGACCATGAGGTGGCACTCCGGGTTGTTCGTGGTGATCGCGTTGGCGATCGCCTGCAGCACCATCGTCTTGCCCGCCTTCGGCGGGGAGACGATCAGTCCGCGCTGCCCCTTGCCGATCGGGGCCACCAGGTCGATGATCCGGGTGGTCATGTTGTGGGAGTCGGTCTCCAGGCGAAGCCGGTTCGCCGGGTAGAGGGGCGTCAGCTTCCCGAACTCCACGCGACCGCGCGAGGCCTCCGGATCGGCCCCGTTCACGGTCTCCACCCTGGCCAGCGGGTTGAACTTCTCCCGGCGGTCGCCGCCGCCCTCACGGGGCTGGCGGACCTGGCCGGTGATCGCGTCGCCCTTGCGCAGCCCGTAGCGCTTGACCATCGAGAGCGAGACGTAGACGTCCGTGGGCCCGGGCAGGTAGCCGGTGGTGCGCACGAAGGCGTAGTTGTCGAGGATGTCGAGGATGCCGGCGACGGGGAGCAGGACGTCGTCCTCGGAGACCTCCGGCTCCATCTCGCGGGGGGCCTGTCCGCTCGGCTGCGTGCCGGTGCGACGGGGGTCCCGGTCGTTGCGGTTGCGGTTGCGGTCCCGGCCGCGGCGGCGCCGGCCCCCCGGCTCGTCGCCGTAGCGGTCGTTGTCACGGCTCTGGTTGGGAGCACCGCCCTGGGTCTGGTTGGCCCCCTCGCGGGCCTCACGCTGCTGGGCGCCCTGGCCGCCGGACTCGGGCTGACTGCCGGACTGGGCCTGGCCGCCGGCCTGTCCCTGGTTGCGGCCCTGACCGCCGCCCTCCCGGGCCTCGCGCTGCTGGCTGCGGCTCCCGTTCTGGCTGCCACTGCCGTTCTCGTCCTGGCGCTCGATGTCGCCCTGACCGCCATCCCGGGTGCTGTCACCGAGATCGCGGTCCTGCGTGCCGCGGTTGCGGCCGCCCTCACGCTGATCCTGCCCGCCCTGGTCGACCTCGGGGCGGCGCTCGTCCTGGCGAGTCGAGCCTCCCGCACGCGCGTCACCCGGCTTCAGCCCCACGACCCTCGCCGTTGCGTCGGGGCAGCTCCTCGACGCCCCCGCCCGGCCGCGACTCCGAGGTCAGACCTTCGGCCGCCACTGCCACCTCGACCCGCGGCCGTCTGGTGCGCCCGGCCCGGGCGGGCGGAGCGGAGCCGGACTGTGCGGCGCTGATCGCCGCCACCAGGTCGCTCTTCTTCATCGAGGAGATCCCCGAGAGTCCCAGGTCGTGGGCGACCTTCTTGAGCTCGGGAAGGAGCATCGCGGACAGGTTGCCGTTGGTCCGGCCGCGGTCGGACGACTGCTGGGCGTCCGGGGCGATGCTGATCGTGTCGGTCACGTGCGTCCTAGTGGTGAGGTGAATCGCCTGTGCGCGGCACCTGCAAGCAGGCGCCGGAACTGCGTGGAGGTGGATCGCGACGACGACGGAACGCGCTTCAGGCGTCTGGGTCTGGTGCTGAGGAGGGTGCCGGTCGGCCATCCTCGTTCGTGGCGCCGTGCTGATCCACCACAAACGGTAGCACCTTGCCGACTGATTCGGTCAAACTGCCCGGCGAGGCTTCGAGTGGGGGTCGCGGACCGACAGCGCGCGCACGCCGGCGTCGGCCACGGGCAGCACCAGCACCCGGGCGGAATCGCCTACCACGTCGGCGATCCGGGCGGCCAGGCCCGCGCCGTCGCCGTCGGTCGCGAAGGCGATCACGGCTGGACCCGCCCCGGAGATGGCCGCGGGGATCCGAAGCGCGCGCAGCGCCTCGACCAGGCCCATGCTCGTCGGGTAGACCTGCCGGCGCTGCTGCTGGTGCAGCCGGTCGTCGGTGGCGTCGAGCAGCAGGGCGGGCTCGGCCGTGAGGGCGTGGACGAGCAGCGCGGCGCGGCCCGCGTTGAAGGCCGCGTCCGCATGCGGCACCGAGGCGGGCAGGGCCACCCGCGCGCGATGCGTCGAGGCCTCGGCCGGTGGCACCACCAGGACGGGAACGACCCGCCCGTCGACCGCGAAGCGCGTGGCACGCCCGACGGGCCCGACGGCCGCGGCCTGCATCCACGAGATCGTCGCGCCACCGAGGACGCCGGCGGCGACATTGTCCGGATGCCCCTCGAGCCGGGTGGCCAGGGCGACCATGTCCGCCGGTGTCACCGAGCCGGCCACGCCCGCCAGCTGCGCGGCCACCGCGAGGCCGCCGACGATCGCGGCCGCCGACGACCCCAGGCCGCGGCTCTGGGGGACGGCGTTGATGCACCGAATCAGCAGCCCTCGCCCGGCGAGCAGGCCGGTGTCGTCGAAGGTGGACAGGCCGGTGCGCACCACGTTCGCGACCAGGTTCGTGGCGTCGGTCGCCACGCGGCCGGCACCCTCGCCCACGACCTCGACCGTGACGTCCGTCCCATCGACGAAGCGCGCCTCGATCCGGTCGCTCATGCCAAGTGCCAGGCCGAGGCTGTCGAAGCCGGGACCGAGGTTCGCGCTCGTCGCCGGGACCTCGACCACCACCGTCCCCGTCGCCGGGTCCAGCGCCCCCACGCCTGCGGCCAGGCCCGGCATGTCCGCCGGCATCAGCCCGCCAGCCCGAGGGTCCGTGCGGCGACGGCCACGTCGACCGGGATGACGGTCGGGTCGGGGGCCGAGGCCAGTGCCCACTGGGTGTCCTTGAGCCCGTGCCCGGTCAGGGTGCACACGACGGTCTGCCCGGGGTCCACCCAGCCCCGCGACTGGGCGAGGACGAGCCCGGCCACCGACGCCGCCGACGCCGGCTCGCAGTACAGCCCGTCGCGGCTGGACAGGGCGTGGTGCGCATCGAGGATCTGATCGTCGCTGACCATGTCGATGAGGCCGCCGGACTCGTCGCGTGCCGCGACGGCGTGGTGCCAGGAGGCAGGATTGCCGATCCGGATCGCCGAGGCGATCGTCTCCGGGTCGGGCACGACCACACCCCGGACGATCGGTGCGGCACCCTCGGCCTGGAAGCCCCACATGCGGGGGGTGCGCGTAGCCACGCCGTCGCGCGCGTACTCGCGGTACCCCTTCCAGTAGGCCGTGATGTTGCCCGCGTTGCCGACCGGCAGGACGTGGATGTCGGGGGAATCGCCCAGTGCGTCGGCGATCTCGAAGGCGGCGCTCTTCTGGCCCTCGATGCGCGCCGGGTTCACGGAGTTCACCAGCGCGACCGGGTAGGAGTCCGACAGCTCGCGCGCGAGGCGCAGGCAGTCGTCGAAGTTCCCGTCGAGCTGCAGCAGCTGCGCGCCGTGGGCGATCGCCTGGGCGAGCTTGCCCATCGCGATCCGCCCGGCGGGCACGAGCACCACCGGAGTCATGCCCGCCCTGGCGGCGTACGCGGCGGCCGAGGCCGACGTGTTCCCCGTGGAGGCGCAGATCACCGCGCGCGCACCCTCGTGGGCGGCCGTCGAGATGGCCATCGTCATCCCACGGTCCTTGAACGACCCGGTCGGGTTGCCGCCGTCGAACTTCAGCAGGACCCGGCAGCCGGTCAGATCGGAGAGCCACCCGGACTCGACCAGGGGGGTGCCGCCCTCGCACAGGGAGATCACGGGGGCGTCGGCCGGCAGCGCCATGCGGCTGCGGTACTCGGTGATGACCCCGCGCCAGGGCTGGGGTCGACCGGCGCGCTCGGGACCGGTCACAGCCTGGCCGCCCCTCCGCTCGTCACTCACCTTCTGGCTGCCCATCCTCGGTTCGGTCATCGGGCTCTGGTTGGTCATCGGGCTCTGGTCGGTCATTGGGCTCTGGGCGGTCATCGTGTCGGGCCGATCACGCGCATGAAGCCGACCACCTCGTCGACGGCCGGCAGGGCGCGCAGCTGCTCGACGGTCGCGGCCAGGTCGGACTCGCGGCCGGGGTGGGTCAGGATCAGGAGCTCGGCCTGGTCGCCCTCCCCCTTCTGGGTCATGCTGCGGATGCTCGCTCCGTGCTCGGCGAACACGCCGGCCACCGCTGCCAGGACGCCGGGCCGGTCGAGGACCCGCAGGTGCACGAAGTAGGCGGTGGTCGCGGCCCCCATCGAGAGGACCGGAAGGGCGGCGTAGGAGGACTCGCCCGGCCCGGTGGACCCCGAGACCCGGTTGCGGGCGGCGGTCACGATGTCGCCGAGGACGGCGCTGGCGGTCGGCGCGCCCCCGGCCCCGCGACCGTAGAACATCACCTGTCCGGCTGCGTCGGCCTCGATGAACACCGCGTTGAACGCGTCGCGCACGCCGGCCAGCGGGTGGGACTTCGGCACCAGGGTCGGGTGGACGCGGACGCTGACCCCGGTCACGGCTGCGGACTCGATGAGCTCCGCGATCGCCAGGAGCTTGATGTCGAAGCCCATCTCGTCGGCGGCGGCGACGTCGGCCGACGACACGGACGTGATGCCCTCGACCTCGACGTCGTCGAGGGTCACCCGGGTGTGGAACGCCAGGGAGGCCAGGATCGCGGCCTTGGCAGCGGCGTCCAGGCCCTCGACGTCGGCGGTGGGATCGGCCTCCGCGTACCCGAGGGCCTGCGCCTCGGCCAGGGCGTCGGCGAAGGACGCGCCAGTGGCGTCCATCTGGGTCAGGATGAAGTTGGTCGTGCCGTTCACGATGCCGAGCACGCGGCGGATCCGGTCCCCGGCGAGCGACTCCCGCAGCGGGCGAAGCAGCGGGATCGCCCCGGCCACGGCGGCCTCGTAGGAGAGGTCGACCCCGGCCTCCTCGGCGGCTGCGTGCAGGGTGGCGCCGTCCGTCGCGATGAGCGCCTTGTTCGCCGTGACCACCGAGGCCCCGCTCTTGAGCGCCCTGAGGATGAGCTCGCGCGCGGGCTCGATGCCGCCCATCAGCTCCACCACGAGATCGGGCGAGGTGTCGAGCAGGCCGAGCAGGTCGGCGCTGAGCAGCCCCGGGCGGATCCCGGGACGCTCGCGGGCGGTGTCGCGCACCCCCACGCCGGTCACGACGAGCCGGGCCCCGACCCGGGCCGCCAGGTGGTCGGCCTGCTCCTCGAGCAGCCGCACGACCTGCGCGCCGACCGTCCCGCCGCCGAGCACGACGACCGCCAGCTCGTCGGGGGGCGCTGCCATGCGGACTCCTCGAAGGGAAGGGCGATCGAGTATGGAGGAAACCCGATTCTCTCACGCCCCCGAGGGGACCACCGTCCGTGCGCCGACGGAACCGACCATCAGGACGTCGGAATCGTCAGCGCAATCCGTGGAAGGCGCTAGAGGCCCGCGTCCAGGCTGAACATGTCGGCTTCGGTCTCGCGGCGGAGCACTGTTCGGTCCACCCCGCCGCGCACGGAGACCACCGGGGGGCGCGCGACCAGGTTGTAGTTGGAGGCCATGGCCCGGCAGTAGGCGCCGGTGGACGCCACCGCCAGCAGGTCGCCGCGCTCCAGGTCGGCGGGCAGCCAGGCGTCGCGGACCACGATGTCGCCGGACTCGCAGTGCTTGCCCACCACCCGCGCCAGCATCGCGGGCGCCGAGGACGCCCGCGAGGCCAGGACGACCGTGTAGTCGGCGTCGTAGAGCGCCGTGCGGATGTTGTCGCTCATGCCGCCGTCGACCGACACATAGGTCCGCCAGCTCCCCGTCCGGTACTCGACGGGCTTGATCGTGCCGACCTCGTAGAGGGTGATCATGCTCGGACCCACGATCGCGCGACCGGGCTCGACGGCGATCCGCGGGACGTCGATCCCCCGGCGGGCGCATTCCCCCGCGACGATGCCCCGCAGCGCCTCGGCCATCCCCACCGGCGCGACGGGGTCGTCGGTCGGCAGGTAGGCGATGCCCATCCCGCCCCCGAGGTTGAGCTCGGCCACGCTGACGCCGTCGTTGTCGCGGAGGTCGGCGATGAAGCCGACGACACGATGGGCTGCCACCTCGAAGCCGGAGGTGTTGAAGATCTGGGAGCCGATGTGGGAATGCACGCCGAGCACGCGGAGCTCGGGCCGGGCAACGGCTGCCAGCACCGCGTCGCGGGCCGCACCCGAGGTGAGCGACAGGCCGAACTTCTGGTCCTCATGGGCGGTCGCGATGAACTCGTGGGTGTGCGCCTCGACGCCCGTGGTGACGCGGACCAGCACGTCGGCGACCACGCCCGCCGCACCGGCCTCGTCGGCCAGCCGGCCGACCTCGTCGAACGAGTCGATCACGAAGCGGCCGATGCCGGCGGCCAACCCGGCCCGCAGCTCGTCGGTCGACTTGTTGTTCCCGTGCAGGCTGATCCGCTCGGGTGGGAAGCCGGCCGCGCGGGCCAGGGCGAGCTCGCCGGCGCTGCAGACGTCCAGGCCGAGGCCCGCCTCGGCAAGCCAGCGAACGGTAGTCGAGCTCAGGAACGCCTTCCCGGCGAACGACACCGATCCGGGAACCGTCCGGTCGGTGTAGGCCGACTGGAACGCCGCCGCCCTGGCGCGGAAGTCCGCCTCGTCGAGGATGAGGGCGGGCGTCCCGTGGGTGGCTGCGAGCTGGCGCACCGAGCATCCGCCGACGCTCAGTGCTCCGCCGGCGTCCCTGCGGGCCGTCGCCGGCCAGATCTGCGGGTCGATCCGCGCCATCGTGGCCGAGTCGGGGACCGTCGGGACCGGAGCGGCCGGGGCGAACTCGCCGTGCATCGGCCCCGCGGGATGTGCGCGCATTGCGCGATCCTAGAGCCTGTCCGACGGATCGACCCCTGAGCTGCGTGGGCCCCTCCGGTGGGCCCTACGCGGGGGTCGCCGCCCGGCGGCGGTCGCGACGGCGGAACCCCAGGCGCATCCCCTCGATCTCCGCGGCGCCCACGATCGCCAGGCCGATCAGATAGAGCCAGATCTCCAGGGCGATCACGCCGCCCAGGACAGCCACGATCTGTGAGTACGTCGTGGACGCCGACAGGTACCAGCCGAGGCCGAAGGTTCCGAGCACGATCAGCAGGGTCCCGAGCGCTGCGCCCAGGTTCAGCCACCGGACCGCGCGCCGTGCCCGGATGCCGAAGCGCATCGCCGCCGTGAGCAGGAGGTAGACCACGAGGACCATTGCCGGCCCTCGCCCGACCTGCACGTTGCGGCTGATCAGGTCCCCGAACCGCAGCGCTTCGACCACCCGCGGTACGAGCGCCAGCGCGAGCACCCCGATGATGATGAGGACCTCGGCCACGAGGGTGAGCAGGACCGCGGCTCCTCGACCCAGCAGGCTCGGGTGCTGGGGCTCGAGCTCGAACGCGACGTCCAGGACCTGCCTGCCGACGTAGAGGAACTTGCTGGCCGCGTACAGCGCGAGCAGGAAGCCGACCCCGCCCGCCAGGCCCAGGGTGCCGGGGGCCGTCGGGGCGAGGGCGGCGATCTGGTCGAGCACCGGTTGCAGGGCGTCGAGGAGCTCGGGGCTGTCCGAGAAGGTCTCCTCGACGCTGGCGACGAACTGGGCGGGGTCGAGGAACATGGCCACGACCGCGCCCATGGAGAGCACTGCCGGCACGATCGACAGGAGCGCGAAGAAGGCGAGCCCGCCGGCGAGCACCGAGCCGCGGTGCCGGGCGAATCGGGCGTAGACCGCGATCCAGAACCCGAGGGCCTCCCCAGCAGGCCCCTCGAGGCGCTCGGCAAGGTGGACGAGCGCCGGTGAACCACCCTCCTCCCGAACGCGGTCGGCCGGTTCATGCGGCCCCGGTGGATCGGGTGGGAACCGGTCCGGGCCGGGCACGCTACATCCGCTCGGGCGCGGAGACCCCCAGCAGGGTCAGCCCGTTGACCAGGACCTGGCGGGAGGCCGCGCAGAGCCATAGGCGGGCGATGTTCAGCGGCTCCACCGGCTCCTCGCCCATCGGAAGCACCCGGCACACGTCGTAGAAGCGGTGGTAGGCCGTGGCCAGCCGCTCCAGGTAGCGGGCCACCCGATGCGGCTCGCGCAGCTCGGCGGCGCTGGCCACCACGCGCGGGAACTCGGCGAGCACCCCCAGCAGGTCGTTCTCCCGCTCGTTGGACAGCAGCGCCGGGTCGAACGGCGCGGCACGCCAGTCGATGCCCAGATCCGCGGCGGAGCGCAGCACCGAGGCGATCCGCGCCGACCCGTACTGGACGTAGTACACGGGGTTGTCGTTCGTGCGCTGGAGCAGCAGGTCGACGTCGAGGACGAGCGGGGAGTCGACCGGGTAGCGGATCAGGGAGTAGCGGGCGGCGTCGGTGCCGACCTCGTCGACCAGGTCGTCGATCGTGATGATGTTGCCCGCGCGCTTGCTCAGCCGGACCTCCTCGCCGCCCTTGACCATCTTGACCAGCTGGCCGATCAGGACCTCGATGTGGGCGTCCGGGTCGTCCCCGGCGCACGCCGCGACCGCCCGCAGCCGGTTCACGTAGCCGTGGTGGTCGGCTCCCAGCAGGTAGATGCACAGGTCGGCGCCGCGGTTGCGCTTGTCGATGTAGTACGCGGTGTCGGAGGCGAAGTACGTGAGGTCGCCGTCGGCCTTGACCAGGACGCGATCCTTGTCGTCGTCGAAGTCGGTGGTGCGCAGCCACACCGCGCCGTCCGCCTCGAAGACGTGGCCCTGCTCGCGCAGCTTCGCGAACGCCTGCTCGACGGCACCCGACTCGTGCAGCGTGCGCTCGGAGTACCAGACGTCGAAGTGCGTGCCGAACCGGGCGAGGCTCTCCTGCTGCGACTCGAGCATCGCCCGGTACCCGAGCTCCCGGAAGGCCACGAGCTGCTCGTCGGCGGGCAGCTCGGCGATCCCCGAGTCGTTGGCCACGATCGACGCGGCGATGTCCTTGACGTAGCCCCCGTGGTAGCCGCCCTCGGGGGCCGGGCGCCCGTGGGCGGCGTTCATGACCGACTGGCCGAAGCGCTCCAGCTGGACGCCGCGGTCGTTGATGTAGAACTCGCGGGTGACGTCCGCGCCCTGGGCTGCCAGGACCCGGGCGATGGAGTCCCCGACGGCCGCCCAGCGCGTGTGCCCGAGGTGGATCGGGCCGGTCGGGTTCGCCGAGATGAACTCGATGTTGATCCACCTGCCGCGCTGGGTCGTGCCGCGGCCGTAGTGGGCGCCCTCGATCACGATCCGGTCCGCGACCTCACCCTGGCTGGCTGCCTCGAGGGTGATGTTGACGAAGCCGGGGCCGGCCACCTCGGCGCGTGGCGATCGCCGGGCTCATCGCCAGCTGCTCGGCCAGCATCTCGCCGATCGACCCGGGGTGGGGTCCTGCGCGGCCTTGGCCAGGGTCATCGCGATGTTGGTGGAGTAGTCGCCGTGGTCGCGGTTCCGGGGCCGCTCGACCTGGGCGTCGATCCGGTAGCCGTCCGGCAGGTCGCAGCCGGTTGCCCTCGACGAGATCGCTGACCGTGGCGGAGACGAGTGCTGCCAGGGCGTCGGGAGTCATGGGCGAATCGTAGTGCCGCGGGACGCCGCTGCGGCCAGGCGTCGGACGGCCGGCTCGCCGAACCGGCCGTCCCATCGCCGATCCCCGGATCGGCGATGGGGATTTGGGGCGTCGGTCCCCCGCCGGTAGCATGGCGGCACCCTGGCCCCCGTAGCTCAGGGGATAGAGCGGTGCCCTCCGGAGGCATGCGCGCAGGTTCGAATCCTGCCGGGGGCACCAGCACTCCAGCACCCCAGCGAGCGCAGCGCAGAGCGTCGAGTCACGGAGCGCGCCGGCCGCGCGGGGTGCGGGCCGGCGCGCTCCGGTCGATCACCGCTTGAGCGCCACCGGCGCGGAGTACCCCACGCCGTACCCGGTCCGGGGCGCGCTCACGACCCGGTACACGCCCTTCTTGAGGTTGATCGTCCGGGTCTCCTTCTTGCCCTGGGTCTTGTAGGACTTCCTCAGGGTGGTCCAGCTGCCGTCCTTGCTCTGCTTCTGGACCTGGACGCGCCAGTAGCCCTTCTTCTTCAGGTTCGGGTCGACGTCGACCCTGAGCTTGCCCGACCGGCTGACCGCCTTCGTCTTGACGGTCGGGGCGGGCAGGACCGTGACCGTCTGCGACGAAGCGGCATTGCCGCTGCGCTCGTCGAAGACCGTCAGGGTGATCGTGTAGCTCCCGGCCGTCGCGAAGGTGTGCGCCGCGGGCCGCGCTCCCACAGCCCCGGAGCCGTCCCCGAACGTCCACTGGTGGGACACGACGCTGCCGTCGGGATCGGTGGAGCCGCTGCCGTCGACCGCGCAGGCCAGGCCCGACGCAGTTCACGGTGAACGCGGCGACCGGCGCGGCTGTTCGGCGACGACCGGCACGACGATCGGGGTCGGCGTCACGCCCGGCTGGACTCCGGCGCCCGGCGGCGCCGGCTGGGCATCGATCACCACGGTCTCACCGGCCTGCAGCTACATCCACCCCGAGCGGGTGCCGGCGTAGCTCTCGCCCCAGGGGGTCGGGGTGCCGGTGACGAGCCCGGTGGCCGCAGTGAGCGGCACCCACCCGGCGGTCGGCGACGTGATGACGATCTGGCCGCCCTTGACGTAGGCGGTGACGCCGCCCTTGATCGCGTTCCACGAGTTCTGCTTCGCCAGCACATCGGCGGCCTGGGTCATGGTGGGATTCAGGATCGGCATGTTGGTCGGCGACGGCCGCCCGGTACTGCGCCAGCATGGTGTCCAGCCAGGTGTAGGCCAGGCGCTCCTCGGCGAAGTTCGACTGGTGGATGAAGTGCGGTCGCGGGTCGTTGTTGAGTACCCGCCCGAGGGTCTGCCTCGCCTCGAACGGTGCGATGTAGGTGGTGAACCCGTTGGCCGGCAGCGGAGCCGTGAGGCAGGTGTTCACGCTCGAGGCGACGCACGAGCCCTCCACGGCGGACGTATTGGGATTGTCGGGGGTGTAGATGAAGTTGTACTCATCCACCAGCTCGGCGGCCGTCCCGACGTTGTAGTACAGGCTGTTCGGGTAGCGCGGCAGCGTGACCGCGCCACCGACCGCTCGCTGGATCCGGGTCCTTGGAGATGTCGGCACGCGATGACTTTGATGCCCAGGGCGTTGATCGCCTGGACGAGGTTGGGGTTGTCCCCCTGCACCCGCCCGGCGTTCGTGTCCCTGAGCCCGGAGTGCTCGCCGGTCACCAGCTCGGTCGGGTCGACCGGGAGCGTGTTGAACGGGGCAGTGACCAGGTTGCTGTTGATCTCGCCGTGGATCGCCCCGTACTGGACCCACAGGTTCGGGTTGCCGGGGTCGGCGGGCGACGGGTTCTGGGTCAGGCAGTTGAAGTTGGCCGCCAGGGTGCAGCCCAGGTAGTCGTGGTTGAACGTGTGGTTGACCCACCGGAAGCTCGCCTTGTTGTCCAGCAGCGTCTTGGTCAGCGAGCCGTTCGTCCCCGCGTCACCGCGGGCCACGGCCGGTCCGGCGTTGTAGACCAAGTCGATCTTGAGGCCGTTGTTGGTCTGCCAGGTGCGCAGCTGGTTGGCGTCGGCCGCGCTCATGATGATGTCGGTGGTCGTGGCCGCGCAGGTGGAGTCGCCCGGCGTGCAGTTCGCGCTGACGCTCCACCGGGAGTCCTCGCTCAGGACGTCGTCGGCGTGCACCGCGAGGTAGGAGCGGTTCAGGCCGAGGTGGATCCCGCCGGTCAGCCAGTTCAGGATGCCGGGCCCGAGCAGCTTCAGGTGCGACTGGTAGCTGTTGGCGTTGAACGTCAGGAACATCGTCTCGACCCCGCCGTTGGCGATGACGCCGACCATCGTCCCGGCGGCCCCGGTCGCCATCTGTGGTCACGGTCACCCCGGCCGGGAGCGTCCCCACGGTCGCCTCGTATCCGTACGAGCCGACGTCGAAGGGGACGGGTCCCCGGAGGTAGCTGAACGGCGCACCGGCGGCTCGGGCGCCCGCCGCCACGGTGAGGGTGCGCGTGTCCATGCTCCCCGAGTACGCCGGGGGGTTGAGGCCCACCAGTGCGTTGGGGAAGACGTAGGCGGCCAGCTGTCGGACGCCGTAGGTGGCCTCGTAGGACGGCCAGCTCCGCGCGCCAGGGCTGCGCCCGCACCCGTCTCCAGGTTGGGGACGATGACCGCCTGGTACTTGGCGGTCCCCGACCCGTCGACCAGGGTGCCCGCGGTGATGCGTGGCGGCGTGCGGCGATGTCGATCGCGTCGAATGGGATCCCGTCGCGGGCCATGAGGTCCTCGAAGGCCTGCGTGCTCGGGTCGTGGACCACGAGCACCCTGAGGTCGAGCCGCACCGAGAGCGGCGCTGCCGTGGCCGGAGCGGTGGCGGCCGTTCCGAGCATCGCGGCGAGGATTGCGCCACAAATGACGAAGATCACGGAACGCACACGGACGAATGTGCTGCGTGAAATGACCTGATTGCTTCGCGAAACCACGGCGATGAACTCCCTCGAGTGGACGACAAATGACTCTAAATGGGTCGAATACGGACATATGTGACGGGCATCTCGGCCTTCCCGAGCCCGCAACCTAACCCGCCCCGTGCGCGAGTCGGTAGGGCAGGGTCCGTCTTTGTCCCCCGCCTTGTCCTCCGTTCCCGGTCGCGCTGGCGATGTGGTAAGAAGCCCTGAGAATCGTCAGGAATTGCTTGGGCAAAGGGGGATGTGCAGGGCGATCCGAGGGCCGATGCGGCCGGCTCGAAGTGCGTGAGCCGAATACCAGACGAGGGGCTCATTTCGCGGTCCCCTGGGATGCGCGCCGACGTTTAAGGTCAGGTGACCCAGGGCATGTACTCACTCAAGCGGGAAGCGGATGCCTCCCGATGAGAGGAGCCCGACATGACCGACCCGAACGTCAGCCCCGATGGCTACTGGCGCTGGAACGGCGCGCAGTGGGTGCCGAACGTGGACGCACGCGGTCAGGCGCCCGCCCCGGCGGGGACGCCGGGTCGCCGCGAGTGGGTCACGGGCGGTGTGGTGGGCGGAGTCGTTGGGGCGGCTGTGCTCGCGCCGGTGGTCTTCCCGGACACCAACGTCGGGGACGGCTTGGACTTCGGGTCGTTCTTCTAGGACTTCGGGGGTTTCGATCAGCCAGGACGCCGTGGCCGGTTCCGACACCGGCAGGAAGCCGCGTAGCTGCGCCCGCACCACTCGCTGCCTGACGGAGGTCACTGCCCCAGGCGTGCCAGCAGGAGCACCTCGGCCAGCGTGAGCCGGCGCAGCACCTCCAGGTCGACGCTCTCGTCGGCGCCGTGCCAGCTCGAGGCGGGGTCCCCCGGGCCGACGACCAGGATCGTGGCCTCGGGGAACCTCTCGGCGATGTCCGAGATGAAGGGGATCGATCCCCCGATGCCCATGCGGACCGGCGCCACGCCGTCCCATGCGTCGGTGAACGCCGCCTGTGCGACCTCGGCCCGCGGACCACTCGGGACCAGCGCCACGGCGTTGCCCGCGGAGCCCGGCGTGCACGTCACCGAGACCCCCCACGGCGCGCTGGCGACCAGGTGCGCCGACAGGGCCTCCTGCGCTGCGAGCGGATCCTGCCCGGGGGCGATCCGCAGGCTGACCTTCGCCCGGGCGACGGGGAGCAGCACGTTCGCAGCCGCCTCGACGCGTGGGGCGTCGATGGCCAGCACGGCGGCCGCGGGCTGGGACCAGATCCGGTCGGCGGCCGTCCCCTCCCCGATCGACGCCACGCCGTCGAGGACGCCGGCCTCGGCCCGCAGCGCGGCCTCGTCGACGTCCACGAGGGGCACCGGCCCGCGCACCAGCCCGGGCACCGCCACCCGACCCGCGTCGTCGTGCAGCGCGGCCAGCACGCGGCACAGCGCGGTGAGCGCGTCGGGGAAGATCCCGCCGAACACCCCGGAGTGCTGCTCGCCGGCGTGCGTGCGCACCTCCACGAACACCTCCACCAGGCCGCGCAGGGACGTGGTGAACGTGGGCACGTCGACGTCCCGGTTCGACGAGTCGGCGATGACGACGACGTCAGCTGCCAGCAGGTCTCCGTACTCGGCGAGGAAGGCGGCGAAGGTCGGCGACCCGACCTCCTCCTCGCCCTCCACGAAGACCGTGACCCCCACGGGCAGCCCGTCGGCGTGGGCGGCCAGCAGCACCCGAAGAGCCCCCACGTGGGCCATGATGCCGGCCTTGTCGTCGGCGGCGCCGCGGCCGTAGAGCCGCCCGTCACGCTCGACCGGCTCGAAGGGGTCGGCTGGTCCAGTCGGTCAGGTCTCCCGCGGGCTGCACGTCGTGGTGCGCGTAGAGCAGCACGGTCGGGCCCCCGGCGGAGCCGGGACACGGGCCAGCACCGCCGGCCCGCCACCGTCGGCCGCGAGCACGCGGACGTCCGTGATCCCTGCGTCGCGCAGGAGAGCCGCCACCGCCTCGGCGCTGCGGGCCACCTCGGGGGAGGCCGACCCCTCGCGACTCACGCTGGGGATCCGGACGAGATCCTCGAGGTCGGCGCGGATGCCGGGCATGGCCAGGGCGACTGCCGCCCTCAGCTGGTAGGTGGAGGGTGCGGTCATGGCCGCCATCCTGTCAGCCGACGGGTTCCGGGTGCCCGCTACTCGACCTCGATGGCAGCGGGCACCGACTCGTTCCCGGCCGCGTCGATGCCGATCACGCAGACCGTGCTGGGCTGGTCGGCGGCCTGGATCGTGGCCGGGACGCCCCCGTACTCCACGTAGCCCTCGGCCGTCGCGCAGTCGATGGCGCCCGCTGGTCCGCTGACCCATCTGAACCGGCTGAGCTCGGGCGGGTCGAAGACGGGCTCGACCTGGACGCCCGACTCGATCTGGGTCGTGGTCAGCGCGATGGACCCGGCATCGGGCGGGGTGCCGTCGGCCTCGATCGACGAGCTCGGTCGGCTGGCCGGCCGGGCCGACGCAGGCCAAGGAGAATCCCTCGTCCGTCGGCAGGGTGACCACGTACACCGACCCTGCGGCGGACCGGTCGGGCGGGACGGCGACATCCTCGTCGTCCGGGACGCGGCAGTCGATGACGCCGAGCCGGCCCTGCCTGACCTCGGCGGCCGTGCCTTCCTGCTCCGCCGCCTCGGCCTCGTCCTGGCCCGGGTCGTCCACGCGGAGCTCGACGGTCGATCCGGGCTTGGCGACACCCGCCGACGCCGCAGCCTTGACGACCGTCGCCGGATCCTCCAGGCCGCAGGAGCCGCCCAGGGTGAACTCCCCGCCCGGGAAGCAGCCGGCCAGGCCCCCCACGGGCACCAGGTAGCTGGTGTCGTCCTTCGCGGAGGTGCCGCCCCCCGCCACGACCTCGCAGGGCCGGCCGAGCGCACAGGCCCGCTCGTCCTGCGCGCCGATCGTCGTGGTGGTCACCATCGCGACCGCGGCACCGGCCGGGTTGAAGACCGCGGAGCCCTCGGATCCTCCGAGGATCCCGGCGCAGTCGGAGGCCTGCAGGTCGTGCCACAGCCAGCCGTTCTCCAGGACGTCGGCGGTGTGGCCCACCTGGCAGCGGCTGCCCCGCAGGAAGCGCTGGTCGGACTCGATCCCCTCGACCGGGACCCCTGCGACCAGGATCTCGGCGCCCTGTTCCGGCGCGGTCGCCGCCGCGATCGGGCGCACCCCCAGTCCGGTCAGATCACCGTACGTGGTGGCAAGTCGCAGGACGGCCAGGTCGGTGCCCCGGACCGAGGCCCAGACCACCTCGTCGATGGCGGCCGGGACGACATTAGGACGCCCCGCGGACGTCAGCGTCGCGAAGGCGTTGAACTCGACGCTCGCGCCCTCGACCTTCACGTCGGTCAGGACCACGGCGGGGTCGGTCGCCCCGGCGCAGCGACCGCTCGTGACCGCGAACGCGGGCGTGTCCGGGGCACCGCCGATGTCGAGGAGCCACGCGGTGCACGGCTGCTTCAGCCCGAGGATCCGCCCCACCCCGGTCAGCGACGTGCCTTGGGCCTGGTTCGCGACGAACAGCCCGCCCGGGGACCCGGGCGCGTCGGAATCGGGCAGCTCGGCGTTCTTGCGCTGCCAGAGCCCGAAGATCGCCAGGAACGTGACCAGCGCTGCCAGGGCGGCCAGCCAGATCGGTCGCCGGGTGCGCACCGGCTTCCCGGAGCCAGCGCGGGAAGTGGCACCCGAAGCCCCTGCCGGACCCCCCGCGGACCCGTCGACCGGGCCTCCGGCGGGTTCGCCCCCGTCCGCTGCCTGCCCATCGCCGTCGGCCATGCCCGACACCGTACGCGACGCCCTCGGGCCCTCCGGCGCGCGACGCACCCTGCCCGCGCGGCACGATCGGGCAATGACCCAGATCCTCGCCGGAGCCGCCATCGTCACCCCCACGGGGATCCTGCCCACCGGCTGGGTGGAGGTCGACGGGGCCTCGATCGTGGCCGTCGGCAGCGGGTCACCGCCGCGCCCGGCCGACGTGCAGCTGGACGGCGGCTACCTCTCGCCCGGCTTCATCGACATCCATACCCACGGAGGGGGCGGCGCAACAGTCGTCGGAGCCGACCCGGCCGCCGTGGAGCGGTTCGCCGAGGCCCACCGCCAGCACGGCACTACCACGATCATCGCCAGTCTCGTGTCGGCCCACCCGGCTTCACTAGCCCACGACGTCGAAGTGCTCGCGGACCTGACCGAGAGCGGAGTGATCGCCGGCAGCCACCTGGAGGGTCCCTGGATCGCAATCGAGTACAAGGGCGCCCACGACCCGAGCGCCTTGCGCGATCCCGACCCCGCTGAGGTCGAGCGGCTCATCAAGATCGGCCGCGGAACGATCCGCATGGTCACGCTCGCCCCGGAGTACCCGCACGGGGTGGATGCCGTGCGCCGGTTCCACGCCGCCGGGACGATCGCCGCCGTCGGGCACACGAACGCCACCTACGACCAGGTCCGCGCTCGCAATCGACGCCGGCGCGTCCTGCGCCACCCACCTGTTCAATGCGATGCGACCGGTGAACCACCGGGAGCCCGGCCCGATCGTGGCCCTCACCGAGGACGAACGGGTCACCAGCGAGCTGATCCTGGACGGCGTTCACATCCATCCCGCTTCGGCGGCCTTCGCCGAGCGGGCGTCCCAGGGCCGCATCGTCCTGATCACGGACGCGATGACCGCCGCCGCCGGCCAGGACGGCGACTACATGCTCGGCGACCTCGCCGTGAAGGTGGTCAACGGGGTCGCCCGGCTGGTCGAGGGCGGGGCGATCGCGGGCTCCACCCTGACCATGGACCGAGCTGTCGCGTTCGCGATCCGCGAGGTCGGGCTGAGCCCGGAGGCGGCCTTCGCTGCCGCCACCTCGACGCCCGCGCGGATGCTCGGCCTCACCGACCGCGGGGCCGTGGCCGCCGGGATGCGCGCCGACCTGTGCCACATGGACGCCGACCTGAACCTCACCCGCGTGTGGGCGGCGGGGCAGCCGGTCGCCCGGTAGGATCGCCGGCCTCCCGCACGGTCGAGCCTCCGCACGGTCGCAGGCTTCCGGCAAGTCGCGGCACGCCGCACTGGCCGGAGCGTCAGCCGAGCCAGCCTCCCGGGGGCGGGCGCACGGCGGCCTTCACCGACCGCTCCTCACGCGCCTTGGCATCGGCGATCGGCAGTCGGGCGACCGTGACGGTCTCGCGGAACGTCGCGTTGGCGAAGGCCTGCATCCCGGCCCCGAGCGCCAGCGCCGCCCGCTCGCCGAACCGGACGTGCCGGTCGTGCCCGAACCGCTCGACGCCGCGGCCGCCGGCGCCGCGAGCCCGCTCCGGGACCAGGACCAGCTCGAGCGCGCAGGTCCCGGTCGGCCATCGAGGCCATCATCCGGTGGAAGCCCGCGACCATGGCCTCCTCGTCGAAACGCTGGCCCCGGTCGACGGTGTCGGT
The DNA here is from genome assembly GCA_963793175.1 of uncultured Actinomycetes bacterium. GTDB lineage: Bacteria > Actinomycetota > Actinomycetes > S36-B12 > CAIYMF01 > Prado023. The sequence goes on from CAWBYT010000009.1 coordinate 162,528, forward strand.
CACGGCGGTGATGATCCGCACACGCCGGCCGGGCACCATCCCGACCCTGGCGAGGAACCACGTGAGGCCGTCGCCGCTGACCCTGGCCGTGCAGGTAGCGGCGCACCGTCTGCTGGCCGACGAACTTGTCGTAGATGACCAGCGGCTTGCTGTCCGCGGCCAGCGGTCCGAACCGCTCGCGTCCACTCGACCTCACGGTTCACCCCTTCGCGCAGCGGGGCGTCCAGGACCTCACGGGCGAACCGCAGCACCGAGGTGCGCCCGGCGGTGGTGATCCGGCCGATCTCCACGAGGCCCGACGGGGTGGTCGCCGAGAACTCGTCGGCTGCCACGCCGAGGAGCTCGGCCTGGTCGGCCTCCACGAGCACGAGCTCGAGGTCGTCGGCGAGCTCCGAGTCGATGAGCCCGGGGTCGAGGATGTCGCCGAGCGCTTCCTGCAGCGGGGGTCGCGCGATCCCGACCTGGACCCGCCGGCTGGACAGGACCACCTCCCAGGCCTTGGCCAGCGAGGTCGGCAGCCGGCTCACGGTGGCCACGAACAGGTCCAGGTGCGCCTGGGACGTGAAGACCAGCCGGCCGTGGACCGCGAGGTCCTCGAGGAGCTCCTCGTGGATCGCCCGGCGGAGCGCCGGGTCCTCCGCGCGGTCCCCGAGGGCGCTCGTGGAGATGCCGACGCCGAACACGGTGCGTCGCGGCAGCTCGGCCTTGCCGGTCACGCAGCGCCCGCCCAGCACCTCTGCCAGCCGCTCGTCGAAGAAGCCGCCCGGCCAGCCGTCGATCAGGTCGCCTTCGGCGTCCACCTCCAGCCGGCGCACGAAGGCCTCGCCCGTCTCGTCGAGGTCGACGTAGAGGATCGCCAGGTCGTCGGGAGCCAGCGCTCCCTCGCGGACGCGTCGCAGCAGTCTGAGCACCAGGTGCTCGGAGTGCGTCTCGATCAGCAGCTGCGCCCGCCCGGAGACCACGGTGTCGATGAACAGGTCGGCCACGGACGGCCTGCAGCCGCGGATGCAGGTGCACCTCCGGCTGCTCGACCAGGATCAGCCCGCCGCGCGTGAGCAGCGACTGCACGATGATCGGCAGCAGCTGCCCGATGCCGTAGCCGACGCCCCGCGGCGATACGAGGACCGGCGGGTCCCGGCGCACGTCCTCCAGCGCGAGGACGGCGAAGTCGCCCGGCCGTCAGGACGATGTCCTGACTGACCGGGTCGAGCATGTGCACGTGGTAGCCGAGGCCGAGCCGGTCGCACCAGCTGGTTGACCTGCTCCACCAGCTCCGGGCTGGCGTGCAGGATCGCGGCCATCTCCTCGCCCTCGGGACCGACGTAGTCGCCCATGCCCTGACCCACGAGCGTGGCGCGCTCCGCCCTGGCCCGCATCGGCCCGAGGAAGTAGCACGTGCTGCAGGGTGCCCCAGAACTCGTCGGTGACCCGGTGGTGGATGGCGACGCCCGGCTGGTCGCCCCACGGTCGGGGGCCCTCGATCGACGCCGCGTCCGCGCCGTCGGCCAGCTCGGTGTGCGAGCGGATGCCGGCCCGGCGGACCGGGTCCCACCGGAACGAGATGGCCGCCTCCCGGGGCACGCCCTGCTCCGAGGTCCACCCGAACCCGAGGGTCATCGGCGCGTCCTCGGCGTGCCGGTGCACGGCCATCCGGAACGACCCGCCCTCCACGATGTCGCCCGACATCGTCAGGACGTCGGGGCGCACCGCCGTCTGCGCCAGCATCGGCAGCACGGACAGCAACGAGGACTTGCCCGCAGAGTTCGGCCCGAAGACGAGGGTCAGAGGGGCGAGGTCGATGCGTTGGGGCTCGGGGCCGTATGAGCGCAGGCCCCCGACCGTCAGGTGTCGGATCAGCACGGGCTGAGCCTAGGCCCTGGCTCAGTCCCGGCGAGCAGCCCGCAGCGCGATCCACGACACCGCCATGGTCGCGAGTCCACCCACGAGCAGGGCCAGGGCCGGGCCCACCAGGTCTCCGGCGACCGACGCCGCAAGTGCGGTCGCGGCCCCGGCCCCGAGGGCGAGCCAGTGGTTCGCACGACCGCGCAGGAACCCCCCAGCCCCAGCACCACGACCGTAGCGAGCGCCACGCGGGTCGGCACGGCCCAGGGGCCCGCGGCCATCCCCACCGAGGCGAGCAGGGCAAGGGTCGAACCCAGCACCAGTGCCGTGCGCCGGCCGCGGGCCCAGCCCGCGCCGAAGCCCGCCGCGGCCCACGCAGCCCCCAGGCCCACGAGGGCGGCCCACGTGCCCGGGCCCGGAGGCGTCGCGACCCACACGGCCCACGCCAGCGCCCAGAGCAGGGCCGATTCGGAAACCGGGGTCCGCGCGACCAGGTTGGCAATCAGGATGGCCAGGACCATGCCTACCGCCCGAGCAGCCTCGCCCGCCCCCGCCGACAGGACGCCGTCGCCTAATGCGGGCGCAACGGCCAAGGCGGTCGCGGCGCCCGCGCTGCCGGTGACCAGCAGCGCGGACACGGCGCGTCGCCGCTCGTCGCTGAGCGGCCGACTCCATGGGAGCCGCACGAACAGCCCCGCACAGATGAGCGCCACCGTGGCAAGACTCGCGAAGACCCCCGCACGGCGGGCTCCCAGTCGATCCAGCCTCGGGCCACCACCCCGATGACCGACACGAGGACCAGCGCAGCGCCCGTGTACATCCCGATCTCGGCGGCGACCCGGCGGCTGACCAGGGGAACGGGCCGGGCGGGCGGGGCGTCCGGCTTCGGGGCGGCATCGGGCTGCGGGCATCGCTTGGCCGGTCCCGCCCTCCGGCCACCGTTCGATCGTGGGGCCGGGCCCCAGTACCTGCGTGGTCGCCGCCGGGTCGGTCCGCGAGCCGGCGACCAGGGTGTCAAGGACCTCGGTCCGACCATGGAAGGCGTCCAACCCGGGCGCGGGCGCCGACGTGGACTCCGCGTCCCGCCCCGCGACCTCGCCCCACCGGGCACGCAACCCAAGCATGAGGCCAGCGTAGAGCCGCAACGGCCCCGTCGGGGCACCACACTTTCCCCGTGGCTGCATCTGCCCGCCCCAAGCAGTACAACGTGCTGCGTCTGCGCGACTTCGACCGGTCCTGCATCCGGCCGGACCTGTTCGCGGGCCTCGGCGTGGCCGCCTACCTCATCCCCCAGGTCATGGCCTACGCAACACTTGCCGGGCTGGACCCGGTCGTCGGCCTCTGGGCCTGCCTGGCCCCGCTGGCCATCTATGCCGTGGTGGGCACCTCCCGGCTGCTCAGCGTGGGCCCCGAGTCCACGACGTCGATCCTCACCGCCGCGGCACTCGCGCCCCTGGCCCTCGGTGACCCCTCCACCTACGCGGCGATGGCCGCCATGTGCGCCCTGGTGGTGGGCGTGCTGGCTCTGGCCGCCGGGGCGCTGCGCGTGGGGTTCGTCGCGCGGCTGCTGAGCCGCCCCGTGCTCGTCGGCTACTTGGCCGGCGTGGCGGTGATCATGATCGCCGGGCAGCTGGGCAAGCTGTTGGGCGTCCAGGTCGACGGGACCGAGCCCATCGCCCAGATCGTCTCGGCGGCCCAGCACCTGGACGAGACCAACTCGGCCACGCTGGCCATCGGCGTCGCGGTCGTGGTCACGCTCTTCGTCGGCACCCGGTTCGCCCCGCGCCTGCCGTGGCCGCTGCTCGCCGTGCTCGGGGCGACCGTGGCCACGACGGCGCTCGACCTGGCGGAGGAGGGGGTGAAGGTCGTGGGGACCATTCCCCAGGGTCTGCCGCCCCTGTCGCTCCCCTCCGACCTGTCGCTGTTGCCCCAGATCCTCGGGCCCGCGATCGGGATCGCGGTCGTCGCGTTCGCCGACAACGCCCTGGACGGACGTGCGTTCGCCGACGAAGGGGAGGAGATCGACGCTGACGCCGAGCTGCTCGCCCTCGGGATGTCCAACGTCGGTGCGAGCCTGACCTCCGGGTTCCCGGTCTCCAGCAGCAGCAGCCGGACGGCCCTCGCGAAGGTCTCGGGGGCCAGGACCCCGGCGTACGGATGGGTGGCGGCCGCAGCGGTCGTGGTCGTGCTGATCCTCGCCGGCCCGATCCTCGCCGACTTCCCGATGGCGGCGCTGGGTGGCCTCGTGGTCTTCGCCGCGGTCAGGATCGTGGACGTCGCGCAGCTCAGGTGGCTGTGGCACTTCCGCAGGAGCGAGTTCTGGCTGGCGGTGGCCACCGCCGTCTCCGTGCTCACGTTGAGCCTCCTCGCGGGGATCGGGTTCGCGATCGCCCTGTCGGCCGTCGTCATGCTTGCCCGGGTCGCGCGGCCAAACGCCGCGGTCCTCGGGCGGGTTCCCAACCTGGCCGGCATGCACGACGTCAGTGAGTTCCCGCAGGCCCAGGAGATCGAGGGGCTGCTGGTGTTCCGCTACGACTCTCCCCTCTTCTTCGCCAACGCCGAGGACTTCCGCCTGAGGGTCCTGGACGCGGTGCAGGAGCGGGAGGTCGAGGGACTCGATGTCCGCACCGTGCTGCTCAACTGCGAGGCCATTGTCGACACCGACTCGACCGCGGTCGACGCCCTCGAGGCGCTGGTGCGCGAGCTGCAGCGCAGGGGCATGGACGTCGCCCTGGCTCGCGTCCACGTGGAGCTGGCCGAGCTCCTGCAGCGGGCCGGGATCCTGACCCTCATCGGCGAGGGCAACGTCTATCCCACGCTGCCCACCGCGGTGGCCGCCCACCAGGCTCGGCACGGGTGCCGACCGCGGGGCGGACCGCGGCGCCGACCCTGGGGACACGGACGGGGCCACTTGATCCGGGACCGAACGGCGCTGCGCCGGCCGGGCGCCGCCAAGCCGCCTCGCCCCGCTCGCCGGAGTACCGTCAGCCGTGGAATCGACACCCGGGAGGTGCGCACATGCTCGAGGCGTCCGAGGTCGGCAACACGCTGTCGAAGGCTGAGTTCAAGGCGATCGAGCCGCAACTGCGGGTGGAGCTCATCGACGCCCAGTACGACCTTCGCTCGGCCGACTTCGGCGTGCTCGTCTTCGTGGCCGGCGATGATCGGATCGCCGGCAACGAGGTCGTCAACCGCATCAACGAGTGGCTGGATGCGCGCTTCATCCAGACCCAGGTCATGGGGCCGCTGACCGTCGAGGAGGCGATGCGACCGCGCTTCTGGCGTGTGTGGCGGGACATGCCGCCCAAGGGGCGGATCACTCTGATGGCCGGAGGCATCCTGCGACTGCTCAACGAGAACCTTGCCGGCGAGCTCAGCGACGAGGCATACGAGCGTGCCATCGACCATCTCGAGACCTTGCAGGACGCCCTGGTGGCCAACGGAACACTCGTGATCAAGGTCTTCCTGCACACTCCTGCCAAGACGCAGCGCAAGCGCATGCGCAAAGCCGAGCGCGACCACGCCGAGGGCTGGCGCGTGGACCAGCGCGACTGGGCGATGCTGGACCTGCTCCTCGACAGTGGGAACAAGCTCGAGAAGTTGCTTCGCCGGACGTCTGTGACCGGCGCCCCCTGGTCGGTCATTGAGGCGACCAACGCCCGTTATCGCGATGTCGCCGTGGCACGGACGATCCTCAACGCGCTCACCGCCCGCCTGGCCGAGAAGCCGCCGGAGGGTCTGGCCGTCAGCGAGCAGCTGTTCTCCCCCGGAGCCGCTCAGGCAACTGTGCTCGACACTGTGGACCTGACCCGCAAGACCTCGAAGGAGGCCTACGACAAGGAGCTGAACAAGCTCCAGCGAGAGGTGCACGGGCTGTCCAGGCAGGCCAGGGACAGGGGACTGTCGACGGTGCTGGCCTTCGAGGGCTGGGACGCTGCAGGCAAGGGCGGGGCGATCCGACGAATCACGCAGGCGCTGGAGGCTGGCGACTACCGGGTGATCTCGACAGCCGCCCCGACCGAGGAGGAGCGCAAGTACCACTACCTCTGGAGATTCTGGCGCGACCTGCCAGCCGCCGGGAAGATGGTCATCTACGACCGCACCTGGTACGGCCGCGTGCTCGTGGAGCGCATCGAGGGCTTCGCGTCCCCGGCCGAATGGCAGCGCGCCTACGACGAGATCAACGACTTCGAGGACCAGCTGGTGGAGCGTGGCTACTTCGTGGCGAAGTTCTGGCTGCACATCTCGCAGGAGGAGCAGCTGGCCCGATTCCAGGCCCGCGAGGGAACCCCGGAGAAGGCGCACAAGATCACCGAAGAGGACTATCGCAACCGCGAGCGCTGGACGGAGTACGTCCAGGCGGTCGACCAGATGGTGCTGCGAACGTCCTCGAGCGACTCGCCGTGGCACATCGTCCCGGCCAACGACAAGCTCACCGCCCGGCTCGAGGTGCTCGAGCATGTGCGCAGTGGATTGAAGCGCGCGCTGCGCACCCTGCCCTGACCTGAAGTGCGGATCGAGATGGAGCAGGACGCGTCAGGCGACGAGACCGACGACCACGACGACGCCGTCTGGGTGCACAGCCTGCTGGCGGCCCGGCCGGGGAAGACCTACCTCCTCGACCCGGATCCCGAGGGTGCGCTTTCCGCGCGTCAGGCAGCTCATGCAGCTGCCCGGGCGATCGTGGAGGAGGTCACGGCGAGCCTCGAGCGGGAAGGGACCGAGCCTCCCCCGACCTGATCCGACCCGGGTCGGCGTCCCCCGGTTCAGCGTCCGCGGTCAGGGTCTCTGCGCCCGGCGCCCGCTCGGTTGCCCGCCCCTGGCGCAGAGGTGTCGGCCCGCCGGCGTCCCGCGCTGCGAGCAGTGCTGCCTGGGTCCGGTTGGCGCTGCCGGTCTTGGCCATGATCGCGCGCACATGGTTGGCGGCCGTGTACTCGCTGATGGTCAGCCGCCGGGCGATCTCCCGGTTCGACGCACCCGAACCGAGGAGGGCCAGCACCTGCGCCTCGCGCTCGGTGAGCCCGTGTGGGTCGACCCGCCGGTGCGGCGCGCCTGCGGTCAGTGCATCCAGCATGCGCAGAACACGCACCTGGCCGATCGGGGCCGCGAGCGCCCGCGCGGCGGCCGCGCACTCCAGCACCTGGGGTGCCCGTGACCCCTCGGTGGCAGCAAGGTGACGGGCCCGTGCCGCGAGCGTGAGCCCCTGGTCGACGACGAAGCCGGTGCGCCGGGCGAGGTCCTCCGCGGCGTCGAACTCCGCGATCGGGTCGCCCGCACCGAGCGCCGAGTCCACCATGCCCAGGTACCGGTCGGCCGTTCCGCTCACGGCGACGAACTGCTCGGAGACCAGCAGCAGCCCCGCATGCTCGGCGAGGAGGGGCCGCAGGCGGCGCAGCACGGCGAAGTCCTCCAGCAGCAGCGCCGCCTCGACCATGAACCCCAACGCGGTGGGCATGTACTCCGTGCGGGCATTCGCCGCCAGCACGTCCGGGGCGGCGAGTGCATCGAGGAGCCGCCGCGCCGGCTCGACCATCCCCAGCTCTGTGTAGAGGGCGAGCAGCCCGGGAGCCCACAGCCCGGCCGGATCCTCGTCGCCGGAGACCAGCGGCCGCACCTCATCGACCCGCCCGAGCTCGCGGCGGACCAGGAACACGTGCAGGCCCAGGTGTGCCTGGCTCTCCTTGCCGTGACGCTCCAAGACCCCGCGCGCGAGTCGCCAGGCCTGCGCCTCGGCGCCTTCGAGGTCGCCGTGCATGAATCGAAGACTGACCTGCGCAATCTGCGGCCAGTACCCGAACCACCACACGCCGCTCAGCTCGTGGGCGAGCTCGAAGTCGGAGGTGCCCGCCGCCACCTCGTCCGGATTTCCCAGGCGCAGGCCCAGCAGGCAGCGGAAGAAGCCCGCGGTGCCCAACGTCTGGACACCGAGGGCGCCCCGGCCCAGGGCGGACAGCTCCCGGGCGTCCGCGCTCAGGGCACGCGCGCGATCGGGGCGGCCCAGCGCCATGGTCAGCCGGGCCTGCAGGACGCTGGCGATCAGGCGATCGTCACGCGCAGCCCGCGCCCGGGCGAGCGCCGCGTCGCTGAGCGCCTGGGCCGTCGGTGACCACGCCACCTGGTCCAAGGCGCGGGCGAGGCCGGCGAGCGCCGCGATGTAGGCGGGATCGGCCAGGTCGGGGGGAGTGTCGGTGAGCACCCGGCCGAGGGTGCGCAGTGCCTGCTGGTCGCCACCCTCGAGCGAGGCCTCGTTCTCCATGAGGGTCGCCGCCACGAGTCGGGTCCGCTGATCGCCGGTCTCAGCGACGATGCTCGCGCTCAGGTCGCGAGCCGCCCGGTAGTCGCCCGAGCTCTGCAGGCAGTCGACTGCGGCGAGCAGGAGCCGGTGGCGCTCGGCTGCGGCGCCGGCAAGCCCGGCCGCGCGCTGGTAGTGGCGGGCGGCCTCCAGGTAGGCGAACGACCGGTCGGCGAGCTCGGCGCAGGCGATCAGGTACTCCTTGGCCGAGTCCAGGCGATCGGCGGCGTGCAGGGCGTGATGGGCCAGCTGCTCGAGCTCGGGGAGACTGCGTCCCGACCGCACCTCGAGCACGTCGAGGACTCGGGCGTGAAGGGCGGCACGCCGACTGGACGGGATGGCCCCGACCACCGCTTGGCGGGCCAGCGCATGGGGGAACCGCACGGTCCGACCCGCCGACCCGGGCAGGACGATCCCCATGGCGAAGGCGCCGTCCACCGCCGCGAGCGCCTCCTCCTCGGAGCCGGTGACCGCGGCCAGGAGGGTCCACGGCACCTGGTCCCCGATCACGGCGGCGATCTCCAGCACCAGCTGCTGGGGCTCCGGCAGCCGGCGCATTCGTCCCACGAATAGGTCGCGGACCGCGTCCGGGACGTGCGGGTCCCCCTCGATGCCACCGTCCTGGACGACACCGGTTCGCAGGTCACGGCACAGCTCCTGGAGCAGGAAGGGATTGCCAGCGGACTGCCCCGCCAGCCGCAAAGCGACGGCCCCGACGCGTTCAGTTGGGATTCCGGTCTGGGCGCCGACCAGCAGCCGCACGTCCTCGGCCTGCAGTCCGGGGACGCCCAGCCTGGTCATCCCCGGCTCCCTGGCCAGCTCCGCCATCGCGGCGTGCAGCGCCTCCGATCGGTCCGGGGGGTCTTGGCGGGCGGTCATCAGCACGAGGAGCCTCGAGTCGGCCAGCCGGCGGACGACCCAGGCGAGCAGCGCCAGCGTCGATGGCGTGGCCCAGTGCAGGTCCTCGAGCACGAGGACGACCGGACGCTGGGCGCATGCCGCCCGGAGCGCCGAGGCGACCGTCTCGAACGCGTCGGGGCCATGCCCCGACTCCGGCTGCCCGGGCTCGTCCGGCTTCACCAGGGCATTCATGAGATCGAACAGCGGCGCTCCGGCACCCTCCGGCCTGCCCTCGCCGACCATCAGCGCGGCGATCGGGCCGCGAAACGGCTCGTAGGCCACCGGGGCATCGGGGAGGCACCCGCCCATCAGCACCGCCGCACCCCGGTCGGCGAATCGAAGGCACGCCTGGGCAGCGAGCCGCGATTTACCAGCCCCGGCGTCCCCGACGAGGAGAACGGCCTGACGACGCCCGGCGAGCGCCGCCCCCCAGCTGCGCTCCAGCGATCCCAGCTCGGCCACGCGGCCGACGAAATCCGGGCCATCGGGCCGTGCCCACCAGCCCGGGGGGTCGGGAGGCGTCCAGTGGCGCGGCAGTGGTGAGAGGCTGGCCATGGCGGTCCTCCTCCCCGGCGATGCGGCCATGCTGGCACAGCGACTCCTGGCCGGCAACGAAGCACGCAAACCCGCGGCAGAATGGCAAGTTCTTGTCATAGCCGACGCGCGATCGCACACCGTACCCTCGTGGTCGCGGGGCTGCCAGGAGAATCCGGCGGCTTGTTCATTGGGTGGTGTCGCCGCGCCGACACCGCCACGAGGGAGGCAGTCATGGGCGGCTGGAACAACAGTGAGCTGCACCACCGTCAGCACCAGGGCGAGACCGGGCACGCGGTGCTGGCCGATGTCGAGGGGTCGCGCAAGAGGTGGCGCGCATTCCGGCTCCCGGTCGGCGTGCTCGCCCTCGGCCTCCTGCTCGCCATGTGGGGCCCGCTTCCCGGGCTCGGGCTCTTCCTGGTGATCGGCGGGATTTTCGGGCTGGCGAGCACCGCTCTGATCGTCCTCCTGGGCGGGCTGTCCTGAGTGTGGACGTGCGCTCCCGGTCCCGGCACGCTCGCCTGGTAGGCCCTCTGGCACTGGCCGTGGTGCTGGCCGGTTGCACCGGCGATTCGGGCGACACCAGCCCACCGCCGGCACCGGTGAGCGCCTCGCCCGCATCGTCGAGCCTTACCCCGGTGCTGCCCTTCGCGACAGACCCCGCGGAGCTTGCCGCTGACGAAGCACTCGCGCAGACCCTCGACGAGGAGCTCGCCCACCCCAAGTACGACGACCTGCGCTCGATGCTGGTGCTCGCCGACGGACGCACGGTCTACGAGCGATACTTCGACTCCCAGCCGGGGGACCGCCAGCACCTGTGGTCGGTCACCAAGAGCGTGATCGGCATCCTCGTGGGGATCGCGATCGACCGGGGAGACCTGCCGGGCCTCGAGGCCACGCTCGGCGAGCTGCTGTCGAACTACGCGGATCAGATGACCCCCGGGCAGGCCGAGGTCACCCTCGAGCGGCTCCTCACGATGACCGGCGGGTTCATCTCGGACCCGCCCGGCATGGACGGGCAGGAGGGCCACGACGACTGGATCGCCAGCCTCCTCGAGTACAGCCCGGATGTGCCCAAGGAGCGGTTCAGCTACTCCAGCGGAACATCGGTCGACCGGGTACGGCTACCAGTGGTGGATCGACGACGAGGGGTTCTGGGCTTCGGGCTACGGCGGCCAGACCATCGTGGTGCTCCCCGAGCGGGATCTCGTCTTCGTCAGCCAGATCTGGATCGACCCGGCGACCGGCAACGAACAGACGGTGGTCGGCGAGGTGGGCGAGGTGTTCATGTCGACGATCTACCCAGCCTTCCCGCCGGACTGAGCCCGTCGAGCAGCCGGGCCGTCCCCGGTCACTCGGACGCAGTGACTGGTCTCAGGCCTCGGGTCCCGCTGCGATCTCGGTGAGCACCTGCGCCACCCGCTGGCTGCTGCGCCCGAAGTACTCGGGTGCCAGGTAGTCGGCCATGAAGGCGGTCACCTCGGCCGTGATGACCGGGTGCGCAGCGGATCATGTCGACCATCTCGTCGAACGACTCGGGGTGGTACCCGATGCGCTGCTCGAAGATCAGGGACTCAGCACTTCCCGGCATGTGCTCGGCGATCCGGTCGGCGAGCAGCCAGCGCGGGAAGATCACAGGCTTGCCCAGGGCCCAGGCCTCGTACACGGTCGTCCCGAAGTCCGCGACCACGATGTCCGCGCGTGGCATCGAGGCGCCCGTCGGGGTGTGGTCGGTCCGGTTGCGCGGATGCACCGACACGTCGATCCACGCGAAGCGGGAGAGCACTCGCAGGTAGTTCTCGAAGGCCGGGAAGCTCGACGTGGAGCGCCCGGTCTCGCCGCGCTTGCGCCGGTTGTGCGTGGGCGCCCAGAGCACCCGGGGCTTCGGTTCCCCGATGAGTCGCCGGGACGGCTCGCGCACCTGGCCGATCAGGTCGTCGAGCCGCGGCCAGCCCACCACGTGGATGCGCTCGGGGCCCAGCCTGATCGCAGGCGACTCGACGAGCCGTCGCTTGAGCCACTCCCCGGGTACCAGCAGGTGCTGGCGCTGGTTCGCCAGGCGCTTGCCCTGCCCGTCGGAGGACCAGAGGTAGTTCTTGTCGGCGACGCCGTGGCTCATCACCACGTCGGCCCGGGGACGGATGAACAGGCAGAAGTTCAGGGCTCCCTGCCGGTAGTCGCCACGCGCGGGCCTCGGGTCCGGAAGATGGGGATCGATCAGGTCGAGCAGCTGGGACTGGACACCCTGATAGGAATCGGCGCGATCCAGCACGAAATGGATCTCACGCGACATGGCGCACAGGGTAGCGAAGGGCCGCCGGCGATCCGCAGGCGCGAGTGCCGCGGCTCGGGCGCAGTGGTCGGCGAAGGGCCTGCGCCGACGCCTGGCGGGGGTCGCTCCGACCCGCCACCGCGGTCTCAGCATGTGAACAGCGGTGGACAGGTGGCATCGGGTGGTGCACCCTAAGGTCCATGACAGCGGCCCGGCGCGTGACGGTCACCCTTGTGGTGCGCCGCCACGTCGACCTGTGCCGCATGTGCTCGTGCATGTGTTGCGCCTGATCCCCGCCGATCCATTCGGACGCTGCGGTAGACCAGGCGCCGGACACCCAGTGATCCCACGCCCGGCTTGAGCGCATGCGTCCTCCGACCTCGGAGAGAACGCTCATGACCGACACACCCACCGCAACCGCCCGGGCTGCCCGGGCTCCGCGGGACGAGGGACAGTGGGCCCTGGGCTCGCGCACGCCGCTGAACCCCAACGAGGTCTTCAAGATCGCGGACAACGGCCTGAACGTCCGTGAGCGCATCGAGACCATCTACTCCCGCGAGGGCTTCGCGAGCATCCCCGCCGACGACCTGCGGGGCCGCATGCGCTGGTGGGGCCTCTACACCCAGCGGCGTCCCGGGATCGACGGGGGCCGCACCGCGAGCCTGCCCGACGAGGAGCTGGACGACGAGTTCTTCATGCTGCGGATCCGCTCGGACGGCGGCGCCCTGACCAGCGCACAGGCCCGGGCGATCGCCGGAGTGTCGCAGGACTTCGCCCGCGGCACCGCCGACATCACCGACCGGCAGAACATCCAGCTGCACTGGATCCGCATCGAGGACGTGCCCGAGATCTGGGACCGGCTCGAGGCGGTCGGCCTGCACAGCACCGAGGCCTGCGGCGACACCCCTCGCGTGATCCTGGGCTCACCCGTTGCGGGTGTCGCCGCCGACGAGATCATCGACGGGACCCCGGCCATCGAGGCGATCGTCGACCGCTTCATCGGAGACCCCGAGTACTCGAACCTGCCCCGCAAGTTCAAGACCGCCATCTCCGGCTCACCGCGCCACGACGTGGCCCACGAGATCAACGACGTCTCGTTCGTCGGCGTGGTCCATCCCGAGCACGGCGCGGGGTTCGACGTCTGGGTCGGCGGGGGCCTGTCCACGAACCCCATGCTCGCCCAGCGCCTGGGTGCCTGGGTGGCCCTGGACGAGATCCCCGAGGTGTGGGCCGGGATCATCGGGATCTTCCGGGACTACGGGTACCGGCGCCTGCGCAGCCGGGCCCGGCTGAAGTTCCTGGTGGCCGACTGGGGCGCGGAGCGGTTCCGTGAGGTGCTGGAGACCGAGTACCTCAAGCGCCCCCTGCTCGACGGGCCGGCCCCCGACCCCGTCCCGCAGGGGGCCCGTGACCACGTCGGCATCCACCCGCAGTCCGACGGCCGCGTGTACGTCGGGGCCGCTCCGACGGTGGGCCGGATCAACGGCGCCATCCTGGCGCGGCTGGCCGACCTCGCCGACGAGTTCGGGTCCGGCCGGCTGCGGCTGACCGTCCAGCAGAAGCTGGTGATCCTGGACGTGGCACCCGAGCGTGCCGAGGACCTTGCCGACGAGTTGGGCGCGATGGGCCTCCACGTGCGTCCGCACCCGATCCGGCAGGCCACGATGGCGTGCACGGGCATCGAGTACTGCAAGCTCGCGATCGTCAACACCAAGGACACCGCGCGCACGCTGATCGACACGATCGAGGTCCGCCGCCCGGAGCTCGACGTCCCGCTGGCCGTGCACGTCAACGGCTGCCCCAACTCGTGCGCCCGGTTCCAGGTGGCCGACATCGGGCTCAAGGGGGTCCTGGTCCCGGACGCCACCGGCACGCCGGTCGAGGGCTTCCAGGTCCACCTCGGCGGATCGCTGGGTCACGCGGCCGGCTTCGGCCGCAAGCTGCGCGCCCTGAAGGTGACCGCCGAGGACCTGCCGGACTTCGTCGACCGGCTCGCCGGGCGCTACCTCGAGCAGCGCACGGACGACGAGCAGTTCGCCGAATGGGTTCTGCGCGCGGCCGAGGAGGACCTCCGATGAGGAACGCCGAGACGCCGGTAGTCGGTTCGGACGTCGAAACCGGTCGAATCGACCACCAACGACCCGCCGCCGCCGAGCGGGCCGTGCCCTACTACTGCCCGTACTGCGGCGACGAGGACCTGCGCCCGCTCGGAACCACCCCCGGGGCCTGGCACTGTCGCTCCTGCACGAGGAGCTTCTCGGTCAGGTTCCTGGGCCTCGGACCGGACTCCGCGAGCTCCCCCGCTCCCACGACAGCCACCGGACGACCCACCGCAACAGGAGGTTCCCGATGACAGCGATCCAGTCCCAGGGCACTGACCCCCGCCTGGCGACAGCCGGTGCCGCGATCGTCGAGCGGTTCGCCGACCCCATCGACCAGGCCAGGATCGCCCTGGCCTGGGCGCACGACACCTTCGGCGAGGACCTCGTGCTCGCCTCGAGCATGGGCGACGAGGTGCTGGTCCACCTGGCCAGCGAGGTGATCCCCGAGGTGCGCACGCTCTTCATCGACACCGGGTACCACTTCGCCGAGACGCTGGGGACCGCCGCCGCCTACGAGGCGACCCGGCCGATCACGCTCATCACGGTCACCCCCCGGCAGACCGTCGCCGAGCAGGACGCGTCCGAGGGCAAGGACCTGTTCGCCCGCGACCCGGACCGCTGCTGCGCCCTGCGCAAGGTCGAGCCCCTGGAGCGGGGGCTGGTCCCCTACTCCGCGTGGATCACCGGCATGCGCCGCGTGGACGCCCCTACCCGCACCGACATCGAGGTCGTCACTGGGACACGAAGCGCTCCAAGGTGAAGCTGAACCCGCTGGCCGCCTGGACCGACGACCTCGTCGAGATCTACGCCGAGGTCAACGGCGTTCTGCTCAACCCTCTTCGCCAGATCGGCTACGCCTCGATCGGGTGCGCGCCCTGCACGAATCCCACCGCCCCTGGAGACGACCCGCGGTCCGGCCGCTGGTCGGGGCGGGCCAAGACAGAGTGCGGGTTGCACACATGAGCCCCTCGACGCTGGTCCCGAGTCACCCCACGCTCGCCGTCGACCACCTGTCGACGCTCGAGAGCGAGGCGATCCACATCATGCGCGAGGTGGCCGGGGAGTTCGAGCGCCCGGCGCTGATGTTCAGCGGCGGCAAGGACTCCGTGGTGATGCTGCACGTGGCCATCAAGGCGTTCCATCCCGCGCGGGTCCCCTTCACGCTGCTGCACGTCGACACGGGCCACAACTTCCCCGAGGTCATCGACTACCGCGACGAGACCGTCGCCCGGACCGCGACGCGGCTGGTGGTGGCCCGGGTCCAGGACTGGATCGACCGCGGTGTGCTGCGCGACCGCCCGGACGGGACGCGCAACCCACTGCAGACGGTCCCCCTGCTCGACACGATCACCGAGCACCGCTTCGACGCGGTCTTCGGCGGGGGCCGGCGCGACGAGGAGAAGGCCCGGGCCAAGGAGCGGATCTTCAGCCTCCGCGACGAGTTCGGGGCGTGGGATCCGCGCAGGCAGCGCCCGGAGCTCTGGGACCTCTACAACGGCCGGCATGCCCCGGGCGAGCACGTGCGCGTCTTCCCGCTGTCGAACTGGACCGAGGGCGACGTGTGGCGCTACATCGACCGCGAGGGCATCGAGCTGCCCAGCATCTACTACGCGCACGACCGGGCGGTGTTCCAGCGCAACCAGATGTGGCTCACGGCCGGCGAATGGGGCGGGCCGAAGCCGGGCGAGACCGTCGAGGTGCGCCGCGTGCGCTACCGGACCGTCGGCGACATGTCCTGCACCGGGGCCGTCGACTCCGAGGCCAGCGACGGTGGCCGAGGTGATCGCGGAGGTCTCGGCCAGCCGGCTGACCGAGCGCGGCGCGACCCGCGCCGACGACCGCCTGAGCGAGGCGGCGATGGAGGACCGCAAGAAGGAGGGCTACTTCTGATGGCCCGCGAGCTGCTGCGCCTTGCCACGGCCGGGTCCGTCGACGACGGCAAGTCCACGCTCGTGGGCCGCCTGCTCTACGACACCAAGTCGATCCTCACCGACACGATGGACGCCATCGAGCAGGCCAGCCGCGACCGCGGCCTGGCCGGACCCGACCTGGCGCTGCTCACCGACGGCCTGCGCGCCGAGCGCGAGCAGGGCATCACCATCGACGTCGCCTACCGCTACTTCGCCACGCCCAGCAGGTCGTTCATCCTCGCCGACACCCCGGGGCACGTCCAGTACACCCGCAACATGGTGACCGGGGCATCCACCGCCGAGCTGGCCCTGATCCTCGTCGACGCGCGCAACGGGGTGGTCGAGCAGACCCGCCGGCACTCGGCGATCAGCGCGCTGCTGGGGGTGCGGCACATCGCCCTGGTCGTCAACAAGATGGACCTGGTCGGCTTCGACCGCGACGTCTTCGAGTCGATCCGCGCGGAGTTCGTCGAGTACGCGCGGGGCCACGGCGTCGTGGACGTGGTGGCGATCCCCATCAGCGCCCTGGACGGCGACAACGTCGTGACCCGCTCCGAGCACACCGACTGGTACGAGGGGCCCACCCTGCTCGACCACCTCGAGGCGGTCCCGGTCGGCAGTGAGGCGGGGCTCCAGCCGTTCCGTTTCCCGGTCCAGTACGTGATCCGGCCCCAGGGCCCCGAGCACCACGACCACCGGGGATACGCCGGACGGGTCGAGGCGGGCACGGTGAACGTCGGCGACGAGATCGTGATCGCTGTCAGCGGCGCGCGCACCACCGTGGTCGCCATCGACACCTACGACGGGCCACTGGCGTGGGCGCAGGCCGGGCAGTCCGTCACGCTTCGTCTCGCCGACGACCTCGACATCTCCCGCGGGGACCTCCTGGCCGCCGCGGGTGCCGCCCCGGAGGTGCGCAGTGACGTGTCGGCGACCGTGACGATCCTGGCGGAACAGGCACTCGTGCCGCGCCAGCGGCTGCTGCTGCGGGCCGGGACGCGCACGGTGCGGGCGCTGGTCGAGAGCATCGACAGCCGGTTGGACATCGACACCCTGGACGCGCCACCAGGACGTGGCGCGGCTCGTGCTCAACGACATCGGCGAGGTCCGGATCCGCCTGGCCGAGCCGGTCGCGTTCGACGCCTACTCAGAGGTGCGCTCGACGGGCGCCTTCCTTCTCATCGACGGACAGTCCGGGGCCACCGTGGCCGCCGGGATGGTCCACCGGAGCCCGGCGGCATGACCGGCACCGGACCCTCGGTCCCGGACGACGGGCCGGTCGTGGCCGAGCCCGCCGTCCGCGGGGCCGCCGCGCCCGGCGCGGCCGCGGGGCCGCCGGGTGCCCGCTACCCGCTGCTGCTCGACCTGACCGGTCGCGCGGTCCTGGTGGTCGGCGGCGGCCCGGTGGCGGCCAGGCGGGCCGCGGGTCTGCTGGAGGCCGGCGCCGAGGTGCACGTGATCGCTCCGGACCTGTGCGAGGACCTGGCCGACCTGCTGGAGGCCGGCCGGGTCACCTGGTCGCGCCGCGAGGCGCAGGCGTCCGACGTCGACCGCACCGAGGGCCGCTGGTGGCTCGTGCATACGGCCACGGGCGACCGCCACACGGACGCGGCGATCGCCGAGCGTGCCGAGGCGGCCGGGATCTGGTGCGTGCGCGCCGACCGGGCCGAGGCCTCCGCCGCGCACACGCCGGCCGTGGCGCACGGCCCCGACGGCGTCCAGGTGGCCGTGTCCGGCGGCGGGGACCCGGGCCGGGCCCGGGACGTCCGCGACGCGATCGCCGACCTCCTGGCCACCGGGCGCCTGCCGCTGCGGCGGACCCGGGCCCCGCGCGCCGGAGCCTCCGGGCGGGTCGTCCTGGTCGGCGGCGGCCCCGGCGACCCGGCCTGCTCACGGTGACGGGCCGGCAGTGGCTGGCACGGGCCGACGTCGTGGTCACCGATCGCCTCGGGCCGACGGACGTGCTCGCCGAGCTCGGCGCGGACGTCGAGATCGTCGACGTCGGCAAGACCGCGGGCAACCACCCGATCCCGCAGGACGCGATCAACCGCATCCTCGTCGAGCGGGCCCAGGCCGGGCTCACGGTCGTGCGCCTCAAGGGCGGCGACCCCTTCGTCCTCGGCCGCGGCGGCGAGGAGGCCCTGCACTGCCTGGCGCACGGGGTGCCCGTCGAGGTCGTCCCGGGGGTCACGTCGGCGATCAGCGTCCCGGCGGCCGCGGGCATCCCCGTGACGCACCGGGGCATCACGACCTCCGTGGTGATCGCCAGCGCCCACGCCGGCGGCGGCCAGGCGCTGGACGCCGCCCGCGAGCGCGCCACCCGACGCGACTCTCGTGCTCCTGATGGGCCTGTCCGCGCTGCCGGGGACCGCGGCCGACCTGGTGGCGGCCGGCCGGGACCGGACGACGCCCGTCGCAGTCATCAGCGACGGCTGGACCGCCCGCCAGCGCACGGTGACCGGAACCCTGGGCAGCATCGCGCAGGACGTCGCGGCCGCGGACCTGCCCGGACCCGCGGTCATCGTGGTCGGGGACGTCGTCGGGCTGCGCGCAGAGCTCGGGGATCTCTCCGGCGTGCCGACCGCGCGAATCCCGCGGGCTGGGTGAGCATTGGGCAGATGTCACTGACCCTGCTGGCCCACGGCTCACCGGACCCCCGACACGCGCGCGACGTCGCGTCGCTGGCCGGTCGCCTCCGGGTGGCCGGACACGCCGCGGGAGTCGCCTACCTCGACCACCACGCGCCCAGTCCCGAGGAGGCGGCCCGTTCGCTGCTTCGGTCCGGTGCGACCGACACGACCGTCGTCGCGCTCCTGGTCAGCCCGGCCCACCATGCGCGCTTCGACGTGCCCGCGGCCATCGCGACGATGCGCTCGGCCGCCCCGGGTCTTGGGGTCGCGGCCGCTGGACAGGTCGGCCTGCATCCCCTGCTGCTGGCGTCGGCCGCGGAGCTGGTGGAGGGCTCCGAGTTGCCCGTCGACGCGCGCACCGGAGTCATCCTGGTCGCTGCCGGCTCCCGGGACCTGCGCGCCGTGGGGTCGATGGAGGCGGTGTTCCGCTCCCGGGGCGGTGCCCTGGCCGAGGCCCTCGGCGCGCGGTCGGTCCGGGCGGCCTACCTCGACGGCGGCCGGCCGCTCGGGCGGATCCGCACGCTGATGAGGTGCGTGGACGGCTGCACGTCGTTCGTCGTCGTGCCCATGGTCATCGCCGACGGCGTCATGCGCGACCGCATCGTCACGGCTGCCGAGCGCCATGACATGCCGGTCACGCCGGGCGTGCTGGCCGACACCAGCGCGCTGGCCGACCTCGTGGTCCTGCGCGCGGCGTCGGCACCCGCCCCCTCCCGCGCAACGTCCGCCTCCGGCACGACCCACTGACGCTGCGCCGCGGGTGACTCCAGAGCCGCGGGCTCGCCAGGACCGCCGGCGTCCTCAGCCCGCCGGGTGCACCGCGCGCTCCATCCGTTCGACGGCCTCGGCGAGCACCGCTCGGGAGCACGCGATGTTGATCCGGGCGTGCCCCGGCCCGCCGGGCCCGAAGGGCGGTCCGGGGGTGAGCGCGACCCGGCCGCGCGCGAGGAAGGCCGCGGCCGGGTCGTCGCCGAGCCCCAGGGCCCGGCAGTCCAGCCACGCGAGGTAGGTCGCCTCCGGCGGGCGGTACCCGACCGTCGGCAGGGCGCCGGCGAGCAGTTCGGCCAGTGCGTCGGCGTTCGCGGCGATGTTGCCGTTGACGGCGTCGAGCCACGCGGGGTCCGAGCGGTAGGCCGCGGCGTGCCCGACGACCCCGAGATGGCTGGCCCCGTACGGCAGCGACTCGGGGAGCCGCTGGAGCGTGGCGCGGCTGCTGCGACCGGCCAGGACCAGCCCGGCCTTCAGGCCGGCGAGGTTGAACGACTTGGCCGCCGAGGTCACGACGAACCCGGCCTGCGACACCTCCAACCAGGGCACGAAGGCCGCCCCCCGGCTGACCAGCGGTGCGTGCACCTCGTCGACGATCACCGTCGCGCGGTGCCGATCGGCGGCCTCTGCCACCGCCAGCAGCTCGGCGCGCGAGTGGACCACGCCCGTCGGATTGTGCGGGCTGCACAGGAGCAGGACCGCTGCCCACGGGTGCGGTCCCGGCAAGGGCCTCCTCGATCGCGCGCGGGTCGAGCCTGCCGGACCCGGTCAGCGGGACCTGGACGACCTCCCGGCCCAGCTCCCGGCTGAAGATCGCGAACGGCGGGTAGACCGGGCTCGGGATCACCACCCGGCCCCCGCGAGGGAGCAGGTGCTCGACCAGGGCCCTGATCCCGGTCATGACGTCGGCGCAGACGATCGTGTCCGCCGGGCGGACCGCCCAGCCCCAGCGGCGGGCGGCGAACTCCGCGAACGCCTCGGCGTAGGTCCGTCCCGAGCCTGGGTACCCGGTGTCCCCGGCCCGGACGGCGCTGGTCAGTGCCTCGACGACCTCGGGGGCGAGCAGCACGTCCATGTCGGCCACCCAGAGCGGCAGGACGTCGGGGCCGTAGTGCTGCCACTTGATGGAGGCCCGCGCACGGAGGTCGGCGGTGGACAGTACCTCGAAGGGGGCGGTGGGCACCGCCCCATCGTGCCGGGCCCCGGCCCTCCGCGCGAGTCGCGGCCAGGGCCGCGGGGCCGGGATCGCCCAGAGGAAGGGCGATGGCGCACAGCGGCGACCCGGGGCCTCGGGGCTGGAGCGGCCTTGGCAGGATGCGCCTGTGACGACGACACAGGGGCCGATCCCGTTCGTGTGGCATCCCCGCACCCGCAGGCACGTCCCCTCGTCGGGGATCTGGATGGGCGTGCGCACCCCGGGCACGGAGGTCGTCGAGCGGGTGAACGTGATCCGGGAGGCCCTGATCCGGGCCGGGCATCCCGAGGTGACCGCCAGCGATCCGGACCCCGAGGCGCTGCTGGCGGTGCACTCCCCCGGCATGGTCGAGCACCTGCGGACGATCCACGACGCCTGGGTGGTCGCGGGCTACCCGACCGCCCCCGGCCAGAACCGGGTCGTGCCCTCCATCTTCCCCACGGCTGCGCTGCTGGGGGGGCTCCCCGTGCGCCGGCCCACCGCCACCCACGCGCGGGCCGGGCAGTACTGCTACGACACGATGACGCCGATCGGTCCGGGCACCTGGGACGCGGTGGAGGCCGCGGCCGGCTCTGCCCTCACAGCCGTGGACCTGGTGGCCACGGCCGCGTGGGGTACCGGCTCGGGCGCGGGCGGCCGGAGCCCCATGGCCTACGCCCTGTGCCGGCCGCCGGGGCATCACGCGGCCAGGGAGGCCTTCGGCGGGTCCTGCTACCTGAACAACGCGGCGATCGCGGCCCAGGCGCTGCGGGCCCGGGGGGCGCGGCGCGTCGCGGTCCTCGACGTCGACGCCCACCACGGCAACGGCACGCAGGCGATCTTCTACCACCGGGGCGACGTGTTCTACGGGTCCGTGCACGTGGACCCGGCTGCCGGATGGTTCCCGCACTACATGGGCTTCGCCGACGAGACCGGGCATGGGGCGGGGGCCGGGGCCAACCGCAACCTCCCCCTGACCGCCCGGTGCGGCGACGACCGCTGGCTCACGGCCGTCGGAGAGCTGTGCCAGGACGCCCGGACCTTCGGCGCGGACGCGCTGGTCGTCTCGCTCGGCGTGGACGCGGCGGTCGAGGACCCGCGAGAGCCCGCTGCGAGTGACCCGCGACGGGATGCGCGCGGCGGGCATCCTGATCGGCGCCCTCGGGGTGCCCCTCGTGGCCGTCCAGGAGGGCGGCGTGCACCTCAAGACCCTCGGCGGGCTCGTCGCCACGTTCCTGGCCGGCATGGCCGAGGGGGCGGAGCGAGCCGCCACGGCGGCCTGAGCCGCGCCCCTGAGGCCGTCCCTGCTGCTCGGCCCGCCTAGGGCCTGTCTGATGGGTCCGCTGGTAGCGAGCGGTTCCCGTGCGAGGTGGTCGCAAGGAGGAGGAGGGAGGCGCACCTGGAGGGTGCGTCGACTGACGAGGACGCCGCGAGCGCCCCACGGGGCCGCGCAGCCCAGCAGTCGATCCATCAGACAGGCCCTAGTCGTCGTCGTCGCGAGCGAGCCAGCTGGCCAGGCGCTCGACGGGGACCTCGAACTCCGGATGCAGGTCGACGAAGGTGACGAGCTGACCGGCGAGCCACTCCAGGGTGACCTCCTCGGCTCCCCGCCGCCGGACGAGCTCCTCGATGCCACGATCCGTGTCGTACACCTGAGCCTCTACTCGAACGCCCGGTCGAGGAGCGCCCGCTGCTCCTCCTCGTGGCGGTGCAGGGAGCCGACCGAGGGCGACGATCCCTGCGTCCGGGTGACTCCCCGGACCGTGCGCATGATGGCGATGGGCAGGTGCTGGTTCATGAAGGGCCAGGGCCCCATGTTCTCCGGTTCGTCCTGGACCCAGAGGACCTCGGCGTCCCCGAAGCGGCCGAGCAGCTCGGTCAGGGTGAGGGTGGGAACGGGATAGAGCCGCTCCAGGCGCAGGACCGCGACGTCGGAGCGCTCGCGCCGGTCGCGCTCGGCCATGAGGTCGAACCCGATCTTGCCCGAGCACAGGAGAACCCTGCGGACGCCGGCCGGGTCGATGCGCCCTTCGGAGACGCCCCGGTCGTCGAGCACTGCCCGGAAGTAGCCCTCGGTGAAGTCGCTCTTCAAGGAGGTCGAGTACCTCGGCCCGGAGCAGCGACTTGGGGGTGAACACGATCATCGGCCGGGTCAGGTGCGAATGCACCTGCCAGCGCAGGAGGTGGAAGTACGTGGCTGGGGTCGATGGCTGGGCGACCGTCATGTTGTCCTGGGCGCACATCGCGAGGAACCGCTCGATCCGGGCCGAGGAGTGGTCGGGTCCCTGGCCCTCGTAGCCGTGCGGCAGGAGCAGGACCAGCGACGAGCGCTGGGCCCACTTCTGCTCGGCGGAGGTCAGGAACTCGTCGATGATCGTCTGGGCGCCGTTGACGAAGTCGCCGAACTGGGCCTCCCACATGACCAGGGCGTCGGGCCGCGCGACGCTGTACCCGTACTCGAAGCCCATCGCGGCGAACTCGCTGAGCAGCGAGTCGTAGACGAACAGCTTGCCGCCCTTGTCGTAGCACCGCTTGAGCGGCTTGTACTGCCAGCCGGTCCGGGCGTCGACGATCACCGAGTGCCGGTGGCCGAACGTTCCCCGTCGCGAGTCCTGGCCGGCCAGCCGGACCCACTTGCCCTCGTTCACCAGGGAGCCGATGGCCAGCGCCTCGCCCATCCCCCAGTCGATCGTGTCCGTCGCGACCATCTCGGCCCGTCGCCGCAGCTGCGGGACCAGCCGCGGATGGGCGGTGAACCCCTCGGGCAGGTCGATCTGGCTGCGCACGACGAGCTCCACGACCTCCTGGCTGATCGAGGTGTCGACGTCCCACGCGGGGGTCTGCGGGGTGAGCTCCTTGCGCCCGGTCGAGATCACCTCGGCGGAGTTCGGGTTGAACTGCTCGTCGCCGCCGCTGCGGGTCTCCTGGAAGACTCGCTCGAGGCGCTCCTGGAAGTCGCGCAGGGCCTCCTCGGCCTCGCCCACGCTGATGTCGCCGCGGCCGATCAGGGCCTCGGTGTAGAGCTTGCGGACCGAGCGCTTCGAGTCGATGACCGCATACATCGTCGGTTGGGTCAGCGACGGGTCGTCGGCCTCGTTGTGCCCGCGGCGGCGGTAGCAGATCATGTCGATCACGACGTCCTTGGCGAACTCCTGGCGGAACTCGTAGGCCATCCGCGCCACGCGGACGACGGCTTCGGGGTCGTCGCCGTTCACGTGGAAGATCGGCGCCTGGATCATGCGCGCGACGTCGGTGCAGTACACGGTGGAGCGGAGGTACCTCGGCGACGTCGTGAAGCCGACCTGGTTGTTCACGATGATGTGGACCGTGCCGCCGGTGCGGTAGCCCTGCAGCTGGCTGAGATTCAGCGTCTCGGCCACGACGCCCTGGCCGGCGAACGCCGCGTCGCCGTGCATCAGCACCGGCAGGACCGAGTACTTGCGCTCCGGCGCCTTCTGGTCCTGCTTGGCCCGCACGATCCCCTCGAGGACGGGGTTCACGGCCTCCAGATGGCTCGGGTTGGCCGCCAGGTAGACCTCGATCTGCGCCCCGTCACCCGAGGTGAACGTGCCCTCGGTGCCCAGGTGGTACTTGACGTCCCCGGAGCCCTGGACGCTCTCGACCCCGTAGTTGCCCTCGAACTCGTTGAAGATCCGCGCGTACGACTTGCCGGCGATGTTGGCCAGCATGTTCAGCCGGCCACGGTGCGGCATCCCGATGCAGACCTCGTCGAGGTGGTCGTTCGCGGCCGCCGACAGCACGGCGTCCACCAGCGGGATCACCGACTCGCCGCCCTCGAGGCGAGAAGCGCTTCTGCCCGACGTACTTGGTCTGCAGGAACGTCTCGAACGCCTCGGCCGCGTTGAGCGTGCGCAGGATGCGCAGCTGCTCGGCACGCGGTGGCTTGTCCGGCGCGGTCTCGATGCGCTGCTGGATCCACTCGCGCTGCTCGGGGTCCTGCATGTGCATGTACTCGATGCCGACCGTCCGGCAGTACGCGTCGCCCAGCACCTTCAGCACGTCGCGCAGCGTCATGAACTGCTCGCCGGCGAATCCGGCGACGGCGAACTCCCGGTCGAGGTCCCACAGCGTCAGGCCGTGGGCGGCGACGTCGAGGTCCGGGTGCTTGCGCTGCTTGTAGTCCAGCGGGTCGATGTCGGCCATCAGGTGGCCGCGCACGCGGTAGGCGTGGATCAGCTCCTGGACGCGGGCGGTCTTGTTGAGGTCGGAGTCGTGGCTGGTGGCGATGTCGGTCGCCCACCGGATCGGCTCGTAGGGGATGCGCAGGGAGGTGTAGATCTCGTCGTAGAAGTCGTGCTCGCCGAGCAGGAGCTGGTGGATCCGGCGCAGGAACTCCCCGGACTGGGCGCCCTGGATGATCCGGTGGTCGTAGGTCGAGGTCAGCGTGAGGATCTTGCTGACGCCCTGCCGCGCCAGGGTCTCCTCGGCCGCTCCCTGCCACTCGGCCGGGTACTCCAGCGAGCCGACGCCGACGATCAGGCCCTGGCCGGACATCAGCCTGGGCACCGAGCTCACGGTGCCGATGGTGCCGGGGTTCGTCAGCGTCGCGGTCGTCCCGGCGAGGTCGTCGGCGGCCGAGCGAGCCGCCGCGGGCCTTGCGGACCAGCTCCTCGTAGGTGGCCCAGAACGCCGCGAAGTCCAGCTGGTCGGCGCGCTTGATGCACGGGACGAGGAGCTGGCGCGTGCCGTCGGGCTTGGTGAGGTCGATCGCCAGGCCGAGGTTGACCGCGGGATGGGCGACCACGGCGGGCTTGCCGTCGACGCGCGTGAAGCCGACGTTCATCTCCGGCATCGCCGACAGCGCCTTGACCAGCGCGTAGCCGATGAGGTGGGTGAAGGAGACCTTGCCGCCCCGGCCGCGGGCGAGCTGGTTGTTGATGATCAGCCGGTTGTCGATGAGCAGCTTGGCCGGCATCGCCCGGACCGAGGTGGCGGTCGGGACCTCGAGGCTGGCCTCCATGTTGGTCACCACGCGGGCCGACGGTCCCCGCAGGACGCGCGGCGCGGAGTCCCGGCCGTTGCTGCCGGTGGCTGGTCCCGGACGGGAGCGCCGAGGGGTTGGCCTGCGGGCGCGACCGGCCCGAACGTCGACGCCGGCGCCTCGACCTCGGTGGCGGGGACGGTGTGCGCCAGCTCGGGCACGACGACGTGCGGGCGCTCGGCCTGGCGGGTCGCGGTGGAGATCGTCGTGGTCGGCGCGGCCGGGGCGCTCGGGCCCGCGGGAGGTGCCTGGACGGTCGCCGGGCTGGCGCGGTCAGGTGCCGGTGCGGACACCCGGGCGGGGTCGGGCTGACCGGGCTGAGCGCCCGACCGGGGTGGGTCCACCACATCGTCACGGGCATCGCCGATCGCCAGGCCACCGTCGGCCACGTCGGCCAGGTCGGCCACGTCGGCCACGTCTGCGTCGGAGGTGGCTGCGCCGGTGGGGCCGTTGGGGGTCGCCGGGTCACCGGGTCGGTAGTCGGCGAAGAAGTCCCACCAGGCCCGGTCCACGGTCTGCGGGTCCTTCAGGTACTGCTGGTAGATCTCGTCGACCAGCCACTCGTTGGTTCCGAAGGCCACCATCCGCGATCCCGCATCATTGGCCACTTCCGACACCTCTCGACCATCTGGGACTCACACCGGGACCGACCCGGCCGATGCCCATATCCACGTCAAGGCTACTCCCCGGAGCCTCTGGCCCTCTGGCAGGATCACACCCATGTTCGCCGCGAGCGCAGTCACCTTCAGCCCCGACGAGCCGCTGACCGCCCTGCGCCTCGGGGAGCATCCCGAGCCCGTCGTGCCCGAGGGCTGGGTCGTCGTCGACGTGCGGGCGGCCAGCGTCAACCACCACGACCTGTGGACGCTCAAGGGCGTCGGGCTGCCCGCCGAGCGGTTGCCGATGATCCTGGGCTGCGACGCGGCCGGCGTGGATCCGGACGGCAACGAGGTCATCGTGCACGCGGTGATCAGCCCCGGCGACGGGTACGCCGACGAGACGGTGGACCCGGGCCGCTCGCTGCTCTCGGAGAAGCACCAGGGGACCTTCGCCGAGCGGGTGGCGGTGCCCGCCCGCAATCTGATCCCGAAGCCCGCGTGGCTGACCTGGGCGCAGGCCGCGTGCCTGCCGACGGCCTGGCTGACCGCCTACCGGATGCTCTTCACCCGCTCCGGGCTGGTGCCCGGGCAGACCGTCCTCATCCAGGGCGCGGGCGGCGGAGTGTCGACGGCACTGATCATGCTGGCCCGCCGGCGGGCTTCCGGGTCTGGGTGACCTCCCGCGACGAGGCGAAGCGGGCGCGGGCGGTCGAGCTGGGAGCGCACGAGGCGTTCGCATCCGGTGCGCGGCTGCCCGAACGGGTGGACGTGGTGCTGGAGACCGTGGGCGCGGCCACGTGGGCGCACACGCTGCGCGCGGTCCGGCCGGGGGGCCGCGTGGTCATCGCCGGGGCGACGTCCGGGTCCCAGCCGCCGGCCGACCTCTCGCGGATCTTCTTCCTCCAGCTGTCGGTCGTCGGCTCGACGATGGGGACCCGCGACGAGCTCCAGCGACTCGTCGCGATGTGCGGCGCGACGGGGCTGCGGCCGCTCATCGACCACGAGCTGCCCCTGGCGTCGGCCGACGAGGCCCTGGGCCGCATCGCCGCCGGCGACCTGTTCGGCAAGGTCGTGCTGACGCGCTGAGTCCGACTGCGGAGCCTGGACGGATCTCGGTCGCCGGTGGGCGCGCGCGATCAGCCGGCGTCGGGGCCGAGGTCGTGCCGGACGACCGCCCAGTCCCCCATGTCACGCACGATCTCGAAGCCCGCGCCCAGGAAGAGGGCGAGCGGCCCCCGGTAGGCGTCGGCTGCCGAGGTCGGTCCGTCGGTGGGCGCGCCGGGCTGATCCGGGTAGGCCTCCAGCCAGGGGACGCCCCAGCGGCGGCTCGCCTCGACCGCGCCGGTCAGCAGGGCCTTGGCCACGCCCGAGCCGCGCCGCTCGGGCGGGATCACGAAGCAGACGATGGCGGCCGGGTCCTCGGAGGGGTCGACCACCGGCCGGGGTGAGCTGTCGTCGACGGCGGCGGCCCGGTCGCGCAGGTTCGGGATCGCGCTGCGCGGGGCGACGTGACACCACCCGACCGGGGCTCGAGCCCGAGTAGGCCAGGAGGCCTCGGGCGCTGCCGGAGCAGATGCGTGCCATGCGCGCCGACCGGTGGCGCTGCGCGTCGTCGGCATGGAACGGGCACACCCGAGGTGTCGTCGTGGAAGTCGCAGTAGCAGCCCGCCCAGTCGGGGTTGTCGGTGAAGGCCGAGTCGAACAGGGCGAAGTAGTCATCGACCAGTGCGGGGCTCAGCTCCCGGATCGTGAGGGGTTCGGACATGCCAACCTCGGCCGCGCCATCCCGACCTGATGTCGGCAGGTCCTGTCCAAGGTGGTCGCTGGCCGGGTGGCTAGCGGATCGGGCCCCACGGGCGGACCCGCCAGACAGCGCGACCGACCAGAGCATGGACCGGGCCGAAGTGCCGGGAGTCGGTGGAGTGCTCGGGCGCGTCGCCGAGCACCCAGTAGCCGGTCGGCCCGACGTCCGCCACGCGCTTGACGATCAGCATCCCCGGCCGCCGCGGGTGCTCGAGGACTGCGACGTCGCCGACGCCGGCGCGCCCGTCCGTGCGGGCGATGATCCAGTCCCCGTCGTGCAGGGCCGGCACCATGGACGACCCGGACACAGCCAGATAGCAGAACCGCCGCACTGGCGTAGTGTGACCCACACGCCAGGGGGGTCGACGGCGGAGCCACGAGACGGCCACAGTGCAGGGCCGCGCCGGGGTGCCACCGGCCCCCGCCCGGCGTCCGTCCACCACCTGAACGTCCGAGCACGAGCCAGGAGAAGACATGCTTTCGTTCCTCGCCCCCCGCACGACCGTCCACGCGCACTGCGACCTGCCGTGCGGGATCTACGACCCGGCCCAGGCTCGCCTGGAGGCGGAGTCGGTCAAGGCCTGCATGGTCAAGTACGCGGCGTCCGACGACTCCGACTTCCGCACCCGCGCCGTGATCATCAAGGATGAGCGCTCCGACCTGGTCAAGCACCACCTGTGGGTGCTCTGGACCGACTACTTCAAGCCGCCGCACTTCGAGAAGTACCCGCAGTTGAACGGCCTGTTCAACGAGGCGACCAAGCTCGCCGGGGGCGGCGGGACCAAGGGAACCAACGACGTGGCTGTGGCCGACTCGCTGCTGGCCAAGATCGACGAGATCGCGGAGATCTTCTGGGAGACGAAGGCTGCGTGACGCCCACGGCGCACGCGAACCGAGGCCGCGCAGGGCCGATCGGCGTGGCCGCCTCGGCGCGCCCCATCGGATAGCGTGACCGCCCGTGGACATCGATCCGACCGTGACCCTGCGGATCCCCGCGAGCAGTGCCTACGTGGTCCTCGTGCGCGCATCGGTCGCGGCGATGTGCGCGCGGCTGGACTTCACGATCGACCGGATCGAGGATGTCAAGCTGGCGGTCGCCGAGGCGGCTGCCCTGCTGCTCAGCGATGCGCCCCCGGGCGAGGCACTCGACGTGCGATTCACCCCCGACGCCCCGGACGGCCTGCGCGTGGAGATGTCGGCACCCACGGTGCATGGCCGGTCCCTGGAGCGCGACAGCTTCACCTGGACCGTCCTCACGGCCCTGGTCGACGAGGTGGTGGCGACGGTCTCGGCTGAGCGCAGGCTCACGATCGCGCTGGCCGTGCACCGCTCCGAGGTGGAACGGCCGTGAGCGACCACGAGACGCCTGTCCCGGGTGCGCCGCCCGGGGCAGCCCTGGCCGCCGGGGACCTCACGCCGGAGGAGGACGCCGACGGGGCCTTCGTCTCCCACCTGATCGAGACCGAGGAGACCCACTCCGACCACCCGGAGGCCGATCCCGCCTCGGTGGAACCCGCCGAGCAGCTAGCCGAGGCAGTGCTGCCGATCGCGGCCCTGCTCGCCGACCCGGGCGCTCAGGTGCTCGCCGGAACGCCGGCGACCGAGCCCGACATCGCCCCACCCCCTCCGCCGCGCTGGTCCACCCGCGACCGCACGCGCGAGCGCGAGCTGATCGCGCTGATCGCCGAGCTGCCCGACTCCGACCCGCGGCGCGCGGCGGCCCGCGACGAGCTCGTGACGATGCACCTGCCGCTGGCGGGCTTCCTCGCTCGGCGGTTCCGCGACCGGGGCGAGAACATCGACGACCTCACCCAGGTGGCCACCATCGGCCTGATCAAGGCCGTCGACCGGTTCGACCCGAACCGGGGCGTCGAGTTCTCCACCTTCGCGACGCCGACGATCGTGGGCGAGATCAAGCGGCACTTCCGGGACAAGGGGTGGGCCATCCGCGTGCCCCGTCGCCTGCAGGAGCTGCGGATCGCGATCGGTCGCGCGACCGCCGAGCTCAGCCAGACGACAGGACGCTCCCCCACCGTCGCCGAGCTGGCAACCTACCTCGGCGTCAGCCAGGACCAGGTCCTGGAGGGACTCGAGTCCGCCCAGGCCTACGCGACCCTGTCTCTGGACGCCGCCTCCACGGACGGCTCGGAGGAGGGGGCCTCCCTGGCCGACACACTCGGGGACCACGACCCCGGTCTCGGCGAGGTGGAGGTCCGAGAGACCCTCCACCCGCTCATGGCGACCCTGCCCGCCCGCGAGCAGAGAATCATCCACATGCGGTTCTACGAGAACATGACCCAGGCGCAGATCGCCGAGCAGATCGGCGTGTCCCAGATGCACGTCTCCCGCCTGCTGGCCAAGTCGCTGGCGAAGCTGCGCAGCGGCATGGAGGAGCCGACCGCCTGAGCGTCCCCGACGACCTCAGCCGCCGGCCGGGTCGTGTCCCGCACGGAGGGGGTCAGCCGAGCTGTTCGCGCACCGAGGGACGCAGACCCGCCACCAGCCCCGCGACGGCCGCCACGGCGAGGATGAGGCCCGCCGTCCGGTAGACGAGCAGGTCCGAGCTCGTCCACGGCCAGGCCACCACGAGGGCGAAGGCCTGGGTCAGCAGGAAGGGCGTCCGAGCCGCCCGACGACGACGCCGCAGCCCGTGCCAGATCAGCCCCAGGGCACCGACGATCAGCACCCACATGACGACGGTGGTGACGGCGATCAGGGCACTCAGGTCGGACCGCGCGGCCCCCAGGCCGACCACCGCCGTGAGGGCCAGAGCCGCCAGCGCCTCGGCCCCGGCGATCGCCACCAGCGGTCGAACCGGATCAGCCATGGGCCAACCCTACGGGCCTACAGTGGGGCCCATGTTGCCGTCCGGCCTGCTGATCGCCAACCCCAACGCGACCAGCACGACGGCCGGGATGCGCGACGTCATCACCAGGGCCCTGCGCCACGATGTCGACCTCGAGGTCGTCACGACCACTCATCGCGGTCATGCCGAGAAGCTGGCCGGCGACTCCCGCGGCCTCGACCTCCTGATGACCCTCGGCGGGGACGGCACCATCAACGAGGTCGTCAACGGCTTGCTGAACTCGGGCGGGGAAGACCTTGCGATGCTGGCCACCATCCCGGGCGGCTCGGCGAACGTCATGGCGCGCGCGCTCGGGTTCCCCAATGACGCGATCGAGGCGACGGGCATGATCCTGGAGTCGCTGCGCACCGACTCCAGCCACTCCGTCGGGCTCGGCAACGCGCGCTTCACGCCGACCGAAAGCGACTCGGAGCACTCGCACTGGTTCACGATCAACGCCGGGGTCGGCATCGACGCCGACGTGATCGCCGCGATGGAGGCCCAGCGCGCGGCCGGCCTGGCGGCGACTCCCACCCGCTACGCCTGGACCGCGGCGGGCGAGTACCTGCGCGGCGGCGAGTCGGCGCAGGTCCCCGCTGAGCCTCCAGGTGCCCGGTCAGGACCCGATCGAGGGCCTGGCCATGGTGATCGTGCAGAACACCGCACCCTGGACGTTCTTCGGCCCGATGCCGATCAACCCCTGCCCGGACGCCTCCTTCGACCTCGGCCTGGACGCGTTCGCGCCGCACTCCCTCAACCCGCTGCCCGCAGCCCGCTTCGGCCTGCGGATGCTGCGCGGCAGCAGGGCCGGTGGCGTCCCGGGAAAGCTGACCCTGCTGCACGACGAGGCGGCCTTCGTGATCCGGGCCGAGGAGCCGACCGCCCTGCAGGTCGACGGCGACTCGATGGGGCGCACCGAGGCGATCGCGTTCCGGCACGCCCCCGGGGCCCTGCGGATCGTGGGCTGAGCCCGCGGCCCGACGATCGGACACATGGCAGGCGCGTCCCCTGTACTGAGGACACATCGAGACTCACGTCCCCCAAAAAGCGGACGCCATGGGCGATTCGGGAGCTATTCGGGCGGGAATGTGACGTAACCGACAGACTCAACCGCTCGGAGTTGGGGCACAAAGCCTTGTGACGAGCCACTTCGTCTGCGACGCTTTGGAGCAGTCAGGACGATCTGGGGCAGTGCGCCGACATCGTCGCAATCATACCGGGGGCAGCGGTGGGCCGAGGAACCGGCCCACCAGCGCCGATGCCGCCTGCTGAACGCACCCCGAGGCGGGTGCAGGAAAGGTGAGAACATGGACTGGCGCCACAGGGCGGCATGCCGTGACGCTGAGGAACCTGAGTTGTTCTTCCCGATCGGGAACACCGGACCCGCGCTCATGCAGATCGAGGAGGCACGCGCAGTGTGCAAGCGCTGCGACGTGGTCGACCTCTGCCTCAAGTGGGCCCTCGACACCGGCCAGGACGCCGGTGTGTGGGGCGGCATGAGCGAGGACGAGCGGCGTGCGCTCAAGCGGCGCAATGCCCGGGCCCGCGCCCGCGCCCACAGCTGAGGCCGCGGCCTAGCGCAGACAGGCCACCCTTCGAGCGGGCCACCTGCGGCAGGCCCCGTCTGCGGCCCACCGCCGAACCTGATCGCCCCGGTCCCCGCGGACCGGGGCGATCATCGTCGTTCCGGGGGCAGGTGGACCCGGACCTGCGTGCTGCCGCCGGCTCGCCCGATGGCCAGGGTCCCGCCGAGCTCCTCGCGGACCAGCGTGTCCACGATCCGCAGGCCCAGCCGCGGCGACGAGCCGACCTCGAACCCTGCCGGGAAGCCGGGTCCGCGGTCGCTGACGACCACGTGCAGGCCGCCCACGGAATCACGCGAGCTGTCGAGCTCGACGTCGTCGGCGCCATGCTCGACCGCGTTGGCCAGCAGCTCCACCAGTGCCATCGCCAGGGCGGTCGCCCGCGCGGCGGACACCTCCCCGAACGAGCCGACCCGCACGATCCGGCGCGGGCCAACCTCCGGGGCCGCGG
Source organism: uncultured Actinomycetes bacterium (assembly GCA_963793175.1). Classification (GTDB taxonomy): domain Bacteria; phylum Actinomycetota; class Actinomycetes; order S36-B12; family CAIYMF01; genus Prado023. The sequence goes on from CAWBYT010000009.1 coordinate 195,235, forward strand.
TCTGGTGGACCATGGTCACCAGCCGGTCGGCGACCGCGTCGAAGGGCACCTCCTCGGTGCTCGCCTGGGCCAGGAGATCGTGGACCACGGCGATGGCCCCCACGCGGCGCTCGGCCTCGGCCAGGGCCGCCGCGGCGCCGGGCTCCTCCAGCCGCCTGGACTGCAGACGCAGGAGGGCGGCCACGGTCTGGAGGTTGTTCTTGACCCGGTGGTGGATCTCGCGGATCGTCGCGTCCTTGCTCAGCAGCGCGCGCTCGCGGCGCTTGAGCTCGGTGACGTCGCGCACCAGCACCAATGACCCCCGCGGCCGTCCGGCCGCCCGCAGCGGGAGCGCCCGCACGATGACGGTGGCAGTGTCCGCCGAGAGCTCGACCTCGCCCGGCATCCGGCCCCCGCAGACCAGGGCAACTGTGGCATCCACCGCGCCACCGCGGCGGGCGATCCGGCTGCTCAGCGGTCCCAGCCGGGACCCGACCAGGTCGGTGGTCAGGCCGAGCCGGCGGAAGGCCGACGACGCGTTCGGGCTCGCGAACCCCACGACCCCCGCGGCGTCCATCCGGATGAGCCCGTCGCCGACCCGCGGCTCGGCGCCCGTGGAGTCCGTCACCTCCCGGTAGGGGAACTCCCCCACCCTGATCATCGCGAACAGGTCGTCTGCGGCCGCCAGGTAGACGCGCTCGAGGGTTCCCTCGGCCCGGCTGGGAGGGATCGCCGACCGGGTCAGCGCGGCGATCCAGGGGCCATTGGCGCTGAGCCCGACACCGACCGCCTCGCCGGCGGCCGGCACCAGCGGATCGGTGCGCGGCGCCAGCTGCCCGAGCCCGGGCGCCGACCAAGCGCGGTCGAGCTCGGGCCGCCGGCCGCGCGGGGTGAACGCCCCCACGAGGTCGTTGGGGTAGCGGGTGGAGGCGGTCGCGGGCCGGACCTGCGCCGCGGCCACGAAGCCGCCCTGGTTCCAGACCGGCAGCCAGAGGATCAGGTCGGAGAAGGCGAGGTCGGCGAGCAGCCCGAGGTCGCGCAGCATCGACTCGCAGTGCGCCACCTCGCCGGGCTCCAGGTCGGTCCGAGCCGCGGCGATCTCGGCCAACGTGCGTACGGCCACCGCCACGCCGCCCTCCCGCCTCCTGCCCCTCCTGGCCGGGTGCCGTCACGGGCCGGGTGGCCCGCAGCAGGACCCTAGAGGGTCTCGACCACCGATCTCAGAGCGCGCACCACATCCGGGTCGAACCCGCGCGCGAGGGCCATCTGCAGGGCCAGCTGCTGCAGCGGGATGATGTCGACCACCGGATGCAGCTCCTCCGTCACCCCTTCGCACCCGAGGTCGTAGCCCACGCTTCCCAGCATGGTGGACCGGGCTCCGCCGAGGACCGTGACGTCAGCGCCGCGTTCGGCGAGCCGCTCGAGCACCGGCTGCATGGCCTCGGCCCCGCGGCCGTCGGGGACGACGGCGATCACCGGGTGATCGTGGTCGATCATCCCCAGCGGCCCGTGGAGGAGGTCGGCGCCGGAGAAGGCGTTGGTCGCCACGTAGGCGGTCTCCATGAGCTTGAGCGCCGCCTCGCGCGCCGTCGGGAAGGAGTATCCACGGCCGGTGGTCACGAGCTGGTCGGTGAAGCGGTAGCGGGCTGCGAGCGCCGCGACCTCGTCGCTGCGTGTCCACGAGCGACTGGGCGGCCTCGGGAACCGCGTGCGCGGCGGCTGCGTCCCCGCCGCGCAGCGCGTCGACGATCAGCCACAGCGCGAGGACCTGCGAGGAGTAGGCCTTCGTCGCGGCGACCGCACGCTCGGGGCCGGCGAGGATGTCCAGGTGCAGCTCGGCGGCCGACGCCAGCTCGCTGTCGGCGTTGTTGGTGACCGCCAGGGTGGTCGCCCCGCCAGCCCGGGCGGTGCGCACGGTCTCGATCAGGTCCGGTGAGGCGCCGCTGCGGCTGACCGTCAGCAGCAGGACGTCGGAGAGGTCCGGACGAGCCCCGTAGGCCGTCATCGTCGACGGCGAGGCGACGCCCGCCGGCAGGCCGAGGGACACCTCGACGAGGTACTTGGCGTAGAGCGCCGCGTGGTCGCTGGCGCCACGCGCGGCCAGGAGCACGAACCTCGGTGAGCGGGCCCGGATGGTCGCGGCGACCGCCCTGACGCGGCCCAGCGACTCCGATGTCAGGAGTCGGGCGAGCGCCTCGGGCTGTTCGGCGATCTCGGCGGCCATCATGGCGCCGCGGTGGTCCTCGGCCATCGGTCGATCCTCACCTCGGGATCCCCACTGTATCCGAGCCCGCCCGATCCCAGCCTTTGCCTCCGACCTCCCCGATCCGAGCCCTTGTATCCGACCTGCCGATCCGAGGGCGGCCCGATCCGCGCCTGCCTGATCCGCGCCTGCCAGATCCGAGTGCTGCCCGCGGGACCCCTGGAGCCGGCCGCCGCGCCGGCCGCGGGCGGCGCCCGGAGCGCTCGCCGCCACGGCCGGCGCGGGGATCGGCCCGGTCCGTGCGGCCGACATCATGGCCGGGATCGAGATGGCCGGGGGGCGTCAGCTGACCGGCGCGCGCGTGATCACGACCCTCGTGCGGTCGGCGGCGGAGGGGGCCAGCGCCGGGACGCTCGTCGTGGTGACCTGCGTCCGTGCGGCGCCGACGTAGACGGGCAGGGGCGTGCGGCCGGTGACCTTGCCGGTGGCGTCACGGGTCACCTGCCACACGGTCAGGCCCACGCGCCCGGCACACCCGGCGGTGAAGTCGACCCCGTCGATGAACCCGCCGTTGACGAAGCGGAACTCCACGACCTTGCGCTTGGGGCGGTGCACCGAGACCCATTCGCCGGACTGCCTGTCCTCGAGCCGGACCGTCCTCACGCGGGCGACCGGCCGGCTCGTCGTGATCTGTCCGCGCACCTCGACCAGCTGGGGCCGCGAGACCCCGTTCACCTCGACCCTGGGCAGGTTGTGGGTCAGCCGGACGCGCCAGCCTTTGGCCTCGTGCCACACGTAGAGCCCGAGCCCCGCCACACCGTCGACGGCGCCGGGCTGGACGACCGGGCTCCCCTCGACCGCTGCGGGCAGTGCAGCGACGGCGGGGTTGCACGAGTTGCGGAACGCCAGGGAGGTCGGTGCCGGGGGCATGGTGGGTGAGGGCATGGTGGGTGAGGGCGCGGTGGGTGGGGCGCGGTGGCTGTGGGCGCGGTGGCTGTGGGCGCGGTGGCTGCTGGGTGCGGGCACCGGCTCGTCGGCCACGGCCGGGCCGGCCAGGATCGTGGACGCCGCGAGGGCGCCGGAGAGTGCCAGGATTCGGATGCGCATGGGCTGCTCCTCGGTACTGGCCCACCAGCGTGATGGGCTCGCCGAGACGCTACGACCGCCGCCGCTGGGCCGCTTCCGGCCCGCGGCCATGACCCGGCTAAGGTCCGCCCATGGCCGCCGGGCCTGCCGTGGGCGGCCCCGAGCGGCCCTGCCCGACCAGCCTGGGACCGGGGTGGAGGGGGCCGATCAGAGCCTGCCGAGGAAGGCGCCCCGGTCGACGATCGCCCGCACGACGCGTCCCGAGGCGATCTCCCGGGCCGGCTCGGCTTCCCGGGCCTGCTCAGCCTCCCGGGCCGGCTCAGCCTCCCCTGCCGGCTCAGCCTCCCGGCCTGGCTCCGTCCCCCGGCCGGGCTCAGCCTCCCGGGCCTGCTGGGTCGGGTCGGGTTCCCCCGCACCGGCCGACGCCGGGATCTCGCGCGCCACGACCGCGAAGGACAGGCCGCGGTCCTGCTCGGTCACCTCCGTGACCTCCACCTCGACCACCGCGCCGACCGCCGACGGCCTGCGGTGACGCAGCCAGACCTCGGTGCCCACCGTGGTGCTCGTCGAGTCCACGCGGGCCGCCGCGGCCGCCACGGTGGCCGCCTCCATCCAGGCCACGAGCCGGGGGGTCGCCAGCACCGGCACGTCCCCGCTGCCCAGGGCGATCGCCGTGTCGGCCTCGGTCACCGTGAAGCGCAGGGTGGTCACGGCACGGAGCCTAGCCAGTAGGCGCCTGGCGCGCCCCGGACCAGCTTGGTGGGACCAGCCCGGTGGCGGTGCCCGCTGGTGTCCGGACATGCCACGAGGAGGGGACCGCGGGTCTCCCTCGTCGTGGCGAGAGATGGGCCCGGTCTCCCTCCTCGGGGCCGGTCGGCGCGCGAGGCGCCGGTCGTGCGGTCAGGCGTTGGGGCGGCGGCCGTGGTTGGCGCCCTTGCCCTTGCGCGAACGGCGCTTGCGGGCGCGCTTGCTCATGTCGACTCCTCAGGTCAGGGACGGCCCATGGTCGCACACGCGCCCACGGCGCGGGAAATCCCGCGCGTCGCGGAGCCCGCCCCTTCAGGACCGGGCGGTCGGCCTCAGGTCGCGCCCCCGTCGGGGACCGGGGCCTCCGGGGTGTGCCTGGCGATCAGGTCGGCGATCCCGGGCGCGGCCGCCTCGACATGGCCGCGAGCCGCTCCGCGCAGCCGCTGGTAGGCCCGGCGCAGGGTGGCATGGCTGGTGCGCTCCGCCCGGTCGTCGGTGATGGACAGCAGCGCCTCGGCCATGCTCGTGCGCTGCGACGACAGCACCGCCACCAGGGGCTCCCCGGTGGCGAGGTGCTGCTGGTAGAACGGGTCGAGCTGGTCGGCGAACTGGTCGAGCAGCCCGTCGACCGCGACGGGCTCGATCCCCGGGCGCACGCTCTTGAGCACGCGGTGGGCCGAGCGCACCGCCACGCCGGACATGCCCGTCGTCCGCGCGACCTCCGCGTCGATGAGGGCGCAGGCATCGGCCACCACAGTAGGCCGGACCGTCGGTTCGGTCAGGTGGGTGGACAGGCGCATGGCGCCATCATGGCGCGCGGGGGTCCGGTCCGCCGGCGCGAGGCGGTGCGTCAGCCGCGGTCCACCGGACCCATGCGGATCCGGACGCTGACGAGCTCGGCCAGCACCTTCGAGCGCAGCTGTGCGGGGGCGACCTCGCAGCAGGACCGGGCGACCAGTGCTTTCACGATCCGCTCGATGTCGTACTCCTGGAGGCAGGGCCCGCACTCCTGCAGATGTTGGGCGATCTGGTCGTGGTCGGTCGGGGCCGTCTCCCCGTCGAGGAACTCGTAGAGGTGGTCCAGGGCCGCGCCGCAATCCAGGTCGTGGTGCTTTCCACAGCTCATGACGGGTCCCCCTGCGCCGAGGCGCGGATGAGACCGCGCTCGACGGCGTAGTCCGCGAGGTTCGCCCGTAGGAGCTTGCGACCGCGGTGCAGCCGCGACATGACCGTGCCGACGGGCGTGCCCATGATCTCGGCGATCTCCCTGTACGCGAACCCCTCGACGTCGGCGTAGTAGACGGCCATCCGGAACTCCTCGGGCAGCGCTGCCAGGGCAGCAGTGACGTCGGAGTCGGGAAGGCTGTCCAGGGCCTCCACCTCGGCCGACCGCAGGCCCCCGGAGGTGTGCCCCTCCGCGCGCGCCATCTGCCAGTCCTCGACCTCGTCGGTGGACGACTGCATCGGCTCGCGCTGCTTCTTGCGATAGGAGTTGATGAACGTGTTCGTGAGGATCCGGTACAGCCAGGCGCGCAGGTTCGTCCCGTCCTTGTACTGGTGGAACGCCGCGAATGCCTTCAGGAACGTCTCCTGGACCAGGTCCTCGGCCTCAGCGGGATTGCGCGTGAGCTTCAGCGCCGCACTGTACAAGGAGTCCAGATGGGGCAGCGCGTCCCGCTCGAACCGAGCCGAGCGAGCCGCCTCAGACTCGGTCGGCGGCGGCGGGGCGGTAGTCATGGCACTTGAGCCTAGTGGGATATCGGTGGTCGCCCCGGTCGTGCGTGGTTCATCATGCATGTGGACCAACAACTCGAATCCTCCTCGTCAGTGGCACAACGCCCTGCGCGGCCACCTGATTCCCCACATTGGGGCCCCACTGGCGGGCCGAAGATCTCACATTCGCCGGATCAGTGCAGCGAACATCCCGTCCGTGTCGTGGCGCCCCGGCCAGAGCCGGAGGTACGGGCCGGATGCGCTCCCCGCGGGCAGCGCGAGCTCGGGCCGATCCCCCAACCGGACCACCTCCCCACCCGCCCGGCCCACGCCGGCCACGACCGCCTCGGTCTCGGGCAGAAGCGGCGAGCACGTGACGTACAGGACGAGTCCGCCGGGCCGGACGACCTGCATCGCGCGGGCCAGGAGCTGGCGCTGCAGGGCTGTCAGCTCCACGAGGTCCCTGCGGGTGCGCCGCCACCGCGCCTCGGGACGCCGGCGCAGGGCGCCCAGCCCGGTGCACGGAGCGTCGAGCAGGACCCGGTCATAGCCCGTCCCGACGTCGTCGGTGGTCGCGTCCGCGACGAGGACCTCGTGGCGGCCCTGGACCGGTCGCAGCGAGCTGCGGACGAGCTCGGCGCGGTGCTGGTGGAGCTCGACAGCCGTGAGCGACCCGCCTCGGCGGGCCACCTGACCGGCCAGCAGGGCGGCCTTCCCCCCGGGGCCGGCGCACATGTCCAGCCAGCGCGAGTCCGGTCCGTCGAGGGCGGCGTCGGCCAGCGCCAGGGCAACGACCTGGCTCCCCTCGTCCTGCACCCCGGCAGCGCCCGTCGCCACCTCCGGGATCGTCGCGGGGTTGACGGCATCGACCCTGACCGCCAGCCGGGAGAGCGCTCCGGGGCGCGCCGGAACCCCCTGGGCCTTCAGTCGCCGCAACAGCTCGTCGCGGTCGGTCGTGCGGGCGACGAGGGTCACGGTCCCGGGGGCGTTGTCGGCGAGCAGCTCGGCGCGGGTGTCGGCCCAGCCACGCTGCGGGTTCGTGGCCGCCAGGGCGTCGTGGACGCCGCTGACGATCCAGCCCGGGTGCGAGGTGACCACCTCGAGGTGCGCCACGGGGTCCGCCTCGGAATCGGGCAGCTTCCGCGTCGCGACCAGGTGGTCGATCCAGTCCTGCGCGGAGCCGCCCCGAGCCACCCGTCGCAGCACGGCGTTCGCCAGCCCGGCGGCCCCGGTGTTGACCGCCTGCCGCGCAAGCTCCACGGTCTCGCCGACCGCCGCGTGGTCACCGACGCGCATGTTGTGCAGCTGGTGGACGCCCAGGCGAAGCGCGTTCAGCAGCTCGGGCTGGAGGGTGTCCAGGCCGCGGTCGACGCAGGCGGCGAGGATCGCATCGTGGCGACCGCGCCAGCGCAGCGAGCCGTATCCCAGCTCCGTGGCGAAGCCGGCGTCCCGGCCGGTCAGCCCATGGTGGGCCAGGATGCGGGGCCAGGCGATGTTCGCGTAGGCGCCGTCCAGGTCGACCGCGCGCAGCAGATCCAGCGCGGCGAGCCGGGGTGGATCCATCCGCGCGGGGCGGCGAGCGTCAGCGCCCGGCCGCTCGGGGCGGGCGCGGCTGCGGGCTTCGCGCCGCCCTGGGAGCGGGCTGCGGGCTTCGCGCCGGTCCTCCTGCCGGCCCGGGACCGGTCGTCAGCCAAGGCGCTCGCCCGGCTCCAGGCGCAGGCCGCGGGCCCAGTCCCCCGCCGGCATCTGCCGCTTGCCCACGCCCTGCACGTCGCCGAGCCGCACGGCGTGGGTGGCCGTGCCGACCCAGACGGCGTCCTTCGACGTGCGGAGCTCCCCGGGTCCCAGGTCCGCCACCTCCGGGGCCGGGCGCACGGGGCCCAGCTTCACCCGCTCCCCCCGCAGCTCGCTCCACGCGCCCGGGGCGGGAGTGCATCCGCGGACCAGCCGGTCCACACGCATCGCCGGGTCTCTCCAGCGCACGCGAGCGTCCTCGACGCGGACCTTGGGGGCGAGGCTGACGCCCGTCGACCGACTGTGCCACCGGGGTCAGTGCACCGGCCTCGATGCCGTCGAGCGTGGCCACGAGCAGTCCGGCGCCTGACTCGGCGAGGCGGGTCAGCAGGTCGCCCGCGGTGTCCGTGGGACCGATCGTGTCCGTGACGACGCCGAACACCGGCCCGGTGTCCAGGCCCTCCTCGAGCCGGAAGGTGGTGGCGCCGGAGACCTCGTCACCGGCCATGATCGCGTGCTGGACCGGCGCGGCTCCCCGCCAGGCCGGCAGCAGGGAGAAGTGCAGGTTCACCCAGCCGTGCGCGGGTATCGCCAGGGCGGCCGGCGGGATCAGTCCGCCGTAGGCGACGATCGGCGCCGCGTCGGGGGCGATCTGGGCGAGCCTGGCGAGGAACTCCGGGTCACCCGGGCGCGTCGGGCGCAGCACCTCGATCCCCTCGGAGAGGGCGACCTCGGCGATCGGTGAGGGCAGCAGCCGACGCCCGCGTCCAGCCGGGGCGTCCGGGCGGGTGAGCACGGCGACGACCTCGTGCGGCGATGCGAGCAGGGCCCGCAGCGACGGGGCTGCGGCCTGCGGGGTCCCTGCGAACAGGACCCGCATCAGCCCAGGCCGGGGCGCAGGGAGTGCGGGCTGAACCGGACGACCGGGGCGGGCGCCCCGAACCACTCGGACTCCCGGATCTCCTTCATGGCCGCCTTGCGCGCGGCGGTGTCGAGCCGGTCGATGAACAGGATGCCGTTCAGGTGGTCGGTCTCGTGCTGGACGCAGCGCGCGAGGAGGTCGGACCCCTCGATGGTGACCGGCTCGCCGTGCATGTTCATCCCCTTGGCGACGACCCGCAGCGCCCGCTTGGTGTCGTAGGTCAGGCCGGGCAGGGACAGGCAGCCCTCCTCGCCGTCCTGCTCCTCGTCGGAGAGGTCGAGGCTCGGGTTCACGAGATGGCCGACCACGTCGTCGACCCAGTAGGTGAAGACCCGCAGGGAGACCCCGATCTGCGGAGCGGCCAGCCCGACGCCGGGGGCGTCCATCATCGTCTCGGTGAGGTCGGCGACCAGTGTGCGCAGCTCCTTGTCGAAGGTCACCACCGGAGCCGCGGGCACGCGCAGAACGGGGTCGCCGAACAGGCGGATCGGTTGCAGCGACATGCCGACATTCTACGGGGCCCGCGCCGATTCCTCAGGTCCGTCCTGCCGGCCCCGGACGGGCGACCGGGCGGGCCACCCAGGCAGGCGGGCAGCACGCGCCGCAGCCCCCCGGGTCAGCGCAGGGTCGCGGGGTCCAGCCGCACGGACACCAGCGGGGCCTTACGGGCGCTGCGGATGGCCTGGGCGCGGTGCAGGGCGCTGCTCAGGTGGGCGCCGTCGGCGATCGAGACCGCCAACAGCCAGGTCACCGAGTCGTCCCCGACGGGCAGGGGGCCGGATCGGCGCAGGACCATGGTCCCGAGCTCGGACGCCACCGACTCGACGACCTCGAGGGTCGGCAGGGCGGGCCCGGTCAGCTGAGCCACCCGAACCGCCGGGGGCAGCTGCAGGCCGGCCCGTTCGGCCAGCTCACGCTCGGCGTAGCCCCGCGGGTCCCAGCGGATCAGCGCCTGGACCTCGCGCGGCTCCGGGTCGCCGACGACCAGCACCCGGCCACCGGCACCAGCCGGGCGGACCAGGCAGGCGGCTGCGAACCACCGACGCAGGACCTCCTCGGCCACGCGCAGTCCGGGGCGCGACAGGGACGCGGCCGCGTCCAGGACGACCAGCGCGCTGTACCCGTCAGGGCCGGGATCCGGCTCGGCTCCCGGCGTCGCGATCACCATCACGTCGCGACCTTCGACGGCGCGCACGTGGTCCTCCCCCGACGACGTCACCACGCGGACGCCGGGCAGCGCGCGGCCGAACTCCTCGGCGGTCCGCCGGACACCGACGACCGCCGCGCGCACGGTCGCGCCGGAGCACACCGGGCAGCGCCAGTCCGGGATCCTGCCGTGCGTTCGGCAGGACGGCTGCCGGTCGGGGCCAGCGGCCTGCATCGGCCGCGCGCACTGCGGGCAGGTCACGGGCTCCCGACACGACTGGCAGGCGAGCATCGGCAGGTAGCCGGCCCGGGCGGCGCTCACGAGCACCGGCCCCGAGGAGACCGCGGTGCGCAGCATCTCCACGGCGACGGGGGGGATGCGCGACGCCGAGCGCGCCGGGTCCGCAGCGAGGTCGGAGGCGACCTGGACCCGGGGCATCCGCGCCCGCAGGATCGGCCGCGGCAGCTCGACGGGGGTCAGCCAGCCGGAGGCGGCCATCCGGGCGGCCTCGAGCGTGACAGCCGGGCCGCCGAGGACCAGCGAGACGTCGCTGGTCGCGCTGCGCAGGCACGCGACCTCCCGGGCGTGCCAGCCGGGGGCCTGCGGCTCGGCCAGGGAGTCGTCGCCGTCGTCCCACACGATGATGGCACCGAGGTCGGCGACCGGGGCGAAGACCGCGGCCCGCGTCCCGACGACCACCCGGCAGGCCCCCGACGAGCACGCCCAGGAACGTCCGGTAGCGCGCCTGCGGACCGGACTCGGCCACCAGGCGGGCGGGCGCGAGCCCGCGGGCGGCCAGGTGGGCGGCGATCCGGTCGACCTCGGTCGCGTCGGGGGCCACGACCAGCACGCCACGACCGCGAGCCAGGACGGCCGCGACCAGGTCGCCGATCCGCTCACCGACGCGCTCGCCCGGCGAGCTGACCCACAGCGCGCGCATCGGCGTGGATCCGCCGACTCCGGCGAGCAGCTCGGCGCCGCCCCGGTATGCCGACCATGCCGACCACGCCTCCGGGTCGGCGGGTTCGGCCGGGTCTGCGGGCTCCCCGGGAGGCTCGGAGGCCGCCGGTCCCGTGCCGGGGCGGGGGCCCGGGTCCGCCCCGACCGCACGGGCCTCGACGCGCGCGTGCCGGGGCGGGACGGCGAAGCGAAGGACGTCGGCGAGGCTGCCCGCGTACCGGTCGGCCACCGCGCGGCACAGGGCGGCGATCTCGGGGGTGAGCACCGCCGGACCGTGCACCGAGCTCAGCGGCTGGAGGTCCCGCTGCGAGGTCTCGACCCGCTCGAGCACGTACCCGTCGACCAGCCGCCCGGCCAGGCGGACGCGCACCCGAACGCCTGGAACAGCGGCCGTGGCGAGCTTCTCGGGCACCTCGTAGTCGAAGACCCGATCCAGGTGCGGCAGCGGAGTGAGGAGTGCGACACGAGCCACGGGCAGCAGCGCGGCCGGCGGGTGGCGGACCCGCACGCGCGGAGTGCGGCTCGCCGGCGTCGGTGCCTCCGGGAGGAGCGGGATCTGGCCCTCGCTCATGGCTCGGAATCCCGCTCCGGCGGGTGTGGCTGCGAGGGCTGGGGCAGCGCGGCCGTGGCCCCTGCTGCCCCAGCCGTCACAGGCCCGCGGACGCCCTCAGGGCGTCGACGCGGTCGATGCGCTCCCAGGTGAACAGCGACCCGCCGGCCGATGTCCGACCGAAATGGCCGTAAGCGGCGGTGGGGCGGTACTTCACGACGGTGGTGTCGAGCAGCTGGAGGTCGCGGATGATCGCGCCCGGGCGAAGGTCGAACACGTCGAGCACAGCGGCCTGGATCTGCTCGTCGGACAGCACCCCCGTGCCGAAAGTCTCCACGAACAGGCCGACGGGGTGCGCCTTGCCGATCGCATAGGCGACCTGGACCTCGCACTTGGTGGCCAGTCCCGCGGCGACGACGTTCTTGGCGACCCAGCGCATCGCGTACGCCGCGGACCGGTCGACCTTGGACGGGTCCTTGCCGGAGAAGGCCCCGCCGCCGTGGCGTGCGAAGCCGCCGTAGGTGTCGACGATGATCTTGCGACCGGTCAGGCCCGCGTCGCCCATCGGTCCGCCGGTGACGAACCGCCCGGTGGGGTTGACCAGCAGCCGGACCCCGGACGTGTCGAGGTCGAGGCCCTCCAGCACCGGCTCCACGACGAGCTTGCGGATCTCCGGGGCGAGCTGGGCGTCGAGGTCGACGTCCTCGGCGTGCTGCGAGCTCACGACGATCGTGTCGACGCTGACGGCCTTGGTCCCGTGGTAGCCGATGGTGACCTGGGTCTTGCCGTCGGGGCGCAGGTAGGGAGCCTGCCCGGACTTGCGCACCAGGGTCAGCTGCTCTGCGAGCTGATGGGCCAGGTGGATCGGCAGCGGCATCAGCTCGGGCGTGTCCGTGCAGGCGAAGCCGAACATGAGACCCTGGTCGCCGGCCCCCTGCCGGTCGAGCGCGTCGCCGGAGCCCTCGACGCGCTCCTCGAAGGCGTCGTCGACGCCCTGGGCGATGTCGAGGGACTGCTGGCCGATCGAGACGAGTACGCCGCAGGACTCGCCGTCGAAGCCCTTCTCCGAGTGGTCGTAGCCGATGTCGAGCACGACGTTGCGGATGATGTCCATCACCTCGGCGTAGCCCTCGGTCGTGACCTCGCCGGCCACATGGACCTGGCCGGTGGTGAGCAGGGTCTCGACCGCCACGCGGGACTTCGGATCCTGGCGCAGCAGGTCGTCGAGGATGGCGTCGCTGATCTGGTCGGCCATCTTGTCGGGGTGACCCTCGGTCACGGATTCGGAGGTGAACAGACGAATGGTCATGTGGCAGGCCCTTCTGGGGGTTTGATCGGGCACCTGCGGCCCGGTGTACGGGGGCGATCCTAGGCGGACGGGGACAACAAGCGATGCACGCGGTCCCAGACGGCGTGTGCCACCTCGGACTTGGAGCCCCGGTGCGGGCCGTCGACGGCGCCGTCGGGGGTCAGCAGGTGGACCTCGTTGTGCGGCTCGCCGAAGACCGAGCCACCCGAGACGTCGTTGAGCACGAGCAGGTCGGCGCCCTTGCGTGCCAGCTTCGTGCGGGCGTGCGCCAGGGGCTCGCCGTCGGCGTCTCCGGTCTCAGCCGCGAACCCGACGAGCAGCAGCCCGGCCGGCAGGCTCCCGGTGGCCCGGGCCGACACCAGCCCGGCGAGGATGTCGGGGTTGCGGACCACGGCGATCGGATCCGGGTCCCCGAAGGCCGCTTCCCCGGTCCTGATCTTGTCGGCGGCGACCTTCGCCGGGCGGAAGTCGGCCACCGCGGCAGCCATCACCACGACCTCCACCCCTGGCGCGGCGGCCATCGCGGCCTCCTGAAGCTCCAGGGCGCTCGTCGTGCGCACCACCTCGCAGCCGGCCGGGTCGGGCAGATCGACGTTGCAGCTGATGAGCGTCACCGAGGCACCGCGTGCGGCGGCGGTCGCAGCCAGCGCGTAGCCCTGCAGGCCGCTGGAGCGATTGCCCAGGAAGCGCACCGGGTCCAGCGCCTCGCGGGTCCCGCCCGCCGTGATCAGGACGCGGGTGCCGAGGAGGTCCAGGGTGCCGCCGGTGTGCAGGACCGCGACGACGGCGGCGAGGATCGCCTCGGGGTCGGGCATCCGGCCGGGTCCCGTGTCCGACCCGGTGAGCCGGCCCACCGCCGGGTCCAGCACGACGACGCCGCGCTCGCGGAGGGTCGCCACGTTGGCCCGCGTCGCCGGGTGCTGCCACATCTCCGTGTGCATCGCGGGCGCCATGACCACCGGGCAGCCGGCCGTCAGCAGGGTGGCCGTGAGCAGGTCGTCTGCCCGCCCGGCGACCGCCCGGGCCATCACGTCGGCGGTGGCGGGGGCCACGACCACGATGTCGGCGGTCTTTCCGAGCCGGACGTGCTCGACGCCGGCCACGTCGTCCCAGACCGAGGTGTGCACCGGATGCCCCGACAGCGCGGCCCAGGTGGCCGTGCCCACGAAGTTCAGCGCGGACTCGGTGGGCACCACGCGCACGTCGTGCCCCGACTCCGTGAGCAGGCGCAGCAGGTGGGCGGCCTTGTAGGCCGCGATCCCGCCCGCGACGCCGAGGACGACGCGCGCGGGCGCGGGAGTCAGAGGGACTCCTCGGGCGGCTCCTCGATCGCCTCCACGGACAGCAGGCTCTCGTTGATCTCGCGTAGGGCGATCGACAGCGGCTTCTCCTGCGGATGGGTCTCCACCAGCGGGCCGACGTACTCGAGCAGGCCCTCGCCGAGCTGCGAGTAGTAGGCGTTGATCTGACGCGCGCGCTTGGCCGCCTCGATCACCAGCGAGTACTTCGAGTGGGTCTTGCCCAGGAGCTCGTCGATGGGCGGATGGGTGATGCCCTCGGGGCGGATGCTGGTGCCGGACACGGACGGACCCTCCTGGTGGGACGTGGAACGCGCCGGGGCCGGTGGGAGGCTGGCGCGGTATCGGGGGAGCTGAAAGCGGTATCGGGGGAACGCGGTCTCGGGGAGGCTGACGGCCGCGAGCCTGTCAGGCCGGCTTGGGCGGTGAATCCGATCGGCCCGGATCTTCGAGGAAGTCTACCAACTCCCGGGCTGCCCGCACGACATCGTCGTTGACGACGACCACGTCGAACTCCCGGGCCGCCGCCAGCTCGTCGCGGGCGCGGGCCAGGCGGCGGGAGATCGCCGCCTCGTCCTCGGTTCCCCGCCCCCGCAGCCGGGCCTCGAGGTCGGCGAGGCTCGGCGGGCTCAGGAACACCATGAGTGCGTCCGGCACGGCGGCGTGCACCTGCCGGGCGCCCTGGAGCTCGATCTCGAGGAGGACGGACTCGCCCGTGGCCAGCCGTCGCTCGACCTCCGCGCGAGGCGTGCCGTACCGGCCGCCGGCGAACTCCGCCCATTCCAGGAACGCCCCCTCGGCCACCGCGAGAGCGAACTCCTGCTCGGTCCAGAAGTGGTATGCGGCACCGTCGACCTCACCGGCCCGCGGCCTGCGGGTGGTCGCCGAGACCGAGACCCACAGGTCCGGGCGCCGGTGACGCAGCTCGGCGACCACGGTGCCCTTGCCCACGCCACTTGGCCCGGACAGGACGACGAGGCGCCCGGGCATCAGTCCGGACCCGCCGGGAACCGGCTGGCAACGAGCTCGGTGATCTCGGCGACCTGGCGCGCGCCGAGCCCCCCGACGCGACGGTTCGCGGCTATCCCGATCCCGTCCATGATGTCGGCCGCACGGACCGGGCCGATCCCGCGGAAGCTCGAGAGCAGGTCGACCACCTTCATCCGAGCCAGGATCCGCCCGAGGTCGTCGCCGGCCCGCCCGTCACGCAGGACGTCGGCGACCGCGAGGCTGCCGTCCGCCAGGCCTCCGCGGACCTGGGCCCGCACCTGGCGAGCGCGTACGCCCTTGGCGGTGGCCGCCGCCCGTGCCTCGCGAGTCAGCGGCGGTGGCGGTGGCTGGTGGCTCACCGGGACACCAGAGCCTCGGCCAGCCGGCGGGCCGCCGCGCCGGGGTCCGCGGCCGCGGTGATGGGGCGCCCGATCACGAGCAGGTCGGCCCCGGCGGCCAGGGCCGCCTCCGGGGTGGCCACCCGGGCCTGGTCCGCGGCCGCGCTCCCCTGCCCCTCGGCGGGGCGGACGCCGGGGGTGATCAGGGTGATGTCCGGCGCGACCACCGCCCTGATCGCGGCCACCTCCTTCGGCGAGCAGACGATCGCCCGGGCGCCAGCGGCGACCGACATCCGGGCCAGGCGGACCGCCGCGTCGAGGGCCGGGCCGACCAGCCCGACGGCGGTCAGATCGGCCTCGGACATGGAGGTCAGGATGGTCACCGCGGTGATCCGCGTGCTGGGCAGGGCCTCGGCCGCCGCGGCCACCATGGCCGGGCCGCCGGCCGCGTGCACCGTGAGGAAATCGGGCTCGAGGTGCGCGAGGCTGCGGGCGGCACCGGCGACCGTGTTCGGGATGTCGTGCAGCTTGAGGTCCAGGAAGAGCCCGCATCCAGGCGCTGCGGCCCGGACGTCGTCGACGACCGGGGCGCCGTCGCGCAGGAAGGTCTCCAGGCCCACCTTCATGACGGCGACATGCGGGGCGGCCGCTGCCGCCCAGCCCAGCACAGTTCCACGGTCCGGTCCGTCGAGTGCCAGCGCGATCGGCGCACCCATGTCCGCTCCCCCCTATCGAGCCCGACGCCCGTCCAGCGCACCCTGTCCTGCGGGGCGGGGCCCTGCGGTGCGGGTGTCCGGCGCGGCGACCTGCGGCGCCCGCCGATCCGCCTGCGCTTCGACGTGTCGGGCCTGCATCGTATGACCGAGGCCGACGGCGTCCGCCAGCCGGGTGATGCCACGGGCCGCGAGGAGGTCTCGCAGCTCCGCGGAGACCCGGGCAGGCGCGTGCGGGTCGTTGAAGACGACTGTCCCGACCGACACCGCGCTGGCGCCGGCGAGCAGGAACTCGAAGGCGTCCTGTCCGGTTCGGATGCCGCCCATGCCCAGGATCGGCACCCTCGGGTGCGCGGCGTGCACCTGCCACACCGCGCGCACCGCGACGGGGCGGATCGCCGGACCGGACAGGCCGCCGGTCATCCCGCCGAGGACCGGGCGCATGGTGTCCGGGTCGATCACCATCCCGAGCAGGGTGTTGATCAGCGCGAGCCCGTCGGCGCCGGCCTCGACGACGGCCCGCGCGATGGCCACGATGTCGGTGACGTCCGGGCTCAGCTTGGCCAGGACCGGGACGTCGGGGGCGGTGTGCCGGCGCACGACCTGGACCACGGAACCCGCGGACAGCGGGTCGCAGGCGAACACCTGCCCGCGGGACTCGACGTTGGGGCAGGAGATGTTGACCTCGATGGCCGCGATGCCCGGCTCGTGGCGCAGGCGCTGGGCGAGCTTCTGGTACTCCTGCACCGACCCGCCGGCGATCGACACGACCGTGCGGATCCCGCGCTCACGCAGCCAGCGCAGGTCCTTGGCGACGAACTCCTCCACGCCCGGACCCTGCAGGCCGATCGAGTTGAGCATCCCCGAGGGCGTCTCGGCCATGCGCGGGGTCGGGCGTCCCGACCGGGCATCGAGCATGATCGACTTGGTGACCACCGCACCGATCGCGGTCAGGTCCAGGAACGGCGCCAGCTCGCGGCCGGCAGCCGCACACCCCGAGGCGGTCAGCACCGGGTCGGGCAGCAGGAACGACCCCAGCTGCGTGGACATGTCCACCCGCTGGGCGCTCACGGCGCTCCCCGCGGCCATGGCCATCACCTGCCCCCCGCCGCCACCGGCGCGCCGAGCGCATCGGCGGGGATGGTCCCGACGTCGGCCCAGCGGACGTCGCCGCCGCGGAAGACCGGGCCGTCGGTGCAGGACCGGACCATCCGAGTCACCCCGTCGGCCCCCCGCACCGGCAGCACGCACGTCATGCAGACGCCGATCCCGCAGGCCATCGACTCCTCCACGGCGCACTGGCTGTGCACGCCGGTCTCGGCGGCCACCCCCGCCACGGCCGCGAGCATCGCCATCGGCCCGCACGCGTAGACCACGTCGGCTCCCGACGCCCTGATGATCTCCGCCAGCGGGTCGGTGACCCGTCCGCGCAGCCCGGCCGAGCCGTCGTCGGTCGTGACCGTCACCGACGCTGAGCTGCGCTTGGCCTCCAGGACGCCGTAGAGCCGGTCCTCGGAGGCCGCGCCGAGCACCATGTCGACGCGGCTCCCGCGGGCGCGAAGCTGCTCGGAGAGCATGAACAGCGGCGCCGCCCCGTAGCCACCGGCGACGAGCACGCAGGAGACCGGCTCCTTGGGCAGCGTGAACGGGCGGCCCAGCGGCCCGATCACGTCGAGCTTGTCGCCGCGGCGCCGGTCGGCCAGCCACCTGGTGCCCTTCCCGTGGGTCGCGAACACGACCTCGACGGTGCCCCCCGACGACCCGCCCGGGGTGACCCGGTGGATCGAGAAGGCCCGGCGCAGCAGCATCCCGGAGCCCTCCCCGCCCACGGCGACCGCGACGAAGTGGCCCGGGCGGGTCGCCTCCGGGATCTCCCGGGCCAGGAGCGTCAGGTGGTGGTACGCGCCGACGCGGCGCAGACTGACCACCTCGGCGGTGACCTGGACCGACCTCACCGCTCGGCCACCGCCGCCGGGGTGGCGGGCTGGCCCGATGCCTGCCCGGCGGCACGGCCCGATGGCCGGTCGGCGGACCTGGCAGCGGACTGCGTGCGCCGCAGGGCCGCCAGCTCGGCCGCGTGCTCCTGCAGCGAGCGGACCTCCAGGCCGCCCGCCTGCAGCGCCTCGATGCCCTGGACCGCCGCCCCCAGGCCCTGCACGGTCGTGATGCACGGGACCCCGCGCAGCACCGCTGCCGTGCGGATCTCGTAGCCGTCCAGGCGCGGGCCGACCCCGTAGGGCGTGTTGACGATCAGGTCGATGTGTCCCGCGAGGATCGCCTCGACGCTGTTGAGCCCCTCGCCGGCCTCGTGGATCTTGCGGATGTCGGAGACCTTCACCCCGTTGCGCCGCAGGACGTCGGCGGTGCCCCCGGTGGCCGTGATCTCGAAGCCGAGGTCGGCCAGGCGCTTGATCGGGAAGATGATCGAGCGCTTGTCGCGGTTGGCCACCGACACGAAGGCGGTCCCCCCGGTCGGCAGGCCGGAGGAGTAGGCGGCGATCTGGGACTTCGCGAACGCGATGCCGAAGCTGGCGTCGAGGCCCATCACCTCGCCCGTGGAGCGCATCTCCGGGCCGAGCACGGTGTCGACGCCCTGGAAGCGGCCGAAAGGCAGGACGGCCTCCTTGACGGCGATCATCCCGCCGTCCGGGAGGTCCGCGGCGTCGCCGATCGTCGGCAGGGTCCCGTCGGTCCGCAGGTCGGCGATGCTCTCCCCCAGCGCGATCCGCGCGGCGGCCTTGGCCAGCGGGACGCCGGTGGCCTTGGCCACGAACGGCACTGTGCGCGAGGCCCGCGGGTTCGCCTCCAGGACGTACAGGACGTCGGCGGCCATCGCGTACTGGACGTTGAGCAGGCCCAGGACACCGACGCCACGGGCGATCCGCTCCGTCGAGGTGCGGATGCGGGCGATGTCCGCGCGGCCGAGCGTGATCGGCGGCAGCGCGCAGGCGGAGTCGCCGGAGTGGATCCCGGCCTCCTCGATGTGCTCCATCACGCCGCCGAGGTAGAGCTCGGTGCCGTCGTAGAGGGCGTCGACGTCGATCTCCACCGCGTCGTCGAGGAACCGGTCCACGAGCACCGGGTGCTCGGGGCTCACCTGGGTGGCCCGGTCGATGTAGGAGGCAAGCATCGCCTCGTCGTACACGATCTCCATGCCGCGGCCGCCCAGGACGTAGGAGGGCCGCACGAGCACCGGGTAGCCCACCTCGTCGGCCACGGCCCGCGCCTCGTCGAACGACGACGCCATCCCGAACCTGGGCGCGGGCAGGCCCGCGGCGGCCAGCACGCGGCCGAACGCCCCGCGCTCCTCTGCGAGGTCGATGGCCTGCGGGGAGGTGCCCACGATGGGGACACCGGCGGCCTGCAGCCCGTGCGCGAGGCCCAGCGGCGTCTGGCCGCCGAGCTGGCAGATGACTCCTGCGACCGGGCCGGCCTCGAGCTCCGCGTGGTACACCTCGAGGACGTCCTCGAGCGTCAAGGGCTCGAAGTACAGCCGTGAGGACGTGTCGTAGTCGGTGGAGACGGTCTCGGGGTTGCAGTTGATCATGATCGTCTCGAAGCCGACCTCGCGCAGGGTCATCGAGGCGTGCACGCACGAGTAGTCGAACTCGATTCCCTGGCCGATCCGGTTCGGGCCGGACCCGAGGATGATCACCGCCGGCAGCTCGCGGGGCTCCACCTCGGTCTCCTCGTCGTAGGACGAGTAGTGGTACGGGGTCCGCGCGGCGAACTCCGCGGCGCAGGTGTCGACCGTCTTGAAGACCGGGCGGATGCCCAAGGCGTGGCGCACGCCGCGCACGACGTCCTGCGGCACCCCGCGGGCGGCACCGATCTGTGCGTCGGAGAAGCCGTGCCGCTTGGCCAGGCGCAGCAGCTCCGGGGTCAGCATCGGCGCGGTGCGGACCTGCTCGCCGACCTCGTTGAGCAGGGCGACCTGGTCCAGGAACCACGGGTCGATCGAGGTCTGGGCGTGCACCTCCTCGATGCTCGCGCCCGCCCGCAGCGCCTGCTGGACCTTCTCGAGGCGGCCGTCGTGGGGCACCCCGACCGACTCCAGCAGGGCCGCGCGGTCCAGCAGATCCGGGCTGCCGACCCAGCTGAACCCGGCGTCGCGCTTCTCCAGGGAGCGCAGCGCCTTCTGCAGGGCCTCGGTGAAGCTGCGCCCGATCGCCATGGCCTCGCCGACGCTCTTCATGTGCGTGGTGAGCTCCTGGTTGGCCGCCGGGAACTTCTCGAAGGCGAACCGGGGGGCCTTGACCACGACGTAGTCCAGGGTCGGCTCGAAGCTCGCAGGCGTGCTCTGCCCGTCGAGGCGCGTGGTGATGTCGTTGGGGATCTCGTCGAGGGTGTACCCGATCGCCAGCCGCGCGGCGATCTTGGCGATCGGGAAGCCGGTGGCCTTCGACGCCAGCGCCGAGGAACGCGACACGCGGGGGTTCATCTCGATCACGATCATCCGGCCGTCGCTCGGGTCGATCGCGAACTGGATGTTGCAGCCGCCGGTGTCCACCCCGACGGCGCGAATGATCTCGATGCCGACGTCGCGCATGTGCTGGTACTCGCGGTCGGTGAGGGTCAGGGCGGGGGCGACCGTGATGGAGTCCCCGGTGTGCACCCCCATCGGGTCGACGTTCTCGATGGAGCAGACGACCACGACGTTGTCGTTGCGGTCGCGCATCAGCTCGAGCTCGTACTCCTTCCAGCCGAGGATCGACTCCTCGAGCAGCACCTCGTCGGTCGGCGAGGCCTGCAGCCCGGCGCCGGCGATGGCGTGCAGCCCGGCCTCGTCATGGGCGATGCCCGAGCCGGAGCCGCCCATCGTGAACGAGGGCCGAACCACGACCGGGTAGCCCAGGCCCTCAACGGCGGCGAGGCAGTCGGCCATCGTGTGGCAGACGACCGAGCGGGCCGACTCGGCACCGATCGCGGTCACGATCTCCTTGAACCGCTCGCGGTTCTCCCCGCGCTCGATCGCCTCGGTCCTCGCGCCGATCAGCTCGACGCCGTACCGCTCCAGCGTGCCGTCGGCATGCAGGGCCATCGCCGCGTTGAGCGCGGTCTGGCCGCCCAGGGTCGGCAGTAGCGCGTCGGGGCGCTCCTTGGCGATGATCCGGGTCAGGAACTCGGGGGTGATCGGCTCGATGTAGGTCGCGTCGGCGAACTCCGGGTCGGTCATGATCGTCGCGGGGTTCGAGTTGACCAGGATCACCCGAAGGCCTTCGCTGCGCAGTACCCGGCAGGCCTGGGTGCCCGAGTAGTCGAACTCGGCGGCCTGGCCGATCACGATGGGCCCGGAGCCGATGACCAGGACCGACGTGAGGTCAGTGCGCCGCGGCATGGACGGCCTCCCTGCAGGTGGGGACGAGCTCGGCCTTGGGCATGGGCATGACCCACTCCTTCCCCGCCTCGCAGGACGGACTTAAAGGAGGCTTCCGATGGAGGCTTCAGTTGGCGCAGATCATACCGGGCGACCCGGACCCACACCGGCGAAGCCCGGGCGGCGAGGGCGGCGCCATCGGACCTTTGGGGGCATGCGGTGGCCGTACGAGGCTTCGGGCCACGCCGTAGGTCCATGGCATACTAGTGGCATGAATCGCATACGCCTGAGCACCACCGTGGATGCCGAACTCCTCGATCATGCCCGCAGGCTCGGGATCGGCAGCACCGACGCAGCTCTGGTGGATGAGGCCCTCCGAGCGTTGCTGGTGCGTCACCGATCCGCCGAGGTGGATGCCAGCTACGCCGTGTACGACCAGCGGCCCGTCGACGAACCCGATGCATGGGGCGACCTGGCCTCGTGGCGCGCTGCGGCCGCCGCCACGTGAGCGGCGTCCCGGCCCGGGGGGAGGTCTGGTGGTGCGAGATCGAAGACGTCGGTCGCCGCCCGGTGGTCGTCCTCTCCCGTGATGCCGTGATCCCCCGGCATCGGCGCGCAGTCGTCGCCCCGTGCACCACTACCTTGCGCGGCCTGGCCAGCGAGGTCCTTCTCGAACCTGGCGCCGATCCCGTGCCACTGCGATCGGCGGTCAACCTGGACTCGATCGAGAGCGTCTCGGTCGCTGTCCTCGTCCAGAGGCTCGGACGCCTCGCGGACGCGCGGATGCGCGAGATCTGTGCAGCTCTCGCCATCGCGGTGGACTGCACATGAGCGGGCTGCTGGGGGTCGGTACCAGCGCAGGTCATGCTCCCATCAGGGCGGCGAACCGGTCGAACAGGTGGGCGGAGTCGTGTGGGCCGGCCGCCGCCTCCGGGTGGTACTGCACCGAGAAGGCCGGCACGTCCAGGCATCGCAGGCCCTCGACCACGTCGTCGTTGAGGCAGACGTGGCTGACCTCGACCCGGCCGAACTCGGTGTCCGTCGGGCCGTCGAGCGGCGCGTCGACGGCGAACCCGTGGTTGTGCGCGGTGATCTCCACCCGGCCGGAGGCCCGCTCGGCCACCGGCTGGTTGATGCCCCGGTGGCCGTAGCCGAGCTTGTAGGTCCCGAATCCGAGCGCCCTGCCGAGGATCTGGTTGCCGAAGCAGATGCCGAACACCGGCACCCGGGCGGAGAGCAGGGCGCGCACCTGGGCCACGGCGTGGTCCGCCGTCGCCGGGTCCCCCGGGCCGTTGGAGAGGAAGACGCCCGCAGGGCCCTGGATCGCGCGGGCGCGGGCGACCAGGTCGTCCGGCGCTATCCCCGCGGGCAGCACATGGACTCGGATGCCCCGCTCGGCCAGCCGCACCGGCGTCATCGCCTTGATGCCGAGGTCGACGGCCAGCACCGTGGCGACCTGTGGTCCCACCGCGTCGACCACGTACTCCTCGGCCGTGGTCACCTCGGCGGTCAGGTCGGCGCCGGCCATCGGCGGGCTGGCCAGGACCTCGGCGTGCATCGACTCGAAGCCCATCGAGGCCGCCGGGCCGGAGAAGATCCCGGCGCGCATCGCCCCCCGGTCGCGTAGGTGCCGGGTCAGGGCGCGGGTGTCCACCCCGCTGATCCCGACGATGCCGTAGCGCTCCAACTCGTCCTGCAGCGACCGGGTGGCGCGCCAGCTGGAGGGCCGTCTCGCCGGGTCGCGCACGACGTAGCCGGCAACCCATATCCGCGTGGATTCGGGGTCCTCGTCGTTGACGCCGGTGTTGCCGATGTGCGGCGCGGTCATCACGACCACCTGCCGGTGGTAGGAGGGGTCGGTCAGCGTCTCCTGGTAGCCCGACATGCCGGTGGAGAACACGGCCTCGCCGACCGTGGTGCCGATCGAGCCCATGGCCTGGCCGCGGAACGTGCGCCCATCCTCGAGCACCAGGACGGCCGGGGTGGGTGCAGTGGCATGGGACTGGGTCATCGGGTTCCTCCTGCGCTCGGGACCAGAGCGGACAGCGTCTTGGCCGTGGCGATGTGCAAGGTCGGGTCGTCGGCGCGGAACCCGGTCTCGAGGACCCGGCCGCCGAGCTGCCAGCCGATCAGGATCAGGCCGCCGGCCTCGAACGCCTTCTGCGCCTGGCCGCTGCCGAGTCGGACGCCGCGCAGGTCCGTGCGCGGGATCCAGAGGTCCACCTCGCCGACCCGCCGGATAAGGACACCCTCGTCGGTCGCTCGCAGTGTGGCTCGGGCGCGGTGGCCCAGCCCGTGGGCGACGATCCTGTCGAGGAGGTCACCGGCGGTGGTGGTGGCCACGTAGAGCCCGGCGACGGGGTCGTCCGCCGACTCGTCGAGGGCGCCGGCCGGGGCGGCCGGCGGGGCCGGAAGGTCCATCTGCCGGGCTTCGCGGGCCACGCCAGCCGCGCAGCATCCCCCAGACGCCCAGCCCGATGACGGCGACCAACACGACGGTCAGCAGGATCCGCGGGCCCCACTGCGTGACGGGTGCGGACTCCGCGGCGCGGACGGCTGCGGCGTAGGTCGCGGCGGCGCTCACGATGGCGCCGCGACCGGGGGCTTCGGCGCCGCCGGCTCGACCAGTGCTCGGTCAAGGACCGTCGCGCGGCCCCTGAGGAACGTCGCCACGACAGGTGCCGGCAATTCCCGCCCTGCATAGGGGTTGTTGCGGCTGCGCGAGGCCGACGATCGGGCCTCGACGGTCCGGCGCACGAGCGGATCGACCAGCACGACGTTGGCCGGCTCCCCCACCGCCAGCGGTCGGCCCTGTCCGGCCCGGCGCCCGATCCGCGCCGGCCGCTCCGACATGGCCGCGGCCACCCCCGACCAGTCCAACAACCCGGGGGCGACCATGGTCTCGATGACGACGGACAGGGCCTGCTCGAGGCCGGTCATGCCGAACGCCGCGGCTGCCCACTCGCACTCCTTGTCCTCGGTGGGATGCGGTGCGTGGTCTGTCGCCACGACGTCGATCGTCCCGTCGGCGAGCCCGGCCCGGACCGCAGCCACGTCGTCAGCGCTGCGCAGCGGGGGGTTCACCTTGTAGACCGGGTCGTAGGTCCCCGCGAGGTCCTCGGAGAGCAGCAGGTGGTGCGGTGTGACCTCCGCGGTGACGTCGACCCCGCGCGTCTTCGCCCAGCGGACGATCTCAACGGAGCCGGCCGTCGACACGTGGCAGACGTGCAGCCGGGAGCCGACGTGCTCGGCGAGCATGACGTCCCTGGCGATGATCGCCTCCTCGGCGACCGCGGGCCAGCCGCGCAGGCCCAGCCGGCCGGAGAGCTCGCCCTCGTTCATCTGGGCGCCCTCGGTGAGGCGGGGCTCCTGGGCGTGCTGGGCGATCACGCCGTCGAAGGCCTTGACGTACTCGAGCGCGCGGCGCATGAGGACCGCGTCCGAGACGCAGCGACCGTCGTCGGAGAACACCCGGACCCGCGCGTCCGACTCGGCCATCGCGCCGAGCTCCGCGAGCCGCTCGCCGCCCAGGCCGACGGTGACGGCGCCGACCGGGAACACGTCGACCAGTCCCGCCCGCTTGCCCAGATGCCAGACCTGCTCGACGACGCCGGCGGTATCCGCCACCGGGTCGGTGTTGGCCATCGCATGGACCGCCGTGAACCCGCCCAGCGCGGCCGCGCGCGAGCCGGTCGCGACCGTCTCGGCGTCCTCGCGCCCCGGTTCGCGAAGGTGCGTGTGCAGGTCGACCAGGCCGGGCAGCGCGACCAGTCCCTCGCCGGCCACGACGGTCGCACCGTCGACCTGCAGTGAGCCGGCGGCCCCGATCGCGGCGATGACCCCACCCTCGATGCGGAGGTCGACCGGGTCGGCGCCCACGGGGCTGACCCCGGTGATCAGGTACGTCATGCGATCTGCCCTCCGAGCAGCAGGTAGAGGACAGCCATTCTTATGCTGACCCCGTTGGTGACCTGTTCCACGATCACCGAGCGCGGGCCGTCGGCGACCTCGGCAGTGATCTCCATGCCGCGGTTCATGGGCCCCGGGTGCATCACGATCGCATGCGGAGCCAGCATGTCGGCGCGCCGGCCGTCCAGGCCGTAGCGGCGGGCGTACTCGCGCTCGCTCGGGAAGAACGCGGCTCCCATCCGCTCGCGCTGCACCCGCAGCATCATCACGGCGTCGGCGTCGGTGATCGCGGCATCCAGGTCGTAGGAGACCTCGCACGGCCAGAACCCGACCCCCACCGGGAGCAGGGTCGGCGGGGCGACGAGCGTGACGTGCGCGCCGAGGGTGTGCAGGAGCAGGACGTTCGAGCGCGCGACCCGCGAGTGCAGGACGTCGCCGACGATCGTCACGCGCAGGCCGGCCAGGTCGTCGGCGCCCCCGGCGAGGTGGGCACGCATCGTGTAGGCGTCCAGGAGTGCCTGTGTCGGGTGCTCGTGGGTGCCGTCCCCGGCGTTCACCACGGCCGCCTCGATCCAGCCGGAGTTCGCCAGCCGGTGCGGGGCACCGCTGGCCCCGTGGCGGATGACCACCCCGTCGGCGCCCATCGCCTGCAGGGTCATCGCGGTGTCCTTGAGGCTCTCGCCCTTGGAGACGCTGGAGCCCTTGGCCGAGAAGTTGATGACATCCGCCGACAGCCGCTTGGCAGCGGCCTCGAAGGAGATCCGGGTGCGGGTGGAGTCCTCGAAGAAGAGGTTCACCACCGTGCGCCCGCGCAGCGTGGGCAGCTTCTTGACCTCGCGGCTGCTCACCGCCGCGAGCTCGCGGGCGGTGTCGAGCACGAGCACGGCGTCCTCACGGGTGAGGTCGGCGGCCGAGAGCAGGTGGCGCTTCATGCGCTCCTCGCCGAGAGCGTCCGTGCCCGCGCCGCTGACCACTTCGTCCTCGCCGATGACGACCTCGTCGACGCCGTCCACCTCGACGACCCGGACGTGCACGGACTCGCGCAGGGACGTGGGCACGTTCTTGCCCACGTGGTCCGCGCGGATCGGCAGCTGCCGATGGCCGCGGTCGACGAGCACCGCCAGGCGAACCGCCCTCGGCCGGCCGAGCTCAGCCAGGGCGTCGAGGGCCGCGCGCACGCTGCGCCCACTGAACAGGACGTCGTCGACGAGGACGACCGTGCGCCCGTCGATGCCCCCTACCGGGAGCTCGGTGCGCTCGAGCGCACGGGCCGGGCGCATACGCAGGTCGTCGCGGAACATCGTGATGTCCAGGGAGCCGACGGGCGGGGCCGATCCCGCCTCGATCGTTGCGATCCGCTCGCCGATCCGCTGGGCCAGGGGGACCCCGCGGCTAGGGATGCCCAGCAGCACGAGGTTGCCGGCGCCCTTCTCCCGCTCGAGGATCTCGTGAGCGATGCGCGAGAGCGCCCGGCTGATGTCTGCCTGATCGAGCACGCGGGTGGGCACGCCCACTCCTTCCCCGCCTCACGGGACGGACGTTAAAGGAGAGTCGTCGGGATCGACGTCGCGGCTCATCCTAGCGCCCGACGCGCCGTGCCCGGGCGCGGTCAGTCGACCATCCGGCGCGCCTCGGGGTCGAGCACCCCCCAGGCCACCAGCTGGTCGGCGAGGGCGCCGGGCGCCTCGTCGTAGATCACGGCCAGGGTCCGCAGGTCGTCCTGCCGGACCGACAGGATCCGGCCGTTGTAGTCGCCGCGCTGGGCCTGGATCGCAGCGGCGAACCGGGCCAGCGGGCCGGCCCTGCCGGTCGACAGCTGGCCGAGCCGCTCAAGGTCGAGCACCAGCCGGGGCGGGGGCTCACTGATCGCCGACGAGGCCGGCTCGGGGAGGATCTCGGCCATGGGCACGCCGTAGAACTCGGCGAGCTCCGCCAGCCGCTGGACGGTGACCGCCCTGTCCCCGCGCTCGTAGGAGCCCACGACGACCGCCTTCCAGGCGCCCTGCGACTTGGCCTCTACGCCCTGGAGCGACAATCCTTGCTGGTTGCGTACCGCCCGGAGCTTCACCCCGAGGGCCTTCGCGTACTCATTCGACATCGCCCGCTCCTCAGCTCTCACGACACGTTACGGAGAGTGACGGACCGTTGCAACTTGAGCAGCCCTCAGCCCGGCATGCACCTTGCGGAAGTCCGGGGTCAGAGCACGCGCTCCACCGAACCGGCGCCGATGACGTGCACGCGCATGCTGTTCGTGGATCCGGCGATGCCCGGCGGGACACCAGCGATGAGGACGCACCGCTCGCCTGCCTTCGTCCCATCCTCGGCCAGGAGCTCGGCGTCGATCTGTTCCACCATCTGGTCGGTGTGCGTGGCTGGCGCCACGAGTGAGGTCTGCATCCCCCAGACCACCGCGAGCTGCTGGCGGACCGCCGCGTTCGGAGTGAACGCCATCATCGGGATGCGCGAGCGCAGGGCGGCCATGACGCGCGCGGACTGCCCGGTCTCGGTGAACGCCACCAGGTAGCTCGCTTTGATGTCCCTGGCCACGTCCACCGCCTGCTTGGTGACCGCCTCGCCGACGCTGAGGTCCTTGCGCTTGGGCAGCTTCGGCAGCCGCTCCAGCCCGTTCTCCTCCGTGTAGTCCACGATGCGGGCCATCGTTCGGACGACGGCATTGGGATGCTTGCCGACGCTGGTCTCGCCGGAGAGCATGACGGCATCGGCGCCGTCGAGGATCGCATTGGCAACATCGGAGGCCTCGGCCCGGGTCGGGTCGGGAGTTCTCCATCATCGACTCGAGCATCTGGGTCGCGACGATGACCGGCTTGCCCGCCTCACGGCACATCTGGATCGCGTGCTTCTGGACGATCGGGACCTGCTCCAGCGGCAGTTCGACGCCCAAGTCGCCGCGGGCCACCATCACCCCGTCGAAGGCCTCGACGATCCCTGCCAGGTTGTCGACGGCCTGGGGCTTCTCGACCTTGGCAAGGATCGGGATCCGGCGCCCGACCTGGTCCATGATCGCATGCACGTCCTTGACATCCTCGGCACTGCGCACGAACGACAGGAAGACCATGTCGGCGCCAATGCGCAGGGCCCACGTCAGGTCGTCCTTGTCCTTGTCCGACAGGGCGGGGACGCTGACCGCGACCCCGGGCAGGTTGATCCCCTTGTTGTTGCTGACCGGCCCACCCTCCAGGACCTTCGTCATGACCCGCGGACCGTCGACCGAGACGACCTCGAGCTTCACCTTGCCGTCGTCGACGAGAACGGTGTCGCCAGGGTTGCAGTCATCGGGGAGACCCTTGTGGGTCGTGCCGCACTGCGTCACGTCGCCGAGGATGTCCTCGGTGGTGATCGTGAACTCCGCGCCGTTGACGAGGTCGACCGGGCCGTTCGCGAAGCGGCCGAGCCGGATCTTCGGGCCCTGGAGGTCGGCGACGATTCCCACCCCCTGGCCCAGCTCGTTCGCCGCGCGGCGCACGTTGGCATAGGACTCCGCGTGGATTGCGTGCTCCCCGTGGGACATGTTGAGGCGGGCGACGTTCATGCCCGCGTCGATGAGATCCTTGATCTGCTCGTAGGAGGAGGTTGCTGGACCCAGGGTGCATACGATCTTCGCTCGGCGCATGCCACGAACATTATCCAGCCGACCGGCCCGGCTGCGCGGCGAACGGATGCCCCGACGATGAATGGCGCGTGAAGGATGCGTGCAGGGCACGTGCCGGCAGCGGGCAGCCGGTCAGCCGGCTGGTCGTTCAGCCGCTCAGCGGGCCAGTCGGTCAATCCCTGAGTCACTCAGTCGAACAAGCTGCCGATGTCCCGGAACCGGACCGCTGCCCGTGCCTGCCTGGTGCGGATCGGAGTCCTGACCAGCGTGTTGAGCAGGAGGAGGGATGCGATGACCATCAGGTAGGCGACAACCTCCCCCGAGGTGACGAGCTCCGGCATCAGACCGGCCCGCACGACCGCCCATCCGCCGACGAGCGCGGCGGCGACCGGCCAGAACCAGTTGCGCGCCCGCACCCTGCTCGGCAGGCCCCGAAGCGCGCGGCGCTGTCCCGCCGACAGGGCTCGCCACCAACGCAGCCCGACCATGGGCAGCGTCACCAGGGCGAGGGCCGCGAGCACGCGCGCGATCGTGTGGAAGCCGGCCGCGGCGGCGACGAGTGCGGGCAAGGGGGCGAGCAGCATCCACCTACCGGTCCGGCGCGCGATCATGATCGTCAGGGCGTCGAGGTTGTGCAGGGCGGGGGCACCCTGCGGATTGACGGCCAGCGACGCGGCCAGGTGCCGGGCGGCCTCCGCCGCGGACCCGGACTGGATCTCCAGCACGGCCAGGTTGTTCAGGGCCGCGGTGTTCCCCGAGTCCATCCGCAGCGCCTCGAGGTAGGCGGCCCGAGCCGCGTCCGGGTCTCCGTCGGCGGCCAGAGCGGTGCCGATCTGCAGCTGGGCATCGATGCTGTTCGGCTCGATCAAGACCGCCTCACGAGCCGACTCGAGTTGCCGCTGCACCGCCTCCGGCCGGGTGGAGGCGGCCCAGGCACGCGACGCCGCGAGGTGGTTGGCGGCGTTGCCGGGATCACGTTCGACCGCGCGCGTGGCCAGCCCGACGGCCTCGTCGACCCAGCCGACGTCGATGCACACGAGGGTGCCCAGGCGCAGCGCGTATGGGTCCTGCGGGGTCAGGGCGAGTAGCCTCTGCGCGGCCTGCACCGCCTCCTGGCGCGCGCGCTGTGCCCGGAGCGTGCGCACGAGCAGTCCGAGCAGTCGGGGGTCGTCGGGGTTGCTGGCCAAGGACTCGCCGAGCGCCTGGCGCGCCGAGTCCCAGCGCTGGGCGGCCACCAGCGCCTCCGGGAGGCCGTAGGGGTCCTGGGGCAGGTCCTGGGTCACAGAAGGTCCTGGGTCACAGAGTCGTGGGTCTTCATGTAGCCGGCCAGGGGGCCGTACTCGCCCGCCTGGTCGGCGAACAGGACCACGTTGCGCGCCGAGGCGAACCAGCGCCCGGTCGAGGGCGTGATCGCGGCGACCGCCGCGTCCAGGTCGGCGGTCGTGACGGCCCGGTCGGAGGCGCCGGTGCGCGCGGCGTCGACCAGGGCGGTCTGGGCGGCACTGCGGCAGACGTGCGCAAGGTCGGCCCCGGAGAAGCCGTCGGTCGTCCGGGCGACCCGCGCGGGATCCACGTCCGCGGCCACGGGGAGTCCGGCCAGGTTGGCCGAGAGGATCTCGGCCCGGGCCTCGGGATCCGGCGGGGGCACGAAGATCGCACGGTCGAAGCGCCCGGGCCGGCGAAGCGCGCCGTCGACGTCCCAGGGTGCGTTCGTGGCGCCCAGGACGAAGATCCCCTCGTTCTGGCTGGCGACCCCGTCGAGCTCGGCGAGCAGCTGGTTGATGACCCCGCGCAGGGCTGAGGCCGACCGCCCAAGGCCGGAACGCGAGCGGCCGAGCGCGTCGATCTCGTCGAAGAAGAGCACGCATGGGGACTGGGCGCGCGCATAGGCGAACAGGTTCGCGATGTTGCCCTCGCTCTGGCCCATCCACCTGCTGAGCACATCCGCGAGCCCGACGGCGATGAACCGGGCGCCGAGCTCGCCGGCGACGGCTCGGGCGAGATGGGTCTTGCCACACCCGGGAGGGCCGTAGAGCAGCAGCCCGCCGCGCAGGGTGGCCCCGTAGCGCGCGCGGAGCTCGGGGTTGCGCAGGGGCGCCAGGAACGCGGCCTCGATGTGCGCCTTCGCCTCGGACAGCCCGCCGACGTCACGCAGCCGCAGGGTCGTCTCGATGGGCTCGTGGGCCAGTCCCCCGACCACGTCCTGCTCCGCGGCGCCCCAGTCGAAGCCGGGGTCGCTGGGGCGCAGGGGCTGGGTCGACGGGTGCGGCCGCGACGCCCGGCTCTCCGCGGCGCTCCGGGGCGGCGCCCATCGCCAGGCGCATCAGGTCCTGGTACTCGACGTTGCCCGGATCCTCGGCGAGCAGCTGTCCGAGGTGCCCTACCGCCTCCGGTCCCAGACCGGCCCCGATGAGCAGCTCGGCCAGGTGCGCGCGCAAGGCCTCGTCGGCCGGCTCCTGTGCGACAGCCCGGCGCAGGCTGGCCAGCAGGGGGTCGGGGTCCACGACCCGAGGCTACCGCCGGGGGCCCTGACTGGTTGCCCGGAGACTGGCTGCCCAGGCTGGCTGCCAGACCGGTTGCTCGGACTGCGTTGCTCAGACGACCAGCGGCCGCGCTGTCGGCGGGATCGGGACGGGCAGGGTCGTGGAGCCCATGAGGTGCGCGTCCACCGCGGCCGCTGCGGCCCGGCCCTCGGCGATCGCCCAGACGATCAGGGACTGGCCCCGGCCGGCGTCACCGGCGACGAACACCCCGGGGACCGAGGACTGGTAGTGCCTGTCGCGCACGATGTTGCCGCGCTCGTCGAGGTCGACGCCGAGCTGGCTGACCAGCGGGCCCTGCTCCGGGCCGGTGAAGCCCATCGCCAGGAAGACGAGTTCCGCTGGGAGCTCGCGCTCGGTGCCCGGAACCTCTGCGAACCGGCCGTCGACCAGCTCGACGTCGACCAGGAGCGAGCGCCCGGAGCCGCCCGGCGCCGTCGGCGCGGAACTCCTTCGTGCTGACCGAGTACACCCGCTCGCCGCCCTCCTCGTGGGCCGCGCTCACCCGGTAGATCATCGGGTAGGTGGGCCATGGAGCGGCGTCGGGACGAGTCGCGGGGGGCGTCGGGAGGATCTCCAGCTGGGTGATGCTGGCCGCACCCTGTCGGTGCGCGGTGCCCAGGCAGTCGGCCCCGGTGTCGCCGCCGCCGATGATCACGACGTGCTTGCCGTCCGCGTGGATCGGCGTCTCGGCCAGCGTGCCCTCGGTGACCCGGTTGGCCAGCGGCAGGTACTCCATGGCCTGATGCACCCCGGGCAGGTCGGCGCCCGGGCACGGGCAGCTCGCGGGCGGCCGTGGCGCCGATCGCCAGCACGATCACGTCGTGGCGACGCCGCAGCTCGGCGACGGTGACGTCCACGCCCACCTCGACGCCGGCGCGGAACGTGACGCCCTCGGCCTCCATCTGGGCCAGCCGACGATCGAGATGACGCTTCTCCATCTTGAACTCGGGGATCCCGTAGCGCAGCAGCCCGCCGATCCGGTCGGCCCGCTCGTAGACCGAGACGGTGTGGCCCGCGCGCGCCAGCTGCTGGGCTGCGGCCAGTCCGGCCGGCCCCGACCCGATGACGGCCACCCGCCTGCCGGACAGGCGCTCCGGGGCGTCGGGCACGACCCAGCCGGACTCCCAGGCCTGGTCGATGATCGACACCTCGACCTGCTTGATGGTCACCGGGTCGGCGTTGATCCCGAGGACGCAGGCCGCCTCGCACGGCGCGGGGCAGAGCCGACCGGTGAACTCCGGGAAGTTGTTCGTGGCGTGCAGCCGCTCGGCGGCCTCCTGCCAGTCGTCGCGCCACACCAGGTCGTTCCATTCCGGGATCAGGTTGCCCAGCGGGCAGCCCTGATGGCAGAACGGGATCCCGCAGTCCATGCAGCGCCCGGCCTGCTTGGCCAGGTGGTCGGTCCCGAACGGCTCGTAGACCTCGTTCCAGTCCATGATCCGAACCTCGACCGGCCGCCTGGCGGGCAGCTCGCGCGGGGTCGTCAGGAACCCCCTGGGGTCAGCCACGGCTCATCTCCTCCATCACGGCCCCGATCGGGTCGCGGCCCTCGGCGCTGGCCTTCTCCTGGATGTCCAGGATCCGGCGGTAGTCGGTCGGCATGATCTTGCTGAACCGGCCGAGTGCCGCCGTCCCGGCCAGCAGCAGCCCGTCGGCAACCGCCGAGCCGGTCTCCTCGACGTGGCGACGCAGGATCGTGGTGAGCCAGTCCTGGTCGGCGGCACTCAGCGGCTCCAGGGCGACCATGTCGAGGTTGACGCGCTGCGGGACGAGGTCGAGCACATAGGCGACGCCACCGGACATCCCGGCGGCGAAGTTGCGACCGGTGTCGCCGAGGACGACGACCTGTCCACCGGTCATGTACTCGCAGCCGTGGTCCCCCACCCCCTCGACGACCAGCGTGGCACCGGAGTTGCGCACCGCGAACCGCTCGCCGACCCGACCGCGCAGGAACACCTCGCCGGAGGTCGCGCCGTAGCCGATCACGTTGCCGGCGATGATCTGCTCCTCGGCCCGGAAGGGGGCCGACCGATCGGGACGCACCACCACGCGGCCCCCGGAGAGGCCCTTGGCGACGTAGTCGTTGGCGTCGCCTTCGAGGCGCAGCGTGATCCCCGGCGGCAGGAAGGCGCCGAACGACTGGCCCGCGGACCCGGTGAACGTCAGGTCGATGGTGCCCTCGGCAAGGCCCGCACCGCCGTGGCGACGCGTGACCTCGGCGCCGAGCATCGTGCCCACCGTCCGGTTCACGTTCCGGATCGGCACCTGGGCGCGCACCAGCTCACGGAACTCCAGGGCCGGGGCGCACAGGGCGATCAGCTCCTTGTCCAGGGCCCTGTCCAGACCGTG
Source organism: uncultured Actinomycetes bacterium (assembly GCA_963793175.1). GTDB lineage: Bacteria > Actinomycetota > Actinomycetes > S36-B12 > CAIYMF01 > Prado023. Next base: position 228,652 of record CAWBYT010000009.1, read on the forward strand.
GTCCTGGCTGACCGCCTGGTGCCGGGAGGCGCCGGTCTCGATGTCGGGCTCGGCGAGGATCGGAGCGAGGTCGAGGCCGGCTGCCTTCCAGTGCGACACGGCCAGGGTCGTGTCGAGCATCTCGACATGGCCGACCGCCTCGGCCAGGGTCCGGAAGCCCAGGCGCGCCAGGTTCTCCCGGACCTCCTGGGCGATGAACTCGAAGAAGTTCACGACGAACTCCGGCTTGCCGCTGAACCGGGCACGCAGCTCGGGGTTCTGGGTCGCCACCCCGACCGGGCAGGTGTCCAGGTGGCAGACGCGCATCATCACGCAGCCCATGACCACCAGCGGCGCGGTGGCGAACCCGAACTCCTCGGCGCCCAGCAGGGCGGCCACCATGACGTCCCGTCCCGTCTTGAGCTGGCCGTCGGTCTGCAGCGACGACCCGGTCGCGCAGCCGGTTGAGCAGGAGGGTCTGCTGGGTCTCGGCCAGGCCGAGCTCCCACGGCCCGCCGGCGTGCTTGAGCGACGTCAGCGGAGCGGCACCGGTGCCACCGTCGTGTCCCGAGATGAGGATCACGTCGGCATGCGCCTTGGCCACCCCGGCGGCGACGGTGCCGACGCCGACCTCCGCCACGAGCTTCACGTGGATGCGGGCGGCGTCGTTGGCGTTCTTGAGGTCGTGGATCAGCTGCGCGAGGTCCTCGATGGAGTAGATGTCGTGGTGCGGCGGCGGGCTGATGAGTCCCACCCCGGGCGTGGAGTGCCTCGTCCGGGCGATCCACGGGTACACCTTGTTGCCGGGCAGCTGGCCGCCCTCGCCAGGCTTGGCGCCCTGGGCCATCTTGATCTGGATGTCGTCGGCATTCACCAGGTACTGGCTGGTGACCCCGAACCGTCCGGACGCGACCTGCTTGACCGCCGAGCGCCGCGAGTCGCCGTTGGCGTCAGGCACGTAGCGGTCCGGGTCCTCGCCGCCCTCGCCCGTGTTGGACTTGGCGGCCATCCGGTTCATGGCGACGGCCAGGGTCTCGTGGGCCTCGCTGCTGATCGATCCGTAGCTCATCGCGCCGGTGGAGAAGCGCTTCACGATCTCGCTGACCGGCTCGACCTCCTCCAGCGGCACGGGCGGGCGCTGCCCGTCGGCGAAGCGGAACAGCCCGCGCAGCGTCATCAGGCGCTCGGACTGGTCGTCGACGCGCGCGGTGTACTGCCGGAAGACGTCCATCCGCCCGCTGCGGGTCGAGTGCTGGAGGCGGAAGACCGTCTCCGGGTCGAAGAGGTGCGGCTCGCCCTCGCGGCGCCACTGGTACTCCCCGCCGATCCCCAGCGTGCGATGCGAGGGGTCGATGCCGTTGGCCGGGTAGGCCTGGGCATGGCGCCTGGCCACCTCCTCGGCCAACGTCGTGAGAGCCCACGCCGCCCAGGCGCGAGGTCGTGCCCGTGAAGAACTGGTCGACCAGTGAGTGGCTCAGGCCGATCGCCTCGAAGATCTGGGCGCCGCGGTAGGACGCGACGGTCGACACGCCCATCTTGCTCATGACCTTGAGCACGCCCTTGCCCAGGGCCTTCACCAGGTTGCGGACGGCCTTCTCCGGGGTCAGCCCCGTGATGACGCCCCGCCGGGCGAGGTCCTCGACGGTCTCCATGGCGAGGTAGGGGTTGACCGCAGCGGCGCCGTAGCCGATCAGCAGCGCGACGTGATGCACCTCGCGCACGTCTCCGGCCTCCACGAGCAGGGTGACCTGCGTGCGGGTCTTGCGCCGGACCAGATGGTGATGGACCGCGGAGCACAGCAGCAGCGAGGGGATGGGGGCCCGGTCGCGGTCGGAGTCCCGGTCGGAGAGCACGATGAAGCGCTTCCCGCCGGCGATGTGCCGGTCGACCTCCGCGCAGATCTCGCCGAGGCGCCTGCGCAGCCCGGGACCACCGTCAGCCACGCGGTACAGGCCGGCGATCCGTATTCCCGAGAAGCCGGGGGCGTCCCCGTCGGCGTTGATCTGGCCGAGCTTGGCCAGCTCGTCGTTGTCGATCACCGGGAAGGGCAGCAGCACCTGGCGGCAGTGCCCGGCGTCGGCTGCCAGCAGGTTGCCCTCCGGGCCGACGTGGCTGCCCAGCGAGGTGACGATCTCCTCCCGGATGGCGTCCAGCGGGGGGTTGGTGACCTGGGCGAAGAGCTGGGCGAAGTAGTCGAACAGCAGGCGGGGACGGTCGGAGAGGACCGCGACCGGGGTGTCGGTGCCCATCGATCCGAGCGCCTCGGCGCCGCTGCGGGCCATCGGCGTGAGCAGGATCCGCAGCTCCTCCTCGGTGTACCCGAAGGTCTGCTGGCGCCGGGTCACGGACTTGGTCGTGTGGACGACGTGCTCCCGTCCGGGCAGCTCGTCGAGGTGCACGATCCCTGCCCGCAGCCAGTCGGCGTAGGGCGCCTGGGCGGCGAGGTCGGACTTGATCTCGTCGTCCTCGATGATCCGGCCCGCGGCCGTGTCGACCAGGAACATCCGGCCCGGCTGCAGCCGGCCCTTGCGCACGACCGTGGCCGGGTCGATGTCCAGGACGCCGGCCTCGGAGCCCAGCACGACGAGTCCGTCGTCGGTGACCCAGAACCGGCCCGGGCGAAGGCCGTTGCGGTCCAGGACCGCCCCGATCACCGAGCCGTCGGTGAAGCTGACGTTCGCGGGACCGTCCCAGGGCTCCATCAGGGTCGCGTGGAACTGGTAGAACGCCCGGCGCGCGGGATCCATCTCGGCGTGGTTCTCCCACGCCTCCGGGATCATCATGAGGATGGCGTGCGGCAGGCTGCGCCCGCCCATGTGCAGCAGCTCGACGACCTCGTCGAAGCTCGCCGAGTCGCTGGCCCCGTCGGTGCAGACCGGCAGGATCCGGCGGATGTCGCCGGGGATCAGGTCCGAGTTGAGCTGGGCCTCGCGCGCCTTCATCCAGTTCCGGTTGCCGCGCACGGTGTTGATCTCGCCGTTGTGGGCGATCAGCCGGTACGGGTGGGCCAGCGTCCAGCTCGGGAACGTGTTCGTCGAGAACCGCGAGTGCACCAGGGCAAGCCTGCTGGCCATCCGTGGGTCGGACAGGTCCGGGAAGAACGGCTCGAGCTGTCCGGTCGTGAGCATGCCCTTGTAGACCAGGGTCCGCGTCGAGAGGCTGGGGAAGTAGACCTCGGCCTCCCGTTCGGCCCGCTTGCGCAGGCAGAACGCCATGCGCTCCAGCGCCAACTGGTCGGGCACCGCGTGGCGTGCGGCGACCACGAGGTGACGGAAGCGGGGCATCGTCGCGCGGGCCGACACACCGACCAGATCGGCGGCGATGGGGACCTCGCGCCAGCCCAGGACGACCAGGTCCTCCTCGTCGGCGATCCGGTCGACCGCGGCCATGGCGTGCCGCTCGGCGGTCGGGTCGTCGGGGAGGAAGGCCAGACCAACCGCGTAGCTGCCGAGTGCCGGCAGCTCGAAGCCGACGACGGCGCGCAGGAACGCGTCGGGCACCTGGACCAGGATGCCCGCCCCGTCACCGCTGTCCGGCTCGGCGCCCGAGGCGCCGCGGTGGTCGAGGTTGCGCAGGGCGGTCAGCGCCTTGACGACGATGTCGTTGCTCGGCACCCCGGTCATGGTCGCCACGAAGGCCACGCCGCAGGAGTCCCGCTCGAAGGCGGGGTCGTAGAGCCCGGTCGCGGCGGGGACGGCGGAGAACAGCGTCATATCGGCTCCTCAACGTCATCACCGGCCTGCTCGCGCGGACCGCGACGACGCGGTTGGTGCGGGAGTTGAGGTCGGTGGGACGTCGTTGGCCCACCGGGAGCCACAGGATAGGGCATGGTCGGGATTCCCCGCATTCGCAGGTCCCCCGTAAGGGGGACACGCTCTCCCCATAGGGGCCGCCCTCACTACCCTTGGGACATGGTTCGGCTTCGCATGCCCGGCATGGTGGTCGTCAATGCCTCCGTCGTGCACTGCGTCCGTCGTCACTGCGTCCGTCGTCACTGCGTCCGTCTTCACTGGCGCCTCAGCGGTCCGACTGGCGGTCCCGCCACCCGGCTCGCTCGTCAGCACGGCAGGCCCCGTGCAGGTCGCCCGCATCCCGATCCCCGACGCGGTGGTGCGCGCCTCCGGCGGGGGCACTCGCGGACCCGTCTCGGCCGCTTTGCCGGACGGCCGGGTCCTCCTAGGGGGCGGCGTCGACGGGACCCGGCTGCTGATCGTCGACCCCGGTACGGGCGCCGTCGCAGAAGTAGGGCAGGTCATCCGCCCCGACCAGCGGCTCGACGACGCGCGCTTCGCCCCCACCGACATCGAGGTCATGTCGACCACGGCGTCCCGGGTGCGGCTGTTCGTCGCGTTCCCCGAGTACGTCGCGGCCAGGGGGTGCGTGCGCCTGGCCGTCAACCGGGTCGACATCTCCCCCGGCCCTGCTCCAACCATCCTGAGGACCGCCAAGGTCCACCGCTCGAAGCCCTGCGTCCCCCCGGCCGCGATCCAGCACACCTCGGGCCGGCTCGTGCGCATCGACAGCCGGCGCGCATACGTCAGCCTCGGCGATCTCGGTCAGGCCAGGATCATGGACCGCCGCGCCCGGGGGCAGCTCGGATCGGTGCACCGGGTCGCCGAAGGCCGGAAGGCCGTGCGGATCAGCCAGGGTCATCGCAACGCTCAGGGGCTGACAATCGACCAGCTAGGTCGGCTCTGGGAGACCGAGCACGGCCCGGCGGGCGGCGACGAGCTGAACCTGATCCGCCGCGGCCGGGACTACGGCTGGCCTTTCGTCACCCTCGGCCAGCCCTACGGCACCGCCGACTACGTGATGCCGCGGCGCACCGGCACGCACTCGGGCTACACGAAGCCCAGGACGAGCTGGGTGCCCAGCGTGGCGACCTCCGAGCTGGTGCAGGTGCCGGAGTCCTGGGTCGGGTGGACGACCGCCGTGGGTGGGGACCTGCTCATGGGGACGCTCAAGGACCAGGCGTTCTGGCGGATCCGGGTGGCCCGGTCCGGCCGGGTCCAGGAGCGTGAGCGACTGGCCGTCGGTCACCGGATCCGCGATGTTGACGTTCGTCCCGACGCCACGGTGGCGGCGACCACCGACGACGGGACCCTGCTCATCCTGACGCGGGGTTGATTCTGACCCGGGGTTGATCATCCTGAGCCGCGGTTGATCATCCTGACCCGGGGTTTGATGCAGGAATCTCCGCGAGTTCGTAGTGGGTCCTACGAACTCGCGGAGATTCCAGTGCTCGGGTGTCGGCGGGTGCCGGGCGGGTCAGACCCTCGCGCCCACGGTCCGCTTGTCCAGGGCGCCGATGCCCAGCCCGATGATCAGGCTGAGCACGCCAACGCCAGCAGCGAAGGCCGCCACGCCGAAGGCCACCACGGAGGTGAACAGCGACGCCTGCAGGAACGACGCATTCATGGCGGTGGTCCGCGCGGGATCCTCGCGGTCCAGCTCGGCGTAGGTCTTGCCCCCCGTCGAATCCAGGGCATGGTGGCCGATGATCAGGGCCTGGCAGTAGGCCTCGAATGGACCGTTGACATCTTGGCCCGCCTGGCAGGACGCGTCGTCAGCGACCACGATCTTCTGGGCTGCGAGCTCGTCGGAAACCGTGTACCAAGTGAAGGCACCGGCGACGATCAGGACGACGCCGGCGACGTAGAGCAGCATTGCCACGATCTTGGGTGTCTTGGACATGTGTCCTCTTTCTCATGGGCGGGGACTCACCGTGCAGGGCCAACTATGTGCCATGCGATGCACACTTTGCGGATTGACGGGCCTGTGTCGCGAAGAGCCACCCCACATCGCGGGGGCCGGAGGTCCCGCCTAGGGTCTGGAGACCGATTCCTGGCCGGACCGGGCACCGCGGAGGGCGTCGGGTGACTCGCGGCCGGGGTGGGTCCGGGCGCTCACGACGAGGTACACCACTGCGCCGACCCCGACGATGGCGGACGTGAACACGTTGATCCGGATGCCGCCGAGGTGGGTCGCCGGGTCGATCCGCAGCAGCTCCATGCCCAGGCGACCCGACACAGTAGGCGGCCACGTAGAGAGCGAAGGCCCGCCCGTGCCCCATGGTCCAGCGCCTGTCCGCCCAGACCACCAGGCCTGCGACGCCCACGAGCCAGAGGGCCTCGTAGAGGAAGGTCGGGTGGAAGGTCGCGTACTGCTCGTAGCCCGCCGGCCGGTGGATCGGAGCGATCTCCAGACCCCACGGCAGGTCCGTCGGCCGGCCGAACAGCTCCTGGTTGAACCAGTTGCCCATCCGTCCGATCGCCTGGGCCAGCGCGACCCCGACGCACACCGAGTCGCCGAACGGGGGGAGCGGGACTCCCTGCCTGCGGCAGCCGATCCAGGCCCCCACGGCGCCGAGTGCGATGGCGCCCCAGATGCCCAGTCCGCCCTGCCAGATCGCGACGGCACCGGCGAGACCCGACCCCCCCGCACCGAAGTAGGTGGTCCAGTCGGTCATGACGTGGTAGATCCGCCCGCCCAGGATCCCCAGCGGGACCGCCCACACCGCCACGTCGTACACCAGGCCCGCGCGGCCACCCCGGGCGACCCAGCGCCGGTCGCCGCTCCACATGGCGACGAAGATGCCCACGAGGATGCAGAGCGCGTAGGCCCGCAGGGGCACCGGTCCCAGGTGCCAGACCGACTGGTCCGGGCTGGGGATCGACGTGGTTGGCGCCGCGATCACTTGGCGGTCGCGGCTTCGATCTTCTGCGTGAGGATGGCGATGTCGGCGAGGTCGGAGTTCGAGATCTCGACCCCGTTCAAGTTGGCCGACGGCGTGCCGGACACGCCGGCCTCGAGGAAGGCCTGATAGCTGTTCGCCGACCAGGCCAGGTAGGTGCCGTCCTGGACGCACTTGGTGAACGCGTCCGTCTCCGCCTCGGGGACGCCGGCCGCGGTGCCGAACTCGATCAGCTGCTGGTCGGAGTAGCCGTCGCCCTCCTGGGACGGCTGGTTGGCGAAGATGGTGGAGTGGTACGGGCCGGTCCGGCCGGCGTCAACCGCGCAGCCCCAGGCGCTGGTGGCACGGGCCGATGAGTTCGGGTTGCCGGCCGCCTGGTTCGCCGAGGCCAGGCTGTTGTCCAGGAACGTGGTGGGGCGGTACAGCAGCTTCACCTTCCCGGCGTCCGCCAGGGCCATGATGTCGGCGCCTGCGGCCTCCTCGAGGGCCTTGCACGCCGGGCACTGGAAGTCCTCCCACATCTCGAGGGTGGGCAGCTTCGCCTCGTCTGCGGAGGTCCACCCGGTGCCGTACTTCACGCCGTACGTGTCGCTCGACACCCCCTTCGGCGAGGCCGCGTCCGGGTCGGCCGTCGGGGGCGCCGTCACCGAGGTACCGGAGTCCTTGTCCTGGCCGGCGAAGAAGCCGACAGCCAGGAGGCCGCCGACCACGAGGAGGACGGCGAGGCCACCCACGATGCGGATCATGCGCTCGCGGCGGCGCTCGGAGGCCTCCGCCTCCGCCCTGGCCTGCTCGGCCTGCTGCTTGGGCGTGAGGCCGGACGTCCCGGACTTGGGCGTGCCGGACTTGGGCCCGGTGGGCTCGGATGCCATCGAATTACCTCCGTGGGTCGCCGGAAGTTTACCCGACCGGCGGGGCGCGTCCGTGGAGCCTTGTCACGCCTCCGTGGCGTCCGCCCTGAACTACCATTCTTCCGGTGGCAGCAGGCAGGCTGGCCGGCGCCGACGGACCAGGACGGGTAGGTCGACGATGGTAGACGTCTCCGCCGAGGTGGCGGATCCAGCGGTGCCACGGGTGCCGAGCGCCGCCGACCGCTACCAGACGGGCGCCTTCCTCGAGATGCTCGTGTCCAGCATCATCGGCCTGTGGGCGTCGCTCGTGCTGTCCTATGACGCCGTGAAGCTCGCTGAGGATCCCCTCACCGAGCTCTCCTGCAACATCTCCTCGACGATCTCGTGCGCCACGGTCGGCCTGTCCTGGCAGGCCAACCTCCTCGGGTTCCCGAACGCATTCCTCGGCCTGATCGCCGAGCCGGTCGTGATCACGATCGCGATCGCCGCGCTCGGCGGCGTCCGGTTCCCGCGCTGGTTCATGCTCTCGGCCCAGGTCGTCTACTCCATCGGGCTGCTCTTCGCCTACTGGCTGTTCCTGCAGGCCTACTTCGTGATCGGTGCGCTCTGCCCGTGGTGCATGCTCATCACGATCACCACCACGATCGTCTTCACGTCCATGACGCGGATCAACATCCTCGAGGGGAACTTCGGGCCGGGCACCAAGCGCCGGCTGGAACGCCCGCTGCGCCTGGGGCTCGACGTCGCCGGGGTCGTGGTGATCCTGGGCATCATGGGCGCGATGGTGTTGTACAAGTACGTCTGAGCAGCGCTTGCCCTGAGCAGCGCTTACCTCTGAGCCGCCCCGACCGCCCGGCCCCGCACCCCGGTGGCGAGCTCGGCTGCGAGCTCACGCACCGACGCCACGGCGGCCTCGTGATCCGGGGCGGCCAGGATCCGGGCCACGAACGCGGAGCCCACTATCACGCCGTCGGCGTAGGAGGCCACCTCGGCGGCCTGCTCGCCCGTCGACACCCCGAGGCCCACCGCGACCGGCAGCTCGGTGACCTCCCGAACCCTGGCCACCAGCTCCCGGGCGCCCGCACCAACGCTGGCCCGGGCGCCCGTAACGCCCATCGTCGACGCGGCATACACGAAGCCGTCGGTCACCTGGGCCACGGTCGCGAGCCGGGTCCGGGTGCTCGAGGGGGCCACGAGGAACACCCGCTCCAGCCCGGCGGCCCGGGTGGCCGCGAGCCAGTCCGTGGACTCCTCAGGGGTCAGGTCCGGGGTGATCACGCCGACCCCGCCGGCAGCGGCCAGCCGATCGGCGAACGCGGCGACCCCGATGTGCTCGACGGGGTTCCAGTAGGTCATCACCAGGGTCGGCGCCCCGGTCGCCGCGACGGCGGACACGGTCTCCAGGACGTGGGCGAGGCTGGAGCCGGCCACCAGGGACCGGTGGACCGCGGCCTGGATGGTCGGCCCGTCCATGAGCGGGTCCGAGTAGGGCAGGCCGACCTCCACGATGTCCACGCCCGCATCGACGATCGCCGTGGCCAGCGCGATGCCCTCGGATTGGGTCGGGAACCCGCTGGGCAGGTAGCCGATCAGCGCCGCGCGGCCCTCGGTGCGAGCCCGCGCGAAGGCGTCATGAAGTGCGCTCATGCGGGCGGCTCATCGTGAGGCTCATCAGCGAGGTCGATGCCGAACCAGCGCGCCGCGGTGGCGACGTCCTTGTCCCCGCGGCCGGAGAGGTTGGCGAGCACGAGCCCGTCCGGCCCGAGCTCGCGACCGAGCTGGAGCACCCCGGCAAGGGCGTGGGCACTCTCGATGGCCGGGATGATGCCCTCGGTGCGGCACAGCAGCGCGAACGCGTCCATGGCCTGCGCGTCGGTCACCGGGTGGTACTGGGCGCGCCCCGTCCGGGCGAGGTGGGCGTGCTCGGGGCCGACCCCCGGGTAGTCGAGGCCGGCGGAGATCGAGTGCGACTCGATCGTCTGGCCCTCGGCGTCCTGCAGCAGGTAGGAGCGGGTCCCCTGGAGCACCCCGACGGACCCGCCCGTGATGGTGGCGGCATGCCGGCCGGTCTCGATGCCGTCCCCAGCCGGCCTCGTAGCCGTGCAGGGCGACGCCGGGGTCGGCGAGGAACGCATGGAAGATGCCGATGGCGTTGGACCCACCGCCGACGCAGGCCGCGACCGCGTCCGGCAGCCGGCCGTACCCGGCCAGCACCTGGGCCCGGGCCTCGACCCCGATCACGCGGTGGAAGTCGCGGACCATCCGCGGGAAAGGGTGCGGGCCGGTGACCGTGCCCAGCAGGTAATGGGTGTCGGCGACGTTCGTCACCCAGTCCCGCATGGCCTCGTTGACCGCGTCCTTCAGGGTCTGCGAGCCGGCCGTGACGGGGATGACCTCGGCGCCCAGGAGCTTCATCCGGGCCACGTTCAGGGCCTGGCGCCGGGTGTCCTGCAGGCCCATGTAGATGACGCACTCCAGGCCCATCAGGGCCGCCGCGGTGGCAGTGGCCACCCCGTGCTGACCGGCACCCGTCTCGGCGATCACACGGCGCTTGCCCATCCGGACGGTGAGCAGGGCCTGGCCCAGGACGTTGTTGATCTTGTGGGAGCCGGTGTGGTTGAGGTCCTCGCGCTTCAGCACGACCCGCGCGGTCAGCCCGCCTGCCTCGGCGAACCGCGGCACCTCGGTGACCGGGGTGGGCCGACCCGTGTAGCTGCGCGCGAGACGGTCCAGCTCGGCCAGGAAGGCCGGGTCCGTCCGGGCAGCCGTGTAGGCGGTCGTCGAGCTCGTCGAGGGCCGCAATCAGCGCCTCGGGGACGAAGCGGCCCCCGAACACGCCGAAATGCCCGGCGGCGTCGGGGCTGGCCGGGTCACCGGGCAGCAGTCCCAGGTTGGTCAGGCCGGCCAGGTCGCCCGTCATGGCCGGCCGTTGCGCAGCGCGGGGTGGGCACCGGCGGTCACGAGGTCGTGGACGGCCTGGCGCGGATCCCCGCCGGTGACCAGGCTCTCGCCGACCAGCACGGCGTCGGCACCGGAGTTGGCATAGGAGATCAGGTCGTGCGGACCCTGCACGCCGCTCTCGGCCACGCGCACGACTCCGACGGGATGCAGGGGCAGACCCGCGCGAAGTGGTCGCGGTCGACGCGCAGGGTGCGCAGGTCGCGCACGTTGACCCCGATCACGCGCGCCCCGGCGTCCAGCGCCCGCGGGGACCTCCTCCGCGTCGTGGACCTCGACGAGGACGGTCAGCCCGATCGACTGGGCGCGCTCGTGCAGCGACACCAGGGCCTCCTGGCTCAGCGCCGCCACGATCAGCAGGACGAGGTCCGCCCCCGCCGCCCTGGCCTCCCACAGCTGGTAGCTCGAGACGATGAAGTCCTTGCGCAGGACGGGGAGGTCGACGGCATGGCGAACCGCGACGAGGTCGTCCAGTGATCCCCCGAACCTGCGGCCCTCGGTGAGCACCGAGATCGCGTGCGCGCCGCCCGCCTCGTACTGCGTCGCCAGGGCGGCCGGGTCCTCGATCGGGGCCAGCAGGCCGCGGCTCGGGCGAGGCGCGCTTCACCTCGGCGATCACAGCGATGGCGTCGTCGCGACGCAGCGCCGCCACGCCGTCCAGCGGTGCCGCGGCGCGCTCGGCGCGCTCCTTGAGCTCCGCCAGCGACACGCGTCCCATCCGCTCGGCGACATCGGCGCGAACGCCGACGAGGATGTCGTCGAGTACGGTCATGCCCGCCTCCACCTCTCGCCCCGTCTGTCTCGCCCGTCTGTCTCGCCCGTCGCCGCGCCCCGCCGGCTGCCCCGGCTGTCCGGCGCACCGGCTGGCCGGACACCGGGTCTGGCCGGACACTGGGTCAGGCCGGATGCCTGGTCAGAGGGTACGAGGTGCCGGGCCCGTCCACCGAACCGCCCCTGTCGGCGGAGGGCCGCAACTGGCTCCCGGCGCTAGGCTTCGGGACGTGTCGATGTCCTCGGTGCGGCCGGCGGTGCGCACCCTGCGAAGCCGCAGCATGGCCGGTCCGGCCCTCGCGCTCACAGGGGTCGCGACCGCCTGGATGGCCGTCGCCGCGCTGAATCCGGGCGACTCGGGCAGCGGTCCCGTCCTCTGCCCGTTCCGCCTGCTGACCGGGCTGGACTGCCCGTTCTGCGGGGCGACGCGGGCCGCCGCCAGCCTGGCCCACCTGGACCTCGTCGGCGCGCTCGACCACAACGCGCTGTTCGTGCTGGTGATCCTCCCGGTGGCGGTCCTGGCGTGGGCGGTGTGGGCCGCTCGGGCCTGGCGGGGACGCCCCGCACAGCTGGTCGCCGACAGGTCGATCCAGGTCCTGATCGCCGTCACCCTCGGATGGTGGGTCCTGCGCCTTGTGGTGCCGTGGTTGGGGTCGAGCGCCGGCTGAACGCCGTCCCGGGCGTCGGCTGCGACCCGGCCTGGGCGCGGCCCGATCGGGCAGGACGATGTCGGGCAGGACGATCAGGAACGCCGCACCGCCCTCGGGCGCCGAGCCCGCCTGCGCCCGGCCGCCGAGCCGCTCGGCCAGGCGCGCCACCAGCGCCAGCCCCACGCCGGAGCCGACCTTGCGGATGCCGCGGTACCGGTTGTGCAGCTCGCCGGGCTCGAAGGCCACGGCGAGGTCCTCCGTCGGTGAGCCCCGGACCGCCGTCGCGGACCTCGACGAGGAACTCGCCGTCGGTCGGCCGCGCGACACGCGCAGCACCACCTGCGCGCCCTGCGTCGGTCACCCGCAGGGCGTTCTCCATGAGGTTGTCGATGATCTGCCGGACCCGGACCGGGTCGGTGCGCACCTGGCGGCTGGTCCGGTCCACCTCGTCGACGAACCGCACGCCCGCGCGGGCGGCCCGGTCGCGCCAGACCGCCGCGGCGTCGGCCGCCGAGCACCGCCAGGTCGATGTCGACCGGCTCCACGGCCACGTCGACGGCGCCCAGCCGGGCGAGCTCGAGCAGGTCGGCCACGAGGCGGTCGAGGTGGTCGGCCTCGGACCGCACGACCGCCGCCACGCGCGCGGGATGTCCTCGGCCGGGACCACGCCGTCGGCCAGCGCCTCCGCGTAGCCCTTCACCGAGGTCAGCGGGGTGCGCAGCTCGTGGGAGACCGTCAGGAGGAACTCGCGCTGCCGGCCCTCGCTGGCGGTGAGCGCCTGGGCGAGCTGGTTCAGCGCGATCGCGAGGTCGGCCACCTCGCTGGGACCCTCGGGGTCGATGCGGACGTCGCGCTGGCCCGAGCTCATCGCGTGGGCGGCGGCCGCGGCCTGCGCCAGCGGCCGGGTCAGCCGCCGGGCCAGCCAGTACCCGACCACGGCGGCCACGAGCAGCCCGAGCGCGCAGGGCGACGGCCAGCCTGAGCAGGGCGGGCGTGCTGAGGTCCCTGGAGACCGCGGCGGGCTGGACGAGCAGGACGCCGATGCTCTCGGCGACCGGGCGGCCCTCCACGTAGCTGGACCCCGACAGCCCCGCTCGGCGGTCGGACACCTCGCCCCCGGTCGTCACCGCCGCGACGTCGGCATCGCGCAGCGGGCGCTCGACGCTGGAGGCGGGCACGACCAGGTAGGCGGTCACCTGCTGGGGCGCCAGCAGCGCCTCGAGTCGGGCGCTGACCGCCGCCCCGGCCGCCCCGCGGGAACTCCCCGGCGTAGGTGCGCTCCAGCAGCTCGGCCGTGAGGTCGGCCGTGCGCGCGAGGGTCCGTCGGGCGTTGTCGTCGGCCGCGGCCCGAAGCAGGGGCCAGGCGACCAGAGCCGCGATCAGGACGGCGATCGCGGCCACGCCGGCCATCACCAGTGGCAGCCGCCGCGACAGGCTGGTGCGGCTCATCCGGTCGCGGCGTCATCCCGGGTCCGCGCTGTACCCCACGCCGCGGACGGTCCGGATCGGGCTGGCCGGCCCGAGCTTCGCCCGGACCTGCGCCACGTGCACGTCGACGGTCCGGGTGCCGGCCGCGGCGGCGTACCCCCAGACCGCGGACAGCAGCTGGTCGCGGGTGAAGACCCGCCCGGGGCGGGCCATCAGGTGGGCCAGCAGGTCGAACTCGGTGGCGGTCAGGTCGACCTGCTCCCCGGCGACCGTCACCCGGTGCCGACCGCGGTTGAGCTCGACGGCACCGATGACCAGCGACCGCTCGTCGTCCTCGATCGGCCCACCGGTCCGCCGCAGCACCGCCTTCACCCGGGCCACCACCTCGCGCGGGCTGAACGGCTTGGTGATGTAGTCGTCGCCGCCCATCTCCAGGCCGAGCACCCGGTCGACCTCGTCGTCGCGCGCGGTGCAGAACAGGATCGGCACCCAGTCGCCCTCGGCGCGCAGCGCGCGGCAGACCTCGGTGCCGTCCATCCCGGGCAGCCCGACGTCGAGGATCAGGGCGACGGGCTGCAGCCGGCGCGCGGCGGCCAGGGCATCGGGCCCCGTGGCCGACGGCGTGCACGCCGAAGCCCTCGCGGCGCAGGTACATGCCGAGCAGGTCGGCGATCGGCCGCTCGTCCTCGACGACGAGCACCAGCCCGCGGCTCTCAGCGGTCACGGTCGGCCATCCTCCCCGTGTTCGGTTCGAATCCGATCGGGCCGGCGTTCGGATCGGGTCAGGGTCTCGGCTCGGGTCAGCGTTCGACTCAGGGTCAGCGTTCGGCTCGGGTCAGCCGCGACGTCGGGCTCGGCGTCGGGCGCCGCCATCCCGGTCATGACCTTCCACGCCACGATGCCCGCGATGAGGAGCAGGACGCCCAGCCCGAACACGATCGGCTGGGCGATCACCACCCCGATCGTTCCGACGGTGAAGGCGATCATGATGATCGTCGCGCCCGTCCAGTTGGCCGGCGTGCTCCCGTGGTCGTCGTGCTCGGTGCTCATCGGAGGACTCCTCGCTGGTCGGTGCTCGGCTCGTTCGGTGCTGTCGCGTCGGTGCCGCGGCGGCTCGGTCGGTGCTGCTTGCCCGGTCCGGGCTGCGGCGGCTCGGTCAGCGCTGCGCCATTGTGGCATCCGGCGGGCCGGCCGGACGCAGTCCCTCGGCCATGGCGATCGCGTCGAGGACGGCCGCGGCCTTGTTCCGGCACTCCTCGTGCTCCGTGGCCGGCACGGAGTCGGCCACCAGCCCCGCGCCCGCCTGCACGTGGGCCATCCCGTCGCGCAGGACCGCCGTGCGGATCGCGATGGCGGCGTCCATGTTCCCGGCGAAGTCCAGGTAGCCCACCGCGCCTCCGTACAGCCCGCGGCGGACCGGCTCCAGGTCGTCGATGATCGCCATCGCGCTCGGCTTCGGCGCACCCGACAGGGTGCCCGCGGGGAAGGTCGCGGTGAGCAGGTCGTAGGCGCTCGTCCCGTCGGCCAGGCGGCCGGTCACCGTGGAGACGATGTGCATGACATGGGAGTACTTCTCGATCGACATGAAGTCGACGACCTCCACGCTGCCGGGCGCGCACACGCGGCCGAGGTCGTTGCGGCCCAGGTCGACGAGCATCAGGTGCTCGGCACGCTCCTTCTCGTCGGCGAGCAGCTCCTCGGCCAGGACCGCGTCGTCCTCGGGGGTGGCGCCCCGGGGCCGCGTACCGGCGATCGGGTGCAGCATCGCGTGCCCGTCGGCGAGCTTCACCAGGGCCTCCGGGCTCGAGCCGACGACGTCGAAGGCCACTCGGTCGCCGAGGTCCGGGCCGTTGCCCGGCTCGGGGAAGCGGAACAGGTACATGTAGGGGCTCGGGTTGTTCACCCGCAGCATCCGGTAGATGTCCAGGGCGCTGGCCGTGGTCGGGCGGTCGAAGCGCTGGGACAGCACGATCTGGAAGGCGTCACCGGCCCGGATGTGCTCGCGGGCGGCCTCCACCCCCGACATGTAGTCCTCCGGGCGCGTCCGTCCGCGGACGGCGGGCGGGTCCGCGACCGGCCGGAACGACGCGGCCGACCCCGGGCTCGGTGCCGACGAGCGCACGCTCCATCGCGTCGAGGCGCGCCACCGCCCCCGACCACGCCTCGGCGACCCGCTCGTCGGTCGCGTCGTAGTTGACCGCGTTCGCGATCAGGACCACCGACCCGTCCCAGTGGTCGAGCACCGCCAGGTCGGTCGCCAGCAGCATGGCGATCTCGGGCAGGCCGAGCTCGTCGGGGTTGTCGTCGGGAAGCCGCTCCCAGCGGCGCACGGCGTCGTAGCCGATCATGCCGACCAGGCCGCCCGTCAGGGGCGGGAGATCGCCCGCCCGTCCCCGCATCGGATCCGCCGTGTGCGCGGGTCGGCCGCGTTCGGGCGTCCGTGTGCAGCAGGGCGAGGGTGTCGCGCATGCGCCTCGAGCGGGTTGCCGCCCAGCGGGACGCCGACCGGCACGTGGCCCCGCCAGGTGGCCTGGCCGTCGGCCTCCGAGAGCATGGCCGCTGCCTGGACGCCGATGAACGAGTAGCGCGACCACACCCGGCCGTGCTCGGCCGACTCCAGCAGGAAGGTGCCCGGACGCTCCGCGGCGAGCTTGCGGTAGAGGCCCACCGGCGTCTCCCCGTCGGCCAGCAGGCGTCGCGACACGGGGATCACGCGGCGCGACCCGGCCAGCTCCCGGAAGGTGTCGAGGTCGGGGCTCGCCTGGCTCACAGGATCTCCTGGCTCACAGGACCTCCAGGGTGTCGAAGCACGAGTTCAGGCCCGTGTGGCAGGCCGGTCCGGCCGCCCGCACCGTGAGCAGCAGGGCGTCCCCGTCGCAGTCGAGCTCCACGCGGACGACGTGCTGCGTGTTCCCGGAGGTGGCGCCCTTCACCCACTGCTCCTGCCGGGAGCGGGAGTAGTAGGTGGCCTCCTTGGTCCGCAGCGTCCGGCCCAGCGCGGCGGCATCCATCCACGCCACCATGAGGACCCGCCCGGTGTCCTCGTCCTGGGCCACCGCCGTGACGAGCGGACGTCCGTCGGGGGCGGTTCCGGAAGCGCGCAGCCGCGAGGCAAGCTCAGGCGCCAGGTCGACATCACTGAAGTCCACGGCGACATTCTGGCCCACGCCAGAGCACCGGTTTCCCGCGAAGCAGAATTCCCCAGACTCCCCGAACTCTCCCGTTACTCCGGGGGGGTCCGGGAGGTCTGCGGCGAGTGCGGCAGGCGGACGGTTCAGGTCCGGACCGTGTGGCCGGCTTCTGCCAGGGCCTGCTTGACCTGGGCGATGGACAGCTCGCCGAAGTGGAACACGCTGGCCGCCAGCACCGCGTCGGCCCCGGCGTCCACGGCCGGGGCGAAGTCCGCGATCCCGCCCGCGCCGCCGGAGGCGATCACCGGGACCCGGACCTCGGCGCGGACCAGCCGGATGAGCTCCAGGTCGTAGCCGGACTTCGTGCCGTCGGCGTCCATCGAGTTGAGCAGGATCTCGCCCGGCGCCCAGCTCGGCGGCGCGCACCGCCCAGCCGATGGCGTCGATCCCGGTCGAGCGCCGGCCGCCGTGCGTGGTCACCTCGAACCCCGACTCGGTGCGCACGTCCGGCGCGGCCGTCCCCGGGCCGCAGCGCCGGGCATCCACCGAGAGCACGACGCACTGGGCACCGAACCGGTCGGCCGCCTCGGCGAGAAGCTCGGGCCTGCTGATCGCGGCGGTGTTCACGCCGCACTTGTCGGCGCCCGCGCGCAGCAGTGCGTCGAAGTCCGCGACGGCCCGGACCCCGCCGCCGACGGTGAGTGGGATGAACACCTGCTCGGCGGTGCGCCGGACCACGTCGAAGGTCGTCTCCCGGTCGCCGGAGGAGGCGGTGATGTCCAGGAAGGTGAGCTCGTCGGCACCCGCCCGCCCGTACGCCCGTGCCAGCTCGACCGGGTCCCCCGCGTCGCGCAGGTCGACGAAGTTGACTCCCTTGACCACGCGCCCGGCGTCGACGTCCAGGCACGGGATCACACGAACGGCGACGGGCACGCGTCGAAGCCTAGGTCCTCCCGAGGTCCACCGGGCGCCCGCACCGGAGCACGTTTCCCCCCGATTCGGTCGGCCGAGGAACTGGCACTGAAGGCGGATGGCATCGGGCTAGGATCGTTCGACCCGACGTAGGAGTCGACATGGAGCTGTCCGTCCGCCCGAAGGCGGCGCCCAGCCAGTGCAGTCGAGGCGGCGCCGTCCGGTCCCGAGATCAGCAGGCCGAGGACGGCTTCGACGCGGCTTAGGTCTGGGCTGCGATCCGACTGGTTCGCGATGCTCGTCCTCGCTGGCCTGGCGGCCGCGGTGCGCCTGTCGGCGGTGCACTCCTCGGGCGGCTTCCGAACGACGATGGCCTACGACGACGGTGTGTACTTCGCTTCGACGAACGCCTTCCTGGACGGGCTGATGCCGTACCGGGACTTCGTCCTGCTGCATCCTCCCGGCATCCTCGTGCTGGGCGCAGCACCCGTCTGGCTGGCGCACGCCTTGGGGCTGGACGACAGTGGATCGCTCGTACTCGTCAGGGGCCTGTTCCTGGCCATGGGGAGCCTGAACACAGTGCTCGTGTTCCTTGCCGGCAGGCACCTCAGCCGGACCACGGGACTGCTCGCGGCCGCCCTGTACGCCGTCTGGCTGCCCGCGGTGCGGGAGGAGCGCACGATGCTCCTCGAGCCGGTGGTCGCGATGGGCACTCTGGCGGCCCTGGTGCTCGTGCCCGCGGTCTCGCACCGAAGGGCGGGCTCGAAGCTGAAGGCGGGCTCGCAGCGTTGGGTCCATGGAACATGGCGACCTGTCCTGGCGGGTGTGCTGGGCGGCATCGCGGTGGCTACCAAGGTCTGGGCGGTGGTGCCGCTCCTGGTCGTGGTCGGCTCGCTGGCCGTCGTGCGCCGCTGGCGCGACCTCGCGGCCTACGTCATCGCGGGCGCGGTCTCGGTGGCCGCTTTCGTCGGGCCGTTCCTGGCGGCGGCTCCCCGTCAGCTTCCCGAGATGGTCGTCACCGATCAGCTCGGCCGCCCGCCCATGGGTGACAGCCTGTGGCTCCGCCTCGCCATGATGATGGACCTAGAAGCCAGCCCCCTGACCAGGCTGATCTCGCCGGAGCCGCCCCCGGACCTGCTGATCAACCTTCCGGTGCACGACGCCTTCTACAGCAGCGATCGCGCACATCTCGTCGTGGGCGTGTTCGCGGTCATCGTCGCGGCACTCAGCTTGCTGGTCGCGATCCGCCTGCCAGCCGCGCGCGTTTGGGTCGCCCTCCTTGCGGTCCAGACTCTGGTGCTGCTGAAGGTCCCCACGTTCTTCAGCGGGTATCCGGCCTATGTCGCGCCGGCGATCGTGCTGGTCGCCGGATCCGCGGGGCACCTGGCCTGGGTCTGGCTGGGCGGTGGGGCAGCGAGAGCCGCTTCGACTGCCTCCCGGCCCCGAGCCCACACGCACCTGCTCCGCGTTGTGTCTGTGGGCCTGGTGGCCCTGCTCGGCGCGCTGGCCGCCGGCACAGCGACCGCCCGGATCGCTAGACCATTCGACCCGGCCATCACTGCGCTCGTTGCGAAAGCCACCTGTGTGGCCACGGACTCGCCTACACATCTGGCGCTCAGCGGCACCCTGAGCCGAAACCTGGAGAACGGCTGCATGCCGGTGTTCGACCCCGGCGGAGTGGTGTACACGCTTGCCCGTCCGGGTCCTGGGTCGATCAGCACGTCGGACCTCCGCCGGGACACCGCGCAGTTCCAGAGCTTCATGATCGGGTATCTGGGGAGCGCCGATCACGTGATCCTCAGCCGCTGGCGCATCAACGGACTGACCCCGGAGACGATGGCCTCCGTGCACCGCAGGCCGATGCTGCGCGCCGAAGTGCCGCGGGTCTACGGCCCGGGCTGAGTTGTCGGGAGCGGCGGCTATCGCCGGCGGTCGGACCCGCCGCGGAACAGCCGGATCGTGTAGATGAGCAGCAGGACGGCTCCTAGGATCAGCGAGCCGAAGAAGCCCCACTTGGCGTATTCCTCCATCGTCGAGCCACTGCCGTCGAGGGCCGTGGCGGCGATGGCCGAGCCGATGATCCCCCCACTGACGAGCAGCGCGATCATCATCATGGTCGCGATCTCGCGCACCTGGCCCATCTGCTTGTCCAGCGACGAGGTGTCCAGGGTGACCGTGAGCTTGCCCTTCTTGAGCTGGTTGTTCCAGGACGCCAGGCTCCTGAGGTACTCCGGAGCCGCATGGGCGGCCTGCCCGGCCAGCTTCGTCGCCTCCTTGCGGACCATGTCCCGGATCATCGCCTCGGTGGAGGGAGCCTGTGCCTGCTCGAGCACGATCTCCACCGCGGCCGCAGTGAACAGGCGATCGGCCGGGGCAAGGGGCTTGAAGAAGGCCGACGCCTGGGTCATGGCCTTCATGGCCAGCGTGAGCGCCGGATCGAGCCGCAGGCCGTTGTCGCGCAGGAGGTCCATGCCGGCGTTGAGGATGTCGCGGAAGTCCGCGCCGGCGGGCTTGCTCGATCCGGCGGACGAGGCCGATCCGGCAGGTGAGCCGTAGCGGGCCATCTTGCGCTCGAAGGCCCGCACGAAGGCCGCGTCGTCCACCGGGCGGAAGGGCTCGCTCAGGGCCCGCAGCTGCTGGCCCATGGCCGTCATGTCCCCCTGGACCACGGTCCAGAGCAGCACGATCATGTTGACGCGCTGGGCGACCGACAGCTCGCCGACCATGCCGGCGTCCAGGAACGTGACCACGCCGGTCTCGAGGTTCACGATGAGGTTCCCGGGGTGCGGATCGGCGTGGAAGAACCCGTCGATGAGCATCATCTTGATCGCCGCGCGCAGGGCGTTCTCCCCGATGACGGCACGGTCCAGGCCGGCCGCGTCGATGGCCGCCACGTTGGAGATCTTGACCCCGGAGATGAACTCCTGGGTGATGATGCGCATGCTCGACAGCTCGCGGTGCAGGTCGGGGACGTGCACGCCGGGCAGCTCGGCCATGTTCGCCGCGAGCCGCGACATGTTGTAGGCCTCGGCGTAGTAGTCCAGCTCCTCGACGAGGTTCGTGCTGAACTCGTCGAGCATCCCGCCGATGCCCACCTCCCGGGCCCAGGTGCTCCTGGCCTCCATCGCCCGACCCATGGTGCGGGTGATCCCGAGGTCGGCGGTGACCTGCTGGTCGAGGCCCGGACGCTGGATCTTGACCACGACCTCGCGTCCGTCGTGCAGACGGGCCCGGTGCACCTGGGCCAGCGAGGCCGCGGCCAGGGGCTTCTCCGAGAACTGCGCGAAGAGCCTCTCCAGGGGCGCACCGAGCTCGGACTCCACGAGCTGGCGGGCGGTCAGGAACGGGAAGGTAGGAACCTCGTTCTGCAGGCGGTCGAGCTCGACCTTCCAGTCGTCGGGCAGCACGTTGACCTGGCTGGAGACGATCTGGCCCATCTTGACGTAGGTCGGCCCCAGGTCCTCGAGCAGGATCCGCGTGCGCGTCGCGGCCGAGAGGGCCGGGACGGGCTCGGGCAGGTCGTGGACCCAGCGCTGCATCCGGCGGCGGCTGGAGCCCAGGATGCTGTTGTCCACGAGGGACTCGGCCCCGTAGCGGACCAGGGCGGAGTAGATCTGCTGCAGGCGCAGGTTCTCGCTGATCCGGTCGAAGCTGCTCACCGCAGGCCGTGCCTCTCCTTGTAGTCGCGGTCGAGGACCGGCGGGGTGGCCCCCAGCAGGGTCTCGAACACCAGGCCCAGCACGCCGACGAGCAGCCCCCCGACCAGCACGGAGAAGGGGCGCGAGGCCTCGAAGGTGTCCTTGAGCAGGATGGCCAGGAGGACCAGCAGCAGCGTGTTGATGAGTACCACCACGATGCCGTACGTGCTGAAGATGAACCGCAGGACGAGGAACTGCAGCAGGGGCTTCACCGTCGCGTTGAGGACGCCGAAGATGACCGCGATCTGCACGAACAGCCCCCAGCGCCAGCCGATGAAGCCGAGCCCCGGAACGACCAGGACGGTGACCACGACCGCGAGCCCGGCGGCGATGAAGCGGACGAGGTAGAGCCGCCAGTTGGACGCATGCTCCCGGGCCCACGCACGGCGCGCCTGGGCGGCCGGGATGCTGCCGATCGGCTCGGTCCCGATCCTGGGCGGCTCGGCGGGGATCGCCTCGTTCGGCACGTAGACCAGTCCCGGCGGCATGCCCGGGACCTGCACCAGCCCGTCGGGCACCTGCTCCTGCATGTCACCCTCCCTGTCGCGGGCCCTCGTCGCGCTGGCCCGAGTCGCGGGCGCCCGAGCCGCGCGGGCCTACTCTGCCACGTCGCGCTCCCGGGCCGCCGCATCGTGGGAGCACGCGGCCGGGCGGTCTCAGGCCGCCGGGTCGTCGTCCGGCCGCCAGGCGACGACCTCGACCTCGACGAGCATCAGAGGGTCGAGCAGCGCGCTGACGCCCACCAGCGTGGCCGCGGGCAGGACCGCCCCGAACAGCTCACCGTGCGCCCTTCCCACACCGGCGCCGTTGGCGGCCACGTCGACGACGAACATCAGCGTCTTCACGGTGTCGGAGCGCGAGAACCCGGCACGCTCGAGGGCGAAGAGGGCGGACTGGAACGCGACGATGGCCTGCGCGTGGGCGTCACCCGGGTGCGCGACGACACCGTTGACCATGGCCGTCGTGCCGGCCGTCCAGCCGGTGTGCCCCCCGTAGCCCGAGGTCACGACGACGCGGCTGTACCCGAGCTCGTCCTCGTACGGGCCCCCGCTGGAGAACCGCTCGACCGGCATGCCACCCCTCCCGACGTCGCTGAATCGCCGCTGCCCGAATCGCCTCGGCTACAGGAAGTCCCGCCGCGGCGCCACGGCGGCCAGTGCCTCAGCGAGCGTGAACGCGCCCGCGTACAGCGCCTTGCCCACGATGGCGCCCTCGACCCCGTGGTCGACGAGCTCGGCCAGGCGGTGGAGGTCCTCGAGGCTCGCGACCCCGCCGCTGGCGATCACCGGCCGGTCGGTGCGCGCGCACACGTCCGAGAGCAGGCCCAGGTTCGGCCCCCGCAGCGTGCCGTCCTTGGTGACGTCGGTGAGCACGTAGCGGGCGCACCCGTCGGCGTCCAGGCGGGCCAGGGTCTCCCAGAGGTCCCCGCCCTCCTGGGTCCAGCCCCGCGCGGCCAGGGTCGTGCCCCGAACGTCGAGTCCGACGGCGACCCGGTCGCCGTGCTCGGCGATCACCCGACGGGTCCAGTCCGGGTCCTCGAGAGCGGCGGTGCCGAGGTTCACGCGACTGCACCCGGTCGCCAGCGCAGCGGCCAGCGACTCGTCGTCGCGGATGCCGCCGGACAGCTCGACCTCGACGTCGAGCCGGCCGATCACCTCGGCGAGCAGCTCGCGGTTGCTCCCCGTCCCGAACGCCGCGTCGAGGTCCACCAGGTGGATCCACTGCGCCCCCTGGGACTGGAAGTCCAGGGCCGCGTCGAGCGGCGCGCCGTACGACGTCTCGGTGCCGGACTCCCCCTGGACCAGGCGGACGGCGGTGCCGTCGCGGACGTCGACGGCGGGAAGCAGGATCAGGGACGGCATGCAGGGAAGGCTAACGGGTCGTCGGTCGGTCGGCGCGTCCTGCACAGGCCCGGGATAGCGTTCGGAGGTGACCCCGACTCCCGGTGACCCGGACCTGCAACGAGTGCGTCGACGCGCTCGCCGAGCAGGTCCAGGTCCAGTTCGCACTGATCGACAACCACGCCAGCTACAACGGGTTCGACGCGAGCCGGCTCGGAGCGGACTCGGGCCTGGTGTTCCGCGCCGAGATCCGCCTGACCAACGCCGGCCCGCAGGTCGAGCACCGGACCGGATGGGCGATCCACCTGTCCAGCATCAGGCGCCTGCTGCGCATCGACGACGACCGCTTCGACGTGGAGGTCGTCACCGGGGACCTGCACCGGCTGGTGCCGACCGCCGCGTTCCGGGGCCTCGCCGCCGGGGAGACGGTCGTCCTGCCGGTCATCGGCGAGTTCTGGATGCTGTTCCGCTCCGACGTGCTGCCGCGCTGGTACGTGGCCGGCCTGCCGGGGGTGCCGGTGCGCCGAGGGTCATCCGCAGCACCGACACCGAGGACCTGACGTCCTTCGTCGCGCCGATCCCCGCCGGTCAGCACCGGCGCACCCCGTGGGACGTCAATCCTGCGGCGAGCGCCCCCGCGCGGTTCCGGCAGTGGGCGGGCAGGACCGCGCCGTCCGAGGACGAGGTGGCCGCGCGCCCGGTGCCCCAGGCGATCGAGGTGGTGGCGCAGCCCGGGTCGCTCGACCTGGGCGCCGGGGTCCGCCTCGACGTGGCCGACGGGTGCCTCGACGACGCCGAGACCGCCGTCCTGCGCGCGGCCTGTTCCGACCGGGGGCTCGGCGAAGGTCCCACGACGGTCCGGGTCGTGGTCGACCCGGGGTCGCTGCCCGCGGTGGCGGCGGTCCCGGAGGGGTACCGGCTGGAGGTGTCGCCGCAGGGGGCCGTCGTGACCGGCTTCGACGCGGCAGGCGCCCGCCACGGCGTCCGGTGCCTGCTCAGCCTGGTGCCCGGGCCCGGCCGGCCCGCGGTGCTGCCGGCGCTGCTCGTCCACGACGCCCCGCGGTTCGGCTACCGGGGCCTGTGCGTGGACCTGGCCCGCAACTTCATCACGCCCGAGGCCGTCGCGGCGGTCATCGAGCAGATGGCCGTGCTGCGCATGAACCAGCTGCACCTGCACCTGACCGACGACGAGGCCTGGCGCGTGGAGATCACCGACCTGCCGGAGCTGACCGGGGTCGGGAGCCGGCGCAGGCACAGCGACGACGAGGCGCAGGCGCTGCTGCCGCAGCTGGGATCCGGCCCCGACGACTCGACCACCGGCAGCGGGTACTACACCAGGTCGGAGTACGTCGAGCTGGTGCGGGCCGCGCAGCAGCGCGGGATCACGATCATCCCCGAGGTCGACATGCCCGCCCACAGCCGGGCCGCCGTCGTCGCGATGGAGGCGCGCTACCGCCGGCTGGTCGCGGCGGGCGCGACACAGGAGGAGGCCGCGCGGTTCCGGCTGATCGATCCGGCGGACACCACGCGGCTGACCACCATCCAGTACTACGACCGCAAGAGCACGCTCGACCCCTTCGTCGCCGGGCACGCAGGCGTTCCTGCGCACCGTGATCGGCGCGTTCAAGGACATGCACGCGGAGGCGGGACAGCCGCTGCGCGTGTGGCACTACGGCGGGGACGAGGCGGCCAACGTGCTGCTGGGCCAGCGGCTTCTCCGACGTCACCGACCCGCAGCCGGACACCGGGGTGATCGACCGGACGGCGCAGGATCCGCCCTGGGCGGGATCGCCCGGGGCGCGCGCGGCGATCGCCGAGGGCACGGTCGCCGACCTGGAGGCGATCCCCACGTACATGGCCAAGCTCGTGGCGGACGATCGCGGCGGAGTTCGGGGTGACGACGCTGCAGGCGTGGCAGGACGGGCTGCGGCACGCGTCCGGCGCGAGCGACTTCCCGATCGCCACACGGGTCAACGCGTGGGACACCACGTTCTGGGGCGCCCCCGAGTCCCTGCCCGCCGACGTGGCGAAGGGCTACGAGGTCGTCGCCTGCCCGCCGGACTTCCTCTACCTGGACTTCCCGTCGGAGATCCACGACCTCGAGGGCGGCTACTACTGGGGCGGTCGGTTCATCGATGCGGAGCGGATCTTCTCCTACGTCCCCGAGAACCCCGCACAGAACGCCGAGGTCCACCCGGATCGCGACGGCCATCCGTTCCAGGCCCGGGAATCACCGATGCCCGGGCCGATCGCGGGCATCTCGGCGGCCGTCTTCACCGAGCTGATCCGCACCGACGACCAGCTGATGGGCAGGCTGTTCCCCCGCCTGATCGCGGTGGCCGAGCGCGCCTGGCATCGCGGCTCGTGGGAGCTGCCCGCCGACGCCGGGCGCGTCTTCGAGCACGGCGCCACGTCGTTCACCGACACCGCCGCGCGCGGGCGCGCCTATGCCGGGTTCGCCGCCGCAGTCGGCTATCGGCCTGCTGCCCTGGCTGGACGAGTCGGGCATCGCCTACCGGGTGCCGACGGCCGGTGCGATCAACCGCGACGGGCGGCTCCAGACCGCCGTCGCGTGCCCCGGGCTGGTCGTGCAGCTCAGCGGCGACCAGGGGCGCTCCTGGCGCGACGCCGTGGAGGGCGAGCCGTTGACCGGCGGCGAGCTGGTCCGCGCCAGGACCGCCGACGGCCGGAGGCACTCGCGAGCGGATCTGCTGCCGCCGCTCGCCCAGGAGGATCTCGACGAGCTGGCCGGCGGCCTCGGGCGTGCAGGTGCAGATCGCCGACAACCACGCCCAGACCACCCTGGACGCGCCGGGCCTGGGGGCGGCGTGGGGCGACGCCTTCCGGCTGCGGGTGACGCTCACGAACGCCTCCGGGATCCGCGTTGCCGGCCGCCGGGTGGGAGCTGCACCTGCCCAGCCTGCGCCGTCTGCTCGACCGTGGCCGACGGGCCGTTCTCGCTGCGGCACCTCACCGGCGACCACTACGTGCTCACCCCCGCCGAGTCCTTCGAGGGCCTGGCCCCCGGGGCGGCGCTGTCGACTCGACCTGATCGGGGAGACCTTCATCCTGCAGGAGCCCGAGATCCTGCCCCGCTGGTACCTGAGCGCGGCCGGCTGCCGGCCGGCGGTGCTGGCCGCCACCGACACCGAGGACGTGGCCGCGTTCGTGGAGCCGATCGCCGGCGCCAACCTGCTCGCGGGGCCGCAGGACAGCACGGTCGTCGTCACACCGGCCGTGCGCCATGCCCGCAACGCGGCCGTCGACCCGGCCGCACCCGCCCGGCTCATCCCCACCCCGATGCAGGTGACCGGGCTGTCGGGGACCGTGGACCTGCGCGGCGGCCTGCGACTCCTGGAGTGCCCCGACACGATCGGCGCCGCGACGCGGCATGTGGTGGGAGCAGCGGGCGAACGCGCTGGGAGTCGACTGGGGGACGCCGGCGCCATCGGGACCCCGGAACCCATCGGAGTCTCCGTCACCGTCGACGGGCAGCTGCTCGCCGAGGACGTCCGCCGGCCCGAGGGCTACCAGCTGTCGGTGACGAGCGCCGGCATCGAGGTCGTCGGCTTCGACGAGCGGGGCGCGGGCTGGGCCCTGATGAGCCTGTTCGGCCTGCTGCCGGCGCCGGGCGAGCCGCCCGTCATCGCGTGCTGCGAGATCGCCGACGCCCCGCGGTACGGCTACCGCTCCCTCATGCTGGACATCGGGCGCCACTTCCGGGGGCCCGCGTACCTGCGACGGCTGCTGGACACCATGGCCGCCTACAAGAGCAACGTGCTGCACCTGCACCTGACGGAGGACGAAGGGTGGCGGCTGGAGATCGACGGGCTGCCCGAGCTCACCTCGGTCGGCGGCCGGCGCGGCCACACCCTCGACGAGCGCGACCGGCTGCACCCGCAGCTCGGCTCCGGCCCGACCAGCACCACCGACGGGTCGGGCTTCCTGACGCGGGGCAGAGTACGTCGAGCTGGTGCGGTACGCCGACGCCCGCGGCATCACGGTGATCCCCGAGATCAACATGCCCGGGCATTCCCGGGCGGCGGTCATGTCGATGGAGTCGCGCTACCACCGGCTGCTCGCCGAGGGCAGCAGCGAGGCGGACGCCGCTGCGTTCCGGCTCGTCGACCCGGACGACACCACCAGCCTCCTGACGGTCCAGTACTACCACCGGCACTCGACGATCAACCCCGCCGTCGCCCGGTGCCCATGCGCTTCGTCGAGCACGTCATGAGGGCCGTCCTGGCCATGCACGAGGAGGCCGGCCAGCCGCTGCGAACGTGGCACACCGGGGGCGACGAGGTCTGCAACATCCTCCTCGGAGCGGGCTACAGCGACATTGCCGACCCCCGGCCCGATCGCGGCGTCATCGACAGGTCCGCGCAGCACGTGCCGTGGGGGGGCTCACCGATGGCGCGCGCGATGGCCCTGGAGAACGGCCTGCCGACCACTGCCCACCTGGGGGTCCTGTTCGCCCAGGACGTGGCGCGGATCGCCCGCCGCTGCGGCCTGCAGACCTTCCACGCCTGGCAGGACGCGCTGGCGGGCGCGAGCTCCGCCGCGGACTTCCCGCTGCCGGCGGTGGCGGAGGTGTGGGTGCCGGCCAGCGAGGGAGCCGTGCAGACCATCCTCCGGTTGCAGCGGGGTCAGTTCGGCACCGTGGGGTGCGCGCCGGACTTCACCTACTTCGACGCCCCCTACGAGGCCCACCCTCGGGAGCGAGGGCTCACCTGGGCGACCCGCGAGCCTCGACGAGCGCGAGGCGTTCAGCTACCCGCCCGGCAATCCTGCGCAGGCGGCCGCAACCCACCTGCGCAGGCTGGGGGCGCCCTACCGCGACACCGTCCCGGACGAGCTGCGCCCGATGGTCGGCATCCAGGCGCACCTGTGGTCCGAGATCTGCCGCACCGACGAGCAGGCCGACTACATGCTGTTCCCCCGCTGCCTGGCCACCGCCGAGCGCGCGTGGCACCGGGCGACCTGGGAGCAGGACCCGGAGCCCGGCCGGGGCTACGGGCCCGGCGATCCCGGTGCTGGCCCCGGCGAGTCCGGCGTGGACACCGAAGCGCTGGCGCGCGACTTCAGCTCGTTCGCGGTGACCCTCGGGACGCGCGAGCTCGCGAAGCTCGACGCGGCGGGCGATGGCCTACCGCGTGCCGCCGCCCGGCGCGGTCGTGGACGAGGCCGGGTACCTCCGGTGCAACGTGGGCCTGCCCGGACTGCCGGTGCAGGTCAGCCTCGACGACGGTCGCACGTGGGTCGACGTCGAGGATGATCCGGTTCCGGCGGGGCCGGTTGCGGGGGAGCCGGTTGCCCTGGCGCCGGGCCAGTCCGCGATCGTGCGCGTCCTGAGCGCCGACCGGCGGCGGTCCTCGGTGCCGGAGCGGGTCGTCAGGCCAGGTGTCGTCAGGCCCGGTGTCGTCAGGCCAGGTGGGGCTCGACGCGGACCTCGGCTCCCAGTCGAACGCTCGGGCCCCGCAGCGCGGCTCCCGGTGCGGTCAGCGGGTTCGGCGGGGCAGGTGGGTCGGTACGCTCCGAGGTCGCCCAGGTAGGTGGCCCATTCGATCTCGGTGAGGTTGCGCCCGGCGAGCGTGCAGGCAGCGACCAGGAGGCTCGCCGGGTCCAAATCCCAGATCGTGACCCCGTCCTGGCTGGTCACGGCGACTGCGCGACCGTCGGGTCGCAGGGAGCCGGCGGTGATGAACGGCGCCGACGCGGGGATGCGATCGCCCAGCTGCGGCCGGTGGCCACGTCGAACAGGGACACGGTCTGGTCGTTCGATGTGGCAAGCAGCGTGGTGGCGTCGGTACTGAACTGCAGGGAGTTGACCTCCCCACGGGCCGCGGGGTACGTCGAGATCGGCTCGAGGGTGTCCAGGTCGTAGCTGGTGATCTGGCCCCCCATGGCGCCGACCAGGTCCCCGGTCCGGCTCACGCTGACGGCGATGGCCTTCAGCGGCGCGGCGACCAGCTTGTCCCCGGTGTCGGCCTCGAAGACCGAGGTCTCCAAGCCGGTCGGCCCGATCGCGGAGACCACCACGCGATCACCTCCCGGGATGGCGGAGACGGGGGCGGCGCGACCGGCCGGAGTCGGGCGCAGATCGGCCACATATGGCCGGTTCGAGCCCAACTCAGCGCAGCGTGCCCAGCCAGTTCGCGAGCAGCCCGAGGCCGGCGTCGCCGGACTTCTCGGGATGGAACTGCGTGGCTGCAAGCGGACCGTTCTCGACGGCCGCGACGAAGGGAGCCCCATGCTCGGCCCACGTCACGAGCGGAGCGAGTGAACGGCGGCAAGACGACGAGGTCCCAGCTCTGGACGGCGTAGGAGTGCACGAAGTAGAAGCGCTCGCTCTCCGATGCCGTCGAACAGCGCCGAGCCCCTGCGGCGCCCGCACTGTGTTCCAGCCCATGTGCGGCAGGATCGCGGCCGGGAGCTCCTCGACCACCCCGGGCCATTCCCCGACCCCATCGGTCGTCACGCCGTGCTCGACCCCGAACTCGAACAGGATCTGCATCCCGACGCAGATGCCCAGCACCGGCAGTCCGCCGGCGATGCGATGCTCCACCAGCTGTGGTCCGCGCACGGACCGCGAACCCGGCCATGCAGGCCGCGAAGGCGCCCACCCCGGGCACCACGAGGCCGTCGGCGGCCATCGCCTCGTCGTAGTCGGGGGTCACGCTCACGTCGGCACCGACCGCCCCCAGGGCCCGAGCCGCGGACCGCAGGTTCCCGGAGCCATAGTCCAGGACGACGACCTTCTTCATCGCGGGGCAGCCCACGAGCCTCACCCGTAGAACCTCGCGTAGCTGAAGAAGGCGCTGATGAGGCTGACGCCCATGAGGACGCCCAACCAGAGCCATGTGCCCTTGCCGGTGCGCTTGTACTGGATGAAGCCGAAGATCATCCAACCCACGAGGACCAGGCCGGTGACCAGGAAGCTGATCAGCACGGCGGTGGGCAAGGAACCCGTCGTCTCCATCTACGTCTCCATCTAGAGGGTGCCCTTGGTGCTCGGCACGCCGATCACGCGCGGGTCCACCTCGACCGCTGTGCGCAGTGCGCGGGCCACGGCCTTGAACTGCGCCTCGACCATGTGGTGCGGGTTGCGTCCGTAGAGGCAGTGCACGTGCAGGCAGATCTGGGCGGAGGCCGAGATCGACTCCCAGACGTGGCGGGTCAGGGTCGTGTCGTAGCTGCCGATCATCGGGGACATCGCCGGCTCGTCGTGCACCACGTAGGGCCGGCCGGACAGGTCGACCACCGCGCGGGCCAGTGCCTCGTCGAGGGGGACGAGCGCGTCGCCGAAGCGCCGCAGCCCGGCCTTGGCGCCGAGGGCCTGGCGCAGGGCGGCGCCGAAGGCCAGGGAGGTGTCCTCCACGGTGTGGTGGCTGTCGACGTCGACGTCACCCGTCGTGGCGATGACCAGGTCGAAGCCTGCGTGCTTGCCGATCTGGCTCATCATGTGGTCGAAGAACGGCACGCCGGTGGCGATGTCGGTCGTGCCCGAGCCGTCCAGCTCCAGCTCGACGCGGACGTCGCTCTCCTTGGTCGTCCGCTCCACCATCGCGAACCGGCTCATCAGTGACCTCCCTCGACGTGCTGCCCTAGACATGATCCCCATGAGTGCGCACACCCTCTCACGCGATCAGATCGACCGGGGCGACGCACTGGGTGAGGGCCGCGCGGAACGCCGCCATCTCCTCGGGCGTCCCGACGCTCACCCGCAGCCAGCCCTGCGGACCGGTGGCGCGGACCAGGACGCCGCGGTCGAGCAGCCGCGCCCAGATGGCGTCCCGGTCGGCGAACCGGCCGAACAGCACGAAGTTCGCGTCGGACTCCGCCACCACGAGCCCCGGCCGCCCGCGCAGCCAGCCGACCAGTGCGTCGCGCTCGGCGCGCAGTGCGGCGACCGAGCCCAACAGCTCCGGGGCGTGGATCAGCGCCGTGCGCGCGACGGCCTGCGTGACGGCAGACAGGTGGTAGGGCAGGCGCACGAGCTGGACGGCGTCGACCACCCCCGGGCCGGCCACCAGGTAGCCCAGCCGGGCGCCGGCCAGCGCGAAGGCCTTGCTCATCGTGCGCGTGACCACGAGCCGGGGGTGCGACCCGAGCAGCTCGATCGCCGAGGGCGTGCCCGGCCGGCGGAACTCGGCGTACGCCTCGTCGACGACGACGATCCCCCGGCTCGCGCGACACAGCGCGTCGACGCCTGCCAGCGGGAGCGCCGTGCCGGTCGGGTTGTTCGGCGAGGCGAGCAGGATCACGTCGGGCTGCTGGGAGCCGATGTGCTCCAGTGCGCGGTCCAGGTCGATCGAGAAGTCCTCGCGGCGGGGCAGGGTGCGGTACTCGGTGAACGTGTCGCGGGCGTAGTCGGGGTACATCGAGTAGGTCGGGGCGAAGGAGATCGCGACGCGGCCCGGTCCGCCGAAGGCCTGGAGGAGCTGGACCATGACCTCGTTGGAGCCGTTGGCCGCCCATACGTTGTCGCCGGTGACCGCGGGCCCGCTCGGGACGTCGCCGCGGATGTAGTCGGCCAGCGCGGCGCGCAGGGCGGTCGCGTCCCGGTCCGGGTAGCGGTTGAGGCCCTCGGTCGCCGCTGCGACGGCAGCCGCGACGTCGGCGACCATCTCAGGCGTCGGCGGGTAGGGGTTCTCGTTCACGTTCAGCCGGTGGGCGACGTCCAGCTGCGGCGCGCCGTAGGGGACCTGGCCGCGCAGCTCGGGGCGCAGGGGCAGCTCGTCGAGGCCCGCGGCAGCGGAAAGGCCGACGGGGTCACCGGCAGCCGAGACGCCGGCGGGGGCACCGGCGTCGGAGAGGCCGGCGAAGTCCCCGGCGCGGTCGGTACGGGCGCTCATCGGTCGAACCGCACCGTGATGGCGGCGCCGTGCGCCGGCAGGTCCTCGGCATCGGCCAGGGTCAGGACGTGGTCGGCGACGCCGGACAGGGCGGCGCGGTCGTACTCGATGACGTTCACCCCGCGAAGGAACGTGGCCACGCCCAGCCCGCCGGAGTGGCACGCGCACCCACCCGTCGGCAGGACGTGGTTGGAGCCGGCCATGTAGTCGCCCAGCGAGACCGGCGCCCAGGGCCCGACGAAGATCGCGCCCGCGTTGCGCACCCGCATGGCGACCTCCCGGGCGTCGCGCGTCTGGATCTCCAGGTGCTCGGCGCCGTACGCGTTGACGATCGCCAGACCGTCGGCGATCGAGTCGACGAGCACGATCGCGCTCTGCTCACCGCCGAGGGCCTCGCGGATCCGCGCGGAGTGCTTGGTCGCCGCGACCTGCGTCTCCAGGGCCGCTTCGACGCTGCTGGCCAGCTCCGCGGAGGTCGTGACGAGCACCGAAGCGGCGATCACGTCGTGCTCGGCCTGGCTGATCAGGTCGGCGGCGACGACCGCGGCGTCGGTCGTGTCGTCGGCCAGGATCGCGATCTCCGTGGGCCCGGCCTCGGAGTCGATGCCGATCCGGCCCTTGAGCAGGCGCTTGGCGGCGGTTACCCAGATGTTGCCCGGACCCGTGACGAGGTTGACCGGCCTGCAGTCGGGCCCTTCCTCAAGGCGCGCCCCGTGGGCGAACAGGGCGATCGCCTGGGCGCCGCCGGCGGCGTACACCTCCTCGACGCCGAGCAGCGCGCAGGCGGCGAGGATGGTCGGGTGCGGCAGCCCGCCGAACTCCTGCTGCGGCGGCGAGGCGATCTGCCAGCGACCCCACCCCGGCGATCTGCGCGGGCACCACGTTCATCACCACCGACGACGGGTACACAGCACGGCCACCGGGGACGTACAGCCCGACGCGGTCGACCGGGATCCAGCGCATCGTGACCGACCCACCGGGGACCACCTCGGTCGTGTGCTCGGGCCGGACCTGGTCTGCGTGCACCCGCCGCACCCGCTCGATGGCGACCTCGAGGGCGCGTCGCACGTCGGGATCGAGGCCGTCGAGGGCCGCTGCGAGGTCCGATGCGCGAACCCGCAGGCGCTCCGGGCGGACCCCGTCCAGGCGCTCCCCGTGGTCGAGCACGGCCGCGGCGCCGCGGCTGGCGACGTCCGCGACGATCGGACGGACGACGTCCAGGGCGTGGTCGACGTCCATCGCGGCGCGCGGCAGGACCGCGTCGAGGTTGGCAGGCAGTCCGGCGCGAAGGTCGAGTCGGCGCATCATGCCGACGAGTCTAGGCCGAGCTCGCGGAGGCGGCCCCGCATGCGCGGAGCCGCGGCTCGTCCGGCCTCCTCTTCCCGGGGAGGTCGGGACCGCCGACGTGAACGGCTCCCCGATCGCGCGCTTGTCCCCGGAAATGTCCGCCAGGAATGGTCAAGTCGTGCACCTCCCGCCGCGCACACTGCTGGGGTTGTGTTGGAGCCCGGCCTGATCCAGAGCTTGTCCTTGCCGCTCAGGCTGACGGTTCCTGCAGCCACCGGCCCGGGGAATTCCGGGTCGGATGTTCCTAGAGGGGGGTCGTTCACGTGCAAGCACATGGTCGGAGAAGTCGCTGGGGAGCGGTTCTGGCCGCAGCAGCGCTGGGTTGCACGCTGAGCGCGGTAGCGCCCAGCGGCGCGGCAGGTCTGGTAGCCACCGAATCGCCGGACAAGGCCCTCACAGTGGCCGAGCTGCAGACAGTGAGCGCGGCGAGCAACTGGGTCGAGTACGCCGCCGTTACCTCAGTGCATGAGGGATACCCGCAGCCCGACACCACGGATCCGTACGGTGACTGGGGTTTCGCGCTGATGGGTGCACCTTTCGATCGCCAGAACACGACCTTCGATGATTCGCGGGCACTCGCCGTGTACGGCGGGCGCAATACCTCACCTCCCCGCGGGGAGTACCTCCTCGAGCTGGCCCTCGATACCAACGGGGACGACGTCGACGACTATGTGATGGACAACTGGGAGGTCGATGGAGTGCTCCGGAGCCCGACCACCCCGATATTCCGGGTCGAGGGAACGACGTTGGTGGACACCGGGCAGACTGCTGTGTGGCGTTCGAGTGCCGGCCACTGGATCGTCCTGGATTGGCGGGCCCTGGGTCTGACGTCAGTGCGCTTCGCGCTGTACGTGCAGAACACCGCACCCGGCAGTCCACATGATTGGATCCCGGACAGCTATGACGGGGGGTCGATGGTCACCCTCCCATTCCCGCCGTCGGCGCCGGCGAACGTCCAGGCGATCGCGGGAGATGGCCAAGCCATGGTCAGCTGGAGTGCGCCGTCGTATCTCGGCGTTCCTGAGGTCACCGGATACACGGTCACAGCCGATCCGGGCGGGGCGACATGTTCCTCAACCAGGACCAGCTGTCTGATAACCGGGTTGATGAACGCGCTGCCCTACACCTTCACCGTGGTTGCGAACAACCCAGCTGGCAGTTCACCAGAATCGGCCCCGTCTGGACCCGTGACTCCGCTGTCACCGATTGCGTCTCAGACACCGACACCGACGCCGACACCGACGACGCCTGCACCACCGGCTGTGGCACCCACGCCCACACCAACCGCCCCCGTCGCTGCTCTGCCGTCGCCGACTCTCAGTGCCAGGGCTGTCGCCGGCAGGTCGAAGATCAAGGTCGACGTCAATCCCGACATGGGCGGCAAGAACTGGACGTTCCAGGTCCAGCGCAAGAACAGTCACGGCTTCTGGACGGTTCGAAAGTCCTACAGGACCCAGGGCAAGAAGGAGACCAGAACGATCAACCTGCCCAAGGGCACCTACAGGGTCTGGGTCAATCCGGGCTTCGGCTATGAGGGCGCCATGTCCAACGGCGAGGTGCGCCTGCGGAAGTGACGCTGGGGGCGGCGACGGGGGTCGCGCCAGCCCGCCCGTGCACTGTGGACGGTCGGGTCAGTTGGACCAGGGGCGCGACCCGGCCAGGTCGACCGCCGGCATGGACGGCAGCGCCGACATCACGTCGATCTCTCGACGGAGCACTTCGCAGACTGCATCCAGGCGACGCTCGGCGTCCTCGATCCCCAGCAGGGCCTGGCGCTCGGGCAGGTCGGTGACGATCGCCGATGCGATCAGGTAGCTGAGGACCACGGGGTCGTCGGGCAGGTTGTCGATCTGCGCCATCCGGATGACGCCCCAACGCGCGATGACCTCGCGGTAGATCCCCAGCAGCCGGATGGCCTCCTGGCCCAGGAAGAAGGTCCGGACCGGCTCCCCGATCGGCTCGTCGTACAGCCGTACCTCGGCCCTCGGGTACGGCCGCCCGGGCCGCAGTGCCTCGATCGTGAACCGCCGCGCGCCGACCGTGACGAGGTCGTAGCGTCCGTCGGGCAGCTCGTCGACGTTGGTGATCCGGGCCATAGTGCCCATCTCGTAGAGCCCCGAGAAGCCGTCGGCCTCCGAGCAGCCGGGCCGCATCGCCACGATGCCGAACCCGCGCGTATCCCTCCGGCGCCTCGGCCAGCTCGGCCACCATCAGGCGGTAGCGCGGCTCGAAGACGTGCAGGGGCAGGACCAGGCCCGGGACGAGCACCGTGCGCAACGGGAAGAGCGGGACCGTGGGCACCTGTCAGGCTAGGGCCTGCGCCCCGGTCGTGCGCGGGAACGCGCCGCGGGTCCGCGCCGGTCAGCCCAGGCAGGCGGATCCGAGCAGCGCCTTGAGGTCGCCGTACAGCGCGGGTGAGGGCACGACCCGCAGCCGTTCGTCGATGGAGAGCACGGTCGTGGTGCCGCCGTTGCGCAGGTGGAGGTGCACCTCCACCGTGCCGGGGTGGCTGCCCAGCACATCGCGCAGACGATCGACGACCGGCGGGGTGCAGCGGGCGACGTCGAGGTGGATCGCGACCGGCCCGGAGGCGGCGGGGTCGCTGATGCTCGGCGCGGTGATCTCCATCGCACGGATCCGCGGTTGCCCCTCGTCGCCCTTCTCGATGCGGCCGCGGACGACGACGAGGACATCCTCGGCCAGCACGACGCCGACCGACGCGTAGAGCTGCGGGAAGCACATGACCTCGACCGACCCGGCGAGGTCCTCGAGCGTGACGATCGCCCAGGGCTCGCCCTTGGCCCTGGTCGTCTTGCGCTGGACGCTGGTGACCAGGCCCGCAACCGTGACCATCTGGCCGTCGGCGCGATCGTCGGAGGCGAGCGCCGCGATGGGCATGTCCGCCAGCGACGCCAGCACCTGCTCCATGCCCGACAGCGGGTGGTCGCTGACGTAGAGGCCCAGCATCTCGCGCTCCATGGCGAGCAGCGTCTTCTTGTCCCACTCGGTCGGCGGGGGCACGAGGCGGGTGCCGGGGGCGGCCTCCGCGAAATCGTCGCCCATCCCCGAGAACAGGTCGAACTGCCCGATCGCCTCCGCCCGCTTCGTGTCCAGGGCGGCGTCGATCGTCTGCTCGTGGATCGCCAGGAGGCCCTTGCGGGTGTCGCCGAAGCCGTCGAAGGCACCCGCCTTGATCAGCGACTCGACGAGGCGCTTGTTGCACACGCCGATCTCGACCTTGGCGATGAAGTCGGAGAAGTCGGCGAAGCGGCCCTTCGCGATGCGCGTGCGGATGATGGAGTCGACCACGTTCGCGCCCACGTTGCGGATGGCCGACAGCCCGAAGCGGATGTCGGTGCCCACGGGCGCGAAGTCCGACTGCGACTCGTTGACGTCCGGGGGCAGGACCTTGATCCCCATGCGGCGGCACTCGTTGAGGTAGATCGCGGACTTGTCCTTGTCGTCGGCGATCGAGGTCAGCAGGGCTGCCATGTACTCGGCCGGGTAGTTCGCCTTCAGGTACGCCGTCCAGTACGAGACGAGCCCGTAGCCGGCCGTGTGGGCCTTGTTGAACGCGTAGTCGGAGAAGGGGACCAGGATGTCCCAGAGCGTCTTGATGGCCTCCTCGGAGTAGCCGTTGGCGCGCATCCCCGCGGCGAACGGCACGTACTCCTTGTCGAGGATCTCCTTCTTCTTCTTGCCCATCGCCCGACGCAGCAGGTCGGCGCTGCCCAGCGAGTAGCCGGCCAGGTGCTGGGCGATCGCCATGACCTGTTCCTGATAGACGATCACCGAGAAGGTCTCGCCGAGGATCTCGGCCAGCGGCTCCGCGAGCTCGGGGTGGATCGGCGTGACCTCCTGACGACCGTTCTTGCGGTCGGCGAAGTCGTTGTGGGCGTTGGCCCCCATCGGCCCGGGCCGGTAGAGCGCCAGAACGGCGGAGATGTCCTCGAAGTTCGTCGGGGCCAGCCTGGTCAGCAGCGCCCGCATCCCGGAGTTGTCCAGCTGGAACACCCCGAGCGTGTCCCCGCGGGCCAGCAGCTCGTAGGTGGCGGAGTCGTCGAGCGGGAGGTCCTCGACCACCACGGTGTCGCCCCGGTTGGCCGCGATGTGGCGCAGGGCGTCGTCGAGGATCGTCAGGTTGCGCAGGCCCAGGAAGTCCATCTTCAACAGGCCGAGGGACTCGCAGGCGCCCATGTCGAGCTGGGTGATGATCGCGCCGTCCTGTTCCCGGCGCATGATCGGGATCACGTCGAGCAGCGGCTCGGCCGACAGGATCACCCCGGCCGCGTGGACGCCCCACTGCCGGCGCAGTCCCTCAAGGCCGCGGGCGGTGTCGACGACCTCGCGCAGGGTGTCGTCGGACTCGTAGAGGGCGCGGAAGTCGCCGGCCTCCTTCCACCGGGCGTGACCCTCGTCGAAGATGCCCGCCAGGGGGATGTCCTTGCCCATGACCGCCGGGGGCATCGCCTTGGTGAGCCGCTCCCCCACCGCGAACGGGTGGCCGAGCACCCGGGCGGAGTCCTTCACGGCGGCCTTGGCCTTGATGGTCGAGTACGTGACGATCTGGGCGACGCGCTCCTCGCCGTACCGGTCGGTGGCGTAGCGGATCATCTCGGAGCGCCGGCGCTCGTCGAAGTCCATGTCGATGTCGGGCATCGAGATGCGCTCCGGGTTGAGGAAGCGCTCGAACAGCAGGCCGTGGACGATCGGGTCGAGCTCGGTGATCCCCAGGGCATAGGCGATCAGCGCGCCGGCGGCCGATCCGCGGCCCGGACCCACGCGGATGCCCTCGCTCTTGGCGTGGGCGACCAGGTCCGCGGTCACCAGGAAGTACCCGGGGAAGCCCATCTGGCAGATGACCCCGACCTCATACGCAGCCTGGTCTCGGCGGTCCTGCGGCACTCCGCCGGGGTACCGGTGCTCCAGGCCCCGCGCCACCTCCTTGACCAGCCAGGACTCCTCGGTCTCGCCGTCGGGCACCGGGAACCGGGGCATCAGGTTCCGGCCCTCGGTGAAGGACACGTCGCACCGCTCGGCCACGAGCAGCGTGTTGTCGCACGCCTCGGGGAGCTCGGCCCACACCGTGCGCATCTCCTGGGCGGACTTGAGGTAGAAGTCACGGCCGTCGAACCTGAAGCGGTTCGGGTCGGCCATGGTCTTGCCGGTCTGCACGCACAGCAGGACCTCGTGGGACTCGGCGTCGTCGGCGTGCGTGTAGTGCAGGTCGTTGGTCGCCAGCAGCGGCAGGTGCAGGTCACGGGCGATCCGCAGCAGGTCCGTGCGGGTGCGCCGCTCGATCTCGATGCCGTGGTCCATCAGCTCGCAGAAGAAGTTGTCGGGCCCCAGGATGTCGCGGTAGTCGGCTGCGGCCTGACGCGCCCGCTCGTACTGGCCGACCTGCAGCCATCGGTTGACCTCCCCCGACGGGCAGCCGGTCGTGGCGATGATCCCCTTGCCGTGCCGCTCCAGCAGGTCGCGGTCGAGGCGCGGGTACTTGCGGTACTGGCCCTCGAGGCTGGCCAGGCTGGAGATCCGGAACAGGTTGTGCAGTCCCTCGTTGCTCTCGGCCAGCAGCGTCATATGGGTGTAGTTGACCTTGCCCCTGGCGGTGCCCTCGTCGCCGACGTCCTGGCCCACGTCGGCGCCGAACGTGAACGGCGCGCGGTCGAAGCGGGACCCGATCGGGACGTAGTACCCCTCCATGCCGATGATCGGCTTGACCCCCGCGGCCGTCCCGGCCTTCCAGAACTCGTAGGCGCCGAAGAGGTTGCCGTGGTCGGTGATGGCCAGCGCAGGCATCTCCATGCGCGCGGCCTCCCTGAAGAGGTCCTTCACTCGCG
Organism: uncultured Actinomycetes bacterium; assembly: GCA_963793175.1. Taxonomy (GTDB): domain Bacteria; phylum Actinomycetota; class Actinomycetes; order S36-B12; family CAIYMF01; genus Prado023. The sequence goes on from CAWBYT010000009.1 coordinate 267,610, forward strand.
CCGCGCCGTCGAGCATCGAGTACTCGGTGTGGGCGTGCAGGTGCACGAAGTCACCGTTCGAACTGTTCGACACCGACCGTCCTCCCAGGCTCGGCAGGCGACGATCGTACCGCCGGGGACCGACATCCCGGTCGCAGCGACATCCGTGCGGTTCGGCGGCCCGGCGGCTCGGGAGCGGCTCTGATCAGTCGGGGTGGAGGGTGCGCAGGGCGTGGTCGAGGTCCGCCGGGTAGGCGGACGTGTACTCGACCCACTCGCCGGAGCCGGGGTGCAGGAAGCCGAGCCGGACGGCATGCAGCCACTGGCGCCCGAGCCCGCAGCGCGCGGCCAGGACCGGGTCGGCACCGTACATCAGGTCCCCGACGCAGGGGTGCCGGATGGCCGACATGTGCACGCGGATCTGGTGGGTTCGCCCGGTCTCGAGGTGGATCTCCAGCAGGCTGGCGAACCGCAGTGCCTCCAGCACCTCGTAGTGCGTCACGGACGTGCGCCCGCCGGAGGTCACGGCGAACTTCCAGTCGTGGTTCGGGTGCCTGCCGATGGGGGCGTCGATGGTGCCCCGCAACGGGTCGGGCAGCCCCTGGACGAGGGCGTGGTACACCTTCTCGGGCCTGCGGTCGCGGAACTGCTGCTTGAGGTCGGAGTAGGCCGGCTCGCTCTTGGCCAGCACCATGACCCCGGACGTCCCGACGTCCAGGCGCTGGACCACGCCGCGGCGCTCCGGGGCGCCGGAGGTGGAGATCCGGTAGCCGCGCGCTTCGAGGACGCCGGTCACGCTCGGCCCCTCGAACCCTTGGCTGGGGTGGGCTGCCACCCCCACGGGCTTGTCCACGACCACGATGTCGGCGTCGTCGTGCAGGACGACCAGGTCGGGCACGTCCACCTCCGGGACCGTACCGGGCGCGGCCGCCTCCGGGATGAGCACCTCCACGAGCTGGCCCGACTCGACGCGCGCGCTCTTGCCCACGACGCGACCCGCCAGCTGCACGTGGCCCTGCTCGGCGAGGTCGGCGGCGCGCGATCGTGAGAGCCCGAACATCCGTGCCAGGGCGGCGTCGACCCGCTCTCCGGCGAGGCCGTCGGGAACATGCGCCAGCCTCGGCTCAGCCATGCGGCTCGGCCATTGCGAGGCAGCCCTTCGACTCAGCATGCCATTCGACTCAGCCACGCCATTCGACTCAGCCATGGGACGCGGCCTCCCCCGGGTCGCCGGGCGTCGCGCGCGGGGCACTCATCTCCACGCCACGCAGGCTGAGGAGGACCGCCAGGGTCGCCGACCCGACCAGGGCCATGTCGGCCACATTGAACACCGGCCAGTTCGGCAGCTTCAGGAAGTCGACGACGTGCCCGCGCAAGGGGGCCGGGTCGCGCAGGATCCGGTCCAGCAAGTTGCCCAGCGCCCCGCCGAGGATGCCGCCCAGCACGACCGCCCACCAGGGGTTGGTCAGGGTCCTGGCGGTCCGCACGATCGCGACGGCCACCACCATCGCCAGGATGCTGATCAGAACCGTGTAGTTGCCGGCGAGGGAGAATGCGGCGCCGGAGTTGCGCACGAACGTCAGGCGCAGCCAGTGCCCGAGCAGCTCGACTGAGGGCTCGCCCTCGAGCCTCGCCACGGCGATGGACTTGGACACCTGGTCGACCACGAGCACCCCTGCTGCCACGCCGAGGGTCAGCGGCAGTCGGCTCACCTCAACGGCGCTCCTCTGCCTGCTTGCAGGCGATGCAGAGCGTGGCGCGGGGGAACGCCCGGAGCCGTGCGGCCGGGATCACGGTCCCGCAGCCCTCGCAGGTCCCGTACGTGCCGGCCTCGAGCCGGCGCAGCGCGTGGGTGGACTGGTCGAGCAGGTCGCGGGCGTTGGCGTTCACGCTCATCTCCTGCTCACGCTCGAGCGTCTTCGAGCCGGCGTCGGCCTGGTCGTCACCGGAGCCGTCGTTCGAGTCGGCGATGAGGTCGGCCATGTCGGCCGCGCCCATGTTCAGCTCCTCGCGCAGCCGGAGGATGTCGGCCTGGAGGGCACCACGGAATCCCGCGAGCTCGCCGTCGGTCCAGCTCGGCGGCGGCTGGCGGGAGTGTGCTGCGGCGGAGGTCGCGCCCGAGGCCTTCGCGCGCCTGGCTGTCGTCCTCCCGTGGGCCGACATCTGAGGAACGGGGATGGGCGGCGGGATCGGACTGGGGACCGGCCCAGGCGCAGGCGTCGGATCGGGGACGGGCGTCGGGGCCGGGACCGGCGTCGGGGCCGGGACGGGGGTCGGATCGGGGACGGGGGTCGGGGCCGGGACGGGGGTCGGGTCAGGGACGGGCGTGGGAACCGGAACCGGGACCGGCGCCGGAGCGGGGACAGGTCCGGGGAAGGGATCGGGGGCCCCACGCAGGGGGGTGACCTCCGCCAGCGAGTCGGTGGGAGCGGCGGGTTCGACGGTCAGCACGGCGGACTCGGTCGGCATCTGGCCGGGCATGGCGGACCAGACCCCGGACACGGCGCGGCGCAGCCCACCGGACACCCAGTCACCAGCTCCCATCACGCACTCCTGCCTGTCGGCCGACCCCACCGCGGGCGCACCAGAGGCGAGGATAGCCCCCGCGGCTGCCCCCCGTGCGGAACCTCGCGCAGCACGGCGAGACCTGCCCTGTCCCTGCGCAACACTAGGATCATCGCCTGCCCCCGATCAAGGACCCCCACGATGAGCGCGCACCCCAACCCCCCCGCGACGGACCCCGAGCCGGCGGTTGCCAAGGCGGCCGCCCGACAGTACGCGGCGGTCCCGGCGAAGGTCGACCTCGCGGCCATCGACCAGCAGGTACTGACGCTGTGGGCGGAGAACGACGTGTTCCACCGCTCCCTGGCGCAGCGGGCGGGAGCCCCGGAGTGGACGTTCTACGAGGGCCCGCCGACCGCCAACGGGACCCCTGGCACCCACCACGTCGAGGCCCGCGTCTTCAAGGACGTCTTCCCCAGGTTCAAGACCATGCGCGGCTACCGAGTGGACCGCAAGGCCGGGTGGGACTGCCACGGCCTGCCCGTCGAGCTCGCGGTCGAGAGGGAGCTCGGGTTCACCGGCAAGGGCGACATCGAGGCGTACGGGGTGGCCGAGTTCAACGCCCGCTGCCGGGAGTCCGTGCTCCGCCACGTCGACGAGTTCACGACACTCACGCAGCGGATGGGCTACTGGGTCGACATGGACGACGCCTACTGGACGATGGACCCCGCCTACGTCCAGAGCGTGTGGTGGTCGCTGAAGCAGATCTTCGACAAGGGACTGCTCGTCCAGGACCACCGCGTCAGCCCGTACTGCCCCCGCTGCGGCACTGGCCTGTCCGACCACGAGCTCGCGCAGGGCTACGAGGACATCGTCGACCCCTCCGTCTACGTCCGGATGCCCATCACCACGGGTCCTCTTGCCGACCGGTTCCCCGGGGCCAGCCTGCTCGTCTGGACGACCACCCCCTGGACGCTGGTGTCGAACACCGCCGTGGCGGTCAAGCCCGACGCGACGTACCAGGTCGTCCGGGTGACCGGCGAGTTCGGCGACTCCGAGCTGCTGATCATCGCCGAGGCGCTGCGCGCCGCGAAGCTGCCCGAGGGCTCCGAGGTCTTGGCGTCGCTCCCCGGCAGGGACCTCGAGCACACCGGGTACTCCCGGCCCTTCGACCTCATCGACATCCCCGGGGCCCACTTCGTGATCCTCGCCGACTACGTCACGACCGAGGACGGCACCGGGCTCGTGCACCAGGCACCGGCGTTCGGCGCCGACGACCTCGTCTCGTGCCGCTCGTACGGCCTTCCGGTGGTCAACCCGCTGCGGCCCGACGGCACGTTCGAGGAGTCCGTGCCGATGGTCGGCGGCATGTTCTTCAAGTCGGCAGACCCCACGCTCACCGCCGACCTCGAGGCACGCGGCCTGATGTTCCGCCACGAGCAGCTCGAGCACTCCTACCCGCACTGCTGGCGCTGCCACACGCCGCTGGTCTACTACGCCCAGCCCTCCTGGTACATCCGTACCACCGCCATCAAGGACGCCCTGGTCCGCGAGAACGCCGCGACCAGCTGGCACCCGGGGACGATCCAGTGGGGCCGCTACGGCGACTGGCTGGAGAACAATGTCGACTGGGCCCTGTCGCGCAACCGCTACTGGGGCACGCCGCTGCCGATCTGGCGCTGCACCGAGGAGCACCTGACCTGTATCGGGTCCCTCGCCGAGCTCGGCGGGCTGGCCGGCCAGGACCTGTCCGACCTGGACCCGCACCGGCCCTACGTCGACGACGTGACGTTCCCCTGCCCCCGGTGCACAGCGACCGCCGCGCGCGTCCCGGAGGTCATCGACGGCTGGTACGACAGCGGCGCGATGCCGTTCGCCCAGTGGGGCTACCCGCACACGGGTCAGGACACCTTCGCGCGCAAGTACCCGGCCGACTTCATCTGCGAGGCGATCGACCAGACCCGCGGCTGGTTCTACACCCTGATGGCCGTGGGGACCCTGGTCTTCGAGCAGTCGGCCTACCGCACCGTGCTCGTCCTGGGCCACATCCTCGACGACGACGGCCGCAAGATGAGCAAGCATCTGGGCAACATCCTGGAGCCGATCCCGCTCATGGACGACCACGGCGCCGACGCCGTGCGCTGGTTCATGCTGGCCGCCGGCTCCCCCTGGCAGTCCCGCCGGGTCGGGCACGCCGCCATCGCCGACGTCGTCCGCCGGACCCTGCTGACCTACTGGAACACCGTCTCCTTCCAGTCGCTCTACGCCCGCACGGCCGGGTTCGTCGCGGACCCGGCGAGCGCGCCGCCCGTTGCGCAGCGCCCGGTCCTCGACCGCTGGGCGTTGGCCGAGGGAAGCCGCCTGGTTGCCGAGGTCACCGCATCGCTGGACGCGTTCGACACCCAGCGGGCCGGTCGTCTGCTAGCCGCCTACATCGACGACCTGTCGAACTGGTACGTGCGCCGGTCGCGCCGCCGTTTCTGGGACGGCGACCCCGCCGCGCTGCACACATTGCACGACTGCCTGCGAACGGTGACGCTGCTGATGGCCCCCTTCACGCCGTTCGTGACCGAGCGCGTGTGGCAGGACCTCTTCGCCGCGGGTGAGCGTGACTCGGTGCACCTGCAGGACTGGCCCGACGACTCGGCGACCCTGGCCGACCCGGTGCTCGCCGAGCAGGTGGCCCTGATCCGGCGGCTCGTCGAGCTGGGCCGGGGGGCTCGCGCGGAGGGTCGGGTGCGCACGAGGCAGCCCCTCGGCCGCGCGCTCGTGTCGGCAGCCGGGTGGCAGCGGATGCCTGCCGAGCTCCGCGAGCAGCTCGCCGAGGAGCTCAACGTGGTCTCCGTGGTCAGCCTCGGCGGCGGGACCGACGACGCCACGGCCGACGAGCTGGTCCATGTGAGCGTGAAGGCGAACTTCCGCTCGCTCGGCCGGCGGTTCGGCAAGGGTACCCAGCCGGTGGCGGCAGCGATCGCCGCTGCCGACCCGGTGGGGCTCACCGCTGCACTGCGGGGCAGCGGCGCGGCCACGGTCGACGTGGCCGGGGAGTCGGTCGAGGTGACACCCGACGACGTCGTGATCACCGAGACGCCGCGAGCGGGCTGGGCGGTGGCGACAGACGCCGGTGAGACCCTGGCCCTGGACCTGGCGCTGACGCCCGATCTGATCCGTCGTGGCTTGGCGCGCGAGGTCGTCCGGCTGGTGCAGGAGGGCCGCAAGGCAGCCGGCCTCGAGGTCAGCGACCGGATCGAGCTCTGGCTCGACCCGAGCTCCCCGGAGCTGGGCGAGGCCCTCGACGAGCACGCGGGGGACATCGCCGGGGAGGTCCTGGCCGTCTCGGTCGGCCGCGACGAGGTCCCCGCGGGGGCGTTCACCGGGGCCGACGACGAGCTCGGCCTCGCGTTCGCCCTGCGCCGGGCCTGACGTCCCTGACCGATCCTCAGCCTGCGTCACGATCTGGCTGCGGTCTTGTGGGGGGAGAAGCGCCACCGCCCGCCCTGGGCGGCACGTCCAAACCCTTCCGCTGGGCGCGCTCATGTGGACGATGCGGATCGCCATGTCGGACCGTGATGGCAGGGTGTGCGCCATGACGCAGCAGGACCCGAGGGTCGACCGGAGCAGGGGGGCGGTCTACCAGGCCGAGGACTCCCTGGCCGCCATCATGCGCCGCCCGAACAGGCTCGTGCGGGCCGGCGGGAGGCTCGTGACTCTGCCCCCGGAGGTCCGGTTCGGCAGCCTGGAGGCGATCCAGGCCTTCGTCGACCTGGTCCTCGCTGACGCCCGGGTCGCCGAGGCCGGGGTCGAGGGCGGCGGCCCCGCCGATCCTGGCCCGGTCGTGGTACGGGTCCGGCGCGGGTTCCGGATGGCCACGTACTCGCAGGGCACCATCAGCATCCCGGCGGCGGACCCGCGCGGACGATGGGCGCTGACCCGGTCGGTCGTGCTGCACGAGGTGGCCCACCACCTCACCGGCGTGCCCGGTCATGGCCGGCGCTTCCGGGCCACGCTCGTCGCGCTCTACCGACGGCACCTCGGCCCGGACGCCGCGGACCTGCTCAGCCACCTCTTCGCCCCCATCGAGGGCCTGCCCGAGGTCCCCGACGGCGAGCCTGGCCCCGGGTGGCAGGGCACAGGCGAGCCGGGGCCCCACGGACCGAACCCCCACGGACAGGGGCCCCACGAGCAGGGCCCCGAGGGGCAGGTCCGGCGGGTGGCCGCCCTGCTGGCCAAGGCCGAGTCCACCGCCAGCGCCGAGGAGGCGGAGGCGTACCTGGCCAAGGCCGCCCTGGTCGCGGCCCGGCACAGCGTGGACATGGCGGTCGCGGCCTTGTCCCCCGATGCCCGAGGGGATGCCCCCACGCACCGGATGCTGACCATCGGGGAGCCCCGCCGGGCGCTCAACAGGCTGCTCGTGAGCCTGCTGGTCGCCACGGCGCGTGCCTGGTCGGTGCGCGTGGACATCGGCCACGGGTCCACCTACGTCCTCGTGTACGGGATGCCCGCGGACCTCGACCGGGTCGAGGCGGTCTTCGCGACCGCCAGCGCCATGATGGTCACCCGCGCCCGGGAGCATGTCCGGGGCGGTGCCTGGAAGGGCACGACCTACCGCCCGCCGCAGGGCGGTGAGCCACGCCCGGTGACGGGATCGGTCGCCCGCAACGCGTTCTGCCTGGGATTCATCGGCCGGTTCGGGCGCAACCTCGAGGCGGCCACCCGTCAGGCCCGCGAGGGGGCGCTGGTTGCAGAGGCCCGGGGCGGCGGGGCTGGGAGCGCGGGCGGAGGGAACGCGGGGCAAGGGTCCGCCGGGTGGGGCGCCGAGGCCGAATCCGCCGGGGAGGAGCCGGTGGCGCCGAGGGATGGGGCGGCAGTCGCCGCGGCGCAGGCCCGGAAAACAGCCCAGGTTGGGGCAGGGCGAAGCGCGGCGGCGCGGGTCCGCCGGGGCACGGGTCGACGTGGCGCTTCGCGCCCGGGACCTTGCCGTCGCGGACTACCACCGTGCGACCTCACAGGCCCGCGGGACGTGGCGCGGATCGGCCAGCGGGGCGGCAGGTGCCGGGGCGAGCCGCCGGGCGGGCGAGCGGGCAGCCGACGAGTTCGGTCGTCGGGGGGTCGGTGGAGGGAGGCGTGAGATCGAGAGCTGATGACCAAGATGCCGAAGGCTCAGTGAGCCGACAGTGAGTGGCCTGATGACTTCGAACTTGCGGCACTCGTGGGCTGATGCCTGAGGTGGCTGCGGCTCGCGGCATGCGTGAGCTGATGCCACTGGCTTGGTCTGCGGCAAGCGGCTGCCTGGCGCGGCTGCGGCACTGGCTGTTGGCGCGGCAGCGGCCCCCGGCGCCGGCTGCGGCAGTGGGTCGCCTAGGGCCTGTCAGGGTCGCCGGGGCCGGCCAGGGCGCTGAGATCGGCCAGGTGTGACTGGAGGTACCCGGTGAGCCGGGACCGGACCTCGGCCTCGAGCGCCTGCAGGGTGGCCAGGCGCTGCTCTACCTCGGCGCGTTGGGCCTCCAGTCGCTTCACGGACTTGCGGGCCGCCTTCTCCGCGTCGGCGACCATCGCGTCGGCCCGGCGCCTGGCCTGCCCCACGTACTCATCGGCGGTGTGCTGGGCCACCTCGAGGATCCGGGCGGCGGCAGCGGAGGTGGAGTCGGTCCCGGCCTCCGCGGCCGCGGCCTTCTCGAGGGCGCGCTCGAGCTCGTCGCTCAGCCGCGCGATCTCCGCCTCCACGTCGTCGAGGAACTCGTCGACCTCGGCCATGTCGTACCCGGTGGCGTTGCGCACCAGCTTGAACTGCCGTGCGTGGACGTCCTCGGCACTCAGTCCCATTGCGAGCCTCCCGACTCCAGGCCTCCCTTGGCCGGCTCCTGCATCATCGCGGACTCTGCGGTCATCCGAGCTCCGCGGTCGACCGAGCCTCGCGGCTCCTCGGGTCATCCGAGCCTCGCCAGGACCCTGAGCAGCAGCTGCAGGCCGATGAACAGCACGATGAACGCCAGGTCGAGGGAGATCTGGCCGATCCGCAGTGGTGGGATGACCCGCCGCAGGACCTTCAGCGGCGGGTCGGTGACGGTCATCACGAACTCGAAGATGATCACCAGCGCGCCCGTGGGGTGGAAATCCCTGGCGAACACCATGATCAGCCCGATGATCATGCGGGCGATCAGGAACAGGAGGAACAGCCAGATGACGGTCGAGAGCACACTGACGATGAATCCCATGATCAGCTCTGGTTGAAGAACCCGTCCTGCGCGATCTGCGCGCGCGCCTCGGCGCCCACGTCGACGTTCGCCGGCGAGAGCAGGAACACCTTGTTGGTGATCCGCTCGATGCTACCGCGGAGGCCGAACACCAGCCCGGCGGCGAAGTCCACGATCCGCTTGGCGTCGTTGTCGTCCATCCCGGTCAGGTTGATGATGACCGGGACCCCCTCGCGGTACTCCTCGCCGATCCGGCGGGCGTCGTTGTAGGCGCGCGGATGCAGGGTCGTGATCCGGTACACGTCGGCTCCTGCCGTCGATCCGGTCGGCCGGAACGTGGTCGCCGGGCGGTCGGCCACGGCGGTTGCCGCGGGCCGCACTGCGACCTCGGGGGCGGGGCGCGGACGTGGATCGGCCACCGAGGGGGCGATCTCGCGACTGCGCGGCCGGGGCTCCGGTTCGTAGTCGTCGAGCAGGTCATCCTCGACGAGGCCGAGGTAGACGGCCATCTTGCGCATCGTGCCGGGCATTGTGTGCTCCTTACGTGTGCCATCCCGCCTGCCGCGGGCAGACCGGTATCGGGTTAGGTTACTTGAGTGGTTCGCGGCGCCCGAGCAGTGCGCTGCCCAGGCGGACGTGTGTCGAGCCGGCGACGATCGCCGCCTCGAGGTCGCCGGACATGCCGGCCGAGCGCATCGACGCCCCGGGATGGTGCTCCAGCACCTGCTCGTGGACCGATGCCAGCCGTTCGAACGGCGTGCGCGGGTCCTGACCCAGGGGCGCCACGGCCATGACCCCCAGCAGGTCCAGGTTGTCGCTCGCGGCGACCCGGTCGGCCAGGGCCGGGACGTCGGCAGGTGCTGCCCCGCCGCGCCCGGGCCGGGCCGCGGTCCTCGGCTGTCGGCGCCTCGTCGAGGTCGACCTGGATGCAGACCCCCAGTCGGCGTCCGGCGACATTGGCCCCCCGGTCCAGGGACGTGACCAGGGAGGTGCGGTCCACCGACTCGACGATGTCGGCGTACCGGGCCACGGACGCGGCCTTGTTGCGCTGGAGCTGACCGACGAAGTGCCAGGTCAGTGCCAGCTCAGCGCACGACGCCGCCTTCTCGCCCGCCTCCTGGTCACGGTTCTCCCCGAAGTGGCGAAGTCCGAGCCCGGCCAGGATCCGGACGTCGCTGGCCGGCCACGTCTTGGTGATCGCCACCACGGTGATCGTGGCTGGGTCCCGGTCGGCGACCGCGCACCCGGCCACGATCCGCTCCTGGACGACGGCGAGGTTTCCGGCCAGCTCGTCGCGACGTGCTTCGTCGGTCATGCCGCCGCCAGCATCGCCACAGCGCCGCCGTGCCGACCGGTCAGCCCGTCGCGGCGGTAGGAGTACAGGCCGGGGTCCTCGACCGTGCAGCCCCCGACCAGCTCGCAGGCCACGCCGAGCTCGCCCAGCCGGGCGACCAGGCCGGCGCGCAGGTCGAGGGCGGGCTGGCCGTCCCGGGCGGTCGTGACCGCCTCAGGGCGGATCCTGCCCACCTCCGCCGCCCGCTCGGCAGGCACGGCGTAGCAGGACCCGCAGATGGCCGGCCCGACGTACCCCCGGATGTCAACGCCGCGCGCACCGGCACCGGCCATCACCGCGACCGCGGCACCCACCACATCCAGTGCCAGGCCCCGCCAGCCGCTGTGCACGGCGGCGACCACGCCGGTCACCGGATCCACCAGGATCACCGGGGCGCAGTCGGCCGCGAGGGCGACCAGTCCGATCCCGGTCGCCCTCGTCACGAGGGCGTCGACCGACCGGACCTCGGAGCCCGGAGCCACTCCCGTCGGCCTGACCCCGGCCCCGGGGGTCGCGTTCGTCTGCTCGATCACTTCGGCAACCCCCCTTCCGTGGTCCGGATGCATGAACGTCATTGCGCTGGCCGGGACGCCGAGGGCCTCGGCCAGCGCGTGCCGGTTGTCGATCACCGCGGCGGGGTCGTCCCCGACGTGCGATCCGAGGTTCGCCCAGGCGTACGGCGATCTGCTCGACCCACCGCCGGCCGGGGCGCCCCGGCCGGTGAACAGCACACGCGCCTCGACCCCACTGGCGAGGGTCAGGTCGAGGCGGTGGCCGAACATCTGCGCTGCGAACTACTTCAGGAAGTCCGGGACGTCGAGGTCGTCGGGCTCGTCGAAGCTGATCGTGCGCGGCTGGCGCAGGTCCACGCCGGGCTTCTCCGCGCCGTTCAGTCCCGGGGGCAGGATCACGCTGGAGTGCGCACCCACGGTGGCGAGCACCGGCGCCTCGACGCGGGCAGCGGGCTCGGCCGGGTCGTCGACGACCCGGCGGCCGGCTGCCGCCTCACGGCGGATCGGTGGGTGCCCACCGTCGAAGCCCGCCGCGATCACGGTGACCCTGACCTCGTCGCCAAGCGTGTCGTCGATGACGGCGCCGAAGATGATGTTGGCGTCCGGGTGCGCCGCCTCGGCGATGAGTCGGGCGGACTCGTTGATCTCGAACAGCCCGAGGTCGGAACCACCTGCGATCGACAGCAGAACCCCGTGCGCGCCGTCGATGCTGGCCTCGAGCAGCGGGCTGGCGATGGCCGCCATCGCGGCCCCCACCGCACGCTCGTCGCCGCGCGCCGAGCCGATGCCCATCAGAGCAGAACCGGCCCCCGACATGACCGACTTGACGTCGGCGAAGTCCAGGTTGATGAGGCCGGGCGTGGTGATCAGGTCGGTGATGCCCGAGACGCCCTGGAGCAGGACCTGGTCGGCCTGCCGGAACGCGTCGATCATCGAGATGCTGCGATCGGCGATGGACAGCAGGCGGTCGTTGGGGATCACGATCAGCGTGTCGACCTCGGAGCGCAGGCCCTCGATCCCGTGGTCGGCCTGACCGCTGCGGCGGCGGCCCTCGAAGCCGAACGGCCGGGTCACCACGCCGATGGTCAGGGCGCCCAGCGAGCGGGCGATCTTGGCCACCACCGGGGCGCCACCGGTGCCGGTGCCACCCCCTTCGCCGGCTGTCACGAAGACCATGTCGGCCCCCTTGAGGACCTCCTCGATCTCCTCGGCGTGGTCCTCGGCGGCCCTGCGGCCCACCTCGGGATCCGCGCCCGCCCCCAGCCCCCGCGTGAGCTCCCGGCCGATGTCGAGCTTGACGTCGGCGTCGCTCATCAGCAGCGCCTGCGCATCCGTGTTGATAGCGATGAACTCCACGCCCTTGAGGCCGACCTCGATCATCCGGTTCACGGCGTTGACGCCGCCACCGCCGATCCCGACGACCTTGATCACTGCCAGGTAGTTCTGTGGGGCTGTCACGTCAGGCTCTCCTTCATGGTTGCTTCAAAGGGTTGGGGTCGGACTGTGCGGTGGAGGGTTGAGCTCCATCGCGGGCCTGCACCTTCGGCATCCTGACTCTCATCCTCAACCTGAGGTTTAGAGTTATGTCAACCTGTGGTTGGAAGGGAACTTAGGCGCCCGCATGGGCTGTTTCAAGGACCCCCGCGATCCTCGGCGTGTCGGCGCCAGGACCCGGCCGATGCCTGATGCGCGCGGGCCGGCGTCGCTCCGGGCGCAGCCGACCTGGGGACAGTCTGGGGACAGTCTGGGGAGGACTCGGGGGCAGGCTGGGGACGCAACGCGGCCGCAACGTGTGGACAGCGCTCGTCCACACGAGGCCCTCGCCTGTGGAGGGCACACTTGGCGGGGGCTCCGATCCCATGGGCCGGACGGCGTCGTACGGCAGGCGCTTGTTCGCTATGGGCGAACAGACGTCCGGCGCCCCGGACTGCCCGGCAGCGCTTGAAGAGCTCCTACATCGAGCCCGACGTCGTGGGCAGCAGGGGCGCGCTGACGTCGTAGTGGGCGGCCTTCACAGCCGTCAGTCCGGCCAGCACCCGGGCCTTCAGCGCCGAGTCCTCCACACCCCCCCATCGCACGGTCGCCCCGTCGCGCAGGCCGAGCGTGACGTCGTCACGGCTCCTAGCGGTCACCTTCGTCACCTGCTTGCGCAGTTCCACGGGGATGGCCAGAAGGACGCCGCGGCCGACATCGCGGTTCGCCTCGTCGCTCGCCTTGACGACAGGCAGGCCCTTGACCTGCCCGACCCTGTCGTAGATCACCCCCCCGGAATCCATCACGAGGTAGCCCTTCCCCGACTCGACCGCCGCAAGCGGGGAGCGGGGGGTGATGCGCAGGGTGATCGTGTGGGGCATCCCGCGCTCCAGCTCCACGTCGGCCACCGCGGGGATCGCGGTCATGATGGCGATGCGGACGGCCTGCGCATCCACCGCAGGGACGTGGTCGGCCACCGAGATCCCCGACGCGAGCCGGATCGAATCCGCTGAGAGGCCGCGGGGAACGTCGACCACGACGTGCTCGACCAGCGTCAGCGGCGATGCCCACCCCAGCCACCACGCGAGCACCACGCCGCCGACGCCGCATGCCAGGATGCGCCGGCGGCGGCGCCTGCGGACGGCCTTGCTGGGCTTGGGCTTGGGCTGCGATCCCCCCGGCGGCGGCTGCGCGGCCCGCCCGGGCCCGTCGGCAGGCGGCTGGTCGGCCCCCAGGGTCTGGTTCGCGCTCACGTCGGTCCTTCCTCGCGCTCGGCCAGCAGGTCGAGCACTTCGGCGGCCAGCAGGACAATGTCCCCCGCTCCCAGGGTCATCACGAGGTCCCCGGGGCCCGCGCGGTCGGCCAGCCGCCGGGCCACAGCGGACCACGAAGGCTCGAACACGACCTGGTCCGGGGGCAGCGGGACGCGGCTGGCCATGGACTGACCGCTGGCGCCAGGGATCGGCTCCTCCCCCGGGGCATACACCTCGAGCACGACGACCTGGTCGGCCAGGCCCAGGGCCTCGCCGAACTCCTCGACGAACATGGCCGTCCGGTAGTAGTGGTGGGCCTGGAAGGCGACCACCAGCCTGCCCTCCCCCACCACCTCGCGGGCGGCGCGGAGCGTGGCTGCGATCTCCGTCGGGTGGTGGGCGTAGTCGTCGAAGACCCGCACCCCGGCCGCCTCGCCCTTGAAGTCGAAGCGCCTTCGGGTCCCCGAGAACCGCGCCAGGCCCTCGACGAGGTCCGCGGCCGGCAGGTCCAGGCCGATCCCGGTGACCAGCGCGGCGGTCGCGTTGAGCACGTTGTGCGTGCCGTGGACCTGCAGGTCCAGGCGCCCCACGAGCGACCCGGCGTGCGACACCAGCGCCCCAGACCCCCCGGCAGTCGTGACCACCTCCGAGAGCACGTAGTCCGCGCCCGGGTCAAGGCCGTACGTGCGCACGTCCAGCCCCCGCCCGCGGGCTGCCTGTGTCATCCGCGCCGCGCCGGAGTCGTCGGCGCAGGCCACGACGAACCCGCCGGCGGCCGCGATGCCGGCGGTGAAGTCCAGGAAGCCGGCCTGGATGGCATCGAAGGTGCCCCAGTGGTCGAGGTGGTCGGGTTCGACGTTCGTGACGATGCCGGCGATCGCGGGCAGCATCAGGAACGAGCCGTCGGACTCGTCGGCCTCGGCGATGAACAGGTCCCCGGCGCCCTGGTGGGCGTTCGCCCCGGAGTCGTTGAGCTCGCTGCCGATCGCGAAGGACGGGTCCGCCCCGCAGTGCTGGACCGCGATGGTGAGCATCGAGGTGGTCGTGGTCTTGCCGTGGGTGCCGGCGACGGCGACGCCGCGGCTGCCGGCCATCACGGCCGCCAGCGCGTCGGCGCGCGAGACGACCGGGATGCCCCGCTCGCGCGCGGCCACGACCTCGGCGTTGGCCGGCCTGATGGCCGTGGAGATCACCACGACGTCGGCGTCCTCCACGTTCGCGCCCTCGTGGCCCACTCGGGCGTCGACCCCCAGGGCCCTGAGCGCGACCAGGCGCCGTGACTCCTTGGCGTCGCTGCCCGAGACCTCGGCGCCGCGCGCGACGAGGATCCGGGCGATCCCCGACATGCCGGCGCCGCCGATCCCCACGATGTGCACGCGCCCGGACAGGTCGACGGTCACGCCGACCTCCCGGAGCCGGCGGCCGGCAGGCGGGCGGCCGCCATCACGATGTCCGCGAGCTGCTCGTCGGCGTCACGGATCCCGTGGGCGGCGGCCGCCCGGCCCATGTGCTCGATCCGGTCCGGGTCGGCGACCAGCGCGCTCACGTCAGCCAGGAGCGTTGCGGCGTCGAGGTCCTCGTCGGCGACGAGCAGCCCCCCGCCGGCGGTGACGACCGGCAGGGCGTTGAGCCGCTGCTCGCCGTTGCCGATCGGGAAGGGGACGTAGATCGCCGGCAGCCCCACGGCCGCCAGCTCGGCGCAGGTCAGGGCGCCGCTGCGGCTCACCACGAGGTCCGCTGCCGCGTAGGCAAGGTCCATCCGGTCCAGGTAGGCCACAGGGTGGTAGCCGGGCGCCGAGTCCGTGACGGCCTCGATGTTCGCCTGACCGACGGCGTGCAGCACCTGGATGCCCAGGTCCAGGAGTCCGGGCAGCGCCCCCGACACGGCCGCGTTGATCCGCTGTGCCCCCTGGGAGCCGCCGAAGACGAGCAGCACCGCGCCCTCGGACGCCAGCCCCAGGGCGGCCCGGGCCTCGTCGCGGGCGGCGGGCCGGTCGAGCGTGGAGATGGTGCGACGCAGCGGGATGCCGATCCGCCGGCCCCCGCGCAGGGTGCCGGCGACGGCCTCGGCCACGTGGGGGGTGAGGCGCGCGCCGACCCGGTTGGCCAGCCCCGCGCGGGCGTTCGCCTCGTGCACCACGAGCTGGGTGTGCGTCCTGCGTGCGGCCAGGTAGGCCGGCAGCGCCACGTAGCCGCCGAAGCCGACGACCACGTCGGCGCGCACGTCGGACAGGATCGCCTCCGTCTGGCGCAGCGCGCCGCGGATCCTCCCCGGCAGGGTGAGAAGGTCAGCGGACGGCCGGCGTGGCAGCGGCACCGCGGGGATCATCCGCAGCTCGTAGCCCCGGGCCGGCACCAGGCGACCCTCCAGGCCCTTCTGCGTGCCCAGCGCCGTGATCCCGATGTCCGGGGCCCGCCGCCGCAGCGCGTCGGCGAGGTTCAAGGCCGGCTCGATGTGCCCGGCGGTGCCCCCGCCGGCCAGCACGACGTGCACAGGGCTCACCGCCGGACCGCCCGACCCGCCGCCAGCCGGAGACGGGCGTCCGACGCCCCGGCCGGGCGACGCCGAGTCCCGCCCAGCCGAGTCCCGCCGCAGCCGAGTCGGCAGCCGCCGCACGCGCCGCCACGGTGCGGGCTGCCTCCTGCCGGGCGAACCCGAGCAGCACCCCCACCGCCATCAGCGAGGGCAGCAGCGACGATCCGCCGTAGGAGATGAACGGGAGCGGCACCCCGGTGATGGGCAGCAGCTGCAGGACGGCGCCCAGGTTGATCAGCGCCTGTCCGACGATCCACGCGACGATTCCGACGCACGTGACCCGCACGAAGGCGTCCGAGGTCCGGATCGCCATCCGCAGGGCGAAGATGGTCATGGCCGCGAACAGGGCGAGGACCGTCAGGGCGCCGAACAGGCCGAGCTCCTCGCCGATCACGGGGAAGATGAAGTCCGTGTGCGCCTCGGGCAGCGCACCCCACTTCTCCCGGCTGCCGCCCAGCCCGACGCCCCACCAGCCGCCGGTGCCGAGGGCGACCTTCCCCTGGGTGAGCTGCCACCCGGCACCGTCGAGGTCGGCCGAGGGATCCAGCCAGGCGGTGAACCGCCGGATGCGGTAGCCCGCCGTCAGCGACATCGCGGCGATGCCGGCCAGACCAAGGACGCCGAACGCGACGAAGATCCGCATCGGGGCGCCCACCACGAACAGCAGGCCGCCCACGATGACGGCCAGGATGATCGCGGTGCCCAGGTCCCCCTCCAGGAGGACCAGCCCGATCACCACCGCGGCGACCGGCAGGAACGGCAGGAGCAGGGCGCGCCACTGGTGCAGGTGTCCCTCGCGCCTGGCGAACAGGTCGGCCGACCACACGATCAGCGCGAGCTTGGCGAACTCGGAAGGCTGCAGCCGGAACGGTCCGACCAGGCGGATCCAGTTGCGCTGGCCGTTGACCCCGGCCCCGATGCCGGGCACGAACGTGAGTATCAGCATCCCGATGCTGGCCACCAGGAAGATCAGGGCGAGCCGGCGCATCAGGGAGATCGGCATCCGCGAGATGAACACCATCGCCAGCACGCCCAGGCCCGCGAAGATCGCCTGGCGGATGAACAGGGTGAAGGCGGAGTCGTGGATCTCGTAGGACTCGACGGCCGACGAGCTGAGCACCATGACCAGCCCAAGCACCAGCAGGAGCATCGCCGCGCCCAGGATGAGGTAGTAAGGGGCCATCGGGTGCTGGTTGAGCCGGTCGCGCCACCCGGGCTCCCGGAGCACCTCGCCCGGCGGTTCGGTGGATCGGCTGCGGGGGGACCGGGTCTGGCTCACGTGTCCTCCTGCGCCAACGACGTCACTGCCTCGGCGAACAGGTCCCCCCGATGCGCGTAGTCGCGGAACATGTCCCACGATGCGCATCCCGGGGCCAACAGCACGGTGTCGCCCGGCCCTGCCATGGCCGCGGCTGCCGCCACGACCTCCGCCATGGCACCAGTGTCGGTCCGCGCGACCTCGACGATCGGCAGATCGGGGGCGTGTCGCGCGATCGCGTCGGCGATCACCTGGCGGTCCACGCCCAGCAGCACGACCCCCGCCATCCGGCCCGTGCTCGCCCGGACCAGCTCGTCGAACTGCTGGCCCTTGGCCATCCCTCCGGCGATCCAGACGACGCGGTCGTAGGCCAGCAGGGAGGTCTGCGCGGCGTGGCAGTTGGTGGCCTTCGAGTCGTCCACGTACCGCACGCCGGCGATGGTCGCGACGTCGGCGATCCGGTGGCCGGCCGGCTCGAAGGCCCGCAGGCCGTCGCGGACCGCCCTGGCCGGAACCCCGTGCGCTCGGGCCAGCGCCGCCGCGGCCAGGGCGTTGGCGACGTTGTGCGGCGCGGCCGGCCGCACGTCGGCGATGGTGGCCAGCTCCTGGGCGGCACTGCTCGGATCCGGGACGAAGGCCCGGTCCACGAGGATGTCCTCGACCACCCCGAGCATGCTCCGGTCGGGCGCCCCGAGGGTGAAGCCGATCGCCCGGCACCCCTCGACGACCTCGGCCTCCTCCACCATCCTGCGGGTCACGTGATCGGCCTCGTTGTAGACGGCCGCGACCTGGGTGCGCTCGTAGATCCGGGCCTTCGCCGCCACGTAGGCCTCGAACGAGCCGAACAGGTCCACGTGGTCCTCGGCGATGTTCAGGCACACCGACGCCTGCGGGCTCATCGAGTGCAGGAACGGCAGCTGGGGGGCGCCGACCTCCACGGCGATCACGTCCAGGGCCCCCTCGGCCGTGGCCTCGGCCATCACGACGTCGACCATCGAGACCCCGATGTTGCCCGCCGCAACGGTCCGCAGGCCCGCCGCGCGGAGCATGGACTCCAGCATCAGCGTGGTGGTGGTCTTGCCGTTGGTGCCCGTCACGACCAGCCAGGGCGCAGCGCCGACCGCCGGGCGCAGCCGCCAGGCCAGCTCGAGCTCGCCCCAGACCGGCAGCCCCGCGTCCTGGGCGGCGGCGATCACCGGGGCCAGCGGGGAGAGTCCCGGGGAGACGACCAGCAGGTCCACCCCGGCGGGCAGCGTGTCGCCGTCACCGAGCCGGACGTCTGCTCCGAGAACCTCCAGGACCCGCGCGCGCTCCTGCTGGCGGGGGCCGTCCCCGGCGTCGATCGCGCTGACCCGCGCGCCCAGGGACAGCAGCGCGTCGGCGGCCGCGAAGCCCGCGATGCCGATCCCCGCCACGGCAGCGTGGAGGGTGCTCCAGTCGGCGTCCCGGGAGAGGGCCTCGACCACCAGCGCCTCAACCATCGGCGCGCACCCACTCCGTGTAGAACAGGGCCAGGCCGGCCGCGACGCACAGGCCCTGGATCAGCCAGAACCGCACGACGATCGTGACCTCCATCCACCCGACCATCTCGAAATGGTGGTGCAGCGGTGCCATCCGCAGGACCCGCTTCCCGGTGAGCTTGAAGGAGCCGACCTGGGCCACGACCGACAGCGTGATGAGGACGAACAGCCCGCCGAGCAGCACGAACAGGAACTCGGTGCGGGTCATGATCGCCAGTGCCGCCAGCGCCCCGCCGAGGGCCAGGCTGCCGGTGTCGCCCATGAAGATCTGCGCGGGGCTGGTGTTCCACCACAGGAAGCCGAAGCATGCTCCCGCGCACGCGACCGAGAAGGCGGCCAGGTCCAGCGGGTCCCGGACGGTGTAGCAGCCCGTGCCCGCGAAGATGTCGGCGCAGCTCTGGTTGTACTGCCACACCCCGATCAGGGTGAAGCCGCCGAAGGCCAGGACGGATGCTCCGGCGGCCAGCCCGTCCAGGCCGTCGGTCAGGTTCACGCCGTTGGTGATCGCGGTGATCAGGAACCAGATCCACAGCAGGAACAGCCCCAAGGGCAGCTCCCAGGGCAGGTCCCGGATCCCCGAGATCGCCGCCGAGGCCGGGTTCACGCCGTTGACGTCGGGGTACTGCCTGGCCAGGTAGGCGAAGCTCAGTGCCACCGCGGCCTGCCCCAGCAGCTTGGTCCGGGCGCGGATCCCGCCGCTGCGCGACTTGAAGACCTTCAGGTAGTCGTCGGCGAAGCCGACGATCGCCAGCCCCACCATCAGGTACAGCGCGAGCAGGCCCGAGGCCGA
This sequence comes from uncultured Actinomycetes bacterium, assembly GCA_963793175.1. GTDB lineage: Bacteria > Actinomycetota > Actinomycetes > S36-B12 > CAIYMF01 > Prado023. Next base: position 286,960 of record CAWBYT010000009.1, read on the forward strand.
GGGCGGCTCCCAGCGCACCAGGTGCGCGGCGCCGTAGCCGACCGAGACGGCCGCCGACGATCGCCAGCCCGCCCATCGAGGGGGTGCCCCGCTTGCCGCTGTGCTCGGGATAGACGATGCCGTCTGAGGACTCCCGGATCGACTGGGCGAGGTTGCGGCGGGAGAGGAACTTGATGAGCAGCGGGGTGCCGAGCAGCGCCAGCGATCATCGCGAAGATGCCGCTCAGCACGATGAGGATCATGTTCGGCCCTGACCTTGGGGCCGCCGATCCGGACCGGACTCTCCAGGAGGGCGTGGGCGACGGCCTCCAGGCCGATGGAGCGCGAGGCCTTGACCAGCACGACGTCACCGGGCTCGACGAGTCCGCGCAGCAGCGCGATGGCGGCCGGCACGTCGTCGACGAACGCCGCCTCGCCGTTCCACGAGCCCTCCTGGGCGGCACCGAGGTAGAGCGCGCGGGCGCCCGCCCCCACGGCGATCGTCCGGGAGATGTCGAGCCGGACGGCAAGGCGGCCGACCGCATCGTGCGCCGCGATGCTGTCGGCGCCCAGCTCGCGCATCTCGCCGAGAACCGCGATCGTGCGCCCCCTGCCCCGCATCGCCGCCAGCGAGCGCAGGGCGGCGCGCATCGACTCCGGGATTGGCGTTGTACGCGTCGTTGACGACGGTGACGCCGCCCGGTGTGGTGGCGACCTCCATCCGCCAGGGGCTGCGCGGCTGCGCCGCGGCGAGCAGCTCGGCGACCCGCGGCAGCGACGCCCCCAGGTGCAGGGCGACGGCGGCGGCGGCGCACGCGTTGGCGACCATGTGGTCGCCGACCATCGACAGCTGCACGTGCGCCTCGCCCGCCGAGGTGTGGAGGGTGAAGCCTGCCCGGGCGGAGTCGTCCAGGGTCACGTCCACCGCCCGGACCCCAGCGGCGGAGCTCGTGCCGAAGGTGACGACCGGCCCGCCGGAGCGCGCGGCCATGCCGGCCACGACCGGGTCGTCCGCGTTCAGCACGGCCAGTCCCTCGGGGGTCAGCGCCTCGACGAGCTCGCCCTTGGCCCGCCCGACCGCCTCGACGCTGCCGAACTCGCCGAGGTGCGCGGACCCGACGTTGAGCACCACGCCGACGTCGGGCGGCGCGATCCGGCAGAGGGTGGCCACGTGGCCGACGCCCCGGGCTCCCATCTCGAGGACCAGGAAGCGGGTCTCCTCGGTGGCCCGCAGGACAGTCAGCGGGAGTCCGACCTCGGTGTTGAAGGACCCCGGGGGTGCCACGGTGGGGCCAAGGTCCTCCAGCAGGGTCGCGATCAGGTCCTTGGTCGTCGTCTTGCCCGACGAGCCGGTGATCGCCACCACGCGGGCGTCGGGCAGGGCCGCGAGGGTGTGGCCGGCCAGCCGGCCCAGGGCGAGGACCGGGTCGTCGGGGACCACGATGGTGGGCTGCCCCGTCGGCCGGGAGCCGAGGGTGACCACCGCGCCGGCCAGGTGTGCGCCCGCCGCGAACCCGTGACCGTCGACCCGCTCGCCGGCGATCGCGACGTAGAGGTCCCCCGGGCCGGCCAGGCGCGAGTCGGCCACCGCGCCGGTCACCGCGACGCCCGGGTCCGGGCAGTCGACCACGGTTCCGCCCACCGCTGCGGCCACCGCCGCGATGTCCATCCGGATCATGACAGGCCCTCCAGTGCCGCGCGCACCTCGTCCCGGTCGTCGAACGGGGTCACCACTCCGGCCACCTCCTGGCCCTGCTCGTGTCCCTTGCCGAGCACCAGCACGCAGTCCTCCGGGCCGGCCAGCCGCACGGCCCGCGCGAGCGCGGCTCCCCTGCCCGCCTCCTCGTGCAGCTCCGCGCGATCGGCGGCCGCGATCTCGTCCGCGCCGGCCATGATCGCAGCCCTGATCGCCGCAGGCTCCTCGGAGCGCGGATTGTCGTCCGTGACGATCAGGACGTCCGCCTCGCCGGCGGCGATCCGGCCCATGACCGAGCGCTTGTCGCGGTCGCGGTCGCCGCCCGCGCCGAGGACGACCACCACCCTTCCCGGCACCGACTCGCGTGCGGCCGCGATCGCCCTGCGCACGGCGTCCGGGGTGTGGGCGTAGTCGACGAGCACGAGGAACGGCTGACCGGCGTGCACGGCCTCCATCCGGCCGGGAACCCCCGGGCAGTCGCCGATCGCGCGGGCGGCGACCTGCGGGTCCACCCCCTGCCCTACGGCCGCGGCGAGTGCGGCCAGAGCGTTCGCGACGTTGAACCGCCCGGGCAGGCCGACCCGCGCCGGGACCGGGCCTGCGGGGCCGTGGGCGGTGAACGTCGTCGACCCGTGGCGACCGGGCGCGAGGTCGCCGGCTGTCCAGTCCGCGGGAGCGCCGATGGCGTAGGTGGTCACCGGGATGTCCGCCACGTCGAGGAGCCTGCGGCCCCATCGGTCGTCGACGCAGACCAGCCCGGAGCTCGCCCGCCGGGCGGTGAAGAGGTCGGCCTTGGCCGCGAAGTAGGACTCCATGTCGCCGTGGAAGTCCAGGTGGTCCTGGCTGAGGTTCGTGAACACCGCCAGGTCGAAGAGCACCCCGTCGACCCGGCCGAGGGCCAGCGCGTGGCTGGAGACCTCCATCGTGACCGCGGTGGCCCCACGCTGGACCATGAGGGCCAGCAGGGCGTGCAGGTCCGGGGCCTCCGGGGTGGTCCTGGTCGCCGGGAGGACCAGGTCGCCGACCTGGGTGGCCACGGTCCCGATCAGGCCCGTGGTGTGCCCGCCCGCGCGCAGGGCCGCGTCGAGCAGGTAGCTGGCGGTGGTCTTGCCGTTGGTGCCCGTGATGCCCGTGGTCCGCAGGCGGTCGGCCGGCCGGCCGTAGACGCCGGCCGAGACCACACCCAGGACGGCCCGCGGATCGTCGACGACGAGGACCGGGACCCCCGAGCCGCCCGCCGCCACGATGAGGTCGGCGCCTACGCGGTCGGTGAGGATCCCCGCCGCTCCGGACTCCACCGCCATCGCCGCGAACCGGGCCCCGTGGGTGGAGAACCCGGGAAGGGCGGCGTAGAGGTCGCCCGGGCGAACCCGGCGGGAGTCGAGCGTCACGCCGGTCACCTCCTCGGGCGGCCCCTCGGGCAGCCGCAGCAGGCGTCGCAGGGCGGTTCCGCCCATGCGGATGCCCGTCGGTCGGATCACTCCGGCTGCCAGTCGGTCGGGATCTCCGGGGACTTCGTGCCCGAAGGCGGGATCCTCAGCTCCTCCAGGGCGTAGGTCATCACGGACTTGAACACCGGCCCACCAAGCACGCTGCCGTAGTGCCCGCTCCTGGGGTTCTGCAGCACGACCTGGACGACGACCTCCGGGTCGTCGGCGGGGGCGAACCCGACGAAGGACGCGCTGAACCCGGAGTACCCGCCGTTGACCGCCCGCTCCGCGGTGCCGGTCTTCCCCGCGACCCGGTAGCCGGGGATCTCCGCGACCACGCCCGTGCCGTCCGTGACCACGTTCTCCAGCATCCTGGACATGGTCTTGGCGGTCTTGGCGCTGACCACTCGGACGCCGGGCTGCGGTCGGCGCGGGCTCGAACGTGCCGTCGGGGTTGACGTACCCGTCGATCAGCCGCGGGGTGAGCCGGACGCCGCCGTTGGCGATCGTCTGGTACACACCGGCCACCTGCAGCGACGTCACGGAGTAGCTCTGGCCGTACGCGAGGGCCTGGAACGTGGTCGGCCACCAGCTCTCCGGCTTGGGCACCAGGCCGTGCTCCTCGCCCGGGAAGCTCAGACCCGTGGGCTGGCCCATGCCGAACTTCTGCTGGTACTCGTAGAGCTTCGCCCCGCCGATGCGGTCGGCGAACAGGATGGTGCCGATGTTGCTGGACTGCGCCAGCACTCCGTTGAGGGTCAGGTGCAGGGTGCCATGATCGACGTGGTCATGGGTCGTGTGCCCGCCCCGGGTGAGCACCGGCGGCACCGTGATCTTCGACCTGGGCTTGGCCTTGCCCTCCTCCAGGACGGCGGACATCGTGAGCACCTTGCCGGTCGAGCCGGGCTCGTAGATCTCCGAGACGGGTCGGTTGCCCATGTCGTCGTCGTCCGCGGCCGTGTAGTTGTTCGGGTCGAAGGTGGGGGCCGTGGCCATTGCCAGGATCCGCCCGGTCTTGGCCTCCTGAACGATGACCGTCCCGCTGTCTGCCTTCGCCTCCCGGACCCGGGTGGCGATCGCCCGCTGGGCGACGTACTGGATGTCGCGGTTGATCGTCAGCTGGACGCCCTGGCCGGGCTCCGGCGCCCGCACGATGTCCTCGGCCGACGGGATGGCCTGCCCGGCCGCGCCCTGCTCGAAGGTCCGCGAGCCGTCGACCCCCTTGAGCCGGGAGTCCAGCGACATCTCCAGCCCGCCCGAGCCCACGCCCTCGGCGTTGACGAAGCCGAGGACGTTGGCGGCCAGCGTGCCCGCCGGGTAGGTGCGCCGGGAGGTCTTCTCGCTGAAGATCCCCTGGATGTCCAGGTCCTTGATCTGGCGCCACGCCTCCGGGGTGAGGCCCTTGGCGAGGTAGACGAAGATGTCGTCGCCTGTGAGCCTGGCCTGCAGCTCGGCCTGGTCCATCCCCAGCTTCGGGGCCAGGAGGGCCGCGGCCGCCACCGGATCCTTGATGAGGTTCTGGTCGGCCGTCACGTTGCGCGACTCGACCGTGATGGCCAGCGGGGCGCCCTCCGAGTCGTAGATCGGGCCACGGTCGGCCGGCAGTGGCAGCGTCCGGCTGCGCTGGCTCTCCCCCAGGCTCGCCAGGTCGTCGCCCTTGACCACCATCAGGTCGAAGACCCGTCCGGCGTAGATGCTCAGCACCATCAGGACGGCGAAGGTCAGGTGGATGGCGCGGGTCCGGCCGTCGCCGCGCCGGTAGCTCCTGGGCGCCCTCACGTCGACCGGCCTCGGCTCCGTGCGCGGTGCTCGCGGCGGCGCGACTGAGCTCACGGGCTCACTCCCTGCTGGGTCGCTTCCGGCGTCGGGTCAGCTGTCGGGTCGCCGATCGGGCCGGCGCTGGCCGCTGGGCCGGGGGTGGGCTCGGGGGCGGCCGCCGGGTCCGTGCCCTCGGAGAGGTCCGTGCCCTCCCCCGTGCCCAGGCCCGTCTCGGGATCGAGCCCCGGGTCGATGCCCGAAGTCACGCCCAGCCCCGGGTCGGCGTCGGGATCGGTGTCCGGATCGACCGCCGACACGCTGGCCCCGTCGGTCGCGCCCGGGGAGGGCTCGGGCTTGGGCGTCGGCTGGATCCCGGGCGCGCCGGCGAAGCTGACACGGCCAGGCGGGGCGGTTGCCGGCACCGGCTCGCCGAGCACCTTGCCATCGGAGAGCCGCAGGAACACCGGTGCCGCCGCCGGGACCATGCCCAGCTTGCGGGCGGCCTTCTCCACCTTGATGGGCGACTCGGCAAGCTGCACCTTGTTGGCCAGGGACTCCTCCTTCTCGGCGAGGAGGATCAGCTCGATCTCCAGCTCGTGCTGGCGGAAGGCGCCCTGGCTGATGATCGTGTTCAGCAGCAGCACGGCGATGAACCCGCAGCCCAGGACCGCTGTGCAGGCCAACAGCATCCGGTGCCGGGGCACCCTCGGTCGGCGCGGACCCTCGGCCCGCGAGCGACTGGCGCGACGGCGCGCGGTCGCGCCAGTCGCTCGGGCTGCATCGAGGTCCGGGGCCCGCGTGGAGGCGGGTGTCGGATCGGGCGCCGGGGCCGGATGAGCCGCGGGGCGGTCGACCTCGTCGCGGGGCTCAGCAGTGGGCCGACCGCGCCGCCGGGTCCCCCTACCTGCCCCGGTCCGGGTGACCCGGGAGGTTCTCGTGCTCGGCGGCCGGGCCCCCGGAGGCTGCGACTCGCGGCTGGCCGGGGCGCCCCGGTGGCTGGGCCTCCCGACGGCCCGCTGTGCGCGTCGGACTCATGAGACCTCCCGGACATCGACCTTCTCCACGGCCCGCAGGCGCACCGAGGCGGCACGCGGGTTTCGCAGGACCTCATCCTCTGACGCTTTCTGCGATCCGCGGGTCAGCACACGCGCAGTCGGGCGCAATTCCTCGGGAATCACCGGCAGCCCGTGCGGGACGGGCGGGTTCGTGGCCGGCATCAGAGCCGCCTTGACGATCCGGTCCTCCCCGGAGTGGTAGCTCAGCACGACCATCCGCCCGCCCTCGGCGAGCACCGACAGGGCCGCCGGAATCGCCCTGCGGAGCACGTCCAGCTCGGCGTTCACCTCGATCCGCAGTGCCTGGAACGTCCGCTTGGCGGGGTTGCCCCCGGTGCGCCGGGCCGGTGCGGGGATCGTGTCCCGGATGAGCTCGACGAGCCGGGCGCTCGTGGTGAACGGCGCCCTCTCACGCTCGCGGACGATCGCCCGGGCGATCGGGCCGGCGAAGCGCTCGTCGCCGTAGGCGCGCAGGATCCGCGCGAGCTCCCCGACCGGGTAGGTGTTGAGCACCTCGGCCGCGGTGATCCCCCCGGTCCGGTCCATCCGCATGTCCAGCGACGGCGTCCTGCGAGTACGCGAAGCCGCGGTCGGCCAGGTCGAGCTGCATGGAGGAGACGCCGAGGTCGAAGAGGATCGCGTCGACCTGGCGGTACCCGAGGCCGGAGATCGCCTGCGGCAGCCGGTCGTAGACGCAGTGCACCGGACGGAAGCGCTCCGCGAACCGCGCCAGCCGCAGGCCCGCGCGGTCCAGCGCCTCGGTGTCCCGGTCCAGTCCGACGACCACGAGCCCGGGGTGGGCGGCCAGCATCGCCTCGGTGTGGCCGCCCAGGCCCAGCGTCGCGTCGACCGCGACCGCCCCGGTCCGGCGCAGGGCCGGGCCGAGCAGCTCCAGGCAGCGCTCGAGGAGGACGGGAACATGGCCCGGCTCGGTGGTCATGTGCCGGCCATGCGGGGGCGATGCACCTTCGCACCTCCGGGGGTGATCGGGGCCGGACCATCAGGCCCCCCGCCGCGGCTCCGGCGCCGGGGAAGTGGCGTCGGGGTGGGTTCGGCGTCGGGGAAGTGGCGTCGAACTCGCGGAGGGGAATCTCATGGGGCGGACGGGGACTGGTCGCTCAGGGCAGGACGGCACCTCCCTCGAGGTCGAGCTCGGCGAACGCAGCCTCATGCCGAGCCAGGTAGTCGTCCCAGGCCGGGGCGGCCCAGATCTCGATGCGGGTGTCGGCGCCGACGACCGTGAGCTCGCGGTCGAGCCGGGCGTAGTCGCGCAGCACAGGGGGGACGGTCAGCCGGCCCTGACGGTCCAGGGACTCGTCATACGCCGAGGAGAAGAACACCCGGGTCAGGGCACGCACCTGGGCGTTGGCCTGGGCCCCCGCGCGCAGGTCCGCGGCGTAGGTGTCGAACTCGACGCGCGGCCAGACCACCACGCAGCGGTCCTGACCCTTGGTCAGGACCAGCCCGTCGACCAGGCCCTCGCGGAACTTCGCCGGCAGGATGATGCGGCCCTTCTCGTCCAGCTTCGGGAAGTGCGTCCCCAGGAACACGGCCGCTCACCTCCCCTCCTCGCCCGAGGGGCCACAAAGTGCCCGGGGCACCCCACACCGCTCCGACGCACGCCAATCTACTCCACAACCCTCCACTTGTCTCCCCCGCGCGAACCATGTGGACTGATCGCACCCCTTGGGAACCACCCCGGCCGACCATCGGCCGAGGCATCTAGGGACATCCCCCGACATGCGGAATCCCGGCCGGGTGGAGCAGGTCCCGACCGGGATTCGTGTCCGTGCCCCGCCGCGGCGGCGGCCGCCGGCTACTGCGTGGGCGCCGGGACCTCCAGCGGGCCGGTCTTGGCCTGCGGGAAGTAGTTCTGCCCGATCCCGCTGGCGCGGGTCGGGATCATCACGGAACGGTCGTAGGTCATGACCACGTCGCCGTCCTGGTTCAGGGCCCTGGTGATCATCGAGATGATCCCCATGTCGGGTCGGGACTTCGACGGGCGCTTGTCGGTGCACGCACTCTCGGCGTAGATGGTGTCGCCCACGTAGACCGGGTGCGTCAGCTTGATGTTGTTCCAACCCAGGTTGGCCACCGCGTTCTGGCTCATGTCCAGGACGGTCAGGCCGAGGACGAGCCCGACCGTGAAGCCCGACACCACGATGATCCGACCCTCGGTGATCGGGTTCTGCGCCGACAGGTGCGAGTTGAAGTGCATCTGGTTGGTGTTGCACGTCAGCAGGGTGAACCAGGCGTTGTCCGCCTCGGTGATGGTCCGGCCGAAGGGGTGCTGGTAGACGTCGCCAACCTCGAAGTCGTCGAAGAATCGGCCGAGCACAGCCGGATGCACAGTCATGGGTCCTCCTTGTGGCGACAGCGTCGCCGGACATTGTCGCTACGCGACGGTCGACGCCGGGAGGCGGGGTAGCGCCCGCCTGCCCCATGAAGGATGATTCAGCGAGCACGACGCGCTGATCTCATGAACCCGATCTCATGACTGTGGAGGCTCCGCCGGATGACCGAGATGCTCGATCACACGGCCCTCGACACGGCCGCACGGATCCGGGCCGGCGTGGACTCGGTCCTGGCCGGCAAGCCCGAGTCGACCCGGATGGCCCTGACCGTGCTGCTGGCCGGCGGCCACCTGCTGATCGAGGACGTCCCCGGGGTCGGCAAGACGATGCTCGCCAAGAGTCTCGCCCGCACGCTCGGGGTCACCGTGCGCCGGATCCAGTTCACGCCTGACCTGCTGCCCAGCGACGTGACCGGGGTCTCGGTCTTCAACCAGGAGACCCGCGACTTCGAGTTCCGGCCGGGGGCGATCTTCGCCAACATCGTCCTGGCCGACGAGATCAACCGGGCGTCGCCCAAGACCCAGTCGGCGCTCCTGGAGGCGATGGAGGAGCACCAGGTCACCGTCGACGGGACCACCCACATCCTGGCCGCGCCCTTCCTGGTCATCGCGACGCAGAACCCGGTCGACATGGAGGGCACCTACGCCCTCCCCGAGGCGCAGCGCGACCGTTTCATGGCCCGGATCTCCCTGGGGTACCCGCACCCGGCCGACGAGCTCCGGATGGTGGCCGAGCAGGCCGGCGGCGACCCCTTGGCCGGCTTGACCCCGGCCGCGACCCACGAGGAGCTCGCGACGCTGATGGCGGCGGTCGCGTCGGTGCACGTGTCGGACCCGGTCCGGAGCCTGGCCGTGGAGGTCGCCACCGCCACCCGCACGAGCGAGGAGCTGCGCCTGGGCGCCTCCCCGCGAGGCACCCTGCACCTGGTACGGGCGGCCCGGGCGTGGGCGGGCCTGGACGGGCGCACCTTCGTGCTCCCCGACGACGTGCTGATGCTCGCTCCCAGCGTGCTCGGCCATCGCGTCCTGCTGTCCGCACGGACCGCGGCCGCCCTGCGGACCGGGCCCGAGGTCGTCCGGGACATCGTCGCCCGCATCCCGCGGTCGGCCTGGAGGTGACATGTCCCAAGGGGTGGCGCTACCCGGCTCGATCCGCCTGCGGGTCGGCCTGACCGGTCGGGGATGGTGGTTCCTCGGGACCGGGCTCCTCGTGGCGGCGGCCGGACTGGTCACCGGATGGGGCGCCGCGCTGCAGTTCGGCGCACTCATCGCCCTGCTGCCGGCCGGCTCGGCGCTCCTGACCCCGAACCCGAGCGCCGGTCTCGAGCTCCAGCGGAGTCTGAGCTCCCGGGAGCTGGCGTGTGGCGAGGTGCTGAAGGTGACCGTCAGCGTCCGCGGCCGGCTCCCCAGCCGGCGGACCCTGCTCATCGAGGACGCCGCCCCCCCGGAGCTCGGCGGGGCGCACCGCCTGGCCGTCGACGGTGCCCCCGGGCGCGATGTGATCCGAGGGCACTACCGCGTGCGGGCGGGCACCCGGGGGGTCCATCACATCGGGCCGATGCGCATCCACGTCATCGACTGGTTCGGCATGGTGCACCGCGTCATCCCGGCTGGCGGGCGCGACGAGGTGACGGTGCATCCCCCGGTCGCGAAGCTTGAGCCGATCGTCCTGGGAAGCGCGGCGATGGGCACCGGCGGGAGCCTGCTCGGCGCCCGGGGTGCGGCCACGGACGACGTCATCCCCCGCGAGTACCACGCCGGTGACGAGGTCCGGCGCATCGACTGGAAGGCGTCGGCGCGCACCGGCAGCCTCATGGTCAGGAGCGAGGAGACGCCGTGGCGCTCGGCCGTCACCGTGGTCGTCGACCTGCGCCAGTCCGAGCACCACGGCCGCGCGCCGGAGTCCTCGGTCGACGCCGCCCTGAGCATGGCCGCCAGCATCGGCTGCATGGCCCTGGCCAGCGGCTGGGACCTCACGGTTCGCAGCACCGACGACGTGGCGCTGTTCGACGGCTCGCCGATCACCGGCATGGCCATCGAGCGTCGCGAGCTGCTCCTCGCGCTGGCCACCGCACAGGTGAGCCGCGCGGCCGTCCCCAAGCCACTCGCTGGCCTACTCCACCCAGTCCGGCGGGGGCGGCCCCCTGATCCTCATCGCGGCCACGCTCACGGTTCCGACCGCTCGACTGCTGGCCGGGATCGGCGCGCAGAGCCCCACCCGCGTCCTGGTGGACGTCGACGCCGCGCAGTGGGCTGCGGACCGGCCCGACCAGTCCCCCCGTTCGAGCGGCTCGAGGCCGACGAGGCCCTGGCGACGTTCCACCAGGCGGGCTGGCGCAGCACACGTCTGCAGCGCACCGGGACCGGCGCGCGCGGCACGACCGACTCGGTCGCCCGGGCGTGGACCGAGCTGGGAGCCCTGCTGTGAGGAATGAGGACCTGGACCGAGCGGGGGGACTTGCTGTGAGCGTCATGAGCCGCCCGGGGGTCCGCCCCGGCAGGGGCGAGGTGGTCGCCGAGCGGATGCGCGCCGGTCAATGGCGCGCCGGCATCGTCGGGGCGCTCGCGGTGTTCCTCGGCGCCAACAGCATGCAGCCCCTGCTCGACGGGGGCTGGTGGCTGCCTCGCACGCTGGTCGTGCTGGCGGTCATCACCGTCGTCGGGGGCATCGCAAGGACGCTGCAGCTGCCACGCGCCGGTCCAGCCCTTGGCCCAGTTCGGCGCCCTCCTGATCAGCCTCGTCCTGCTGTTCGCCCACGACCAGGCCCGTTGGGGCTTCCTGCCGGGGCCCGCCGCACTGTCGCGGCTGCGGGAGCTCGCCACGCAGGGGCGCGAGTTCGCCATCTCGGCCGCGCCCCCGGCCGGGCCGGACCCGGGCCTGTTGTTCCTGCTGGTGGCCGGCATCGGCCTCGCCGCGCTGGTGGTCGACACGCTCGCCGCCGGCCTGGACCTGCCCGGGATGACCCTGATCCCGCTGGCGGCGCTGTTCGCCGTGCCATGGGTGATCCAGGAGGGGTCCGCGCCCGGCTGGACGTTCGTCGTGGTGGCCGCGGGATGGCTGGCCGTCGTCTCCGCGCTGCAGGGCGACCGGGCCCGCAGGTGGAGCCGCGGCGCCCGGGCAGGGTCGCCCGGCACCGGCGTGGCGATCGCCGGGGCCGCCACCGCGCTCGCCCTGCTCGCCGGCGGCCTGACCGGACTGCGCGGGCCACAGGGGTCCCTTGACTTCGCGACCGCGTTCGGCACCGGCACCGGTGACATCCGTCTCGATGCGCTGGTCTCCCTGCGCCGCTCCCTGGTCGAGAACGACGACCGACCGGTGATCACCATGGCGACCACCGCCACGCGGCCCGAGTACCTGCGGCTGGCCATCCTCGAGCTCTTCGACGGTGAGCACTGGCGCCCGATCGGTCCGAACGACACCGGACCGCAGCCACCCCAGCACGCTGCCGCGTCGGCGCCCCGCGAGCCGGCCGAGTACCGGCTGGACGTCGGGCCGCTCGCCGGTCCCACGCTGCCCAGCCCCGCGGGGTCCTTCTCAGCGGTCAACGACACGTCGGTGACGTGGGACCAGCGCACCTCGCTCCCGCTGCGCGCGGACGGCAGCAGCATCGAGGGCAGCCGGGTCGCCCTCCGGGTCGACCAGCCTGCGATGAGCACGGCGGCGCTGCGGGCGGCCAGCAGGGTGCCGCCGAGCGCCGCGGACGTGTTCAGCGAGAACCTCGCCGATCCCACCCCCCTGACCGGCCCGGAGCTGCCGCGCCTGGCCAGGGAGATCACCGCCGACTCGGCCACGCCGTTCGACGCCGGCGTCGACCTGCAGCGCTGGTTCACCACCGACGGCGGGTTCAGCTACTCCACTGACGTCCCCAGCGGCTCGGGCGAGGACGCCCTGGCTGCGTTCCTGGAGGACCGCGTCGGGTACTGCGAGCAGTTCGCGGCCACCATGGCGCTGATGGCGCGGTCGGTCGGGATCCCGGCCCGCGTGGCGGTCGGGTTCACCCAGGGCCGCCAGGACCGCGCCGAGTGGGTCATCCGGGGCACCGACGCGCACGCGTGGCCCGAGCTCTGGATGGGGTCCGCGGGCTGGGTGCGCTTCGAGCCGACCCCCGGTGCCCCGACCACCACGACGCCCACGTACACGACCGGTGGCGCCGACCCGGCCACGCCGACCTCGGCACCAACGCAGAGCTCGGCCGAGCCGTCCCAGGCCGCCAGCGTCGACCCGGGTCGGCTGCCCGACGACGGCACGGACGGCGCTTCAGGGCAGGCCTCCGAGGCCGGCCTGCCCCTGCGGTGGATTGCACTGGCCTTCGGGCTGCTGCTGCTGACGGTCCCGGCCGGCCTGCGCATCGCGCGCCGGCGGCGCAGGCTGAGCAGGGGCGACGGGGAGTCGGCCTACCAGGAGGTCATCGACACCCTTGTCGACCTGCGCCTCGGGGAGCAGGCTCCCACGCCGCGGGCCACGCTGGCCGTCGTCACAGGTCTGGTCGGCTCGGCCGGTTCGCGGGACCCGGCCGCGACCGCACAGGCGGTCGAGCGGATCCTGAGGGCGGTCGAGTGGCAGCGCTACGGGCGGCCCGGGGAGTCCGGTGGCTCCGGTGCCGTCGGCCCCGGGCGGCGCGGTCGGGATGTCGGCGGGTCCGATCACGCCTGCCGGCCCGGCGGTGGGGCCGGCCGATGCGGACGCCCAGCGGGCCTCGGCGGTGCTGCTGGCGCAGCGAGCGGGCGGAGCAGGGGGCCCGGGGGGCTCCGGCCCTCGGGCTGGCGCTGTGGCCGGCGACGTGCGGATCGTGCGCAGGGCGCTGGCCCACCGAGCCGGCTGGATCCGCCGGGCCGTGGCGCTCGCAGCGCCCCGGTCGCTGCTTGGGCTGCGCGGATGATGCCCGCATCGAAGGGCTGCGGGTAGCGCGCAGGTCGATCTGGGCCTGCGCAGCTTGGCACGGAGGCCTCCGCTGCATCCGTGCATCGCCGAGTTCCGTGACCTGCGGTACCCTCGCATCGACCCTCCGCGGGCATGAGCGATGATTCGGCCATGACCCCTGACACCTTCACCATCCGCTCCGCCGACGGCACGCGCCTGCACGCGCAATGGTGGCAGCCAGCTCAGCCACCCAAGGCGACCCTCGTGCACGTCCACGGACTCGGGGAGCACTCCGGTCGGCACTCCCACGTCGCCCGGACCCTGAACGAGGCTGGTTACGGCGTTGGTTCCTTCGACCTTCGTGGCCATGGACGTTCGCCTGGCCGTCGGGGCCATGCGACTTTCGACCGGACCATGGAGGACATCGCCGCGTGCCTCGCCGAGGCCCGGGATCGGGTTCCGGGGGTGCCCCGCTTCCTGTACGGCCATTCACTCGGTGGCCTGTTGGTGCTGACCTACGTGCTGCGGCAGAGGCCCGACCTTGCAGGCGTGGTCGTGACGAGCGCCGGGCTTCGCAGCCCAGTCCTGGAACAGCGGGTAAAGATCACGGCGGCCAAGCTGCTCGGCTCCGCCCTCCCGAATATCGCCATCCCCGCCGGCTTGGACGACGCAGGCCTGTCACACGACCCTGATGTGATCGCGGCATACCGGGCAGATCCCCTCGTACACGGCCAGGCGTCCTTCGCACTCGCGAAGGGCGGTGCGGCAGGCGCCGACTGGGCCCTCGCGCACGCCGGCAACTTCGACCTTCCGCTGCTCATGGTCCACGGGTCCGACGATCCCATCGCCTACGAACGTGGTACTCAGGAGTTCGCAGCCAGGGTGCGCGGTGATGTGACGGTGAAGACCTATCAGGGTCTGCTTCATGAGACGCACAACGAGCAGGAGAAGGATCTAGTCCTCGCCCACATTGTGGAGTGGCTCGACGCCCACATGACGTGAGTCCACCCTGTCAGCACCATCCGGAGGGATGAACCTAAGGTCCCGGTCCTCGGCGTTGGGCCGGTTGAATGGGTCCTCGGCCCGCTGGTCCATGGCGGCGGCCGCTGGCGGTTCTGCGAGGGTCAGAAGTCGCCCGACTCGCGGCGTCGGCGCCAGCGCTCCTCCATCCGATCGGCCAGCGACTGACCCGAGCGCGGCTTGGGTCGCGACGGCCGCACGGAGCGAGCTGTGATGTGGGTGGGGCCACCGGTACCGCCCGGGTTCTGCGCGCCCTGGGGGGCCGGGCGCAGGGAGCTGATCGCCAGCCAGAGGCCGCCGACCATGGCCACGAACCCAAGGACGCCGATCGGGACGACCTTGGTCGCGACGCCGCCGACGAGCAGGCCGAGCCCGACCAGCAGGGCGATGACGCCCAGGGCGACCCGGCGGCGGTCGCCTGCACCGCCGCGCACGCTGCGCATGCTGGTGGCGAACTTGGGGTCCTCGGCGTACAGCGCGCGTTCCATCTGCTCAAGCAGGCGCTGCTCGTGCTCGGACAGCGGCACGGTGACCTCCTTTGGGGCGCGCGAAGGCTGACAAACACAGAATAGGCAGGGTTCGCCGAATAGGGAACCCGAGGCAGCATGTTACCCGCGACCAGTTGTGCGAGACGTTCCAAGGGCGCCGAACCCGGCCACTCTAGGGGCGGCCATCGGGGACTGCGGAACCCGCCCACCCGGCCAGCTCGGGCAGGAGCCGTGCGGGTCGGACGCTGCCCGAGCCGAACTTCGCAGCCAGTCTGTCCACAGCCTCCTCCGCCTCCCGCCAGCCCCGGTCCGGCGCGCCGAGGACCAGTTGGGACTCCACCTCGTCGGTGTCGACGACCCCTTCGACGCGGACGCCGACCAGGCGGATCCGGGCACGGTCCAGGTGCAGCGCCTGGAACAGTGACCGCGCCTCGTGGAAGATGTCGCGACTGGAGTCGGTGGGCACCTTGCGCTTGTGCGATCGGGTGATGGTCGCGAAGTCGGCGAACCGGACCTTGATCGTGATCGTGCTGCCCGAGAACCCGGCCCGGCGCATCCGCGCGCCGACCTTCTCGGAGAGCCGCAGCAGCTCGGCGAGGATCAGCTCGGGGTCGTCGACGTCGCGGGCGAACGTCTCCTCGGCGCCCACGCTGCGCTCGCGCTCGTGGGTGCTGACGACGCGGTCGTCGCGCCCCCAGGCGAGCTCTGCCAGATGGGCGCCGGAGGCCTGGCCGAGGGCCCGGATCAGGGTGGCTCGGGGGGTGTTGGCGAGGTCGGCCACAGTGCGCAGGCCGAGGCGGTGCAGCTGCTCCTCGGTGCGCTCCCCCACCCCCCACAGGGCACCGACCGGCATCGGGTGCAGGAAGGAGACGACCCGGTCGGCCGGGACGACGAGCAGTCCGTCGGGCTTGCACTGGGTGGAGGCGAGCTTCGCGACGAACTTGGTGGGGGCGACGCCGACCGAGCACGTGATGCCCTGCTCGTCGTACACGGCTGCGCGGATCGACTCGGCGATGGCGCGGGGCGTGCCGTGGGTGCGCCGAGAGCCTGAGACGTCCAGGAACGCCTCGTCGAGGCCGAGCACCTCCACCCGGGCGGTGATCGCGGTGAACAGCTCCATGACGGAGGCCGACACGTCGGAGTAGTGCGAGTGGTCCGGCGGGACGACGATGACGTCGGGGGCCAACCGAAGCGCCCGGCTCATCGGCATCGCGGAGTGGATGCCGTACTGGCGGGCCTCGTAGGTGGCGGCCACCACCACGCCCCGACTGCCCACGCCCCCGACGATCATCGGCTTCCCGCGCAGCTCGGGACGCCGGGCGACCTCCACGGAGGCGAAGAAGGCATCCATGTCCACGTGCAGGACGGGGCAGCCGGCGTCGTCGTCGCCCAGGCTGGTGGGCGCCTGCGGCCGGGTGATCTGGCTGCGACTCACCTGCCACCTCGGCTCATGTGCCACCTCCCTGGTGCTGCTCTTCCTACCATCCGCTGCTCCCGGGACTGGCGTGCCAGAGCTTGCCCGGTGCCCGGGTCCCGACTGCCGGCGCCTTCGGCGGACCCGCAGCGGGATCCTCGCCCGCCGGCTTGACGTCAGCGTAGGGCGACTGCTTGAACCCGCTGGCATGCACCAGGACCCGACGGCGCTGGCCCATCCCGCCGGCAGCCGTCCGCCCGATCCCGACGGGCGCTGCCCCGACCGGCGAGGCTCCGACCGCTCCGTCGGCGGGTGCCGCCACCGGGACGTCGATGACCTGCGCGGCCTGCCGACGTCGGGTGTCGACCGTCGGGAAGGAGGAGATGTACTCGCCCACCGCGGCGCGCCCCCCTGCCTGCCAGATCTCGTGCACCACCCCGAGGTCCCAGCACCCTGTGGCCCGGATCGAGATGCCACGCGGTCCGGTGCGCCGGGTCATCCCGCGGACCATCAGCAGCCAGCCGGCGAAGACGGTGCTGGCGTAGGGGTCCTGGGCGTCCTCGAAGAAGGTGGCGTCGACCGGGCCGGTCGAGTCGTCCAGAGTGAGGAACACGACCCGCCGCCCGCTGCGGATCGGTGGAGTCTGGGTGGCGACCTTCACGCCCGCGACCCAGACCTGGCTCTGGGAGCGCTGGGCCAGCAGGTCACGGGCTGGAACGACGGCGAGATCGGCCAGCATCGGCCGGTAGAAGTCCAGAACGTGGTGGCTGACGTCCATCCCGAGGACATCCAGCTCGGCCCGCACACCCTCCCCCGTGGACATCTCGGGCAGCCCGCTGCCCCGGCCGGGCGTGCCCATCGGGAGCTCGAGGGACAGCTGCACCTCGCTGGGTCGGACCACCGCGGGGGCCTGGGACTGCGCTGCCGCGGCCTGGGCCGGGTCGGAGGAACCGGGGGACCCTCCGACCCGGCCCCGCCCGCCCGGCCGGGGCCCCACACGCTGGCGGCCCGCTCGGCACGGGGGTCGGTCCGGGTGTCGCTGCGCCGAGGTGCGCGGCGGCCCCGACTGCTGCCGGCACGGGCGCTGCGCGACAGCCGGTCGCAGTCGGCCACCTCCAGCAGGAGGTCGCGTCGGGTCACCTGTCCGCGGACCCGGGCACCGGCGGACAGGTCGATCCCGTAGAGGGAGTCGAACCCCCCGGTCAGGACCAGGTTCTCCACGACCGGAATGGCCACGTTCGCCCGCTGCCAGAAGTCCGTCAGGGAGGCGTACGGCTGCCCGGCGACGATCCGCTCGACCTCGGCCGCGGCGATCCCCTTCACCTCCGTCAGCGGCAGGCGGATCCCGTGGGCGCTGCCGTCGGGCAGGCCGGGCAGCGTCGGGCGGGCCGCCGGGGTCGGGCAGTCCTCCACCCGGTAGACCGTCGCCGAGCGGTTGACGTCGACGCCGAGGATGCTGATGCCCAGGTTCCTGGCATCGTCGAGGATCAGCCGCTTGGGATACATGCCGGGGTCGTGGGTGAGGACCCCGGCCAGGAACGCCGCCGGATGGTGGGCCTTCAACCACGCGGACTGGTAGGTGGGCAGGGCGAAGGCGGCCGCGTGGGCCTTGCAGAAGCCGAACGAGGCGAACGCGCGCAGCACGTCCCACACCCGCTCGACGACCTCGAGGGAGTAGCCGCGGCCCAGGGCCTGCGGATAGAACCAGGCCCGGACCTCGGCCTGCCCCTCCGGAGAGCCCATCGTCCGGCGGATCTCGTCACCCTGGGCGAGGCTGCAGCCGCTGATCGTGGCGATCATGGCGATCACCTGCTCGTGGAACACGACCACCCCGTTGGTCTCGGCGATCACCGGCTCGAGGTCCGGATGGATCAGGTCGACCGACGCCCACCCCTGCCGCACGCGCAGGAGCGGGGTGACCATGTCGGACTTCACCGGCCCGGGCCGGAACAACGAGATGTCCACGATCAGGTCGCCGAAGGTCTCGGGGGCGAACTTGCCGATCAGCTCCCGCTGCCCGGGTGACTCGATCTGGAAGCAGCCGAGGGTGTGGGTAGTGCGGATCATGGCGAAGGTGTCCGGGTCGTCGAGTGGGACGGCGTCCAGTGTCGATCGGCTCCCCGCCGAGGCGGACCACCTCGTCGACCGCATGTGCCATCGCCGACTGCATCCGGATTCCGAGCACGTCGAGCTTGAGCAGGCCGATCTCCTCGACCGCGTCCTTGTCGAACTGGCTCATCGGGAACCCCATCCAGCTGGCCTCCACGGGGGTGCGGTCCAAGCAGCGAGCCGTCGCTGAGCAGCACGCCGCAGGGGTGCAGCGCGACGTGCCGGGGCAGCCCGTCAAGGCCCTCGACGAGGTCGAGGAACCCATCGAGGCGTCCCAGCTCGGCAAGACGGCCCATGCCTGAGCTGCGCAGCTCGGGCAGGTCGGCCAGCGCGGCGCGGGCGTCGCGGGCCCGGATGTGCGGGAACGCCTTGGCGAAGGCGTCGATCTCACCGGGCGGCAGTCCGAGCGCAGCACCCACGTCGCGAACCGCGTGCCGGACCCGATAGGTGTCCATCATGGACACGGCCACGCAGCGCTGGCCGCCGAACCGCGCGAGGATCCGGGTGTAGATCTCGGTGCGCCGGGCGGACTCGACGTCGATGTCGATGTCGGGCAGTGCCTGGCGCAGCGGGGACAGGAAGCGCTCCATGATCAGCCCGTGCTCCAGGGGATCGACCCCGGAGATCCCCAGCAGGTGGTTGACCAGGCTGCCCGCACCGGACCCCCGCGCGGCCACCCGCACACCCATCCCCCTGATGAGGTCGACGACCTCGGCCACGGTCAGGAAGTAGCCGCCGTAGCCGAGGGTCGCGATGGTCGCCAGCTCCGCGTCGAGCCGCTCGGTGGCTGCCCGGTGCGAGCGCAGCGTGGTGTACCGCTCGTCGAGCGCCGCCCGGCAGCGATGCAGGAGCACCCGGTCGGCCAGCCGGGCCTGGGCCGACGCCGGTGCGCTGCGAATCTGCTCGCGGCCCATCCCCGGGGCGCCCGCGGGGAACAGGACGTCGAGCTCGGGGACGTGCACCGAGCCGATGCCCAGGTCGGCAGCCGGGTCCAGCCGGCAGGAGTCCGCCAGCTCACGGGTCGAGGCCAGCAGCCTCTGCAGCCCCGCCCGGCCGACCGAGGCAGCGGCGGCGACCTCGTGGGCCACCACCTGCATCTCGTTGGCGTCCTTCAGGTAGCCCTGGGCGTTGGCCCGGTCCAGGTGCCGCGGGTTCAGGGGGACCAGCCGACGGATCGCGTCCAGGACGTCGGCGACCGGGGCCTGCTCGGGCGTCAGGTGGCGCACGGCATTGGTGAGGATGGCCTGCACACCCACCTGCCCGGCGAAGGTCAGCATCCGCCCGGCGAAAGCGCTGGAGAGCGTGGGCCGTTCCCCGCGGGTGCCACTGCGGTGGGACACCACCTCGATGCGCACCTCGTCACCCAGCACCTCCCGCCAGCCGTTCAGCAGGTGCAGCGCCTCGTCGGGCCGTCGACGGGCCAGTGCTCGGCCCACGTCGGAGCTCGGCCCGAGGAGCGCCACCAGCCCCTCCGCGTGCTCGCCCAGCATCGGCAGGGTCACCAGTGGCCGGCCGCGCTCGCCGGTCAGGTGCGCGGCGGAGATCGTCCGGCACAACGACGCCCAGCCGGCGGCGCCGCGGGCGAGCAGCACGACCCGGGGATGCCCGGGGTCCACCGCCACTCCGCCCCGGGCCGGGGTCGCCGCGCGCAGCTGTGGCCGCGACGGGGGGCCGGACGGCAGCTGCGGGGCGACCGCCAGGTCCACGCCCAGGATCGGACTCATGCCCGCCTCCCGCGCAGCCAGCGCGAAGGCGATCGCTCCGTAGGCGCCATCGCGATCGGTCAGGGCGAGGGCGTCCTGGCCCATCGCCGCCGCCCGCGCCACGAGCGCCTCCGGCCGGGAGGTCCCATACCGCAGCGAGTAGCCGGAGGCCACATGCAGGTGGACGAAGCTCGACACCACGGCGCCTAGGGCCTGTCTGATGGATCCGCTGGCAGCGAGCGGTTCCCGTGGGAGGTGGTCGCAAGGAGGAGCAGGCAAGCGGCCACAGGGTCGTAGCCGGTGACGAGGGAGGCGCACCTGGAGGGTGCGTCGACCGAGGAGTTCGCCGGACTGGACGCGGGGTGACGACGCGCGAACGCCTCCACATGGGGCGCGCAGCCCAGCAGTCGATCCATCAGACAGGCCCTAGCCCGCTCGACAGGATCGACTGCTGGTCGACCCCGATCACTGCCGCAACCTGGGCCAGGAACGACTCCGCGTCGCGCACCAGGTCATCGGCCTCCCGCTGGCTGACCACGGGCAGTCCGGCGTCAGCCGCCGCCCGCTTCGTCGCGTTGGCCGCGAAGAAGGCGGCCCACTCCTGCATCTGTGGCGCGACCACCGGCAGCAGCGTCCAGACGCTGCGGATGCGACCCCGGCGCACCGGGTGCGCCCGCGCAGCCAGGACGGCCGCCGCCGCCCGCAGCGCAGCCAGGTGGGCGGTGGCGTAACGGCGGGCCGGGTCCGGGGTCGCATAGGCCTCCAGCAGGCCCCGGGCCGCGCTGCCCAGCAGCTCACGGGCCTGGTAGGGCACCGGGGGGCTCGTCGGCGCCGCGCTCATCGGCACGGCGCTCATCGGAACCACGCTCATCTCACTCTCCTCGTCATCGGGTCCAGTCCTTCCCTGCACAGCACCTGCACCACCACCGGCGGTGGCGTCAGTCCATCGCGCGGGCGAGCACCCACCGATCGGCGGCCATGTCCCGGCGCAGCTCGTAGACGCCGGCGGCGTCCGACCTTCCGGCCTGGGCCTCGACGCGCCACACCTCGTGCTCGTGCGCCGCGAGGGCACCATCCAGCGCCCGGCGTGAGCCCCCCCACCACGCGCTGGACTCGATCCAGTGGGCGATCACGGCACGCACCACGTACAGCCGGCCACGCCACAGGAACTGGGCGGGACCGTCCTGTGTGGGCGGCTCCCCAGCTCGACGGACATCGATCGGATCGGCGTACCTGCGGCTCATGGTGTCCTCCTTGGCGGTGGTGTCGGTCGCGCGCCGGGGAAGACGGCCGTGCGGGGGGATCGGCCTGGGCTCCGCGCTTCCCTCGCCGAGCCACAGGCCGATCCCCGGGTGCCGACGGCCGTGGCGGGGGCAGTTCCACCGGCACCAGGTTCGAACGGGTGTTCGAACTGGCTTCACCGTACGCCGGGGGGCTGACAACGTCAACCCCCGCCGATCGGGAGGTGCACGAGGGCCGTCGACCGAAGCGGCGTCGGCCCGGCTCGGGCTCCCTAGAATCCGGAGACGTGCCCGTCGACCTCTCGCAGCCGCCCGAACAGGTGGCGCCGGGGCTGATCGGCGCCTGCATCCGCTCGACGCTCGGCTCCGCGGTCACCGTGCGCATCACCGAGGTCGAGGCCTACGGCGGCATCGGCGGCGACGCCGCCTCCCACGCCCATCGCGGGCGGACCCCCAGGAACGCGACGATGTTCGGCCGCCCCGGGCTGCTGTACGTCTACCTCTCGCACGGCCTGCATTGGCGTACAGGACACACGGGTTAGTTGGTCCGGGTGCTCGGGCGGTGGTGTTCTACGGGTGCACCGCGGCGAGTGTCCGGGGGCAGGTAGGAAGAAATGAGCAAGCACGTGAAGAATCCCAATAGGCCGCCGGACATCACCTTCCGGTGCAGGTGGCTCATGGACGAATTCGCGTACGAGATCCCGACGGCCAACATCGAGGCGATGGGCAGGTGGGGCAAGGGTGTCTGTTGTGGTCGGGGGTCTTCGTCGTCGCCCGAGCGGATACTGGGGCACTCCATGAACCTCAGCCGCCCGCCCGACGTGGTCGCCCCGGCCCTGGTCGGCGCACGCATCCGATCGACGATCGGGGCCGGGCCCGTCACCGTCCTCATCACCGAAGTGGAGGCCTACGCGGGCGAGGGGGGCGACGCAGCCTCGCATGCGCATCGCGGTCGGACGGCCCGCAACTCGGTGATGTTCGGGCGGGCAGGCCTGCTGTACATCTACCGATCCCACGGCCTTCACCTCTGCTTGAACGTCGTCACCGGGATCGAGGGGGAGGCCTCCGCAGTCCTGCTCCGGGCCGGTGATGTGGTCGAGGGGGTCGAGGTCGCCCGGACCCGACGGCCAGCAGCGCGAGCGGACAGGGATCTGGCGCGTGGTCCCGGTCGGCTCGGGGCGGCGCTCGGCGTGACGGCAGCGGACAACGGGCTGGACCTTCTCGACCGCGGAAGCCGGGTCCAGCTCCTAGCCAGGGATGCGGGGTTGGTCCCGCGTTTGGTGACCGGGCCCCGCGTCGGCATATCGCGCGAGGTGGACCGCCCGTGGCGATGGTGTTGGGAGGGGCACGCGGTGAGCGGCCCCCGACCGTGACCCACATGGGGCGAGATTGGGGGCCGCTGTCCAGGCGGGCTCAGGCGGCGAGCTCGTCCAGCATCTCCAGGTCCTCATCAGCCGCGTCAGGTGGAGCAGGACCCGCCGGGCCTCCTTGCCTCGCGAGTGCGCCCGTCGGTCGCATCCGCCACGACCGCGGACACCGCGCGCATGGTGGCGATCCGGGTGCGCGTGTCGTCGAGGCGCTGGTCAAGGTACGGCTGGATGCCGTCCTGCTTGCCCGTCAAGTAGTACAGCCAGGGCTGCCCGGCGACCAAGTGGCACCCGATCGTCAGCTGGTCGCCACCGAGGGTGCGGCGGGCGCCCAAGGATTCTGAAGGATCGGTAGAAACGGCTACTACGCCGCCGAGATGCAAGCGAATCGGCGACGACCCTCCCGGGCGTCGTTCGGCAGTGCTGGTACCTTCGCGCTCGTCAACTCCGACAAGTCCTCAGATGGGGGAAATCCATGAGACGCAGTATCGCTTTACTCAGCACGGGCTTGGTTGTTGCGGGCGTGATGACCGGCGTGCCCGCCAGTGCCGCGCCGATCGACAAGGGCCACTTCACCGTGTCTGGCGAGGAAGACTTCGACTGTGAGACGGTCGTTCCGGCCGTCCGCACGCACCACGAATGGGAAGCGCGCGGCAGCTTCGTCTTCAACCAGAGGGGCGGTCCGAACGTCTTCCCCTACTTCCGGGAGAGCCTCTCAGGCACGAACGTGTACACGAACCTTGAGACCGGCGGAACCTATACCCAAGTCTTCACCGGGAACAGCCGTGACCACAAGATCATCGACAACGGTGACGGCACCATCACCATCATCTCAGCAGAGTGGTTCGGAGCATTGGAAGGACGCCAACGGCAAGCTGGTGCTGCGCAGCGCCGGTCAGTTCCAGTTCTCTATCGACATTGACTATATGGGCACGCCGGGTGACCCGGACGACGACGTGGAGGTCCCGAACTCCTACCAGCTCATTCACAGCAGGACCGGTCGCGACGACCTGCCCGGCCGTGACTTCTGCGCCGACCTTCGCGAGTTCACAAGCTGAGCAAGTCCATTGGTAGTCCCCGACGACCGCAGGTTCCAGTGAGGGCCTGCGGTCGCGGGGTGCTGGGCGGCGCTACTCCTCCCGGCCCGGCGGCGCCAGGGACAGTCGGAGTCCCCGGTCGTCCGGAGCATCGCTCCTTTCAGCCGTCTGACTGTCGGTGGTGCTCCCAGACCCTCTTCGGTTCGTCCTGAGCGTCAGTGCAGAAGAAGAGTTGACCGCAGCGACACGCAAAGATGATGACCGGGCTAGAGAGGCGAATGTCTCGGTGCTCGACAACGTGCGTGATGGCCGTGACGTAGTGCTCCTGCTGCTCGGTAGTTGCCACGCGCGCGAGTGTAAGTGAGTAGCCGCGAGGTGTCGCGAGTACCGTTGAGCGGCCTGGCGGAAGCGCCTAGGCGGCCGAACGACAGAGGCCCCGGTCCACCGTGATGGTGGCCTGGGCCTTCGTTCGTGTGCCGGCGGTTCTAGCTCTCCTCGGTCGTCACTCCCCTTCTCCGTCGAGGTCGAGCGGCGCCAGATCTTCTCGATCGTGGTCTCGCCCGCCGCGAGCTGCTTGAGGAGCTCGGTGGCCTTGCGCTGGGTTACGCCCAGATCCCAGAGCTCGACCCACTTGATGCCCAGTTCCAGGCGCAGCTGAGCGTCCGGGCGCTGTGCGTAACGGGTCTCGCCGTCGTTCCCGTAGGTCGCGAGGTCGAACTTGCCCGTCCGGGCGGTCGCGGGCTGTTCGGTCGCCCTCGTGGCCCGCTTGTAGACGCGCTTCTCGACCGGCGTGGGCTCGGGGGCCGGGCCCTCGGTCTCCACACCCTGTGCCGGTGTTCGTCACGATCGTGCAGTGGGTGCCGCTGGCCTCCGCAGCACGATCGCGGCCTTCTTGCTGGATCGGATGCCCAGCTCTCGGAGGTGAGGGTGTCTTGACGATGTACTTCGTGCTCATGGTGGTTCCTCTCGGTGGCGCTCACCCGGTTGTGAACCCGTACTGACATTGATTATTCACCGTAGTCGCACTGACACACTCCGGAGTCGGGCTTGTTCGCGGGCATGGGTGCCCGGCGCGGGCGGCTACAAGTCGCTGGTATGCGCCGCGAAGGCCACGGCGACCCGAGCCATAGCCCGCCCGTCACCTGTGGTCAGGTCGAGCGGACCTTCGAGTGTGACGACAGTGACTCCGGTGGCCTCGGTCAGGTCGATCAGCTTCTCGATGTCGCGGGGGGTGCGGGTGAGCCGGTCCAGGTGGACCGCCATGACCGTGTCAACCTCGCGGGCCTCCATGGCCTGGAGCACACGGGCCCAGCCGGGCCGGGCCTTCAGGGCGTACCTGGATGCCTCAACGTCGTCACCGGCGTGGAGGGCGAGGCGGCAGCGGTGCTCCTGCGGGCCGGGGCGGTGGTCGAGGGGATCGACGTGGCCCGGGCCCGCCGGCCGGCGGCACGGGCGGACCGCGACCTCGCCCGGGGCCCGGGGCGGCTGGGCGCGGCGCTCGGCGTGACCCGGGCCCAGGACGGCGTCGACCTGCTCGACCCGCTCAGCCCGATCCGGCTGCTGCCGCGGGACGGAATGCCGGGACGCCCGCCGCTGGTCCGCGGTCCACGCGTCGGCATCACCAAGGACGTCGACCGACCGTGGCGCTGGCACTGGGAGGGTGACCGGACCGTCAGTCGCTGAGCCCGCCCGGTCCCGATGACCCGGCGACCCCGAGCTCGGTGCTGCGGGTGCCAGTCCCTGGTCGGTGGTCCGTGGTTGCAGATACGCCTGTGGACGAGTGCTTGCCGGATCCACGAAGTCGTCCGATCCTCGCCCGGTGGACGAAGGAGGAGCATCATGGCCGTCATGGTCGCCGACACAGCATTCACCCGCGCGGACCTCGACGCACTCCCCGAGGACGGCAGGCGCCACGAGCTCCTCGATGGAGCGATCCTGGTGACCCCGTCCCCGGGGTTCGCCCACCAGCTCGTCCTGGTCGCACTGATCGACCCGTTGCGCGCCTCCTTGCCTGCTGGGTTGGTCCTGCTCGTGGGCCCCTTCGACGTCGTGCTCTCGGAGCGCACCGTCCTTGTCCCCGACCTCCTCGTCGCCCCACGCTCGCAGTTCACCGCGCGCGACCTGCCCGGCCCGCCGCTCATCGTCGTCGAGATCCGCTCTGCCTCGACCGGCCTCATCGACCGGACCACGAAGCGCCACCTCTACGAGCAGGCCGGAGTCCCCTGGTACTGGCTGGTGGATCCCCGCGGCCCCTCCGTCACGATCCTCGAGCTCGTGGCTGGGCACTACCGAGAGTCCGCCCACCTCGTCGGCGACGCCGAGTACGCCGTCCCCGAGCCCTACCCGATCAGCCTCAACCCGGCAGCCCTCCTCGGCTGACCAGCGCCGGGCCGGCCCGACCGGCGGTCGACGCGAGCCCGCCCAAGGTGGCCCGCCTAGGGTGGGCCGACATGGCACGCATCATCGTGATCGGCGCCGGCATGGGCGGGATGGCGGCGGCCGCGCGGCTGCGGGTCAAGGGTCACGAGGTCACGGTCCTGGAGGCCAGCGACACCCACGGTGGAAAGCTGGGCGGGTTCCAGCGGGACGGATTCACCTTCGACACCGGCCCGAGCCTCTTCACCCTCCCGGCGGTGTACCGGGACCTGTTCCTCAAGACCGGGGGGCCGCTCGAGGACAGCGTCGAGCTGGAGGCGCTGGACCCCGGGTGCACCTACAAATTCGCCGACGGCACCACGCTGGCGATGCCGGGCGCCGGCGTGGGGCTGGGAGCCGAGGCGATGGGCGGTGCGCTGGGCGGTCGCGCGGCAGACGACTGGCGGACGCTCATGGAGCGCGCCGGGCGGATGTGGGCGCTCACCCGCCGCCCGTTCCTCGAGGCCACCCTCACCGGACCCCGGGATCTCCTCCCCCTCGCGCGCGACCGCCGCGCCCTTCGCACCATCGCACCCTGGCAGACGCTGCGCGGGCTGGGCCGCGCCACGCTGACCGACCGCCGCGCCCGGCAGGTGCTCGACCGCTGCGCCACCTACTCCGCGTCGGACCCGCGCCGGACCCCCGCGGCGCTGGCCACGATCGCCTATGTGGAGGCGACCTTCGGCACCTGGCACCTCGCGGGGGGCCTGCGCACCCTCGGCGACGCACTGCGCGCACGCCTTGACGAACGGCGCGTCCAGGTGCGCCTGTCCACGCCCGCGACCCGCATCCTGCTCTCCGCGGACCGGGTCAGCGGTGTGGAGATCGAAGGCGGTGAGGTGCTTCCCGCCGACGTGGTCGTGGCCAACGCCGACGCCGACACCGTGTACGGCAAGCTGTTGGGCGACCAGGCACCTCGTGCCGCTGTGCGCTCACTGAGCCGGGCCACCCCCTCGCATTCCGCTTTCGTGATGATGCTCGCCGTGCGTGACGTCACCCCCGGTCTGACGCACAGCAGCGTCTGGTTCCCCCGCGACCCCGACGCGGAGCTCGACGCGATCTTCGCCCGGCACCCCCGACCCGTGCCCGACCCGACGATCCACGCGTGCGTGCCCGACGACCCGGCCATGCGCCCGGACGGGGCCGAGGCCTGGTCCCTGCAGGTCAGCGCACCCCGGCACTCCGCGGGCGGCCTGCGGCCGGGCACCATCGACTGGGACGCACCCGGCCTGGCCGACTCGTACGCCGACCGGATCATCGCCCGCCTGGCCGACCGAGGCACCGACCTGACCGCGCGGATCCTGTGGCGCGAGCTGCGTACCCCGGCGGACCTGGAGCGCGCCACCGGCGCACCAGGAGGGGCCATCCACGGGACCTCGTCCAACGGCGCGCGGGCGGCCTTCCTGCGCCCCAGCAACGCCTCGTCGGTCCCCGGCCTGTTCCTCGTCGGCGGGTCCGCCCACCCGGGCGGCGGGCTGCCCCTGGTCGGGATGTCCGCCGAGATCGTGGCCAACCTGATCGGCCGCGCCTGACGCAGACCTCGCGCCCGCTCCGGTCGAAAGCGCGTGGCCGGGCTTGGCCCGCGTGCCAACCTCGCGCCCGCTTGCGTCGATCCCGCGCTCCGACAGGCAGCCCTATCGACCGGAAAGGGCGCGAGGTTGGCGACCACGGGGTCCACGGCAGCCCCTTTCGACGCGAACTGGCGCGAGGATCGACTGATCCCGGGATCCTCACTCCTGCGGCGAGCCCGGGTTCCAGCCCGCGAGGCGACCTCCACGCGACACCGACTCCAGCGCCTTCTCGGTGGCCTCCCGAGCCTGGACGGTGGTCACGAGGAGCAACCGGTCGCCCGCTTTGATGCGGGTGCTGCGATCGGGCGCGAGCGTCTCGTCGCCGCGGATCACCAGCGAGACCACGGCACCAGCGGGCAGGGGGAGCTCGGAGACGTAGGCACCAGCCACGCGTGACCCCGCATGGATCTCCAGGTGCAGGATCGCGGCGCGGATCGAGTCCAGGGGCGCGACCTCGACCGTGAGCTCGCGCACCTGCTCGGTGCGGACGAGGCCCAGCCGGTGGCCGAGTATCGGCATGGTCGGCGCCTGCAGGACGGTGAGCAGGATGACCAGCAACAGCGTGACGTCGAAGATCAGGGGCCCGTCGGAGTGGCCCGAGCTCAGCGGGATGGTCGCGAAGATGATGGGCACGGCCCCACGCAGGCCCGCCCACGACGTGAAGGCGACCCATTGCCAGGGCATCGGTGCCGTCCGCGTGACACGCGTGAGCCAGCCCGAGCGCATGAAGCCGCCCAACGAGACCAGGACGCTCAACGGGCGCGCGACCAGCAGCAGCAGGCCCCCCACCAGCATGGCGATCCCGACCGCCTCGCCGAGCCGGCTGGGAACGGCCAGCAGGCCGAGCATCACGAACAGGCCGATCTGCACGGCCCAGGCCAGCCCCTCGATGAACCCGAGCACGGCTCGGCGGTGCGGCAACGGCGATGCGGCCATGATCAGGGCGACGACGTAGACCGCGGCGAACCCGGAGGTGTGCAGGAGCGCTGCCAGGCCGTAGGCGAGCATGAGCAGGGCGATGATCGCCACGGGGTACAGTCCGGAAGCCGGCAGGGCCAGCCTGGGCAGGAGCCAGCGGGAGAGCAGCCCGACCAGGGCGCCGACGACCACGCCGCCCACGAGCTCGGCGACCACCACGATCGGGATGAGCCAGGCCGGCAGCTCGTGGCCCGTCGTCGACAGCAGGACCACCAGCACGACCACGGGCGCGTCGTTGAGCCCGGACTCCGCCTCGATCAAGGTCTGCAGCCGGGCGGGCAGCCGCAGCCCGCGCGCGACCGTGAAGACCGCCGCGGCATCCGTCGGCGCCAGCACGGCGGCGATGAGCACGGCGGTGCCCAGCCCCATCCCTGTCAACCAGTACACGGGCAGGGCCACGAGCAGGATGCTGAAGGCCACGCCCACGGTGGCCAGCAGGGTCGCCGGGACGATGACCGGCCGAACGGCGGAGGTCCGGGTGGTCAAGCCGCCCTCGGCGAGGATGATGACCAGCCCCAGGTAGCCCGAGCGCGGTGGCCAGCTCCGCGTCGTTGAACACGATTCCGCCGGGGCCGTCCTCACCGAGCAGCAGGCCGAGTCCGAGGTAGAAGAGCAGGCCAGGAATCCCGAGCCTCGAGGCGAACCGCACTCCGCCGATCGCCGCCAGGACGATCACCGACACGATGAGGCTGATCAACGCGACCTGCTCGGCATCCATCAGCCACCACCCCGCAGCGGGGCCGGGACCACGAGCTGCGGCCACTGCTGGCCGTAGGGGGCGCGTTCCATGGGCGGGGCCGGCTAGCCGGTGAGCCGGGCGAAGATCTCGCGGGTGGCCGTCGAGCGGTTGAGCGTGTAGAAGTGCAGGCCGGGCGCCCCACCGGCCAGCAGCTTCTGGCAGAGCTCCGTGGCGACCTCGATCCCGAGGTCCGTGACCGCCGTGGCATCCTCGGCGATGGCCCGGAAGCGCGCGGCGAGGTCGGCAGGGAAGGCGGCCCCGGACAGCTGGGCGAACCGCTCGATCTGGCGAACGTTGGTCACGGGCATGATCCCCGGCAGGATCGGCATGGTCACGCCCTGCTCCGTGGCCCGCTCGACGTGGGTGAAGTAGTCCTCGACCCGGAAGAAGAACTGCGAGATCGCGAAGGTCGCCCCGGCGTGCTCCTTGGCCGCGAGCACCTTGGCGTCGGTGGCCGGGTCGGGTGACTCCGGATGACCCTCCGGGAACGACGCGACGCCGATCGTGAAATGGCCGAACCGTCGGGCGAGCCGGATCAGGTCGTCGGCGTGCGACAGTCCGCCGAGCACCGGGGTCCAGGGGCTGCCGGGTCCGCCCGGGGGGTCACCGCGCAGCGCCAGGAGGTTGGAGATCCCGGCGAGCCGGTACCTGGTCAGCACCTCGCGGAGCTGGTCCTCGGTCGACCCGACGCAGGTCAGGTGCGCGACGGCGTCCATCCCGGTCTCGTTGAGGATCCGGCTGGTGATCCGCACAGTGCGGTCGCGAGTGGACCCACCGGCGCCGTAGGTCACCGATACGAAGGTCGGCTCCAGCGCACCCAGGTCGGAGATCGCCGACCACAGCTGGCGCTCCCCCTCGTCGGTCTTCGGGGGGAAGAACTCGAAGGAGAACACCGGCTCCCCGGACCTGAGGCTCTGGGACAGCTCCGCCGACATCACACGCTCCTTGCCGTCGCCGCGGTGGCGAGTCCCTCGAGCGCCAATCGCGCGTCGGTGGCCAAGGGGGCCGCGTCGAGTGCGGCCAGCGCCTCCTGGGTCCGGCTGACGATGATCGACTCGACCTCCCCGAGGGCGCCGGTGGCCACGATGATCCCCCGCAGGTCGTCGACGGCGATCGCCTCCAGGCTCCGATCTCCCAGGCCGGCGCGCAGGCGGGCGGCCTGCTCGGTCGACGCGCGCTGCATGGCGGTCGCGACCAGAACGGTGCGCTTGCCCTCGAGCAGGTCGTCCCCCGCCGGCTTGCCGGTCTCGGCTGGGTCTCCGAAGACGCCCAGGACGTCGTCACGCAGCTGGAAGGCCTCCCCCAGCGGCAGGCCGTAGGCGGAGAGGGCCGCGAGGAGCCCCTCGTCCGCGCCGGCCAGGGCCGCGCCCATCTGCAGGGGTCGCTCGATCGTGTACTTCGCGGACTTGTAGCGCACGACCAAAAGGGCGCGCTCGACCGATCCGCCGCCGCGCGCCTGCTCGAGCAGGTCGAGGAACTGGCCGGCCATGATCTCGGTCCGCATGCGGTCGTAGACCACCTTCGCCCGGGCCAGGGCCTCGGCGCGGAAGCCCGACCGGTACAGGATCTCGTCGGCCCAGGTCAGGCACAGGTCGCCGAGCAGGATCGCCGACCCCTGCCCGAACCGGTCGGGGTCCCCGCCCCAGCCCGACGCGCGGTGCATGCTCGCGAAGCTTCGGTGCGCCGCTGCCCGACCGCGGCGCAGGTCGGAGTCGTCCATCACGTCGTCGTGGACCAGGGCGCACGCCTGCAGCAGCTCCAGCGCGGCCGCGGCGCGCAGGGCTTGGTCCACGTCCTGCCCGCCGGCGCCGAGGTAGCCCCACATGCAGAACGACGGGCGCAGCCGCTTCCCCGCCGCGAGCAGCTCGGCGAGCCAGTCGGTGAAGGCCACGAGGTCCGGGGAGATGTCGGCCAGGATGTGCGCCTGCTCGGCCACGAATGCGTCCAGGGTCGCCTGGACCGACGCCACCAGGCGTTCGGCGCTCAGGCGAGGCTCGGGCGTCATGGCGCACAGCCTAGGGCCCGCCCGGGAGCGCATCGTCCGACCGACTCGGGCGACCGGCGCACCGGCCGACACGTCCGGTGCGGGCAGCCCGATTTGGCCGCCCCCGAATCGCTGGGGTAGTCTGCCTAAGGTGAGCCTTACCTTAGTTGGCACCGAGGTTGGCGCCGGGGTCGGCGCGGCAGCTGGCGCGGACCCGGTCGCCGCTGCCCACCGGCCCTCGTACCGCCCCTTCGCGGTCGAGGTGGTCTCCGTCGAGGACCTGAGCCCCACCTTCCGGCGGCTGACCATGACCGGGCCCGACCTGCACGAGTGCGGTGCGACCCTACTCGACCAGCGCGTCAAGCTCGTCCTCACCGAGCCCCGCCCGGAGCTGCTGGGGGACGACTGGTACGCCGGCTGGCGGACCCTCCCGGCGCATCGCCGACCCGCGGTCCGCACCTACACGCTGGCCGCCGTGGACCGGGTCGCCGGGACAGCAGCCATCGATCTGGCATGCCGGCCCGCACACGGCCCTGCGTCACGGTTCGCGCAGGACGCGGTGCCCGGTGCCCGCTTCGTGGTCATCGCGCCCGATGCCCTGTCCCCGGACTCGGCCGTCGACGGGATCGCCTGGCACCCCGGCGCGGCCACCGACGTCCTGCTGGTCGGTGACGAGACGGCCGTGCCCGCGATCCGCAACATCCTGCGCTCGCTGCCCGCCGCGGCGACCGGCCGGGTGGTCCTCGACGTCCCCAGCAAGGAGGACGCCGTCGACCTCGCGCCGCCGGCCGACGTGTCGCTCGACGTCCTCGAACGCGATCCCCGGGGCGTCGGCGTGGCAGCCGCCGAGATCCTGCATGTGGCGGCGCCGCCGGTTCCGGCCCCGCGGGGTCGGCGCGGCGGCGGTCCCCTGCTCTGGGACGAGTCGGAGACCCCCGCCGAGGCCGCCACCTGCGCCTGGTTCGGCGGCGAGGCGGCCTGGATCGCGTCCCTGCGCCGGGCGAGCCGACAGCACGGGCCCGCCGCCTCGGCGCGCAGCTTCATGGGCTACTGGCGGCAGGGTCGACCCTCCCCCGCCTGATCGCGCGCCTCACCGCCGGATCGTCGGCCCGCCGCCCGGGCCGCGACCGGCCCGGCTCACCGTCGGCCCTCGCAGTACCCTGCCCCTCATGGCTGGCCCCGCGCGCACCTCGCCAGCTCGGATCGATCGGGCCGTGGCGGCGCACTACGCCCTACCGGGACTGCTGGGCAGCTCGCTGATCGCGCTGGGTGCCCTGGGTGTGGGGTGGCTGCCGGCCAACTCGCCGCTGATCGACGTCGGGATCGTGAGCACCCTGCGCTCCACGACCGCCGGCGAGGTGCTCTCCCGCGTTGCGGTGTTCGCCGGTGTGGCGCTCCTGCTGCAGACCTGGCTGGTGCTGGGCCATGACGTGCTGGACAACCTCGAGCGCGACGACAGGCGACTCGTGGCGATCCTCGCGTGTCTGGATGGCGCCCCTGCTGATCATGCCCCCGCTGTTCAGCCGGGACGCTTACTCGTACCTCGCGCAGGGCCAGCTGATCCTGGCCGGCCTGAACCCCTACGAGGAGGGGGTCTCCGCCCTGCCCGGCTGGTTCCTGACCGGGGCCGACCCGCTGTGGGCGGAGTCCCCGACGCCCTACGGTCCGGCGTTCCTCCTGGTCCAGCAGGGGGTCGCGGCGCTGGTCGGCACGCACGCGTTCCTCGGGGCGATCCTGTTCCGCCTGATCGCCCTGACCGGCATCGCCCTGATGGTCGTCTACCTCCCGCGCCTGGCGTACGCCCATGGCATCGACCCCCCCAAGGCCGTCTGGCTGGCCCTGCTGAACCCCCTGGTCCTGATGCACTTCGTGGCCGGGGCGCACAACGACGCCCTGATGGTCGGCCTGATGGTCGCCGGCCTGACCCTCGCGGTGGAGCGGCATCCGGTCATGGGCGTGGTGCTGATCGGCCTTGCCGGCGGGGTCAAGCCGATCGCCCTGGTGGTGCTGCCCTTCGCCGGCCTGATCTGGGCCGGCACCCGCGCCACCTGGCCGCAGCGGATCTGGGCGTGGGCGCGGGCGTCGGCGATCGTCCTGCTGGTCTTCGCCGCGCTGTCGCTGGCGGTGGGCGTCGGCCTGGGCTGGGTCGCCTCCCTGAGCACTCCCGGGACGGTGCGCACCTGGCTGTCGCCACCCACCGCCGCCGGGATGGTGGTGGGCAGTGTCCTGGACTGGATCGGGCTGGGGACCGTGGACGGCGCCGTGACCTTCTTCCGGGGGGTGGCGATGCTGGCCGGGGCGGCGATCGCGCTGTTCCTGGTGCTGCGCCCCGAGGGCCGGTCGCCGGTGCGCGGGGCGGCGCTGGTGCTGCTCACGATCGTGGCGCTGGGCCCGGTCGTCCAGCCGTGGTATCTGCTCTGGGCGCTGCCCCTGCTGGCGGCCACCGGGCTCACCGGCGGGCAGCTGCAGGGTCGTGATGATCGTGTCGACGGTGCTCGTCCTGCACGGGATGGTCGAGTCCAACGCGACCGCGGACACGCTGGTGGACTTCTTCCGCGACGGCCTCGCAGCCGCGTTCGCCCTGGCCATGGTGCTCGTCGTCCTCGTGTCCAGCCCGGGCGAGCGCCGGCTCCTGCTCGGCGACCCGGTGGACCGCGGCATGCGGCCCCGCAGCGACGCGGCGCGCGCGCGGGCGGGTGCGCTGGTCGTTCAGCCCGCGGGCTCCTCGATGTCGTAGTCGTCGTCGACGAACGCCCCGCGCGCGGCCCGCTGCTGGCCAAGGGACAGGGGTGGTCCCTCCCCGATCAGGACGACCCGTGCGGCCAGGTCCGACTCCTCCCAGGCCGCGAGGATGTCGCGGAACACATCGATCGCGATCGCGAACTCCTCCGGCTCCGCCGCGGCCATGTCCCCCCATCCCGACCACAGGATCAGCAGGCCGTCGGCGTCGTCGAGGTCCTCCACCTCGTCGAACTCCTGGGACTCCAGGCACTCCTCGAAGGCGTCCCAGTTGTGCCCGAAGTAGTCGGGGAACCCGAACCCGACGGCACATGCTTCGAAGAAGGCCTCGCGGCCCCCGCCCTCGCCAACGTCGATGAGCACGGAGGCCCAGTCCAGCAGGGCGGCCAGCTCCGCCGCCGCGTCGTAGTCGGGGGCGTCACGCCAAAGGGCGATCCGATTGCTCATCCGGACACGACCTCTCGCCGATTCGAACACCTGCACCGCTCATAGCCGCAGCAGCATCCCACACGCGCCGCGCCCAACCGCCGGTCAGGTGGACGGTTGCGCCCGGCCCATGGCCTCAGGTGCCGACCGGGAACGCGGGGAACATGGCCCGCGGGAGCGCCGTCGGGTCGGCGAGGGCACCGGGATCCACGCGCGGCGTGCCCCGCGGATGGTCGGTCATCGCCCGGCGGGCAGCGACGAGGTCGCGCGGACGCCCGGCGGTGCACATCCCGACGAGCCGTTCGGACGCGTCGAGGGTGAACGCGCTCCACTCCTCGGGTGCGTCGCCGGCCGACTCCCGCCAGACCACCCGGCGGCCGGCCGCCGGTGCCCCGAGGACGAGCAGCCTGCGACCGCCGATGTCGCTGAACACGTAGGGGATCCGGTCCGGCGCCGGATGGCTGGGCGTCGCGGTCCATGCGCGCGGGGAGGGGTCGTCGCCAGCTGCCCGGTCCCCCGCCCCGTCCGCCGCCCAGTCGGCGACCACTGGCGCCACCGCCTCCGGGGCGTTCAGCGCCTCGGTCCAGTGCCCGCCGGGCAGGTGCGCGGCGTACCTGGGCGACCAGCGGTCGGCGGCGTCGCCCACCGCGAACACCCCCGGGACGGTCGAGCGGCCCCAGGGGTCCACCCGGACCGCGCCACTGTCGGTCAGCCCGACACCGGACCCGGCCAGCCAGCCGGTGGCCGGTCGGACGCCGAGGGCGACCAGGGCCACGTCGGCGGTCAGCCCCGCTACCGCGACGGCGCCGTCGCGGGTCGCGATCCCGCCGATCGGGGTGGCGACATGGACCTCGACCCCGGCATCGGCCAGCCAGGTGGCGATCCGCCGGGCGACCTCGGGCGGCACCCGACCCGCCAGCAGCTGACCGGCGGCCTCGAACACGTCGACATGGGCTCCGCGGCCCGCGGCGGTGGCCGCCGCCTCGCACCCGATCCACCCGCCGCCCACGATCGCCAGCCGGCCGCCGGGCCGGACGTCGGCCCACAGCGACCCGGCCCCCGACCGCGTGTGCAGGACGTGAGTGCCGGGGATCTGCCAGCCCGCAGGGACCACCGGGTTCGCCCCGGTCGCCACCACGACCGCGCCGGCCGCGAGCTCCGTCCCGTCCGAGCATGCCACCACCAGCCCGGCCGGCTCACCCGGGCGCACCGTGAGCCGCTCGGCACGGACCCCGAGTCGAACCTCGTCGGCAGCGGCCCAGACATCCAGTCCCATCGCCGAACGCAGGTCCACCTCGACTCCCGGGTCCTTCGTCAGCGGAGGCCGGTCGTAGGGCGGCTCGGCCTCGGCGCCGATCAGGACGAGCCGGCCGGTGAGGCCCGCTCCGCGCAGCAGGTCGCAGGTCCGTGCCCCCGCCAGGCCGGCCCCCACGACCAGAACATCCGCCACGAGCCAGGAGCCTAACCGGCGACCTCGCGTCGGCCTCCTAGAATTGCCCCGTGACCCCCAACCCGCCCCCGAGCCAGACGGCGGTCGACCCGCTGCAGGGCCGGGTGCTCGACGGGCGGTACCGGGTCGAGTCCTTCCTCGCGCGGGGCGGGATGGCCACCATCTACCGGGGCGCCGACCTGCGGCTGGAGCGGACCGTGGCCATCAAGGTGATGCACCCGACCTTCGCCACCGATCCCGGCTTCGTCGACCGCTTCGAGCGCGAGGCACGGGCCGCGGCGCGCCTCAACAGCCAGTACGCCGTGGGGGTGCACGACCAGGGCAACGACGCCGGGGTCACCTACCTGGTCATGGAGTACGTGCCCGGTCATACGGTGCGCGACGTCCTGCGGGCGCACGGTCCGCTGCCCCCGGCCCAGGCCCTCGCGATCGTCGACCCGGTCCTCCAGGCGCTCGCCGCCGCCCACCGGGCCGGCTACGTCCACCGGGACATCAAGCCCGAGAACGTCCTGATCTCCGAGGACGGGCGGGTCAAGGTGACCGACTTCGGTCTGGCCCGCGCGATCGAGGGCGCCGACTCCGGCAAGACCAACGGCCTGCTGCTGGGCACCGTCGCCTACCTGTCGCCCGAGCAGGTCGAGCACGACCACACCGACGCGCGCTCCGACGTCTACAGCACGGGGATCCTGCTGTTCGAGCTGATCACCGGTCAGGTTCCGTTCACCGCGTCCGCTCCGATGCAGGTCGCCTACCGGCACGTCCACGAGGACGTCCCCGCGCCGTCCTCGGTCAGGGCCGGCATCCCGGCCGGCATCGACGCCCTGGTCCTGGAGGCGACCCGTCGCCGACCCGAGGAGCGGTTCGGCGACGCCGACGCATTCCTGGCCGCCGTGCGCACGCAGCGGGCGGCACTGCCCCCGGCCCAGCCGTGGACGCCGTCGCCGACCGACACCCTGATCGTCACCCGTGAGCCGGGAACGGGAGGCACGGCGAAGCAGGCGGCCGCGGGCGCGGCGGCCCTCGGCGCGGCTGCCGTCGGCGGAGCCGGTGCCGGAGCCAGCGTCCCGATGTGGATCACGGTCAACATCCTGGGCAACCCGGACAACGGCGTGATCCTCGTCAGCTACATCGGCAGCTTCCTGATGGCGGGCGCGTTCCTCGCCATCGGCTCGGCGATCTCGGCGCTGACCAAGAACCAGGTGATCGCCTTCATCATCTCGGCGACGCTCTGCTTCCTGCTCGTCATGAGCGGGCTCGAGCTGGTGCTCAACGTGCTGCGCGCCTGGACGCCGTCATTCCTGGTCTCGGCGGTGGCGTCGATGAGCTTCCTGTCCCACTTCGACCGGGTCACCAGGGGCGTGCTCGATCTGTCGGGACTGGTCTTCTACCTGTCGCTGATCGCCTTTGCGCTGTTTGCCAACCGCATATTCGTCGAGCTCAAGAAAGCCGACTGAGGAGGAGCAATCGTGGCTAGCATTCTCGAGCGGGGACGCGAGCTCTATCGGACGGGCGCCGACTGGCTGGTCGCGCGGTGCGCGCGGCTGCCGCGGCACACGCTGGCGTGGGCCAGCATCGCCCTGGCGCTGATCCTGCTGCTCAGCGTCAATCTCTTCGCCTCGAGCACGCTCAGGAATGCGAAGGCGGACCTGACCCAGCAGCGGCTGTTCACGATCTCGCCGGGCACCCGCGGCATCCTGCGCGCGATCGACGAGCCGATCAGCGTGCGGCTCTACTATACCCGGCGGCTCGGCGAGGCGGCGCCGGTCTATGGCCGCTACTTCGAGCGCGTGCGCGCCCTGCTGCAGCAGTACAGCGACATCTCGGGCGGGCGGCTGCAGGTCGAGGTATTCGATCCCGAGCCGTTCTCCGATGCCGAGGACAAGGCGGTCGCGGCGGGCTTGCGGGGCGTGCGGCTCAACACGGATGGCGAGACCGGCTACTTCGGCCTGATCGCCACCAACTCGACCGACACCGACGCCAGCATCCCGTTCTTCTCGACGGACCGCGAGCCGTTCCTCGAGTACGACCTGACCAAGCTCATCTATTCGCTCGCCAACCCGAAGAAGCGCATCGTCGGGCTGATCACCGGCCTGCCGCTCGACGGGGCCATGAACCCGATGGCGATGATGGGCGGCGGGCGGCAGCAGCCGCCGCAGGTGGTGATGGAGCAGATCCGCGATTTCTTCGAGATCCGGGCGCTGACGCAGGACCTGAAGGAGATCCCCGCCGACATCGATGTGCTGATGGTGGCGCAACCCGACCGGCTGACGGCAGAGGCGGCCTACGCCATCGATCAGTTCGCGCTCGCCGGCGGCAAGGTGCTGGCGTTCGTCGATCCCGTGGTCGAGACCAACGCGCGCGGACCCATGGCC
Source organism: uncultured Actinomycetes bacterium (assembly GCA_963793175.1). Taxonomy (GTDB): domain Bacteria; phylum Actinomycetota; class Actinomycetes; order S36-B12; family CAIYMF01; genus Prado023. The sequence continues at coordinate 325,145 of CAWBYT010000009.1, forward strand.
ATGATGGGCGCCGGCGGGCCGTCGCCGGAGTTCATCAAGCTGCTCAAGTCGTGGGGGATAGAGTTCGATCCGACCAAGGTTGCCGGCGACATCGCCAATGCGCGCCGCGTGCAGTTCGGCGGGGGAGTGCGCCCCGTCGTGACGGAGTACGTCGGCTGGCTCGGCCTCGACCGCTCGAGCCTCGACGAGAAGGACGTGCTGTCGGGTGGCGTCGAGCGGCTCCATCTCGGCACGCCGGGCTTTCTCACCAAGGCCGAGGGCTCCACCACGCAAGTGACGCCGATCGTGGTGACGAGCCCGCAAGCGATGCAGATCGCGGCGGAGAAGTTCGCCGGCATGCCCGATCCAGTTGCCCTCCTGCGAGCCTACAAGCCCGAGGGTAAGCCGCTGACACTGGCGGCGCGCGTCTCCGGTACGGCCAACAGTGCGTTCCCCGAGGGCGCCCCGAAGCCCAAGAAGGAGGAGCCGGAGAAGAAGGAGGGGGACGACAAGGCCAAGGCGGATGGCGCCAAGGACGCCAAGGAGGAGCCCGCCAAGGAGGCCAAGGATACGACCGAGGCCAGGCCCAAGGGTGATAAGCCCAAGGACGACAAGCCCAAGGAGGAGAAGGCCGAGGCGGCCCCGCCCGCCAAGCCGCACGTGGCCTCGGGGAAGGTCAACGTGATCGTCGTGGCCGACGCCGACCTCCTCAACGATCAGTTCTGGGTCGACGTGCGCGATTTCATGGGCCAGCAAGTGGCGATTCCCAATGCCAGCAATGCCGCCTTCGTGGTCAACGCGCTCGACAACCTCTCGGGCTCGGAGGCGCTGATCGCGCTTCGCGGGCGCGGCGCCGAGGACCGCCCGTTCAAGCTCGTCAATGAGCTGCGGCGCGACGCCGAGCGCCGCTACCGCGAGAAGGAGCAGGCGCTCACCACCAAGCTCAAGGAGGTACAGGACCAGCTCGCCAAGCTCGAGAAGACTGGCGAAGGCGGCTCGGTGATCCTGAGCGAGAACGATCGGCAGGCGATCGAGAGATTCCGCGGCGACATGCTGTCGATCCGACGCGAGCTGCGTGAGGTGAAGCGCGCGCTGCGGCAGGACATCGACCGCCTCGACGGATGGCTCAAGTTCGCCAACATCGCGCTCGTGCCGCTGCTGATCGGCGTCGGCGGGATTGCATGGGCGGCGCGCCATCGCCGCCGCGCACAGCCGCCTACCGGCGACGCGGGGGAGGGCAAGCCATGAAGCCAAAGCACTTTGCCGCGCTGACGGTGATCACGGTGTTCGCCGTGGCGCTGGCGCTCACCACCTTTGCCACGCAGAACCGCTGGTCGCAGGCCAAGGTGTCGGGCGCGAGCCTGTTTCCCGGCCTCATCACCCAGTCGGGCAAGATCGCCAAGATCGAGATCAAGCAGGGCGACAAGACGCTGACCCTGGCCGCCGACAAGGACGGCTGGGTGCTCAGCGACCGCGGCGGCTTCCCGGCCAAGGCCGATGCCGTGCGCGCCCTGCTCGTCAAGCTGGCGCAGGCCGAACTGGTCGAGGGCAAGACCCGCAACAAGGACCGCTACGCGCTCCTCGAGCTCGAGGAGCCCACGGGCAAGGACGCCAAGTCACGCCTGGTGCGCCTGCTCGACGACAAGGGCAACCCGCTCGCCGCGGCAATCGTCGGCAAGAAGCGCTTCGATGCCTTCGGCGCCAGCAAGGGCGGCACCTACGTGAGGAAGCCCGGCGACGACCAGACCTGGCTCAGCAACGCCGACGTCGATGTCTCGCTCGCCGTGCGCGACTGGGTGCAGGCGACCGTGCTCGACCTCGGCGGTGCGCCGAAAGTCTCCAAGGTCACGGTCGAGATTCCCGGCGAGGAGCCGCTGGTGATTCAGCGCGATGCCGCCGATCCCAGGAAGTACGCCCTCCTCGGCATCCCCGACGACAAGAAGCTGAAGGAAGGCGCGGGCCTCGACGACATCGCGCGCGCAGTTGCCACGATCGATCTGGAGGACGTGCGCAAGACGGCGGCGACCATGACGGGCAACGACGTCAACGTGATCCGCATCGAGGCCGACGGCGGCCTCGGCGTCACGTTGCGGCTGCGCAAGCAGGGCGAGGACTACTGGCTGGCGCTCGAGGCCGCCGGCGGCGAGGGCGAGGCCAAGAAGACGGCCGAGGACATCGCCAAGCGCGTCCAGGGCTGGGAGTTCAGAATTGCGCCCGGCAAGGCCCAGTCGCTCCTCAAGCGCCGCGCCGATCTCTTCCAGGCCAGCTGATTGTCATGCATCCCCGGAGGCCGCGCTGAGCGGCACAGGCTATCGGGGGATTTGCTGCAGGTTGCAGCGCCGCTTCCTCGGCGCGGCCCGTGATACTTTCCGCCAATGAGTCCCGAGCGACCCGCCCGCATCCTCCCAGTAATCGTCGTCTCACAGCTTGCCGGCACATCCCTCTGGTTCGCCGGCAATGCGGTGCTGCCCGACCTGCAGGCCCGCTTCGATTGGCCTGCTGGCACTCTCGGCCACATGACGAGCGCCGTACAGCTCGGCTTTATTGCGGGTACGCTCATGTTCGCGCTCCTTGCCATCTCGGATCGATATTCGCCGCGCGCGACGTTTCTCACCTGCGCCCTGCTCGGGGCGGCGAGCAACGGTTGCAGCTATTTTCTGCCGGGTGAGGTATCGCTCCTGCTCCTCACGCGCTTCGCCACGGGGTTCTTCCTCGCCGGCATTTATCCGGTCGGCATGAAGATCGCGTCGGGCTGGTATCGACACGATCTCGGCAAGGCGCTGGGGTTCCTGGTCGGCGCACTGGTGCTCGGCACCGCGCTGCCGCATCTCATCAAGGGGCTCGGCCACGCGCTGCCGTGGGACGCGGTCATGCTCAGCGTATCGGGAATTGCCGCCGCCGGCGGGCTGATGATGTACGCGCTGGTGCCGGACGGTCCGTTCCTTGCTGCCGGTGCGAAGTTCGCCCCGGGCTCGCTGCGCGACCATCTTCAGGTCGGCCGACTTTCGTGCTTCCTCGTTCGGCTACTTCGGCCACATGTGGGAGCTCTACGCGTTCTGGGCGTTCGTGCCGCCTCTCGTGATCGCGTACAAGGCGCGTACGAGCGACGCCGACCTCAACGTGTCGCTGCTGGCGTTCGCACGATCGCCGCGGGTGCGCTCGGTTGTGTTGTGGGCGGGTATTTCTCCCTGCACTTCGGCAGCGCCCGGGTAGCGAGCGTGCAGCTTGCGGCATCGGGAGTGTGCTGCCTCCTCTCGCCGCTGATGTTTCAGGCCCCACCGGTGCTGTTCGTCGCCTTCCTCGCGCTCTGGGGGATCGTCGTCGTGGGCGAACTCCCCGCAATTCTCCGCGCTCAATGCGCGCTACGCCCCGAGCGACCAGGTCGGGTCGGCCCTGACGATTGCAAACTGCATCGGCTTCGGCATCTCGATCGTCAGCATCCAGCTGCTGAACTCGCTGGCGGGCAGCCTGCCCGCGCAGCATCTATTTCTCCTGCTCGTTCCCGGCCCGATTTTCGGACTGATGGCATTGCTGCCGTTGTTGAACGGGAGCGATCCCGGCGCTCAATAACCTCCGCTCAGGCGTATGCCACGCGCCGCACGCGGCACAGCATGGCCGCGTACTCGCCGCGATAGATCCAAGCGAGCACGGAGAACATCACGGACGCGAGGAGCACGAAGAAGCCGACGCTGCGCAGCTCACCTTTGGCGGAGCCGAGCGACGGGGCGTTGTTGGACGGCAGGTCGTGCTGGTAGACGACACCCATCCTCATACCAGGACGCAAGTGGCGGCTTCCGTCGAGTGCGTAGAAGGCCTTCGACGTGTAGTCGCGTCCGTCGGCGGCCCTGAAGGTGGAGGTTACCGCGTTGCGGTTGTGGCGCCCGCCGGTCTCGGCGACGGTTTGAATGGTGGCGATGGCCTGGACCCCGCGGTCGGCAAGCGAGCGATAGGCCACATACGATTGCCCGAGGACGAAAAGGCTCACCGGAATGGCGAGCCCGAACAGGGGGATGATCAGGTAGACGGCCATCGCCTGCCGCATCTTGACATCGAGCTGGACAAGTCTTGACCAAAGCGACATGGCGCCAATCCCTTTCGAGCAGAGGTGGCGCCTCTTTCGCCCATTCCGGGGGAAGGCGCTGTTTCGTCCGGCACTCGCCTACCCGCGTATCGTACGGGCGCGCCAGGCGTGTTGCCATTTGGCAATGATGTCCATCGCCACCAGGACGGTGATCAGCAGCGACGTGCCGCCGATGTAGGCCGGCAGCGACAGGCCGATCATGGCCTCGGGCGCCAGGCACAGCACCACGAGATAGAGCGCGCCGAGCGCCGTGACGCGCGTGAAAACGGCGTCGAAAAACTCGGGCGAGCTCGAGGCTCTGGAGGCGCGTGCGGTCGCGACCCTCGGATCGATCGCAGCGGCGGCGAAGAAGAACACGAAGAAGACGATCAGACCCGCGTACAACAGAAAAAACACAAGCTGCCCGCGGCCCAGCACGGCGGCAATCCATGCGA